>CAZVZG010000054.1:0-6384 GCA_964630785.1 uncultured Phycisphaeraceae bacterium | reverse complement strand
CCTGACCACGCAGATGAAGAGCGTGGGCGAGGCGATGGCCATCGGGCGCACGTTCGTCGAGAGTCTTCAGAAGGCGATCCGCTCGATGGAGGTCAAGCGGTTCGGGCTCGGGCTGGACAAGCAGGACGCGTGGCTGGAGGGCTGGAGAAGGGATCGAGGGGTCGAGGGATCGGGGGATCAAGGGAGCGGGGGATCGGGGGTTGAGTGGCCCATCGAAGAAGAAAAGCTCACGCGGAAGCTGGCCGTGCCCAGCCAGGGGCGGCTGTACTACATCCGTTACGCGATGAAGATGGGGTGGAGCGACGAGCGGATCTTCGGCCTCTCGAAGATCGACCCGTTCTTCCTCGACCAGGTCCGCCGGCTGGTGGAGTTCGAGGACGTGCTGTGCGGGTTCTCGCGATTGGAGGACGTGCCGCGTGAGGTGATGTTCGAGGCCAAGCGGCTGGGTTACAGCGATGCGCAGCTCGCGTACCTGTACCTGGGCGCGATCAACCCGCGGACGATCCTGAGCGTGCGGGCTCGGCGCAAGGGCCTGGGCGTCGAACCGGTGTACAAACTGGTGGACACGTGCGCGGCCGAGTTCGAGGCGATCACGCCGTACTACTACTCGACGTACGAGAAGGGGACCGGGGCGTCGAGGGATCAGGGGATCAAGGGCGCGGAGGACGAGGTCCGCGTCAGCGACAAGCAGAAGGTGATCATCCTCGGCGGCGGGCCCAACCGCATCGGGCAGGGGATCGAGTTCGATTACTGCTGCGTCCACGCCTCGTTCGCGGCCCGAGAGCTGGGCTTCGAGAGCGTGATGATCAACTCGAACCCTGAGACGGTGTCCACCGACTACGACACCAGCGATCTGCTCTTCTTTGAGCCGCTGACGCTGGAGGATGTGCTGAACGTCGTCGAGCGCTTGAACGGGGGAGCCCTGAGCGCAAGCTCAGGGTCCGGCTCGGCCGCGGAGGCAACCGGTGCAAGCGCCGCCGCGCCGAACGCGAGCGCCGGGCGTGTTGCGGGCGAAACCCCCGAGCTTGCGCTCGGGGCTCCCTTCGGGAAGGTGAAGGGGTTGATCGTGCAGTTCGGCGGTCAGACGCCGCTGAACCTGGCCAAGGGTCTGGTGGCCGCGGGAGCGCCGATCATCGGCACCAGCGTCGATTCCATCGACCTCGCCGAGGACCGCGACCGGTTCGACGCGCTGCTGAGTCGGCTCAACCTGTCCAAGCCGCCCTCGGGCATCGCCCGTTCGCTCGACGAAGCGGTGAAGATCGCCGAGCGCATCGGCTACCCCGTGCTGGTTCGTCCGAGTTACGTCCTCGGCGGGCGCGGCATGGAGATCTGCTCGGACGAGAAGTCACTCCGGCACTACATGACCAGCGCTGTGAACATCTCCGAACTCGACGGCGCGCCGGTCCTCATCGATCGCTTTCTCGACGACGCGACCGAGGTGGACGTCGACGTCGTCGCGGATTTCGAGCCGACAGACCCGGACGCGCGGTCGAAAGCTCAGCGCGGTTCTCCCTCCGCGATCGTCTGCGGCGTCATGGAGCACATCGAGCAGGCGGGCATCCACTCCGGCGATTCGGCCTGCACGCTCCCGCCGTGGTCGCTGCCGCCGGCGGTGGTGGGCAAGATCAAGGAGATCGGGCGCACGCTGGCCCGCGAGCTGCGCGTGCGCGGTCTGATGAACCTGCAACTGGCCATCAAGCGCGACGCGTCGGACCCGTCCGGCAACCGCGACGACATCTACATCCTTGAGGTCAACCCCCGCGCCAGCCGCACGGTGCCGTTCGTGGGCAAGGCCACGCACACGCCGTGGGCCCGCATCGCCGCCAAGGTGATGATGGGCAAGGGCCTGGCCGAGCTGGGCGCCCACGAATCGCCGCTGGTGGTCAACGGCGCGTGCGGCGTGCAGCCTCCCCCGCCGGCCTACGCGGTCAAAGAGTCGGTCTTCCCGTTCAACAAGTTCCCCGGCGTCGACGTCGTGCTCGGCCCGGAGATGCGATCGACGGGCGAGGTCATGGGCATCGACGCTTCCATGCCGCTGGCCTTCGCCAAGTCGCAGATGGGCGCGGGCGCCTCGCTGCCCACCGAGGGCGGCGTGTTCATCTCCGTGCGCGAGCAGGACCGGCCCCGCATCACCGAGCCCGCCCGTCTGCTGCAGAAGCTCGGCTTCAGCATCTACGCCACCGGCGGCACGGCCCAGCACCTGCAACAGCAGGGCATCACGAGCACGATTCTGCAGAAGATCGGCGCGGGCGCCCGGCCCAACGTGATCGACCTCATGGCCGACGGCACGATCAAGCTGGTCATCAACACCCCGACCAAGACCGGGTGGCAGACCGACGAAGGGCGGATCCGGGCCGCCACCGTCCGCTACGGGGTCTGCATGATGACCACGACCACCGGCGCCCGAGCGGCGGTCGACGCCATCGCCGCCCTGCGCAACCGGGACTGGGGGGTGCGGGCGATGCAGGACTACCGGGCCGCGGTGGTCGGACCGACGCGGGAGAACGGCGTCGCGGTGAAAGTCTCGCCCGTCGCGGCGGTCGGCCACCCTATTGAACGCTGAGGCTCGGCGCGGCATACTGGAGTCGGACGCGCCCCGACTGCGCTCCTGAACGGGAGACGCAGTCATGCCGCACGACCGAACTGAGCAGGGTTGGCGGGCCGGGGTGGGACTGGGCGGGGTCGCCCTGCTGCTGCTGGGCGGGCTCGTGTGCTACGGCTGGATCGTGCACTCGACGCGGCTGGTCCAAGTGCACCCGGACCTGGCGGCGATGAAGTTCAACAGCGCGCTGTGCTTCGCCCTGCTCGGGTTGTCGATCGTGCTGTGGGCGAACCGCAAGGCCGCAGCGTCGATGCTCGCAACCGGCGCGTGCCTGCTGCTCTCGGGGGCGGAGCTGGCTCAGTTTGCGCTGGGTGTCTCGCTGGGCGTGGACACGCTGTTCGTGCGCCCGTTCACACACCGCGAGGGCGAGATTCCGGGGCGCATCTCGGTCTACACCAGCGCGTCGTTTGTCGCGCTCTCGCTGGCGATGCTGGTTCAGGAGCACTCGCGCAGGCGGGTGTGGGCGCTGATGCTTGTCTTCACGGTCAGCGCGTGCGTGCAGGTGCTCACGTCGGCGGGTCTCATCGGCTACGCCTCGGGTTTCCGTCTGCCGAACACGGGCGGAACGAACATGGCGGTCCACACGGCCCTGGGGCTGCTGGTCGCGTCGTGGGCCGTGCTGGGCGCAAACTGGCCGACCCGGTCGCCCCGACCGGGGGCCCTCGTGCACGCGGTGTTGGTGATGCCGGTGGCGGCCACGATCTTCGCGCTGGTGCTGCTCGGCTGGATCTACGCCGCGACGCCGCTGGGCGGGGCTCGCGCGCCCGAGCAGCCGGTGTGGCCGGTGGTCGCGGTGCTGGCGGTGGTCGCGAGCCTGGTCGCGGCGGCGCTTCTGCTGGCCCGGGTGGGATTCGTGCGTGCGGCCGCGTTCCGCGCGGCCAATGAGACACTTGTGGGGGAGATCGCCCAGCGTGAAGAACTGGAGTCTCAGCAGCGGCTGCTTGTGCGTGAGCTGGACCACCGCGTGCGCAACACGCTGGCGCAGGTGCTCTCGCTCGCCGACAGCACCGCGCGCGGCGCCGAGAGCTTGCACGAGTTCAACGCCGTCTTCGGCGAACGCATCCGCGCGCTCTCCCGCGCCCACAGTGTGCTGGCCAACAACCGCTGGACCAACGCCGACCTGGGCGAGTTCCTCTCCGCCGTACTCGAGCCGTTCGTCCGTGGCGAACACCCGCCCGTGCACCTCTCGGGCGACGCGGTGAGCATCCCCGCCCGGGCCAGCACGCCGCTGTGCATGGTCTACTACGAACTGGCCGCCAACGCGGCCCGGCACGGCGCGCTCTCGACACCCGGGGGGCACGTCGAGGTGACCTGGCGGCGCATCGTCAACGGCGCCGCGGCCGTGGAGATTGGCTGGCGAGAGCACGGTGGACCGCCCGTGCCCGGCTCGCCCCGCGAGGGCTTCGGCGTATCGCTCATCCGGACGATGGTGCCGCACGAGCTCGGCGGGACCACCGACCTGAAGTTTCTTCCCTCGGGCGTGGAGTGCGTTGTGCGGTTTGTGATCGCCCCGCCGACGGCCGTCAACGCCGGCCCGGCGACTTCGTCGAGCGAGCGGCTGGCATCGCAGGCGGCTCTTTGAGTTTCGAGGCGGTGAAACTCGTGCCCGTGGTGTCGCGCTCCCACGTCCACGAAGGGCCGCGACGGGCCTCGTAATACCGCCACAGCTCGAACCAGTACGAGCGGAAGCGGTGCTCGCCGAAGGCCTCGAAGTGGCGGTGCACCCGCTTCATCACCTGCGCCCCCGTGCCTGTGAAACCGAGCACCGTGCGCCCGTGCCGGATGCTCTCGGTGTCGAGGGGCAGGCGCGAATAGCGACCCAGGAGCTGCATGATGTTGGCCGCGGCGTAGGGGCCGATCCCGGGGAGTTCCAGCAAGCCCTCGAACAAGTCGTCATCGTTCACGGCGGGGTCGGCGATCCAGGCGGGCGAGGGCATGTCGCTCCCCCGCGGCCCCCGCCCCTTGGTGAAGAGTTTGGCCAGTTCCACGATGCGGGCGTCGCGGTAACCAACACCGGAACGCGCCCGCAGCGCGCCCGGCCGGGCGCGGGCGAGCTTGGCGGCCGTCGGGAACGCGTACCCGCCGGAGGCGGACCGTCGCCCGAAGACGCGGCAGAGCTTGCGGTTCATGATGACCGTGCTCGGCCAGGTGACGTTGCAACTGGTGACCGTCTTGACGATATCCTCAAAGAGCGTGGGCGATCGCATCAGGCGGCCGCGCCCGGATTGGGCGAAGCGCGGATCGATCGCATGAAACCCGGCGATGTGCTCGGCCGACTCGTCGAGGCGCAGGACGTGGGCCAGCGCGGCCTTGGCCGCGGCACGCTCGGGGGCGGTGAGTTCGCGGTCGGCGCGGACGCTCAGCGGCGTTCCGGGCACGCCCGGGCCGCGGTCGCTCGGGTCGTAAAGTGTGGGTGCGGCGGGCTGGGAGAGGTCCGCGCCGGCGGGCCCCTGCGTGACCCGCAGCGTCACCGCCCCACCGTCGAGGTCGAGCGTGGTCGTGAAGAACCGGCGGGAGTGGTCCCAGCGGTTGGGCTCGAGCACGAAATAGCCGTACGAGCAATAGTCCCGTGCCAGGAGATAGTCGGAGGGTACTGCGACTTTGAACGTGGGCATGGTGGTGCGCTGCGTGGGCTTCTCATGCACGGTACGCGGAGTCGGGCTTGCCCGCGCACGGATCGCGGGGCGTGGCCAACTCACAGAGCTTCGGGACCATGCCTATGCCGAAATCCGTCGCCCCACCGGGAACATGAACGCCGCGAGGTTCACGCAAAGGCGGTCGTTGACCCGCGCGTAGGACGCGTACCGCTCGCGGGCGTCGGCCAGGCCGCGCTCGGGGTCGAGGCCCGACGCGGCCATCTGCGCACACCCGCCGTGGAGCAGGTCGCCGATCATCGGCAGGTCGCACTCGGGGTGGTATTGGAACCCGTACGTACGCATCCCCGCGCGGAACGACTGCACCTTGCACTTGTCGGAGAACTGCAGCACCTGCGCGCCCGGCGGCGGGGCCTTGACCTCCCACCCGTGCGCGTGGAACTGCCGGGTCGTCCACGGGATGCCCGCGAGGATGATGTCGGTGTTGGCGGCCGGGTGCTGCTTCACCTCGCCCATGCCCCACTCGGGACCGGGAGGGTTGCCCATCGGGCCGACCTCGCCGCCGAGCGCCTTGGCGATCATCTGGGCGCCAAGGCAGATGCCGATGAGCGGCAGGCGGCGCTTGTGCGCCTCGGCGAGGAACTCCAACTCGGGCTGCATCCACGGCAACGGGTCGCCGACCATCATGCCGCCGCCGAGCGTGATGACGCCGCCCACGTCGTCGAAATCGACCGGGACGTGCCGGTTGCGCGGCCCGATGCCCCCGGCCGCGGGCGCGCCGATGGGGAGGTCGAGCCGGCGGACATCCATCCGCGTGCCGTGGTCGCGCAGCGTGAGGCCCAGGCGGCCGGGGCCTTCGGAGTGGGTGTGCTGGAGGACGATGATGGCCATGGTGGGGGATGGTACGCGACGGACTTGAGCACGGGCATTGTGCCATTGCTTTTCAGGCGTTGACGCACACTTCAGGCCAGCAGCGGTGGAATCATTAGTGCGGTTCAATAGTGACCGGACGGATCGTCACCACGTACGCACGCGGAACCCCTGATTGAACTACTCGACCGTTAGCAAGAAATATTTTGATGTTTTTCTTGAAACGGCCTTGACAGCCGAGGTGGGGGGGGGGGGGGGGGGGGGGGGGGTGGCTAGTTGGCAGGAAGGAGGGGAGGCGGACCACGTGCTGTGGCGCGC
>CAZVZG010000053.1:0-7471 GCA_964630785.1 uncultured Phycisphaeraceae bacterium | reverse complement strand
ACCCGCGCCAGCGCCCGGTTTTGGTGGGCGAACAAGCGCCTAGCGCAAAAGGTTCAGAGGGCGGGGGGCGGGGGGCGGGGGGAGGGCAGACATTCACGGGTTGCACACGAAGCATCAATCGCGCAAGAGACGCGGAAGGCGCCCAGCGCAAAAGCACCACCACCCCGGCACGGGCTCCGGGGCGGCGGATGAGAGTCGGTGTGATTGCTCGCGGCCGACGGTCGCTTGCTACTTGCCTCCGCCCCCGCCACTCCCGCCAGAACCACCGCCGCCGGGTGGAACCTTGAGCCCGCCGCCTCCGCCGCCGCTGCTGATGGGGCGGCCGCCGACGATCGCGGTTACCGGCGAGTTGGCGAAGCCATCAACTTTGGAGGCGCCGGTGTCGGCGTTGAGCGTGAGGTAGCGGTGGCCCTTGGCGTTGTTGGCGACGGTGTACGAGGGCCAGTACGGGTAGCCGTTGATCTGGCGGTGCACATAGTCGGGCGCGTTGACGATGAGTGTGCCGCCGTAGAAGCGGATGGTGGCCGCCTCGCCGCCGTTGTCGGTCCACTGGTCGGGCTCGACGTTGCTGATGAGGATGTCGATCACCTCACGGGCGCGATCGGCCCGCGAGCGGGTGTCCTGGTTCTGGTTGGCGTTGGTGTCCTGGAACGGCGATTGCCCGCCGCCACCGCCCTGGCTCTGCTGGAGCACGGAGTTGAGATCGATCTCCGGCACGTCGGTGTAGCGGGGGAGGACGGTGAGGAGGTCGCTGATGTCGTAGGTCTCGACGCGTCGGTCCTTGTTGAGCGCTTCCTTCGGGCCGACCTGCATCGCGCCGTACGGGGTCATCTGCCAGGTGTTGCCGGAGCCAAAGTCGCTTTTGGCCTTCTCAAGCACGGCTTCGAGCACGGCCAACGCGGGCCGGTCCTTGATGTTCAGCGTGAGGCGCTTGTCCTTGTCGAGGCCGGGTGAGTTGTCGCTCTGGCCCTGCCACACAACCTCGAGGTCGGCCTGCGTGAACTCCTTGATAAAGGTCATGATGTCTTCGAGGCGCGAGTCGGTCACCTCCAGCGACATGCGCCGGGACATGCGCATGATCGTGTCGCGCCGTGCGTCGCCGGTGGTGCGGAAACTCGGGCCGGTCGTGGCCGCGGTTGCGCCGGTGGTGTTCGAAGGCGTGGACTGCGCCGAAGCGGCGCCGTTCGCTACCAAACCGGCAACCAGAGCGATCGAGAGGGCGAGGCGTGGGGTGGTCATCGCGTGTCTCCGTGCGGCCGTCCGCTGTCCGTGGGATGCCGGTTCATTCTTGGTTCGTTCCCCCGGCGGCGTGGGAGTGGGGGGACGGTCGGTACCGGCGTGCCCAATCTGACGCCCAGATCGGCGGTTTGTTCCCCGAACCCATCGGCGATACGCAATTGAATACGAACAGAGTTCCGCGA
This sequence comes from uncultured Phycisphaeraceae bacterium, assembly GCA_964630785.1. GTDB lineage: Bacteria > Planctomycetota > Phycisphaerae > Phycisphaerales > UBA1924 > JADLCX01. Next base: position 6,050 of record CAZVZG010000053.1, on the reverse strand, counting down.
TCTTGCTCGCCTTGCGCGGGCTTATCGGCCAGCGGGTCCCGACGACCTCCCTCCGCAGGGAGAGACATGGGGCGGTCAGGGGGCGGGACTTGCCGCGGCGGCCTCCGACCCGGCCGGCGTTGGGCGGCCGGACGTCGTCAGGGGTTGGCCCGGAGCGAGGTTCTCATATCCGCCCACGATCACCCCTGTCCCATCGCTCAGGAGCGGGGCACTCACCGCCAACCGATCGCCCAAAGCGCACAGGATGGACACGGTCGCCACGGCCGCCGCGCCGCCCTTGTCGTAATACACAAACAGCTCGGACCCGTTGAACAGCACGGCGTCCCGGCTCAAGGTCAGGGCGTTCGCCGTCGAGCCCGACGGAACCAGTCCGATGACGCTCATGCCCGGTCGGAGGCGCCCGTCCTTGTTGTCGATCCGCACACGGACGGGGAACAGGCGAGAAGTCGGGTCGGCGACCGGCACGATACCCGCGATCGGAGCTTCCGTCACGTTCGCCGGCCGATCGGCGGCTTTGTTGCCTATCGCCATATTGAGGGTCGGAACGATCAACTGGATGGTGGCCGCGCCTGATTTGGGGCGCAAGCGATCAACAAGCTCCTGCGGCACGTCGAGCCAGGCATCGATGCTGTCGAGGGCGATCAGGTCGATGACGGCGCCTCCCTCGTCGAGCCATTGGCCGGTTGCGGTGCGATTGGCCGCGACGGTGCCCGAGAACGGTGCGCGGATGGTCAGGTCGCCGAGCTGCTTGCGGGCGAGCGACACGGCCGCATCCGCCCAGGCGGCGTCGGCCTGGGCCTGCGCAAGCCGCGCTTCGGACTCGGCCAAGGCCGTGCGGGCGTTGTCGACGTCCGACTGCGTGGCGCCCGAGGCTTTGAACGCCGCTTCGCAGCGCTCGGCGTAACTCCGGGCCTTGTCGGCGAGGGCCTGCCGCTCGGTCACCAGCGCGCGGTGTGAGGCGAGGCTCGCCTCCGCCTGGGCCACCAGCAGCCGCGCGGCCCGGTCGTCCAGTTTGGCGATCACCTTCCCCGCCTCAACCCGATCGCCCGGTTCGTAGACGAGCTGGACCACCAGCCCGGCCTGTTGCGAGGCGACACTAGAGCGCAGCGCGGCACGAAGTTCGCCGTGTACCTCGCGCCGAACCTCGACGCGCTCCATTCGCGCCCGATCGGTCACGATGTGCGCCGGGGCCGATCCGTCGCGGGCGGGCTGGGCGTTCGCCATGCCGCCGAGCAAGAGCGTGACGACCAGTGCGCAGGCCGCGATGGCTTGGAGCGGGGGTCCGGATGGTCGGGTGCTGAGCATGAGGGGTCCGTGGGTTGGCGTGTGCCGATGGTAAGTCGCGGGGCGGAACGGCGAGGTGGGCACAAACCCGGGTGCCACAGTTTGGACGCCGCCCTGGGCGGCCAAACGGTGCGAGAGCGAGCGAGCCATCACGCATCGCCCCGCGCCTCCGCCGCGGCCGCGCACCCCGCCGCGTACCCGCTCGCCCATGCCCACTGAAAGTTGAACCCGCCGATGCGCCCGTCCACGTCGCAAACCTCGCCGCAGACGTGCAGGCCCGGGCAGACCCGCGACTCCATGCTCTCCAGGACGAGCTCGCACAGCGGCACGCCGCCGGCGGTGACCTCCGCGTGGGTGAAGCCGCGATCGCCGGTGACCGGCAGCGACGTGCGCACGAGGGCGCGAGCCAGCGCGCGGCGAACGTCTCGCTTGAGTTGATCCAGGCCGATCGCGGGGTCGATGCCGACCGATCCGCACAGGGCCCGCGCCAGTCGTTCCGGGAGCGGATCGGGGAGGTCCTCGGTCAGCACCCGCAGCGCGGTGCGGGCCCGCGTTCCCGTTCCCCCGCCCGGCGTGAGCGCGCCGTCGAGCGTCTCGAACGTCTGGGGCGGCATCCAGTTGATCGTGAGTTCGGCCAGCGGGTCGTGCCGGCGCACGCCGAGGAAATATCGGCTGATGTCCAGCACGGCCGGGCCCGAGAGCCCGAAATGCGTGCAGAGCATCGAGTTGGTGAACTCGACCAGCTTCTTGCCCGTGCCCGACCAGAGCGAGAGTGTCGCGGTGCGTGTGAGGCCCGAGAGCGAGGGCAGGAACGAGCGCTCCGGATCGAGCAACAGCGGCACAAGCGCGGGGAACACCGGCTCGGTGATGCTGTGGCCGAGCGACCGGGCGATCGTGTAGCCGTGCCCGTCCGAGCCCGAGCGCGGCAGGGCCATCCCGCCACAGGCCAGGACGACGCGGCGAGCGCGGATCGGTTCCGCCAGTGTGATCGCGGCCGGTTCGATCAAAAAGCCTTCGGCGGTCTTTGTCACTTGATCGACCCGCCACGGGTGCCGCAGTTCCACGCCCGCATCGCGAGCCGCCGCGAGCAGGGCATCCAGCACGGTGCGGGCGCGGTCGGTGGTCGGGAAGAGCTTGCCCGTCTCCTCGCGCTTGAGCGTGACGCCAAGTTCCGCAAAGAACGCCACGGTTCTGTCCACACCGAAACTTCGCAGCACGTTGCGGATGGCGCGGCGCGAGGTGCCCGGGCCGCAGGCGTAGGCCGACTCGTCAACGGCGTGGTGCGTCACGTTGCAGCGTCCGCCTCCCGCGACGAGGATCTTGGCGCCGAGGCTCCTGGCCCCGTCGAGGGCGACGATCCGCGCCGCCCGCCCGTCATCGCGGCACGTCCGCCCGGCCCAGATCGCGGCCATGAGCCCGGCCGCGCCCGCCCCCACGACCGCGATGTCCACCGCTTCGGCCACGGGCGGAGGGTAGTGGGGGGTTAGGGGGGGCGATACGCTTGCATCATGCAGACCGGCCGCAACCCGCCCGCATCCGCCGCACGCGACTACTCGCGTGTGATCGCATCGCTCCGCGCCGTCGGCGATCGCGAGCAGCGCATGCGGGCGGTGGTCGATGCCCTCTGGCCCGAACTCTCGCCCCGCGGCGTGTCTTGGCTGGGCTTCTACCTGCTCGCCCACGACGACGAGCGCGGCGGGGAGATGATCCTCGGCCCCCGCCGCGACAAGCCCGCCTGCTCGCCCATCGCCCTGCACGGCGCGTGCGGCCGCTGCTGCCTGTCGGCGCGCCCGATGATCGTCCGCGACGTGCGAGCGCTCGGCGAAGGCTACATCGCCTGCGATCCGCGTGACCGGTCCGAGGCCGTGCTGCCCCTGCTCGAACCCGACGGTACTTGCCGGGGCGTGTTGGATCTTGACAGCTACGAGATCGGCGCGTTCGACGAGTCCGACATCCGCGGCCTGCAGCGGGTGCTGGAGAGCGCAGGGCTCACGACGCCGCAGAACTGGGTTGAGCGGATTGAAGTCTGGGGGTGACGGGCCGCATGGCGCACCACCCCGCGCGCCGCGGCACGTCCGGCCCGTTCCGGCCTCACGCCCGATTGCGGGTTACGTGCATCCCGCGAAATACGCCGCGAGGAAGTCGAAGATGTCCTGGACGGTGTTCGTGAAACTGCCGTTGATGTCGGCCTCGGAGCGGTTGGAAAAGTAGGCCGCGAGAAATTCAAAGATGTCCTGCACGCTCAACTCGCCGTTCTGGTTAAAGTCGGCCCGGCAGCAGGTCTGGGCTCCGTCGGCCATGAGGCAAGTGGTGCCCACACCCGCGTAATGGCGGCCCGCGCCGCGGCAGGTGCCCTCAAAGCGGACGTTGCATCGGCTTCCGTCGCAGCAGGCGCCGTTCAAGCAGGTCGCCTGCGAGCACGTCTCGCCGGGAAACCAGGCCGGGTTGCAGTTGTCCGACAGAGTGATCTCGCAGGAGTTGTCGCCGCCGCAGCAAGCACCGATCGGGCACGCCCCGGGCCCGCACACGCCCGACGCGAGCACCCGGGGCCGCACACAAAAGGCCAGCGAGAGCACGACGCACTCACCGCTCGGTTCGCAGCACGCGACAAACTCGCAGATGTGGGGCAAGCAGGTCGGCCCGGCCGGAAACCCGCCGAGCGTCACGCACTCGAAACTGACCGCGATGCTGCACTCCCCGCCGCGGCAACACGCGGCCGTCATCTGCGGGCATGGGTCCGGCGAGCACGCCGTGCCCTCAAACCACGGCCCCGTACACACGGCCTGCGTGGTGATGTCGCACGAAAAATCGGTGCAGCACGCGCCCGTCTGGGCCAGGGCCGCGCCCGGGAGGGCCAGAGTCAGAAGCGTGCAGACAAGGGCCGTGCGCATGGGCTCAGCATACCCCATGCGCCCCCGGGCACAAGGCTTGTTCTGGGTCGATAACCCCCGTGAATCACTCCGGAAGACGGCGGCGGGTGGCGTAGTAGAGCCGGCCCTGCGGCTCTGCCACGGCGCGACTCGCCAGTGCAGTGCGGCGCGACAGGTGGCGGGGCCAAACCGCCTTTGCGGCCCGGCCGCGGATGGGGTACATTGCTTCCGTGATCCTGCGCGACCGGGACATGACCGACGCCTCCGGGGCGGTGAAGTTCACCGAGCCCGGCGACGGGACGCTCGAAGAGCGTGTCTACTACTGCCAGAACTGGCGTGCCGACGTGTCGGCGCTGGTGGACTACACCTCGGGCGATTGCCTGCAGCTGGAGCACGACAAGTACCTCTCCTACGGCACGCCCTGGGGCCTGCCCGCGGGCGACCTGGACTCCGACGGCGACTACGACGTCAACGACGAGAAGGACATCGACGCGCTGATCCTCGCGACGGGCTACGACGTGCGGGCCGACGCCGACCTGGACGGGGCGGTGACCGCGTACGACAAGGCCGACCTGAGCGGGTCCAAGATCACGCTCGGGCGCGGGCTGATGTCGGACTCGGGCACGTTCAACCGCCGCGGCTACGCGGGCTACGACAACGACGGCGTCCTCGGCGACGGCGCCAACCCCAACAAGTCCAACACCCGCTTCTGGCATGTGCGGCACCGGGTGCTGGACTCGACGATCGGGCGGTGGACGAGGAGGGATCCGGCGAGATACGTCGATTCTGCCAATCTTGCGCAGCTCTATGACCGGCGGTCGTGGAATGGTGGCTGTGTCATGAACCTTTCAACGGCTCAAATGGAACAGTCATGGCAGTATGCACAGCCAGAGTATCCAGGCGATCATGTGATTCCAGGCCCAACGACAGGGCCGGCATGCACGGCGTGGATTGACGGAGAACTCAGCCGGCGAGGTATTGGTCCAAGTAGTCCGTGCGGAAGGCGAGCATCCACGGCAGGCGCACGTTGCTGCTATTCGGGGGGTGCCTCGTCGGACTGCGTCAATAGAGCGCTCCACGAATACCTGGATTGTCTTGGCACAGGCAGGCCAACACCGGGTGTCACTTTCACTGCGTGCGTCACAGCCGGAGACATTGACTGTGCAAGGCAGAAGAGTGAATGTCGATGGGCTTGCCTTGCAGGATGCATAGCGGGTTGCGTGCTTGGGTCGCCCGGGGGGCTCCCAGGTTGCGTTGCCGTCTGCTTCATCGTGGCTAGTAGTTGCTTTACCGGCTGCGAACTCTGGGAGTTAACATGTAACGCAGCGGTGCGACTCTATTGTGCTGGATATACCCTATTGCCGTGAGCGCGACGATGTCCCATAACGAACGCGACCTGAACCTGAACCTGAAGTAATCACGTCAATTAGTATTAATGCGCGTGAAATGATGTATTGACTGGTATTCTTCCGAGAGCGAGCTTTGACCCGAGCAGATCAAGCCATTGTGACCGCATCGATTCGAGATGCTGTCGTTTATTTTCGCCTTGGGGCCGTTCAAGTACGACACTGGCCGCCGAGCCTGTGGTTGGCGCTGTGTGGCTTGGCGATCGGAGTCGTATCTTGGATGGCTCTCGAGGGAGTAACACCGGGCATTCGTGCCGCCGCCACCCGAATACCTTTAATGATGATCAGCCAACTGTTGTCGATTTCCATGCAGGCCATTTTAATCAAGAAGCTTTTTCGCGATGGCGCTAAAATCGCGATGCTACAACAAAGAGAAGCGGTGGCGGAATGCGGGAGGGCATTACGTGTCAGTTTCGCGGGAATTATTTGGCTCATATTAACCGATTGGGTCTCCCTGTCAGTGCTGTTCGGTACAGGGCAAGTCATTCGG
>CAZVZG010000052.1:0-8276 GCA_964630785.1 uncultured Phycisphaeraceae bacterium | reverse complement strand
CAGTCCATCTACCAGCGGGCGTGCGACCTGGGGCCGGTGGACCTGCTCATCGTGGACGAGGCGCACCTGATCCCGCCCGACGGCGAGGGGATGTACCGCCAGTTCATCGCCGACGCGAAGGTCGTGAACCCGCTGGCGCGGGTGATCGGGCTGACGGCGACGCCGTTCCGCATGAAGTCCGGCCCGATCTGCGCCCCGTCCCCCCACAACATTCTCAACCACGTCTGCTTCGAGGTGGGGGTGCGCGAACTGATCGTGCAGGGCTTCCTGTCGCCGCTGCGGACCAAGGCGGGGCTCCAGAAGATCAGCACCGACGACCTGCACGTTCGCGCCGGCGAGTTCGTCGCCAGCGAGGTCGAAGACCTTATGGACAAGGATGCGCTGGTCGAGGGCGCGTGCGGCGAAATCATCGAGCACACCAAGGACCGCAGCGCCACGCTGATCTTCTCGTCGGGCATCCGGCACGGGCAGCACATCGTGGAGGTGCTGAAGGCCAAGCACGGCGTCGAGTGCGGGTTCGTGTCCGGCGATACGCCCACGGGCGTGCGGAGCGGCATCCTCGACCGGTTCCGTTCAGGCTCGCTCAAGTTCCTCTGCAACGTGAACGTCCTCACGACCGGCTTCGACGCCCCGCACATCGACTGCGTGGCGCTCGTGCGCCCGACCATGTCGCCCGGCCTGTACTACCAGATGGTGGGCCGGGGTTTCCGCCTGCACCCCGGCAAGGCGGACTGCCTCGTGCTGGACTTCGGCGGCAACGTGCTCCGGCACGGGCCGGTGGATGCCATCCGCGTCACCACGGACGATCGTGGCGAGGGCGACGCCCCGGCGAAGGAATGCCCGCAGTGCCACGCGCTCATCGCGGCGGGCTACCAGACGTGCCCACAGTGCGGACACCAGTTCCCCGAGCCCAACAAACAGAAGCACGAGGCGCAGGCCAGCACCGAGGGCATCCTCAGCGGCCAGAGCACGCGCGAGGAGCACAATGTCAGCGAGACGACGTACCACGTCCACATGAAGCGGAACGACCCGGCCGCGCCGCTCACGATGCGCGTCGAGTACCGGGTCGGCTTCAACCACTACTTCCGCGAGTGGGCCTGCTTCGACCACACCGGATATGCCCGCACCAAGGCCGAGGCGTGGTGGCGAGCGCGGTCGGTCGAGCCTGTTCCCGGCGGCACCGAGGAGGCGGTCGAGCTCGCGCGGGCTGGGGCGCTCGCGCCGGCGCTGCATATCACGGTCGAGAAGAAGGCGGGCGAGCAGTTCGAACGGGTGGTGGCGCACCGCCTGGGCGACAAGCCGCCGCGCCTCGAGGGCGACGAGGGGCTCCCCGAGTATCAGCCTGCGCCGGTCGGCACCACGTACGGCATCCCCGACGACGACATTCCCTTTTGAACCAGGAGTTCACGATGATCACGATCACGATCGAAGAGACGGACAAGGACGGCCGCGTGCTGGGGCGGCACGTGGCCTCGGCCCCCATCGACAAGAACGACGCGAAGGGCGTCGGATCTCTGCTGGCCCGCAGCGTCGGCGGGCTGATGTACCACGGCCAGACGCGGGCCGAGGTGCCGCTGCTGCTCGCGGCAGCCGGGACGCACCGCTCCAGCCGCTGCACCCAGGCGATCGCGCACGCCCTGGGGCTGGCCGGGAGCGAGCACAGCTTCGAGTACGCGGTGAAGCCCGTTGTGGACCTCGACCGTCTGCTCGATTACCGCGCGAGCAAGAAGGACCGCGAGCACGCGGCGCAGATGCTCAAGATCATGGGCGCCGGCGTCAAGTCGAAGGGGGACGACGAGTAGGCGATGAGCGACGGCCCGGCAAACCTGCTCGACGCGGCGAGGTGGTACCTCGCGCGCGGCTACGCGCCCATCCCTGTGCCCGCGGGGACGAAGGTGCCCGTGCTCAAGGGGTGGACGGACCTGCGCCTGGCGGACGCCGACCTGCCGCAGCACTTCAACGGCACGGGGAGCATCGGCGTGCTGCTGGGAGAGCCCAGCGGCTGGCTCGTGGACGTGGACCTGGACTGCGAGGAGGCGGTGGCGCTCGCGCCGGCGTTCCTGCCGCCGACGGGCGCGAAGTCCGGTCGGCCCGGCAAACCATCATCGCACTGGTGGTACGTCTGCGAGGGAGCGAAAACCCGCAAGCATCAGGACCCGGCCACCAAGAAGATGATCGTCGAACTCCGGAGTACGGGCGCACAGACGGTCGTCGGCCCAAGTATGCATCCCAGCGGGGAGCCGTACGACCCGCTCGAAGGCGAGCCCGCCGTCGTGGATGTCGAGGCGCTCGGTGCGGCGGTCACGGCGCTGGCGAATGCTGTTATCGAGCAGCGCCATGGGTGCAAGGAACGTCCGCGTTCACAACCCACCGCACTAGGAACGCGAACGTTCCTAGCCGACGACGCCGTCCTCCGCCGCGCCGTGGCGTACCTCGACCGCATTCCGCCGGCGATCTCCGGCTCGGGCGGGCACGGCCAGACGTATGCCGCCGCGACGGCGATGGTGCATGGGTTCGGGCTGGACCCGGAGACGGCGTTCGGGCTGCTGCTCGATCGTTACAACCCGCGATGCCAACCGCCGTGGTCGGAGAAGGAGCTGCGTCACAAGGTCCGCGACGCCGCGAGCAAGCCGCACGATCGCCCGCACGGATGGCTGCGCGATGCAGAGAAGCCCGAGGACATGGGCGGTGTGGACCTCTCCGGGTTCGATCCCGAGCGCCGGCGCGCCGCTGGCGAGCGGCCCCGCTCGGAGCGTCCACCCGACCCGGGGTCGTTCCCCGATCACCTGCTCCGCGTGCCGGGCTTCATCGAGCAGGTCGTGGCGCACAACCTGGCGACGGCCACGCGGCCGCAGCCGGTCCTGGCGCTCGCGGCCGGAATCTGTCTCCAAGCCGTGCTCGCGGCCCGCAAGGTGCGCGACGAGCGCGGCAACCGCACGAACGTCTACTGCGTCGGCGTCGCCCCCTCGGGTGCGGGCAAGGACAACGCTCGCAAAGTCAACAAGAACATCCTCTTCGCCGCCGACATGGTCGAGCACGAGGGGAACGAGGACCTAGCGTCGGACGCCGGGCTCATCACCGCCGTGGAGGTCGAGCCGGCGATCCTGTTCCAGATCGACGAGTTCGGCCGCTTCCTCCGCACCATCGGCGACCCCAAGAAGGCACCTCACCTGTTCAACGTGCTGACGGCGCTCATGAAGCTCTACAGCAGCGCAGACACGGTCTTCCGGGGCAAGGCCTACGCCGACAAGAAGCGGAACAAGGTCGTCGATCAGCCGTGCGTCAGCGTCTACGGCACCACCGTCCCCGAGCACTTCTTCGAGTCGCTCACCGCCGACAGCCTGAGCGACGGGTTCATCGCCCGCTTGCTCGTGTTCGAGTCGGCCGACACGCCGGCGCGGCAGCGCGCCAAGGCGACGGGCGTTCCCGAATCCCTCAAGCAGGCCGCCGAGTGGTGGGGATCGTTCAAGCCCGGCGGCAACCTCGCCCCCGAGTACCCCCAGCCGATCGTGGTCGAGGCCACGCCAGAAGCAGGCGCGGTGTTCGACGCGCTCGCGGCGATGGTGGACGCCGAGCTCGGCAAGCCGGACGAGGCTGGACGTTCGCTGTGGGCTCGCGCGGAGGAGAAGGCCTGCCGCCTGGCGTTGATCTACGCCTGCTCGGCCAACGCCGAGAAGCCGGTGATCGACGCGGACGCAGCCCGCTGGGCGTGCGACCTGTCGTCATACCTGACTCGGCGCATGCTCTACATCGCCCACGAGTGGGTCGCCGACGGCGTCTTCGACGCCCGGCAGAAGCGCGTCGTCCGGGTCGTGCGCAAGGCGGGTGGAAAGATCTCCCGCACTGAACTCTGCCGCAAGACGCAGTGGCTCACCCAGCGTGAGCGGCAGGAAGTGATCGACAACCTCTTGGAAACCCAGCAGTTGCGGCAGGAAGAGGAATCGACGGCAACGCGGCCGAGGGTCTGGTATGTGCTGGCATGAGCCGAATAGTTCAATCATTCATCCATTCACCGCGCGCGCACGCGGGGCGCAGGTGCATGGGCGTAAAGGAGGTAATGAAAGATTGAAAGATCTCTCTCTTTCATCATGTACTTCCGATCCCGGCTCCGCCGTTCCCGCAGGCGGCCTTGTGGTCGCGGCCTACGCCCGCGGGAACACGATCGTGCTGCTCGACCGGACCGGCTGCCGCATTGCTGCCTTCAACGCCGACAGGCTCGGGCCGCTCGACGCCGCCGCGGAGGCACGCCTGCGTTGGCGGCAGGCGACGGCCCGCATAGCGAACCAGATGGCACGCTACGCCAAGCAGAAGCGTGATGCCTGGGCGAAGCGGACGGACTCGCTCGCGTCGTCATTCAACAGACGGTGGTACGACCGCGACCCGTTGGGCGGACGTGCCCGCTTCGAGAGGTACAAGACCCGGGATTGGGCCGGCGCCGCCCACCGGTTGATGGAGCAGATCACGAACCGGCATCGTGTGCGGACAAGATCGGGGTGGCAGCGATGGTCGTACTCGGTCAGCAACAACCAAGCCAAGCGAGCGGCAGCCTATGAGCGTTGTCGGCAAAATCTCGGCCAAGCAGGTCATGTCGATGGTCGAACGCCAGCAGTTCCGCTGCGCGATCAGCGGCAGGGAGCTGACGCCGGAGACGGCGTCCCTGGACCACATCACGCCGCTGGCGCGGGGAGGCAAGCATGAACTCGGGAACGTCTGGGCCGTCGATCATCAGATCAACACCGCCAAGGGGACGCTCACGGTCGAGGAGTTCGTCACGATGTGTTGCGACGTCGCGCGGCACCAGCACGCCCTACGGGGGAGCCTTACGGCCTCCGAGTCCGCCGAGGGGTGAGCGGTTCCTCCGGACGGGGGGACCGGTCCCGATACGCCCGCGGGAACAGCCGCGCTTGGCGACAGAGTTTGTTTCGCGCGTCCGGACGCGGGGACGCCCGGTGGCGGGGTTGGTACGCCGCCCCGCCAAGAACGCGACGTGGGCCAACGTGGACGGACCCGTGGCGAACGGGCGCGGCCCGTAGTAGGCGGGAATCGGGGCGGTGTGCCGCCCCCGGACGGGCCTGACGCCCGAGCGATTCAGCGAACCAGCCAACCAGCGATCCATGACCTGCCGCGTGCGCGGCGGGCCACCACGACGCCCATGCGCCGCGCCCTCGCCGGTGCCCACGACGGAGATCGCTATGAACATCGAGATGCTTCCCATCGGCGCGGTCAAGGAGTACGACCGCAACCCCCGCACCATCAACGACGCCGCGATCGATGCGGTTGCCATGTCGATCGAGACCTTCGGCTTCAAGATCCCGATCCTCATCGACGGTGACGGCGTGATCATCGCCGGGCACACGCGGCTCCGCGCCGCGCGGAAGCTCGGGCTGAAGGAAGTGCCGACCATCCGCGCGACGGACCTGACGCCGGACCAGGTGAAGGCGCTGCGCATCGCCGACAACAAGGTCGCGTCCCTGACCTCGTGGGACATGGAACTCCTCCCCATCGAGCTCGCCGACCTGAAGGGCGTGGATTTCGACCTCGCCGTGCTCGGGTTCAGCGGCGAGGACCTCGCAGCGATCATGGCCCCGGCGGGGAACGACGGTCTCACCGATCCGGATGATGTGCCCGCGCCGCCCGACGCCGCAACCACGGTGCCCGGTGATATTTGGGTGCTCGGCAACCACCGGCTCATGTGCGGGGACAGCAGCAAGCCCGCGGATCTGGACCGTCTTCTCGATGGCCAGTCGATCCACCTGGTCAATACGGACCCGCCGTACAACGTGAAGGTCGAGCCGCGCTCGAACAACGCCATCGTCGCTGGCCTGAGTTCGTTCGCGCTGCCCGGCAAGGCCGACCCTCACCAGCACGACCAGCAGAGCGCCGACCTCAACCGCTACCCGGAGAAGAGCCGCGCGACGCACAAGAAGCTCCGCGCCAAGGATCGTCCCTTGGCCAACGACTTCCTGAGCGACGAGGCGTTCGACAAGATGCTCGCGGCGTGGTTCGGCAACATCACCCGCGTGCTCATCCCCGGCGGCACGTTCTACATCTGGGGCGGGTACGCCAACTGCGGCAACTACCCGCCGGTGCTCAAGCGCTGCGAACTCTACTTCACGCAGGCGATCATCTGGATCAAGGAGCACCCGGTCCTGACGCGGAAGGACTTCATGGGCAACCACGAGTGGTGCTTCTACGGCTGGAAGGAAGGCGCGGCCCATCGCTTCTTCGGCCCGGCCAACGTGCCTGACACCTGGTCGATCAAGAAGGTGAACCCGCAGAGCATGGTCCACCTCACGGAGAAGCCCGTGGAACTCGCGCGGCGTGCGATCGAGTTCTCTTCGCGTCCCGGTGAGAACGTGCTCGACCTCTTCGGCGGCTCAGGCTCCACGCTGATCGGCGCGGAGATGACCGGGCGGCGGGCGTTCCTCATGGAGCTCGACGCGCTCTACTGCGATGTGATCGTGCAGCGGTGGGAGAAGTTCACGGGCCGCAAGGCGGAGCGGATGGGCTCGAACGCCGTGGCCGCAGAAAACGCCCCGGCGAAGGCCGAGGCGTGAAGGAGGGAGCGATGGACTCAGGCGTCCTGGTCGCCCTCCCTGAGGGCGTAATACTCGGTCATGGCGTCCTCGAACACCGTCGCGGACGCCGGGACGTAGAGGCGGCCCCGTCTGCCGGTTCGATCGATGATCGAGCGCTCGTAGAGGAACAGGACCGCGACGTTGATCCGCGTCCAGGGGATGCCGGTGCGCTCGTGCAGATCGACGCGGGTCAGGCCCTGCGATCCGGCCGCGTCCAACTCGTGAGCCACCGTCTCGAAGGACTCGAGCGGGCAGGTGTGGCGGTAGGGCCTGCCCGTGCCCCGCGCGGTCGCTCGAACGACCAGTCTGCCGTCATCGATGCTGAACGTCACCGTGGCGAGGTCGATGGGCGGCATGGGTCAGTCCCCCCTTCCCGGACTCGGGTTGTCGTCCTCGGGGTCGTACCGCAAGGTCGCGGTGCCGTCGGGGTTGATGGTGGGCTGCGAGCCTTCCCACGGGCGCGGCTGCTCGTAGCAGCAGAGGTAGAGCGCTGGCGCGGCTGCGTCCCGCAGCGTCAGACGGTGGTGCTCATCGACCTCCGCTGTCGCGCAGACCTGCGCCTCGGCGTAGGCCGCGTTGAACCGCGGGCCGTTGATGATGCCCACGACGACTTGGGCGTTGGGGTCGAGCCCCTGGAGCGCCTCGAACAACTTCTTGACGGTAAGCATGGGTCAAGCCCCCTTCCCGGCGACGAAGACGCCCTTGTCGTGCTTCTTGAAGCGGGCCTTGTCACCCTTGGCGGCGATCTCGCGGATGATCGCGGCGTAGAGCGTGGCCTCGGGCGTCTTGCCGCCGGGGCTCTTCCACAGGCCCTTGGCCTCCATCTCCGCGATCATCTCCTTGGCCCGCATGGGAACCTTCGCGCCAGCGATCACCTGCGCCGCGGCGTCGAGGCCGCTGACGCGCTTAGGCTTGGTCTCCTTCGCGGGCTTCGGGGCCTTCGCCGCCTTGGACGGCTTCGCGGCCTTCGCGTCGTTGCTCTTGACCGGGGCCGCAGGCTTTCCGTCCAAGCGGTCCTTGATCTCGGCGAGCGCGGCCTTGCGGAGGCGCTCGGTCTTGGCCGCCCCCTCGGCGCGGGCGGCGCTCTTGGACATCTTCGGGGTGCGGGGATTCGGGGCCTTCTTGGACTTCGTACTCATGATCATCTCCAGAACGGTGGTGCGGAACTCCGCCGCACGCCGCGGCGGGGAATCGGGGCCGGCGCGGTTCCCCGCGCCGCCTCGCGGTCAGCAACCGGCTACGCGCTCCATCTCGTTGAGCACGTCGTGGACCATCGAGTTGGTAGCGGCGGCGCGGCCGCGCCGGTCGGTCCCGTAGACCGCCTTGGCGACCTCGACGGCCTTGGCGTAGCGGGCGTCGCGGTCCTCATCGCGCCCGATGGCGGCGATGCAGACCTCGCCCTCCATCACGTACGCGCCGTTGTCGTTGCGGGTGATCTCGATGTCCCCGTGTTGGCCTGCGATCACGATCGTCTTGATGGTCATGGGTGTGCTCCTTGTCGTGGGGGCGTGGTGCCGTGCTCATTCGCCTTTGAGAAAGTCCTCGACGTGCTCGGGGTCCATGTTGGCCATGAACCCGACGAGGTTGACCAGGTCCTCGCGGACCTTGCCGAGGTTGCCGACGAGCCCCCAGTTGGCCGGGGCGGCGGCGTGCTCCTTGTCGTTGATGTCGAGGTGCATGCTCAGCACGTCGAGCAGG
>CAZVZG010000051.1:0-9203 GCA_964630785.1 uncultured Phycisphaeraceae bacterium | reverse complement strand
AGACGCTATCCCAAAACGGTGGTTGAAGCCGATACAGAGTCGCGACAACCTGAGCGAAGGAGCCACGGATGGCGCGAGTTACCCCGGCAGCGGAGCTGCCCACGATCTGGACCGTCCCCGACGACCTCTGGGACGGCTTCGTCCTGCCGATTTTGAGAACCCACGATCCCGAGCCGCGCACCGGCCGGCCCCGGATCGACCAGCGGCGGGCCTTCGACGGGATTCTGTTCATCATGCGGACCGGGTGCCAGTGGAACGCCCTGCCCGAGAAGTACGGGAACGACTCGTCGGTGCATCGCACCTTCCAGCGCTGGGTGCGGCTGGGTGTGTTCCAGAAGCTCTGGACGGCGCTGGCCGCGTACGCGCGACGCCTGGGGTTGGTGGACTTCGAGTGGCAGTCTGCCGACTGCGCCATGGGCAAGGCGCGCTTCAGGGGGGCGACTCGGGCCGCAACCCCACGGATCGCGGGAAACCGGGCACCAAACGCAGCGTGCTGACCGACGGGCACGGTTGGCCGCTGGCGGTCCGCATCGCGGGCGCCAACGTCCACGACTCGCGGCTGCTCCAAGACACCCTGGCGGCGGTTGCGATCGAACCGCCCGACCCCTCGCGGCGTCGCCAGCACCTCTGCCTTGACAAGGGGTACGACAACCCGACGGGCGAATCCGCGGCGCTGGTCTTCGGATACGTGCCGCACATCCGCAGGATCGGTGAGGAAAAGCTCGACCCGCGCGGCCGCAAGTCCCGCACGGCCCGCAGGTGGGTGGCCGAGCGATGCCTGTCGTGGTGGAACGGGTGCCGCTCGATCCTGGTGCGCTGGGCAAAGAAACCATCCAACTACCTCGCCTTCATCCACCTTGCTTCGGCGCTGCTGTGGTATCGCCGCGTCAAGCTCCGAGATTGTGTTTTGAGATAGCGTCTAAGACCAAGAAGCGAGTACGCTGTACCGTGCCAAGGATTCAGCGATGGCGAGAGCAGGATCAACCTCGTTTCATGTCGGCACGCTCTATTCGAGCGAGGAGATTCAGTCCGCGCTCGCCGTGGGCAATGCGGGCGGCATCCGCATGTCGATCGCTGATGACGGCAATGTGCGGCGAGCGGTGATCCTGACTTCCGTGCCGACCGCTCGGCAGCTCTCTGAAAATCCCTATTACGACCGGATCGAGAACGACATCCTTGTGTACACCGGCGCGGGGCGAGAAGGCGAACAGACTCTCGGCGGCGTGAACAAGCGGTTGCCGCAGCAACTCGATGTGGACTTCCCGGCTTATGGCTTCGTCCTTGTCGGCAGCCGGCGCGACGCTTCCATCGGCCCGAAGCGTTGGAAGTTCCTCGGGATGCTGGAGTATCTCCGCCATTACCCGGACACGCAAGCGGACACGGGCGGCAAGGTCCGCAAGGTCTGGCTCTTTGAAATGCGGATTCACACCACGCCGGAAACGGTCGTTGTCGCGGACGACGCGAAACTCGCGTCTCGGTTGCTGAGCGAGTCAAGAAAGAGGAACAAGCAGACGGGGGAGGACCGCGAGCTTGGCGCGGCACCGCTGATCGTGCCCGCCGGTGGCGTGGAGTTCGATCCCATCGAGATCGAGTCGATCCGGGGCCGCTTGCTCGCAACCCCCGCCGAACGCTTCGAGCACTTCGTCAAGGACTTGATGCTCGCCACGGGCTTTGTCAAGGTCTCGGTGACGAAGTTCAGCCAGGACGGCGGCGTGGATGTCAATGCCTACGCGAGCGCGGCGATGTGGCCGGTCGAGAACATGCTCGTGCAGGTTCAAGCAAAGCGTTGGCTTCACACGGTTGGACGCAAAGAGGTCGCCGAACTGCGAGGGAGCCTCGAACCCTTCGCGCGGGGAGCCGTGGTCACGACGAGCCATTACAGCAAAGCGGCGGTCGTCGAGGCATCGAGCACGGGCAAAGCACCCATCGTGCTTGTCGATGGATACTCGCTGGCGCGTATCGTCCGACGCGCCGGGATGAAGGTCGAATGAACATGGATGAAGGAGTTTGCGAACATGGCGAACGAAGGAACCACGACCGAAACTCTGTCCCATGAAGAAATCGACCGCCGCGAGATCATCGACATGGCGAGGAACGACTATGGCGCACGCGACGGCGAGTTGGAGATCGACGACAACGCCGTAGTCTCGCACGGTGAGGACAACGGGGCGTACGTTCAGGCGTGGGTGTGGGTCGGGTTCGGAGGAACGAGGTTCGACAAAGTCCCGTCGGACGGTGCTCCGTCAGCGTGAGGCCCGAACCGCGTGCGGGAACATGTTCCGGCGGTCGTCCATGCCCTTGTGTTTGCCGCCGATGCTGAACGGCTGGCACGGCGGGCCGCCCGACACGAAGCCGACGGTTCCGGCATGCCGCTTGAAGTCGTAATCGCTCACGTCTCCCTGTACGACTTCGCACCCGTGCAAGTGTGGCAGCCCCGCCGCCTTGTTTCGGCGGATCGTGTCGCAGGCGTTCTGGTCCCACTCCAAGACGGCTTGATGGTCGAATCCAGCGTTGGCGGTGGCTATCGCCAAGCCGCCCGCACCGGCGAAGAGTTCAATGGATTTCATAGGGCGTCGCTCCATGACGGCATGGCCGAATCATACCCGAATCGAGCCGAGAGCCGCGGGTCGTTGAAGACCGGCTTGAGCGTGGTGTCGTAGAGCCTGAACTGCTCGAAGTCGGTCAGCACCGCGAAGGGGATCGTGCTGTTCCAGGCGTACTGCTTGGCCTGGAAGATCGCGTCCTTGTCGTCGTCGATGTCGATCGCGGGCTTCTTGGCCTCCACGATGAAACGGGCGAACCCGCCCAGGCGGAACAGGTAGTCGGGGCGGCGAGAACGCAAGCCGCCCGCGTCCACCGTCTCGACGTTCTTCTCGATGATGACCTCGGATTCGCTCGGCCCGACGCCCCTGGTGTCGCCCACGTCCCAGCCCAGGGCCCGCCAGAAGGGGTCGATGAACTGCTGGCGGATTTCCGCCTCTTTCGTGTCCTTGGACTTGTACGCCTTGATGTGGGCGCGGAAGTTGGCGACCAGATCGGCGATATTCGCGCGGGGGGGGCGGCGGTCGGGCATGACGGCTCCACTCAGGGCAGCAGGGTAACGCGTTTGGATGGCCGATGCCGGGGGTCTTGATCCGACGTCCGCAGCCCCCCCACCCCCCCACCCCCCGTCCGGCGCGGGCCGGCGGCGAGTGAGCTCTAATCGCCCTCCCCCATCCTCCTCTGCAACCGGCTGAACTGCTGCCGCAGCGCCGCCGCATCCCGCCCATCCCCCAGCACCGCGGCGATCTGCTCCCAACTCAGCCCCTGCCGGCGCAATCGCACCAGGGCCTGCTCGTCTTCGCTCAGGCCCGCGAGCAGGCTTTCCAACGCCTCATCGCCGCGAAGGTCCTCGCCGGCATCCGGTGCGCTGGGGTCGGGAGTGCCGCTCAAGCCCGAATCCAGGCGTGATGTTCGCCGTCCCCCGCCGCGCTTGGCCGCGGCGTCGGCCCGGGCCAGATCGACCAGCTTGTGCTGGACGACCCGCTGGAGGTAGGCGGCCAACTGAGGCTCGGTCTCGAAAACCAACCGCCCGGCCTCGAAGTCTTCCACGAACGACCTGGCCACCGACTGGCACACGTCGCCGGAGTCGCGGTGGTCGCGCAGGCGGCGTCCCATGCCGGCCCGGATGGCGATCGTGACCAGGCGCAGCAGTTCCTCGAACGCCTCTTCGCGGGCGCGTGCGTCGCCCTCGCGCCCGCAGGCCCGGCCCAACAGCGCCTTGAGTCCGCCGCCTGATTCCATCGGGGGTCGATCCCTGCCTGCCCAGCCTCCCGCTCCCCCCGCCCCCGCCCCCGTTTCACGCCTTTCATGGTACGGGCACGGTCACACCCTCCCCTGTCTCACGCTCATGATTTAGACTCGAACCCTGTATGGACCCGGCCCGGCGCAGTTCCGTGATCTCGTTGGCCCACCGCGTCCGCGCGGCGTGGGTGGTCGAGCCGCCGCCGCCCGAGCCCGATTTGGCGTCGCTGCTCCGCGGGGTGCCGCCCGCGGATGCCGTGGAGGCGGTCGTCGCGGATGCGGAGGAGCGGTGGGATCGCGGGCTGCCGGCGACGCTTGACCATTATCTTGCCGCGTTGCCGGCCGAGCTCGACTCGCCCGCGCTGCGCCGGGCCCTGCTCATGTGCGAGGTGGCGCGGCGCGACGACGATCCGATCGAGGCCGTCCGGGCGGATCTGATCGCACGGCGCGTGGCCGAGCCCGACGTCGAGGCCGTGCTGGCGCTGGCCGCGCTGACCCGGTCCGCCGTCGCCGGGCTCGACGCGGCCGATGCGGAACTGAACGCGGGCCAGACGGTCGGTCCGTACAGGTTGATGAGCCCGCTGGGGAGCGGGGCGTTCGGCGAGGTGTGGATGGCGCTGGACACGGAGTTGCAGCGACACGTCGCGCTGAAACTGCTTTACGCGCCGGTGGATGAGGCCGATGCGTCCGCGGCGCGCCTGATCACCGAGGCTCGTGCCGCGGCCGCGCTCGACCACGAGAACATCGTTGCCGTACACCGAGCGGGCGTGCTGAGGGCGGACGCTGATCGGGCCGAGTCGTCGCGGTTCTTCATCGACTCTCAGCTCGCCGGCGACCCCGCCCCGACGCGGGATGACCCGTTGCGTGTCGCGCTGGCCCGCTCGTTGGAGGAGGAGCGCCGCGACCCGACTTCGGCTTGCTCAAGCCCGCGTGTCGCGGCCGGCATCGTCGAGGCGATCGCACGCGCGGTCGCGGCCGCGCACGCCCGGGGAATCCTGCACCGCGACCTCAAACCATCGAACATCCTCATCACGCCATCGGGCCGGCCGATGGTCGCCGACTTCGGTCTGTGCGCAACGGACGCGTTCAGGGCGGACGACAACGGCGACGACGCGGCGCGATCGGGCATCGTGGGCACGCCCGTGTTCATGTCGCCCGAGCAGGCGCGAGGGCAGGCGGCCACACCGCTGACTGACGTCTTCGCGCTGGGCGCGGTGCTGCGCTTCCTGCTCACGGGCGATCCGCCGTACTCGCCCTCGGGTCGTCATAGCCCCGACGCGAGGCAGGACGTGCTGGAGCAGGCGCGTTGCGGCGGGCCGTCGCCGCTGCGGGGCCGTCGCGGCGTGTCGCCCACGCTGGGCGCGATCGCCGATCGGGCCATGGCCGCGGACCCGCGGGATCGGTACAGCTCCGCGGACCAGATGGCGGCCGACCTGCGGGCGTTTCTGACGCACAGGCCGACGCTCGCCCGCCCCCGCTCGCCGTTGGCCGCGCTGGGGCTGTGGTATCGGCGGCACGCGGTGCCGGCGACGATCGCGGCGGTCGCGGCCGTGGTCATCACCGGGGGGACGGTGCGATTCGTGCAGCGGCTTGAGGACGAGCGGAACCGGGCGCTGGCCGCCGAGACGGTCGCCAACCTTCGGCGGATCGAGGCCGAGGAGGCCCGCGACGTGGCGGCGGCGTCGAACCGGTTCATGTCCGAAGCGTTGCTGGCGGCGGCGCCCGGGCAGCCGGGCGTGGCCCGCGACCCGCGGATCAGCGACGTGCTGGAGAGCGCGTCGGCCCGGGCTGCGACGCTCGCCGACGAGCCGCTGGTGGAGGCCAACGCCCGGGCGCTGATCGGGCACGTGTACATGACGCTCTCACGTCCGGCCGAGGCCCGTCCGCACCTGGTTCGGGGGCTTGAGATCCGGCGGCGGCTGCTGCCGCCCGAACACCTCGACGTGCTGGAGAGCCGGCGGCTGGTCGCGCAGGTGGATCACAACACCGGGCGCACCCGGCGCGCCCGCGAGGCGCTCATCGAGCTGGCGGAGATCGACAAGCGCGTGCTCGGGCCCGATCACCGGGAGACGCTGACGGTGCTCGACACGCTCGGCACGCTCTACGGGCTGAACATGCAGTACGCCGAGGCCGAGGCTTGCCAGATCGAGGTGCTGGAGTCTCGCTTGCGCACGCTCGGGCCCGACCACATCAACACGCTCGGCGCGCGCCGGGCCCTGGCGACGACGTACCTGCGCTCGGGCAAGCAGGGCGAGGGTATCGCCATGCTCCGCGAGGCGCTCGCGGCGCTCAAGCGGCGCAACGACCTGAAGGACGGCTACTACATCGCCTTCACGACCCAGGACCTGGCCGCGGCCCTGCGCGACGCGGGCCAGCCCGACGAGGCCGAGCCGCTGTTTCACGAGGCGATCAAGGGCCTTGCGGCTGTGGTCGGGCCCGACCATCAGTCGGTGCTCATGGGCGAGCACAACCTGGGCATGTTGCTGCTGGTGGATCGGCACGACGCGGCTGGCGCGCTCCCGCTGCTGCGGCACGCCGCCGACACGTCGGCCCGCGTGACCAGCCCGGACAACCGGATCACGATCATCTTCCGACAAACGCTGGGCCGGTGCTTGCTCACGCTGGGGGAGCGTGACGAGGCGTTCGAGGTGCTGGCGGCGGCGCATGATTCGGCGTACCGCACGCTCGGGGCTGAGCACGAGCAGACGCGCAACCTGGAGAAGCTGCTGAATTACGCATCAACGGCGCCGGCGGAGCACGGGCGGTGAAGTCACCGCGGAGGCGCCGAGTTCGCGGAGGGGGCGGGGGGCGAACGGAGCGGATTTGCGAACACCGCGCGCGTGGAGAGTGCGGCCGCGGCTGTGGTCACGCCGCGTCGCGCTGGTCTTCCCTGTGGCCCGGCTTGGTCCGCACGCCCGAGGGCGAGTCGGCGGGCTCGCGCCAGTCCTCGGCATTGTTCAGGCTGAGCTCGCTGGGCATCGTCTTGCGGTAGCCGAGCAGGCGCACGACCTCCAGCACGTCGGTCCATGTGGGGAACATCTTGCCGTTGGCCTTCTTGAAGGCGTCGATGGCCATGACGAACAGGAACTGCTCGCCGGTCAGCTCGCCTTCTTCGGCGGCCTTGGTGAAATCGGTCCGGCGGCGGCCCGGCCCGCGCCGGCGCTCCAGGCCGGTGCCCTCCTCGCCCTTGGTCACGCCCTCGCGCCCCAGGCGTGCGGCGATCTCGCGCCGGTCCACGCCCAGGCGGCGGTCGACCACAGACCCGGCTCCGTCCCACGCGGGCGCGGCGAGGGGAGGGCCGGCGTCGGCTTCTTCGGCCGGGAGCGGCGGCGCGACCGGACGCGCCCTATTCGGTTGGATGTTGCTTTCCCCGCCCCGCCCCTGCCCCCGCGAAGGTTTCGACTGGCGATCCATGGTCCGGTCCCCTTGACGTGCGGACAGTCCGTCCGATGCACGTCAAGGGTTATCGCCCCTGGGGCCCGGGGCCCCGCCGCGCCCACGTCTGGGCGCGGCCGACGCGATCAGAAGTCGTCGTCCTCGTCGTCATCCGTATCGTCCCCGCCGTCGTCCTCATCGCTCTCGTCCTCGAACATCTCGTCGTCTTCGTCCTCAAGGTCGTCATCTTCGTCAAACTCGCTGTCTTCCGAGTCGGCGTCGCCCTCGACGTCGTCCCCGTCGAGGTCCTCGTCCTCGTCGCTGAACTTCTTGCCGTCGTCGCAGAGCGGGCCGGGGACGGTCGTCCACGGCTCGGTGCGCGGCCCGGCGCCGCGGTCGGTGTCGTCGTCGAGCAGAGCGACGCCGCTGGCGGCGCCCGCATCGTCGATCAGCCTTCGAGTCTTCGTGCTTGTCATGTTCAACCCCTCGCTTGCGTGTGACCTGAGCATCTGTTCCATTCCCCGCGTCCGTCCGTCGCCGTGTTGAAGGCCGATCGTCGCCGCGTCGTTCCGAGTTTCCGTACACCGGCCCGCGCCGGGCTGTAGGGTTCCCACCTCGTCCTCTCCGGGCAAGCCCCGGCCGCGCCCCTTGGTTTCGGTACTCCCTGGGGGGGAGGGGGGGGCTCAAACGGCGGTACACTACTCCCCCCGCCGGGCGTGTCAATCCCCCCCCCGGGCTTCCCCCGGGTGATTCTCCTTTCACGCGGGTTGTCCCCAAACCCGTCCGCCCGCCGCTCTCCACTCGCGGCCCCTCACTCTCCACATGACCCACTCCCCTTTCGGCGACCCGGGCTCACCGCCACCTTTTCAACCGCTGGCCGCGATTCTGGCTTGGGTGGTGCCGGGCGCGGGCCATTTTTACCTGGGGCACAAGCGCCGGGCGGTGCTGATCTTCGCGGGGGTGCTCGGTCTGTTCGCATCGGGTTTGTTCATCGGGGGCATCGGGTCGGTGGATCGGCGTGAGAACTTCTTCTGGTACCTGGGCGAGGTGCTGGCCGGGCCGGTCACGCTGGGCGTGAACGCGGTCCACCAGACGTACTTCAAGGCGTACGACCCGGACGAGGTGGGCGCGGTGAAGAGCACGGCCCAGCTCCCGCTCGTGCACCGGCGGGCCGCCTATCCCAACGAGCGGCCGGCGACTATCACCCGCGACCTTGTGGACGAGTCGGGTCAGAAGGTCCCGGTGTCGATCCGAACGTTCGCCGTCGCGGGACCGGGCGAGAAGCCCGCGCCGCCCTACATCCGCAGCCTGGGGCGGGTCGCGGAACTGGGCACGCTGTTCTGCACGGTGGCGGGCTTCATGAACCTGATCTGCATCTTCGACGCCGCGTGGCGGCGGCGGGCGGAGGACGAGGAGGCGCTGGCCGCGGCGGGCGCGGGGGGGATGGGGGGTGCGGGTGCGGTGAGGGCGGTCGGGGGAAAGGGGGCCGCGGCGTGATTTCGAGCACGTTCCGATCTTGGCTTCCGCGTCCGGCCCGGATCATCCGGCGGCTGGCGATTGCGTTCGTAGCGGTGGCGCTGGTGGTGCTGCTGCCGGTCGCGCCGGCGCAGCCGCCGGCGCGCGACCTGGGTGCCGTGCGGACGGCGTCGGCGCCCGCGTCCGAGCTGGTCGGTCACGCGGCCGCGGCCGCCGGCGCGCCGCGACCGGACCTGCCCTACCACCCGTTCATCGACCCCGTTCCGGGGCCGGTGCACTCGGTGTGGTACGTGCTTCTGCTGCCGATGGCGTTCGGGATCGCGGTGGTGTACAAGGCGGTGATGCTCAAGACGATGGACCGCTACTGGTCCCAGGTCGCGTTCCTCACGGCGCAGATCGTGGTGGGCATGGTGCTGCTGGCGGGCGCGTCGTACGTGCTGGTGATGGTGTACGTGCCGTATGTGGCGGGGTAGTGCGCTTCGGCGGGCGTGGACGCGCCGCTTCTTGCGAATCCAGCGCCCCCCCCCCCCCCCCCCCCCCCCCCCCCCCCCCCCCCCCCCCCCCCCCCC
>CAZVZG010000050.1:0-10082 GCA_964630785.1 uncultured Phycisphaeraceae bacterium | reverse complement strand
TGCTGCTTCACCTCGCCCTTGATGTTCGGGATGGTCTCGATGGTCGAGAGCTCGAACACGCTCTGGGCGTTGTCGGTCACGGGGCCGTAGCTGTCCACCGCGATCGTCACCGGGCCCATGCCCAGGAACCCGAACGCCACCAGGCCGAAGGCGAACACCGGCGTCGCCAGCATCATGCCCGCGGGGAACGACAGGCTCACGTAATACGCGATGCCCATGAGGAACATGATCGTGATACCGAGCCAGTAGCTCGAGAAGTTGCCGGCGATGAAGCCCGAGAGGATGTTGAGCGATGGGCCGCCCTCCTCCGAGCTGGTCACGACCTCGCGGACGTGCCGGCTGTGCGTGCTGGTGAACACCTTGACCAGTTCGGGGATGATCGCCCCGGCCAGCGTGCCGCAGGTGACGATCGTCGAGAGCTTCCACCACATGCCGCTGTCCTCGCCGCCGAGGCGGGGGAGGAGCAGGTACGTGGTCGCGTAGGTCAGGACGATGGAGACACCGGAGGTGATGAAGACCAGGTTCGTGAGCGGTTTCTCGAAGTTGAACTTGGCCGAGTTGGCGTAGCTGGCCTTGGCCATGGCGTCGTTGATGAAGTACGACGCCGCGCTGGCGATGACCATGATCACGCGGATCGCGAAGATCCACACCAGCAGGTTCACCTGCACCGCGGCCTCGGGCACGGCCAGCAGGATGAAGGCGATGAGCGCGACGCCGGTGACGCCGTAGGTCTCAAATCCGTCGGCCGAGGGTCCGACCGAGTCGCCCGCGTTGTCGCCCACGCAGTCGGCGATCACGCCGGGGTTGCGGGCGTCGTCCTCCTTGATCTTGAACACGATCTTCATCAGGTCGCTGCCGATGTCCGCGATCTTGGTGAAGATGCCGCCGGCGATGCGCAGGGCCGCGGCCCCGAGCGACTCGCCGATCGCGAACCCGATGAAGCACGGCCCGGCAAGGGTCGAGGGCAGGAACAGCAGGATGCAGAGCATGATGAACAGCTCGACGCTGATGAGCACCATGCCGATCGACATGCCCGCCTTGAGCGGGATCGCGTAGCAGGGGAAGGGCTTGCCGCGGAGCGACGCGAACGCCGCCCGGCTGTTGGCGAAGGTGTTCACGCGGATGCCGAACCACGCCACGCCGTAGCTGCCCGCCATGCCCAGAAGGCTGAAGGACAGGATCAGGGCGACGCGGTCCAGCGGCATGCCGCTGGTGACGGTGTGCGTGACCGGGTTTTCGTAGGGGATCAGGACGCCGAAGTAGGCGCCGACCACCGCCGCGATGAACACCCACAGCAGCAGCAGGAACTTGCCCTGCTGGAGCAGGTACGACTTGCACGTGGCGTAGATCAGCTCCGAGATGTCCAGCATGCTCTTGTGCACGGGCATCTTCTTGAGCTGGCCGAAGATCGCAAACCCAAAGGCCAGGCCCAGCGCGCACACCAGCAGACCGGCCAGCAGCAGCGTGTGCCCGCTCATGCCCCAGAAGTCGACCTTGATCGTGCTGTTGGTCAGGTCGGGGAGGATCAGGTTCGCCTCGCCGCCGGCCTTGTGAGCGCTTGCACCGGCGTGGGTCGCCGCCGCGACGGGCGCGTGCGTTGTTTCAGGGGCGGCCTGCGCGAAAGCCGCTGCGGGCAGCACCAGCCCCATCGCGACGACGATCAGCGGAAGCGCGGCCCGCCTCACAAGGCGGACGAACTCGGACTTGAATCCTGTATCACCCACGATGAATCTCCAGCGTGCGGGCTCGAACGAGCTTTCGTGACGAGTTGGAAACGGAACGATCGACTGCGTGAGGGCGGGAGCGCCGGCCACCCGAAACACACCCGGTCCGGCGCGGGATAGAGGGACTGTTGTGTTGAACAGCCCCGGCACGGTCACGCAGCAACCGGGGAAGACACCGGGACTCTCATCGGCTCCGGCACCGCCTGAAGCGGCAAAAACCGCCGTCGTTGCTCAGGGCCGCAGAGTCGGGAATCGCGTCCGTGCGGCGGCTGGCCGCGACGACGCGGGCTTGATCCTGCCTGTTTCAGTGCTGACCGTAACCGCCTCCCCCGCCTCCCCCGCCACCCCCGCCACCCCCGCCACCCCCGCCACCGCCATAGCCACCGCCGTAACCGCCCCCGCCGAAGCCGCCGCCGGGGCCGCCCCGTCCGCCCTTCTTGTCTTTGTCCTTGTCCTTGCCCTTGAGCGGCATCGGCAGCAGGCCGGCCTCGCGCATGCGCCGGGCGACCGACTTGCGGGCCTCGCGCCGGCCGCGATCGGAAGGCTTCTCGTAGTACTCCTTCCGCTTGATGTCCTTGGTGAGGCCTTCCTTCTCGCAGAGCTTCTTGAACCGCCGAAGCATCTGCTCGGCGGATTCGCCGCCGCGAGACTTGATCCGAATCGCCATCCGAACCTCCGAAACGTTCGTGAACGGGTCGCCCCGGGCGGACACCAACGCCGCCGCGCGGCCGAATCGGCCACTCCGGCGGCGGTCCCGGGAAGGGCCCCAAGTAAAGGCTTCTGGTCGGGAACGATCAAGTGCCGTTCGATCACCCCGAGCGTGGAGTGGGCCCCTTGCCGTCCAACCCCGCCCCGTCCGAACACCGATCAGACTACGCTCCGTGGCCGTGCTGATCGTGGACGCCTTCAACGTGCTGCACGCCGCCCCGGCCGCGGGCCTGGGGCGTCTCGACGCGCCCACGCTCAAGCACCTCATCGCCCAAAGCAGGTGGGCGAGCGGGCACACGGTGCTCGTTTACGACGGCCGCGGCGGGCGGAGCGCTCCGGCACGAGCCGCGCGGGCGTCGCTGAGCCGACCGATCGACGCCGGGCTCGCCCTCGGCTCTCGCGAGTCCGGTATCAGCGAGGTCTTTGCGGGGGCGGGGGGGGCTGAGGAGGCGGGGGGGGCGGGAACTGACGCCGACACCGTCATCGAGTCGCTCATCGAGCGTGAGGACGGGCTTGGCCGCGGGCGTCAGACGGTGGTGGTGAGCTCAGACAAGCGTCTCCGCGCCGCCGCGGCCGGGGCTCGGGCCAGAACGCTCACCAGCGAGGCCTTCCTCAAGTCTCTCGCCGAAGACGCCCGGAAGCGGATCGCGGGTCGGGAACAGGGCTCGGGCGGGCGGCCACGTGCCGCGACTGATGAAGGGGTTGAGGCCGGCCGCACCGAGTTCTGGCTGCGTGAGTTCGGCGTGGGCGACCGACCCTCCTCCTTCCCCTCCCCCCCGGGCCGCCCCGAGCAACATTGCGGCCAGGAGATCAACCCGGACGATGTGGACATGGGGGAGATTCTGCGCGGGCAGGGCGGCGTCAAACCGCCGGCGCGAGAGGAGCACGACGATGACGATCGCCGCGGGCGGAACAAGCGAGCCGGCAAGGGCCGGCGCTGAGCGGTTCGCCCCGATCGCGCGGGCCGCGCTGCTGATCGCTTGCGCTTGTATCGCGGCCTGCCGGCCGAGCGTCTCCAGCCACGGCCAGAAGCGCGACGTTCTCGCGTCGTACCAGTTCCGCACGCTCGAAGCCAAGCTCGGGCCGGAGGTCCCCGTGCTGACGGCCCGGGCCGCGGCCGAGCAGGCCCTGCGCTCGCGCGGCTACGTGGTGACGAACACCTCCGGCGGCGCGGACCGCTCTCGAATCGAGGCCAGGGCCGCCGGCCGCGGCGACCTCGACAAGCTGGTGGTCGAGAGCTGGGCGGGCGATCGCTTCACGGGCGTGAGCGTGACCGTCGAGCCCTTCGGCGACGAGGCCGAGAGCCGGGCGGTGCTGGACGCGATCCTGAACCGGCTGAGGAGGTAAGGGGATACCCGGGTATCACGACTCTGGGTACCACGCCGCTCCGCGGCGTGCCCGTGCGACAGCCGGTCTTGGTGCGACCATCGCTCGGCCGCCGGGCCGGCCGTTCCCGCAGCGGAGCTCCGGGCTATCACCGTTTCTCGATCGGCACGTACGGCGCATCGTGCGGCCCGACGTACTTGGTCGTCGGCCTGTACAGCCGGTTGCCGTCGAGCTGCTCGAGCACGTGCCCGGCCCACCCGCTGATCCGGCTCATCGCGAACATCGGCGTGAACAGGTCGAGCTTGAGGCCGATGGAGTGGTACGTGGTCGCCGAGTAGAAGTCGACGTTGGGGTAGATGCCCTTGGACCCCACCTCGCGCTTCATGATCTCCTCGATCGTGCTCGACATCTCGTAGAGCTTGAGGTTGCCCGTGTCGGTCGCGATCTGCTTGCTGAAGGTCTTGAGGAACGTGGCCCGCGGATCGATCGTCTTGTAGACGCGGTGGCCGAAGCCCATGATCCTCGCGCCCTCGTGGCGGCGGGCCAGGCGGTCCATGATGAACGGCTCGATCACCGCCTTCACGTCCTTGCCCTGCTTCTTGGCGGTCTCCTCGATCTCGTGGAGCATCTCCATGACTTCTTCGTTGGCGCCGCCGTGCAGCGGGCCGCGGAGCGAGCCGATCGCGCCCGTGATCGCCGAGTACATGTCGCTGAGCGTGCTGATGATCACGCGGGCGGCGAAGGTCGAGTTGTTGAGCCCGTGATCGGCGTGCAGGATCATGCACACGTCGAAGGCGCGCTCGACCGCGGGCGTGGGCTTCTGGCCGTTGAGCATGTACAGGAAGTTGGCCGCGAAGCTCAGCGACTTGTCGGGCTTGACGATCTCCAGCCCGCGCCGGTGCCGGTCGAACGCCGCGATGATCGCGGGCGTCTGCGCCAGGATCGCCAGGGCCTTCTTCCGCGCCGACGGGATGTCGTTGAGGTTGGGCTGCGGGTCGTAGAGCGCCATCGCGCTCACCATCGTCCGCAGCATGTGCATCGGGCCCGCGGTCTTGGGCACGCTGCGGATGCGCTCGGCGAAGCCCGCGGGCAACTCGTAGTCGGCCCGCAGGTCGCGCGTGAACGCATCGAGCTCGGCCTTCTTGGGCAGTCGCCCGTTCCACAGCAGGAACACCGTCTCCTCGAACGTCGAGTTGCGGGCCAGCGCGTCGATCGGGATTCCGACGTACTCGAGGACCCCCTTCTCGCCGTTGATGAACGACATGCGGGTTTCCGCCGCGATCACGCCCTCCAGACCCTTGCTGAAGGTCGGGGTGGGGGGGGTGAGGGGAACGACGGCCGGCACGTTGGCCGGGGCGGCGGTAGGGGGGGAGGGGGGAGACGTCGGAGCGGTGCTCATGGCGGCGGTCCTGTAAGAGAACGCCACTATAGGTGCCGCACCCCACTCGGAGAGGCCACGTCGAACACTCGGCGCCTGAAATCTCCGCTCTTTGCGGGCTCTCTCGCGTCGCTGCGCGTCGTCTCGCCGCCGCGCGGAACACGCGAGCCCGGCGGTGCGAACAGACCCGCTGGGCCGACGCGAAAACCCGAGCCGTCCCCTAGTATCCGTTCGGATGTTGATCCCCTACGGAACCGACCGCCCGCTGCACCGATCCACCGTGGTGACGTGGGCGTTCATCGGACTGTGCGTTGCGGTGTTCGCCGTGCAGTTGCTCGCGGGGCAGATGTCCAACGGCGGACGCAACCACCTCGAATCGCTCCTGGCCCTCCGCGCCCACGGCTTGCGCTGGTGGATGCCCGTCACCTACGCCTTCCTGCACGCGAGCTGGTGGCACCTCGGCGGCAACATGCTCTTCCTCTGGGTCTTCGGGCCCAGCATCGAGGACCGCTTCGGGCGGCTCGGCTTCGCCGCGTTCTACCTCTTCGGCGCCGCGGCCTCGGGCCTGCTGCAGATCGCGATCGAGCCCAGCGGCGTGATCGGCGCCTCGGGCGCCATCGCCGCGTGCACAGGCGCCTACCTCATCATGTTCCCGCGCGCGATGGTCAAGGCGTTCAGCCTGATCATCATCTTCGGTCCCATCACCCTGCCCGCCTGGTGGTTCATCGGCTTCAGCGTCCTGTGGGACCTCTTCGCCCAGGGCTCGGGCCGCGACTCGGGAGTCGCCCATCTGGCCCACCTCGGCGGCTACGCCTACGGCGCGGCCGTCGCGCTCGCCCTGCTCTGGACCAAGGTCCTGCCGCGAGAGCCCTACGACGTGTTCAGCATGACCCGCCAGCTCTACCGTCGGCAGCAGCTCAAGTCCGCCGTGACCGGGCAGCAGCGGCAGGCCGAGCGCCGCCTGGAGCGGGTGCGGAACCCCGCCACCAACGGGAAGCACGCCGAGGAGGCCGCCAGGACCGACCGCATCGCCGCCGCCCGCGCCGAGGTCTCGCGCCTCATCGCGACCGGCAACCTCGCGGGCGCGGGCGAAGCCTACAAGCGGCTGGCCGAGAGCGAGCCCGCCTCCGCCGGGCTCACCACGCTCAGCCGGCGCAACCAGTACGAACTGGCCAACCACTTCTTCGCTTCCGGCGACCACGCGAGCGCGGTGTACGCGTACGAGCGGTTTCTCGAGGCCTACCCGCGCGACCCCGAGGCCCCGCAGATCCGCCTGCTCCTGGGACGCATCAACGCCCGCTACCTCAACGACCCCGTCCGCGCCAAGGCGCTCCTCAACGAAGCCATGTCCGGCCTGCAAGACGAGGGCGCCAAGGACATGGCCAGGAAGGAACTGGAGGCCCTGGGATAGTCATGGCCAGAACCCGTATCAAAGTTTGCGGCATCCGCGACATTGAATCCGCCCTCGCCGCCGCCGACGCCGGCGCCGATGCGATCGGCTTCATGTTCCATCCCAAGAGCGTGCGCTTCATCGAGCCAGACGACGCCGCCGACATCGCGGTCATGCTGCCGCCGCTGGTCTCGACCGTCGCCGTGTTCGTCAACCCCACCCTCGACCGTTTCATGGACATCGAGGAGGCCTGCCCGACCACGCACACGCAGCTCCACGGCGAGGAGGGCGAGGACCTCGTCCGCGAGTGCGCGCCCGTCATCAAGGCCGTGCGATTCGACCCCGCGACGATCGCCGCCGAACTCAAGCGATGGAGCGCCATGCCCGAGGTGGACGCGATCCTCGTCGACGGCTCCGCGGGCGGTCGGGGCGAAACCTTCGACTGGTCCATCCTCGCGGCCGCGAGCGGCCGCGAGCGCATCGACACGCCCATCATCATCGCCGGCGGCCTCACGCCCGCGAATGTCGGCGAAGCCATCCGCGCCGTGCGTCCGTGGGCTGTGGATGTGTCGAGCGGGGTCGAGAGCTCGCCGGGCCGCAAAGACTCCGCGCTGATCGAAGCGTTCTGCGACGCGGTCCAACGCGCCGACGCCGCGATCGCCGACTGACGCTCGCCGTTCTCGCTACGTCCCAAGCCTCGCGGCGATCGCGTCCACGACGGCCTGGACCGACCCCGTCGCGTCCACGTCGAAGTCCGCGAGCTCGCGGTACAGCGGATCCCGCCGCGCATAGACCTGCTCCACCTCCTCCACCGTGCCCGCGCCGGTTAGCGAGGGCCGAGGCGTCGGGTCGGCCCCGAGCCGTCCCCGAAGCGTCGCCGCGTCCGCGTGCATGTACACCAGCGTGACCAGTTCGGCGTCGCGGGCGTCCACAAGCATCCGGTACGCCCGCGGCCCGGTCGGCGTGCCGCCGCCCAACGCGATCACCCGCGCCGGCCCGTGCAGCACCCGCTCCAGCACGTCCGCCTCGGCCTCGCGGAACCGGGCCTCCCCATGCTTGGCCAGTGCCACGCCGACCTGCTCCTCGCCCAACGCCTCGGCCGTCAGGTCGTCCAGATCCGTGAAGGCGACGCCCAGGCCGCCGGCGAGCCGTTCGCCCAGCGTCGACTTCCCGCTCGCCCGCAGGCCCATCAGCACCACGTGCGTGCGGATCGCGCTCATGCCGACCATGTTACACAACTCCCCTCACCTCGCCGCCGCCGCCGCGTCCCCGATCGTCTGGAGTCGTGCTCGCCGTGCCGTGGAAGAGAGAGGGAGACGTCAACAAAAAGAGCCCCGCCGCAAGGACGGGGCTCCTGGAACTCTGAAGTCCCGAGCCCAAGGCCCGAGACGCCAACCATCAGGCCCGCAGGCGACGACGCCGCACCGAGCCGAACCCGGCCAGCCCGACCAAGCCCGAGATCCCCGCCCACGCCGCACCGGGCAGCGGCACGACCGTGAGCGTGTTCTCGAAGTTGACGATCCCGATGGAGCCGTCGTTGAGCGTGATGGTCAGCCCGTCGAGCAGCCCGGCGAAGCCGTTGGCCCAGGCCGAGCCCGTCTGGAACGAGAGGATGTTCAGCTCCTCGTTCCGGTAGTCGCGCGTCACGCTGTTGCCCCATGTGACCGGGCCGGCGGTGAGGTCGGCCAGCGTCGGGTCGGTGTACGTGCCGAAGCTGCCGCCGCGAGGCTGGTCGTAGAACTTCATCGCGTTGGCGCCGGGGGCCGAAGACCACTCGTGCCACGTGTTCGCCGCGACGGTCGAACTGGAGAAGTACGGCTCGGAGTTGAGCCGCGACTTGTACCAGCCGGCCGAGTCGTCCGAACCCGTCGGCTTGGTGTACATCAGGAACGTCCAATCGACGTCGCCGCCCGTGCCGGACTTGTTCGTCCAGTACGAGATCGAGGCGATGTCGCCGACGTGGACGGCGCCGCTGAAGATCGACGAGACCGGGATGTAGATCTCCGACTTCTGCCCCGCTCCGGCCGCGGCTTGGAAAGAACCCGTGCCGAAGCCAGGCGCGGCCGAGCCGTTCCCGTTCGCATGGTCGATCTCGTACGGCGACCCCGAGCCGGGAGTCAGGGTGATAGAGCCCGCATACGCGGTCCCCACGGACATGAACACAGCGGCGGCCGAAGCCACCGCGACGGCGGAACAACGAATCTGCATCAAAAAGACCTCCATTCCCCCAGGCTCGCGTCGTCTACAAGCCCCCAAAACTGGTGCATCGGGGAAGGGTAACTTATCGCAGCAATGTGGCGTATGCAAGGGAGTTGCGGCAAAAGCAGCACGAATACGCACCCTTTTTCAGGGCGCAACTCGGTTTTGATTCCGCACAGAATCCGAACTGTCGTTACTCTTTGGCGCGCCCGATGTACGACCCGTCCGTCGTGCTGATCCGGATCATCTCGCCGATCTCGATAAACGGCGGGACGCGGGTCTTCAGACCGGTGTCGCACTCGGCATCCTTGAGCTGGTTGGTCGCCGTCGCCCCCTTGATGCCGGGCGGCGTGTCCTTGACCTGAAGCTCGACCGAACCCGGCAGTTCCAGCGTGATGGGGTTGCCGTTGAACATGAGGGCAACCGTCTGCGTGTTCGGCCGCAGGTACAGCAGAGCCTCTCCCAGCACGTCCTTGGGCATCACGAACTGGTCGAACGTTTCAGTGTCCATGAACGTCGCGCCGTGTCCGTCGGAGTAGAGGTACTCCACCTGGCGGCGGTCCAGGTCCACAACCTCGACGTCCTCGCTGGGCTGGCAGCGCTTCTCGATCTGCCCGCCGCTCTGCACGTTCTTGAACTTCACGTTCACGAACGAGCGCAGGTTGCCCGGGTTGCGGAACTCGTAGCCCGAGACCACCCAGAGCTTGCCGTCCATCTTGACGCCATAACCGGGCCGGAGATCGATCGCCTTCATGCCGTAAGTCCTGCTTTATCAGTGGTTTAGATAAGTCTGCCCCGTCCGGAGACCCGAACCGGGCCGGGTGGCGGAGGGTCCGATGTTAGGCCCGCCGCCTCTCCGAGTGAACCCTCCACTTGCGGACACTCGCGTGCCGTCGCGCCCGCGCGGATAGAGTGCGCCGGTGAAGACCGCCCGATTCTTCTCTTCGATCATCGCGGCCGCTCTGCTTGTCGGCTGCGCCGCCTCCGATAACTCGTCGCTCTCCGTCGAGGTCAGCGATGCCGCCACCGGCGCACCCGTCGCCAACGCCAAGGTCGTGGCCGACACCCCCAGCCACGACCATCCGTTCTCGATCGCGACCATGCTCGGCCTGACCGGCCCGGAGTTCTCAACCGCGTTCACGGACGACCACGGGCGGGCGGTCGTCGAGTACGCCACCGGTCGCCCCGTGCGGATCGGCGTGCTCGCCCGCGGCTATCCGCTCCTTATCCGGATCATCGACAGGCCGTGGCTGGGCGAAGAGGAACTTCTCGGCGACACCGATAGCGCGACAAGCTCGCGTCTGCGGGCGCGAGTCGCGCCCGCAGGCCCTTGACTCTCGACGTTGGGGGCGGGGGT
>CAZVZG010000049.1:0-10128 GCA_964630785.1 uncultured Phycisphaeraceae bacterium | reverse complement strand
CGCCGTTGTCGTCGCGCTTCTTCAGCCCGACGTTGATCTCCAGCGGGATGTTGTGAAGCTCGATCGAGTCCTTCGGGGCCATGACCCCGACGGCGCGGCAGATCGCGGAGAGCTCCCCCCGCGCGATCTTGACCGTCATCTCGCTCTTGTTCTCCAGGTTGAGCCTCGCCCACACGAGGCGGCCCTTGTACTCGCCGTCGAGCACCTGGAACGTGAGCTGAAGGTACTTCCCGCCGCCGGTCTTCGTTGGCTTCATCTCCGTCTCGGTGACGACGGCGATGTACTTGCCCGCGGGGATCGGATCGAGCGCGACGGAGGGGTCCACGTTGTTCGCGTCGAAGTTGTTCAGGTTCGCCATGGGTCAGAGTCCTTTCAGTTGGTTGCGGCCGCGCCCTCGCTGTGCGCGGCGTCGGTGTTCTGGGTGGGGGTGATCGGGGCGGCCTCGCCGCGCGAGGCGGCGACGTGCTCCGCGAAGACGCGGTAGTCGAGCGGCAGTTCCTCAGGGAGGTTCAGGCGGTTCTTGGCGACATGCGCCGGGCGCTCGACGGTGCGGATGATCCGCTCGCCGGTGCCGACGCCGTTGTGCCTGGCCTTGTTGAAGGCCTCATCCACCTTGACGGTGAGCACCTTGTACGTGGCAAAGAGCACCTCGTCGGCCCACTCCTGCACGAGCGCGGAGGCGAGCTTGTGCAGCCGGGGCGAGTAGCGGTCGTACGGCACGGTCTCGGGGTTCTCGAACTTCTCGATCTTGGCGTGGGCGATGACGATCACCGTCATGCCGCGATCGCTACGCAGGGCGTCGAGCGCCCCGAGGACCGTCCGCCACTTCTCGATTGCGAACGCGTAACCCTTCGCGTACCCGATCTTCTCAATGCTCTCCGCCTGCTCGTCGTCGCAGACTTCGCGCCAGATCAGCCGCTCCAACCAGTCGAGCGAGTCGATGACGACGGTCCTGTACCCGTGCTCGCCGGCATAGAGCGACTCCAGCGCCGCCATCACGTCGCCGAGCGACCGCGCCAGCGGGAACGACTCGCACTCGATGTCACCGAGGCCGTCCTCGGTCGGGATGAAGATCGGGTTCTCGGCCATCGCGCCGAACGTGCTCTTGCCGATCCCGTGCGTGCCGTACAGCATCACGCGGCGGGGCTTGGGCCGGCGGCCTTTGGTGATCTGGTTCATGAGGCTGGCTGCGGTCATGGGTTCTCCAGTGGGGTCGAGGTCGTGAGGAAAGATGTCGCGGACAAAGTCGCCTTGGCCGAGGCGAACGAGGGGCGTGTGACGGAGGCGGCTCATGCGACCGGCTCGCACGGGCGAGTTGCCGCCGTGGGGCGCTTTGGGAGAGGTCCGTCCGCCCGGACGACCGCGAACGTGTCGTCTCCAAACTCGCGCGTGCAGAAGCCAATGAAGACACGGGCCACGGCGCAGCCGATCTCAGTGCTCGCGTCCAGGACAACCACCCGCCCGTCCGGGTCGATTGCGTACCCTGCGTCGAGCCGGACGGCCGCCTCGCCATACAGACACCCGATGGCGAGGATCGCCAGAAGCAGCGTCTCCTCGACGGCCTCCATATCGACGACGGGTTCAAACACGAGCCGGTACACAGACCGGCCCGAGCGGGCGTTGCCAGTGCTCATGGTGTTCTCCTTGTGCCATCTACGCGAAACGCCCGCGGAGTGGCGAAGACCATCACAGATACTCCTCGAGGCCCGCGTCGCGGAAGATCTGGCGGACCTTGAGAGCGACATAGCGCAGCGTGCTGCGCGGCACGCCCAACTCCTTGGCGGCCGGAGTCAGCGCTTCCCGCAGCATCTGCTCGCAGAGGGCGCGTTGCCTGGCGGTCAGCTTGGTGAACGCGACCTCCAGGTCCACGCGGAGGTCGATCTGCCGACGCCACCCGTCGCCCGACCACGAGTAATCGATGGCGGTGTCGTCGTCCGCGTCGAGCGGCCGGGGGGTGCCACGGCGCTTCTGGGCACGCCGCTCACGGAGGAGCGACAGGAGCCGCGTGCTGACGACCTGGTTGATGAACGCCTCGCGGCTCCCGCGCTCGGGGGCGAAGCGGTCCCAGACTTCCAGCAACTGAGCCATGAGCTCACTGGCGATGTCCTCCGCGTCGGCGCGGCGGATGACGCCGCGCTCGCGGAGCTTCTTGACCTCGGTGCGGATGACAATGTTGGCGAAGGCGAGATGCTTGGGGTCGATCTTCATTGGCTTGGTCTTTCTGTGCGCAGCCACAGCGCCGAGGCGCTTGGCCGCGTTGAGTGCTGTTTGGGATTGGCGGTGTTACCGGATGTGGATCGAGCGATCGCTCACGGCTTCACGCTCGACTGCATCGGTTGGAGAGGCGCGGATCACTACGGGGCGCACTCCGTGGTTCGAGTGCGCATCAGGCGCGGGTCGGGAGGTCGTGGCAATGGAATCATGCGGCGGCCTTTCTGGTTCAGCATCGCCCAATTGCGATGTGGCCAGAGTGTCCGCGCGAGTGCGGTGCATATTCGTGCATAGCAAGGTGGTCAAAGGTGCATACGAGAAGTGGTCGCGGCTAGGACCTGAGGCGATAGCGCCCATTGGTCGCCTTGGCCATGACGATCACTTCGGCCCAGTCGCTGTCGGCGCTGAGGTCCTCAAGCATCCGCCGCGCACTCGGTCGGATCGCTTCGAGCGCATCCTTGCCAAGCCCTCCGTCGCCGGCCTCAATGAGGGCGGCGACCACGGCATGGCGACCGTCGGTGAGCGCCGGCTTCTGCTTCCCGCGCACCATACAGGGATCACCCGGGTGCCCGAGGATCACGAGCGGCGAAGAAGGTGCGGAGGCGCGCAGTCGCGCTGACGCTGAGCCGATCCCTGTGCCGATCGTGGGAATGGCGGCGGTATAGGCATCCCATGCAGTTGATCGCGTCCAGGAAGTCCCTTGCACATCCAGCACATCTTCGAGCGGCACCAGGGCCAGCCCGCCTCGTGCGGCCAATGTGGTGCTTTGCTCGCACCATTGCGACCGCGTCAGCGTCATGAGAATGGCGGGCTTCGTCACCTTCGCCGCCACGTTAATGATGAGGCGGCCAAGCTGGTCCGACGATGTTCCTACAGCAAGCCATGCGTGCATGGCGAGCGGCGGCTTCGGTCGCCATTCACCGATGGCAAGCGGCTCCGGTAGGCGCGCGATCGGCTCGTTGCTGGCGTGCAGGCCCATCGCACTGCACAGACACTTCCGCAATTCGCGCTCACAAGGTCGGCGCAGCACACGATCCGAGTGCGAGAGCTCGATCGCCTCGTCGATATCTTCATCGCATACGGCCACGGCGCGGCCGTCGTCGTGTTCGACGATCCGCATCGCGGGCTTGCCGGGGCGCGACCAACGCCGCGCTAGACGGTCTGTCTCCTTCAGCAGTGGTCCAATCGCCGCGAAGCCGTCACCGGCCTCTCGCTTCCAGTCGGCCAACGGCGCGCCGATGTGGGCGAACTGCTCAAGACAGCGCAAAGAGCGACGCAGGGGCACCACGCAGGGACTCCGTTCTCGACAAGAGGATCTCTCGCCGCTCCAGGAACAACTCGATGACCTCCGCCGCGTCGTCATGCTCGTAGATGGCCGTGATGGGCGGGATGATGATGACGGGTCGCGTTCTCTTCTCTCCTGCCAGTTTGAAGGTGAACTTCGCGCGAGGCAGCAGCGCGGAGGCCTCGATCTGACCGCCGACGAGTTGCAGGGCCGTGAACACGTCATCCGGGCCGAGTCGCATGCCCACATGGTCCAGCGCGGGGTGCTCCAGCTCGAGCGTGTTCAGGCCCACTTCCTCGATGGCATCGAAGTCCCCGAGGGTCAGGATGGCCGCACCGACATCTCTGATCGGGTCGAGCGAGTACCGTCGTGGCGGGTCGATCCCATCGAACAAGTGGCCGTTGCCGAACAGGTGAAGTCCGATGAACCTGCAATAGGCGCGGATATCTGCCTGCGCACGGGCGTTGACGAGAAGGTCGCCGTGGCGCACGTCGTACCGAATCACGTTGTACAGCTCTGGCCGGAGAATCAGTCGGCGGGTTTCCTCGTCCTCGTCGATGACCGCCTGGCTGCGCAGAGTGTCGCCTCGCCTGATCATCAGCCGGAAGCCGTGTTCCTCCGTGAATGCGTGGACCCGAGTGCCGCCTCCGCGCTGGCGCTTGTAGAAGTCCTTCTTGAGCGACTCTTGGAGCGCGGTGCATCGACGCTTGAGGTCACGAGGCGGCTTGGGGATCGCCTCGGACATCGCCAGGTACCGAGAGATTCGCCTGGGTCGCAGCGAAGCGACCTCAACACGGAGTTCCTCGATCAGCTTCGGCGCTTTCAGGTAGAGACGCACCGCGAGGTCAGCGCCTGCGTCCTTCTCTCCGACCTCCAGCTTGGCCTTCTTGGCACAGGCCTGCAACCGGTCATAGAGCGATGGCGCGGACATGTCGTCGATGAGCGCCATCAGCTCCGGCAGGCCCGGCGGCAGGTTCTCACCCGCGATGAGCGCCAGCGACAGCCGGTCGAGCATCCCCGAGTCGAGATCGCTGGCGTTGCGGAGCTTGATGCCCGACTCCGCCAGCCACTTGG
Organism: uncultured Phycisphaeraceae bacterium; assembly: GCA_964630785.1. Classification (GTDB taxonomy): domain Bacteria; phylum Planctomycetota; class Phycisphaerae; order Phycisphaerales; family UBA1924; genus JADLCX01. Next base: position 5,558 of record CAZVZG010000049.1, on the reverse strand, counting down.
CGTAGGGCTTGAGCAGCCGGATCAGCAGCGTCGGCTCAATGGTGTTGAGCACAGAGGGCTTGGCGAACTTCGGGTTGAACGCATCGGCCATGACTCGACTCCCTTCGTCTTCGAACTCCTGGGTGCCCCGCCCGTGGTGTGCTGCGGGCTGATTCAGGCCCGAGAACCCCACTGGCGGTAAGACCGAAACAATCTCCCGCCCATCCGAACCGGAGGCGGTCGGATTTCGTAGATTTCAGTAGTTGCGATTATTGCAGTTGGACGATACCATGTCCACTGAGAGGATTCCAGCCATGTCAACCACAGCGAAACCCCCGAGAATGGCCAGATTCGGCCCGGTCGCCCCGACCGAGCACGATTCCCAGCTCGCCCGGGAGTCGAGCCGGAGGCTCTCTCCCTACACCAAGCAGGACCTGAAAGTCCGCATTTACGATGGGGACGGCCCCGACATCGAACTACCCGCCGCCGCCGTCGAGCTCCTGGTCCACCTGCTGTCGCAGATGGCCGAGGGCAACGCCGTGACGCTCATGCCCATCCACGCCGAACTAACCACCCAGCAGGCCTCGGACCTGCTCGGTGTCTCGCGCCCGTTCCTCGTCAAGGCTCTCGACGAGCGGCAGATCCCGTATCGCAAGGTCGGCACCCATCGCCGTGTGCTCTTCGTCGATCTGATGCGCTACAAGGAGGCGATGGACGCCAAGCGCCACGAGATTCTCGACGAGCTCACCAAGCAGGCGCAGAATCTCGACATGGGCTATTGATGGTCGCACCCGAAGCAAGGACGCACCGGCACGCACCCACACATGGCGACCTTCACCGCACTCTACGACGCATGTGTGCTCTACCCGGCTCCCCTCCGGGACTTCCTGATGCGCCTTGCGCTGACGGATCTGTTCCGCGCCAGGTGGACCGCCCGCATTCACGAAGAGTGGATCGAGGCCGTACTCAAGGCCCGGTCAGATCTTGACCGGGCCAAACTCGAGCGGACCCGCGATCTGATGGACTCCAACGTCCGGGATTGCATCGTCACCGGATACGAGCCTCTGATCGAAGGACTCCAACTCCCGGATGCGGACGACCGCCACATCGTGGCAGCGGCGATCCGCGCCCGAGCCGACGTGATCGTCACGTTCAACCTGAAGGACTTCCCCAACCCGTACCTCGCCGGATTCGGCATTGAGGCCCAGCACCCCGACGAGTTCATCTCGCATCTGATCGACCTCGCACCCGGTGCGGTGTGTGCGGCTGCCAAGCGCCAGAGAGAAGGCCTCCGCCATCCCCCCAAGTCGGTCGAGGAGTACCTCGACGCCCTTTCTCGGCAGCATCTTCCTGAAACTGTCATGCGGCTCAGCGAGTTCCGCCACTTGCTTTGATCGCCGCCACCCGCGACCACGCCTCGCGTTGCCGCCCCCAGTCCGCTTCCGCTGTAACTACCCGTACCTCCCGCTCCGATATCGCCTCCTGTTCCCCGGCTACCCGGGGCAGGAACAGTATCGCCTCTTGGAGGTCCGGCGCGAGATTCAGCAGGTTGACGATCTGGCTCACGCGGGCGCGGGTGACCTGCCCGAGCTCAGCGATCTCGGCGAAGTCGGCCATCTCGCCGCTCCGCACCAGGTCCTCGAACCGAATCGCCAGCGCCATCAGCCGCGAGATGCGCGGCACGCGGCCTTCGGCGATCGCGGGCGGCGCTGCGCGTTCGCCCGCGTGCATCACGCGCGAGCCGCACTGGCCCGTGGTGATGTGAATCTTGAAGTCGAGCTTGATGCCGTCGCTCATGCCGCATCCTCCTCGTGCCCGCGCTGGCCGATGGAGCGCAGGCCCAGCGGATGGAACGTGATCGAGATCGACCCCTTCGTCGCGTCGTAGTCCACACGCTGGACCAGCATCCGCATCAGCCGGGCCTGCTCCTTCGGCGAGAGGCGGGACCAGACGCCGTCGAACTCACCGAGCGCGGCGTCCACATCGGCCTTCGTGATCTCGCCCGCGCTGGCCTCGGCGATCTTCTGGTTCAGAGCCGCCGCCCGCTCCTCGCACGCCCGCACCTTCCCGTGCAGGTCCGCCAGCCGTGCCGCCGCGTGGGCGTCGGTGGCCGCGTCGCGGGCAACGCGGCCCAGGTCCGCCTGGAGCCGGGCCACCTCGCGTTCGACGGCGCTCATCTCACCCTCCGCCGCCGTCCGCTGCGCCGTCAACTGTTCCCGGCACTTCGCCAGCGTGAGGGAAAGGAGACCCGGGTCCTTGCCGATGCTCCGGATCTGATCGACCACGAACCTCTCGATCTGCTCGGCGGGGAGCGAGCGGCACGGGCACGAGTCCCATCCCTGCTTCTGCGCCTTGTAGCAGACGTAGTAGCGGTACACCCGCGTGCCGTTCTTGCTGGTCATCGTGTGCCCCATCGAGAGGCCGCACGGGCCGCAGTGGATGAGCCCCTTGAGCAGCGCACCGAACTTGTTCTTTGCCACCATCCCGCCGTCGCGGCCGTTGTGCCGGAGCATCTCGTTGACCTTCGTCCACAGGGCGTCGTTCACGATCGCCTCGTGCTCGCCGGGGAACGTCTCGGACTTGTACCGCACCCGCCCGCGATACAGGATGTTGGTCAGCACCTTCAGGACGGCGGGCTTATCCCACTCGCGCCCTCCGTAGTTCACGCCCTTTGCCGTCCGGACGGCCTTGGTCCGCAGGCCGCGACCATTCAGCTCGCGTGCGATGTCCAGGAGCGACCGCTTGTCGCGGTACAGGCCGAAGACCTCGCGCACGAGGTCCGCCTCCTCCCGGTTCACCACGAGTTTCTTTGTCACCGGGTCCACGTCGTACCCGACCACGGAGCGCCCACCCGACCACTTCCCCTTCCGCCGCGCCGCGGCGATCTTGTCCCGCGTGCGCTCCGAGATGATCTCCCGCTCGAACTGGGCGAACGAGAGAAGGATGTTCAGTGTGAGCCGCCCCATCGACTGCGTGGTGTTGAACTGCTGCGTGACGGAGACGAACGAAATCTTCTTGCGCTCGAACAACTCCATCATCCGGGCGAAGTCGATGAGCGAGCGGCTGAGCCGATCCACCTTGTAGACCACCACGCAGTCCACCTTGCCCGCCTCGATGTCGGCCATCAAACGCGCGACGGCCGGGCGGTCCATATTGCCGCCCGTGAACCCGCCGTCGTCGTACTTGTCGGGAAGGCACTGCCACCCTTCGGTCTTCTGGCTGGCGATGTATGCCTCGGCGCTCTCGCGCTGGGCGTCGAGAGAGTTGAACTCCTGCTCCAGGCCGTCCTGCGTGCTCTTGCGCGTATAGATGGCGCACCGAACCCGCGTGGGTGCCTTGGCCTCGTTGGGGGGGTGGGCGGGCCGCTTCTTCATACCCCGACCTCCGATCCCCTCTTCCCGCGGGCCGACGGCAGGCCGAAGAAGCTCACGCCGTTCCAGTGCGCCCCGGTGATCTTCTGGGCGATCGCCGTGAGCGATCGGTAGACCTCGCCCTCGTACTCGAACCCGCGCGGCAGCACCCGCACCACGACGGCCTGTCCCTTGTACTCGCGGCGTATCACAGCACCTGGCTTCGGAAACGAGTCGGGGCGGCCCGCGTCGAACGCTGCCGCCACCGTCCGGCCCGGGCCGTTCGCGGCCGCGTCGGGAGGGCGTGGCGCGCTCAGGCGGATCTCTGCGTCGTCGGCCAGTTCGAGCGCCCGCCGCCGTGCCCGCTCGGACAACCCGCCCTCGCGGAGCGCCTGCATCCGCCAGACGATCCGCTTGACGAGGTACTGTTTGTGGTTGGTCCGCGTGGGCTCACCGAAGACCTCGGCGTAGCGCTGCTTCAGTTCGGGGACGGTGAGTCGGCCCAGGGCCTTCACTGTCGCGGGGATGTCATCGGGCGGGGGGTTCATCGGATCGGGACTCTCCGGTTCGCAAGGCGTCAACCGAGCCGACGATCAAGGCGAACCTGTCCCGAGGGTTCAAGTGCATCTTCCTCTCTTTCTGACGGGACCGAGATGTCGCCAGATTCGCCCATGCGGCGGGCATCCTCGCGCCGGCGGTGGATGCCCGCCGCGAGGATCTGCGCGATGATGTGCAGACGCTTGGTCGGGGTCAGAAGCTTGGCGTGCGCGAGGTCATCGCGCTCGGCCCCCTCGTCGAGGTCGATGGTCATGCGTGCGTCCGTGCGCGAGCCCGGTGGGGCCGGCGATGGTGAGTTGAGCCCCGCCATAAGGCGGCGGGCCGTTAACCACCATCTACGCAAACGGTTCGGATTGTGGCGAAAGGGTGGCGAGCGGAACGCGCGTTCATGCGCGCCACCGAGGCCGCGCTCTCCATTTCGGGACCGTTCCGATCGCTGTCCACCCCCGATCGGAACCCCGCGTCAAATCGGCGGGGGCGCTAACCGAGAGAGTCAGAGAGTTTGAGAGTTTGGACCGAGAGGGCGACGCGAACCCTGGGGGTTCTCGTCGGGTGCCCGACGGGTCGGCACAAACAGAGAGCGCGGCGGCCAACCCGGACCCGCGTTTGGCCCCGGAATCTCCGACGTTTCCGCCACCCCGCCCGGACTCCGGAATCCGCCCCGGCCGTAAAGCAAAACCGGCCCGCTTTCGCGGGCCGGTCAGAAGCTCCCTGTACAAGACCGTTTCGGAGGGTTGGCGGACCACTCTCGGGGTGGCCCGATGGGTGTGCGATCGATACGGGTTGTTAACGGGGACGGGCGGAAACCGCGTTTTCAGGGCCACCAGCGGCGTACAAGTGCCACAGTGCGGGCGCAAGACCAGGCTCGGGAAACGTCTGTCAATCGGGGGCCAGCAGTTCAGCGGAACATGCAAAGCACCATGCTCGCGAGATGCGTGCAGACAGCGCTGACCTACGGAAGGGAAGGTCGCAGGTGCCGGCGTGGTCTCCGCGCGGCCGGCTTGACCGCTTTTAGCCCCGCGGTCTCCCCGTGACGGGTCGCCGACCGCGGCGGGGGCAGTGTGCTGTTGCACGCTCGGACTCGTCGCGTTCGCGGATCGCGTGCAGGATCTTCCGGCGCAGCGATTCTTGCATCTGTGCTTCATCCAACTGCGCACAGGCGTCCTGGACGAGATCGAGCTCGCGGAACACCGCCCGGCAGCGTGCGCACAGGTCGGCCTGCGGTATCTGGAAACCCGCCGCAACACCGCCGCGATCGATCGCGTCCATCTTCGCTTTGAGCAGGTCAAGGCAGACCTGCTTCTCATAGATGGGGGCGGGCGCGTCCACCATCGCGGCATCGGCCATCATCGCCTTACGCAAGGCCAGGCGCGCACGGTGGAGGCGTGTCTTGACGGTGTTCTCGGCCAGGCCGAGCGCGACGTCGGCGTGCACACGCGCGATCGCCTCGCCTCGTTCACTCTGGCTTTCCTCGCCGGGCACGGCCGCCGCGACCTCCATGACCGTCCGCTCGCTCCACGGCATGAGTTGCGACACGGGGATCTGACGAGCGTCGGCGCCGCCCTTGCGGCGGGAGTGCGCCTTGCAGGCACGGGCGGCGATGGCGTAGAGCCAAGTCCCGGGGTCGGCCTCGCCCCGGAAGGTGTGCCACCTACGGAGGGCTTGCAGAAA
>CAZVZG010000048.1:0-12679 GCA_964630785.1 uncultured Phycisphaeraceae bacterium | reverse complement strand
GCGCTCAGGATCCGCAATCTCCTGGCCCGCAAGGCCGCCTAACGCAAAAAGTTCCAGAGGGAGGGGGCCGGGGGGAGGGCGAGCGGCGCGGCCGGAGCGCATAGTGCCCTGTTTGTGGCTGCGCTCGACGGTGATGATTAAGGGTGCTCCGACGGCGCTTCAGTGTGCGCGATCCCCGTTTCGGCGAACAGGGGTGCCGCGACGAACGAGTTCATGGAGGCGGTTGTTTCGGTTCCCCACGGCTCGCCAGCGCGCTCAGCCCGATCGCGGCGACGGTGAGGGCGTGCCAGGCCGCGGCCAGCGCGGCCGCTCCAACTGCGCCCCCTCCGCCCGGGTGACGGTGCCAGTACTCAACCGCCATCCCGCCGATGAACACCGCCGCCGCGGTGGCCGCGGCGAGCGCGGCCCCGATCACCGCCACGCCGAAGTCCAGGTTCCGCTGAGGTGCGGACCCGCGCTTTCCCGTCAGCCGGATCGCCGGAACGATCGCGCCGAGCACCATCATGCCCAGGAACATCAGCGCCGCCGGCGCGGCCGGGGGAGGCCAGGGCCCGTGGAGCACCCCGTCCCCGTACCCCCACAGAAAAGTGGTCACGACGATGACCCAGAATGAGAGCGACGCGGCCATTTAGACGAACTTCTGCCCCCCGGGTCGGCCCGAGCGCCCGCACTCCGGGCACACTCTTGTCGCCAATCCCACAAGCGAGTATCCGCACTCGGGGCAACCGTGCAGATGGTCCAGAGCGCGGCGGCGGCGCCAGGCGACCAGCGGATACCACGCCGCGGCGAGCAGCCCTCCATACAGAATCGCGTCGACAAGCGCGGGAATCGGGCGGAGCGTGAGGGGCGCCGCGCGTGCCACGAGCCACCGGTCGGTCATGATCGTGCCGCCGACGCGCAGCCCCGCGATCGGCCTGGGCTCCCGCACCGTCCCGTTCGGCGTCCTCGACTCGTCACTGACCCACCATGCTTCCCACGAGCGCAGCGGGAAGCCGAATCGGATGTACGAAAGTTGCCGCGCCGACGGCCCGACCACGGGCTTCTGTGCTGAAACGACCCGTTGATCGAGCCAGAGAAGACCGTCTCGCCACCATCGGAATACAGGGCCCCGCCTCGCCCCTCCCGCCCCCTCTTCCCATCGCAGAGGCACGGGTGAAAGGCGGTCGCTCACGTCGGCGGGCGCGGCGATCTCGCTGTTCTCGGGCACGAGCCGGCACACATCCCCGCCCCATCGGTACGACGTGAGCGTTCCGTGCGCATCGGTCACCGGAACGCCGCGGTACGAGTTGGCGGGGAACGACCAGCGGGCGCACCCGACCGCAACGGCGAAATCCACCAACAGCCCCAGGACGAGAAAGATCAACGCTCTCCGACCTACAAACACGCCCGCGGCCGCGAAACGACCGAGCGCCCGCCGGGACGGGAGCGGCACGTTCGCTCGGAACAATGCTGGCCGTCGTGGAAGCATGAACGCCGGATGCCGCGGTTGAGCGATGTCCGGCGGGACGGTGCTTGAGATGATCGTTCGCTCCCGGCGGCCGACTTCAATCACCGCGGCCGGGCGTGGCCGGATCGCCGCGCCAGAACCGCACCGCCGCGGCGTCGAAGTCGAACCACACCGGCCGACGCCCGAGCACGCCGATCCCCACCACCACGTCGGCCGGGCCGGGGCTCGCGCTCTGACTCATCCATGTCGGGCGCACTTGAAACGCGGGCGGGTCTCCGATCGCCAGCGGCGCCGCCCGTCGCGATCGGAAGACGGTCGCACGGCCCCCCAGCCCAAGCACCACCTCCCGGTCCGCCGGTTCGGATGGTGGATGGGGGCCGGGAATGCGGACCTCGCCCGTGTCGCCCGTGTCGAGCATCGCCAGCACACCGCGCCCCTCCAGCGTCGCGCGAACGTAGGGAAGGCGAATCCGGATCGTCCGAAGTTCGGGGTCCAAGGAGTCCATGTGCGCGCTGGGAAGCAACTGCAACGTTGTCCACCCCGGAAGCGGCGCGGGTGGGGGAATGGGGGGGGACGACCCGCCCCGGGCCACCACGCCGAACCGCCCGGCCGCCCAGTCGAACGCGATCCCGCCGGCACGGGTCCAACACTCGGCGCCGAGAATGACCCGCCTAACCGGCGCGATCACGACCGGCACGCCCACGATCCGGAGGCCCGCAACCTCGACATCCATCGGCCCGGCGGGGACCACCTCCGCGAGCCCGGCCGCGCCGCTCGCGGTTTGGGGGGAAGGGGAGGAAGGGGGGGAGGGAGGGGAGGGAGGTCGGACCCCGAGCTCAGCCGCGAGCCGCTCGGGCAGCACGATCCCAAACTCCGCGCCGGTGTCCACGACCGCCTCGACCTGCATGGGATCGGCGTGAGAGCCCGGCCGCAGAAGAATCGGTACGTGCACAAGGGGGTCGATCGTCATCGGCGCCCACCGCGTGCTCGGCCACGCGACGCCGCCGCCGCCCAACACGGCCAACGGCAAGGGCGGCCCCGCGTCCCGGACCTGACATCCTCCCAGCCCAGTCAACGTGGACAGGCACGCGAGCACGCGGAGGGCGAAGATTGGGTTGGTCTTCATGTCGATTGCATGTCGGGTGCATGTCCGGCGCCCTGGTGGAGCCGGCTCCGCGGCTCCGCCACGGAACCGGCGACGCACGATACCCCGGTGTGCCGACATCCACCAGCGCGTGAAGCCCACCCGCCCAGCCCGCACGCCATCATCCGATCGAAGCCGCCGGTCGCGCGCCGTTGGCGACGACCGCGCAGCTTCATTTCGACATCGCCGGGTGGACATCAGTTCGCGGCCCGACGCGAGCGCCTGAACTGCCCGCCGGGCGACTACAACGGCGGCGGGTACACCAACTGGGTAGACTACAGCGTGGACTTCGCCGGTCAGTACGGCTCGGGGACGCTGATGTCCGACTTCAACCGCAGCGGGACGCGGAGCTCGGACGACGTCACGGCGTTCGCGACCGCGTGGTACGCCGCCGACCCCGACGCCCCCGAGTCCTCGGGCTGGGTCTCGCACCCCGACGCGGCCGCGGGCGGGCACGACAACACCATCGGCTACTGCGGGTACGTGTTCAACCCCGAGACCGGCGACTACACCGTGCGGTTCAGGACGTACATGCCCTCGCTGGGACGGTGGGGAGAGAGGGACCCGATAGATTATGTTGATGGTCTAAATACCTATTTGGCGCTTCTAGGCTCGCCGATTGAGGCTACCGATGATCTCGGTCTCGATGGCAACGACGACTGGATGCTGCACCTAAATGATCACGGCGGGCCACATTTTCAGCGAGGAACATGCCGATACCGCGTAAGTGATCTCTCGCCGATTATGCACAAAGGGATCACTCCAGCCGCCTTGACCGATGCGGAAAAACTGGCAATCGTTGAGAAATATGGAAAAGATATTCTGAAGCGATTTCCGGATTCCGTACTTGCGAAGGAGCTCAAAGCCGCACTTGCGGAGAAGGGACTGGAAGAACTCCGAAAGCGTGGACAAAAATGTTTTACGAAGGCGGAGGTGTCGGAAATTTTGGAACGAGTCGTCAAAAAAATCGAGAAGGAGGCAGCAGAAGAAGCTACGCGAAGGGCAGCGCAAGCGGCTGGCGCAGTTGTTAAAGGCATCGGCAAGAACATCATCAAGAAAGCATTGCCGCCCATTTTGATTGCCCTGTTCGTTCGTGATGCGTATGCAAATGGAATCGGACATGCAGTCTGCGATACGATCATTCCTGTCGATATCGTCAAGGATCTAGCCGACAAGCTTACCGAGCGAATCAACAGGTTCGAGGACGATGGTCAATACAACGTGCTGTACCAAAGATTCTTACGAGCCGGATATAGCCCGAGCGAAGCAGCCGAAATGGCACGTTCCAACTCTCGCAGTTGCGATTGCGATAGCAGCGACGGCGGCGGCAAGGAACAGTAGTTCGCATACGGAGATGAAAGCGATAGGCGCGAATGAGTTCCGAAAGTCGCTCTACAATTCGAAATGCGTTAGAACAACTCGTAAATGACTGTCAGGCCGGGTTTATCCATCTGGCCGACGGCGCGATTGTGCATGCAACTCCGATCGCCGTGTCGTGCGGATTAGATTCGGCAGGTGAACCCATTTGGTATGTTCTTGCTGTAAGAGAGGATGACTCTGCGGATAGTAGTTATATTATGATAGCGATAAATTCTATTGTATCGATCGCGCCCCGATATGCGTAATATCCTAAATGGCATCAAGGATTCTATGGCCAATATCGAGATGCTGCACGAGTGCATGGTGACAAGTCACATCTCCGTCGGGATGATGGTGGGGCCAACACGCGTAAAATCGATTTGCAACGCTGGGACCTGGACATGCTGGGCAACTGGGAGCAGTTTGTTCGGGATTCCAGCGGCAACGGGGTGTACGGCGACTCGACCGACCTGGTCGACGACCGCACCCACAACGCGGCCAACGAGGTCGGCGAGTCGTCGCTCCGCCACGACGGCAGCGGGCCGCCGCCGCTGAGCGTGCCGTTCTCGTACGACGACGCGGGGAACATCAAGACGGCGCAGATGGAGACCACCGGCGCTACGGCCAACCTGGTCAACCGGACCTACATCCACGACGCCTGGAACCGGCTGGTGGAGGTGGTCCACAACAACGGGACATCCGGGACGACCGCCGACGACTTCACGTTGGCGCGGTACCGCTACAATGGCCTGCACTGGCGGGTGTGGAAGCAGGCGAACATGGCGGATGTGCCCGCGTTCGCCTCACCGGCCCAGTTGGTCCAGAGGCGTGCCATGTTCTACGACGCGGCCTGGAGATTGGTGCATCAGGAGATGGACGACGGCGTGGACCCGGCCTCGTCGCAGGGAACCTGGACGCCGGACCGGGCCGAGCAGGTCTTCTGGGGGGCGCGGTATATAGATGATGCGGTCGGGCGCAGGCAGTCGGCGGCGGTCTCGGCGGCCGGCGGCCCCACGCCGAGCGTGACCTGGGGCGACCTCCAGCACTACCTCACCGACGCGCAGTTCAGCGTGGTGGCGGTGATGGACACCGGCAAGACGCCGGGGTTTGACATCCTCGAGCGCGTCAAGTACGACCCCTACGGGCGCGGGCTGCGCTGCCACCCCGGGGACTTCAACGGCGGGGGCGGGCCCCCCAACTCGCAGGACTACAACGATTTCCTGGCCGCGTACTTCACGCCCACGCTCATGGGCGACGTCAACCGCACCGGAACCGTGAGCGTGCAGGACCTCTTCGACTTCATCGCGATCTGGAACACCGCCGGCCACGCCGCGACGGAGGGCCAGATTTCCAGCCCGGACGCGGCCGACGGGCACGACAACACCATCGGCTACTGCGGGTACGTGTTCAACCCCGAGACCGGCGACTACACCGTGCGGTTCAGGACGTACATGCCCTCGCTGGGATGGTGGGGGGAGAGGGATCCGGCGGGGTATGCGGATGCTTCGAATACCTATCTGTATGGCAGTGGATGCCCGACACTGTTTCTTGATGCATTTGGATTGCTGTCTTCAGACGAACCGCTTGAGGAAATTCATCCGTACCCGCTGTATCTTGGCGGTAGCCCCAATCAGACATGTGTGCTGGTCCCAAGAGGGGAGCACAGGTGCGGCAAGGAGAGCCAGCATGCTTTCATTCGTGCAAGGCTCGGCGGGGGCGACACCGACGCGCAGCGGGCGGCGTGGAAGAAGTTGGCGCCGGAGGAACGTCGCTCGATCATCCGCGATAGCTAAAAAAAAATCAATGTGGACGGCGAAATTATCGAGAAGCATCTCGATGATTTTATGAACGGCGACACGCCAGGAGTGAACCGGACCAAGCAACGCAATATGAGACGGTCGTGCGCTAAGCTCGTTGATACTAAAGGCAGGGTTTTGAAAGGTGCTTTGGCATTGATTGCGTTTCATGCAACAGCGAGGAACGTCGGTGCCGCAATCACAGAAGATCCAGCCTGCCAGCGGATGCGTGCTGCCGTCCTCCAATTCATACAGGATCCAACAAACTGCGAACTCCTTTCGGGCGCTAGGTCATCCGCCGAACAGTGCTACATCGCGATCGGTGAGGCAATCGGTGAGAATCAAGGCGGCATCACGGCGTCGGGTGGGCTGGACCAATGGGACAAGCTCATTGATAAATGCAACAAGGCACGGAGAGAACGCGAAAAGAATTGCTGTAAGTAAAAAACAGTAGAGGTACTGCGTATGTATTGCAAGGTCAATCCAACCGAGCTTTTCGCCGGAAGAGCATTGCCGGAACACGAGCGGATTGTCCTGCGATCAATTGCCCATGCTTTGCCTCGGTGGGTTGTGGATTGCTTCGGTCGTCAACGGTTGTGTGATGCCGCATTTTCCCTGACGACGGCGAACGGATGGCAAGGGATCGCTCATATTGCGAGAGTGATGTCGCCCGGAAGTATAAAGCGAGAACTGGAAATGGCGTACGGACGAAGCTTGGTTGCCAGCGGATTTGTGCCGCTTTTTTCTCTGACTCGACAAGTGGACAACCGCACAGTAATGCTATCGGAACCACTCAGTGTTCGTACGAAATCCGGGTGGTCGGCATATTTGATCGATCGAGCGGTTGCGATGGACAGTTCTGTCAACAATGATTATATACTGGTATGCCCAATGTCCGTGTGCACAATTTTGCGACACCCTCTGCTTTAGCAGGCCGTTGAAGAACCCACCGAACACGCACCGAACTGCGCAACCGGGGACGGGGCGGGTGCGAACGGGTGGGCATGCGAGGACACGCCAGCCGTCAAACCAACCTGTTCGTGAAAATCAACCTAGAGGAGCTTGTGCCCGCGCACCATCCGCTGCGTGCGATCACGCGGATGTTGGACACGGGCAGGCTGCCCGGCTACGACATCCTCGAGCGGGTGAAATACACGCCCTGCGGCTTCGCCCTGCACTGCCCGCCGGGCGACTACAACGGCGGCGGGTACACCAACTGGGTAGACTACGGCGTGGACTTCGCCGGTCAGTACGGCTCGGGGACGCTGATGTCCGACTTCAACCGCAGCGGGACGCGGAGCTCGGACGACGTCACGGCGTTCGCGACCGCGTGGTACGCCGCCGACCCCGACGCCCCCGAGTCCTCGGGCTGGGTCTCGCACCCCGACGCGGCCGCGGGCGGGCACGACAACACCATCGGCTACTGCGGGTACGTGTTCAACCCCGAGACCGGCGACTACACCGTGCGGTTCAGGACGTACATGCCCTCGCTGGGACGGTGGGGGGAGAGGGATCCGGCGGGCCAAGTTGACGGTCTCAATACATACGGGTTCGTTCGAGCGGGGCCAACTCAGTGGGTGGATCCTGTAGGGTTGGCGACAACGAAAGGAACCGAGATCATCGGCAAGGGTTTGAAATTGTACTGGGAGGTATGTGGATACGGGACTTGGGCTGAGCTCAAAGTGTTGAGCGGACCCGGAAAGGGCGTCGAACTGTCTCGGTGGCGGTGGGGTAAGTCGACGGACGTCATCCAAGAGGTTCTTGAGCATGGCGGCAAGCGACTCCCCGGCGTACCTCGCCGACTCGCCAGTTGCGTGGAAGAGAAGCTTGGACAACGGCTCTTGACCATGTTGAGAATTGCTGAATCCAACGCTGGCCGGGGTGGTGCGGCGGCTCTGTCCGGGGCGGCTGCTCGTCGCTTTTCGATAGGCGGCCTTTTCCTGACAGTGCTTGGCGTGCTGGACATGACAGCATCCAGAGCCGACGCTGCCGTGATTCAGCGACCCAAGTGCATGGTAATCGAGTTGGACCCGGCGGAGTCGAGGCGGATTTGGTCACAGCTGGAATCAATGCGTGACAGCGCAACGGTCGAATGTGACACATGTGAGGTTGAAGAAGCAACGTGCGAGACGTGCGTTCAGTCAGATCCGTGGGAAGGACCGATCTACCCGCCGAAGATTATCAAATGGCCCGTTCAAGAGTGAATCGAGAATGCCATGCGATGGTGTTATACCTTTGCTGTATCGGATGATTTGCAGCATTTGTCATGCGTAAGCGAGGCGTGCTCTGGCGCGACGAACCCGCACGACGCCATTCAACGCGAGCTGCAGCGCATCCCCACCAAGGTAGCGTGCTATTGTTCATTTCAAGATGGCTGGGACGCCACACATGAAAAGTACGTAGATCTGATGAGTGAGCCAGAGATTGGGGAGTTCAGGGGCAAGTTCATGATGTTAGATCGCGAAGGCGGCGTGGCGTTTGAACCGACCATGCCGTGGGTAGATCTGATGAACTGGATTGAACGAGAACATATGAATCGTTTGCGACCGGACCTGCTAGACAATGACCTGCAGGGATACGCGGTTCAACTGTTTGCGATCGGATTGAGAATGATGGGCCAGTTTTGTCTCAGCACTGAGTGCCATGGTCTGATCGTCGCGAGCAAACTGGGGCCAAGCCAGGACGACACCGAGTTTCAGAAACGACGCTAGCCCTCCACTGGGTCTGCACTGTGGCTTTGAGTTTGTCCGGGAATGACCTGGACATGCTGGGCAACTGGAAGGAGTTCATCCGCGACGCGAGCGGCAACGGGGTGTACGGCGACTCGACCGACCTGGTCGACGACCGCACCCACAACGCGGCCAACGAGGTCGGCGAGTCGTCGCTCCGCCACGACGGCAGCGGGCCGCCGCCGCTGAGCGTGCCGTTCTCGTACGACGACGCGGGGAACATCAAGACGGCGCAGATGGAGACCACCGGCGCTACGGCCAACCTGGTCAACCGCACTTACATCCACGACGCCTGGAACCGGCTGGTGGAGGTGGTCCACAACAACGGCACGGCGGGGACCACCGCCGACGACTTCGTGCTCGGCCGCTACCGCTACAACGGCCTGCACTGGCGTGTGTGGAAGCAGGCCAACCTGAGCGTGGCCCCGGCCTACGCCTCGCCGGCCCAGCCGGTGCAGCGTCGGGCCATGTTCTACGACGCGTCCTGGCGGCTGATCCACCAGGAGATGGACGACGGCGTGGACCCGGCGAGTTCGCAGGGGGCGTGGACGCCGGAGCGGGCCGCGCAGCCGCGGGTTTCTCGCTGTTTTCGCGCCCCCCGCCCTCCCCCCGGCCCCCTCCCGCTGGGAGGGGGTGCCTTGATCCCCAATTCCCCGCCTCCCCTTACCCCGGCCCCCGAAATCCTGTAAGATTCACCCGGTGTTGAGGTTGCCTCACGAGTGGGTGGCGCGGCTGCGGCCGCGGTACGAGGGGCAGCGGGTCTGTGTCACCGGAGGCGCCGGGTTCATCGGCGGCCACGTGGTGGACGCCCTGCTGTCTCTGGGCTGTCGCATCGCCGTCATCGACGACCTGTCCAACTCGACCGCCGCGCATCTGGCCGAGCTCATCGACATGGAGCCGGACCGGGTCCGGTTCGTCCACGCCTCGATCCTCGACGACGCGGCCGTACACGACGCGATCGAGGGGGCGGGCCTGATCTTCCACCTCGCGGCCGTCTCCAGCGTGCCGCGCTCGGTCGCCGACCCGGAGCGCTCCTACGCCGTCAACGCCACGGGCACCATGCGTCTGGCCGACGCGGCCCGCAAGGCCGGCGTGAAGCGCATCGTCTATTCCGCGTCGAGCTCGGCCTACGGCCAGGGCGAGCACCTGCCCAAGGTCGAGACCGACGTGCCCGCGCCGGTCTCGCCGTACGCCTCGAGCAAGCTCGCCGGCGAGCACGTCATGCTGGCGTGGGCCAAGTCGTACGGGATCTCGACGATGTGCCTGCGGTATTTCAACATCTTCGGGCCGCGCCAGCCGGCCGACTCGCCGTATTCCGCCGTGATCGCGGTGTTTGCGAAGAAACTGCTCGCGGGCGAGGCGCCGATCATCTTCGGCGACGGGCGCCAATCGCGGGATTTCACCTACGTGAGCAACGCCGTGCTGGCCAACCTGCTCGCGGGCGCGAGCGAGAAGCCGCTCGCGGGCGAGGTTGTCAACGTGGGTGCGGGCAAGCGGATCGACCTGCTCACGCTGCACCGGCTCATCGCCGAGGCCTGCGGCGTGCCGCACATCCAACCGCGGCACGAGCCCGAGCGGGCCGGCGACGTCAAGCATTCCCTCGCCGACCTGACCCGGGCACGCGAGCTGCTGGGATACGAGCCGATCGTCTCGCTGGAGGACGGCCTGGCCCAGACGATGGACTGGTACCGGGGCGAGTTTGCCGCGAGCGACCGCGCGGCCAACGAGGCTTGAGGCCCCGGAGCCGCCGATGCGATGGACCCTCGACACACTCGGCGGGCTCTGGCAACTGGCCCGGCTGGGGTTGCTGACCGGGTTCCGCTTCCGCGGCGAATACTGGCAGTGGCGGCTGCACACCGCGTTCGGGCGGGGGTATCCCGAGAGCCGGGGAGAGCTGGTGCGCTCTGTGCTCGACTATGGGCGGTGGATGCACCGGGTGCGACGGGGGCGGTGAGCAGGGAGGGTCGGTCGAATCGTGCCCACCGGCGACTCGGTACACTGCCGCCATGCCGGATACCACCCCCACGTCCGCCGCGCCGCGCGAATCGGTCTTTATCAAGGGATTCCTGCCGGGCCTGGTGGTCGGCCTGATCGTGGGCCTGGCCGCCGGGGCGTTCCTGCCGTTGTTGACTCAGGAGAAGCCCGCGCCGCCGGACCCGAACGCGCTGCACCGCCCTTCGTCGCACGTGCGGGACGAGCGCCCGCCGGACCAGCCCCGGGCGACGACGCCGGAGGACGCGAAGAACAGCGCCGGCGATGCCGCACCCAAGCCGTAGCCCTCGCTCGGCGCGGGATTGTCCGGGTCGGAGCGGCGCGTACGGTAAGGTCGGCGGGGGGAAGGACTGAGGGGATCGATCATGGATGCGCACGCGCTCCGGGCCGCGCGGCAACTGGTCGCCACCAATGCGTTCATGGGCGTGGAGTTTGTCCCGCTCATGGGCGAGTTCGGCGCGTGCGCGACCGTCGAGGAAGTTGAGCCGGTGGCCGAGGCCGCCGCTCCGCGTCCGCCTGTCGCGCCCTCGTCACCGGCGAGAGCGTCAGCACGCGAGCCCGCGGTCGAGACGCCGGCGCCGGTCATGGTCGAGGCCAAGCCGCGCGTGCTGAACGCGGGGCAGCAGAAGAACCAGGCCGCGCTGCACGCGCTGAGGGCGAAATACGAAAAAGACGCGCCGCACAGCGGGTTCGTCACCGATCACCACTGCATCGTGTTCGGAGACGGCGACCCGTGCGCGCGGCTGATGGTCATCGGCGAGGCGCCGGGGGCCGAGGAGGACAAGGTCGGCCTGCCTTTCGTGGGGCGGGCGGGGCAGTTGCTCGAGAAGCAGCTCGGGGCGATGGGGCTGAAGCGCTCGGACGTGTACATCACCAACGTGCTCAAGACGCGCCCGCCCAACAACGCGACGCCGACGGCCGACGAGGCGGCGGCGTGCGCCCCGTACCTGTACGAGCAGATCAGGATCATCGGGCCGGAGGCGATCCTGGCGCTGGGGCTCCCCGCGTCGCGGGTGCTGCTGAACACGGCCGAGTCGATGAGCCGCCTGCGCGGGAAGTGGGCCGACTATCGCGACCCGCGCGACGGCGCGTACCGGGTGCCGGTGATGCCGACGTACCACCCGGCGTTCCTGCTTCGGGCGTACACGCGCGAGAACCGCGAGAAGGTGTGGTCGGACCTGAAGATGGTGATGGACCGGCTGGGGCTGGCGGCGCCTTCGGCGTGAGACGCGTCTGTCGTGCCGCAAGGCCGTCACGGCTTGGCGTTGGCCTTGCCGAAGTGCAGCTCGGTCTCGGCCGGGAGCCGGGCGATCTTGCGGATCTCGTAGCCGCGCTTGCCGGGCGTGGTCCAAACGGCCATCACGAACTCGATCTTGTCGCCCGGAGCGAGGCCTTGGAGGCTCACGCCCTTGCCCAACGGGAAGGGCATGGTCATGCTGTTCATGCCGCGCGTGCCGCCGGGGTTCTTGAACTCGTCGATGGCCTCGTGCTTGACGAAGAACTCGGCGGTGGGCTTGTCCGGCGAGGGCACGGACACGACCTCGCCGCGGACGGTGTAGGTGTCGTCGGGTTCGCCGCGGTCAGAGGCGGCGGGGGAGGTGGGGGAGGCGGGAGCGGGAGCCGATGGTGTGTCCGCGGCGCGGTCGCACGCGGCGAGTGTGGACAGAACGACGGCGATCGCGAGGCATTTGAGGTGCATGCCGCACGATAGGAAGGATGAGGTGGGGGGGGGGAGCGGATCGAGGGACGAGGGACCCGGGAGGGGGTCGCCCCGGCGTTCAGGCGGGCTGGACGCTCAGGTAGTCCTTGACGCTGGCCAGGTCGGCGGCGAGGTCGTGGTGGTACACCATCGACCAGTCGGCCCCGCGGACGACCTCGACGATGCGGGCGCACTCCTGACGCTTGACCCAGTCGCGGTTGCCGCGGGTGTAGATCTCTGTGGCCCGTTGGCGGACCTTGTGGCTCTTGCGCAGACCCTTGGCGACGGCGGGGTCGCGCCACATGAGCCGCTCGACGGTCTTGCGGGCGGCCCGGGCCCGGGGGGCCTTGGTGATGGTGCAGCGGATGGTCTGGCCGGGCTTGAGGTTGGCGCTCATCGTCGTTTCTCGCGGAAAAATGGGGCGGAATGGTAGGCTGGCGGGCGGGGGAGTCCACCGCCCGGGGGAAGGGGGGGGAAGGGGGGGAGGTTGGATTGACGTTCGGGGCGGCGGGA
>CAZVZG010000047.1:0-16109 GCA_964630785.1 uncultured Phycisphaeraceae bacterium | reverse complement strand
GGGGGGGGGGGGGGGGGGGGGGGGGGGGGGGGGGGGGGGGGGGGGGGGGCGGCTGACCTCGATTCCGGGCCCGTCGGGGAGGGTGTACTCGTTCACCATGACGTAGGTCGGAGAGCTGACGACGGACCCCGGCAGGCCCAGGCCCAGGGCGATGCCGCGGACCAGTCGAGTCTTGCCCGCGCCCAGGGGTCCGTCGATCGCGATGACGTCGCCGGGCGCGAGCAGCGCGCCGATCGCCCGCCCGACGGCGAGGGTCTCCGGCTCGTTGCGCGACAGCAGCTCGATCATGCGGGATCGTACCGGGCCCGGTCGGCGGAACGGCCGCCTCCGTCGCGCCCCGTCGCCCATCGGCCGTGAGGCCGGCCGCGCGGCCCGGCGCACGCCCCCAAAAACGAAAGCCGCGGCGGAGTGCCTATCTCCGCCGCGGCTCGTCGTTGTTCCTTCTCTCCTCACGAGTGAAGGAAGGAGGTCGCGTCACTCTATCGAAGTGTGTGCGTCCTTGCACAGCCCCCGACAAGTGTGCACAACTTGTCCTTCCTCACCCCGACTCAGGCGGCCTTGCGCCGGGCCGTGGTCTTGCGGCCGAAGTTGTAGCTGTTGAACTTGAACGTCCGGCGCTTGTTATTCGTGCTCTTCTTGCGCGAGGTCGTCCGCTTGGCGATCGGGCGCTTGGCCGTGCGGCGCTTGGCGGTGCGACGGGCCTTGCGACGGGCGGTCGTCCACGTCCGCGACGCCGCCGTGCGGCGCTTGGCCGCCGAGCGGCGGGCCTTGGTCTTGCCGCGGGTCGCGGTCCGCTTGGCCGTGCGGCGGGCGGCCGTGGTGCGGCGGACGTTCTTGCGCGTCCGGCGGCCCTTGCTGCTGCGAGTGCTGGTCATGTGTGCGTGTCCTTTGCTGTTGACAAGTCCATCCGGGCTGCTCGTGACGCGCCGGCATCCGTGCCGGTAACTCTGCCGCCCTCCCGGGTCTGGCGGCCGCGCAGCCGGACGACCGCGCACGCGGCCAGTCGGCTTGGTTCCCGGCCCATCGGCGCATCGGCGGGCTTCCACCAGCGATTTTGAGAGTTTTTCACGAAGTTCATCACTTTCGCCCTACTTCTGCGCACGGCTTGCGCCCGTGCCGCCTGCGCAGGCCGCCCGCTTCGGCCTGACGCCGCACCGTGCGAGCGTCGATAGCATTCCCGCCCATGTCCCCGTCTCCCGGCCCATCTCCCATTTCAGCGACCGCGCAAGCAGGCCCGAGTCAGGGTGCATGGTCCCCCGACTCGTGGCGGTCGCGGCTGCACGCTCAGCAGGTTGTCTACCCCGATCGGGCGGAGGTTGACGCCGCCGTTGCCCGCCTCCGCGAGTTGCCGCCGCTCGTGACAAGCTGGGAGATCGAGAAGCTCAAGTCGGAGATCGCCGACGCCCAACAGGGCAAGCGGTTTTTGCTCCAGGGCGGCGACTGCGCCGAGCAGATCGCCGACTGCCGCGCCGACGCGATCACCAGCAAACTGAAGATCCTCCTGCAGATGTCGCTGGTGCTCGTGCACGGGGGCAAGCAGCCGGTCATCCGCGTGGGTCGGTTCGCGGGCCAATACGCCAAACCGCGATCGAGCCCGACCGAGACCCGCACCATCGACGGTCAGGCCGTAACGCTGCCGAGCTATTACGGCGACCTGGTCAACTCCGCGGAGTTCACGCCGGAGGCCCGTCGGCCCCGTCCGGCGCGCATGATCGAGGGGTATCAGCACGCCGCGCTCACGCTGAACTTCATCCGCTCGCTGCTCGACGGCGGGTTCGCCGACATCCACCACCCCGAGTACTGGGACCTGGGCTTCATGCGCCACGCCGGCCTGTCGGACGAGATCCGGGCCGGGTACGAGCGGATGTCGGCGCGCCTGGCCGACGGGCTGCGGTTCATGGAGGCGATCGGCGAGCGAACGGTCGATCAGCTCACGCGCGTCGAGTTCTTCACCAGCCACGAGGGGTTGAACCTGCTCTATGAGAGCGCGCTGACGCGCACCGTGCCGCGACGCAGCGGGCACTACAACCTCTCGGCGCACCTGCCCTGGCTGGGCGAGCGGACGCGGGCGATCGACGGGGCCCACGTCGAATACTTCCGCGGCATCCGCAACCCCATCGGCGTGAAGATCGGCCCGAACACCGCGCCGCACGACCTGGCGGCGCTGGTCGAGCGGCTGAATCCGGACAACGAGCCGGGCAAGATCGTGCTCATCGCCCGCATGGGCCTGCGGCATGTGCGCGACAAGCTGCCGCCGCTGATCGACCGAATGAAGCAGGGCGTGCCGGCCAGCTCCATGGGCCGGGCCAACGGGCGCGGCGGCGCGGGCGATTCGCCCGACCCCGGGCGGTTCAACGTGCTCTGGGTCTGCGACCCCATGCACGGCAACACGCGATCGACCCCCGGGGGAGTCAAGACGCGCTCGTTCGCCGACGTGCTCGCCGAACTCGACGCGACGTGGGAGGTCCACCACTCGCTCGGCTCGCACTTGGGCGGCATCCACATCGAGCTCACCGGCGAGGACGTCACCGAGTGCACAGGCGGCGCCCGCGGTCTGACCGACGACGACCTGCACCGCAACTACGCCAGCCCGTGCGACCCGCGCTTGAACTACGAGCAGTCGCTGGAACTGGCGTTCCTGCTCGCGCAGCGCATGAGCCGGTGAGCGTGTTTACAGGTTTCCGCGCGGTGTGCCTGAGTGCTGAGCGTGTGCGAAGCACACCGCCCGGAGGGCGGTGCCACGGGCGGCTCACGCCGCCGAGCGGCGCGTGAAGACCAGCCCGATCTTGAAGCCCTCTCCGGCGGGCGTGCAGCGGGTGACGCGCCCCGACAGCGACGGCCGGGTCGAGCCCTCGGGGCAGATCGTCACGATCATGCCCGGCTCGATCGGTGCCTGCGTGAGCGCGCCCAGGCCCGAGGGTGAGCGATCGACCAGTTCCAACTGGGTGATGCCGTGGCGGCCATCGCCCGAGTAGGTCGCCGCGAGCGTGCCGAACGCCGACTCGCGGGTCTCGGCCCGCCGCTCGATGCGCAGCACGCTCCTCGATGCGCGAACACCCGAGTTGCGGGGGATTCGCGGCGAGAACGTTCGGGCGACGCGGGCGTTGCTGGGCATGGTGCGGGTCCTCGAACAGGAAGCGGAACGGACTAAGCGTCCGGGAACAATCGACCGGGCCGGAGCTCCGCTTAAGTCCTGGCGACGGGGCGTGCGCCAGATCAACCTGTTTTGGTGGCTCAACGCCGGTCCGCACAACCGCCACGAATCCGCCGTTTGCCTGAAAAGAGTGCTCAACGTCGTGCGATCGAGGTGGACCTTCACCCAATCGAGCAGTTCCGCACCCGCTTTGCCGCGGGTGGTTCGACTTCCACGGCAAGCTGGAGTGAGCGGCCGGCTCAGCGGTCGCGCCGGCGGCGTGCGCACGCGACGCAGCCGAGACCCAGCAGTACGAGCGTCACCGGGCTCGGCGCCGGGACCGTGACCACGAACCCCTGCGTCAGGCCCGAAGGGTTGAGGCCGTAACCGGCGATGGTCCGGCCGTCGCCGGAGACCCCGGTCGCGGCGGTCAGCGACCATCCCGAGATATCCAGACCCAGTTGTTGCGCGACGAGATCGTCCAGGCGCGTGGCGTGCCCCTGGGCGTCCCAGATCACGGCGACGGAGGCGTTGAGCGCGGGGTGCCATGCGGAGCCGACGACGATCGAGCCGTCGTCGCTGAGCGCGAGGGCGTTCTCCGTCCACCCGCCGCCGAACGAATCGAGCGGGGCCGCCTCGCCGGAGAAGCGGAAGCCGTGCCCGCCGAGCCGGCCGACGATCACCGAGCCGTCCAGGTTGGCCGCCATGACGGCGTCGGCGGTGGCCGTGGCGACGATGTCGACCGGGCTGGGCGCGGCCGCCTCACGGTTCATGCTGAATCCGACCATGCTCCCCGGCCCGCGCCCGTCACCGACGATCGTGAGGCCGTCGCCCGAGATCGAGGCGGCATTGCTCGACGGCAGCGTGACGGGATCGATGTACCCCAGGCCGCGGGCCGCCGGGGTGGATGCTTCCAGGTCCCACGCGACCGCCTGCACGCGCAGGGCGCCGGGTCGGGAATCGGGGGCGTGGCTGTAACCGATGGCGTAGCGGCCGGAATCGTCCACGTCCTGAGCGCGGCTGTTGAGGAAGGTCGTTCCCGTCAGTTCGGGCAGTCGTCGCGTGCGCACGCCGTTGGCGTCGGGCGTGGATCGCCACGCAAACGCCCGCACGCCGGGGCCCATGCCGCCGACGATGGTGGAGCCGTCGGCGGATGCGGCCAGGGCCGCAAACGGGCGAGCGCCGAGGTAATCACTTTCGAGGGCGTGGGCGCCGGAGCCGTTCCAGTAGGCCGCGATGATGCCCTCGGAGTCGTAGCTGGAACCGACCGCCGTGGAGCCGTCGCGGGAGAGGCCCCAGACAATCGAGTAGGTGTTGCCGCCTGGCAGGTCGTCGAGCGGGCGGAACGAGGCCACGCCGGCCCCGGCGTGATGGGCGAGCATCAGGCCGGCGATCGTCGAGACGGCGGCGAACGGTCGGTGCGTGCGCATGAGCCCACGATCGGCCGTGCGGCGATGGATGGTCCAAGAACACAGGAACCCGCCGCAAGGTTGTGGAGGGTTCCTGAGAATGATCGCCGGGAATCGGGGAGGAGGCGGTTCAGTCCTCCGGCACGTACCCGCTGGTCACGATGGCTCGGAAGCGCTCGCGGAGCTTGCGCGTGATCGGGCCCTCCCCCTGGGAGAGCGTGTAGCGCTTGCCGTCGGTGTGGTCGACCTGGGTGACCGCGATGATCTCGGCGGCGGTGCCGGTGAGGAAGACCTCGTCGGCGTGGAGCACGTCGTCGATCCGGAAGAGCTTTTCCTCGACGGTGACGGAGCAGTCCTTGGCGAGGGTGTCCAGGACGAAGCGCCGGGTGACGCCCTCGAGCAGGCCGCTCTCGCCGCAGACAGGCGGCGGCGTGACCAGGCGGCCGTTCTTGATGAGGAAGATGTTGTCGCCGGTGCACTCGGTGACGTAGCCGTCGGTGGAGAGCATGATGGCCTCGTCGCAACCGGCGTCGATGGCCTCGCACTTGGCGAGGATGTTGTTGAGATAGTTGAGGCTCTTGATGCGCGGGTCGAGGCAGGCGACCGGGGTCTTGGGCCGGCGGGCCACGACGACGCGCATGCCGGTGCGGTAGGCCTCCTCGGAGTAGAGGCGGATCTGGTCGGCGATGCAGATGATTCCGGGGTTGGGGCAGCGGCGCGGGTCGAGCCCGAGCGTGCCGTAGCCGCGGGTGACGACCAGGCGGATGTAGCCTTCTTTCAGGTCGTTGGCGGCGATGCAGTCACGCTGGACCTGCACCATCTCGCGCTGCGGGATGGGGATCTTGAGGTGGATCTTCTCGGCGCAGCGGTAGAGGCGGTCCATGTGTTGCTGGCACTTGAAGATCTTGCCCTGATAGACACGGATGCCCTCGAAGACGCCGTCGCCGTAGAGCAGGCCGTGGTCATAGACACTGACCATGGCCTGGCTCTTGGGGACGATCTTGCCGTTGACATAGATCAGCGGGCGGTCTTCGGCCGTGGGGGCCGGCGAGGTGGGTGAATAGGCGGCGCTGGGCCAGTCCTGCTGGACCGAACCGTTGACGGACGGCTTGTTCTTGGCCGGGGACATCGTCTTGCTCATGGCCTCACCTCTCTTCTGGCTGTCGCGCCTGGCGGCGCGGGTTGTGTTCCCGTCGGCGTGCGTCCGATCCGTCG
The DNA here is from genome assembly GCA_964630785.1 of uncultured Phycisphaeraceae bacterium. GTDB lineage: Bacteria > Planctomycetota > Phycisphaerae > Phycisphaerales > UBA1924 > JADLCX01. The sequence goes on along the minus strand of CAZVZG010000047.1, from coordinate 10,352 downwards.
CCCCCGTCGTGGGGCTCTCGCGGTCTTCCCTCCCCGCCTCCCCTCCCCTCTTCTCGCCCTATCGCGCCCGGGCCGGCGGGGGCTCGGACGAAACGGGACTTCGGCTGCGGACCGGTACTCAATCGTCCGCGGCGGACGTTGGGTTCTACGTTCCGCGCCGCGGAACGACCGGAAGCCATGATAGCGGGCATTCTCGGTCGTTCGACCCGGAATCCGGACAGGACGTGTTTGGGATTCGGACGCGGGCCCCGCATGTACACGGAACGAGCCGCTCGCGGCCCTGATCGAATCGCTGAGCGGTGGTCCAGCCGGCCATCAGGCGCACGAGGCTCAGGCATCCAGCAGGAACCCGGCGCGGACCAGGAAGTCGGCCGCGTCCACGAGTTCCCGCTCGGTGAACGGGCCGCGGTTGCCCGCCGAGGGCGGCGGCTCCGGCTGGTCGTCGGTGGGTACAAACATCTCGACGAGCCCGTGGCGTCCGGCGGGAGAGTTGAAGGCCGCGAGCACGGCATCGGCCGCGGCGAACATCCGGCTGTCGGGGTCGGCTTGCTGACGCTTCATAGCGTCAGGTTGCACAGCCGGCTCGCACCGAGGGTGAGCCCGGCGTGAATCGGCGTTCATTCCGCGAACGGGCTCCGTTCACCTCAGGCGCGAAGCACGGCGTCCAAGTCGTTGCGGGCGCGGTCGATGAGGCCCGCGATCTGGGGATCAACCTCTTCGTGCCGGAGCGTGCGGGCGTCGGCTGGGTCGCGGAATCGCAAGCGGAAGGTGACCGACTTCTTCCCCTGAGGCACGGGCTGGCCGCGGTAGGTGGAGACGAACCAGAAGCCGTCCATCAGGGGCAGGAGCCCCGCGCCGTGGGCGTCGCGGACGAGTTTGTGGATCGCGCTCCAGGCCGTGGTCTCCGCGACGATAAGCGAGAGGTCGCGTTCGATCGACGGGAACTGCGGCAGCGTGTGCACGAGCGAGCGGGGCGGGTAGAGGGCCACGAGCGGGTCGAGGCTGATTTCGGCCGCGGCGACCGGCGCGGCCAGGTCGTAATCCCGGACCACGGCGTCGGCGATCATGCCCACGAGGCCCAGCGGCCGGCCACTGAGCGTGATCGTGCCGGAGGCGGCGGGATCGAAAGCCGGGACCGGCGCGCCTGTCGCGGGCGAGAACGCAAGCTCGGCGAGGGCCGCTTGTCCTCCCATGGCCAGCACGAGCGACTCGACCGCCCCGCGCACGGCGCGGACGGCGGCCTGCTTGCGCTCAAAGGCCTTGGCGGAGGCGGGGAACGCCGCGTCGGCGATGAGCGCGAGGTTGCGGCTCTCGATCTCGCGTCCGCGGGCCTGCTTGTCGGTGGTGGGCGATTGCGCGAAGACCGCGCTGGTCTCGTACAGACGGACGCCCGCGCCGGACTCTCCGCCGTCGCCGGTAACGCCGGCGGCCTGATTAGCGCGCCGGCAGGCGAGCAGGCTGGGCAGGGCGCTGGGTCGCAGCACCGGGTCGGCCTTGCGACGCTCGTCGCACACCGCCAGCGTATTCAGCCCCGGCGGAAGGAACGGCCGGGCGGCCTTCTCGCTCACGAACGTGAACGTGACCGCTTCATAGAAGCCCAGGCCCGTGAGCACACGCGCGACCTCGGTCATGGCCCGCTCGGAGTTCTGCGGCGCGGCCACGCGCGCGGCGATCTTCTCCGCGGCGGGGAGCTTGTCGAGCCCGTGCACGCGGGCGATCTCCTCGATGAGGTCGATCTCGCGGGTGAGGTCGGGGCGGAAGGACGGAGGCGTGCAAACCAGCGGCGCGCCCCCGCCGGGCGAGGGGAGTTCGGGGTGGGCCGCGATGTCGAGGGCTTGCAGAATCTGCGAGACGCGAGCGGGCGGGACCTCGACACCCAGCATCTGCGTGATGCGCGGGTGGCGGAGGCGGATGGGGGCGGTCGGCGGGGCGCTCGGGCCGGCCTTGACGATCCCCGGGACGATGTGCCCCCCGGCGAGCCGGACGATGAGCGCGGCCGCGCGACGGGCCGCCGGCTCGATCGTGCGCGGATCGACGATCCGCTCGAAGCGGTAACTCGCGTCGGTGCGGATATTGAAGCGGCGAGCCGCGCGCCGGACGGTCAGCGGCTCCCACGTCGCGGCTTCGAGGACGACGTCGGTGGTGCGCGCGGAGACTTCGGTGTCGGCGCCGCCCATGACGCCGGCGAGCGAGACCGCGCGGCCCCCCTCTCCGCCCGCGGGGTCGGCGACGACCAGTTCATCGCCCGTGAGCGTGACGGTCTTGCCGTCGAGGAGCCTGAGCTTTTCGCCCTTGCGAGCAACGCGAACGATCAGTTCGTGCTTGCCTGAGGCGCCGCGGCCAATGGTGGCCATATCGAAGACGTGCGAGGGCTGGCCGAGCTCGAGGGCGACGAAGTTGGTGACATCGACCACGTTGTTGATCGACCGCTGCCCGACCGCGCCCAGGGCCTCGACCAGCCACGCCGGGCTTGGGCCGACCTTGACGCCGCGGACGACCTGCGCGGTGAAGAGGCGGCAGAGCTCGGGCGTCCGGTTGTCGATAGCGCAGAGAGCCTCAGTGGATTCGGATGTCGCGGGTGCAGCGGGAGTGGGGGCGGGGGTGGGGCGCCCGTCGAAAACGTGGTCCGGCGCGGGCGGCCTGAGCGTGCGCCCGGTCGTCGCGGCGATCTCACGGGCCACACCCAGGTGCGAGAGCACGTCGCCGCGGTTGCTGGTGACCTCGACGTCGAGGCACACGTCGCCCGAGGGGAGCTTCTGGGCCGACTCGATCGGGAACCCGGCGAAAGTGAGTGCGTGCTCGGCGTCTTCGGCGGAGATCGGGCCGGAGTGGGCGGGGCTGGGGACCAGGTACTCGTTGAGCCAGCGGACGGAGATCTTCATGGGGAGGCAAGGGTAGGTATGCGGCCGGGGCCATTTTCCCACCGGCTGTTTCTAACTGGTGTGGACGATTGTGTCGGAGGGGGGACCTCCAGTTGTTCGCGGGGCACGTCCACTGGAATGCAGGCGGTGACGCACGGGCAATCGATCCAGAGTGCGGACGTTTGGCGCGGGGGGTGATGGGCTGGGGTAAGGAGCGGCGGCCATGCTTGTGCTGAGACTGGCGGTGTGTGTCGCGGCGGGCGTGGTGTGGAACACGGGCGCGGGCGGGGCGTTGTGGGCGGTCGAGCCCCCGGCGGCGACCGCGGCGGCGCCGAACGACGCGGCCGCGCAGGCCCGTTACACGGCCGCTGCGGACTACTCGGCGGGGTTGGGCGGGCGGGCGGTGCTGGTCATGGTCGATGGGAATGTCGTGTTCGAGCGGTACGACAACGGGTGGAGCGAGACGCGCCCGCACCCGCTGGCCAGCGGCACCAAGAGTTTCACCGGCGTCACGGCAGTGTGCGCAATGCAGGACGGGCTCATCACGCTCGATGAGAAGGTGTGCGACACCATCACCGAGTGGAAGAGTGACCCGCAGAAATCGAAGATCACCGTGCGCGAGCTTCTCACGCTTTCCAGCGGACTGGACCCCTCGGACGGCCCGGTCGGCACGCGCGGCGGGGGCCGGCTGTTGGGCGAGGTCGCCAAACGGCGGAGCGAACGGCTCAACGCGAGCGGCGGCGAGGAGGTGCGAGATCACTATCAGGCCGCGATCGACGCGAAGGTGGTGAGCGAGCCGGGTGAGAAGTTCCGGTACGGTCCGAGCCACTTCTACGCGTTCGGCGCGATGCTGGAGCGCAAGCTTGCGGCGTCGGGACGTCCGGAGAAGACCGTGCTCGAGTACATGCACGCGCGGCTGTTCGATCCGATCGGGCTCAAGGTCGCGTGGTTCGGCAAGGACGCCGCCGGGCGGCCGAACCTGCCGGGCGGTTGTCTGCTCACGGCCCGGGAGTGGGCGAAGTTTGGGCAACTGATCGTGCAGGACGGGTCCTGGACGCGGGCCGATGGGACCGTGGTGCAGGTCGTCAGGCCGGAGTTGCTGGCCGAGTGCTTCAAGCCTTCGGCCGCGAACCCGAACTACGGGCTCACGTGGTGGCTGCGGAGGACCGACGCCGCCGCGGATCGGGGCGGGGCGGCGGACCGGCAGACTTTGCGGGAGCGGCGTATGGCGGCTCAGAACCGGCCGGTGAAAGATGCGAGCGGCAAAGAGATCGACGTGGCGATGGCCGCGGGGCTGGGCAAGCAGCGGCTGTACGTGCTGCCCGAGCGGAAGATGGTCATCGTGCGGTTCGCCGAGGGCACGATGGAGGGGCAGGGGTTCAGAGATGAGCGGTTCCTGGGGCTGGCGCTCGGTTTGGGCGAATGACAGGGCGCATACGCTCCTGTCCATGAAGACACTCGCGACGGTGATTGCCTGTGCGGCGGCTGTTTCGACCGGGTTCGCGGCGGTGGCGGAAGGGGCGAGCGACGCGCCGCCCGCGGAGGGGCAGGGGGGCCAGCCCACGCTCGTGAAGCTCGACGCGGCCAGGATCGTCGGCCGGATGCTCTGGCCGCGGTTTGAGAAGGGCCAGCGGGTGGTGCTGCGGCAGACGGCCCAGAAATCCCGCGGCGGCGACCTGGTGATCGCCAGCCGTGTGACGGTGGACGTACTGGAGAAGGACGGCGACGAGTGGGTGATGCGCTGGCGGGTGGGCGATGTGGAAGTGCCCGATGGCCTGCCCGAGGATCAGAAGCGAGCCGTTGCGGCGATGGTCTCACGGATGAAATCTCCGGCGTTCGACATCGAAGTGAGAGAGGGCGTGGGGACGGTGAGCCTGCGCGACTGGGAGAAAGCGCGGAACGACGTGATCGCGCTCTCGGAGAAGATCATCCGCGAGGCGCCCCGCACCGCGCCGATGGACGAGGCGCAACTGGCCGCGACGCTGGAGGTCGCCAAGCAGAAGATGTCCACCCGCGAGGTGACGGAGGAGGTCCTGCTCAAGCAAGTGCGTCCGTACTTCGACGGGGCGTACCACGAGGTCGCTCCGGGAAAGCCGAAGGTGGAGCGTGTGGAGCTCGCGATGCCGCTGGGGCCGGTGAGCGTCTGGCCCGCGGAACGGACCATCAGCGTCGAACAGCCCGACAAGGCCCAGCCCGGCAACCTGGCCGTACACATCACGGCGGCCGTGGACAAGACCGCGGCCAAGTCGATCCTCGAAGAGGCCGCACGCCAGGCCAGGGAGAAGACGGGAAACGCCTCGAACGTGCCCGCGCCCGACGCGATCGATCTGGGGTACACGCTGGACTGGTCGCTGGACGCCAAGGCCGGGTGGCCGTCGAGCGTGAAATACCGGATCAACCAGCGCGTGGGTGAGCGGTCGTGGTGGGAGGAGTACAACTGGACGCTGGTGGAGGGGCCGAGCGTGAGTGAGCGGTAGCGGATTGGAGATAGGGGCGTGGGGGGCTGGCGGTCTTACACTTTGGGGTATGACTGACCCGAGTGGGGACAATCGGGGTGCGAGCCAGAGCGGGGGCGGGGGTGCGCGCAAAACGGTGATGCGTTCGCTGGGGGAGTTCTTTGGTCACATCGCGCACGCAGTGCGAACGGACCCGTCGAAGCCGGCGAGGGAGGCGGGGGTGGGGGGGGTGGAGGGGGCGGACCCGGGCGAGGCCGTGACCGTGGATCGGAAGGAAGTTCGCCGGACGGTGGAGGAGGAGCAGCGCGACACGCCGCGCGGCAAGGTGACGCTGCGCCGGACGATCATCGAGGAGGTGGAGGTGCCGCGGGAGGACGTGGGTCGGGAGGAGTAGGGATGGCGGGATTCAAGAACCGGGCCGGGTTGGTTCGATCTGAGGCCGGGAGGCGGCGTGATGTCGCGCGGATGGCATGGGCGATGCCGCGCGGCACGGGAACAGGTTGGACCGGAAGGATGGGAACGATGCAGAACTCAACGCGTGGTGTGTGGCGTCGGGCGGCGGCGGCGTGCGCGGCGGGCGCGATCGTGCTGGGCGCGGCAGTGTCGGGCGGGTGCAGCTCGATGCCCCCGGCCAACGGCCCGACTGTGGGCGTGCGGAACGATTCGGATGCGCCGCTGCGGGCGACGTTCTGGGTGGGCGATCGGAGCGAGCAGCGTCCGGGCGAGCGTGCGGAGATGCGGGCGCAGGAGACGATGGAGATACCGCCGTTCGGAACCAGGCAGTTCCGGCTGGGGGCGTTCAGCGGGTACGACTCGCCGACGACCTCGTTCGTGCGCGTGCAGGTGCAGCCGGTGGGCCCGAGCTTCGAGTCGCAGCCGCAATACTGGTACGAGGTGAACCCGCCGTCGCCGTACACGATCCGCGTGCACGGGCTCAAGCCGAAACTTGAGTTCGACCGGGCCGGGGCGGGGACGATCGTGATGATCCCGCCGGAGTTGTGGTTCCACAACGCGACGGCCACGGCGACGGGCAAGCCGGCGCTGAGGGTGGTGGGCCAGCCGAACCGAGACTCGATGGCCAAGCCGGTGACGACCAAGAGCGTAACGGCGGTGGGGGAGTAGGGGCCCCGGACGCGATTCGGTGCTACCACCGAGAGCACTGAGGGCACGGAGGGAGGGTTGGACGGCTCAGGTCGGGCAGTTCTCGGTGGTCTCGGTGCTCTCTGTGGCGAGATCTCTTCGGAGCGACCCACCATCGCGACCTAACCTCCGCCCGTGAAAGCGCTCCTGCTCACCGCGGGCTCGCACGGCGATATCCACCCTTTCATCGCGATCGGGCGGGCGCTGGCTTCTCGCGGGCACCGGCCGGTGCTGGCCACAAACCCGTACTTCCAGGAACAGATTGAGGCCTCAGGCTCCGAGGGAGTGGCCTTCGCCGCGCTCACCGAGCGCGAAGAACTCAAGGACATCATCTCAAACAACAAGGTGATGGACCCGACGTGGGGGCCGCTGGTGGTTATGCGCCGGCTAATCCTGCCGCTGGTAGGCCATTTCGTGCAGCGGACGCGGGAGTTGATCCGCGAAATCCGGCCGGACGTGGTGGTGTACCACCCGGTGGTGATGGGCGCGCCGTGGGCGTGCGAGTTGGAAGAGCGCAAGCGGCCGGTGCCGACGGTCACGGTCAGCCCGTCGCCGCTGCTGTGGAGCAATCCGGCGGACCCGTGCGTGCTGCTGCCGTTCCGATCGCACACGCCGGGGCGGCTGGCGGTGAGGACGGACCTGCTGGTCGGTCGGTTGTTCCTCCGTGCGGCGATCGATCCGGGGCTGAACCGGGCGCGCCGGTCGCTGGGGCTGCCCGGGCGGCGCGACAACTTCCACCTGGATTGCGTGGCGGGGCGGGCCAACCTGGGCGTGTGGTCGCCGGTGCTGCGCGGCCCGTTGCCCGGCGACCCCGCCGGGGCGAGGATCACCGGCTATTGCTGGCACGACCGCGACCACACGCAGGAGGCGGCGGACAGCGAACTGCGAGCGTTCCTCGACGCGGGCCCCGCGCCGCTGGTGTTTGCGCTCGGTTCGACCGGCGTGCACGCGGCGGGCCCCTTCTACGAACACGCGGTGGAGGCGACGCGCCGGCTCGGGCGGCGGGCGCTGCTCGTGGTGGGCAAGGACCAGCCGCCGCCGCGGAACCTGCCCGGCGACGAGAGCATGAAGGCGGTGGCGTACGCGCCGTTCTCGACCGTGTTCGCTGGGGCGAGCGTGGTCGTGCACCACGGGGGTGCGGGGACCACGGCCCAGGGGCTGCGGGCCGGGCGACCCACACTCATCACGCCCATGGCGCACGACCAGTTCGACAACGCGGCACGGGTCAAGCGGCTGGGCGCGGGGCGAACGCTTCGGTTCACAAGAGTCAACGCGGCGAGGTTGGAGCGGGAGTTGAGGGTGGTACTGGACGACCCGACGTACGCCCGCGCGGCGGCGGGCCTGGCTCAGCGGGTGAGCGCCGAAGACGGGGCGAGCGTCGCGGCCGGGGCGATCGAGGCGGTCGCGATGAGCCGATGACCGCCACGGTCATCGCACGCTCGCCGCTCGGAGCGAGGATGGCGCGCCGCGGCCTCGTTCACCTACGATCAGGCCTTGTTTGGAGGTCCAAGCCCGATGTCTACGCCGGCCGCGAACACGCACAACTCCGACCCCGGGGCCGTCCCCAACCCTCCCGCTCCGTCCGGGACGCCCGCGCGGGCGCTGAACTTCATCGAGCAGATCGTCGAGGCCGACAACGCCGCCTGGAAGTGGGGGCGGTGGACGCAGGCCGACGCCGGAGGCGGCGCTGCGGCGGGCGCGCGCATCGGCAGGCCGCGGGTGCACACCCGTTTCCCGCCCGAGCCCAACGGCTACCTGCACGTGGGGCACGCCAAGAGCATCTGCCTGAACTACGGGCTGGCGAAGAAGTACGGGGGGAAGTTCAACCTGCGCTTCGACGACACCAACCCGGCCAAAGAGGAGCAGGAGTACGTCGACAGCATCAAGGCCGACGTGAAGTGGCTCGGGGCCGATTGGGAGGGCGAGTTCGGCGGCGGGCTCTACTTCGCCAGCGACTACTTCGACCGGATGTACGCCTTCGCCGAGGAGCTGGTGAAGAAGGGCAAGGCGTACGTGTGCGACCTGAGCGCGGAGGAGGTGGCCGCGCGCCGCGGCAAGCCGGGCGTGCCGGGCACGTCGCCCTTCCGCGACCGCCCCACCGACGAGAGCCTGCGCCTGATGAAGGAGATGCGCGAGGGCAAGTGGCCCGACGGCTCGCGCAGCATCCGCGCGCGGATCGACCTGGCCAGCCCCAACTTCAACCTGCGCGACCCGGTGATGTACCGCATCGTGCATGAAGAGCACCACAACACCGGCGCGAAATGGTGCATCTACCCGATGTACGACTGGGCCCACGGCATCGAGGACTCGATCGAGGGCATCACGCACTCGATCTGCACGCTGGAGTTCGAGGATCACCGGCCGCTGTACGACTGGTTTATCGACGCGATCAACGACGGGCGCACCGACGACGGGAGCGGGCCGTGGGGCCGAAGTATCCACCACGCCCAGCAGATCGAGTTCGCCAAGGGGCGCCCGACGTACACCGTGCTGAGCAAGCGCAACCTGCTGAAGATGGTCAACGACCGCGTGGTGAGCGGCTGGGACGATCCGCGGATGCCGACGGTCAGCGGCCTGCGCCGGCGCGGCTACACGCCCGAATCGCTCTGGAACGCGTGGGAGGAGATCGGCGTCACCAAAGTCGAAAGCTGGATCGACACCGGCCGGCTCGAGAACGCCGTCCGCGACCACCTCAACAGGATCGCGCCGCGCTACATGGCCGTGCTGCGCCCGCTCAAAGTCGTCATCGAGAACATGGCCGAGGGACGGGTCGAGATGCTCGATTGCGTGAACAACCCGGAAGACCCCGGCGCGGGCACGCGGAAGGTCCCCTTCACGCGCGAGCTGTACATCGAGCGTGACGATTTCATGGAGGACCCGCCCAAGAAGTTCTTCCGCATGGCCGTCGGCGCCGAGGTCCGCTTCCGCTGGGCGTTCTTCGTCAAGTGCATCGGTGTGGTCAAGGACGACGCCGGCAACGTGGTTGAGCTGCGCTGCACCTACGACCCCGCCACGCGGGGCGGCGATTCCCCCGACGGCCGCAAAGTGAAGGGCACCATCCACTGGGTGAGCGCGACGCGGGCCGCGGCCGCGGAGGTCCGGCTTTTCGACCGGCTCTTCAAGGCCGAAGAGCCGGGCAAGGCAACGGGCAACTTCATGGACGACCTGAACCCCCACTCGCTGGAGGTGGTCACGGCCATGCTCGAGCCGGCGCTGGCCGAGCTCTGGGCCGGCGATCGCGTGCAGTTCGAGCGGAACGGGTACTTCTGCATGGACCGGGATTCAACACCCGGCAAGCAGGTGTGGAACCGGACGGTGACGCTGAAGGACTCGTGGGGGAAGGTGGCGGGGAAGGGGTGAAGGTCGCTGATGGCCGCCGGCAATCGCAGCAAACCCAAAGCACCGCCCAAGTCATCCTCGACCAAGAACCCCGCGGAAGGTACGGCGTGGACCGTCCCGCTGCCGAAAGGTGGTTACGGAACGGTCGTCGTCGCACGGGCGGGCGAGTCGCTTGTCGCGACCGGTCAGGTGTTCGGGTATATCTTGCCCACGCGGTCCGCCACGCTCCCGAAGCCCGCCCAAGTCGCGGGACTGCGGCCGCAGGACGCCGGCGCGGTGTTGTGGCTGCCGGTCCGCCCGTTCCGAAACAACCGGTGGAAGCCCATCGGGCCGGTCGCCAAGTTTTCGCACAGGGAATGGCCTGTGCCGCCGTTGGTCATGCGGGACGATCACGGGCGCCACGCGCTGCAACTCTACGATGACCAAGCCAGTCCCTCCGTGCTCGCCAATGAACAGATCCACGATCCGGACGCGGCCGCATTCCCCGAAGTGAACTGGACCAAGACGCTATCCCAAAACGGTGGTTGAAGCCGATACAGAGTCGCGACAACCTGAG
>CAZVZG010000046.1:0-17212 GCA_964630785.1 uncultured Phycisphaeraceae bacterium | reverse complement strand
TGTCGCCCGCGCCGCGAGCCGGGCTCGATCATCTTCACCGCCACGCGGCGCTTGGTCTCCAGTTGAGTCGCCTCGTACACGACGGCCTGCCCGCCGCGGGCGATCTCGCGATCTAGCCGGTAGCCCGGCAGCGCGTCGGGGTTCAAGGGCGGGCGGGACGGCGGCGAGCAGGGTCCGGGCGACACCTCCTTCAGAAACCGACCCATGAACGCCAGATTATCGCGGATGGTGCGCTCACGTTCGCGGCAGATCGAACAGCCCGCGAGGTGTCCGCGAAGGTCGTCGCCGATGCTCTCCGCAACGATCAGACGCTCCAACTCGTCCGGAGCCGGGCAGGCGATCGTGCGGGACCCGGTCATTCGTCGTCGAACTCCTGCGTCAACTGCGCGACGATCTCGCGCAGCTTCTTGATCGCTCGGTTCTTCGCGACGTACACCTCGGCCACCGTCATCCCGCACTCCGCGGCCGCGGATTCCGGCGGCGTGTTCCGCAAGGCGCAGAGCTCGAACGCCAGCACCGTCCGGTCGTTGAGGCGGGTCTGGCCCCGGAGCACTTCGAGCGCTCGCTCGAAGATCACCCTTTGCCGCGCGGTGTCCCACGCGTCGGTCACCGTGCTGTCATCAGGAACGTCGCCCAGCGCCGACTCGCCGCGCAGTTGCCGCTGACGCATCAAGGCCCGCCCGCGATCGGCAACGCGGTTGCGGGCGATCCCGATCATCCACGAACTCAGCCGCCCGCGTGAACGGTCGTACCTTCCGGCCCGGTAGTCGGCGGCGAACTCAGTGAGCGTGAGCTGCGCAACCTCCGCGGCGTCGTCGTCGCACAGGCCGAGCCGACGCGCAAAGGCCGCAAGGACCGGGCGATAGCGATCGTCGAGCGCGCTCCACGAGCCGTGGTCCGACGGGTCCTTGAGCGACTCAAGGAGCTGAGTGGTGGTGCGTGTCAGCAATCGACCTCTTCCGCAGTTTGGCCTGTTCAGGCTACCAAATAGACACCAGAATGCGGGGAGTGGAAAGCGCTTCTCGGTCGGGCCGGTTGGTTTGGCCAAGTTCGGCATTGGTTTGGGCACCGCCGTTGAGCCCGGACATCGCGCGCGGACGGCGATACGGTTGATGTTCATGCCCCCCGCTCACGCGCCCGCCTTCCGCGAGCCCGTGGGGGCGCTGAGGAGCCGCTGCTTGGGCGCGTCGGCGGAACAAATCTCTCCCGCGGCCGCGACCACTGTGCTCTACGGGCGCCGGGAGCACCGCTCCAGCGATTTGTCGCTGCACGTCATGCGAACAAGTCGCGACGCGAACAGGCCCGGCTTGGCCGAGCATCCTTCCGCGCGTGCGCCCGACGCCGCACGCGACGCCGCCCGCGTCGGGAGGCTGATCGACTCCCACGGACGGACCATCCGAGACCTGCGTCTGAGCATCACCGACCGGTGCAACTTCCGCTGCGTCTACTGCATGGAGCCGGACGTGCATTTCGCGCCCGCCGCGGACCTGCTGACGCTCGACGAGATCGTGCGCCTGGGCGTCCTGCTCGAAAGCCTGGGTGTGCGGAAAATCCGCCTCACCGGCGGCGAGCCGACGATGCGGGCCGACCTGGAGGGGATCATCACCGGACTGCGGGCCGCGACACGCGTGGAACTGGCGTTGATCACCAACGGCTCGACCGTCGACGCCGGTACCGCACAGGCATGGAAGCGAGCGGGTCTCGACCGCGTGACCATCAGCATCGACGCCGCCGACGACGAGCGATTCGCCCAGGTGACGCGCTCAAAGTCCAGCGCCGCGCGCGTGGTCGCGGCCGCCCGGGCGTGCGCCGCGGCCGGGCTCGGGCCGATCAAGCTCAACGCCGTCCTCATCCGCGGTCTCAACGACGATCAGGCCCTTCCACTGGCGGAGCTCGCGAGGCGGCTCGACGTCGAGATGCGATTCATCGAGTACATGCCGCTGGATTCCGGGCGCGCGTGGGACCGCTCGCGCTTCGTCCCCGCCGCTGAGACCCGCCGCACCATCGAAGCACGCCACCCGCTGATGCCCACCGGCGAGGACCCGCCTTCGAGCACCGCGGTGACCTACCGCTTCGCCGACGGCGGCCCGGGCCGCATCGGGTTCATCGCCCCGGTCACCAGCCCGTTCTGCGGCGCGTGCAGCCGCCTGCGCATCACCGCCGACGGAAAGGTCCGCCCGTGCCTGTTCAGCACCAGCGAGTGGGACCTGATGTCCCTGCTACGCGAGGGCGCCGACGACGAGGCGATCAAGGCCCGCCTGATCGACGCGACCTGGAGCAAACAGGCCGGCCACGGCATCACCGCCGAGGGCTTCGAGCAACCCGCTCGCCCGATGTCCGCCATCGGCGGCTGAGGCGGCCCCGCTCGCGCCAAGACTAATCGTGCGACTCGCCGGCGCCGTCCGCCCAGATCGGCGCCTTCCAGATCGCCACGTCTCGCTTGAGTCGATCGATGAACTCGTCCGCCGCGGCCAGCGCTTCCTTGCGGTGCGGGCTCTGCATCGTGAGCCGGAACGAGCACGCGCCGACCGGAACTTCGCCCCGGCTGTGCTCGACGTGCACGGCCGTGAGCCCGTGCCGGCCCGCCAGCTCTCGCACCAGTTCGGCCAGTTGTTCGCCGGCCATCGGCTCGTACACCTCATAAGCCAGCGCCCGCAGCGCACGCCCGTCCTCCAATGCCCGCACGATTCCCTCAAACCTCAGCACAGCTCCCGCCCCTTCCGAAGGAGACTGGTTCGCCGCCGCCGGCAGCGGGCCGGTGATGAACTCGATCCGTGTGCTCATCCGCCGCTGACCATCTCGATGATGGCGATCTCATCGTCGGGGTTGAGGGGCTGATCCGCCGGCGCGAACCGGTGGTTCACCGCCAGCCGGGCCGCGCTGAGCAGGCCCGCTCGCTCCGGGTGCCGCGCCGCCAGCGCGGCCCGCAGCGATCCCACCGTGCCGCCCTCGGCAAGATCGACTCCGATCGACGGCCCGCCGAGGGCCTCTTTGAGCGGTCCGAAGAGCAGGACGCGGACGTGCATGGACGATCGTATCGTTGGATGGGGCCGGGGAAGTGGGGGGGGTGGGCAAGCGCGCCGAGAGCCTTGGATGGTCGGATCGAGCGGATCAGCGGAAGGAGCGTCGGAAGCCCAATCGGGCTCGCTTTCGCCGCGCGAGGCGGTCGCCGCCGTGTGCGAGGCCGCCGGCCCTCGCCATCGCTCCGTCGAGCGATTGCCGATCGGCGTGGCCCGCGGACGGGTGCTGGCCGAGCCTTTGCTCGCCGATCGCGACAGCCCGGCGCTGGACGTGAGCGCGATGGACGGGTTCGCGGTGCGCCTGGCCGACCTCGCACGATCAGAACTCCCGATCGCCCGCGCCGACGCGATGATCGGGCGTGCGCCGGTCGCCCTCGAACCCGGCGCGGCCACGCGCATCGTCACCGGCGCGCCCGTTCCCGAGGGCGCGGATGCGGTGGTCCGGCGAGAGGATGTCGAGGAACGGGACGGGCGTGTGCGGATCACGATCGGGTTGGATTCGCTCAGGCCAGGCATGAACATCCGCCGTCGCGCCGAAAACGCCCGAGCGGGCACGGTCATCGTCGGGGCCGGCCGCGTGATCGACGCCGCCGCCATCGGCGCGATGGCCGGCTTCGGGCTCGCCCACGTCGTCGTCCGCCCGCGTGTGCGCGTCGGCATCATCACCACCGGCGACGAGGTCAAGGGTGTGGGCGAATCGTGCGAACCGTGGCAACTGCGCGACAGCAACGGGCCGTCGCTGCACGCGATGCTCGCGGCCCGCGCGTGGATCGACGCCGCCGCGCCCCGCCGTGCGATCGACGAGCCCGAAACCATCGCCGCCGAACTGCGAAACGCCGCCGAACGGACCGACGCCGTGTTCCTGACCGGCGGCGTCTCGATGGGCGATCGCGACTTCGTGCCCCGTGTTGTCCGCGAGCTCGGCGGCCGCATCATCTTTCACAAACTCCCCCAGCGCCCGGGCCGCCCCATGCTCGGGGCCGTCCTGCCCTCGGGCATTCCCGTTCTCGGCCTTCCCGGCAATCCCATCTCGGTGCTGGTCACGGCGCGCCGGATCGGCTTGCCGATCCTGGCCCATCTCGCGGGGATCGATGCCGCGCAGGTCGTCGGCAAGTCGCGTCGGTTGGCCACGCCCGACGACGCCACCACCGACCTGTGGTGGCACCGCCTGGTGCGAGAGCGGAGTGACGGGGCGTTGGAGTTCGTTTCGCTCCGCGGCTCCGGCGACATCGCCGCGGCCGCCGCGAGCAGCGGATTCATCGAAGTTCCACCCGGCGCGTCCGGGCCCGGCCCGTGGTCATACTTTTCCTGGGACGGCGATTGAGCCTGGAGCCGAGTTCGATGGGCGACGCCAACAAACCCAACCTCACCCACACCGGCCCCGACGGCGCGCCCCGCATGGTCGATGTCGGCGACAAGCCGATCACCGCGCGCCGGGCGGTGGCCGAGTGCCGCGTGCGCATCTCCGCCGAACTCGCCCGCGCCATCCGCGAAAACACCGTCGCCAAGGGCGGCGTGCTGGAGGTCGCCCGCCTCGCCGGCATCCAGGCTGCCAAGCGCACCGACGAGCTCATCCCGCTGTGCCATTCGTTGCCGCTCGACGCCGTGGACGTGCGGGCCGAACTCGGCGAGACCGAGGGCCGTGCGTGCATCCACATCCGCGCCGAGGCCCGGACCACCGCCCGCACCGGCGTCGAGATGGAGGCCCTCACCGCCGCCGCCGTCGCCGCGCTCACCGTCATCGACATGGGCAAGGCCATCGACAAGGGCATGGTCGTCGAGGGTCTGCGCCTTCTGGAGAAGTCCGGCGGGCGCAGCGGCACGTACACCGCGCCGCCGCTTGGTCAGGAGCACCGCCCATGACCGGCCCGATCCGCGTCGCCGTGTTGACCGTCAGCGACCGCTGTTCTCGCGGCCTGACGCAAGACACTTCCGGCCCCGCGCTCGCCGAGATGGCCCGCGAGCGCCTGAGCGCCGAGATCGTCGAGCGCGAGTGCGTGCCCGACGAGGTTGATCGCATCGCCACGGTCTATGCCCGCTGGTCGCGCCCTCAAGAACGGATCGACCTCATCCTCAGCACCGGCGGCACCGGCCTCGCACCGCGAGACGTCACGCCCGAGGCCGCCAAGCAGGTCTTCGAGCGCGAGCACGCCGGGCTCATGGAGCTGGCCCGCCTCCGCTGCATGAGCAAGACCCCGCGGACGTTCCTCTCCCGCGGCGTCGCGGGCACCATCGGGCAAACGCTCATCCTGACGCTGCCCGGCTCGCAACGAGGCTGCACCGAGATGCTCGAAGCCCTGCTCGACATCCTGCCGCACGCGATCGAGACGCTGCGGGGCGAGGTGGTGGACGACGGGCGGCCGTCGTCCGCTTCTTACGCCGCGCCCGCCGGCTCGGCCGCCGATCCTCCGACCGGCAAGGTGGTGAGGCATGAGCCCTGACGAAGCGCTCGGCGCGTTCATCCAGAGCGTGCAGCCCGTCCTGCTCGTGGGCGGGAAGAGCCGGCGATTCGGGCGCGACAAGCTGCTCGAACCGATCCCGGGTGGGGATGGGCGGGTGCTCATGGACCTCCCGCTCGCCGTCCTGCGCGCCGTCTTTGGCCCGCGCGTGCTGGGCGTGGGTGCGTGCGCCCCCGCCGTCGCCGCCCGGCTCGATCGTCACATCGAAGATCAACACGCCGGCGCAGGCCCCGCGGCCGGCATCCTGGCCGCTCTGCGAAATGGGGGGGGGGATGGGGATGAAGGAGCCAAGCCCATCGCCCCCGTGTTCGTCCTCGCCGGAGACATGCCGCACGTCACGGCCCCGACCGTCCGCCGAATCGCCGAGCAAGCGCTCAAAGAGTGCAGGCACGCCGCGGCCGTACTCGCCCGCACGCACGAACTTCAACCCTGCTTCGGCGTCTATTTCCCCGCGGCCGCGGGGGCGTTGGAACGGGGATTGGGCCCGGCCAGATCCCTCGCCCTCCACGAAATCCTCGCCGGTCTCGTGGTGATGGGGGTGGCGGTCGAGGCGGGGGAGGCGGGGAATGTCAATACGGTGGCGGAGCTCAGAGGCGAGCCCGGGCCCGGCGGCGGGAGGGGTTGGATGGCGAAGTAGAACCCGCACTCTCGCGGCTCATTGGAGGCTCACTCGCACGACGAAAAATACGCCGCAAGGAAGTCGTAAATGTCTTGCACAGACACGACTCCCGAACCGTTGATGTCGGCGGCAGCATCACCGTTGAAGAACCCGGCGAGCATTTGGAAAAGATCACTAATCGTGATCCCCCCCGAGCAGTTGTAATCGGCCGGGCACAATGTCACGGAAGTAGGTTCGGTTGCGGTTGATCCGCAGACGTTGCTTGCTGCACAGCGAATGTTCCAGTGACTGACGCCGCCACAACCGTGGAACGAGAGCTCAATGTTGGGCTGGCCCAGCGGATACGCCTGAACCATTCCGGTCTGACCGGAGGGGCACGCCACCGAAGTCTGTGACGACAGCGGGGTCCATTCACCCGGGCCAGTCTCTATCTGCCATTGCAATGAAAACGGTGGGGTGCCGCCAAGCGCATCGACCGTGAGCCCAACCGAATCGCGCGGGCAAACGGAAACCGGTTCCTGCACGCCCAGCAAAAGCGGAAGGGCCGGTGCGACGAGTTCGTACGTGGCGGAGGTAGCGCCCCCGTTCTTACCTCCAAACATCACTATATTCTCGCCGTCCCAGGCCATCGAGTGCCCAAACTGGGCCGGTGGCGTGGCGTCCGGATGCAGTTCCGTCCACGCTGTGCCATTCCATTCCCATGTGTCGTTCAGAGGGCCACCGTTGTAACCTCCGAACATGATGATTGTTCGACGACGCACGTCGTACGCCGCCGCCGCCATGTACCTCGGGCTCGGTCCGTCCAGCGAATCCGGCATTCGCCGCCACACTCCGGACCAGACCCACGTATCGCCCAACAGGGACCCCGGGTCGCCTGTTTCGTCGGTCGAACCGCCGAAAAGCAGTACCTCGTTTCGCGCGGGATTGTTGACAAGCACAGCGAGCGTTCGTGGGGATGGGCCGGGAAGCGACTGGAGAGTCCATCCGCCACTATTGGTATCGTAGAGCCAAGTCTCACCTGACGTCGTGCTCGGGAGGGCGGTGGTGCCGCCGAAGAGAAGGAGCCTCCCGATTGTGCTCACCATCCCATGCCCGCGCCGTGGGCTTGGGCCGGGTCGGTTGACCACAATCCAGGCAAAAAATGAGGTTGCCTGCAAGTCACCCAGAAGCGAAGTTCCGTCAGAACCGCCGAACATGAAATAAGTGCCGCTACCCGTCCTGGTTAGGGCGTGGAAGAACCGCGGCCCGGCAGGGGGAGAGAATCCCTCCGAAACCCAGGCGCCCGGTACGGTGGCGTTGCCGCTGTAATAGCTCCACCTGTCGCCCAGCGCCGAGGTGCCGTCGGTCGTTCCGCCGATTACGGTAGCGCTTCGTAGGCCATCCCATATCGCGGCTGCTCCATAGCGGGGCGTAATCGGGGACGACGGGCCTTCCCGCCAAGTTACACCACATTGTCCGATAGCGTGCGAAGACATCAGACAAACGACCACGATGATGTACGCGAACTGTGTCATGATATGCACGATTAAGCGATGTTCTTCGCCGTCGATGTACACCGTACAATGCACCCGCGTGGGCTCTTTTCTCCAGGTCTTCCTTCGGGCGGCGGCGAGTGAGCGAGGCCTTCGAGGAGTTGGCGTTGGGTTGCGGGATCCGTGCCCAGCACCAACCGGCCGCGCAAATCGCTCATCGATTGAAGCCCTTGGGACGTAACACCGAGTGCCGTACGAAGACCTTGTCGAACGCCTGCAAATCCGGTGTTCGGCGAGCCGTGCCAAAAGTGGAGCGGAGGAGAGTCGAACTCCCGACCTCATCATTGCGAACGATGCGCTCTACCAACTGAGCTACCGCCCCGGGTGGATTGTGCCCGCCCGTCGCGGCCCAAGGGTCGCGGCGGGGCGGGGGCCAGAGCGTAGCGCGGGCGGTCGGGAGGGGCAACTTGGGCGGTCTGGCGGCGGTTGAGGCTTGGGGTCGAGCGGCGGTCAGGCGGCCGGAACCCGCGATCCCGGGCCACCCTCGTCGCGCCCCGGCTCGCCCATCCTATCACCAGATGCATCACAGTTGCATCTGTGTCCGGCCCCGGTATATCATTCCGGCATGAATCGCCGGGTGTTTCCGATCGCTGGGTGCGTGGCCGCGCTGCTCGCTTGCACGGGCGTGTGCGCGGGCGCGCCCGCTCCGGCGCAGCCGCACGCTCCGACCACGGGCGAAACGGCGCGATCGCCCTTGCGCGTGGTTGTCAGCATTGCACCGCTGAAGGGTCTCGTGGAGCCGATCCTGAAAGAAGCCGGGATCGCCGGCACCGTTGAAGTCCTTATCCCGCCCGGACGCAGCGAGCACGGCTACGAGTATCCGCCCAGCAAGCTCGCGCGGCTGGAGTCGGCCGACCTGGTGGTGCTGGTCGGGCTCGGGCTCGACAAGCCGGTGCGGAAGTTCATCGACAGCCTGCCCCCGCGAAAGGACATGGGGCGGAAACGCCGCGTGGTGGTGTTCGCCGAGGCGGTGGGCGTCGATGCCCAGCCAGAGGCCGCGGGCGAGCCCGGGCATGAAGGCCACGGGCATGACGGGGACGACGCGCACAAGCCGGGCGATCAGGGCCATGAGCATGGTCACGATCATTCCCCCGGCGCGGACTGCGATCACGACCACGACGGCCCGGACCCGCACGTCTGGCTCGACCCCGTGCTGGTGGAGCGGTTTGTCGGTGTGCTGGCGGATCAGATCGCCGAAGCCGTCGGCCCGGACACCCCGGCCGCGGCGAGAGCGGAGGCCGCGGGCAAAGCGCTCCAGAAGCGCGTCAAGGGTGTTGACGAGGAATACGCACGGGCGTGCAAAGGCTTCGCATCCAAGACCATCGTCGTGGGCCACGACGCGTGGGGCCGTCTCGCGGCCAGGTACGGGCTGGAAACCGTGCCGATCGCGGGCCTGACCGCCACCGAGCCGTCGCCGAGGGCGCTGGAGGCCGCGGCCGAGGCCATCAAGAGCCGGGGCCTCAAGGTGATCTTCGTCGAACCGCAGTTGTCGGACCGGGCCGGGCAAATGCTGGCGGCGGCGACGGGCGCGGAGGTCCGCAAACTCGACCCGCTGGGCAACGGCGACTGGTTCGCGATGATGGACGCGAACCTGCGCGAACTGGAGCGGGCGTTGGGGCCGGGCCGCGCGGGCGAGAAACCAGAGCACAGCCCCGGCAAATGAGCCGGGCGCGCGAGAAGGTCGCGTCCGGGTATTCTGTGGCGAGCGGTGATCGGTCGATCGCCGCATCGGAGGCCGCCGTGCCCGCTCCATCCGCGTCATCCGCGACAAACGCCGATCGGTTGAGCCGCGCGGGAGCGACGAGCACGCCCACCCCAACCCCCGCCGTCGCGATCGAGAACCTCGGGTTCACCTACCCCGGCGCGGCCTGTGCCGCGCTGGAACGGATCAGCCTGCGCGTGGAGGCGGGCGAGCGGCTGGGCATACTCGGGCCCAACGGCGGCGGCAAGAGCACGCTCCTGAAGATTATCCTTGGGCTCTTGCAACCCGACACGGGCACCGTGAAGGTGCTCGGCCTCCCGCCCCAGCAGGCCCGGCGCGAGGGGCTGGTCGGCTACGTCGCCCAGCGCCCGGAACTGGAGCTGCTGCTCCCGCTGAGCGTGCGCGAGGCGGTGACGCTGGGCGCGAGCTGGCGCACTCCGCCGTTCCGGCGCGTCTCGGCGGACGTTCGCAAGCGGACCGACGAGATGATCCAGATCGTCGGTGCGGGCGGCTACGCCGATCGTCCGATCGGCAAGCTCTCGGGAGGGCAGTTGCAGCGGGCGCTCATCGCCCGAGCGCTCGCGGCCAATGTCCGCATCATCGCGCTCGACGAGCCGACCGTCGGCATCGACGCGGCGGGGCAGGCGATGTTCGCCGAGCTGCTCGATCGCGTTCACCGCGACCTGCGGGTGACGATCCTGGTGATCACGCACGACCTGCGGGCGATCGCGGCCGGAAGCGACCGCGTCGCGTGCCTGGCCCGGCGCCTGCACAGCCACACCAGCCCGCAGGGATTGACGCCGCAAATCCTGGCCGAGCTGTTCACCCACGACGTGGCGGGGTTGGCGGGCATCGGAGGCGCGCTGGCGGGCATGCACGTCCACGCGCACGGAGCGGGCGAGCCCTGCACCGACCCGGCCGCGCCCGTGGGGCTGACCGTCTCCGCGAGTCCGTCGGGCCCGCCGACGAAGCCCTTGGCGGAGGGCCGGCGCGATGCCTGAGCCCTTCATGCTGCACCTGCTCACGCGCGCGGTCATCGCGGGCCTGCCCGTGGTCGTCATGTGCGGAGTGCTGAGCGTGCTGGTGGTGGTCAAGAGGCTCGCCTTCGTCGGCCAGGGCGTGAGCCACTCGGCCTTCGGCGGCGTGGGCGTGGCGAGCGTGATCGCGGTCTATCTGCCCGCGTCGATGCTGCCCTACGCCGATTCGGTTCAACTCGCGGTGATCGTCGTGTTCTGCATCGCGGCCGGGCTGGGCATGGCCGCGGTGAGCAACCGCCGGCAGGTGAGCGAGGACACCGCGATCGGGCTGTTTCTCGTGGGATCGATGGCGCTGGGCGCGATCCTCGTACACGCGAGTTACACGCTCGCGTCCGAGCACGGGCGTTCGCCCACGGCCCAGCCGTGGGAGTCGATCCTGTTCGGTTCGGTGATGCTGACCACGCCGCGCGAGGCGTGGACGGCGTGGATCGTGGCGGCGATCGTGCTGGCGGCGCTGTGGTGGGTGCGCCGACCGCTGCTGTTCTGGGTGTTCGACGAGGACAGCGCGCCCGCGTTCGGCGTCCCCGGCGCGGCCATGCGGACCACGCTCATGGTGCTGCTCTCGGTCGCGATCGTGGTCGCGATGAAGCTCGCGGGCGTGGTGCTCGCCACCGCGCTGCTGGTGCTGCCCGGGGCGGTCGCGCTGCGTCTGACCGATCGGCTCTGGCCGAGCGTCATCCTCTCGGTGATCGCGAGCATCGCCGGGCTTTTCGGCGGGCTGTGGCTGAGCGTCGCGCTCGACTGGCCGACCGGGCCGTGCATCGTGGGTGTGCTGACCGCGCTCTTTGCCGCGGCGGCGGGTGTGGGCTGCCTGCGATCACCCCGACGCGGGGTCTTACAGGCGGCGGCATCGCCGACCGGGGCGTAGCATCGCCGGGCCCGCGAGAAACCCGCAGGAGCAGCGAAGATGAAAGCCGAAGCGATCCTGGCCGAGCTCAACCGCATGCGCAAAGACCTCGGCGAAGACCCCTCCGACATCGAGTGGCTGGCTGTCCATCACGCTTTCTGCTTCATCTCCTACAAGATGAGCGAGTTCCAGAAGTACGTGGACGAGCAGGCCGCCAAGGGGGCGTTTGACGAGTATGAGGGGTGAATGCCGGTCGTCTGGGGGCGGCGGTCGAGGTGTCAATCTGGGCGATATCGCCGCGGGGTCGGGGCGGGACCCGGGGAAAACCATCGAACTTGCCGAACCCGCGTACGTATGGCATGATTGGGTGTGTCACACGGCGGCTCCGCGTCAGCGGCCGGCATTGCCGGCCGCGGCCCGCAGACGCCCGCGACACCCTCCGTCCGAGTCCTCCTCGGGCGGGGTCGAGCCGCGGACGACGGTCCGCGGGAAAAAAGCCCGGCGGCACGCGAAGAGATCGCGGCGACGGCTGGGATGGGCAATCGACGCTTGCGTCGATCGAAAGGAGGTGGTCCAGTGAAGCAGGTGATCTCTACGAGTGGGCCGCGCCGGTAACGGCGGCTCGACGGAGCACGCCCCCGCGGGTCGAAAGACCCCGCGAGCGCGGCGTGGCCCGAGGAGCTTCAGGACAGTCCTGAATCCTGCAACCGGCGTCCTACGGGACGCCGGTTGTTTTCTTTCTGGCGAGCGATTCGGGCCCGCGTGCGCCGAGAGCGTCGCGGCCGGCCTCCGTCGCAAAAAAAAGCGGGCGCGTCGGTTGAACGCGCCCGCGCGGGTCATGCCAGGATCATTCACTCCGCCGCGGAGGCCTGTTTCGGCTCCCCGAGCCTGATCGTCACCTTGTTGAGCTTGCCGGTGAAGCGGAAGGGCGGGTGGTAATCCCTGTCGTCCACGCCGGTGCGGGTGTCCACACCCACGTCGAAGGTCTCGTCGATCGTGACCAGGCCGGGGGTCGTGTGGGGGATGGTCTTGCGATCGACTTCCTTGCCGTCCACGGAGAGCACGCCGGTTCCGCCCTTGGCCATGCCTGGCCCGTCGTATTGGAAGTCGAACACGATGGTGTGCTTGCCCGGGGTCAGCGCATCGGCGCCCTCCCAGCGGAAGGTGGCGACCGCGAGGAGGTTGTAGGTGAACACGGGCTTGCCCTTGAGCAGGTAGAGCCCGTAGCCGCCGAAGCGGCCGCCCAGCGTGTTGAGCATTCCTTCGGCCCCGCCCTGGGGGATCTCCACGTCGGCGGTGATGGAATAGGACTTGGCGAGAATGCTTGGGACGCCGCCGTCCGGCAGGCCGGCCATCTCACCCGAGTAGGTAAACTCACTGCGGCCGGCGGTGGAGCTGGGCCGCTGGGCGATCAGGCGGGGAAGGATCGAGTTGTCCAGCGGGAAGACCTGGTACTTCTGGGCCTCGACCAGGAAGAGGTCCTGGAGTTCCCTGAGTTTGTCGGGGTACCGTGCCGCCAGATCGTTGTTCTGCGCGTAGTCCTCGTCGATGTTGTAGAGCTCCCACTTGTATCCGTTGAGCACTTCCGGCATCGCTTCGGTCCCCAAGAGCCAGGGCGGCTGTGGGGGCGGCGTGCAGGCCATCCAGCCGTCGTGGTAGATCGCACGGTTGCCGAACATCTCGAAGTACTGGGTTTCGCGGGCGGACTTGGCGTTTTCGTTGGCCTTGTCCCAGGTGTACGCCATGCTCACGCCCTCGATCGGGCTCTGCGCGATGCCGTCAACCATCACCGGCGCCTGAACGCCCGTGGCCTCGAGGATCGTGGGCACGATGTCGATGACGTGATGGAACTGGTGGCGGATGCCGCCGACATCCTTGATGTGGCCCGGCCACGACATCACCATGCCCTGCCGCGTGCCGCCGAAGTAGGACGCGATCTGCTTGGTCCACTTGAACGGCGTGTCGAACGCCCACGCCCACGCCACCGAGAAGTGCGGGGTCGTCGCCTCGGAGCCCAGGACGTCGTAGAACTTGAGTTGCTCCTCGATGGGCACGTTGATGGCCTGAATCGCGGCCAGGTCGAACGTCGTGCCGATCGCGGAGCCCTCGGAACTGCACCCGTTGTCGCCGGCGATGTAGATGATGAGTGTGTTGTCCAGCTTGCCCAGGTCCTCCACCGCCTGGATCACGCGCCCGATCTCGTGGTCGGTGTAGGCGGCGTATGCGCCGAAGATTTCCGCCTGGCGGATGTACACCTTCTTCTCGTCGGCGCTGAGCGTGTCCCACCGGGGAAGGCTGTCGGGCCAGGGAGTGAGCTGGGTGTCGGCGGGGACCACGCCGAGCCGCTTCTGATTGGCGAGGATGGTCTCGCGCACCTTGTTCCAACCCTGGTCGAACAGGTGCATGTCGCTGATCTTCTTGATCCACTCCGGCGTGGGATGGTGCGGCGCGTGCGTGCCGCCGGGGACGTAGTAGAGGAAGAACGGCTTGTCCGGCGCGGCCGCGTTGAGGTTCTTCAAGTAGCTGATCGCCTCATCGGCCATGTCCGTGGTCAGGTTGTATCCGGGCTTGCCGACCCACGGAAAGATCTGCGAGTGATCGCGGAAGAGGTAAGGCGTCCACTGGTTGGTCTCGCCGCCCATGAACCCGTAGAAATACTCGAAGCCCAACCCGCTGGGCCACTGATCGAACGGCCCGGCGACGCTGTACCGGTAGGTGGGCGTGTTGTGGGCCTTGCCGAACCACGACGTCGAGTAGCCGTTGTCTCGAAGGATCGTGCCGATGGTCGCCTTGCTTTTGGGGATGACGCTGTCGTAACCGGGGTAGCCCGTGGCCAGCTCGGTGATCACGCCGGTCCCCACCGAGTGGCAGTTGCGCCCCGTGATGATGGCCGCACGCGTGGGCGAGCAGAGCGCGGTCGAGTTGAACTGCGTGTAGCGCAGGCCCACCTTCGCGAGCCGGTCCATGGCGGGCGTGGGGATCACGCCGCCGAAGGTGCTGGTCACGCCGTAGCCCTGATCGTCGGTCATGATCAGCAGCACGTTGGGTGCGCCCTTGGGCGGTACCACGTTCGGCGGCCAGCCGGGCCTGGAGTCCTTGGTCGTGAGGCCGATCTTGCCGGCAAACGGCGGCGGCGGGTTAGGGATGTAGCGGCCGTCGATGGTGGTGGTGGCGTCCGGGCTCCCGG
Organism: uncultured Phycisphaeraceae bacterium; assembly: GCA_964630785.1. Taxonomy (GTDB): domain Bacteria; phylum Planctomycetota; class Phycisphaerae; order Phycisphaerales; family UBA1924; genus JADLCX01. The sequence continues at coordinate 2,809 of CAZVZG010000046.1, read as the reverse complement.
GCGCGGGGCCACTGGAGGGTTGTTGCGCCGCGGCCGCGCCCGTCAGGGCGAACGACACGACTCCGAGCAGGAGATAACGGTTCATCCGATGCATGGCGTAGGGTCCTTGTGAGAGAGGCACAGGGATGCTTGTCGGCGCGGAGCATACCAATTCGCGGCCGGGCTCGGAGACCACTCACGGTTCCGTCGGCTTCGGGCGGGTTAGTCGCGTAAGGCTTTGGAGATTATGGACTTGCGATTGGCGCGGGGTTCGCACCTTCACTCGACCGCTACGCCAACCCTCCGGCGCCGCCCCGCGAGCAGCGCGGCCGCGCCCAGCATCATCAACGACCCCGGCGCCGGGATTACGAACCCGCCCGAGATGTCGCGCACCTGGGCCCGGATGCTCATCACGTCGTCGCCGACGATGTCGAGCCGGAACTTGATCGTGTGGGGGCCGCGCGCCAGCGGGGGAGCGTGCGCGCCGAAGAGGCTCCACGCGCCGGTCATGATCATGCCGCTCTCCTCCCAGCCGTCGAGCGAGTGCTCGCCGCGAAGGGTCATCAGGCGGCTGTTGGTCGGGTCATTGTCGATGTACATCGAGAGCGTGCCGGCCACGCGGTCGAGGAACTTGAAGTCGAACTCGACGAAGTTGGTCGCCAGGCCGGTGGTGAACGGGATGGTGGCCCAGGCGTGCGTCACGCCCGAGTCGCCGCGGGTCGCGTTGAATGTGATCACGCCGTCGTCGATCGTCACGTTCTCGCCGCTCGACGCCTTGATCGCGTCCTCGCCCAGGCCGACACTGAACGCCCGGCCGATCACGTTCTGACCCACGGCCGTCTCCACCGGTGCGGCATTCGGCGTGATGGTCACGTAACGCCCGCGCGCGTGTCCGTTGGCGGGCCAGTTGGCGCCGAGGAACTCCTTGCTCAGCTCGTGGCCGTACGGCTCGATGTTGGCGTTGTTGTTGTAGATGTCGCGGACGGTGTTGTCGTAGAACACTCGCGGCCAGTTGTGCCGCCACGACGTCTCTCGCTGGCCCTGCGTGAGCGGGGGGTTTTCGTTGGCGAGGTAGTTGGCGGGCATCGGCGTCCGCAGGGCGGTGACGTCCACGTTGCGGGAGAGCGGGAACCGCTGCTGCGTGAACGCGACCTCGTCGCGGTCGATGTAGTTGTCCGACCACGTCGAGTGGGAGCCGTAGATGAGGTCCCAGTCGTACGGGGTGTAGGCGTCGGCGAAGGTGGTCTGGATGGTCGCGTCCGACCATTGTCGGATGTAGTTTGACGCCGTCTCGACCACCCGTCCGCCCAGACTGTGGCCGATCAGGTGAACGTGCTGAAGATGATGCTCCGGATCGCTCCCCTGGTTGGTGCGGAGCATCGCCGAGATGTACCGCCCCTGCACCGAGGCGTTGATCTCCGTGCGGCGCAGCGGCCCCGTCGCGTTGGTGTCGAACCCGTCCGTCTCCCAGTCCAGCGCCCACACGTCCCACTGCGCGGCGTTGAGGCCGAGCCGGTTGAGAATGTTGGTCCGCATGTCGGTGCTCCAGTACCGCGGGGCGCTGGTCCACCCGTGCGCGAGCACCACGACGTTGGGCTTGCCGGTGAGCTGGTTCCCCGGCGCATTGAACGTGTTGGTCCAGTTGGGCGCGGGAGGCTGGTTGGGGTTGTTGGCCCAAGTGACCGACGCCGCGACAGTTGCGGCCACGGCGACAACGCCGGCACGGCACGTGCGATGGTTCACGGCTGCTCTCCTCTGCCCGCCGCACCTCCCGCCCCTTCGCCTCTGGCGGGTTCTCTCTATGTTGAGCATACCACCGGAGCGTGACCCGCCAACCGCGTGGAGACTCCGGGAGAAGCGAACGAAAAAGGCCCGCGATCGCTCGCGGGCCCTTGGAGAAGGCTAAACGGTTTATGGACCGATCGGTTCAGAATCGCGTCGCAGGGATCTTCTCGCTCACCTGGCTGGCCTTGGCCATGTGCGTCGCGCCCTTGGCGATCTGCATCCCGTAGAACGAGCGCCACACGAAGAACATGCTGACGGCGAAGAAGATCGCCGAGAGGACGTGCACGGTCTGGTGGTTTCCGCTCTTGGCCGCGATGCTCACGGCCAGCTCGACGGCCAGCAGGCCGAAGAGCGTGGAGTACTTGATGACCGGGTTCATGGCGACGGAGCTGGTGTCCTTGAACGGGTCGCCGACGGTGTCGCCGACGACGGTGGCCGCGTGCAGCTCGGTGCCCTTGGCCTTGAGCTCGGTCTCGACGATCTTCTTGGCGTTGTCCCACGCGCCGCCGGCGTTGGCCATGAAGATGGCCTGGAAGAGGCCGAAGAGGGCGGTGGAGATCAGGAAGCCGATGAAGAAGAACGGCTCGTAGAAGGCGAAGGCGAGCGTCGCGAAGAACACGCCCAGGAAGATGTTGAACATGCCCTTCTGGGCGTATTGCGTGCAGATGGTGACGACCTTCTGGCTGTCCTCGACGTTGGCCTTGGTCGCGCCTTCGAGCTTGATGTTCTTCTTGATGAACTCGACGGCGCGGTAGGCGCCGGTGCTCACGGCCTGGGTCGAGGCGCCGGTGAACCAGTAGATGAGCGACCCGCCCGCGAGCAGACCCAGCAGGAACGGCGGGTGCATGAGCGAGAGCTTGTCGATGTCGTGGGTCAGGCCGTCGGTCAGGGCCATGATGATCGAGAAGATCATCGTCGTCGCGCCAACAACCGCCGTGCCGATGAGCACCGGCTTCGCGGTCGCCTTGAACGTGTTACCCGCTCCGTCGTTCTCTTCCAGGAACTCCTTGCCGCGCTCGAAGTCGGGCTCGAAGCCGAACTGCTG
>CAZVZG010000045.1:0-21076 GCA_964630785.1 uncultured Phycisphaeraceae bacterium | reverse complement strand
GTACGGGGGTTCATCGTATATTGACAGCGTGATCCTGCGCGACCGGGACATGACCAGCGCCGGCGGCAAGGTGCCCTTCACGGGCGAGGCCGACGGGACGCTCGAGGAGCGGGTCTATTACTGCCAGAACTTGTGGGGGGGCGGGCCGACGTGTCGGCATTGGTGGACTACACCTCGGGCGCTTGCCTGCAGTTGGAGCACGACAAGCACCTCTCCTACGGCACGCCGTGGGTGCGGGGGGGTCTGCCCGCGGGCGACCTGGACTCCGACGGCGACTACGACATCAACGACGAGAAGGACATCGACGCGCTGATCCTCGCGACGGGCTACGACGTGCGGGCCGACGCCGACCTGGACGGGGCGGTGACCGCGTACGACAAGGCCGACCTGAGCGGGTCCAAGATCACGCTCGGGCGCGGGCTGATGTCGGACTCGGGCACGTTCAACCGCCGCGGCTACGCGGGCTACGACAACGACGGCGTCCTCGGCGACGGCGCCAACCCCGGCAGCAACACCCGATTCTGGCATGTGCGGCACCGGGTGCTGGACTCGACCATCGGGCGGTGGACGAGGAGGGACCCGGCGGGGTATGTGGATGGAGCGAATTTGATGCCGTATGCGGCAAATCATGCAATTCAAGCCACGGACCCATCAGGGCTCATGTTTGCTCCATGTTTGTTCAACGTTGAGGTAGAAAGCGCCGCTTCCTTCGGGAGGGTGGTCTCAGACTTCCCCAACCGCTGCGTGTCCAATCCCACCCTTCAAACGCAAGTCTTGCTGCCGATAATCAATTCGATCTGCACAGCCAGATATCGCAATCACGTACAACAACAATGGCCAACATGCCCGCACGGATGCGACTGCGACGTTGATCTGCATAATATCAACGTCATTGTACAAACCATCACTTGGCCATGCGGACGTATCAGAGGGTCAGTGACGGGATGCTCGTATACGGTGGACGCATTCGTCAAGCTCGAAGCGCGCATAATTATCGGTCGGTGTGTGCGGAGGCCCGTTTTGCCAGTTGCATCGATTGATACGTTGCTGCCGTTCGACATAGCCGTCGGATCCAGCCTCCGCGACGGCACGCTTGCATCCAACCTATGATATTCATAATCTTATTTACCCTAACGTTTGTTGGCCTTGCACTCCTGACGTGCGGTGTGTTCGCGTATCGCGAGTGGAAGATCATTCGCCGATATCAACTTGGCATGTGCATCCAGTGCGGCTATCCTTCATTGAACAACAGTACTCGTTGCTCAGAATGCGGGTGCGTGTCTAGCCTTCGAGATGCACAAGTTCAATTACTAGTGCGAGTGATCGCATTGGCGGTAGTCGTATTCGTAGTCTTGCTGAGCCTGAAATGGACTGTCAGCACGCGGTCGATGGGCGTATGGGCGTGCAAGCACCTGCCCATCGCAAGTTGGAATATAGTCGCTTGTGGCGTAGACGTGACGGATCCGGCATGGCAAGCTGTGCTTGCGTCAACGGTGTCCAGTGGATCAGTGACACTGGCAGATGCGAAGGGTTTACATCGGTTACTGGCAGGTCAGTGGAACAAATTAAGTGATACTGCGTTTAATGAAATTTGGTATGAGTATGCTGCCGCACTCGCAATCGCGCTTCGCGCGAATACTCCCTATTCAACAATGACTCCATCAGATCTCAGTGATTCCGGAGTTCGTTCGACGTTAGCGCTATACGTGCTGAGAAATGCTCCAGAGTTCTATGTGCCTTCTGAATCACTCGGTGCCATCTTGCATCATTTGCTTCAGCCCGATCGCGATCTGTCCACGCGTGGAGCAGCGGCTGATTTTTTCCTAGATTGGCTTGATCAACAGCGCTCTAAGAATGAGGTGGATTGCCGTTTGTGTTGGCAGTTGCTATTTGATGACAATGCCTCTGTCCGCGGGCAAGCATTGAATTATTTTGCTCTTCGTGAAGCAACTTGGACGGACAACGGCATAGGAAGGTGCTGTGTGGGCGTATTTTGTGATGAGTTTGCTCGGCTGTCAACGCACGATCGGCGGGCCCTAGATCCAACTGGCCGATTTCAAGAGTTATTGGCTACCCTATGTTCGGGCGCGTCGCTTAGAAATAATGAAGCCATCCGTAGCACTCCGTAGGCAACAAAGGGCGGTCCACGCTCGGAGACGGGTACTGCCGGACCAACGACGCCCGCTCGCACAACACCGTCAACGAGTTCACCCAGTGGCGGCCGGACGGGAGCACCAACGTGAGCGCTCAACGAACCGCATCTTGCCGGACCAGCGTCGTCGGCGAAGATGTGGAGCATGAGCAAGTCATCGATGGCGGCAGTCGAGAAGTGGTCACGGATCATCGAGGAGCAGCGTGCCAGCGGGCTCACGGTGGCGCGGTTCTGTGCAGAGCGTCGCATCCCGGCGTCGTCGTTCTTCCCGTGGCGGAAGAGGCTCGGGGGCAAGCCGGCCTCGCCGGCGTTCGTCGAGGCCAAAGTCCGCGACCCCACCGACGGCGGCGGTGTCGCGATCGAACTCCCGGCCGGTCGTCGCGTGATCGTGAGTCGCGGATTCGATCATGACCTGCTGCTCGAGGTGATCGCGGCGCTTGGGCCCGGCGCGGACGGGCGCCCATGATCGGCCTGCCCTCGCTGTCGCAACTGGACCGATCGTCAGGCTCGACGCGGGTCTGGCTGGCGGCGGAGCCGGCGGACATGCGGTGCGGGTTCGATCGCCTGGCGGAGATGGCCCGCGTGGTGACGGAGCAGGACCCGATGTCGGGCCATCTGTTCCTGTTCCGCTCGCGCGGCGGGGACCGGCTCAAGATGCTGTACTGGGACCGCGACGGGTACGCGCTGTGGTACAAGCGGCTGGAGGTCGGCGTGTTCCGGTTCCCGCGTGTGATCGGAGGGGCCGGGTCCGTGGAGCTGCGTGCCAGCGAGCTGGCGATGCTGCTGGACGGGATCGACCTGCGGAGCGTCAAGCGCGTGCCGCGGTACCGGCAGAAAAATTTCACGCCCGTGGGAACCGCCTGACGGCGGGCGCGCATGGAACGCGTCGCCATGAAGGACGCGCCGCCCATCACCCTGCTCCCCTCTTTGCCCCACCTGCCCGATGATCCGGGCGCGCTCAAGGCGATGATCGCGGGGCTGCTGCGTCAGCGGGACGAAGATGCGGCGGCTCGCGGCGTTCTGCTGGGTCGCGTCGAAGCCCTCGAGCTCGCGCGGCTCCGCCTGGAGCAGGAGCTGTTCAAGTACAAGAAGTGGATGTACGGCCCGCGGGCCGACCGGCTCTCGTCGCTCGGGGACGTGGCCCAGATGCTGCTGGGCTTCGGCGAAGAGCTCGACGCGCGGCCCGCCCCGCCCGCGGCCGACGCCGCGGACCTTGCCGCCGAGGATGCGGCCGCGGACCGCGCCACGCCGTCGCGGCGGGTCCGGCGTCGGGGACGCAGGAACCTCTCCGCCGACGCCTTCTCACGGTTGCCGGTGACGCGGCACGAGCACGACCTGGCCGAGGGAGACAAGCCCTGCCCGTGCTGCGGGAAGGCGCGTGAGAAGATCGGCGAGGAGGTCACCTGGCAGCTCGAGTACGTGCCCGGTCGCTTCGAGCGCCTGGAGCACGTGCGGTTCAAGTACGCCTGCCGCGGCTGCGGGAAGAGCGTCGCGTCCGATGGTCCGCAGATCCGGAGGGCCGATGGCCCGGACGTTCCCATCGACAAGGGGCTGGCGGGCCCGGGCCTCCTGGCGTTCATCGTGACGAGCAAGTTCAGCGACTACCTGCCGCTGTACCGGCTGGAGAACATCTTCGCGCGGGCCGGGGTGGAGATCGCCCGCTCGACCATGAGCCTGTGGTGCCGGGACGTGGCCGGGCTGGTCGCGCCGCTCTACGAGCTGATGGCGCGGCGGGTGCTGGCGTCGAGGGTGATCGGCACGGACGACACGGTGATGCCGATGTTGCTGCCGGGAGCGGGGAAGGCCAGGAAGGCGCGGATGTGGGTGTACGTGGGTGATGAAGAGAATCCGCACAACATCTTCGACTTCACGCTCGGCCGCTCGCGGGACGGGCCGGAGAAGTTCCTCAAGGGCTACCGGGGCACGCTGGTGGCCGACGCCTACGACGGGGTGGTCGTCGGCAATGACATCACCCGCGCCGGTTGCTGGGCGCACGCGCGGCGGAAGTTCGTCGATGCCCAGGCGACGCACCCCGCCATCGCGGCCGAGGCGGTGGGGATCATCAAGAGGCTCTACGCCGTCGAGGAGCGTGGCCGGCCGCTGGACGCGACATCTCGCGGCGAGCTCCGCCGCGCCGAGTCGGCGCCGATCCTCGCGGCGTTCAAGGAACGGCTGTTCGCGTGGCGCGAGCAACTCCTGCCCAGGCACCCGATGGCGCAGGCGATCGGGTACGCGCTGAACCAGTGGGACGAGCTGAGCGTGTTCGTTGGAGTGGGCGGCGGGAGCCCGGCCCTGCGCGGCCCCGCGGACTTCGGCGCGGTGCCGATCGACAACAACGCCAGCGAGCGTGAGATGAAGCGGACCGTGCTCAACCGCAAGAACAGCCTGTTCGTGGGCAACGAGCGCGCCGGCCGCACCGCGGCGATCCTCTCCAGCCTCGCCTCCACCTGCCGCCGCCACGACATCGACCCGCAACGCTACCTCACGCAGCTGCTCGTCGGCCTGCCCGCCACGCCCACGAGCCAACTCGACCGCTGGCTCCCGCACGAGTGGAAACGCCGCGACCCGCCCAGGCCGAAGGCCTGAGCGGGGTGCGGTTCGTTCACGGCTTACCTCCCATATTCGCGAATGCCATTCAGATAAGGCCCAGGCACCCCGAGCGTGGCCGCTGAAAGGGCCGTGGCGCCCTCAAAGAGCTCAGTGATACGGATTCGGCCAATTGATCGCGCGCCACCACCCCAAACCGGGCGCTTGCGCCATGTGAGGAGTGGGCGCACACTGTGCATCGATGGCAAGGAGGCCCACGATGGACGTGCAAGAGCGAGAGGTTGGTGATCTTGAACGGTTGCAGGCATTGGCGGCGTCGGAACGCAACGCCAGGCAGGCCGCACGCTACCGCATGGTGGTGCTGGCGCTCAAGGGATGGGAGACGGGCGACATCGTCGAGGCGGTCGGATCGAACCGGCGCACCGTGCAGGCGTGGGTGTACCGCTACCGCGACAGGGGCGTTGGCGGCCTGATCCCGGGCAAGGCGCCGGGCAACAAGTCGCGGCTGCCGCCCGAGCAGTACGACGCGTTCCGCCGGCGGATGATCGACGGCCCCCGCGAGGGCGACGGCGTGTGCATGCTGCGCGCCAAGGATGCCCAGCGCATCCTGCGCGACGAGTTCGGGGTCAAGTATCAACTCAAGAGCGTGTACGACCTGCTGCACCGGCTGGGCCTGAGCTGCCTCAAGCCGCGGCCGCGGCACGAGAAGAGCGACCCGGAGAAGATGCGGGTGTTCAAGGAGGAGAGCGCCCCCTTTTTATCCGCACGGTGAAGGAGGCGGCCGAGCCCGCGGGCGGGCGTGTCCGCGTGATGTTCATGGACGAGGCCCGCTTCGGGCAGAAGGGGACGCTGACCAACGTGTGGGCCCCCACGGGCTCGCGTCCCGCGGCCGTGAAGCAGACCCGCTACGAGTGGGTGTACATGTTCGCCGCGGTGGAGCCCGCCACCGGCTTCTCCTCGGCGATGCTCGAACCCAACGTCAACACCGCCACCATGAACCGGTTCCTCGGCACGCTCTCGTCGGAGGTCGATCCGAAAGACGTGGTGGTGCTCATCATGGACCAGGCCGGCTGGCACAAGTCCAAGGCCCTGCGCGTCCCCGACAACATCTACATCCTGCACCTGCCGGCCTACTCGCCCGAGCTCAACCCGGCCGAGAACCTGTGGCAGTACATGCGCAGCCACTTCCTGGCCAACCGCGCCTTCGACGACTACGACCACCTGCTCGAAGCGGGCACCCAAGCCTACCGCGCCCTCACCCCCGAACTGCTCCGATCCGTCTGCCGATGCGACTACGCCGAGCGCGCTTTGTAGACAGAATCCGTATGACCCCATCAAGAAGCACCTCGCCAAACGCTCGCATCGCCTTATCTGAATGGCATTCTCCCATATTCGCCATTCGAGGTGAATGGCGAATAGTGGTCCGGGCGGGTTGTGCGTGCTCTGCTGTGGGTTGTCGGCGAGCGCGGCGGGCCGGCGCCGCTCGCGCTCCCCGCGGTTTGCGGCCCCGATGGCCGCGGCGGCCGGTTCCGGATCACGCCCATTGCGAGGACCCACCATGAGCGACCCTGTTGAACGCGTCGAATGTTCTCCGCACAAGAGCGAGTTCGCGAACGGCGCGGCGTTGGCGGCGGCGGCGGCCGCGGGGCGGGTGTCGGCGGCGTCGCGGCGGCTGGGCACCGGCCGGGCGCGGGCCGCCGCGGCCGGTCGAGCGGTGGCCGTCCTCCTGGCTTTAGGTGGGATGGGGCTGGTGGCGTGGACGTCGGTGCCGAGCCAGCGTCAGCCGGCCGCGCCGGACCCGCTGAGCAACCCGGAGCTGGGGGGGACGCTGCTCAGGGTGGGCCTCTCGCCGGAGGCGTTGGCGGCGGCGGGGTTCACGGCGACGGACGCGCGGGCCCTGGTCGGCCGGGCCCGGAGCGTGCTGGTCGAGGACATCGCGGGCCTGCGCGCGGCCGACGACGCACGGGCGACCTGTCGCCGGCGCGTGGACGGGCTGGAGCGGCTGGTCCGCTCGGGCCTGGGGAGCAACCAGGATTTGCAGGACCTCGCGGCGGCGCGGACGGCGCTGGCGTCGGCGCAGACGGCCCTGGCGGCCGCGCTGGAGTCGGCGCGGACGTACGCGCTGGGCGACGGCGCGTCGCCCGCGGGCGCGGCGGTGCTGGACCGCATCCGCGCCAACGGCCGCTGGCGGTTCCCGACCAAGTACCTTTGCAGGTCGGCCACCGAGGCCGAGTGGGTGCGGTTGCGGGATGCGCTGTCGATCCGGCGGCAGGCCCAGAGCGAGGGCGGGGAGGTTCCCGCCCCGACGCGGCAGCTGCTGGCCGCGTGGGACGCCGACGCGGCCGTGAGCGCCGCGGCGGCCAACCTCTCGGCCCGACAGGCCGAGGTGAAGACGGCGTGGGACGCGGCGGTCGCGGGCACGCCCTGACGAGGACCCAGCCGACATGCGCGAGCAGCCGACGCGGGCGAGCCGGACGGTCACGGCGGCGGTGCCGGCGCTCGCCGCGGTGGTCGTCGCCTTCGGCGTCGGGGGCGTGGGGGCCGCTCGGGCGCAGTCGCCGGCGGTTCGGGTTCCGCCCGACGCGCCCACCACCACCCTCGCGGGCCAGGTGGAGCTTGCCCGGCTGGTGGACACCGCGGCGCAGCGGCTGCATGTGAACATGGAGTACGACGCGGCGTCTTTGAAGGGGCAGGTGACGTTGCGGCTGGAGGGGGGGCTGAGCGATGATGAGCTCTGGCAACTGGTGAACCGGGTGCTGGCGGCGCGGGGGTTCACGACGGTGCGGCAGGCAACTTCGCCGGGCTCGCCGCCTTCTTACAGCGTGGTGAAGCTGGCGGACGCGCCGGCCGCGGCGGGGATGGTGTTGCCCGCCGAGGGCGTCGGTCCGCCGGGGCCGGGGGCGGGTGGGGCTGAAGGCGCGGAGGGGGGTGCGGGCGGGCCGCTCGCGGGGTACCGGACGGTGGTGGTGAGCGCGCGCAACCGATCGGCGCGGGACCTGGTGGACCAGATCGGGCGTGGGCTGGGCGGCGGGAGGAGCGCCGGCCCCGGCGCGGGCAACGCCACGGCACTGGGCGATTCCGGCCTGATCGTGATCTCCGACCTGTCCCCGAGGGTCGAGCCTCCCGCAGCTGGGCCGCTTCCTGGCCGAGTGGCGGGCCCGCTCGCCCGCGTGGACGCCCACGCGCATCGACCTCGAGCCGATCACCGCCGGCGCGGGGCCGTTGTCATCATCCTCGTCTGTTGAGCCCGGCGGCGACCTGCCCCTGCGCGTCACGCTCGCCGTCGAGTCCGTCCGCGCCGAGACGCGGCCCGCCGACACGTTCAACCCCCAACGCGCCCTCCTCCACCCCTGATCGACCATGAGCCAACCCGAGCCATCCACGCGCCCAGCCCCTCGCCGCCGTCGCCGCTCACACGCGCGGTTCACCGTCGCCGCGCTGGTCGCGTGCGCGCTGTTCGCTGCCGCCTGCCAGTCCGGCCCGCGCGGCCCCTACTCGCCCGTGACCGAGGGCGCCCGCGACACCGACAAGGCCCAGAGGCTGACCCGGGAGGCCGCGGCCATCATCGACGCCAAGCCCGCCAAGGCCGAGTCGCTCCTGCGCGAGGCGCTCGACAGCGACCTGTACTTCGGCCCCGCGCACAACAACCTCGGCGTGCTCTACCTCCGCCAGGGCAAGCTCTACGAGGCCGCGGGCGAGTTCGAGTGGGCCCGCAAGCTCATGCCCGGCCACCCCGACCCGCGCATCAACCTCGCCCTGGTGTTCGAGAAGGCGGGGCGGGTGGATGATGCGCTGGGGGCCTACGCATCCGCCCTGGAGGTCTACCCGCAGCACCTTCAGGCGACGGAGGGCTTGGTGCGGCTGCAGATCCGGTCGGGACGCACCGACGATCGGACGCTGGCCATGCTGAACGACGTGGCGCTGCGGGGCGAGGGTGTGCAGTGGCGGGAGTGGGCGGTTGAACAAAGGCTGAGACTGTCAGCGCACGGGAGTCCACAAGAATAGTTCACCACCGGGACGTGACCGTTGCTCCATCTGTTCATGCGGGCGGGTGCGGTGTCATTCAACTTCGCGCTCCGTGCTGCGTTCCGCCTGCCGGAGCACGAGTTGGGTCGCATCCTCCGACAGGTCCGGCGGATAGCCGTACTTCGCCAGCATCCGGCGCACGTTCCGCCGTAGGGTCGCCCGCACGGATTCGCGCTGCGTCCAGTCGAGTTTGGGCATCTTCTTGATCATCTCGGCCAGTTCGCGGGCCATCAGCCGCAGCGTGTCGGACTTCATGACCTGCTTGGCCGACCCGTTCTCGGCCAGGGCATCATAGAACGCGGTCTCCTCGTCGCTGAGGCCGAGCGACCGGCCGTGCCGCTGCGCCTCGCGCAGGTGCTTGGCCAGATCGATCAGCCGTGAGATCATCTCGGCAGTGGTGATGGCCTTATTCGTGTACCGCAGCATCGCGTCTTCGAGCGCCTCGCGGAACTTCTTGCTCTGCACCAGATTGGACCGCTCGGTGACTCGGATCTGGTCGGTGAGGAGCTTCCTGAGCGTCTCAAGGGCCAGGTTCTTCTGCTCGAGCGCCGCCACCCGGGAAAGGAACTCGTCGGAGAGAATGTCCAGGCGAGCCTCGTCAAGCCCGGCGGCCGCGAAAAGGTCGATGACCTGATCCGCGTCCACCGCCCCGCCGATCACCTGTCTGACCGCGGCATCAATGTCCCCGCGCCGACCAGCGCTCCCACCCCGCACATCATCTGCCAGCCGCTTGCGGATCATCGCAACGATGCGCTGGTAGAACGCCAGGTGTTCGACCACGTCCTCTGTCTCCGGCCGCGGCACGGCGAGCGCGAACGCCGACGACAGCTCCTTCACGAGCGTTCGGAACCGCTTCCATCCCTCCTGCTGCCCGAACACATGATCGATGGCCCGCAGGTACACCGGCAACACGCCCTGCGGCGCCGCCGAGAGCGCCGCGGCATAGTCACACCCGTAGAAGAACGACGTGAGCTTCTCGAACGCTGTCAGCATCGCCGGCACGGCCTCGTCCTGCACCTGGCGCACCGCCTCCCCCGTGCCGCCCGCCTGCGTGTACGTCGCGAGCGCGTCGGCAAGCTGGTCGGCGAGGCCCAAAAGGTCCACGATCAGGCCGCCGGGCTTTTCGCCGTACACCCGATTCACGCGAGCGATGGCCTGCATCAGGTTGTGCCCGGCAAGCGGCTTGTCGAGGTACATCGTGTGCGCCGGCGGGCAGTCGAAGCCCGTGAGCCACATGTCGCACACAATCACCAGCCGCAGGTCATCGGCCGGGTCCTTGAACCGCTCGGCCAGACGCTTGCGTGCAGCCTTTGTGCGCACATGCTGCCGCAGCGGCTCGGGGTCATCCGCGGTGCCCGTTACGACCACCTTCATCGCGCCGCGCTCGTCGTCGGCGTCGTGCCACGCAGGCCGTAGAGCCTTGATCGCCTCGTACAACCTGGCGGCGATGTCGCGGCTCATGGTCACGACCATGGCCTTGCCTTCCATCGCCGAGCGGCGCTTTTCCCAGTGCTCGACGATGAACGTCGCCAGCCGGTCCACCCGCTCCTGCGCACCGACCAAGGCCTCCAGCGGCACACGAATGCGTTCCTCAACGTCCGTGCCCCGCTTGTCCGCCGCAACCGCCTTCTCGATCTCCGCCTCGGCGGCCGCCGCGCCCTGCTCATCGACCGTCAACTTGACGATTCGCGATTCGTAGTAGAGCGGCTTGGTCGCCCCATCCTCGACGGCCTGGCGGATGTCGTACACATCCGCGTACTCGCCGAAGACGTGGATGGTGTTCTTGTCGTCGCGCTCCAGCGGCGTCCCGGTGAAGCCCACGAAAGTGGCATTGGGGAGGCCTTCACGCATCCAGCGGGCTCCGCCCTCCACGAAGCCGTACTGGCTGCGGTGCGCTTCGTCGGCCATGACCACGATGTTGGCGCGCGTCGAAATCTCGCCGTGCGCCTCGGCGAACTTGTGGATCGTCGTGAAGACCACGCCGCCCGCGGCCCGGTCCAGCAGTTGCCGCAGTTGATCGCGGCTCTCGGCCTGAACGGGGTCCTGTCGCAGCAGCGCCCGCCCCGCGGCGAACGTGCCGAACAACTGATCGTCCAGGTCGTTGCGGTCGGTGACCATGACGATCGTCGGGTTGGCCATCGCCGGGTCGCGGACCAGCGCGCCGGCCAGCATCAGCATCGTAAGGCTCTTGCCCGAGCCTTGGGTGTGCCACACCACGCCGCCGCGGCCGTCGCCGTCTGGCTTCAGGTGCGAGATCACGCTCGCCCGGGCCTTGCGGATCGCGCGGAACTGGTGGTATCCCGCGATCTTCTTCGCCACCTCGCCGCGCGCATCCTCTTCGAACGTCACGCACGTCCGCAGGTAGTCCAACAGCAGCGCCGGCGGGAGCAGGCCGCGGATCAGCGCCTCCAAGCTCGGCTTTCCACCATCCGACGGCCGCCAGGGCATGAACCGGCTGCGCCCGCTCGTGATCGAACCAACGCGCGTCAGTAGCCCATCCGACACTGCCAGCAGCAGGTTCGGCGCGAAGAAATCTGGTGCACCACGATCGGCGGACATGTACCGATCGAGTTGATCGATCGCCACGCCCAGGTCTGCCTCGGTGTCGGTCGGGTCCTTCAGTTCGATCACCGCGATCGGCAGGCCATTCAGGAACACGGTCAGGTCCGGCCGGATCGCCTTGCCTGACGGACCGACGACCGTCAACTGGCGCACGACCAGCAGGTCATTCGCGGTCGGGTTGTCGAAGTCCGTGAGGCGGGCGCGCCCGCCTCGGGTCTCGCCCGTCGCCGCGTCGCGGTACTCCACCTCCACACCGTTGATCAGCAGGTCGTGGAACCAGCGGTTGTTCTGCACCAGCGTCGGGTGGGGCGGGCGTGAGAGCGTGCGGGCCACCTGCTCGCACTGCTCGTGCGGCAGGGCGGGGTTCAGCCGATGCAGCGCGGCCATGAGCCGCCCGGTGAGCAGGTATTGCGAAGCGTTCGACCGTTCGCCTGCATCATCGATCTCCACACCGCGCTTCACGGGGTAGTTCAGCGAGCCGAAGTAGACGGCGGCCACATCCTCGACGAGGTTTTCGGTGAGGCTGGTCGTCGTCATGCTCGCGCCTCCAGTGCCGCGCCGGCCATCGGCTCCCCCGTAGACACAGACCGATAGCCAGCCCCCGGAACCCGGGAACCCGCCTGGCCGTCAATCGTCTCTTTCGTGATCTGTGCCATCTGAGCCGCCTACCACCCTCCTACCGAGAACACGCTAAAACAGAAAAACCCCGACAATTCCGCGATTTGTCGCAATTTCACGCCGCCCACGGGGGACGCGCTAAAACACCTCCTCAGGCCCAATAGGGCAGGTATCGGCGGAGTTTCAGGGACGACCCAACGCTCTCGTCCGCCTTGACCAGCCCAGCCTCGACAGTTGCCGTGATGATCTGCGATACCGTTGCGCCCTTCGCATCCGGCAACTTGAAGCGCTCGCGAAGCGATTGGTTGGTCATGAAGTCGTTCATGACCCGCTTCAAGCCCGCGTGCTGATAGCACGCTCGGACACGCTCTTCGCGGTCCATGTCGTCGAAGGGTTTCGGGCCGGTGAGCACGACCGACGTGCGGTTGTGTTCCTCTCGGAACTGCGGTGCCGGCAGTTGAAACACTTCTGCCGCATGGATGACCTTGTCGATCCCGCTGCCCTTTTCTTCGCAGATGCCCATGCGCCGCATGAGGTCGGCGAGCCGTTCGTTCCTCGATTGGTACCCGTCGATGAAACGGTTCAGTTCGACGATCGGCGTGCCCGGGTTCGAGAACTCCACCCGGTCGGAGTAGATCTCAAACATGACCGATGTTCCGCCGATCGTGAAGTCCTGGTGGATCAGCGCGTTGGCCAACAGTTCACGGACGGCCTCCTCCGGCACCAGCTTAACCGCCTTGCGGATGGCGTTCTCCACGACCTCGTTCTGCGGCAACTGCGTCATGACGAACCGCACCAGGTCCTTGAATCGAACCGCGTACCCGCCGCCCCCGGTTTGGTCGAGCCTGGTCTTGAGTTTCGACGGCCCGTCGTAGACCACCACGCGCGGGGCCTTGCGCACGACATCTGCAAAGTCCCCCAGCCTTCGCGCGATGGTGATCGCGCCCAGCCGAAGAACCGCGTACCCGTCGTCGCGCTTCTCGATCAGCCGCTCGGCGGTGAGTTTGTCAAGGATCGCATCCTGACTCGACGGAAACGGCAGTTTGAGCAGCTCGAAGAACGTCTGCGTGTCGAGCGTGTCCACAATCTCCTGGGCCGACATGCCCGAGCGTGAAATCTCTTCGAGCCAGTCCGGCTTGCCCTCGTCAAAGATCGCCCGCAGCCGATCCTCGGACATCGACACCAATGCCTCGCCGGATCGCATCAGGTAGCGGCCTTCGAGGTTGTACGCCGTGCCCCGTGGCCGGCCGGGAATGGTGACGACCATCACGCGGCCATCAGGGTGATCCACGGCCTCGATCTCGATGTGGAAGCCGATCTTCGTCTGGACCTGCTCCACCGTCTTCGCTGGATTCTGGATCGCGGCCGAACCGACCACCGCGCGGGGCGGCCTGTCGGCGACGCCGAGCACAAGGTGTCCGCCGCCCTCGTTCGCGATGGCGACGCAGTACTCGTACAACTTGTCGAGGCTGAAACTCGCCTTCGCCTCTTTGAACTCCAGGCGCGCGTGCTCAGTCGGCGAGGAGCGCCATAGATCAATCTGGGCGGGCGTAGTCATGCAACGACTCCTTCGGCCGCCGCTGTTGCATGGCCTACCGGCACCTGACCGCTCAGAAGTTGGGGGAGAAGGTAGTCGCGAAGAACGGCGACCTTGCGGGTCTCATCTGTACCTACGCGGATGCGGCCGAACAACGGCTGAACGATCTCGCCGAACTCGATGGCCAGGTCGTCGGGTGGCACAGCGAGCCGGAAGTGATCCATCGCGGTTGGGGCGACCCGCTGTCGTCCACTTGTGCCCGTCATGTTCTTGATCGCAAAATCGCGAAACTCATCGGTCCTTGCGAGGCAGTATGCAAAGATCGGCGGCAGCGGGGTCTTCGGCCGAAGCACGTTGTACTCGGTGGAGCCCCATGCGACCTCCCCATCCTTCAGAAAGTCCACGAATGCAGTCTTGCCGTTCTCCAGGCAGGGCGTAATCCGAGCAACCAGCGTGTCGCCATTCATGAACCGTGTGCCTGAGCCGTAGGGGCGCTCTTCCCAGGCATCCGGAGCATGCCCATGCGTGGGCATGTACTTCATCTCAAGACACGGGGCCAGCGCGCCTTTGCGTAGTGGACGCGGTGGGTTGACCTCGCACATCTCAGAAACGGCAGCGACACGCCACCCTTCCGGCACGGGGCCGAGGTCGGAGTCGGTAAAGGTAGTCGGGAGCGCATCGAAGACGTCCTGCGGCATAGAGGGGAAGGACGCCGCGCCGGCGGCCTTGGCCTTGACGGGCTCGAACTCGACGAACCACGCCCGGAAGATCGCCCGCGCCAGCCGCTCAAGCGCCGCTGCCGTCCGCCGGTTCTGCTCAACCTTGTCGTCCAGCGAGCCGAGGACTGCGGCGATGGTATCCTGTGATGGCCGCGAAGGTAGGACTACTGGGAACTCAGGGAACTCGAGAAGCGGTATTCGATCTACGGTGCTGCCGTGAACTGTGTGCTTTCTGATCGTCGCCTGAAACTCTGGCGCTAAGAACGCATACAGAAGGAAGCGGGGATTTACCTTCGCCGGGTCGGGGCGGGCAAGCGCCATCCGCCGACCAAGGACGCAATCGAGGTCCGGCGGAATAGTCGCTCCACATCCAAGGCGAGTCTCGTATGAGAACACCAGGTCGCCTGCACGCGGTTTGACGCGACGACTCCATCGCGCGTGGTGCTCCGCACCAATGTGTTCTGTTTCTGAAAGATCAATGCGTCCATCCACCAGATTCCAGATTCCCAAGAACACAGTTCCGCAATCAGACTTGGGAGGTGTCGCATGAGGACCGTCGTAGACACCATCGCAGAGTTCGCCGATGGGGATGCGCCGCCATTCGGGCGCCGTGACGCCGATACCTTTCACGCCCGACGAACCGCGGGTGTCTGCTCTCACGTCGGTTCTCATGGAGTTGCCCCCAGCACCAGCCGCACACCCTGTAGCCGCATCACGTCGTACGGCGTCATGCACTTGATGCCGACCCCGGCGCAAGCGTCAGGGACCTTGATCTTCCGCTTGCTCGGCGTGGTGGCGGGCTTTTCGAGCGTCACGACGGTGTGCTGGCCCGCCAGGGCCTGCGCGACGAGGAACGAATCAGCCACGCCGAGGAACTCGTTGTATGCCGCGGCCTGAAATCCCGAGGTCAGCGCCCACTGGCTCACCTGCTGGAACGCGGTGCTGAACGTGGCGTCTGGGCGGAGGAAAAACCCGTTCGGCAGCGTCGCGGCCCAGGCGCTCAGGTCATCCTGCTGCGCGCCGATCTCGTCGGCGACCTTCTCGATAGACCGGATCGTGCCGGCCTTGGCCTCGCGCATGAGCCAATCCCAGTAGCCGGGTACGAAGTCCAGGCCGTAGAAGCGGCGCTTGGCTTCGATGAAGATGCCGGTGTCGAGCAGGTAGGCCATCAGACCGCGCCTCCACGGAGGTAGGCGGTCATGCCGAGGCGATCGCCGAGGGATTCAAGGGTCTTGACATTGCGACAGCCGATCAGGCGGAAGGCCTCGGTGAAGGTCGAGCGGCCCTCCCAAGTGCTGGCCAGCACGGCTTTGGCGAAGCGTTCGCTGACGCGGACACTGGTCGTCGCGTAGTAATCGCCGCCGCCACCGGCGGCCTTGCGGCGGGCGAGTTCGGCCCGCAGGCGTTGCAGTTCGGCGTCGAACGCCGTATGGAACGCCTCGCGAGTCAGGCCGCCGGCGTCGAGCATCCGGCGGAGGATCACCAGGGTGCTGACCTTGTACTGCCTGCCCAGGCGCTGCATCTCCGGCCGCAGGTCCGCGCGGCGGCTGTAGGCCTGGCGGAAGCCGTCGATGGGGACGAGCATCTCCGCCGCGACGGCGTTGCACCAGCGTTCAACCGATGCGCGTTGCGGCAACGACGAGGCGGGCGTGACATCCGAGACGCCCGACTCGCCGATCCAGAGGTGGGCCAGCTCGTGGGCGAGGGTGAACATCTGGCCGGACTTGGTGTCGGTGCCGTTGATGAAGATGAGCGGGGCGTAGTTGTCGCTGAGCGCGAAGCCGCGGAACTCGGCGGTGTCGAGCGGGCGGTGGGAGTTGTGGCCGACGATGCCGCTGACCATGACGAGGACACCCGCCTGGTCGGCGGCGTCGATCATCATGCGCAGGGCATCGACGAACGTGGACGCCTCGGCGCGTGCGTCGAGATCAAAGCCGACGGCCTGGCGGATGCGTGCGGCGGTGGTGATAACGTCGCTCTGCACGCTGGCGGAGCCGATGAAGTCGAGCGACGGCTCGCCCAGCACGAGTGCGTTCTGGCGGTACCAATCCTGGCGCTGCTGGCAGAGGTAGATCGTGTCGAGCAGGTCCGGCGAGGGGTGTTGGACCCGTTCGCTGCCGACGGTGCGGAAGTCCGGAATCGGGATGGTCTCGACCGGTGGCTCCGGCAGGAAGAAGAAGCCGAACGGCGTGCGAGTGGCCTTGGCGAAGTCCTCCAGTTGCTTGAACGTGGGGGCCTTCTCACCGGTCAACCAGTCTGGGAATGCCGAGAACTTCTCGGCCAGCGCAGACTCCGGCTTGCCTGCACGCTCGCAGGCCCAGCGAAGGAGTTCAGGCTTGACCGGCACTCTCGTCACAACGATCTCCACGGCGAGCAGGGCTTACGCCCCGTTGCCACCCCCCACACGACGAAGGTTGTCACGGATGACTTGGGTCAGACGCTCGGACTCGGCGAAATGCTCCTCCAGTTCGGCGAGCAGACGAGGGTATTTCTCGGTGAAGGGCTCGCCGTCGGCCTCCTGCTCCTCCGCACCGACATATCGGCCGGGGGTGAGCACAAAGCCGTGCTTCTTGATCTCGTCGCTCGTGGCGGCCTTGGCGAAGCCGGGGATGGGCTTGAAGGCCCAGGGGCCGTGCTCGCGCTCTGTCCACCAGTCGGGCTTGGGCTCGCCGCGCCACTGGCGGAAGGCGTAGACGATGCGGCCGATGTCGGTCGTGGGGAGTGGGTCACCCATGCCGTCGGCAAGGCGGGTTTCGCCATCGTCACAGCCGGTGAGGCGGCGCAGCGTGCGGGTCTCCATCGTGCCGAGCTTGCGGGCGTCGATGAACAGGGTCTCTTTGGCGCGGCCGCCCTTGCGGATGGGGCAACCCTTCTTGATGTTGCGACCGGACTTGTCGCGGGTGAGGAACCACAGGCAGACGGGGATGCCCGTGGTGTAGAAGAGTTGCGCCGGCAGCGCGACGATGCAGTCCACCAGGTCCGCCTCGACGATGCGCTGGCGGATCTCGCCCTCGCCGCCGGAGTTGCTGGAGAGGGAGCCGTTGGCCATGACGAAGCCGGCGACGCCGCCGCCGCGGCCGTTGGGCGCGGCAAGGTGATGGATGAAGTGCTGAATCCAAGCGTAATTGGCGTTGCCGACTGGGGGCGAGCCGAATCGCCAGCGGGCATCATCTCGGAGCAGTTGGCCGGACCAGTCGGAGACGTTGAAGGGCGGGTTGGCCAGGATGAAGTCGGCCCGGAGGTCGGGGTGGAGGTTGCGAAGGAACGTGTCCGCGGGCTGGGACCCCAGGTTGGCCTCGATGCCGCGGATGGCCAGGTTCATGTGCGCCAGCCGCCAGGTGGTGGGGTTGGACTCCTGGCCGAAGATTGAGATGTCCGTGCGCTGGCCGCCGTGGGCTTCGACGAAGCGCTCGGACTGCACGAACATGCCCGCCGAGCCGCAGCACGGGTCGAAGACGCGGCCTTCGTACGGCTCGATCATCTCAACCAGCGTGCGGACCACGCACCGGGGCGTGTAGAACTCGCCGCCGAGTTTGCCTTCGGCGGCGGCGAACTTGCCGAGGAAGTACTCGTAGACGCGTCCGAGCGTGTCGCGGGCCTTGCCGCGGTCGCCCTTGAAGCCGATGTCGGCGATGAGATCGATGAGACCCTTGAGCTTGACCGGCTCGATGCCGCGGCGGGCATAGTCGCGCGGGAGCTTGGACTTGAGCGTCGGGTTGTCACGCTCGACGGCGAGGATCGCATCGTCGATGAGCGTGGCGATGTCGGCGCGGGTGGCTTGGTTCTGGAGACTGGCCCACCGGGCTTCGGGCGGCACCCAGAACACCCGCTCGGCGGTGTACTCGTCGCGGTTTTCGAGCAGTGCGTCGAGCTGCTTTCCCTTGATGCCGTCGGCTTCGAGTTCCTTCTTCAACTCTGCACGCCGGGCCTCGAACGAGTCGGAGATGTACTTCAGAAACAGCAGGCCGAGCACCACGTGCTTGTACTCGGCGGCATCGACTTGGCCGCGCAACGCGTCGGCGGATTTCCACAGCGTGTCCGCGTAGGCGAGGTCGGTGTTTGGAGAGGGTGCTTCGGGCATCGGTGATTCACTTCTTCGCGGAGCGTGCTGCCTTGGGGGATCGGTCCTGGAGCCAGCCGTCGATCGACACTTTGTGGAAGCGCCAGTGGCGGCCGACTTTGTGGCCCGGAACATCCCCGCGTTGGACGAGTTTGTAGAGGGACGACTGCGAAACCTGCAGGTACACCGCCAAGTCGGAGATCGTCATGACCTCCGGCGCAGTCGAACGAAGTCGATGGGCGTCACGATCGCGGGCCATCCGCACAATGTAGCGGTTACTGGCCATTGGTGTACACCGGGGTTACACCGGACCATCTGTGGCCGCGCGAACCGGGGGGATCATGCGCTGGCTGCCTGACACCACCATCCGGCCACAAACGGCCCCAAGCGGGTGTCACCCGGGGCCGCGCGAGCGCGGCGAGAACCGCGGGAATCTCCCGGTAAACCGGGGGTTTGCCCGGCAAGGGCAGCGGGGCGGCGATCGCCTCCGAAGACCGACGCTCTATCCACTGAGCTACGGGCGCTTTTGGCCTTGTTTTGCAGGCCTTTTTGAACTTCCGCCGGTCCGCGGCTAAGGTGGTCTGACACCCGCTATGACACCCGCGGGTGTCAGGCCGCGGGATGCTCCGCGGACCGGTGAAGGAGGTTAGACCATGCCGGTGAGAGCGGCCAGTTGAGATCGTCGGTCCGCCCCCCCACCCCGGAGACCGACGCCCTCAATCCCGGATCTGGGCGCGTGCCGGGCGGAGGGCGCGGGGGGACCGCGATCGTCAAGGGCGGCGGGCACACCTCGGCGCCGCGCACCGCCGCGCCGATGGCTTCAGCGTCGCGAGCCGCCGCGTCGCGCGTCAAGGCCCGCGGGGCCGAGCGCCGCAGGCCCGCCGAGTCCGACGCCCACGACGCGCCCACTCGCCCGGGTCGAGAGCGGGCAGCGCTTAACGCACACGCTGCGCTTCACGGACGAATCCACGCCCACGCGGCGCGGCAAGCCGCGCGGCGTGCGGGACGCGGAAGTCTGGCTCGCGCTGGCCGCGCCCAACGCGCCCGCGCCGCCGCTCAACGGCCCGTACGCGCAGGGCGGAGGGGGCGCTGGCACGGGCGCCCCGCCCGTGCCCGGCAATCCGCCCGTGTACCGCTTCCTCTCGCTCAGTTCACGCGGGCAACTGCAAACCGACTTCACGAGCGCGGACGCGGGCCAGACGGCCTACTACGCCCTCCGCTGGGTGAGCACACGCGGGGAAATGGGGCCGTGTGCGGAGGTGTGCGCGGCGATGGTGGCGGCGTGAGGGGTTGACCGCCCGCAGAGTCCAATGGCGGCCTCGTACAATGGGGCCATGCCCGACAATGCCGACAGAGCGTGCGACTACCTGACCTTATCACAGCGAATCCTGTGCCTCCCCTATGCCGCGGAACTGCTTCCGCCAGCGGTGCAGCGTCTGCTCGCTGATCTCCAGCTTCTGGCAGACCTGCCCGATCGTCTGACCCTGGCCCTCCAGAACCTCCGCCTCGCGGAGCTTCCGGATGATCTCCTCCGTCCCGTGCCGTTTACGCTTCATCGTCAAGAGCCTCCCGGGTACTTTGTACCCCAAAGACTCTCATCCGGTCTGGATCAGGTTTTCACGGGCAGGTCACAGGAGGGTGGCGTGCGAAATCAACTCCGAATCCGAAGGAACCCGCACAACCCGCCGAACAAAAAATGACAACGCCCACCGAAGGGTGGGCGCTGCCGTGAATATCGTGAAAGACAGTTGGGGGGCCTTTGGCCGGTCGTTGCCGAACCGGCTGTCCGCCTCGGGGGCGGACGAGAGTGTGCTGACGGACTCGCTGCGGGTCTCCCCGCGGGGCGAGTCTAAGGAAATCCCTTAGAAAGGAGGTGATCCAGCCGCAGGTTCTCCTACGGCTACCTTGTTACGACTTAGTCCCAGTCACCGATCTTGCCGTAGACACCTCAGTATCGAGGCGGCTTCGGGCACTACCGGCTCCCATGACTTGACGGGCGGTGTGTACAAGGCTCAGGAACGTATTCACCGGAGCGTAGCTGATCTCCGATTACTAGCGATTCCGACTTCATGAAGGCGGGTTGCAGCCTTCAATCCGAACTGGGGCGCGTTTTTTGCGATTTGCTCCGCCTTGCGGCCTCGCGTCGCTTTGTACGCGCCATTGTAGCACGTTTGCAACCCCGGATGTAAGGGCCATGAGGACTTGACGTCATCCCCACCTTCCTCCGGCTTGACGCCGGCAGTCTCGCTAGAGTCCTCAGCATTACCTGTTAGCAACTAGCGACAAGGGTTGCGCTCGTTAATGGACTTAACCAAACACTTCACAGCACGAGCTGACGACAGCCATGCAGCACCTGTGCATGTTCCGGCCTTGCGGCTGTTACTCCTGTTTCCAGAAGCTAATCCATGCATGTCAAACCCGGGTAAGGTTCTTCGCGTTGCTTCGAATTAAGCAACATGCTCCACCGCTTGTGTGAGCCCCCGTCAATTCCTTTGAGTTTTAGCCTTGCGACCGTACTCCCCAGGCGGTGCACTTAGCATTTTAACTTCGATCATGGGGGCGTCAGAGCCTCCACGATCTAGTGCACATCGTTTAGGGCGTGGACTACCGGGGTATCTAATCCCGTTCGCTACCCACGCTTTCGTGCCTCAGCGTCAGAATCGGCCCAGTCGCCTGTCTACACCTTTGGCGTTCCTCTAGATATCTACGCATTTCACCGCTCCACCTAGAGTTCCAGCGACCTCTACCGACCTCAAGTCCCGCAGTCTACCGAGCAATTCCATGGTTGAGCCATGGGATTTCACAAGGCACTTGCTGGACCGCCTACGCACCCTTTAAGCCCAGTAATTCCGATT
>CAZVZG010000044.1:0-23122 GCA_964630785.1 uncultured Phycisphaeraceae bacterium | reverse complement strand
CTCAAGACCTGGACGCTGCGCCAAGACCCGACTATCCCGCCGCTCACGCTCTTCCGCGCCTTCGTCCACCCAAACGCCCACCGACACCCCCCTCCCCCCCTCCCCCCCCCAGTCCCTAGTCCCGTCCCTTCACTTCCACGCTCAGGAAGATGAGGACATAGTCGACCGCCGCCAGCACGCTGAGCAGCACCGTCGGCCAGAGCGGGACCCACGCGTACCGCGGCGCCAGCAGCAGCACGCCCATCAGCGCAAAGAGCGCGAACGTCGTCACCTTGCCGGGCATCCGCGCGCTCATCCGCGAGAACTCGGGCCAGGCACGGTGCCACGCAAGGTGTGCGGCGATCGCAATCACCGCGATGTCACGGGCCATCACGAGTACGAGCTCCCACCAGGCCAGCTCGCCCTGGATGGTGAAGGTAAGCAGGACCGAGAGCGTGATGGCCTTGTCGGCAATGCCGTCGAGGATCGCGCCAAGGCGAGAGCCCAACCGAAAGCGTCTGGCGATCCAGCCGTCGAGGAAGTCACTCGCCGCCGCGACCGCCACCAGCCCTAGCCGCCACGGCTCGGGCGACCAGGGGAACCACGCGGCGATCGCGATCCGCAGAAGGGTGAGCGCGTTGGGTATGCCCGTGGTCCAGGCGGGAGGACGATGCTCGGGGTCGGTCTTGGGCATGATGTTGCCGCGGGTCCTCGCTCCCGAAAACACCCTCTCACTCCCCCCCGAGCCATAACATCCGGCCGTGAGCAGCCGTTCATATCAGGTTATCGTTATCGGCGGCGGGCACGCGGGCGTTGAGGCCGCGTGGGCGGCGGCGAACCTGCTTCCGCGAACCGACGACGAACGATCGAGCGCCACGGTCGCCCTGGTCACGCTCGACCCGGGCAAGATCGGCGTCATGTCGTGCAACCCGGCGATCGGCGGGCTGGCCAAGGGTCAGATCGTCCGCGAGATTGATGCCCTCGGCGGGATCATGGGGATGGCCGCGGACGCGAGCGGGGTCCAGTTCAAGGTGCTCAACACGAGCAAGGGCGCGGCCGTGCACGGGCCGCGGGCCCAATGCGACAAGCACGTGTACGCCGAGTCGGTGCGGCGGTTGATCGCGTCGCGCCGCGAGATCGAGATCGTGGCGGGGAGTGTGGAGCAACTGATCGTCGAGGGAGGGCGCGTGCGCGGCGTGCTGGTCAAGGCGGTGGGCGGGCCGCGCGCCGAGGACGAAGGGGCTCGATTCGTTCTGTCCGCGTCGTCGGTCGTGCTCACGACGGGCACGTTCATGCGCGGCCTGATGCACACCGGCGAGCAGAAGACGCCGGGCGGACGGTTCGGCGAGGGCTCGGCGGTGGGCATCTCGGGCGCGCTGGCGGCGCTGGGCTTCGAGCTGGGCCGGCTCAAGACCGGCACGCCGCCGCGATTGAAGAAGAGCACGATCCGGTGGGATGAGTTGCCGCCCGCGCCGGGCGATGTGCGACCGGTCCCGTTCAGCGAACTTACCGATCGCGGATCGGGGATCGCGGATCGCGGATCGGAGAATCGATCGATCCGCGATGCGTCCTCGCTCTCGTGCTTTCCGGTTTTGCCGCAGATCGAATGCCGCGTGACTTCGACCAACTCTGCGATCCACGGGCTGATCCGGGACAACATCCACCGGGCGCCGATGTACTCCGGGCAGATCGAGTCGGTCGGGCCTCGCTATTGCCCGAGCATCGAGGACAAGGTCGTGCGGTTCGCCGACCGCGAGTCTCATCACGTCTTCCTCGAACCCGAGAGCCTTCGCCCGGGGCACGACGAGTGGGTCTATTGCAACGGCATCTCCACCAGCCTGCCCTCCGACGTGCAGGACGGGATCGTGCGGGGGATGCCCGGGTGCGAGCGAGCGGAGGTGCTGCGGTACGGGTACGCCGTCGAGTACGACATGGTCAGGCCGCACCAGATCGCGGCCACCGGCATGACCAAGCTTGTCGATGGCCTGTTCCTGGCGGGTCAGATCAACGGCACGAGCGGTTATGAAGAGGCCGCGGCCCAGGGAATCGTGGCGGGCATCAACGCGGCCCGGCTCGCCCTCGGGCTGGGGCCGATCACGTTCGGGCGCGACGAGGCGTACATCGGCGTGCTCATGGACGACCTGGTGACCAAGACGCCGACCGAGCCCTACCGAATGTTCACCAGCCGGGCCGAGCACCGGCTGCTGCTGAGGGCCGACAACGCGCCCGACCGGCTCACGGCGCGGGCCCGGGAGTTGGGTCTGTTGGGATCGACCGAGCTCGGACGGCTGCGCCGGGCGCTTTTCGACGAGCGCACGGGCCAACTCGCCGAGATCAACCGGCTGTTGGATTCGGTTCGCATCGAGGGGATGCCGCTGGGTGCGATGGTGCGTCGCCCCGAGTATTCCGCCGAGCGGCTGGGCGCGGACCTGGCTCGGGCCGCGCCGGACACGGCGTTTGATCGCTCCGCCGTGTTCACAGCGCACACCGATCGTTTCTACGCCACGTACATCGAGCGCCAACGCGCCGAGGTGCGCCGCCACGGCGAACTGGAGCGGCGGCGCATCCCCCCCACGCTCGACTACGCGATGCTCCCGAGCGTGCGCTCCGAGGCGAGGCACGCGCTGAGCCGCTTCCGGCCCGAGACGCTCGGACAGGCCGCGCGCCTGGAGGGTATCACGCCCGCCGACATCACCCTGCTCTCGGTGTTTGTGAAGCGCGAGAACGAGCGGCGGCGGGTGGACGCGGTGTGAGCAACAGGGGCCGGCGGCGCACGTCTTTAGCAACTGCCCCGAACACAGCACGTCACCCTGCAAACACCTCCCCAGCCCCGGCCCGTAGCTCCGGTTGCGGCACTGGTACACACCCCGGCCCGGCATCGATTGCGGGGTGCCGTCGGTCCAGCCCGTGTTGCCGTGCGGCCCGGCCGCGACCAGGCGGTCGGTCGCGCACGGCGCGTCTAGCCGGTCGTAGAACAGGCCCTGGTGGCCCATCCGCACCGTCCCTATTGAGCTGTCAAAGATGCCGGCGGTCTTGACGACGCCGTAGGGATAGTAGCTGAACTGGGCCGCGGGACGGCCTTGGGCGTCAGCCGCGGCCACCACGTTGAAGTTGGCGTCCTGGAGGATGTACGCCGCGTGCCCGCCGCCGGACGCCGCGTCGAACTGGGCGATGTACTCGTCCACATACCCGCCCGCGGCGGACGCGGGCTTCCGGGACGCACTCTAAGATCGCCGCGAATGCACGGCTGGCTCCTGACGCTCGCGTACGCCGCAGACGAGGCCACCGCCGCGTACGTGCGGGACCTGCTGATGATCCTGCTCGCCGCGGCGGCGGTGGCGATCGTCGCGCCTCGGTTCAGGGTGCCGTCCATTCCCGGCTACCTGCTGCTGGGGGCACTCATCGGCCCGTCGGTGCTCGGTCTGATCCACTCGGACAACAACGTGAAGCAGATCGCCGACCTGGCGATCGTGCTGCTGATGTTCACGATCGGCCTACACCTGGACACGGGCGCGATCCGGTCGGGGATGGTGTCGATCATCGCGGTGGGCGTCGCTTCGACGCTGGGCTCGGCCGCCTTGCTGTGGCCGACGGCGATGCTCTTCGGGCAGTCATCGCCCAAGGCGATGGCGATCGCGCTGGGGCTGGCGATGTCCTCGACGGCGGTGGTGCTCGGCCTGCTCAACCAGCGCCGCGAGATCCACCGCGTGCACGGGCGGCTGTGCCTGGGCATCGCCCTGGTGCAGGATCTGATCGCCGTCGGGGTCCTGGCGGTACTGCCCCTGCTGGCCACTTGGGAGCACGGGACGGATGCCGCACGTCCGGCTCGGACGATCGGCCTGCACGGACTCTCGCCGACACTGGAACTGGTGCAGAGCGCTGCGTTCAAGATCGGCATCATCGGGATGCTCGTCGCCGCCGGTCGCTGGATGCTCCCGCGGGCGCTCAAGGAGGCCAGCCGCAACGCCAACACCGAAGCACTGCTGGTGGTGGCCTCGACAGCGGCCCTTGCGGCGGCGGTGGTCACGATCTGGCTGGGATTCGGCCCGGCGCTGGGCGCGTTCCTGGCGGGGTTCCTGCTCTCGGCGACGCCCTTCCGCCACCAGCTTGCGGGCCAGCTCTCACCGATGCGCGACCTGTTCATGGCGGTGTTTTTCACGGCCGTCGGGACCAAGATGGACGTTCCCGCGGCGCTGGCGAGCTGGTGGGTGGTGGGCCTGGGGGTCGTCGCCTTGGTGGTGGTGAAGTCGGGCGCGATCAGCTTCACCACGTGGGCGGGCGGGGCGACGGCGCCCATCTCGGCCCTCACCGGCCTGCTGCTCTCGCAGGCCGGCGAGTTCAGCCTCGTGATCCTCGCCCAGGCGGAGCTGGCCGGGCTGGTTGACGAGCACGCCCGCGCCGTGCTCATCTCCGTCGTGGTCGTCACGCTGATCTTGACCACGCCGCTTTACGAACTGGCCAAGGCGATCCAGCCGAAACTGGACAGGGTGCCGCCGGCGAGGTGGATCACCAACCCCGCGCTGCACGAGCCCGTCGCGCCCGCGGCTGGCAGTACCCACTCGGGCGAGCCATCGGGCGATGGCGACGTCCTCCCGGGGCTGGTGGGCGTCATCGAGGATTCGCTGCCCTACCCGCACCGACCGGTGATCATCGCCGGCTTTGGCGTGGTGGGGCGCAACGTCGCCGAGCACTTCGCGGCCGCGGGCATCCCTTACGTCGTGATCGAACTCAACCCCAGCACCGTCATCAAGCAGCAGCGGCTGGGGCGCCGCTTCGTGTTCGGCGACATCGTCAACCCGGACGTGCTGGAGTCGGCCGGCGTCCACGACGCCGAGGCGGTGATCCTGACCATCCCCGACGACGACGCGGTGCTGCGGGCCTGCCGCACCATCCGCTCGCTGGCGCCCAACGTCTTCATCGCGGCCCGGACGACGTACCTCAGCCGAGCCATCGCGGCGACCGAACTCGGCGCCAACTACGTGTGCGTCGAGGAGGTCGTCACAGCCCAGGACATGGCCAAACAGGTGATGGAGAAACTGGCCCGCCGGCTCGTCGAGAAGCTCTGACCCGTCACGCTTCCGGGCGCTTCTCGATTGTCTTGAGTTCGTCGCGCAGGATCGCTGCCAGCTCGTAGTTCTCCTGCTGGATGGCCTGCTGCAGGCGGGTCCGCAGTTCGGCCCCCTGGCTGACGGGGAGCTTCGGCGTCAACGCCTCGCGCATGCCCTTGAGCACCTGCACCTCGTTGGACGAGTCGAACAGGTCGGGCTGGTCGGTGTCCGAGAAGTACTGCTGCAGGGCTTCGAGGCCCTGATCGATCGCGTGGATCGCGGCCTTGGGCTCGTTGTCCTTGAGCGCCTGGCTGGCCAGGGCCCGCGCCCGCATCATGGTGATGTAGGGCCGGAACTGCTCCAAGACCGTCCGGTCCGCCTCGGTCTCGGCGAACTTGCCGCAGATATCGATCACCCGCACGTTGCGGGTCGTGTCGCGGATCACGCCGTCGTAATCCTCCAGGACCATCAGGCAGACGTACCGGTGGTAATACTGCACGGCCTCCTCGCGCAGCTCGCGGCATTCATCCTCATCGAGAACAAATCCGGCCGCCGAGCCGTGTTCGGCGACGTGGTCGTCAAGCCGGGCCTCGTGCATCTCCAGCAGGCTGTCGTAGCCCTCGGGCCGCAGGCCGTCGGGCCGCCCGCTGGTGCGAAGCTGCATGATCCCCAGATCAAGCCGGAGCTGGATCCTGGGCTCGCCGTCGTCCCCCTCGATCATGCGGACATTGATCTTGCCGGGCTCGTACGGCCACTCATCGAGGATTTTGCTGAGGTCGTCACTCACCCACACAGCCCTCGCGCGGCCTTCGCCGGCCCTTCCCCGCCCCCCCTCCCCGCGCTCTTCCGACGCTCGACCCCGCCCGGTTCGGAGTAGAACGTACCCGTCGCCTCCGGGGCATTCCAGTTCATCGACAGGTTATCCGTGGGGACTCTACGGCCCATAACACCGCCCAAACTGGGAACTTGCTCTGAGAGTAGCCCGATGGGCGGCCCACATTTTGGTGGTGCATCAAGGCGCAATGTCGGCTGGTCGATGCAACCGCCCGGTTGAGCGGGACGAACGGTGATGGGCGGCCAACCGCGGGCTTCCGTGGGCCCGTCGGCCGTTCCGGGCGGTTCTCGCCTTTGGAAGGGTGTAAATCTGTGCGAGGCGTGAAAGTGACCAGGACCCCTGCCCGGGCCGAGCTTCAGAGCGGCTTGCAGTTGTACCTGCGCCAGATCAACGAGACGCCGCTCCTGACCGCGGATGAGGAGAAGACGCTCGGCTGGCGGGTCATCAACGACAACTGCCCCATCGCCCGCGAGCGGATGATCCGGTCCAATCTGCGGCTGGTGGTATCCATCGCCAAGAACTACGCAGGGCGCGGGTTGTCCCTGCAGGATCTGATCGAAGAAGGGAACGTCGGCCTCCTTCGGGCGGTCGAGGGCTTCGACCCGGCCCAAGGCGCCCGGTTCTCGACCTACGCCTCGTGGTGGATCAAACAGGCCATCAAACGGGCCCTGATCAACGCGGTGCAGCCCATCCACGTGCCCGCGTACATGGTCGAGCTCATCGCCCGTTGGAAGCAGGCCAGTCAGAAGCTCGAACGCTCGCTGGGCCGGCCCCCGGGCCTGCAGGAACTGGCCGAGGAGATGCAGCTCCCGCTCAAGAAGATCCGCATCATCAAGCGGGCCGTGAAGGCCTTCCGGGCCCCGGCACAGGCCCCGCTGGACGACAACGGCGAGGTCATGAACATCGGCGACCTTCTCGCCGACGAGCGGACCGGGCCGCCGGAGGACTACATCTTCCGCGACGACGAGCTCCGCACCATCCGCAAACTTCTGGACGCGATCGATGAACGGGAGGCCCGCATCCTGCGTCTGCGATTCGGGCTCGACGGCCAGGAGCCGCTGACCCTCAAGCAGATCGCCACCGAGATCGGCATCTCGCGCGAGCGCGTCCGCCAGATCGCCGACGAGGCCCTGCGCAAACTCAACTCCCAGGTCACCGACGAGCAGCCCAGCCGCTTTTTCCGGGATTCCTGCGCCAGCGTCTTCGACGACGACGGCGAACAGCCCGACGCGGAACGCCGGCGAACCGCCTGCTGAGGCCCCCCGCGGGGCCGGCCGGCCGCGGCGGGCGAACAACAAAGTCTCTCTCGCGTAAGAGTCCGGACGCCCCCGCGGCGTCCGGGCCTCTTTTTGGGGGCTTGTGTGCGGTATGCCGCGGCTTGGTGGTCGCGCCGGGCGACCGGCCGCGGGCAAGACTTGCTACCATCTGGGCCCACCAAACCAGCCGGATCGACCGGGGAGCGAACCGCTCCGCGGCCACGGAGTCAGACATGCCGATCGCGCTCTCGCGACTGTTCACCAACCTCATCCCGGCCCGTTCAGCGCGGGCGATCACGGCCGCCTGCGTGCTCGCGGCCACGATGGTCGGGCCCGCGCTGGCCGACGACTTTGTCGACCGCGTCAACGCGATGCTCCGCAAGGTGGGCGACGACAAGCGGAGCGACAAAGTTGTTCTGCCGCTGCTGCCGGCCATGACGCCGCCGCCGGCGGTGTTGAAGGACCAGTTCACCGCCGGCCTTTACTCCGACAAGGGCCCGAGCTGGACGGAGTGCAAGGCCTGGGCTCAGGCCGAGCCGCAGAAGAAGGTCATCGAGGCCATCGCGAAGGTCACCAAGGACGAGAACGACCCGCAGCGCGGGTTTGCGTTCAGCCTGCCCTACGGGACCGAGGCGACCGACCCGGAACTCGTGACCAAGGACATGTACGTGGACCTGGGCGATCCGCCGACGCTCGCGGGCGCGAAGTTCCTCTACCTCGACGACCTGGAGAAGGTCGGAATCCTGATGCACGTCGAGGCGTCGCGGCTGTTGGAGGCAGGCGACGTGAGCGGCTCGCTGGGCGTGATGAAGAACTGGGTGTTCTTCAGCCGCCAGATGTGCGACCGGCCGTTCCTGAAGGAGAAGGAGTTCGGGCTCAAATCGCTCGCGTTCGCCATCGAGCGCATCGCGGATTTGACCTACACCGATTTCCGCGCCGCGGACCACAAGCTCCAGCCCTCGGCCCTGGTGAACATCGTGGGCCTGATGCGCGACCGCTCGCTGTACATCGATCGCATCCGCCTGCCCGAGGCCGAGTACGTCGCCCGCGAGCAGCTCATCAACAAGGTCATCATCGAGAAGGACGGGCCGAACCCGGAGACGTTCGCGTCCACGATGGCCCGCGTCTCGTCGGTGGACCGGCCGCTGCGCCTGTTCAGCACGGCGGCGTACTGGGATCAGGTCCGGCCCCGCCACGTCGGCTGGTACGACGCCTTGAAGGTGCTCAACTCACTGAAGGCCGACTGGGAGCAGCACTGGAAGCTCTCGCCTTTCGACGTGTTCCAGCAGCGTCAACCGTATTACAAGCTGTACGTGAAGGGGCGGCCGCGGTACGCGGTGGTCGGCATGGGGCTCGATGACTTCGAAGAGCTGTTCGTGGTGCGCCGGAGGATCGAGGTCATCCAGGTCGGCACACGCATGGGGATGGCGGTGTACGCCTACTTCCTGCGTGAGCGAGTGCTGCCGACGAGCCTGGCCGCGACGCGCCCGCGTTACACCCGCCAGATCGACACCGATCCCTACAGCAGCAAGGGCGACGACCTGAGGTACTTCATCCCGGTGCAGCAGACACCCAAGG
Source organism: uncultured Phycisphaeraceae bacterium (assembly GCA_964630785.1). GTDB lineage: Bacteria > Planctomycetota > Phycisphaerae > Phycisphaerales > UBA1924 > JADLCX01. The sequence continues at coordinate 14,426 of CAZVZG010000044.1, read as the reverse complement.
ACGAGCACGGCAACGACAAGCCGTTCTCGTTGCGGTTGTGGCTGCCGGACCCGTTGCCGAACTTCGAGGTGCCGCTCGACAAGACTCAGTTTGTGATCTACTCCGTCGGGCCGGACGATAGCTCGCAGGCGGGTCTGACGTGCACCCAGGGACGGCCCGGCACGGGTGATTACCTGCTCTGGCCGCCGCCGCTGTCGCTGATGCGCCAGAAGATGATCGGCGACGGCACGCTCAAGTGATCCGCCCCGCCACGCGACGTACCCTGCACCCATGAGCAACGATTCCGTTCACAAGGTGGTCATCATCGGCTCCGGGCCCGCGGGCTGGACCGCGGCGATCTACGCCGCCCGGGCCCAGCTCAACCCCGTCGTCTACACCGGCGTGCCCAAGCAGGACCCCGGGCCCGTGCTGCCCGGCGGCCAGTTGATGCTCACCACCGAGGTCGAGAACTACCCCGGCTTCCCCGCCGGCGTCACCGGCCCCGAGTTGATGGAGCACTTCCAAAAGCAGGCCGAGCGGTTCGGCACTAAGTCGATCGCCGAGGACATCGCCTCGTGCGATTTCTCGACCCGGCCGTTCACGCTCACCACCAGCGGCGGCGCGGCCGTCCGCGCTCACTCGGTCATCCTCGCCACCGGCGCCACCGCCAACTGGATCGGCTTGGACAACGAGATGCGACTGGCCCGCTCGGGCGGCGGCGTCTCGGCCTGCGCCGTGTGCGACGGCGCGCTCCCGGTCTTCCGCAAGCAGCCGCTCGCGGTCGTCGGCGGCGGCGACACCGCGATGGAGGAGGCGACCTACCTCGCCAAGTTCGCCTCCACCGTCTACGTCATCCACCGGCGCGACTCGCTGCGGGCCAGCAAGATCATGCAGGAGCGATTCCTCGGCCGACCCAACGCCAAGGTGCTCTGGAACAAGGTCGTCGTCGACGTCCTCGGCGGCGACACCATCTCCGGCATCATGCTCGAAGACACGCTGAGCAAGGAGCGCAGCGAACTGCCCGTGCGCGGCCTGTTCATCGCCATCGGCCACACGCCCGCGACCAGGTTCCTCAAGGGCAGCGGCGTGGAGCTCGACCCCACCGGGTATGTCGTGCTCAAATCCCGCGGCAGCGCCACCAACATCCCCGGCGTGTTCGCGGCCGGCGACCTCGCCGACAGCCAATACCGCCAAGCCGTCACGGCCGCGGGCATGGGCTGCCAGGCCGCCCTCGACGCGGAGCGATGGCTCGCGGCGGAGGGGGTGCACTGAGGGGGGATGACGTGGGCGGGTGCGGCCATCCGCGGGGTCTGTCGGGTAGGATGCGGCTGACTGAGCGGGCCGATCGGCCACACGCCAAAGCGACTCGCCGCCGGGCAACGAAAAGCCGCAACCACCTGCGGGCTGGTCGTTGGTCTTGCGAATCACGGAGAATCACTGGAAATCGCAAAGACGCACGCATCCACCGGCGGTAGCGCAGTCCGCTGAATCATCGAACTCCCGCTGCGTTCGCGGCGGTGTGCAGACAGGCTCCCTCGGTCGGCCTCGCAGCGCTCGCCCTCCCCCCGTCGCCCGCCTGCACCCCGCGAGAGGAGTCGGTAGACTTGCACACGGTTGCTCTCATCTGAACTGGCACAGGAAAGTCAGGCAGGTCAGCTCGTCTTGCATCGCTCAATAGCCAGACGGGGTATCGTTGGGAGCCTGTTCCGTGATTCTTGCAGAAAGAAATGGTGATTGGTTTCTAGCAGCGTTTGCACCTCATATTCGAGGTTGTAATTTATCAACCGTACGACCACCACGGTGGGACGCCGATCAATTTCACCTTTGGAACGGGCACACATGGGTATGGAGCCACGCGCCTCTTTCGGGTGCACGATTTTATCCGATTTTGCATTGGCGTGGTTTTGTGGTAACACCGATGAATTGGAAAATGGATCCTGTCGAGCCTGCTTTGCGGTGTTGGATGGCGACGAGTGAGTTAGGTGCCAGGGATGAACAGCAATACTTGCGGAGCGTGGAAGAAATGCGCCGTAATGGCTGGGGGTGGGATCTTCGCGAAGGCGGATATAGATATTTGCGAGTTGATGAAATTGACAAAAGCGAGGGGCCACCACCGGGGCCATGCCCTTGAAGGCTTGATTCAGTCTGGATGAGAGCCTGACCTGCCTGACTTTCCTGTACCAGTTCAGATGAGAGCAACCGTGTGCAAGTCTACCGACTCCTCTCGCGGGGTGCAGGCGGGCGACTGAGGGAGGGCGAGCGCAGAGAGACCGACCGAAGGAGCCCGCCTGCACGCCGCCGCGAACGCCGCGGGGGTGAGGGGGTGAGGGGGTGAGGGGGGTGGGGGGTTCGGTATTCCAGGCTCGAATGCGGTCGGTGGTGGTTGTAGCGCTGGCGGAAGTCCCCGATCACCACGCGTGCCTCCGCCAGGCTCGTGAACAGCTCCAGGTTCAGGCATTCGTCCCGCAGCTTCCCATTGAAGCTCTCGCCGAAGGCGATTCATGCACCGTCCACCCAATCGCAGCCCCGCGCGGCCGCGTGCCGGATCCGCCGCAAGCGGCTCGGCGGCCCGGCAGCTTGGCGTTTTCACAAAACCAAGACTGGACGCTACGGCCATCCAAGCCGGCTCGGGAATCCCCATCTACAGCGCGCGCGTGAGGTCGTCCTCGCCGAGCAGGCGGAACTCCTTGCGTCGCAGGATCTGGCCCGCGAGCGTGGCGTCGTCGACGGCCAGCGCGACGGTGGGCGATTGGCCGGGGAAGACCATCAGCGGGTAGGCGAAGCGGATGTTCAGCTCGGCCCCGAGCAGGTAGAGGCACAGCCGCTCGAGCGTGTGGCCCTTGCACAGCTCGATGAGCAGCACCTGCAGCTCGCTGAAGGGCAGTTGGTGGCGGGTGAGCAGGAGCTTGGTCTCCTGGGCGTTGTTGCTGATGAGGCGGACGACGGCGTAGTCGCTGGCGTCGTGGACGCTGAAGGCCGCGATGTGGACGGGGGAGTGCTCGAAGATCCGTACGAGCTCGTGCAGCTTGCCGACGCGGTTGTCGAGGAACACCGAGAACTGGGTCACGGTCGGGGGCGCGTAGCCCTGGGTGGTTTCCGACGACATTTGCGACATACCCGGCTCCAGAGCTCTCGCCGTCCCAGGCCACCCTCGCCGCGGCCGCACACAGGCCAATCCCCCCAGCCCCGCCCCCGTCCCCCCCTCCCCCGCGTCCGGAGTCTAGCGGAATGTAGGGCTTCCGCAAGCATCGGGGCGATCGGGCACGAAAAAGGGCACCCGGATGGGTGCCCTCGGGGGGGTTTGTCGGACGGCGCGGGGCTTAGGCCGAGAAGCTGGAGCCGCAGCCGCAGGTGCTGGTCGCGTTGGGGTTCTGGAACACGAACCCGCGGCCCATGATCTCGTCCTTGAAATCGACGGTGGTGCCGCCGAGGTAGAGCAGGCTCTTGGGGTCGATGATGACCTTGATGCCGTGCTGCTCAAACTCCTCGTCGGTGTCCTTCTGGCTCTCGGTCAGGTCGAGGAGGTAGCTGAAGCCGGAGCAGCCGCCGCCCTTGACGCCGACGCGCAGGCGGATCTTCTCGCCGTCGAGCTCCTGCTGCTGCACGATGTTCCTGATCTCCCTCGCCGCGGCCTCGGTCAGGATGATCGTGGCGGGGGCTTCGGCTTCGGCGTTGGGCGGGGTGGTGGTCGTGGTGCTCATGGGCACAACTCCGTGGTCGGGTGCGTGTTGCCGGGGATTCTACGCCCCCGGCGGGCGGCGGTTCGGCGAGTTCTCAGTGGACCTCGGCGTGGTGGTCGTCCTCGACCGGCAGGCCGTTCTTGGTCTTGTAATCGTGGATCGCGGCCTTGATCGCGTCCTCGGCGAGCACCGAGCAGTGGATCTTGACCGGCGGGAGGCTGAGCTCCTCGACGATCTGGGTGTTCTTGATCTCCATGCCCTCGTCGAGGGTCTTGCCCTTGAGCCACTCGGTGGCCAGCGAGCTGGAGGCGATCGCCGATCCGCAGCCGAAGCACTTGAACTTGGCGTCCTCGATGCGCCCGGTCTTCTGATCGACCTTGATCTGGAGTTGCATCACGTCGCCGCACTCGGGCGCGCCGACCAGGCCGACGCCCAGGTCCTTGCGGGCCTTGATCTCGGCCTGGGTGCCGAAGGTGCCGACGTTGCGGGGACGCTCGTAATGGTCGATGATTTTGGGTCCGTATGACATGGGAATCTCCAGTGCAGCAAGTCAGCAAGGCCGCGGAGCAGCAAAGCACCGCGGAACGGTCGGCAACGCCGCGCCGTCTGCTGCTTTGTTGATCTGCCGCGCTGCGGTTTTCATCAGTGCCCCGCCCACTCGATCTTGGTCAGGTCGATGCCCTCGTTGTGCATGTCGTAGAGCGGGCTGAGCTCGCGGAGCTTCTTCACCGCGGTCACCACCTTGTTGATCGCGTAGTCCACCTGCTCGTCGGTCGTCCAGCGCCCGAGGCTGAAGCGCAGGCTCGAGTGGGCCAGGTCGTCGCCCACGCCCAGGCTCTTGAGCACGTAGCTGGGCTCCAGGCTCGCGCTGGTGCAGGCCGACCCGCTCGAGAGCGCGATCTCCTTGCACGCCATCATCAGGCTCTCGCCCTCGACGAACCCGAAGCTGATGTTCGCGATGTGCGGCAGGCGGCGCTCGGCGTTGCCGTTGATCTGCGTCGTGTCGAGCTGGCGCGTGATCTCGGTCTCCAGCCGGCGGCGGAGCTTGAGCAGCCGCTCGCCGTCGCGGTCCATCTCGTTCATCGCCAGCTCGCAGGCCTTGCCCAGACCGACGATGCCCGTGACGTTGAGCGTGCCGGAGCGGAAGTTGCGCTCCTGCCCGCCGCCGTCGAGCTGGGCGACGAGCTTCACCCGCGGCCGGCGCCGGCGGACGTACAACCCGCCCACGCCCTTGGGCCCGTAGATCTTGTGGCCCGAGAAGCTCATCAGGTCCACGTTGTCGCGCTCGACGTTGGTCGGCATCTTGCCCACCCATTGAGTCGCATCGGTGTGGAAGATCACGTCGCGCTCGTGGCACAGGGCGCCGATCTCCGGCACCTCGTTGATCGTCCCGATCTCGTTGTTGGCCCACATGACGCTCACGAGGATCGTGTCCTCGCGCATCGCGGCCTTCACCTGCTCGGCCCGGATCACGCCGTCGCGCGGCGGCTCCAGAAACGTGACCTCGAAGCCCTCCTTCGACAGCCGCTTGCACGGGTCGAGCACGGCCTTGTGCTCGTGCATCGCCGTGATGACGTGCCCGCGTCCGGACGAGCCCACCGGGGCCTTCTCGTACATCGCCGCGGCGCCCTTGATCGCCAGGTTGTTGCTCTCGGTCGCGCCCGAGGTGAAGACCACCTCCTTGTCGCTGGCGCCGATGAGCGCGGCCACCTGGTTTCGGGCCTTGTCCACGGCGTTCTCGGCGTCCCAGCCGAACGAGTGGTTGCGGCTCCCGGGGTTCCCGAAGTGCTCTGTGAAATACGGCAGCATCGCCTCCACGACGCGGGGGTCGCAGGGGGTGGTGGCGGCGTGGTCGAGGTAAATGGGCAGTTTCAGCGGCATCTGATCGCCCCTTCGGCGGTGGGTTCGTGCTGTGGACCGGATTCTACCCGTGGGGCCGAATCCCTGAGTCTTAGAATCATTCTAGCGCCAAAATCCCTGGGGTGCCACGCCGAGGACGCCGCCCGGAGCGTCCTTGACGTGCGAATTCCAACGTGCCCACCACACGCTCCGCTGGCCCTTCGGTCCCGCCATCCCCTCACGACCGCTTGTAGAGCATCTCCACCCGGTTGCCGCGACCGACGTACTCCACCCGGGCCATGTACGCCCGCATGAGCAGCAGGCCGCGGCCGGTGGGGACGGTGAGGTTCTCGTCCAGCGTTGGATCGGGCACGTCGTCGGGCTTGAAGCCGGGGCCACGATCCTCGATCGCCATTTCGGTCTCGTCGGGCGTGACGCGGAACTCCAGCGAGATCTTTTCGTCGGGGGGAAGGTTCTTGTGCCCGTGGCGAAAGGCGTTGACGAGCGCCTCTTCGAGGGCGAGGCGGACAGCGAACTTGGCCGCGTCGGAGTACTTGAACCGGTCGAGCGCGGCGATGAGCCGCTGCTCGGCGCGCTCGATCTCGTCGCGTCGGTTCGCGACGAGGATCGTGGCCTGCTCGGTGTTGGACTTGGACGGATTGCCCATGCCGTCGTGACGAACGTCGTCCGCTGATGGTTTGAGAGCCGCCCGCCCTCCCCCATTCCCCTTCCCTTGCAGCCTCGCCCCCCTCCCCCCTCCGCCCTACTCCCGACTGGTGCTTGCTCAACTGAAACTGGCGAGCGCGGCGTCGGTTGAGTCGTGGATCTGGAAGAGCTTGTCGAGCTTGGTGATCTTGAAGACCTCGTAGATCTGCGGGTCGATGTTGGCCAGGCGGAGCTGGCCCTTCTTGCTCTTGACCTTGTTGTTGATCGTGATCATCGTGCCCAGCGCGGCCGAGGACAGATGGTCAACGTTGGAGAAACTGATCAGCAGCTTGGGCGAGGGGGCGGATTCAACCAGGTCGGCGATCTCGTCGCCGATCTGCTGGATGTTGGACTCGTCAAGGATGTTGCGGTCGATGAACTCGACCTGCGTGACGTCCTTGTGCTGCTTCACGCGAAGCCTGGACGGACCGGTTGGCGGCATCGACAAACTCCTGGGCCCCTTCGCCGATGGGGCGGCGAACGGGGGTGACTATAGACCCATCGGGCTTGCGGCCCCCGTCGGCGCACGCCCGGAGCGCGTGCCGGGAGATGAAAAAAACGGGGCCGGACAGGTCCGGCCCCGCGGGGGAAAAAATCGGGTTGGTCCGGATCAGCGCCCGCCGATGCCGGTGCGGACCTGGTCGATCAGGCCGGGGTAGCTCTTCTCCTCCTGCTCGCTCTGGATCAGTATGGTCGGCTTGAGCAGGATGAGCAGGGTCTGCTCCTCCTTGCTCTCGACGCGGTTGGTGAAGAAGCGGTTGAGGATCGGGATCTTGGAGAGCACGGGCACGCCGGTCTCGACCTCGACCTCGGTGACCAGGCGCTGGCCGCCCAGAAGCACGGTACCCTCGTCCGGGACCGTCGCCGTGGTGCGGACGCGGGTGACGGTGATGGTGGGCAACTGGATGAACGAGTTGGTTTCGGCGGAGTTGACGAGCTGGCCGCCGGCGACGGCGCTGACCGACTCGCGGGCGAAGCCGTCGATGCGGGCCACGCCGGCGTCGATGTTCATGGTGACGAAGCGGCGGTCGGAGGAGATCACGCCCTCGACGAGCATGGTCACGCCCTCGGAGGCGACGCTGACGTCCGGATCAAATCCGACGGCCGAATCGCCGACGATCGGCTGAAGGTCCGACACGAACGCCTGCTGGGTGACGACGAAGATGTTGGCCGTCTGCCCGTTGGTGAAGGTGAGGCGGGGCGCGGTGAGCGAGACGCTGCGCTGATCGGCCTGCGTGGCAGCGATCAGGAAGTCCACCTGAACGTCGTCGAGGAACTGACCGGCGATGCCGAGCGCCGGCGAAGCGGCGATCACCGCCGAGGCGAGGCTGTCGGAGCCGGTCGCGGCGGTGGCCAGCCCGCTGGTCAGGCCGAGCGAGTTCTGCAACGCGGCGACGGGCGACCAGCCCGAGGGGTTGACCACGGCCTGGTTGGTGCGGTCGGCGCTCTGGATCGGGCCCAGCTTGCCGCCGGTGGGGCCCTGACCGACGAGTTGACGCTGCAGGCCGCGGGGGCCGTTGCTTTGACCCGAGAAGTCGAAGAAGTCGCCCGCCTGGATGGAAGGATCGACGGCGCGGGCGGACCGCACCTGGTTGTTGTTGGCGTTGAAGATGACGTCGAGGTCGAAGCCGATCTGCTCGAACCAGCCCTGGTTGACCAACAGGAACTTGGTCTCCACGTTGATCTGCATGTTGCGGATCTCGCGGAGCTTGGAGAGCAGGCCGACGATCTCGCGGTGGTTCTTGGGCGTGTTGGTGATGATCAGTGAGCCGTTGAGCTCCTGGATGCGCCCGACGTCGCCGCCGTTGTCGGCCCACCCCTCGTAGTCGACGTTCTGGGTGATGATGTCCTGGATCTGGCGGATCTTCTCTTCGCGGGTGGGGCGGTCCTGCTCGTTTTGGTTCTGGTCCTGGAAGGGGCTCTGGCCGCCGCCGCCGCCCTGGCTCTGCTGGAGCACGGAGTTCAGGTCGATCTCGGGTACCTCGGTGTAGTCGGGGATGTCGAAGAGGAGGTCCTGGATGTTGTAGATCACCAGGCTCTTGTGCTTGTTGAGCTCCTCCTGGCTGCCGATGACCAGCACGCCGCGATCGACCGTCCAGCCGGCCCGTCGGAACTGGTCGCCGCCCGCGGCCTTGGCCAGCACGCGGTCGAGCAGCGTCTGCACGGGCAGCGGCGAGAGCTTGAGCGAGATGGGCGTGTCCTTGCGGATGCCGATGGCCTCGAGGCTCTCCCAGTCGATGTCGGAGGGGACCTGCGTGAGCGTCTGGATGTAGGTCAGCACGTCCTCGAGCTTGTTCTCGTTGAAGTCGGCGGGGATCTTCTTGCTGGAGAGGTCGGCGAGCACCTGTCGGTTCTCGCGCGGCTCGTTGAAGGCCGAGTTCTCGCCGCGGGTGAAGGTCTTCTCCGGCCAGTCCGTCGGGAACTCCATGAAGCGCCCGCCCTTGGGCGGGGTCATGACCTCCTCGTTGTCGAGAGAGAGGTCGGCCATGTTGGCTTCTTTGGTGTTTCGGAGGCTGTTGAACTTCTCCCAGAGCACCACGTCGCCGAGGATGCCCTTGAGCAGCAGGCCGGTGGGGTTGTTGGGGTCGAGGAAGAGCACCTGGTCCACGACCTGAAGGGCCTCGTTGTACTTGCGCTCCTGCTGGAGGGCCCGGATGCGGTCGATGCTCTCGTTGACCTTGCGGTCGCGCTCGTTGAGCCGGCCCTGTTCGAGCTCTTTGGCGCGCTGGGCCTGGGTCTTCTCTTCAGTGGCCCGGGTGTCCCGGGCGATCTGGTCGCGCTTGACGCCGATGTCGGTCTCGAGCTTCTTGAGCTTGGCCTGGTAGTCGGCGAACTCGGCCTCGGTGAAGACGTCGCGGGCGTTGCGGATGGCCAGACCCGCGCGGGCCTGGTGGGAGGTCGCGCTGTCGGTGTCACCGGCGCTGAGGGCCTTGTTCGCCTCGCTCACCTCGTTGTCGTATTCGGCCTGGGCCTGCTCGCGCCGGACCTTGGTCATGCCGACCACCTCGTTGCCCAGCTCACCGCGCTGGTTGACCTCCAGACGGGCGCGGGCCTCGTTGAGGCGGTCCTGGGCCCGCGAGACTTCCGCGCTGTCGAGGTAGCCGCTGAACTGGCGGATCGCCAGGTCGTACTTGCCGGCGGCCTCGTTGTAGCGGGCCGCGTCGAAGGCCTGGTCGGCCTCGACGAGGATCCGCTGCGCCTCGGCGTGCATCGCGGTGCGGATGAGCTCGCTTTGGTCAGAAGCGGGCGGAGTAGTCGGCGCGGGCGGCGGCGGCTCGGCATTCATCGGCGAGGCCGGGGGCTGCTCGGCCGGCATGGGCGGCAGGGGCTCGGGCTGGCTGGCGGGGGCGGGGGGAGGCGGCGGCGGCTGATCGCCGTTCTGAGGCGCGGGCTCCTCGCCGGGCTGACCCGGGCGGCGAACGGTGCCGGGCTGGGCGAGCATCGAGAGGCCGGCGTCGGCCGCGACGTCGAAGTTCTTCCCGCGCTCACGCTCGATCTCGACGATCTGGAGCTGCTGCTTCTCCAGCGAATGGCTGACCTCGGGGTCGATCTCCACGCCGGATCGCAGCACGGCGAGGATCGAGGCCTTGGCCGCGCCGTAGCGCCCGGCGTCGAAGTCGGTCGTAGCCTGCTTGATGAGGCCAGGGATCAGCGGGCGGACTTCATCGCGACGCGATTGCACGTCGGCGAGCACGGCCTCGGCCCGCTTCTGGGCCGCGGCGTCCGCGACGGACTTGCCGGCGATGGTCCGGGCCCAGCGTTCGGCGCCGAGCAGGTCGCCCTGCTTGAGCCCGAACTCGGCCCGCTGCAGACTGACCTCGACGGGGTCGGCGGCCCGGAGTTTGGACTCGATCGTGCGGAGGAGCGAGACGGCGCGGGCCCGATCGCTGTCGGCGACGCCGGCACGCAGGGTCTCTTCGAGCGTGGTCTTGGCCTCGACGAGGTGACCCGCGTCCGCCAACGCGGCGACCCGATCGATAGGACCGGCCTGTGCGGGCGCGGCCGGCGCGGGAGACGGCGGAGCGCCTTCCCCGTCGGACGTTTGCGCCAGGGCGGTGTGACCCAGACCCACGCAAGACCCCGCGAGCAGCGCCATGGCGGCGAGGGTCTTGTTCGTACGACGGTTCCGATCAGTCAGCATTTCGATCTTCTCCGACACCTGTGCCGCGTCAGCCCGCGGCGACGACTCACGTTCGCACCGATGGACACGGTTGTTCCCGCACATCGTCCGCGAACGTTCGCGACGATCGTGCGGGCATCCCCCCGCTTCCCTTCTCAGCCCCCAACGGGCCGCGCGGAAATGGCCGCAAGTCCGGCCCCGCCTCCCCTCCGCGCGGGAAGGAGGGCGAAGATACCCACCCCGGGCCGGAAACGCAAACCGCCCGCCGCCGTTTCTTGCGGTGGAAGAAATCCCGGCTGACCCGAACAAAGCTCAATCCCTGCCGTCGGCCTTTCCGTCCCGTTCCGCCGGGACCGGCGCCCACACCGATCGGCTCTGGCACGCTCAGGTATCCAGCGGCAGCCAGGCCGCGTGCCAGACCCGCCGCTCGTTCATGTTCAGCTTGTCGGCCTTGGCGGCCTTGCCCCCCCCTCCCCCCCCAACTCCTGCTTTCGCCCCTTTCCCCCCGCCCCGCACCTCGGCGAGCTCCTCCTTGAAATGATCCGGTCGCAGCCGGTCGGCCGCGACAAGAACCGGTACGTCGGGCGCTTCCTCATCCTGCTCCCAAATCTTGCGAAGCGAGGGAGAAAGCATGCTCTTGAACTCGGCCAGCGCCAGGTCCTCGGCCTCCCTGTAACAGCCCGCGGTGAGAAAGACCTCGGCGTAGCGGCCGACTTCCGGCCGTCGCCCGGTCTGGTGGGCCGATCTGGCGGCCTCGGCCTCTTTGAGGGGGATCTCCCAATCGTGCCGGACCAGGCACCGCCAGCCGGTCACGCCGACGGGCTCGCCCTCCTCGTTCACGTTGGTCTCGGGGTCGATGTTCAGCACCAGCCGCCACCGTTCGCGGAGATACTCCACGATCTCTTCGGCGTTGAGCAGGTCGGGGCGGTCGTCGGGCGAATCGAGCACGCCGCGGTGCTCGTGCGTGGCGGCGTCGGCCCCGGCGATCTCGTCGATTTCCTGCAGGTCGAACGCCGCCAGAATAGATTCGACCTTCTCGCGCAGGGCCGTCTCGACGCGGACGGTGACGATCTTGTGCTCGTCGATGAAGATGTAGATGAACGGCTCCTCGCACATGACGCCGAAGCCGACCAGCCCGTCCTCGAAGAAGAAGCCGTTGAACCGGCGGACGCCGTCAAGGAACTGCTCCAGGCCCACCAGTTCGTACGCCACGTACGGGTCCACCTCGCGGTACTCGTCCTGCCCGAGCATGTCCACGATGGGAAACACCCGACCCGGCAGCATGGCAAAGAGCGTGCGGCAGAGCGACTCGACCCGCGACGCCGGCACCAGCACGTCAAACACGTAGCGGTCGGGCCACTCCTCCCAATCGCCCCCCTCCCCCTCACCCCCTTCTCCCTCCACTCCCCCTGCTCCCTCACCGGCGTCGGCCAGCCCGCCCGCGTTGTCGGGGGCGTCGGCCTCGTCGCCTTTCGCCCGCCCCCCCCCACCCCCCCCGCCGATGCCCCCAAAGCCGCCTTCACCGCTCGCCCCTCCCCCTCCCCCTTCCCCCCCCGCACCGTCCCCATCGGCCGGCTCGAACGTGACCGTGTAGCCCGGGCGCGGCTGCATCGGCTCGATCGGATAGACCCCCAGCGGGAAGCCGAACCCCTCGATCTCGACACGCTCGACCTGCTTGTCCACTCGGCATCGGGCCATGCGGTGGCCACTGTAGCGGATCGGGGGGGAACGGGGGGAGCGGGGGAATTGGCCACGGATGAACACGGATGGCACGGATGGATCAAGGTCAAAGAGGAGGGGAGCCGCGGATGGACGCGGATCAAATCGGCAGGACGGGGTGGGGGGGGGGGGGCGGGGGTGTCGCTCGCGGAGGAAACGCGCTTGGGGGCGGCGTTCGAGCCCTCAACGATGGCCGTAGACCGATCGACGACGACCGTTGACCGAGCAACGACGACCGTAGATCGATCGACAACGACCGTTGACCGATCGACGACGACCGTGAACCGATGAACAACGACCGTGCATCGATGAACAGCGACCGTTCAAGGCCGCGCTCGAGCCGCGCAAGGCCGGATAACGCCCATCCCCCCCACCCCCCACCCCCACCCCCACCCCCACCCCCGCTCTGCCTTCCCCGCCTTGATCCGCGTCCATCCGCGTTTATCCGCGGCCAAACTGCTCTTCTCCCGCACGCCCGTACGATCGGGCATGCCCGACCCGCTCCTGCTCGTCTCGATCGGCAACACACGCACGCGGTTCGCGCCGGTCCGCGACGGCCAGCTCGAACCCTCGCGGGTGGAGCCCAACGGGGACGTCGCGGCCCTGGTCGGGGCGCTGCTGGCGGTGAGCCCGGAGGCCGAGCCCGCGGACGAGCCGGGTGAACATGCCCCGGTCCTGATCGCGTCGGTCAACCCGCCGGTCGCCGACGCGGTGTCACGGGCGCTTCGCGAGCAGGGGCGGCGGATCGCCCGCTTCGGCTCCGGGCCGGGCGACCTCCCGATCCTCATCGACCACACGCTCGACGACGCCTCGACCGTCGGGGCCGACCGGCTGCTGGACGCGCTGGGGGCGTACTCGCGTGCCCAGGCCGCGTGCGTGGTCGTGGACGCGGGCACCGCGATCACGGTGGACTTTGTGGACGGCGAGGGGACGTTCCACGGCGGGGCGATCGGGCCGGGCGTGCGCATGATGTGCGAGGCCCTGCACGAGAAGGCGGCGTCCCTCCCGCTGGTGCACGTGGGAGTCGAGCCGATCCCCGGAGACACGCCGGGCGAGCCGCCCTTCGGCCGCTCGACCCGCCCGGCCATTGCCCTGGGCGTGGTCAGCGCGGCACGCGGCATGGTCCGCCTGCTCATCGACAAGTACGCCGAGTACTACGAGGCGTACCCACGGGTGATCGCCACCGGCGGGGACGCCGCGATGCTCTTCGAGAACGACCCGCTGGTCGAGCACGTCCTGCCCGACCTGACGCTGATGGGGATGCTGGAGGCCTACCACCGGCTCGAAGCGCTCGACGAGGCCGACGGGACCGAAACCGCCGGCTCGGACCCCGAGCGCGAACGCTGAGCCCGCGTGATGGCCGCCGGACTGTCCCATTCCCCCCCCCCCTCGATCGGCACGACGTTCCACATGTCGAGCTCGGTCGCGCCGGGGGCGGGAGTGTCCGGGCACGGCGCGGCCGTCGCGATCGTCGAGATCCGGGGCGACGTGGGCGGGCTGATCGCCGCGCTGGGCGGTGCGCCTGTGCAGCCCGGTCGCGTGGGGCTGCGGACACTGCCGAACATCGACACGCTGATCGTCGCGAGGATCGACGAGAAGCACGCCCTGCTGTTCCCGCACGCGGGACCGGCGGTGCTGCGTCGATTGCTCGCGGCCTTCGAGCGGCTCGGCGTCGGTCCGCGACCGGTTGATTCCGACGCGCGCGACGCGTGGCCGGAGGCTCGGAGCGAACTGGAGGCCCGCCTGTGCGAGGCCCTCGCGCACGCGGCCAGCCCGCTGGCGATCGACCTTCTGCTCGACCAGCTGCGACGGTGGGGTCGTGCGGGCGATCGGACGGATGCAAACGCCGTGCTCTCGGAAGACGACTCGCGTGTGCTGCGTCGGCTGATCGACCCGCCGCTGGTGGTCGCCGTCGGGCCGCCCAACATCGGCAAGTCGAGCCTGCTCAACGCGCTGGCCGGGCGAGCCGTCGCCGTGGTGGCCGACGAGCCGGGCACGACCCGCGACCACGTCGGCGTCACGATCGACATGGCGGGGCTGGTGGTGCGCCACATCGACGCCCCCGGCATCGGGTCGCTCTCGGGCTGGAGCGACGCGGAACGCCGGGTGCAGCACGACGCGCAGCGGATCGCGCTGGACCTGGCCATGTCCGCGGACCTGGTGCTGATGTGCGCCGACGGCGGGTCGGGCTTCCTCCCCCCGTTGTCCGGCTTGCCGGCGCGCGCTTCGGTGCTGCGCGTGGGCCTGCGGAGCGACCTGGGCCGGCCACGCGAGCCGCACGATCTGGCCGTGAGTGTGCGGACCGGGGGAGCGGAGGGAGAGGCTGGCGGGGGGGGGGGGGGGGGGAAGGGGGGGTGGCGCGAGCGGGGGTGGGGGGGGGGGAA
>CAZVZG010000043.1:0-25459 GCA_964630785.1 uncultured Phycisphaeraceae bacterium | reverse complement strand
GGATCGCGGATCGCGGATCGCGGATCGCGGATCGCGGATCGCGGATCGCGGATCGGATGTTACGGTTGTGGCCGCTCTTGGCCTTTCAATCCGCTATCCGATATCCGCCATCCGATATCCTCTCACCATGCTTCGCCATGTCGTCGGCTGCATGACCGGCACCAGCATCGACTCGCTCGACGCGGCGCTGGTCCGCATCGACGGGACCGGGCTGGGGATGCACGCGGCCTTCGTCCGTGGCGTCACGCGACCTCTGGGGGACCTCGCCCCGCGTCTGCGTGCTCTGGCCGAGCAGCGACCAACCACCGCCGGTGACATCGCCGCCCTCGCCCGCGACTTTTCGCTGTTTCACGCCGACGCCATCGCGGCTTTGGTCGCCGAAACGGGCACGCTCCCGGACCTGATCGCCGCGCACGGCCAGACGGTCTTCCACAGCCCGCCCGTGTCGTGGCAACTCTTCAACCCGGCCATGCTGGCGGGCGCGGCGGGCGTGCCGGTCGTCTGCGACCTGCGGGCCGCCGACCTCGCCCGCGGCGGACAGGGCGCGCCGATCACACCACTGGCCGATTGGGTGCTCTTCCGGCACGAGCGCGAACGGCGCGCGGTGGTCAACCTCGGCGGCTTCTGCAACGTCACCATCATGCCCGCGAGCCCGACGGGTGACCACAGCGGCGTCGATCGCGTCACCGGCATGGACGTCTGCGCCTGCAACCACCTCCTCGACGGGCTGGCACGCCGGTTGATGCACAAGCCCTACGACGACGGCGGCGCGGGCGCTCTCTCGGGGACCGTCCACAGCGACGCTCTCGAAGACCTCTCCGGCGTGCTGACGAGCCAGACCCGCTCCGGTCGCTCCCTCGGTACGGGCGACGAACTGGGCGAGTGGGTCTCCCGCTTCCGGGCCCGTGTGAGCGCCGAGGATCTCGCCGCGACCGCATGCGAGGGGCTCGGTCAGACGATCGCGCGCCGGCTGGGCGATGGCGACGCACCGCCAGACCGCGTGCTGCTCGCGGGCGGCGGCGTGCACAACGCCGCGCTCGTCGCGGCTATCAGGGGTTGGTGCTCGGCCAAGGTCGATCGCGTGGACGACCACGGCGTGCCCGCGTCGTACCGCGAGGCGGCGGAGATGGCGGTGCTCGGCGCGCTGAGCGAAGACCGCGTGCCCATCACCCTGCGGGCGGTGACCGGCGTCGCTCGCGCCCCGGTGGCGGGTGTGTGGGCCCGGCCGTAGCGGGGCGCAAGCCCAACTCACCCATCCCAAAAACGAGAACAGGCCCGCGCCTCCACGGGCCCGCCTCGAACTGAGTCCTTCCTCCGTGGCAGCGGGCTTCCGCCCGCTGTTCCCCGCGGCCCGGTTAGGCCACCAGTGCCGCGCCCGGATTGGATAATCGGACCTCCGAAGCCCGACCTGAAGCCTGATCGCGAGATTTGTGCGACCGTCGCGGATAGCGTTGGTGCTGTGATTTCCGGCTCCGGCGACCATCCGAACGCTCCCGAACTGCCCGACCTGCTGGGCCAAACCGCGGCCGCGTACGCCCGCGCCTGCGCGAACGCGGGCCTGCCGGGGGGTTGGGGGGGAGTCGCGGGTGCGTTGGACCGCTATCGGGCCTTCTACCGCAAGGGACTCACTCAGGCGCCGTACGCGCAGGTGAACCTGCCACCGGTGATGCGCGCGCACGAGTCGGGTTCCAGCGAAGGTCGGGTCCTCAAGTTCGTGCTGCCGGTCCCCGGGCGCGAGGGTGCGCCCGGCCAGACGCTCGAGACCGAGTCGGTCATCATCCCGATGATCGGCAAGAAGGGCGTGCGCACACACACGCTGTGCGTCTCCAGCCAAGTCGGGTGCGCGATGGGGTGCACGTTCTGCCAGACGGCGCAGATGGGCCTGTTGCGGAACCTCACCGCCCGCGAGATCGTGCAGCAGTGGGTCTGGGCGCGGACGCTGGCGCCGCGCCTGCTCGATGGGTCGGTCGAATGCGAACCCGGAGCGGTCCCGGGAGACCCCGTGCTCGATCCCGTGCCGCGCGACGGCTTGCGCGAACACAAACCAGAGGCCCTCCCCCCGGCCCCCTCCCTCTGGGAGGGGGAGTCGAGCATCCGCAACGTCGTGTTCATGGGCATGGGCGAGCCGATGGACAACCTCGACGCGGTGCTCGACGCCATCTCGGTGCTCACCGACCACAACGGCGTGAATCTTCCGATGAGCAAGGTCACGATCTCGACGGTCGGGCGCGTGGACGGCATCCTGCGGCTCGCCGAGCGCGTCCGCCGCCCCGGCTGGCACCGGCTCAACCTCGCCGTAAGCCTCAACGCGCCCAACGACGAGGTCCGCGCCCGGATCATGCCGGTGAACCGCAAGTACCCGATGGGCGTGTTGCGCGAGGCGATCGAGGCCTGGCCGATCTACGGGGCGGCCAAGATCTGCTTCGAGTACGTGCTCATCCCCGGCGTCAACGACCAACCCGAGCACGCCCGCGAGTTGGGCGATTTCGTCCTCGGTCGCGGGCTCCACAGCGGACGCCCGCCGCTCCCCGGCCTGGTGAACCTCATCCCCTACAACCCGCGCGAAGGCTCGCCCTGGCCGGCCCCCGACGAGGGCTCGGTCGAGCTCTTCCTGGCCCAACTGCTAGAAGCGGGCGTGTATGCCAAGCGCCGCCGAACCAAGGGGCGCGACACCATGGCCGCGTGCGGTCAGCTCGGCAACCCTGCGCTCCGACGCCGGCCGGTGCGCGTGAGCGTTGGCGGCGTGGGCGATTGATCGCGGCACCAAAAAGATGGCCCGCCGGTTCGTGCGGGCGGATCAGGAGGCGTGGATCCGAGGCCGCAGGGAACCGGACGGGCCGTCTCGGTTGGCCGACCTCCGTGGTGGGCTTGAACGCCGCGAGCTTGCACGCGGCGCCGATCCCGCAACACACCTTTTCCACCCGCCGTTGATACGCATTGATCGTACCCGGCGTTCTCGCCGGCATGGCGCGCAAGTGCCGCGGCACACCATCTGTTTCGGTCATGTCTGAATGTCGCTTGCTACGCAACCGGGCAGGCTGCCGCGTTTGTTCGCAGATTTTTTGTATTCATCGTCCCGACGACGAGGCTCGACACGCCGGGTTCGCTCAAGCCGAAGCGGATCGCCGCCGCGGGGTCGGCCGCGTGCCCGCTCGCGAGCGCCTTTTTCACCAGCACGCCCACGCCGGCCTTCGCGGCCGCGGCGATCACCGGGCGCTCCTGGGTGTGCGCCGGGTTGAGCGTGACCATCACCACGTCGCACCCACGCTCCACGGCGAGCAGCCCGCCCGCGACGGACTTGGACGAGATCCCGATGGCCGCGATCTTGCCCTCGGCCCGCAGTTGGTTGAGTTCTTCGAGCGCCCCGCTCTCACGGAGCACCCACTCGTCGCGCCCGTCGGAGTGCAGGAGCAGCACGTCGATCCGGTCCACGCGCAGTCGGCTCAGCGAGCGATCGACGCTTGTGCGCACCGCCATCGGCGAGAAGTCGTGACGCGATTTCGCTGTCGCGTGGTCGAACTCCTCACCGGCCTTGGTGCACACCATCCAACGATCCCGCCCGCCGAACCACCCGCCCGCGGCCATGAGTGCGCCGAGCCGCTCTTCGCTCACGCCGTAGGCCGGTGCCGTGTCGATGAGGTTGACGCCCAGCTCGGCCGCGGTGCGCAGCAGATTGATCGCCTGCTCGTCCGTCGGCAGGTCGAACCCATCGCCGCCGGGATAGCCGACGCCCGCGTTGCGCCCGAGCTTGACCGTGCCCAGCCCGATGACGCCCACTTGGCGGCCGGTCTTGCCCAGAGGTCGGGTCTGCATGTTCGGACGCCCCCTTTCAGTGTCTAGACAACCCCAAGGTCATTGTTCGCGTCCTCAGTCCGCTTGACGATCCCACGGATAGTCGGCGTAGCCGGGGTGCGTCAATCGCGTCGGGTTGATCGCGGGGCCGGGCGTGATGCCCGCGGCGCGGAAGCGGGCGAGGATGTCCGAGGCCAGCGCGGGGGCGAAGGCGAGCTTGGTCGGCCACGCTGCGAGGAGCAGGCCCGACTCGGCGATCACCGGGCCGTCGGGGCGCTTGCCAACGGGAGCGCCGTGCGGCAACCCCTCGGCGCGATCGATGCGGAAGGTCTCGATCTGCGCGCGGGAGAGATCGACCCACGGGAGGCACGCCCGCAGTTCGTCACGAGCGAACGCGACCTGCTCGGCTTCGGATCGATTCACGCCCGTCTCGGCGATCTGGCCGCCGATGTACCACACGTTCCCGCCGCGTGCCGAGGGCGAGGCCCCGATCGTCAATCGCGGCACACTGGACGGGCCGAGGCAATGGCCGAACAGGGCCGGCGCGTCGTCCATCCGCGCCATGACCATGTGCAGCGGCCGGCGCTGCGCGGGCGGGCGGCCCCTCGACGTGGGCCAAGACCGTGCGAGCAGCTGCTCATTGCCCGCGCCGGCCGCGAGCACCAAGCGCCTCGCCCACATATGAACAGCCGTGCCGCCCGATGCCGCGTCGACCAGGACCTCACCCGTTTCCGGATAGGTCTTCACGCTGATGTCACCATCCACGCGCGCGATGCGGTCGGCCAGCGGTTCCGCCAGCGCGCGGACAACGCTGTCGATGGCCAGCACCGGCTCATCCACGCGGTAGACGTCCACGCCGCGGGGGGCCTCGGCGAAGACCGGCGGACGCTCATCCGGTCCCAACTTCGTCACCGCGGTGCGGATGACGCGCGAAGCGCCGAAGCCGGCGATCCGCGAGATCAGGCCGGGCGTCGTCCAGAGGTATTGGCACGGGCTGAGCACGCGGGCCCGGCGCAGATCGACCTCGCCGCGCCCTTCGAGGCACGCGCGCCAAGTCTCCGGCATCTCGGCGATGCGCCGGCTCGCCTCGCCCGGCTCGGCGAGCCCGAGCGTGTACTTGATGCCGCCGTGGATGATGCCCTGGCTGGCGATGGTCTGGCCCGCGCCGAGCCCGGCGTCGGTAAGCAGTCGGCACTGATACCCAGCGCCGGTGAGCCGAGCGAGCGTCCACAGGCCGGCGATCCCGCCGCCGACGATGATCGCGTCGCACTGGCCCATCAGCACGCTCACCGTTCCCAGCCCGTACGCAGTTGCTCCCACACCGCGCGCATCCTCGCCGCCATCGCTTCCAGCGAACTGGGGATCACCCGCACGTTGCCCACCGTGGTCATGAAGTTCACATCGCCCCCCCATCGCGGCACGAGGTGGACGTGCAGGTGGCCCGGCACGCCCGCGCCGGCCGCACGCCCCTGGTTGATCCCGATGTTCATGCCCTGCGGGTCGAGGGTGGTCTGCAAGATGGCCGCGGCGCAGTCGGTCAGCCGCCAGAGTGCCGCCCGCTGCGCCGGTGTGTAGTCCAGCAATGTCGGGCGCGGTTCGCCCAGCGCGGCCAGCAGGTGCCCGTTGGCGTATGGAAACCCGTTGAGCAGGATCATGCCGCCCGTGCGTTCCGGCGTGTCCGCCGTGCGCACGATGACGTGGTTGCGGAGGTCCGCATCGGGCGTGCCCGCGAGCCAGTAGTCTCGCAGGAAACTTCCCGACGGCGGCCCACCCTTCCGCTTCTCCTGCTCGCCGAGCGATTCGAGGTACTCCATCCGCCACGGCGCCTGCAACGCGGCCGGGTGGTTCTCCGTCGGCGGCGTGGGGGACGGGGTGGTCTTCTTGGATTCGGGCGAGCCCATCGGAACAAAGGCTATCCGCAACGCGGGCGGGATGGAACGAATAGACTCTCCCCCTCAATTCCTCACCGCCCAGAGTCCCCGGGCCGACCGGAAGCCGGCCCCGCAAGGAGTCGTCCATGTTCGAGTCGATCCGCACCGCGCCCGCATCCGTCAAGGTCTCTGCCGTCGTCGTCGGCATCTTCACCGACAAGAAGCTCGACGCGGCCGGCGCGGCCCTTGACAAGGCCTTCGGTGGGATCGTGAGCGCGGCGATCGACCGGCCCGAGTGCACCGGCGAGTCCGGGCGGCTTGTCGAGGCCTACCCCGCCCCCCCCAACGCCGGCGGCAAGCAGGCGCCCGCCCGCATCATCATCGCCGGGCTGGGCAAGAAAGACGGTTTCCGCGAGCACAGCCTTCGCTCGGTGGCCGCGGCCGTCGGACGTCGCCTGGCGACTACCAAGGACGCGAGCGTCTCGATCCGGATCGCCGGCCAGGTGGCATCGGCCAAGCGCGTGAAAGTCTCGCACGCGGGCCGGTGCTTTGGCGAGGGGCTCGGGTTGCTCGCGTGGAAGAACTGGTTGTTCAAAGGCACGGCCCACAAGAACGGCGAGAAGAAGCGCACCACCCTGAGCATCTCCAGCCCGGACCGTGAGTTCGCCGAGGGCCTGGAGCGCGGCCTGGCGCTCGCCCAGAGCACCAATCTCGCCCGCGACCTGAGCGAGACGCCGCCGAACATCGCCACGCCCGCGTACATCGCGGACCAGGCCCGCAAGCTCGCCCGCCAGGTGGGGCTCTCCTGCCGCGTCATCGAGGGGCGCGACCTGGAGAAGGAGCGGCTCGTCGGGCTCATCAACGTGGGCAAGGCCAGCGAGAACAAACCGTGCCTGATCCGGCTCGAATACACGCCGGGGGTCGGCAAGGGTCGGCCGCCGATCGTGCTCGTGGGCAAGACCATGACCTACGACACCGGCGGCCTGTCGCTGAAGGTCAACAACGGCATGGTGGGCATGAAGCGCGACAAGGACGGCGGGTGCGCCGTCTTCGGCGCGATGCACGCCATCGCCACGGCCATCCGGCCCGACCGGCCCGTCATCGGCCTGCTCTCATCCGCGGAGAACTCGGTGAGCGACGAGGCCTACCGACCCGACGACGTGATCACCTACCGCAACGGCGTCACGGTGGAGGTAACCAACACCGACGCCGAGGGCCGGCTCGTGCTCGCCGACGCGCTCATCTGGGCGTGCGAGGTCGAGAAGCCCGAGTTCATCGTCGACCTCGCCACGCTCACCGGCGGCGTGGTCACCGCGCTGGGCTCGACCTTCGCCGGCCTGTTCTGCGAGGACGACCGGCTGCTGGGCCGGCTGCAACGCGCCATGGAGGCCAGCGGCGAGCGGTGGTGGCGGCTCCCGATGGACCAGGAGTACCGCGACATGATGAAGTCGCCCATCGCCGACATCCTCAACTCCAACCCCAACCGCAAGGCCCATCCCATCCAGGGCGCGGCCTTCCTCAGTTACTTCGTCGAGCCCAAGGTGCCGTGGGCCCACATCGACATCGCCGGCGTGCACGCTGTCGACGGCGACAGCGGGCCGTTCGTCAAGGGGCCGACCGGCTGGGGCGTCCGCCTGCTGGCGGACCTGCTCTCCCAGCGCTGAAAAGCAGAAATGACCAACTCTTCCGCCCCGTTCGGGTCGGGGCCGATCCCGCGCCGGTGTTCGGCATTTCCACGGGATTGCTTTGATCGCGCTAGGCCGCGCTGTACCATTGCCGCGACCGGCGAACGGACGATTTCGGCTTCCGGGGTTGGGGTTGGGGGGGCGGGGGGGGGAGGGGTTGGCGGAACGCGCGGCACGGGCCGCGATCGCCGGACGTGGTGGACCAGAGTCGGCCGTGAATACATGAACCCCCAAGGCACGATCAACCCGGGCCAGCCATCGCCTCCGACCCAGACGGTCGGCCCGGCCGGTGCGCGCCCGCTCGTCCCGCTCCCCGGGCAGCCCGTCGAGGTGGGCGTGGAGACCGGAAAGTCACCCCAGCCCGCGGTCACTCCGGCGCCGGGCGACCCCGGCGTGCTCTTCTTCGGCGCGTACCGACGCTCGGGCACGACGTGGCTCACGTCGATGCTCAACTCGCACCCCGAAGTCCACATGCGCAACGAGGGGTGGCTCATCAACGACCGGGGCGACTCGTTCGACACCTGGTTCGATCGGGACAAGTTCGCCTCGTGGGCGGGCTCGCGCGAGGCCCGCGGCACGTGGCTGCGCGACCTGGGGCTCGACGAGGCCGCGAACGTGATGCAGCGGGCGATGCTGCTCTCGCTCATGCACGAGGCGGCCCGGCGCGACGATTGGAAGCAGTGGCCGCGCCTGCGGTGGGTCGGCGACAAGACCACGATGTTCTACAGCGGGCGCGGGGGCGAGAACGCCCGGCTCCTGCACCGCCTCTTCCCGCCGCCCCGAGGACGGTTCCTCTCGATGATCCGCGACGGGCGCGACGCGGTCGTGAGCCACCTGTTCCTGATCTTCCGCGAGCGTTCGTTCGACCGGCTGCCGGCCGACTGCTCGGAGCACGCGATGGCCGCGTGCGAGCACCACGCGCACGGACGGGGCCCGGCGGTGCCGCTGTTCAACGAGCCGCTCCTGCGTCACCTCGTGCTGGGATGGGTCGATTGCATCTACGGCGCGCGGCGCGTCGCCGACCTCTACGGCCCCGGCGGCGGCTTCTGCGAGGTGAAATACGAGGACTTCGTCGAACTGCCCGCGCCTGAACTGGCGCGGGTCTTCCGCTGGCTCGGCGTGAGCGCCGAGCCCGGCCTCGTCGATCGCATTGTCCACGATAACAGCTTCGAGCTCGCCAGCGGCGGGCGCTCTCGCGGCCAGGAAGAGCCCCTTGCCGAATGGCGCAAGGGCGTCGTGGGCGACTGGCGCGAACGGTTTACCGACGACGACAAGCGCCGGTTCAAGGCGATCGCCGGGTCGCTGCTCATTGAGCTCGGCTACGAGCGGGGCATGGACTGGTGATCGACCCGCGCTCGCCCAACTTCGCCAGCACGCCCATCGCGCCCGATCGCGCGACATTCGGCTATGCGCCGCGTGCGAGCGAAGGAACAAACCAGCCTCTCCCTCCTCCCGCCGCCACGATCGTCACGCCGTACTTCAACACCGGTCGGGTTTTTCACGAGACCGCCCGATGCGTGCTGGGGCAGTCGCTCCAGCAGTTCGAGTGGATCATCGTCAACGACGCCTCGATCGACGCGGGCGCGCTCGCCGTGCTGGACGAATACCGCGAACTGGCGCGGCGCGACCCGCGCGTCCGCGTCATCGATCACCGGAGCAACCACGGCCTGTCGGCCGCACGCAACACCGGCTTTCGCGAGGCCCGCTCGCCCTACGTGTTCATGCTCGACTCCGACGATCTGATCGAGCCGACCGCGCTGGAGAAGTGCGCCTGGTTCCTCGAGTGCAACCCGGGGTTCTCGTTCGTCGGCGGCAACACTGTCGGCTTCGCCGGGCAGGAGTACCTCTGGGACAAGGGCTTCCACAGCGGCGTGGCCATCCTGGATCAGAACATCGTCACCGCGACCACCATGGTGCGCACCGCCGTGCACCGCGAGGTCGGCGGCTTCGACGAGAACATTCGCCGCGGCCTGGAAGACTGGGAGTTCTGGCTGCGCTGCGCCGACCGCGGGCTCTGGGGCGGCACCATCCCCGAGTACCTGGAGTGGTACCGCCGGCGCGCCGAGCCCACCGACGCCTGGGCGAACCTCGCCTGCGCCGACCGCCACCGGGACTTCCGCCGGCGCATGCGAGAGACCTACCCGCGCCTGTACGACGGCCATTTCCCGCGCGTGGAGCGGCCGTGGCACGTGCCCCACGCGGACATTTCCTCGCGCATCCCCTGGACCAATCCATTGGCCAAGTCGCGCAAGCGGCTGCTGATGATCGTGCCCTGGTTCAGGCTCGGCGGCGCGGACAAGTTCAACCTCGACGCGGCCCGCGTGCTCTCACACACCGGCCCGGAGTCCGAGCGGTGGGAGCTGACCATCGCGACCACGCTCGCGGGTCACCCCTGGCTGCCCGAGTTCGGCCGCCTCACGCCCGACGTGTTCATGCTCGACCACCTGGCGCAGGTCCCTGATTACCCGCGTCTGCTGCGGTACCTCATCGACTCGCGACGGCCCGACGTCGTGATGATCTCCAACAGCGAGCTGGCCTACCTCCTCCTCCCCTACCTCCGCGCGCACTGCCCCGGTCCCGTGTACGTGGACTACAACCACATGGAGGAGTCGTACTGGAAGAACGGCGGGCACCCGCGCCAGGGCGCGGGGATGCAGAGCCAGCTCGACCTGAACATCGCGTCGTCCGAGCACCTCAAGCGCTGGATGGCCTCCCGCGGCGGCGACCCGGCTCGCATCGAGGTCTGCCGCACCAACGTTGATACACGGACCTGGAAACCCGACGACAATCTGCGTCGCGAGATGCGCACCGATCTCGGGCTCGACGACGACACCGTCGCGCTGCTCTACCCCGTGCGCCTCACGGCCCAGAAGCAGCCGATGGTGTTCGCCGACTCCATCCGCCGCCTGCGCGACCGGCTGCGCGAAGGCGACGCGCGTTTCGTCGCCCTCGTCGCCGGTGACGGCGAGGACCGCCCCGCCGTCGAGCGGTTCGTCCGCGAGCACCGCCTGCACGAGAGCGTCCGGCTGCTCGGGCCCGTGCCGATCGCGAGAATGCCCGCGCTCTACAACGCGGCCGACATCCTCTTCCTGCCCTCGATGCAGGAGGGCATCGCCCTCTCGCTCTACGAGGCGATGTCGTGCGGCAAGGCCGTCGTCGGCGCGGTCGTCGGCGGGCAGGCCGAGCTTGTCGTCGACGGCACCGGCTACCTCCTGCCGCTGCTGGACGACAAGGGCGCCGAGGCCGACCGCTACGCCGAGGTGCTGGCCGACCTTGTGCGTGATCCCCATCGCCGCGCCGAACTCGGCGCCGCGGCCCGGCGCCACGTCGTCGCCAACCACCCGCTGGAGGCGATGCGGAGCCGCCTGCTCGAACTTTTCGACCTCGCGGCCCACCACAAGCGGACGCACCCCCGCCCGCAGGTGTGCGCCGAGCTGGCCCAGGAACTGGCCGTCGCCGGCGTCGACTGGGTCCGCACGCGCGATCTGTGCGAGTACCTTTGGCCCTACCGCCAGCGTGTGCTCGACGCCGAAGCCGAGGGCCGCCGGCGCGCCGACCACGAGCGGGCCGCCGCCGCCCAAGCCGTCGGGTTCATCGAGTCGTCGGCGAGCTGGAGACTGCTCCAGACCGCCCGGCGCCTGGCCCTCCGCGGACCGGACAACGCGGACCGAACCGACCCCGTCGAGCGGCTCAACCACATCCGGGCCAGCAAGACCTACAAGGTGATGACCGTGGTGAAGGCCCTCCCGCCGATCACGCTGATCTCACGCCTGCGCCACGGGCCCGACCACCAGCGCGACGTGCCCGAGGCCATCCGCGACGATTGATCGTTTCCGGCGCTTCACGGACGCCACGGCTTGGCGGCGTTTCGCGGCCAAGCCGTGTGAAGAGCGCGGTCACTTCTCGCCGCCCGAGCCCGCCGGGACCGGCAGCTTGAACTCCTTGAGCAGCCCGTCGATCTTCTCGGTGTCGCTGGAGAGTTTCCCCGGCCGGAGCTCGTTGTAGCGCACCTTGCCCGCCGGATCGATGATCGCGATGTGCGGGATGCCGCGCACGCCGAAGTCGGGGTTGAACACGTTCTGCTCGCTGAATGCGACCGTCCAGGTCATGTCCATGTCCTTGATGAAGCCGGTCATCAGGCCGTGCTCCTTGGCCGGGTCGTCGGTGCAATCGATCCGCTCCGGCTTGGCCCCGGGCTCGTTGGTGCGGGCGATGTGGAACCCCTGGTCGCTGGTCACGCCGATCACGCGCACGGGGTAGCCCTTGTAGTGCTCGACCAGCTCGCGCATGTGCGGGAACGACGCGACGCACGGGCCGCACCAGGTCGCCCAGAAGTCCACCACCACGACGTTGCCCTTGAGGTCCGCGAACGAGTGCAGCGGCTTGTCCGAGTTGCTCCAGGTGAACGTGATCGCGGGGGCCTCGTGGTTCATCAGCTCGCCCCGGGCCCACGCGCTGTTGCACGTCGCCGCGAGATCCTTGAGGTTCTTCTGAAGGCGCGCCACGGCCTTGGGGTCGTCGGCCATGAGCGGCTCGTCCTTCTTCGACGCCGCCAGCGCGGCCGCGGCGATCTTCTCGCGCAGGGCTTTGGCCTGTTCCGGCGTCGCGCCGTAGTCGTCCGACATCGCCATGTCGAAGATCCGCCCGAAGGCCGACGCCGTCAGGGGCGAAACGTCGGTCGTGATGTACGGCTCCAGGGCCTCGACGAGCTTGTGCTCCTTGACCACCCCCGGCGGCAGGCCGGCCACGCCGTTCACGATGCCCGAGCCCTTGCCCGACTTGAACAGGTCGGCCATCTTCGGGTGCTTCATCGCCGCCGCGAGCGCGTCGGCCTTCGCGTCGGTGTCGGCCTTCCGCTCATCCGCGTCGGCGCCGGGGTTCCGCGGCCAGACCGCCATCATGATGTCGGCGCACCGGGCCCCTTCGAGCGTCGGCTCGTTGGCCAGTTCCTTCAGCCGCGGGAACGCGGCCTTGCACACCGCGGGGTACGGGCGCAACAGCCCCTTGGCCGCGAGCCGGTCGAGCTGCGACGCGGTGACCTCGCTCCAGGAGATGTCCTTCATGCCCTCGTCCACGGCCGCGGCCCGGGCCTTGAACTTGGCCGCGGGGTCCTCGGTGTCCTTGCCCGCGTCCTTGACCGCCGCGATCCACTGATCGATCTGCGCATCGGTCGGCGGCGTCCCCGGCGCGCCGGCGGCGAAAGCGGCGAACGAAACGAGAGCCACGGCGATCAAACGGGCGGGTGGACGCATGGGGACCTCTCCGGGGTTGAGCGGCAGTCTAACGGACTGGGAAATGCCGCAAATGGGGCAAAGCCGCAACCGCGGCAAAGAACTGGCGATGCGGCGTGGTTTGACTGGATTCTGTTCGTACACCGGGCTCGCCGAGGACCAGGACATTTGCTGCTTTGCTGCTCTGCCGCTTTCCCTACCATCCCCCCCCATGCCCTTTACACTCAAGCCCGAACGCGGCCTCGGCGTCGACGCCGAGGCGACCGACTACCTCAAGTCGCATGTGGACACCGGCGAGCGCTGGGTGCTCAACTTCGGCCCCCAGCACCCCGCGACGCACACCACCCTCCGCCTGGTGCTGGAGCTCGACGGCGAGCGGATCGCCCGGTGCACGCCGCACATCGGCTACCTGCACTCGGGCTTCGAGAAGCTCGGCGAGCACCTCGACTACAACCAGTACGTCACGATCGTCTCGCGGATGGACTACCTCTCGCCGGTGAGCAACGACATCGCGTGGCACCACGCGGTGGAGACGCTCTTCGGCGTGGAGATCACGCCGCGCTGCAAGGTGCTGCGGACCATCATGGCCGAGCTGGGGCGGATCCAGAACCACTTGCTGTGCGTGGGCGCGGTCGCGCTCGACCTGGGGGCCATCACCGGCTTCCTCTACGCCTTCAACCCGCGCGAGAAGATCTACGACATCATGGACTACGCCTCGGGGCAGCGGTTCCACCCCGATTGGACCCGCGTGGGCGGCCTGATGCAGGACCTGCCCGACACCAGGGTGTTCCAGAAGCTCGTCAAGGAGTGCTGCGACGACGTGCTCGCGTCGCTCATCGACCTCGAGACGCTGATCAACACCAACCGCATCTTCATCGACCGCACCAAGGACATCGGCGTGGTGTCGCGAGAGGACGCGATCGCGTGGAGCCTCAGCGGCCCGATGGCCCGCGGCAGCGGCGTGGCCCGCGACGTCCGCAAGGACTTCCCTTACTTGTGCTACGCGGACAACTGGGACGGCGCGGGGGCCAAGGCGGTCGAGTTCAAGGTGCCGGTCTCGCAGGACGGCGACTGCTACGCCCGCTACCGCGTGCGCTGCGAGGAGGTCCGCGAGTCGGTCGGCATCATCCGACAACTGGTGGACAAAATCCCCGACGGCCCGGTGGATACGTTCGCCGACGGCAAGCTCGTCAAGCCGCCCAAGAAGGACGTGTACGGCTCGATCGAGGGGCTGATCCAGCACTTCGAGCTCATCATGAGCAACCGCGGGTGGAAGGCGCCCGTCGCCGAGATGTACGCCGCCAACGAGACCGCCGGGGGCGAGCTGGGCTACCACATCGTCGCCGACGGGAGCGCCCGGCCGTGGCGCGTGCGGGTGCGCCCGCCGTGCTTCATCAACTACTCGATCGTCAGCAAGATCACCGAGGGCCACATGCTCAGCGACCTGGTCGCGATCCTCGGGTCGATCAACATCGTGGCCGCGGAGCTGGACCGCTAGCCAGCGAGGGAACCCTCCGTGAGCCCCGACCCGTCCGGCCCCCGAGCGGACCGCCCCAACCCGCCGACCGTGCGCCCCGAATCCCCGCAGCCGGTGCACGAGCGCCCGCTCCTCGACCTGCCCAGCGACGAGCCCACCGGAACCACCGGTCGGTTCGTGCTCGTCGCGTGCGCCATCCTCGGCGTCATGATCGCCGCGGCCGTGGTGGTGTTCTGGCTCATCTACTGGAAGGCCCAGCACCGCTGAGCGGCGGTCACGCCGAACGGGCCGCGGGGATATGCTGGCTTCATCCGCGGCGGTCCGCGTCCGACAGGAGGCGATTCAATGGGCCTTCAACTGTTCCGAAAGACCTTGATCTCGGCGACGCTGTGCGCGAGCCTCGCGCTGGCGGCCTGCCAGGCCGACTACGGCGCCGACATCCACAACACGACCTCCGGACCCGTCTACGCCCAGTTGATGGTCAAGGCCAACGACCGCAACCAGCCCGCCACGCTCAACGCGACCCGACGGCTGGGCCCCGGCGATCGCGGCACGGTCGGGCCGGTGCGGGCCAACGCCCGACCGGGCTCGGTGTACCTGACGGTGGACTCGCTCCCCAACCCGTCTCATCCCGCCAGCGCGGATCTGAGGCCCGGGACCGCGTTCATCACCGTGACGCAGGAGCCCGGCGGGCCACTCCAGATCCACGAGAAGCCGTGAGAACGCTGCGGCGACCGGCCTGCGCCGCCCGATAGAGTTCTGTTTGTTGCCGCACCCTCGCCTTCCCTTCCCCTTCCGGACCCAAGCATGAACAAGACGCTTCCCCTCCTCGCCGCGGCGGCCCTCACGACCTTCGGCCTCTGCGGCTGTACGGACGGAACCTACGGCGTTGACGTGGTCAACAAGACCGGGCAGATCCTCGACGTCACCTATTTCGACATCGCGGCCGACGGCACCGCCAAGCCCTACTCCACCACGACGCTGGCCAAGAAGGGCACGCTGACCAACAAGGTTCCGCACGATCAGCAGGGCTTCGGCAAGCGCGTGCGGTTCTCGATCCCCGACCGGGCGGCGGACGATCCCGGCGCGAACATCGAGCTCAAACTCTCCGACGAGAAGGTCCGCGACTATGACCTGATGATCGTGAACGGCCGCCTGGTCGCCAAGGAACACAAGAAGGGGCGGCCGGACTACGCGCAGGAGTGAGCGATCGGCGCGGCGGGCCGCGGTTCGGGCAACTCCGGCGATCCCGGGTAGGCTGTGGGGCCCGACCCCTCCGACCACCCGGAGCCCCGCCGTGCTCACACTCGCGCTCTGCCTGCTCCTTGCCCAGCCAGCGAACTCCACGCCATCACCGGCCCCGCCCACCCCCCCCGTTCCCCCCACCCCCGCTTCGCCCCTTCCGACCGCGGTCGCGGTCCCGATGCCGCACCCCATGATCACCGAGGTGCTCTACGCCGTGCCGCCGGGCAAGGCGGGAGACGCCAACAAGGACGGCAAACGCGAAGTCAACGGGGACGAGTTCGTCGAGCTGGTCAACCCGCACGACAAGCCGATCCAGCTTTTCGGCTACACGCTCAGCGATTCGCAGGACCCCGGCAAGGGCCAGCTCAAGTTCACGTTCCCGGCGTTCGAGCTGCCCTCCGGCGGCGTGGTTGTCGTGTTCAACGGGCTCAACAGCACGTTCGCGCCCCCCGTGGGCGACAACCGGACGCCGCCGCCGGGCCCGAGCGACGCCTTCGGCGGGGCGTGGGTGTTCACTATGAGGAACAGCAGCGCCCGCAACGCGCTGGGCAACTCGGGCGACCAGGTGCTGCTCACCGCGCCCGACGGGACGCCCGTGCAGCGCGTGTGGTGGAACGAGGAGGCTTCGCCGCCGCCGAGTTCGGGTGCGCCCGCCGGCGCGGGCGAACCGGCCGCACCGCCGCCCCCGGGCACGCCCAAGGTCAAGCCGCCGCTGCTGGACGATTACGCCCCCGCCCTGCAACGCACCAGCGTGCAGCGCGACAGCGTGCTGGGGAGCGGGCGCTTCACGTCACACGCCGACACGGAGCACACGGCGTTCAGCCCGGGCGTGTACAAAATCGCCCAGGCCCCGGCGCGCCCCCCGACCGACGCGCCGCCCGCGGCCGCACCAACACAGGCGCCGTAGGCGATCAAGACCCCGCGGCGTCCTACTCCCTCACGATCCAGATGTTCCGGAACCGCACCGGGCCCACCGCGCTGCTCGGGTGCGACTGGAGCAGCAGCGGGTGCTCGCCCGGCGACTCCGCCACCGACATGCCGGTCTTGCCCTTGACCTCGGCGTTGTCGTGCACGAGCACGCCGTTCCACCACAACGTGATACGGGCGTTCTCGGTCTTTCTCTCGCCGCTCCAACGCGGGGCACGAAACCTGATGTCGTAGGTCTGCCAGACGCCGGGCCCCGTGCTGGCGTTGAACGCGGGAACGCTCTGGCGGTAGATCGCGCCGGCCTCGTTGAAGAGCGGCGGGTCGAGCGATTCGCTCTCGCCCCACAGGCCGCAGCCCGGCGCGTTCATGACCTGGACCTCGTAGCGGGATTGGAGTTTGACCCCGCTGTTGCCGTTGGTCTGCTTGCTCACGTCACCGCCCGGCGGGCTGAGCCACTCGACGTGCAGGAAGCAGTCGCCGAACTTGTCGCGGGTGATGAGGTCGCCCTCGTTCACGCCGCCGCCGGCGAGGTTCACGACGAGTTCTCCGCCCGGCGAGATCGTCCAGTGCGGCTTGGACCCGTCGAGTCGCGAGAAGCGGTCGAGGCTCTTGCCGCCGAAGAGCACGACCGCGCCCGCCGGCGGCGCGGCGGGCCGGGGCTCGACCTTCACCGGCGAATCAAATCCCGGGCCCGCGACTCGCGAGATCGCGTTGAGCGTGTACCACGCCTCGGCGCCGAAGGGCTCGTCGCCGTCGTCGCTCTTGACGCCCTGAAGCCGGAGGTACACGACCTCGCCCGCGGCCAGGCCGGGGATATCCAGGAACGCGCGCGTGCGGTCCGGCCCGGCGACCACACGCCGCACCGGGCGCGCCGTGTAGTCGATCTTCGGCCCGCCGTAATCCACCGTCGGTTGATAGCGGAACGTCGCGACTCGATAATACGAAGCGTCGGTGAGGATCGATTCCGGCACGGGCTTGGTGAACGTGAGCAGCAGCCCGTCGGCGCGGGATTCGACGCGGAGCACCTCGAACGCCGTCCTGTCCCAGTGCGGGCGAAGCCGCTGGAGGCCGAACTTCCTTCCGTTGTGGTTCCAGTTGCCGTTGCTGCCGACGCCGCCGACATAGAGGCAACCGTCGGGGCCCCAGGCCAGCCGGTTGACGCCGGCCTCGAAGCCCTGCGAGAAGCGGAACACGCAGCCCTGGTACTCGCTCCGCACTTTCTCGACGAACACGCGGCGAAGACCGCCGTAGGTGACGTCGCCCACGAGCATCTGGCCGCGGTAGGGGCCGTCGGGGATCAGGATGGGCTGGCTAGGCGAGTTGCCGATCTCGCCCTGCGGGAACCACGCCACCGGCGGCACCCAGGGCACGTTTCCATCGGGCCGGCGCTGGTGTCCGTAGAAGACCGGCTTGTCGAGGCGGATGCGGTTGAGTTTGGAGGACGGCAGCCACGCGCCCTGGTTATCGCTGCAATAGAGTCGGCCGTCGAACCCGAGGTTCATGCCGTTGGGCGCGCGCAGGCCGCGCCCGATGGGGTGGAACTCGCCTGTCGCGGGGTCGCACCTCCACACCGAGCCGGGACCATCGGGCACGGGGAACGCCGAGGCGTCGGGGTTGTCGGCGTCCGACCCGGGTGCGCCGGGCTCGTACATGGTCACACCGCTCTTGAGCGGGACGGACGTGGTGAAGTAGAGCGATCCGTTGAGCGGCACGAGGTTGAAACTGAACTCGTGGTAGTTGTGGCTCGCGGGCCACCCGGCCGCGACCGCCTCGTAGCGGTCGGCGACGCCGTCGCCGTCGGTGTCGCGCAGGCGGGTGATCTCCTGCTTCTGCGTGACGAGCAGGTCTCCGTCCACAAGCGCCAAGCCCAGCGGCTCGCCGAGCCCCGAGGCGAACCGTTTGACCAGCACGCCGCCGGGTTGTGCCCCGTCGAGATTGCTGAGGATGTCCACCTCGCCCGCGGGGTCCCATGTCGCCACGGCCAGCCGCCCGTCGGGGAGGAAGCACATCGCGCCGACATGCGGCCGGTAGTCCGGCCCCCTGAAACTCTCCAGCGTCATGCTCGGATGGACCGACGCGAGCGGGCGCCCGTCGCCGGGGCGGTTGGGGTCTTCGCCAAGGAACCACCGCTTGCGCCCGGGACTGACAACGAAGGTCTGGCCCGGCTCGGTGCGGAGCGCGGCCGCGGGCACGGCCTGCCAGCCGCGGGCGCCCGGCGGACGCCACTTGAGTTGCAGCCGGAAATCGCCGCGATCCTCGTAGAACGGGATGCTGATCTTGTGCAGGCCCGCGCCGAGCGTGACCGCGCCCTCCTGCGTGAACCTGTCGGGCCCGCCGGGCGTTTCGGTGTCGGCGACGGCGTGCGCGGCGTCGTCGATGAACACGGCCGCGCCGTCGTCGCAGGAGACCTGGAAGTTGTACACCCCCGGCTCGGCAACGCTGATCCACCCGCGGACCTCGCCGCAGAAATCGTCTGTGAGCCGGGCCGCGCCCTCGCCCACGCCGTCCTTGAGGTTGATCGTGCCGGTGTTGAAGTAAACGTTCGGAGTCTGGCCCGGCGCGACGGTGGGCCTTCGATTGAGACGATCGCCCAGGTCGTACGCCCAGATGGTGACGCCGGGGATGAGGCTGGACGTGTCGGCAACCTGCGCGAGCGCGACGGGCGAAGCGGCGGCGGCGAGCGCGAGGACAGCGGGTATGAAACGGCACGCGATGACAGATGCGCGAGCGGAGCAGCGGGTCATGGGTGCTCCTTGCGAGAAGTCGTGATGGTGAAAGCCGCCGAACCGTGCTCGTCCGCGAGCACCGAGACGCTGGCATCCGCGCCGAGAGCAGTCTCCGTCGCGCCGGGCCGCCGCACCGTCCGAGTGGCGTTCCCCCCCACCTCCCCCGCGGCGAGCTCGGGAAGATCGAGCCTCAGCGTGCTTTGGGCGGGCAGACCTGTCACCTGAAACTCCTCGACAACCGCGCTCGGGTTATCGGCGGCCGATCCGATCGACTGCCGGACGCTCACCGCCCGCCCGTCGTTGAGCCGCAGATCGAACATCAGCGTGCAGACCGGGCCGGCGGCCGAGCCATCGTGCCGCTCGTAGCCGCGCCAGATGGGCGTGGGCGTGACGATCCGGGTTCCTTCGGCGATCCTCCACGGCAAGCGGTCGCCGAACACGTGAACGCGCCGGATGCGCTTGTCCGCCGCGTGCGGCCCAAGCGTCCACCGCACGCGCATCCGCGGGCCCGGGCGCTCGACGAGCTTGAAATCGAACTGCCAGTCCTCGTCGCTCGAACCGTGCGTGGTGGAGAAGAATGACTTCGCCACCCACGTCGTGCCGCCGTCGTCCGACACGTCGACGCGGAACGGCCCGTTGCGCTGGGTCTCGTCGAAGGCCACCATCACCCGCTGCCAGCCGGCGGCGTCGAACTCCGGCGAGATCAGCGACGAATCCGGGCGCGTGAACACCCAGCCCTGATCCGCGCCCGGCTCGCTCGGCCCGTCCAGACCGTTCAGAGTCCACCCCCCGGTCGCTCCGGGAGAATCGGGCAGCGAGACCAGCGTGGAAACGGCCTGAGCGTACATCACGGCGGCATTTGCGGGCGCGCAGTTGTCCTGGCTGAAGTCCCACACCTTGCCGCGGAAGTTCATGCCGCCGCGCCAGACCTTCTGCACGGCGCAGGTGCCGGGGTTGAACGCGACGAAGACCTCGCCCGGCGCAACCACCGACTCGCCCTCCCCCCGCGGGGCTTCCGGGCGCACGATGACCATACGCGAGCGGTCCTCGAAGATGCACCTGAAGACCGGAGCGACCCGCCGCCCCTCCCCGTCCGCGACCGCGCCGCCCGTGTCGGGGCGAACGGGTCGCGCAACAAGCATGGACGGCGAGAGCAATCCGGCGGCCGCGATGATCGGGCAGACCCAACGAACGGCGGAGAGGGTGGTCACGGCGGCACGATACCGCGCCCGCGCCTGTGCCGCGCGGGCCGGCCCGCGCGAACCGCCGAACGTCATCCCCTACGATCGCGGCCTATGACCACCAACCCCCCGCTTCCCCCCCCGCCCTCCCCCAAGCCCTCCACGCCCCCGGCCCCCGGTAATCCCTGGCTCCGTGTCGCCGACGCGTTCAAGGCCGCGCCGGGAACGGCGTTGACCATCAAGGGCTGGGTCCGCACCGTCCGCGATTCCAAGGCCGACGGCGGGCTGTGCTTTGTCGCCGTGAGCGACGGGTCGTGCTTCGACCCGATCCAGGTGGTGTGCAAGGCGGCGGGCGCCGACGCGATTGGTAACTACGCCGAGGTGGCCGCGCTCACGACCGGCTGCTCGATCGAGGTCACCGGCACGCTCGTCGCCAGCCAGGGCAAGGGCCAGGCGGTGGAGGTGCTGGTCGAGGCATCCAAGGGCGGCGGCGTGCGCCCCGTTGGAGGCGTCGAGAACCCCGACACCTACCCGGTGAGCAACAAGCGGCACACGTTCGAGTACCTGCGCGAGGTGGCGCACCTTCGCGTGCGGACCAACACCTTCGGCGCGGTCGCCCGCGTGCGCCACTGCCTGGCGATGGCGATCCATCGTTTCTTTGACGAGCGCGGGTTCTACTACATCCACACGCCCATCATCACCGCCAACGACTGCGAGGGCGCGGGCCAGATGTTCAAGGTGAGCACGCTGGACCTGGCGAACATGCCGCGGGCGGGAGGGGATCAAGGGATCAAGGGATCGAGGGATCAGGGGAGTCAGACTCGATCCGCTGATCCCATCGACTTCACGCAGGATTTCTTCGGCAAGGAGGCCCACCTCACCGTCTCCGGCCAGCTCAACGTCGAGACCTATTGCATGGCCATGAGCCGGGTGTACACCTTCGGCCCGACCTTCCGCGCCGAAAACTCCAACACCTCGCGTCACCTGGCCGAGTTCTGGATGATCGAGCCCGAGATCGCCTTCGCCGACCTCGCGGCCGACGCCCAGCTCGCCGAGGACATGCTCAAGCACCTCTTCAAGACCGTACTCGACGAGCGGGCCGACGACATGAAGTTCTTCGCCGAGCGCATCGAGAAGACCGCGATCGACCGCCTGCGCCACGTCATCGACAAACCGTTCCTCCGCGTGACCTACACCGAGGGCGTGCGAATCCTCGAAGACGCGATCAGGAAGGGCCGCAAGTTCGAGTACCCGATCAAGTGGGGCTCCGACCTGCAGAGCGAGCACGAGCGGTTCCTCACCGAGGAGCACTTCAAGCAGCCCGTGATCCTCACCAACTACCCCAAGGGCATCAAGGCGTTCTACATGCGGCTCGACGACGGTTGCGAGCCCGAGCGACAGACCGTGGCCGCGATGGACGTGCTCTGTCCCGGAATCGGCGAGATCATCGGCGGCAGCCAGCGCGAGGAGCGGCTTGACCGCCTCGACCTGCGGCTGGACGAGATGAAGCTCAACAAGGCCGACTACTGGTGGTACCGCGACCTGCGGAAGTACGGAACCGTACCGCACGCGGGGTTCGGGCTGGGCTTCGAGCGGCTGGTGCAGTTCGTCACCGGGATGCAGAACATCCGCGACGTGATCCCGTTCCCGCGGGCGCCCAAGCAGGCGGAGTTTTGACCTCCGCGGAGAGATCGAACGAGGGAGCCCTGAGCGCAAGCTCAGGTGCATCGGCGGTGTACGCGGCGATCGCATCTCCGCGGATGGTGACGAAACGTCCGCGGTCCGTTCGTCGGGGTCGTTTCGCCCGAGCTCGCGCTCGGGGCTCCCTGTTTCATGGGATTCGGGTGCGTCGGCCAGCGGGCTCGGTAACGCCCCCCATCCACCGCCCGCACGCCGTCAGCAGCGCCCCCCGGTCGATCGGCTTGCTCAGGTAGTCGTCGCACCCCGCGCCCAGGCACCGCTCCCGATCGCCGTCCAGCGCATGCGCCGTCAGCGCGACGATCGGCCCCGCGTAGCCCTTCTCCCGCAGTGACCTCGCCGCGGCGTAGCCGTCCATCTCGGGCATCTGCATGTCCATGAGCACGAGCGCAAACTCGCTCGGGTTCACGATCGCGCCCGTGGCCCGCCCCCCCTCGCACAGGCGCTCCAGGGCCAATCGGCCGTTGGCCGCAACCTCGACTTCGGCGCCGGCTCTCCTGAGGTGGTGGGCGATGAGCCGCTGGTTGTCTGCGCCGTCTTCCACCAGCAGCACCCGCCCGGCGAGCCTTCCGGCGAAATCCCGCGGGTGCGCGCCCGCGTCCGACTGCTCGACGCACTCGGCGCCGTCGATCATCGGCACCCCGTCGAGCGGCCCGGGATCAAGGAGCAGCACGAACTCGCTGCCCTCGCCGAGCCGGCTCTCCACCGTGATCGACCCACCGAGCAGGCTTGACAGCCGCTTGCAGATCGCCAGCCCCAGGCCCGTCCCGCCGAACCGGCGTGACATGCTCGAATCGGCCTGCATGAACGGGTCGAACAGGCTGGGGATATGCTCGGGCGAGATGCCGATCCCCGTGTCCTTCACTGCGAATCGCACCTTCGCCGGCCCCGGGCGGTCCGCATCATCCATCGACACGCTCACCGTCACGCCCCCCACCTCGGTGAACTTGATCGCGTTGCCCACGAGGTTCAGGAGGACCTGACGGAGGCGCGTCGGATCGGTCATGATCCTCTCCGGGATCGGGCCCCGGCTCTTGAGCTCCAGAGCGATGGACTTGGCGCCGGCCTTGACCGCCATCAGCCGCACCACCTCCGCAGCCACCCCCTGCGGCGAGCACGCGATCGACTCGACCGTCATCCGTCCGGCCTCGATCTTCGACAGGTCGAGCACCTCGTTGAGCACCGTGAGCAGGTGCTCGGCGTTGGACTGGATCGTCGTCGCGTGCTGGTGGAACAGCGCGTCGTCGTGCCGGGCCTCGGCGAGCAGGTCGATGTACCCGACGATCGCCGTCATCGGCGTGCGGATCTCGTGGCTCATGTTGGCCAAAAACTCGCTCTTGGCCCGGTTGGCGTCCTCGGCCTGCGCCCTGGCCCTGCGCAGCGACTCCTGCGCCTCGCGCCGAACGGTGATGTCCTCGGTGAGCATGAGCACGCCACCGATGGCGCCCACCGAGGTGTACCACGGGCGCACCTCCCACCGCAGCCACTGCAGCGAGCCGTCCGCCCGCTCGAATGGGTCTTCCTCGCACGTCTCGACGGCCCCCGCCAGACAGCGCCGATGGATCTCCTTCCACCGCTCCGGCACCTCGGAGAACACCTCGTAGTGCGAGCGGCCAGCCACACACTCGCCCTCGATCCCGTAGTCGTGCAGCCAGCGACGAGTGCAGAGCAGGTAGCGCATCTCCGTGTCGAACATCGCCACCGCCGCCGGCGCGTGCTCGCCGAATACCGACAGGCGCGCCCGGCTCTCGAGCAGCGCCCGCTGAATGTTCACCCGCTCGGTCAAGTCGATGGCCGCGCCGATGAGCCGCACCGGCGTTCCCCCGGCGTCGCGCTGCACGGCCGAGGCCACGTGCAGGTGCCGCCACTGACCGTCGCGTCGCTGCACGCGCAGGTCGAGCTTGAACTCGCCCGTGCCCGCGAGCGCCGCCGCGCCCTGCGCACTGAGCAGGGCCTGATCGTCGGGATGCACCCGCTCGCGGAGCTCGCGCCCGGGCGGCAATGGTTCGTCCGGTTCGTACCCGTGAAGTCGGCGCATCGTGCCGTCCCACTCCAGCTCGCGCGTCCGCAGGTCGTAACCCCACACACCGACGCCCGCGGTCCGGGCCGCCGTCTCCAGCCTTGCGGCCGTCGTCCGCAGCTCAACCTCAAGCCGGCGCACCTCGCCGAAGGCCCCCTCGACCGCGCGCCGGTCACGTCCCATCCAGCGCAGCACCAGCAACAGGATCGCCGCCGCCGTCGCAGCCGCGAGCCCGCTGAACGAGCTGAGCTGACGCACGTCGGAAGTCGAATGGATGCGTGAGCGAGCGACCGCGCCGCGGACCCGCTCGTTGCACCATGCGGCCTCGGCGCGGGTCACGCCCAGCAGGGCGACCTGCGTCGACGCGAGCCGTGCATCCACTTCATGCCACCAATCGGCGTCGCGCGACAAAGGCAGGGCGACCGCGCGCCGCGCCGCCTCGATGAACTCTTCCGTCCGCCCGGCCAGCACATCGACCCCGGAATGCGTCGAACCAGCCGCCGCCATCTCCCGGCGGTGGACGCCCAGCAGACGCCTCAACTCCGCGATCTCCCTCACGAGCGCATCGCTGCCGCTCCCGGCGTGGCTCGCCGCGGCGTTCACCGTCGCGGATCGCACCACGTACACCTGAGTCCGGAAGTCGGCGAGGGTCATCGCCGCCGGCAGACTGCCCTCGGTGATCGCCTCGACGCGGGCGTTAAGATCGCGCATCAACTCGGTGGCCCAGGCGACAGCCAGCACGCCCATCACCACCACAGCGGCCAGGCCGACCACAATGGCCGCACGCAGGCGTTTGCCATCGGGTAGCCCCGGCGTCGGCGGCTGGGCGGTGGAGCGGGTTGGCGATGACGGCGCGGTCAC
Organism: uncultured Phycisphaeraceae bacterium; assembly: GCA_964630785.1. Taxonomy (GTDB): domain Bacteria; phylum Planctomycetota; class Phycisphaerae; order Phycisphaerales; family UBA1924; genus JADLCX01. The sequence continues at coordinate 745 of CAZVZG010000043.1, read as the reverse complement.
TCCCCGGTCGATCGACCAAGCCCGCCACGCGGTTGACGCCGACACCACCGGCCGTTCGGATATGGCCGCGTCCGCTCGACCCTCGCCTGCGAACGCGGCTCAGTCCCGTCCGAGAACCGCGGGAGGCGAGAATCCGGCGGCCGCACTCACCGGCGCGTCAGCACCGCCAGGCTGATGATGCCGCCGAGCAGACACAGGCCCGCCACCCCTCCGAGAAGGCGCAGGCCCAGGCTGCTCTCCATCCTGAACGCTTCGGACACCGGCACGTACACCACCTGTGCGGCCACGACGTCGTTGAGTTTCCACCCGTAGCCGCCCTTCCACCCGTCCGCGTTGTAGAGCTCGACCTGGCGCGGGGGCGCGGTCTCGGGCGTTCGGTGGCAGTCCAGGCACTTGGCGTCGCCGATCACCATCGGGCGGGCGATGTAGAAAGTCCGCGTCGCCGCCGCGCCCGCGCCGGTCTCGCGGATCCCGGAGAGCTCCTTGATCGTCCGATCGGCGATGAAGCTCTTGACCAGGCCGTTCTCGAAATCGTCCGCGAGATTCTCGCGGTTGGTCGGGTTCGGCGAGGCCTCTTTGTATACAAAGTCTTTGTACCGCGGGTTGTTGTCGCGGAAGTTCGTGTACACCCGGCGAGCGCTGTACCCCGGCACCATCTCCCGCACAAAGTGCAGGTCGTACCCCGACTTGCCAGCCCCCCCCCCCCCCCCCCCCCCCCCCCCCCCCCCCCCCCCCCCCCCCCCCC
>CAZVZG010000042.1:0-29188 GCA_964630785.1 uncultured Phycisphaeraceae bacterium | reverse complement strand
GGGGGGGGGGGGGGGGGGGGGGGGGGGGGGGGGGGGGGGGGGGGAGGGGGGGGTGTGGTCACGGCGCGATTGTTGCGGGCCGGGGCGTGCAAAGAAGCGAGGGCCGCGATCGAGTGTCGATCGCGGCCCCTCGGTGTTGTCGTGGGACGTAGTTTGCGGGGGGCGGTTTACTCGCAGAGCCCGCCGAAATAGATCGCCAGGTAGTCGAAGATGTCCTGCACGGTGAGTGTGCCGGAGTTGTTGTAGTCGGCCGCCAGGTTGTTGGCGAAGTAGTCGGCCAGGAAGTCGAAGATGTCCTGCACGGTGACGGCGCCGCTCTGGTTGTGGTCGCCGGGGCAGCGGCGGAACTGGAAGTTGAGCGACAGGTCGCCGCCGGCGTTGCCCGTGCCGAAGCCCGCGGCCTTGATGCGGTAGGTGACGCCCTTACGCAGGTTCACGCCGGTGAGCATCGACTGAAGGCCCGCACCGCCGTCGTCGTCGCAGGCGATCTGGGTGCTGCCCAGGCAGGTGATGTTGCCGTTGAAGAGGATCGCGCCGAAGCACCCGTTCCACACGCTCAGCACGGTGTCGTAGTCGCTGCCGTTGGTGTCCACGTCGATACGCCCGTTGACGGCCGGCGTGTACGCCCACCACGCGCTCCGGCTCGTGCCGGCGTTGCCCGCCTCGCAGGTCTCGTTGGACTCGCAGAGCTGGCTCGTGGCACCGAGTGTGCAGCGCGAGCTCGAGTAGTTGGTGAAGATGATGGTGGTGGCGTCGGCGCAGTCGTCGTTCACCGGCGGGTTGGCGGTGTAGGCGAAGTTGAAGTCGAGCGTGCCGCCCGCGTTGTTGAGCCCGTAGGCCGAGACCTTGATGAGGTAGGTGAAGCCGGCCGTTACGGGGACGTCCGTGAGCTGCGACTGGGTGCCCGTGCCGCCGTCGTCGTCACAGGCGATCGTGGTTGCCGACAGGCAGTTGCCGCGGTACACGCTGAGCACGGTGTCGTAATCGCTGCCGTTGGTGTTGATGTCGAGCGTGCCGGTGCAGGGCGGCACGTAGGTGTACCAGGTCGAGTGGCTGACGCCCGCGTCATTGAGCTCGCAGGACTCCTGGAGTTCGTCGATGACCGCGTTGCGTCCGGTCACCGAGAACGGCGCGGGCTCGTAGGTCGGGGTGGTGATGCTCACGGCTTCGTCGCACCAGTCGCCGTCGGGCCGGAAAACCCGCAGGGCGAAGTCGGCGTTGGGGAAGCCCCATCCGTAGCCGGTGTCGTACCCGGCCGCACCGAGGTCGGTCGCGCTCGTCTTCATCAGAGAGAGGATGCTGGCGGGCTGATAGTCGGGATAGGCGCTCCAGATGAGGGCGCAGATGCCGGCGCAGAAGGGAGAGGCCGCGCTGGTCCCGCCGAACTGGGTGTAGTTGCCGGCCGTGCCCGCCGCGTCGTTGTAGCCGAGCGTGCTCTGGCGGTCCGCCGCTCGGACGTTGGTTCCGGGCGTGGCGAACTGCAGGCCCGTGCCCCAGTTGCTGAAGCTCGACCGCCCGCCGTCGAAGTCGATCGCCGCCACGGCCTGGACGCTGTCGAGAGACGATGGGTAGCCGAGCGTCGGGTCGCCGATGCTGTCCGATCCGCCGTTGCCGGCCGAGCCGAAGTGGATCATCCCGCCCGCTTCGGCGTTGTCGTAGGCGTTGGCGATCGTGCTGGACGAGCCGACACCGAAGCTCGAGTTGCTGATGATGCAGCCCTGCCCTGCGCCCCAGGCCAGCGCGTTGGCGACCCAGCTTCCGCTGAACGCCGCGTAGCTGCTCGAGCACGGGTTCGATTGCTCGGTCGCCGTCTTGGCGGAGATCGTTCGGCAGTTCGGGCACACGCCCGCGCCGCCGATGCCGTTGTTGATCCGGCCCGAAATGATGCTGGCGACGGATGTGCCGTGGCGGTCGCAGCTCCCCGAGGGGTCGCCGTCGCCCACACCGTTGACCGCGCCGGTGGTGAAGTCGCGCCCGGTGAGCTGGTTGATGTCCGGGTGGTTCTGCTCCACACCGCAGTCCATCACCAGCACCTTGATGTTCGGGTTGCCGCGTGTGAGGTCCCACGCGCCCTCGGCGTCGGTGTCGATGTCGTTGTTCTGCTCCCAACCCCACATGCTGCTGAAGCCCCAGAACTCGTCGTTGGGGGTGTAATCAAGGCGCATGGTGGACACCGCGTCCGGCTCGGCCCACGCGATCTCCGGGGCGGCACACATCGTGTTGGCCGCCCTGAGCACTCGGAACCCGTTGCGATCGACAGCGCGGACCTGCCGCGCGCCCTTCAGGCCGCCGAGGCCATCGGGCAGGATGGCAAATCCCTTGGCGACGTTGGCGATCACCGCGTCGGCGCGATCGGCGGCGGCTTCGGTCACGCGGATGTTGACCTCCGGCGTCACCATGTAATACCCGGCCTCGATCGTCGCGTGGTGGAACACGGGCGTGGCGAACTCGAACGCCGGATCGGTCAGCAGCAGATCGATGATCGCGTTGACCCCGCCCGCGCCCTGAGCCGGCACGGCCAGCGTCACGATCCGCCAGTTGCCGATGTTCGGGCTCTCGACCGACGCGACCGCCACGCCGAGCCTGGCCATCGCGGCCTTCATCGCGTCATCGCCGCCGTTCGACTTGAGGCCGGCGAACTTCACGCCGACCCGTGTTTCGTCCACGCGCATCTCGACCGGCTTGCCTTCATAGACGTAGTAGGTCGGCAGTTCGGCGGCACTCAGCTCCGCCGGCACGTCCAGCGGGAATGTCTTCCAATGCGCTGTCGGGCGCGGGCCCTTCTCCGGGGCCGCGGGCAGCACCTTGCCGGGCGCACCGTCGTCCGCCTCGCGGACGAACGTCGCCATCACGTGCGCGCGCGCCGCCTCGGCCGCGCCGGCGTCGGGGGCCGACTTTCCTTGCGACGCCTGGTCCATGCTCAGGGCCTGGCCCGCGGCGAGGAACACCGCCGCACACGCCATCACCGCGCCAATCGCCCGTCGATCGTTTGATCCGTTCTTCTTGCCCATTGACACACCTTCCTGGGTCCTTGAAGTTCACTTTGCCGACAGCACGATCCGGCTCATCGGAGCCGGACGTGCCATCGTGCGGCGCGGCCGACGGCCGCGCTCGTGCAGTCATGCGAATCGCCTCGACGGGGAGGCCAAAGAAACGACCATCAGTCTGCCCGCGCCTGCCCAAGAGGCGAGCCGGTTACGAAGTTTCAGCCGCTTGAGCCTGCCCGGAGTGCGGTTATCGGTCCGAATCGTGTGATTTCCGGGCGCAGGGATGCTCGTGCCCACTCCGCGCCGCCTCGGGACGCGGGTCGGCCGACGCGCCCATCGGGATTGTCGCTCAGCCCGGCGGGATTCACAATCCCCCGAAGTGGCCGTCGATCCAGACTTCACGGGGCCGGCTCGCGCCGCTACACGTTGAACAGGAAATGGCACACGTCCCCGTCCTGCATCACGTAGCCCTTGCCCTCCACGCGCATCCGCCCTGATTCCTTGATCGCCTTCTCGCTGCCGAGCTCCTCGAGGTCCTTCACCGAGTAGACCTCGGCCCGGATGAAGCCACGCTCAAAGTCGGTGTGGATCACCCCCGCGGCCTGGGGCGCCGTCGCGCCGACCGGCACCGTCCACGCTCGGATCTCCTTGGGGCCCGCCGTGTAGTAGGACTGAAGGCCGAGCAGGTGGTACGCCGCTCGGGCCAGCGCGTTGAGCGCGGGTTCATCCATTCCCAGGCTCTTGAGCATCTCCAGCCGGTCCTCGTCGCCCAGCTCGGCCAGCTCGCTCTCGATCTTGGCGCACACGGGCACGACGTCCTGCTCGCCGTCGCCGCCGATCGAGGTGACGAACTGCCGCACCTTTATCGCCAGCGGCCCGCGCCCGTGCGGGTCGTCGTCGCTGACGTTGGCGACGTAGAGCACCTTTTTGGCGGTGATCATGCCCAGACCCCGCAGCGCTTTCTTCTGCTCGGGGTCGTCGATCTTCATGGTGATCACGGGCTTGCCGTCGTCCAGCACGGGCTTGACCTTCTTGAGCACCTCGTATCGGGCCACGGCCTCGGGCTCGCGGCTCTTGGCGGCGCGCTCGGCCTTGGACAGGGCGCTCTCGACCGTCTCCAGGTCGGCCAGGATCAGTTCCGCGTTGATCGTGTTGATGTCGCGGACCGGATCGACGGTTCCTTCAACGTGCGTGATGTCCTCGCCGCCGGGGGCCTTCTCGAAGCAGCGCACCACCTGCACGATCGCGTCCACCTCGCGGATGTGCGAGAGGAACTTGTTGCCCAGCCCCTCGCCCTTGCTGGCGCCGCGCACGATGCCCGCGATGTCCACCAGGCGCAGGGCCGCGGGCACGATCTTCTGGCTCTCGATGTGCTTGCGGATGACTTCCAGCCGGGGGTCGGGGATCGGCACCACGCCTACGTTGGGCTCGATGGTGGCGAAGGGGTAGTTGGCCGCGAGCGCACCCGCCTTGGTCAGGGCGTTGAAGAGCGTGCTCTTGCCCACGTTGGGCAGACCGACAATACCGGCTTCCATGGGTGGATCTCGCTCGAGCGGGTGGTGGTGTAAGGGGCGGATGGTAGGGCGATGGCGTCTTGCCTTCACCGCACCCGGTACACGCGGAACTTGTACCGGCCCACCTCGCCGTCGCCCGCGGCGACGAGCCGACCGTCCACGATGGCTTCTTCATACCGGGCGCGCTCGTCCCCTTCCGAATCGATCCGCAGGACGATCAGTTCTCCCCGCGGCGGCAATCGTCCCTCGGCCATCTCGAACTTCTTCCACAGCGGGCACAACCGCACGTCCGCCGTCTTCGCTGCCACCCGCTGCGCGTAAAGCAGCACGTCCGGGCGCGCCTCGATGAGCCCGTCGGCCCAGATGTCTCCCCCTCTCCCTCCCCCCCCCCCTTCCCCCGCGAGAATCGCCGCCTCTGCCAGGTGCGCCCCCGCCATTCGCCCGTCCGTACCGACCTTGTACGAGCGGGCGCCCACCGTGGTCAGCAGGGCGATGCACGTGAGCAGCACGGGCACGGCCGCGGGGTTGCCGAGCATCAACCGTTTCACCAGTTGTCGCCGCTTGGGGTTGAACGTCGCGTGCACGCCCCACGCGCCCCGCACCGCGTAGCACGCCATCGGGCACAGCAGCCCCGCCGCGGGCATCGCGTAACGCGGGTTGGGCACGCCGAGTGCCACATAGACCGCCAGCGAGGCTAGCCACGACGCGCCGAGCACGCGGGCGATCAGCAGCGACCGCCGGGCGGCCGGATCGCAACCGGCCTCCGCGTCGGCGTCCTTTCCCCACGGGAACAGCATCGCCAGCGAGGCGGGCAGCGCCGAGAACAACGCCATCGGCGCGAGCATGAGCACCGGCGCGACACCCTTGCTCCACATGAACGCTTCGGAGCCCTGCGTGATCGCGCTCGGATCGGCGTTGGCCGCGAGGATGCGGCGTCCCAGTGGGACCAAAACGCCGGCGGCGACCAGCGCCATCACGCCCAGCCCCGCCAGCCCGCGCGCCGTCCACATGCGCATGAGGGCCGCCGCCAGGATCACCCCGCCGATGACCGGCACGCCCGCGGGCCCCTTGGCCAGCGCGGCCACGATCAGCCCGGCCGCGCCCAGCGCCACCACGAGCGCATCACCCGCGGGGCTTCGACGGAGCGACGGTTTGCCGCTCGCAGCGGGCATGATCCGGCCGGCTACCCCTTCACCCGTTCCCCCCGAGAGCGTGGGCGTGCTCGGTCCGTCCGGAGTGTCCGGGTTCGACTTTCCCCGCCGGCGCGGGCCGCACAACGCCAGGTCCACCATCGCCAGGGCCGCCAGCAGCACGCCGAAGTTGTTCAGGGCTTCGATCTCGGCGCTGCGCCCGGGCGACCACAACTGCGGCATGGTCGCGAAGGCCAAGCCCGCGACGATCCCCAGGCGCGAGCCGAACCAGCGCGACGCGAACCACCAGGCCGCCAGGGCGGCGAGCGTGGTCGCGATCGCGGAAACGCTGCGCGCACCCGCCTCGGTCTGGCCCAGCAGCGACGACATGGCCGCGATCGCCCAGGGCATCCCGGGCGGCTTGCGGAGGTAGGTCTGCCCGAACATCGTGACGTGCCACCACCCGCCGGGGTGGCCGGGCTCCATCATCTCCCACGCGGGGACGACCCGGTGCCCCTCGCTGGAGGCGAAACTCCGCCATGAGAGCCCGACGCCGTAGATCACGAGGCAGACCCCCACGATCACCGCCGCGTGCCGCCAGTTGAGCTTCTGGTTGCTGCTCTCGGGCATCGTTCGTCCGTGAATCACACCGATTCGGAATCTGCCCCGCTCCCGATCCGCCGATGGTACTTTCGGTTTCGGGGTTTCGCGAGGACGGGTTTGCCGCTGAGGCGCGGCGCACGCGGAGTGCGCGACCGACGAATGGAGACAGGTGCTAATCGACCGGGGCCGGGTCACGCGCCGGCGACTGCGCCGTCCGCGGGCTCAGATCGAGCTTTGGGTACGTCTCAATCTGCGTTTCCGCCTTCACCGCTCCGACGATCTCCTGCTCGTGCGCCTGTACAAACGGCAGCAGGCGGGGATTGTCCCCGGGGTCGTGACCGTAGTTCTGTGAATCGGGGTAGGTTGTTTCCAGCGGTTGCCCGTGCGCGACGTCCATGTAGAGCATGATGCAACCGCTGGTCCGCTGCGCCCCGGCCGAGCAGTGCACGAGCACCGGCTGGTTCGCCGGGTCCATCATCACGCGCAATGCGGCCACGTACGCGTTGGGGTTCCCTGTTCCGTCCCCCTCCAGGTTGAACACGTACCGTTGGACACCCAACGCGTCCGCCGTCCTCGCGGCGATCCGCTCACCGATCGGGTCCTTGTCGTACCCGCCCAGATCGACGATCGTCCGGATGGCGTAATCATCATGCACACGGCGCGTCGCCGCAGGGGTCAGGGCGCCCGACCGGTACACCTTCCCGGCCTCGACCACGCCGAAGTTCCTGGGGATCGTGTTCGGGCGCACCCAGCCGAAGTACGCCCAAGCCGCCAGGGCCAGGCCGACGGCCGCGGCGAGGCCCATCCAACCGATCCGCCGGGCGGGCTGTTCCTGTTTGTCTGTGCGCGGACGGGGGTTCATCGTCCGCCGATCGTACGCGCGGGGCCCGGACCTCCCACCGTCCCGGGATTCCGCCCGTCCTTTTCCATACCATGTCGGCGCATGGATGGTCCTGCTCACTCTGCTTCCCCCTCTCCCCGCGTCAAACCCCGCGCACCGCGCCCGGGCGCGCCCGTTGGGGCGTCGGCCGCGTATCCCGAATCGGTGACGCGGCTCATCGACGAACTCTCCCGCCTGCCCGGCATCGGCCGGCGCAGCGCCGAGCGGCTGACGTTCCACATCCTCAAGGCCCAGAGCGTCGAGGCCCTGGCCCTCAGCCGGGCCATCGCGGACGTCAAGCAGCGAGTGAGCCACTGCCGCGTGTGCTACAACCTCATGGATGCGCCGGCTCCGCCCGCTGCATCATCCATCGGCGGGGGCGCGCCCGAGGCCATCTGCTCCATCTGCGCCGCCCACGAGCGCGACCGATCGCTGGTCATGGTCGTCGAGCAGCCCAAGGACCTGATCGCGCTGGAGCAGACAGGCACTTACAAGGGCCTGTACCACGTGCTCATGGGACGCATCAGCCCGCTGGAGGGCATCTCCGCGGGCGACCTCACCGTCGCCGACCTGCTCGCCCGTGTGGACGATCCCGCGGCCCACAACCTCGGCACGCCGATCTCCGAGGTCATTCTCGCCCTCAACCCCACGCTGGAGGGCGACGGCACCGCCCTCTACCTTGCCGGTGAGCTGGAGCGCCGGCACGTCCGCGTCACCCGCTTGGCCCGCGGCCTGCCCACCGGCTCGCACCTCGAGTTCGCCTCCAAGGCCGTCCTCGCCGACGCGATCCAGGGCCGACGCAAGGTCGATTAGCCCAATACCCAGCCACCGCTGCACTCTCCCGCTCACCTCCTTCTTTCCCGCTGACCTCTCTCCGCTTACGGCTTACCCCTCCCCCCGCCCCCACCTCCCCCCATGCGTTTCGATGCGTCCCAACAGATGAGGCTCGGCCAGCACATGAAGCTGGCCCCGAGGATGATCCAATCGATGGAGATCCTCCAGATGCCCCTGCTCCAACTGGAGGAGCGCATCGCGCAGGAGCTCGAATCCAACGTGACCCTGGAGCTCGACGACGACGGGGCCGCGGCTGCGCCGGATGGTGTCGTTCCCGGCGCACAGCGTGAGCCCATGCACGACGGTGTGGCCGACGGCGACCGCCCGATGACCGTGGGCGAGACCTCCGGGCAGGACGACTTCGAGCGGCTGGAGTCGTTTGAGACCTCCAACCCCGAGGTTGCCGAGAACGAGTACAGCGACTCGGTCGCCGACCGCGCGCCCGACACGTTCGACTTCGACCGCCTCGCCTCGCGCGACACAGCCGGCGGGGCCACTGGGGGGGGAGTGGGGGGCGATCCCGATGCCAAGAGCATGGCGATGGCCAATACTGCCAGCCGCTCGGCCTCGTTGGCCGAACAGCTCCGCGAGCAGTGGGGGCTGGTGGACGTCGAGGACGAACTCCGCCCGCTGGGCGCGCAGATCATCGCGTTTGTCGATGAGGACGGGTACTTGCGCGAGCCGCTCGCCACCATCATCGACCGTGCGCCGGTCGATGCGCCCCGCCCCACGCCCGAGCAGATGGAGCGTGCGCTCCAGGCCGTGCAGTTGCTCCTCGAACCCGCCGGCGTGGCGGCGCGAAACACCCGCGAGTGCCTGCTGCTCCAGGTCGACGCCGTCATCGACGAGAAGCGGGCCGCGGCCAACGGCGCGGCCGAACGGGACCGCTGGGCCGTCGTGCGCCGCCTTATCGCCGACCACCTCGAAGACCTGGCGCAGAACCGCCTCCCCCGCATCGCCGAGAAGACCGGGCTCACCATGCCCGAGATCAACGCGGCCATGGACAAAATGCACTTGCTCAGCCTCGCCCCCGCGAGGCAACTGGTGGACGACCCGCCCAGCGTCATTGTGCCCGACGCCGTGGTCGAGTACGACACCGATGGCGACCGCTACGTCGCCTATCTCAATGACACCCGCCTGCCCAACCTCCGCATCAACCAGGAATATGCCCGCCTGGCCAAGGATCGCGAGTCACCCCGCGAGACACGCGAGTTCGTCAAGAAGAACCTCTCCAACGCGGCGTGGCTCCTCGACGCCGTCGAGCAGCGCCGGCGCACGCTCCTGCGGGTGGTCAACGCCGTGGTCGCGGCCCAGCGCGAGTACTTCGACTTTGGCCCCCAGCACCTGCGCCCCCTGCCCATGACGCAGGTCGCCGAGCAGCTCGGCGTCCACGTCGCCACAGTCAGCCGCGCCGTGGCGGAGAAGTACCTGCTCACGCCCCGCGGCGTCGTGCCGCTCCGCGGCTTCTTCTCGGGCGGCACCCAGACGCACTCGGGCGAGGATGTTTCCTGGGACGCCGTCAAGGCCGCGCTGAAGGAAGTCATCGACGCCGAGGACAGAACGAACCCGCTCTCGGATGACGCACTGGCGGCTGAACTCTCCCGGCGCGGCATCGAGATCGCCCGGCGAACGGTGGCCAAGTACCGCGACCAGCTCGGCATCGCGTCCGCCCGCCTGCGCAAGGCGTATTGAGGGGGACGGCGCGCCTTTCATTGGCCACGTTTCCCCATGAACGCCGCCGACCCCACATTCGCTCGCCAGGCCGCCACAGGGATCGTCCGCACGCTCCGCGACGCCGGGTACACGGCGTACTTCGCGGGTGGGTGCGTGCGCGACGCGCTCCTGGGACTCCATCCCACCGACTACGACGTCGCCACCGACGCCGTGCCTGAGGTGGTCGCGGGCCTTTTCCGCAGCACCGACCGGGTCGGCGCGGCCTTCGGCGTGGTGCTCGTCCACCAGCGCGTCCGCGGGGAGCGAATCACCGTCGAGGTCGCCACCTTCCGCTCCGACGGTCCCTATTCCGACGCCCGGCGCCCGGACGTGGTCCACTTTTCTGATCCCCGGGCCGACGCAGCCCGGCGTGACTTCACGATCAACGCCCTGTTTCTTGATCCGCTGGACGAACCCGACTCCTCGGCGAGTGAAGGGGGGGCGGTGGGTGCGGGGGAGACTCCGAGCCTTGCAGCCGAAACGTCCGGGCGACTGATCGATCATGTCGGCGGTCTGGACGATCTCCGCGCCCGGGTCGTCCGGGCCGTGGGCGATCCCGCCAGGCGTCTCGCCGAGGATCACCTGCGGGCGCTGCGAGCGATTCGGTTCGCCGCGAGGCTGGGGTTCACGATCGAACCGGCGACCGCGGCCGCGATCCGGCGGGATGCCTCGGAACTCCGCGGCGTCTCTCGCGAACGCATCGGGGACGAGCTCCGGCGCATGCTGGTCCATCCCGCCCGGGCCGACGCGGTCGCGCTGCTCCAGCAACTCACGCTCGACGGCCCGGTGCTCAACGAGCCGGCGCGCCACGCGCCCTTGGCCACGCTCGCCGGGCTCTCAGCCGGCGCTCGGCCCGTTTCGCCGATGCTCGCCCTGGCCGCGTGGCTCCTTGATCGCCATTCGGCCGCCCACTCGGGGCTGAGCGACGAATCGATGGCCGAACTCAAGCGGCGCGTGCGGGCATCGCTCTGCCTGAGCAACGACGAATCCGACGAACTGGGCCACCTGCTTCTGGGGCACCAGCACCTGATCCGGGCTTGGGCGGCCGCGAACGTAGCGAGGCGAAAGCGGTGGGCCGTGTCTCCCTGGTTTGAGGGCGTCATCCGGCTCGTCGAGACCGTCCAGCCGGAACTCGCTCTCCAAATCCAGCAAGACCTAAACAAAATGCGTACGGATGGGATCGGAATTGCCCCCGATCCACTCATTTCCGGCGACGACCTTTCCGCGGCCGGGATGAAGCCGGGCCCGGTGTTTCGGCGCATCCTTGATCAGGTGTACGACGCTCAACTGGAGGGCCGGGTCACGACGGTCACCCAAGCGATGGAACTTGCGGCGACTCTGTACGTCTAAACTCTGGCGAGGCCCGGCTCCGGGCGATCGGTCAGCATTGTTAGCACATTGATAGGGACACGCACGATGAGGAAACACACGCTCAATCGTCTGCTCTCCGCGGCGCTCGCCTGCGGCCTCGCGCTCGGAACGTTCTCGCTGGTCTGGTCGTCGTCGACGCCCGCGCTGGCGCAGGGGACGAAGGCCGCGGACGACGCCAAGACCGGCAAGAAGGTGATCCTCATCTTCCGCAACGGCAACCGCGTGGAGGCGACGCTGCTCTCCGAGACGGACAGCTCGGTGCACGTGCGAGTCACGGTCGCCGGCATTACCAGCGAGACCGATTACCGCAAGTCCGACATCCTCAAGATCGAGGACGTCAAGCCGGACAAGGACGACGCGCCCAAGACCGACAGCCCCAAGCCCGACGCGACCAAGCCGGACGCGAAGCAGCCCGACGCTTCCAAGCCCGACGACACGAAACCCGACGACACCAAGACCGATGCCGCGCCCGACCTCAGCGGGCTCGTCGAGGAGGCGGGCCTGTCGTGGGGCGATCAGTCCTGGCGCATCACCAGCCGCGCCGTGCCTTCCGAGGCCAACGGCCCCAAGGTCTACATGATCTACATGGGCGGCGAGTTCGGGCGCGACGAGTCCTTCACCCCCATGAAGGAAGTCGTGCAGGACGTGAAGAAGTACCAGCCCGACATCCTCGTGCTGTTCTTCAACAACGACTTCACGCACTACGGCGAGGAGAAGGAGGACTTCGAGGCCGACCGGGGCGCCTTCGACCAGCTCGAACAGGCGCGCGAGATGGCCACGCTGTTCGTCGACGGCATCAACAACGATTCCAGTTGGGCCAAGAAGCCCCGCATCGTGTCGTGGATCCGCAAGGCCATGGGCGGCGCGGCGTTCCTCCCCTTCATCGCCAAGGAGATGTACTACACCCCCGACGCCATCCACGGCGGCATCGGCCGGATCGAGCACATCTTCGACGGTGTGGGCGACGAGCGGGCCCGTCAGAAGCAATACTCCCTCCGCCAGGCCCGGGGTGAGGGCCTGTGCGAGCTCGGCGGCCACGAGAAGCTCATCATGCGGGCCATGGCCCGCACCGACTTCGTCCTCAGCTACCGCATGAAGGACGGCAAGCCCGAGTTCCTCCCCGGCGAGTATCCCAAGTCTCCCGACGAGATCCTCCTGACCGACGACGGCAAGGACGATCGGCGCGACATCGGCCAGGACGTGCTGCGCGGGCGCGGGAACGACACGCTCACGCTCGACGCCGACACCGCCCTGCGCCTCCAGCTCTCCAGCGGCACCGCCGAGACCCTCGACGACCTGATGGACCGCATGGGCGTGTCCCGCAACTACGTCCTGGTCAAGGGCAAGGGCGCCCAGATCCTGCGTGACTGGAGCCGCCAGATCGGCCAGGCCGAGGCCAACATCCTCCGTCTTTCCGGACAGCTCCGGGAGGTCCGCGTCCGCGAACCCAATAACTACCAGAACCGCACCCGTGCCCGCGGCGAGCAGAAGCACATCCTCCTCCACATGAGGTCGATCTATTCGCGCTACGCCGAGGCCCTGAACCCCGCCCGAGTGGGCGGCGCCCAGAACTCCATCAACCAAATCGACGAGCTGCTGCAGAACATCGAGGCCGCGCAGCTCGCCGATAAGCCCGACTGAATCGGACCAGGCCGCCCGCGGCGCGGCGCCCAACCATCGCTCTTTGCTCAGAGGATTCCCGATGACCACCGCCCGCAGACTCATGCGTTCGCTCGCCGCCGTGCTCGTCATCGCCGGGGCCGCGATCATCACCGCGGTCCCCGCTCTGGCCGACAAGCTCCACCTCAAGGACGGTCGGGTCCTCGACGGGACCGTTGTCCGCCAGACAGACACCTTCGTGCAGTTCAAGATCAAGATCGGCGGGCTTGAGTCGGTCCAGACGTTCCCGATGTCCGACGTGGACAAGATCGAGAAGGACAGCTCGACGCCCACCCCGGGCGAGGCCCAGGCGTCCGCTCAGTCCTCGTCGTCGTCTGCCGAGAAGAAGTCACCCGAGCAGCGGGCCGCGGAGAAGGCCGCTCAGCGGGCCAAGGACCTGGATTCCGGCGTCACCCGCGCCGCCATCCTCAACTTTGGCCCGCCGTCGAGTTGGCACGGCGAGGTCGAGAGCACCGTGGGCATCGAGATCAGCGAGGCCGCGTGGCGCGAGGCGGTGAAACTGCTCGACAAGGACAAGATCAACCTCGTCGTGGTTCGCGTGAACTCCGGCGGCGGGCTTGGCCTTGAGGTCCCCAAGTTTCAGAGCCTGTTCGAGAACGTCTACAAGCGCAAGTACCGTACGGTGGCGTGGATCGAGTCGGCGATCTCCGCGGCCGCGATGTCGCCCTACGTCATCGAGGAAATCTACTTCATGCCCAACGGCAGCTTCGGCGCCTGCACGGGCTGGTACGGCAACCTTCAGAACGTCGAGGGCCTGGACCTGGCCAAGATGCTCAACATGATGGAGGACGCCTCCAAGCTCGCGGGCCGTCCGCCCAGCATCATGCGTTCCATGCAGATCATGGACCCTCTCAGCGCCACCATCGACCCCAAGACCGGCGAGGTGACCTGGTTCCAGGACACCAGCGGACAGACGCTGCTCAACCCCCCCGGTCAGATCTTCACGTTCACGGCCAACGACGCGGTCAAGTTCAAGTTCGCCAGGGGCATCGCGGCCGACCGCGACGAGCTGGCCAAGGCCATGGGCCTGCGCGAGGTCGTCTGGGCCGGGCAAGAGGCGTCGCAGTTCATCGACGACAACATGCGCGCCAGCGACAAAACCGAGAAGCGATGGCAAATCGTCTATCGCGAGTTCGCGCTCTACGCCGGCATGGCCGAGCAGGCTCAGAACCGCGACGACCGGGGCAAGTTCGTCGGCAAGGCGATCTCCGCCCTCCGCGAGATGAAGGCCATGTTCAGCGTCAACCCCAACTTTGGGCTGATGAACGGCGTGACCGACGAGTGGTTCCGGCAGACCGAATCAGACTTGCGAAAACTCCTCCAACGCGACCGCTGAGGCGTCGCCAAAGTCAGGAATGGGTTTGAGGAGCGACGTCGGTGCTCCACCACGCGGCTTTCTAGGTGGTGGGTCCGCGCAAACCGCTCGACAAGTCTGAGCCGGGTCGAGGGTGATGTTACGATGCGGCTTCTCGATCGGTCCGTTGACGTGTTGCGTTGATGGATGTATGCTCGCGAGTGCTCCGGACCGTGCGTGGGCCGGTAAGCCTGTCCCGCCGCGGGCGAGTGCCACGGCTCATGGAGAGTTTGACATGCCCGACAACCGCCGCTTTGGCCGCTTTATGCGTTCGTGGTCTTCCCGCGGGGTGCTGACCGTCGCGGTCGCTCTCGTGTTGGTCGCTTGCGTGCGAGCAGACACCGTCACGCTCAAGGACGGCACCAAGGTCGACGGCACGATCGTGCGCGAGACCGACACCTTCGTGCAGATCAAGGTGATGATCGGGGGCATCGAGTCCGTCAAGACGTACCTCCGGTCCGAGATCACCTCGATCGCCAAAGACGCGCCCCCGGCCAAGCCCGGCGAGCCCGCCCCGGCCGGCGGTTCGGGCGTCACGCCGACGCCCGCCAAGGACAAGGCCCCCGCCAAGGGCAAGTCGGCCGCCGACAAGGCCGAGCAGCGGGCCAAGGACATCGACACCGGCGCCAACCGCATGGCGATCCTGGACTTCGGCCCGCCCTCGAGCTGGCACGGCGAGGTTGAGAGCACCGTCGGTGTCGAGATCAACGCCAACGCTTGGCGCGAGGCGGTGAAGCTGCTCGACAAGGACAAGGTCAATATCGTCGCGGTGCGTGTGAACTCGGGCGGCGGCGCGCTGTCCGAAATCGCCCGCTTCCACAGCGTCTTCGAGAATGTCTACAAGCGCAAGTACCGCACGGTCGCGTGGATCGAATCGGCCATCTCCGCCGCGGCGATGTCGCCGTACGTCATCGAGGAGATGTACTTCATGCCCAACGGCAGCCTGGGCGCCTGTACGGGCTGGCACGGCAACCTCCAGAACCTCGAGGGCCTGGGGCTGGCCCAGATACTCAACGTGATGGAGGACGCCTCCAAGCTCGCGGGCCGTCCGCCCTGCATCATGCGTTCGATGCAGATCATGGACCCCCTCAGCGCCACCATCGATCCCAAGACGGGCGAGGTCACCTGGTTCCAGGACACCAGCGGACAAACGCTGCTCAACCCGCCGGGACAGATCTTCACCTTCACCGCCAACGACGCGGTCAAGTTCAAGTTCGCCAAGGGCATCGCCGCGACCAAGGAGGAGCTCGCCAAGGTGATGGGCCTGAACGAAGTCGTGTGGGCGGGCAAGGAGGCCGCGCAGTTCATCGACGACAACATGCGGGCCAGCGACAAAACCGAGAAGCGATGGCAGGTCGTCTACCGCGAGTTCGCGCTCTACGCGGGCATGGCCGAGCAGGCCCAGGACCGCACAGACCGCGGCAAGTTCGTCGGCAAGGCGATCTCCGCCCTCCGCGAGATGAAGTCCATGTTCAGCGTCAACCCCAACTTCGGCATGAACTACGGCATCACCGACGCGTGGTTTCAGGAGCAGGAGCAGGCTCTCCGGAAGCTGTTGCAGCGCTGAGCCGGGCCGGCGGCGGTGGGGCTGTTATTGATCGGGGCGTGTTATCCGCGCCCGTCCCGCGGGTTCCTACACTCGCCTTCCATGCCCCAAGCCCCGTTCGCCACGTGCGTTCCCGCCGGTCTCGACGGCGCCGACTGGTCGCAGATCGAGCCCGTCCTGACCGAGCTCCAGCACCGTGAGGTCGCTTCGCCCGAAGAGTTCGAGCGGTGGCTGATCGATCGCAGCGAGCTCGAGGCCGCGTGCGACGAGGCCCGCGCCAACCTCTACATCGCCTCCAGTTGCGACACCGAGAGCAAGCCCAAGAGCGAGGCGTTCGCCTCGTTTGTCGAGAACATCGCCCCGCGACTGGAGACGATCGGCTTCGAGCTCGATCGCCGGCAGGTGGCCCTCGCCGAGCGGTTCAGGCCCGATCCCGCCCGCTACGCCGTGCTGGAACGCTCCAAGCGAGCCCGGGTCGAACTCTTCCGCGCCGAGAACGTCCCGCTCCAGACCGACCTGGACAAGCTCAGCCAGGAGTTTGCCCGGATCGCGGGCGCCCAGACGGTCGAGTTCGACGGTCAGGAGCGCACGCTGCCGCAGATGGGCGCGTACCTGCTCGATCCCGACCGCGCCCGTCGCGAGGCGGCCTGGCGCGGCATCAACACCCGGAGACTGGCCGACCGCGAGGCCCTCGACGCCCTGCTCGACCGCATGGTCGCCCTGCGCGACCGCACCGCCCGCAACGCGGCCTGCGCCGGCTTCGTCGAGTACACCTTCAAGGACAAGCTCCGCTTCGACTACACGCCCGCGGATTGCGAGCGTTTCGCCGGGTCGGTCGAGCGCCGCGTGATGCCGCTGGTGCGTCGTCTCACGGAGAAGCGCCGCGTCGCGCTGGGCGTGGCGGAGCTCCGCCCGTGGGACCTGGCCGTCGATGTCAAGGGCCGGCCGGGCCTGCGTCCGTTCAACGGCGGGCGCGACCTGTTCGCCAAGACCGCGGCGGTATTCGACACGCTCGATGCCCGCCTGGGCCGGATGTTCCGCGATCTGGGGCCGGGCCCGGACGCGCCGCGTGCCGCGGCCGACCCCAAGGCCCTCGTCAGCGAGTGCCTCGACCTGGACTCCCGCAAGGGCAAGCGCCCGGGCGGCTATCAATACAACCGCGCCCGCTCGCGCCGGCCGTTCATCTTCATGAACGCCGCGGGCCTGCAGCGCGACGTGATGACGATGGTCCACGAGGCCGGGCACGCGTTCCACTCGATGCTCTGTGCCCCCGAGCCGCTGGCCGACTATCGCCACTCACCGACCGAGTTCGCCGAGGTCGCCAGCATGTCGATGGAGCACCTCACGATGCCCCACTGGGGCGGCGGCCAGAGCGGGAAGCCGGGCAGAGGCGGCTACTTCACCAACCCGGAGGAGCTCCGCCGCGCCCAGGCCGAGCACCTCGAACGCTGCATCACCATCCTGCCCTGGATCGCCACGATCGACTCGTTCCAGCGCTGGATGTACGCCCATCCGGCCCATACCCACCGCCAGCGCGACGATCACTGGCTCGAACTCGACGGTCGCTTCGGCGAGCCCGTGAGCTGGGCCGGCTTCGACGACGAACGCCGCAGCCAGTGGCAGAAGCAATCGCACATATTCTCTCACCCCCTCTACTACATCGAGTACGGCATCGCCGAGCTCGGCTCGCTCCAGCTCTGGCTCAAGTCGCGACGCGAGGGTGAGCGAGCGGCCATCGACGCGTACATCAAGGCCCTGTCCCTCGGCGGGTCCAGGCCGCTCCCGGACCTGTTCGCCGCCGCCGGCATCGAGTTTGACTTCGGCGAGTCCACGATCGCCTGCATCGTTGAGGCGGTCGAGACCGAGCTCGAACGCATCGGTGGGTGAGCGGCGGGGGGTCGGCGGCGGAACATCCCCGCGCCGGTCCCGCGGCCAAGAATGACCCGAGTCTCGCCCCCCCCCCCCCCGACCCCCGCACGGATCAACCCCATGCGCCTCGCCGACCTGATCCGCGATCTTCCGATCCGGATCATCGCCGGCGCTGACGGTGCGCCCGCCCCCTCTCCCTCCCTCCTGGCCGACCCGTCGGGCGTACGCATCTGCGACATCACCGAGGACTCACGCACGGCCCTCCCCGGCTCGCTCTTCATCGCCCGGCGCGGCGAGAAGTCCGATGGGCGCAGATTCATCAAGGCCGCCATCGAAGCCGGCGCCGTCGCGGTGCTGGTAGACGACGACACCGTTGCGATCCCCGGTCTCCATCACGGCCACCCGCCCGTGGTTGTGCTCCACGCCGACGACATCCAGCTCGCCTCGGCGCAGCTCGCCGAGCGTTTTTTCGGGAATCCGTCGTCCAAACTCACGCTCATCGGCGTCACCGGGACCAAAGGCAAGACCACCACCACGTTCCTGATCCACCAGATGCTCAACGCGCTGGGCGTCCGCGCGGGGCTCATCGGCACTGTCTGCATCGACGACGGCGTCGAGACCGCGCCGGCCAGCCTCACCACGCCGCCCGCGATCGACGTTTCCTGCACCTTGGCGCGCATGGTCGAGGCGGGCTGCTCCGCGTGCGTGATGGAGGTCTCCAGCCACAGCCTGCACCAGCGGCGCGTCGCCGGGCCCGGCGGAGTCGCCTTCCGGGCCGGCGTGTTCACCAACCTCAGCGGCGACCACCTCGACTACCACAAGACCATGGACGCCTACGCCGAAGCCAAGGCGATGCTCCTGGCGTCGCTGCCCGACGCCGCGAGCGGGGGTGTGGCGGTGGTCAACATCTCCGATCCCGCCCACTCGCGCATGGTCCGCGATTGCAAGGCCCGCGTCCTCCGCTGCGAGCTCGACACGCCCCTGGCCGTGCGCGGCGGCGGCAACGCGTCCGACACGCTCTGCACCGCCCGGATCGTCGGAGCCGGACCGGCGTTTACTGACGTCGAGTTCACCGGACCCTGGGGGAAGAACCATCCCTGCCGCGTCCCGCTCGTCGGCGAGTTCAACGTCCTCAACGCGCTCCAGGCGGTGACCACCGTGCACGCCCTGTTTGGCGGCACGGGCGAGGACGATTTCTCGTTCGACATTATCGCGGCCGCGCTGGCGAGGTGCGCCCCGCCGCCCGGCCGGCTGGAACCGGTCACGCCCGAGTCGGCGCCGCTCTCGGTGTTCGTCGATTACGCCCACACCGACGACGCGCTCAAGAACGTCCTGACCACCCTCCGCGCCGCGTTGGTCAAGCGAAGCGAGAAGGGCCGCGCCGGTCAGCTCCGCTGCGTCTTCGGTTGCGGCGGCGACCGCGACCGCACCAAGCGGCCCCGCATGGGGAGAGTCGCCGCCGACCTGGCCGACCAGGTCGTCATCACCAGCGACAACCCGCGCACCGAGCACCCCGACGCCATCATCGCCGAGATTCTCGCGGGCGTCCCCGCCGACGCCCATCCGCGTCTGACTATCGAGCCCGACCGCGAGCGGGCCATCCATCTGGCGATCAACGCGGCCGAGCCTGGCGACGTCGTCCTCATCGCCGGAAAGGGTCACGAGACCTACCAGATCCTTCCCGATCCGAACAAACCCCCGGGGCAGGGGACCGTGACACGCCACTTCGACGACCGCGAGGTCGCCCGCGACGCCCTGCGAGCCCGATCGCTGCCCATCCGCGGTCCCTCGCTCGCGCCGGTCTGCCAACCCGCCGATTCGGGCGAGCTCGACACGACCGAGATCGATCTGGTGGACTCCCAGCCCGGCGACTCACTCCCCGACGCCGCGCCGACCGATACTCACCACGCACCGCCCTGACCCGAGACCCTCCGAGCCGCGGCCCACCGCACTCCGATTTCCGCTGTACCGCCCCATGCCCTTCTGGACGCCCGAAACGATCCGTGCCGCCTGCGCAGGTTCCTGGATCATCCGACCCCCGCAGATCGAGCTGCCCAAGGACCGGCCCGCCGACCTTCCCCCGCCGCCGCTGCACGCGCCGATCTCCGGCCTCTCCACCGACACCCGCACGCTCAAGCCCTCGCAGGCGTTCCTCGCCCTGCGCGGCGAGAGCTTCGACGGGCACCGCTTCCTCGCCCAGGCCGTCACCGCGGGCGCGCCCATCCTCATCATCGATGACGCGGACGCCGTACCCGAGGGCGGATTCACGCCCGCCGTCGGCGTGATGAAGGTCGCCGACACCGGCCAGGCCCTGCTGCGGATCGCGGCCGCCTACCGCAAGACCCTCGAACGCACGCGGGTCGTCGCCGTCTGCGGGTCGAACGGCAAGACGACCACGGCCGGGCTCATCGGCCACCTGCTCTCGACCTGCGGCCTGCGCGGCACGGCCAGCAAAAAGAGCTTCAACAACGCCGTCGGCGTTCCGCTCACCATTCTTTCCGCGCAGCCGAGCGACCAGTACCTGATCTGTGAGGTCGGTACGAACGCGCCGGGCGAGATTGCCCAGCTCGCCGAGGTCGTCAACCCCGACATCGCCGTCATCACCTCCATCGGGCGAGAGCACCTGGAGAAGCTCGGCGACCTCGCGGGCGTGGCCCGCGAAGAGGCCTCGGTCCTCAAGTTCCTCCGCCCCAAGGGCTGCGCCGTCGTCAACGCCGACATCCCGGAGTTGGCCGAACACCTGGAGAAGACCCCGCAGATCATCTCCTTCGGCCGGAGTGACAAGGCCAACTTCAGGCTCACGTCCGTGAAGCACGTCCTCACCTCCCCCTCCCAGCGGGAGGGGGCGGGGGTGAGGGCGGCGGAGCCCGGCATTGACCTAGACCCGATCTCCCTCTGCCTCTCCCTTACCTTCAACAACCGGTTCACCGCGACCGTGCCCCTGCTGGGCGAGCACAACGCGCTCAACGCCCTCGCGGCCCTCGCCGTCGCTCGCCGGTTCGGTGTCGATGAGGCCAAAGCACTCGGCGCGCTGTCCACCGCCAGCGGTCCAGAGATGCGCCTCCAGGTCTCATGCCTCATCTCCCCCTCCCAGAGGGAGGGGGCTGGGGGGAGGGCGAGCTTGTCTACGCCGACCCCCGACTCCATCACCATCATCAACGACGCCTACAACGCGAATCCCGACTCCATGTCCGCGGCCGTCCGTACGCTCGCCGCGATCGCTGCCGACCTGAACCCCGCGCGCACCGTCGTCGTCCTTGCCGACATGCTCGAACTCGGCGCGGCCGCCCGCGAGGGTCACGAGTCCGTTGCCCGCGTGATTCTTGATGAACTCCACGCCCCCTCCCAGAGGGAGGGGGCTGGGGGGGGCGGGAGGGCGGGTGAGCGTCTCAGTTCAGCCACCACGCCGGCCGACCGAGACACTCCCGATCTGCTCATCATCCTCGCCGGCCCCAACATGGCCCACGCCCATCGCGTGCTCGCCGAAGGCGGTATTCCCGACTCGATTCTCGTGCGCCTTCCCGAGCCCGACGACGCCGCGATCGGGCGCGTTGCCGCGGCCATCTATCCCGGCGACCTCGTCCTGCTCAAGGGCTCGCGGCGCACGCGATTGGAGCGAGTCCTGGAGGCGCTCCGCGAGCGAACCTTTTCGCGCGCGGTGACCGCTTCCCTCACCGAATCCAAGCCGGCCGCCGCGTTGGCCGGCTGACGTTCAGCGCCGGACGGCTCGCCCGATCACGCGCCTGCACGGACGGTACGCTCCCTTGTGGCCGCGGTACGCACCCGCCAAGCCGCTCGACTTCAGGAGATGCCAATGACCGAGCACGCCCGATCCAATCCTCGCCGGAGGGTGGGACAGAGCCTTCGGAGGGCCTGGCACGGCGTCGGCATGTTCCGATGGTCCGTGGCGCAATACCTCATCGTTCTGGCTTTGCTGATCGTCACATCTCCTATCGTCGCGCTCTTTGACGACGCAGCAATGATCGAGTCGGCCATCTTTACGCTCGTCATGGGCTTCGGCGCGGTCGCCGTTGGCCGGCGCCAGACATCGTTCCTCTGGGCGGTGGTCCTGCTCGCGCCCGCGCTCGGCGGCCGGTGGCTCCACCACATAGACCCGCACTCGCTTCCCAACTGGCCGTTCCTCGCCTTCACGGTCGCGTATATGACCTTTCTCCTGGTCAACCTGCTCACGTTTATCCTGCGTGCGCACCGCGTGACCGGAGAAGTGCTCTGCGCCGGCGTCGCCACTTACCTGACCATCGGGATCACCTTCGGCATCCTCTTCGAGCTGATCGAATCCATCGTTCCGGGATCGATCTTTATTGATCCAAGATCCATGCAGACCGGCGGCTTGCCAAGCATGAGCTGCGCTTATTTCAGCTTCATCACCCTCGCGACTGTCGGATACGGCGACATCGTTCCCGTGTCGCCCACCGCCCGGATGCTCGCGATCGTCGAGTCGACCATCGGCACGTTCTACATCGCCATCATCATCGCGCGGCTGGTTTCCCTTTACCAGGTCCAGAAGCCGAACAGCGCATGACCTGCCCGGGTGGGCGGCCTTTCCGCTGCATCGCGGACCTTTCCGATTTGGTAGGCAGCGGCCATCGCCGAGTCCGAAACCGCCGCAGCGTTGGTCGGCTGAGCGGCGGTCTCTCCCCGTCCACACCCTCTCCCGGTTCCATCCACGGTTCATCCACCCCCGTCCGGACCGGCAGCTTGGTCTTCAACGGCTCGCGATCCGGTATCCGATATCTGCGGTGCCGCCCGCGTCTTTGCGGCCAAACCCCCGGTTTCGACGATCTTGTGGGCCGGCGCGATGGTCTACGTCCTCTACGACCACCTCAGACCGACACTCCAGGATTGGCGTGTCGACTGGCTGTTCATGGTCCTCGACCAGCGGACGTTCCGTGCGCTGGCCGCGGCGCTGCTCTCGTTCGTCATGGTGGTGTTCGCCGGCCCGCGGGTGATCCGCTGGCTGCGCCGGAAGAAGATCGGCGATACCGGCGCGACCGACGCCGAGAGCCTTCGCGCCGCCGCCACCGGCAAAAAGAACACGCCGACCATGGGCGGCATCCTCATTTGCGCTGCGATCGTCATCAACACGGGCCTTCTGGCCGACGTGCGGGATTTCTATGTCTCGCTCGGTCTTGTGGTCGTGGTGTGGTTGGCGCTGCTCGGCGGCGTGGACGACTGGCTCAAACTGACCGCGGCGCGCCGGCCCGGCGGCTCGCGCCAGGGCCTGTACGCGTGGGAGAAGCTGATCTTTCAGATCGGCCTGGGTGCGCTGGTCGGTTTCTTCGTGTTCGAGCACGGAGACTCGGCGGCCGCGCTCGACCTCGGGCACGTGCTCAACCTTCCGTTTCAGAGCACGTGGGATCGGTCCACGGGCGGCGTGTGGGAGCTCAACCCCGCGCTGGTCTTCCTCCCCGCAATGGTCTTTGTGCCGCTGGCCGTGGTGATGGTCACGGGCATGTCCAACGCCGTGAACATTGCGGACGGGATGGACGGACTGGCCGCGGGAACGACCACGATCGTTGCGATCGGCATGGTGGTGCTCACGCAGATCGCCGGCGACCAGAACGTGGCCCAGTACCTCCGACTGCCGTACATCACCCAATCCGAGGAACTGCTCGTCCTCATCGCCTCCGTCGCCGGCGCGTGCCTCGGGTTCCTGTGGTGGAACTGCTCGCCCGCGCAGGTGTTCATGGGTGACACGGGGTCGCTCGCGCTCGGCGGTGTGCTCGCCTACGTCGCGGTGGTGATCCGTCAGGAGGTCCTGCTGCTCATCATGTGCGGTGTGTTCCTCATCGAGATCGGCTCGGTGGTGCTGCAGGTGGGCTATTTCAAGTACACACGAGCCCGCACCGGCGTTGGTCAGCGACTCTTCAAGGTCGCGCCGATCCACCACCACTTCCACATCAAGGGATGGACCGAGCAGCAGGTGGTCAGCCGGTTCTGGATCATCACCGGCATCCTGGTCGTGCTCGCCCTGGCGATCGTCAAGGTGCGATGAACGGGGATGGGGTGGGTTGGGGGAGCAGGCTCAGTGGGCCGCCGGCTCGCTCACGATGAGCATCCGCCGGAGCCGCACCCGGTCCTGGATCGGCCCGGAATCACCGGCGTCGACCGTGACCCGGAGCCTGGCCGCCTCCCGCAGGCCGGGAAGTTCGACGTTCACGGGCATGATCGGCTGTGCGGCCGAGACGCTCCGACGAGCCAACGGTTCGGACGGCTCGTCGCGCCCGGGCTCGATCAGCGCGATCGTCACGGTGCAGTCGCCCCACGCCCACGCGGACGGCTCCAGCGTGATCCAGCCCGCAAGACGCGAGGCCCGCGCCGGCAGCTTCCATTCGACGGACATCGGCCCGGGGAGCACGATGTCGTCGGCCCCCAGCGGCGACGGCTCGCCCGCGGCCACGGGCAACACCAGCGGCGGCTCGGCGATTCGACGATCGCCCGTTGGTGCAAAGCCGGCGATCCCGAGCGACGAGAGCGCCGTCAATCGTGAAGAGTCCAGGGCGATGGCCCGCAGGTCGTTGAGATCGAGCGATGCGCCCGGCGACGGGGGCCCGGGTGGGGGTGTGGGCGCAGGTGAGGGCGCGCGGGCCGCGAGCGTGACACGCCCGGCCGCGGCGTCGAACGCGAGCCGGTCGGTGGCGACCACGCTCCCGTCGCCGAGCCAGAGCATGATCCCCGTTGGGCGGATCGCCGCGTTGGCCAGCACGACATACGCCGTCTGTTTGAGCGGCACGCGGACGGGCTGGGGCTTGACGCTGGGCGCCGGCGGAGGCGTCACGGTGATCTCGCCGGACGGCCCCCCGATCTGGTCCACGAACCCCGTGAGGCGGTCGCCGTTGGCCAGCAGCACGATGTCGCTATCGGGCACGCCGGAGAGCGATTCCAGATCAGCGACGGCCGGACGGACCCCGGGCGTCGCCGCCGCGGGCAGCCGCAGACTGCGGACGCGTTCGAGCGGGATTTCCTGAACGCCCAGACGCGGATGGTTCCAGCGCAGGGATTGGTCGGACCCCGGTGCGCCCGCCTCTTCCTTTTCCTCCGGCGAAGCGAGCGATCCGGTGAGCCGCTGGCCGTCCACCAGTTCGATGACCGAGACAGGGTGGCCGACCTGGGACGGGGGCGATGAAGCCAGCGGCGGGGTTGGGGTGGACGTCGCGGAGGTGGGTCCGGGTGCAATCAGTTCGGTCGGGGCTGTGAACGTCCAGCCATCGGGGGCGATCGCCAGGGGAAACCGGGCCGGGGTATCGGTGGATGAGACGGACACGGGCGCGCCCGCGGCGTCCATGAAGATGCACCGCGCGGGCTCACCGGCGCTCCCCGGGGCTTCAAGTCGCAGGAGTTCGACCGTCTGCGCACGCAGCGAGCCGTCGATGAGCGTGACGTGCACGGTCCGGGCGCTCGCGTCCGCGGGAGGGCGGCCGGTCGGGCCCGGCGTGGACGCGATGAGGCAGAGAAGGGGGAGGAGGGGCGTCATTTCTGGAAGATCGGCAGGAGTCGCTTGGGCATCTGCAGGACGATCAGGGCCATTGAGGTTCCGTACGCCGGACCGACGCTCGGGTCCTCCCACGAGCCCGACTTGCTCTGACGGGCCAGCAGTTCCGTGCGTGTGTGCGGCCACCAGGTCGCCCACGCGTCGCCGCCGGCGAGGTACATCGACTGAACGGCGTAGTAGTGGCCGTAGAAATAGTGGGCCGCGGCGTTCTGGTCCTTGCCCGGCAGGCCGGTGTCCAGGAGGTACTTGACGCCCTTGTCGATCGCGTTGTCTTTGTAGATGCCGGCGTAATAGAGGCTGGCGACGCCCGCGGCCGAGCGCGGGAAGGCCGAGAAGCCGTTGGAAAGTTGGTACCGGAATCCGCCGTCGGCGTTCTGGCACTGGCGCACGTACTCGACGGCGCGGTCGATGGTCTCCTTGGGCACCTCGATGCCGGCGTTGCGCGCCGATCTGAGGGCCATGATCTGGCAGATGGTGACCGACACGTCGGCGTCGAACGGGACGGGGTTGTACCGCCAGCCACCCTCGTTGTTCTGGCTGCGCTCGATGAGCTGGACGGCCTTGACCAGGGCCTCGTGGGTGCGTTCGGAGAGGCGCGTCTCGCCACCGCCCTGGGTCATGCCGTAGATCTCGCCCAGGAAGAGCGTCGCGAAACCATGCCCGTACATCGGGCCGTTGGTGCTGTCGGCGGCGAGCAGGCCGGTCTCGGTCGAGGTGGAGAGGATGAACTCCAGGGCCTTTTCGACGTTCCGGGCGTACTCGCCGCGACCGGGGAGGTTGCCGTCGGCCATGAGCGCGATGCCGGCCAGGGCGGTAACGGCGACATTGCGCCCGAAGCGGCCGGAACCGAACGCGCCGTCCTCGCCCTGCTCGGTCACGAGGTAGGCCAGGCCGCGGTTGACGGCCTCGTCGAGTTCGGGAGAGATCTCGTCGTTGAGGGCGGCGTTTTCCGCGGTGCGAGAGCCGTCGGGTCGGGTATCACGCTTGGCGTCGGGCGCGGGCGGCGCGGGGGGGACCGAGGGGGCGGCGGGGGCCGGGGCGGGCACGGGGGCTGGAGTGGAAGGAGGAGGGGCGGCGGGCTCGGGCTGAGCGGCCAACGCCGCGAACGGCGCGAGCACGGCGCACGCCAGCGCGGTGCAGAGGGCTTCGTGAAAGGTCTGTCTCACTTCTTTTCCTCGGCGAGCCGCTTGTAGTAGGCCTCGGTGAGCGCCTGATACTTGGCGCTGAAGCGGTCGCTGGAGCCCTGCAGAAGCATCTCGCGGATGCGCTCGGGGAGGGAGCCCCAGGCGGCGCGGGCCGAGTCGAGCGCGGGCCGGAGGTCGCCGTCCTGTCGTGGCGGGCCCTCGTCGGTTCGCTGACCGTCTCCGCGGTCGGCCTGCTGCTGCTGGCCGGGCTTCTGGCCGCGTTTCTGGTTGGGCTGGCTGCGCTGCGACTGCTTGTCCTGCTGCTGCTGAGAACTGGACGAACTGCTCGAACTCGACGAGGACTGTTGCTTCTGCATGCTCGCCAGCAACTGGTCGAGCCGCCGGATGATGTCTTCCTGCACGCGCTGGGTGGTCAGGCCGGTGTCCTTGCCCGAGTCGATGCGGTCCGCGGCGTCGGACATCAGACGCACCGCTTGCGTGAAGGCTTCGCCGATCTCCTGGCCCTTGAGCAACCGGTCGAGGTCGGCGCGGGCCGGGTCGGTCGACGCGGGGTGGGGTGGGGGGGGGTGGGGTTGATCGGGTGAGGCGGGCTTGGATGGAGCCTCGGGCTTGGTGCCCAAGAGGTCGTCGAGCGAGGGCATCGCTGTTGGTGGAGTGGCCGGTTGCGCCTCGGGCTTCTTGGGCTCGCCGTTGGGTTCAGCCGGAGGAGCGAGGGCAGAGATCGCGGGCGACGCGATCACCGCCACGCAAGCGGCCAGACCAACAAACGCGGCCGATCGAAGGTGGGTGGTCATGGTTGAGGCTCCGGTGCGGGAGCGGGTTCGGGGGCGGGCGCGTCCGCGGGCTTGGGTTCGGCGCCGGGTTTGGGCGCGCCGGGGCGGCGAGACACGCGCTCAAGCAGGTCCTTGGCCTGCGTCGCCAGGTCGCGCTGCAGCCGTGAGACCTCGGACACGGCTTCGGGGTTGGCGTTGTGGTGCTCGGCGACGTCGCGTGTGCGCTCGGCGGCCTCGATCTGCATCAGCCGGAGGAGCTTGAGTTCGGCCGCTGGCGGGACCAGCGGCTGCTCGCCCGAGCCGCCGCCGCCGCCCTGCTCCTGCTCGCGCTCGCGGAAACTCTTGTCGTCCTTCTTGCCGTCCTGGAGCGCCTCGATGAGCGAGGTGAGCACCCGTGCCGCCGCGGCCTGGTCACGCACGACGGCGTCGGTCGATTCGCCCCCGGCGAGCGCGTCGGCGGCCGCCTGCATAAGGGTGCTGATGCGCGTGTGCGCGTAGTTGAACAGGCCGGCCTCGCGCAGCTCGGCGGTGTCGGCGCGGATGGCCTCGACCGTGGCCAGCAGATCCTTCTGATCTGAGCCGAGCTGCTGGGCGGTGTGGATATTCCGTCGGTTGCGTTCGACGCCGACGAGGCCGAGCGAGCTCTCACGGATCGAGACTTGAACCTTCAGCGCTTCCTCGTACTTCTGGCGGAGCTCGGCGCGCTTACGGGCCTTCTGCCGGTCTTCGGCCGCTTGATCGATCTTCTGCGCCTCGTTCAGGGCCTCGTTGAGTTTGTCGAGGCTGAGCTGCTCCTGGCCGCCGACCTCGTCCTCGTTGACGGGGCTGTCGCGCAGCGCGACGACCGCGGCGGACTGGGCGTCGGCGGCGCGATCGAGCAGCGCGAGGGCATCGGCGGCCTCTCGCGGAGCGGCCTTGGCCTCGTCGAGCACGCCCAGCGTGCTCTGGTGGAGCCGGGCCATCGGTCCGTCGAGGCCCGCGAACGTCTTGGCGGGCACCGCCGCGTGGAAGTCGTCGAGGCGGGCCTCCTGCTGAGCGATCAGCCCGCGGATGGAGTCGATGAGGCTGGCGAGGTAGCGGCGGAGGACCTCGTCGCGGGTCTGGGCGGTCTTGTCGAGCTCCTTGAGCATCTGCTCCAGCGATTGGATCGCCTGGGCCTGCTGCTCTTGGGCGGAGTTGGTCTTGTTCTCCTGCACCTTCTCCGCGGCGTCCTGCATTTTTTGGGCGGTCTGCTCGCGCTGGCCGCGCTTGGCGGCCTGGGCCATCTGCTGGGCCGCGGCGGGATCGTTCTTCTCCAGTTTCTGCTCGCGCTCGAGCATCTTGTCGATGGCTTCCTTGAGCTTGTCCGCGGCCTGCTTCTGATCCTCGGCGATCTGTTGCAGGCCCTGCTTCTCTTGAGCGCTGAGCTGGTTGGAGTCCTTGCCGGTGGTGCGCCGGCCGGCCTTCTCTGTGCGGCCCCGCAGGTCCTTCTGCTCCTGCAGGATCTGCTCCAGCGTGCGCTTGGCGGTATAGGTGTCCTCACCCTGGTCGAGCATGTCGATGAGTTTGCCGAGCTGGTCGCGGACCTGCCCCTGCTCCTCGGCGGCCTGCTCGCGCTCCTTCTGCCCGTCCTGCGGCGAGGGGTGGTCGTCGCTCTGGGCCTTCTCGGCGCGGTTGAGAGAGGTGGAGGCCTCGACGGACCGCTCGCCGGCCTTGGCGAGCGTCTCCTGGGCCTCGCGCAGGACGTCGCGCAGGCCCTGGTCGGTCAGGCCGTTCTCGGCCACCCGGTCGTGCAGGCGCTGAACCTCCTCGGACTGGCGTGCGATGCGTTCGGTGATGCCGCTCTGGGCCCTCTGGTTCCGGCGTGCCTGCTCGGCACCGGGCTTGGCGGTGGCGGCGGTGACGGTCTTCTGGTCGGTGTCGATCTTGACCGCGGTTCGGCGGATCGTCGAGAGTTCGCCCCAGATCTGTCGCACCAGCTCCTCGCGCGACATGATGCGGAGCTTGCGCACGGCCGAGCGCACGGGCTCGTGTCTCGCGCCGTTGAGCTCGAACCCGTCCGCGGCCAGGGCGGTGATCCAGACCTCATCGCCCGGCGCCAGCCCGAGCTCGGAGAGGTCCAGCGAGTGGGCGGTGGTGACGCGGCGCGTGTCGGGGGGCGTGCCGCTCGGCGACGGGGTGTCGGGCACGTGTGCGGGGGGGGGGGGGGGGGGGGGCGCGGGGGGGGGGGGGGCGGACCGGGTGCGCCCGCCCGCGGGCGCGACCGGGGGGCCCCCGGAGCCCGCGGGCCTGCGGGG
>CAZVZG010000041.1:0-29525 GCA_964630785.1 uncultured Phycisphaeraceae bacterium | reverse complement strand
TGGGACCACGACTACCTCCTCAAGCTCTTGGGGGCATGACTTTGCGATTGCCCTGGGGGGAGTGTTGCGGGGGCGGAGGTCGTTGGCGGTGAGTTAGCCGGACGTGGCGTCATCCGGGCCTTTGGTTGGACTCTTTCGCGCCACGATGTGGAAGACGTGCCAGTACTTGTCGTCGCCGAGCGCCGTCTTGCCCGGGCGCTCGACCTCGTCGAGGTGTTCGGGAATCAGCCCGCCCCCTTGCAGCATCGACTCGACCTGCGCGCGGGTGTGGTAGGTGCGGGTGAGGCCGTCAGGCTCTGCGGCGAACGAGTCGTTGACGCCGAAAAGCTGGCCGGCGAAGCGACCGCCGGAGCGGATGGCCGCAGTCAACCTGCTCCACAGCGCTGGAAAGTCCGCCGGTGTGCAATGGGGGATCGAAAAACTCGCGTTCACCAGGTCGCAGGACCCGGGATCAAGCGGCGCGTCCTCGAACCGGGACTGGACCGTTGTCAAGCGCCACAGGTGCGACCACGGGGCGCGTGCGGCCGTGCGGCGCAGGCCCTCCGGATGAACGTCGATCGCGAGCACGCGCCAGCCCGCGTGCAACAGGGCCGCGGTGTCGCGCCCTTCGCCGCAGCCCAGGTCGATCGCCATCCGCGGCCGGACAACCGCGGGTTCGGCAGCGAAGTTCTTGAGCGCGAGCAGCAGCGTTTCCCTCGCGGGCAGGTCGCGTACGGCGTCGAAAAAGACGGTCCAGTCGAAGTCGGAGGCGGGGGTGGTGGGCATGGGCCGCTGGACTGGCCTCGGCGGAGGCACGGAGAGTCGGGGTGAACGAGCACCGCCGCGATCCGATTCCGCGGCCGGCACTAAACTCCACCGCAATGTACCAGACGACACGGGAACTCGTTGCGGCGTTGGAGGCCGCGGGCGAACTGGCGCGGGTGAAAGCCACGGTTTCTCCTGTGCTGGAGATCACCGAGTTCGCGGACAGGCAGAGCAAGTCGCCCGCGCCGCACCCGCCCGCCGCTCGCACGCGTGCGAGCGACCCGCGGTTCCACCACCTCGGCGGTCGGGCCCTGTTCTTTGAGAGCGTCGAGGGGTCGGATATCCCCGTGGTGATCAACCAGTTCGGCAGCTACCGGCGGATGGAGATCGCGCTGGGGTGCAACGACGCGGGCGCCGGGCTGCAAGCCGGGGCCACCCCGGGCGGGCTGGAGGCGCTGGCCGAGCGATTGGGCAAGCTCATCAAGCCCGAGCCGCCTCCCACGCTGCTCGCTAAGCTCCGGAAACTTCCCGAGCTTGTGGAGCTTGCGCGGATGCCGCCCAAGCGGGTGAGCTCGGGTATCTGCCATGAAACCGTGCTCAAGGGCGACCAAGTTGACCTCACTCGTCTGCCGCTGCTGCGGTGCTGGCCGTTGGACGGCGACTTTACCGCGCTCGGCTACGCGCCGGGCATCAACGACGGGATCGCGGGCCTCGAATCTGGACCGGAGTGGGACCGCCGATTCCGCGGGCGCTACATCACCATCGGGGGTATCCACACCATCCACCGCGACGACATGGGCCACCCCGCGCCCCCCAGCCGCAATATCGGCATGTACCGCGTGCAACTGCTCGGCAAGCGGCACTTGGCGATGCACTGGCACATGCACCACGACGGCGCGCGCCACTGGCGCTCGTGGAAGGCCCGCGGCGAGAAGATGCCCGTGGCCATCGCGCTCGGCGGCGAGAGCGTGCTCCCCTACGCGGCCACGGCGCCGATGCCCCCGGGTATCAGCGAACTGCTGCTGGCGGGGTTCCTCAACCGGGGCGCAATCCCGCTGTGCCCCTGCGCTACGGTGCCACTGGAGGTTCCCGCCAACAGCGAGATCGTGATCGAGGGCTACGTGAGGGCTGACGCGGGCATGCCGGGCTGGCCCGCGCCCAGGCGGGGCAGTGGCGGGGTTGAATCGGAGAACGAAAAGCTGGGTCCCGGCGCCGTGTTCGAGGGCCCCTTTGGGGATCACACCGGGTTTTACTCGCTGCCAGACCGATACCCGCTGTTGGAAGTGACCGCGATCACCCACCGGCGGAACCCGATCTTTCCTGCCACGGTGGTCGGGCTGCCGCCGCAGGAAGACTACTTCATGGGCAAGGCCACCGAGCGGTTGTTTCTGCCGCTGCTGCGGACCATCGTGCCCGACGTCATCGACTACGACCTGCCGATGTTCGGCGCGTTCCACAACTGCGCGTTCATCAAGATCCGCAAGGAGTACCCCCTTCAGGCGCGGCGCATCATGCACGCGATCTGGGGCGCCGGGCAGATGGCTTGGACCAAGACGATCTTTGTGGTCGACGAGGACGTGGACGTGCACGATGCGGCCGCCGTGCTGCGCTCCGCCGCCGAGCGTTGTCGGCCCGGGTACGACGTGGAGACCGTTCGCGGCCCGCTGGACATCCTCGATCACGCCGCCCCGCATTTGGGCGCGGGCACGAAGATCGGCTTCGATTGCACGAGACGCTGGCCGGGCGAAGAGGTCGGGGTGCGGGAGCGCGTGGCGGTGTCGATCGGGGGCCTGTCCGACGCGAAGCCCGTTCAGGCGAAGGCGGCCTCGCGCGAGCGCGTGCTGGAGACCGCCCGTGCGGTCTCGGGCGTGCTCGACGCCTCGCTCCCGACCGAACTCGGCTGCGGCTGGCTGTTCGTGCGGATCGAGAAGGCGGGCGCGGGCGATGGGCCGCGGGTCGGAGCGGAGATCGTCGGCCGTCTCGCTGCCGCCGGCCTGCGCGTGCCGACCGTCATGCCGCTGGGGCCGGGGGTGGACGTGGAGAACATCGACGAGGCATTGTTCCACTGGTGCGCGAACTTCGATTTCGGTCGGGACGCCCGCCTGATCGGCGACGAGTCCGGCGATGGCCGCGGCGTGGTCGCGCAGGTGTTCGACGCCACGCCCAAGGTGCCCGGCGACGCCTACGCGGGGCTGCCTGTGCGCGACTGGCCGCCGATCATCCGGATGAGCGACGAGGTCCGCGAGCGCGTGGCGGGGCGGGCCGGTGAGTTGTAACGTTCTGGCCCGTGGAACCGTCGCCCTCAGGACAATCCCTTTTGGCCATGCTCGACCGTTGTATGGCCATGGATCGCGTGCGTCTCACGCGGCGGGTGCGCGAGATCGTCCGGTGGCGAGACCCCAATCCCGCTCAGGTCGAGCAGATCGAGCACGTCTCCAACCTGCTCCAGCGGTCCATCCAGCGGCGCGAGGAGCGCGAGCGCAACCGACCGCGTCCGGTGTTCGATTCGCCGGGCATCGCCGACCTGCCGGTGGTTCGGGTGAGGGAGCGGATCGCCGACGCCATCCGCGGACACCAAGTGGTGGTCGTGTGCGGCGCGACGGGGTCGGGCAAGACGACGCAGCTCCCGAAGATCTGCCTTGAGGTCGGACGCGGCGTCGCCGGGCTGA
Source organism: uncultured Phycisphaeraceae bacterium (assembly GCA_964630785.1). GTDB lineage: Bacteria > Planctomycetota > Phycisphaerae > Phycisphaerales > UBA1924 > JADLCX01. The sequence continues at coordinate 26,112 of CAZVZG010000041.1, read as the reverse complement.
TCGGCCACACACAGCCGCGGCGGCTCGCGGCGCAGAGCGTCGCCGCACGCATCGCCCACGAGCTCGGGTCGGCGCTCGGCGGCGCGGTCGGTTTCAAAGTCCGATTCACCGACCGTTCGTCGCGCGCGGGGTACGTCAAGCTCATGACCGACGGCATCCTGCTGGCCGAGACTCAGGGCGATCGCTCGCTCGCCCAGTACGACACGCTCATCATCGACGAGGCCCACGAGCGGAGCCTCAACATCGACTTCCTGCTCGGGTACCTCAAGCAACTGTTGCCGCGGCGGCCCGACCTCAAGGTCGTCGTCACCAGCGCGACGATCGACCCGGAGAGTTTCGCGGATCACTTCAAGGACCAACGGTCGGGCACGCCCGCGCCGGTGATCGAGGTCTCCGGGCGGTCCTTCCCCGTTGACGTGCGTTTCAAGCCGCTCAAACGCCCCGCCACCGGCACGCGCGGCGGGGACGAGGACGTGCTGGAACTGGAGATGGAGGAGGGCGTCGTGGACGCCGTGCGCGAGCTGATCGCGATCGAGGGCGCGCCGGGCGGCAACGCCTTCCGCGACCGTGACGTCCTCGTCTTTCTTCCCGGCGAGCGGGAGATCCGCGAGACGGCGGACGCGCTCAAGAAGGCGGGAGGCGTGATCAACCAGTGCGAGGTTGTCCCACTCTTCGCCCGGCTCTCGACCGAGGAGCAGAATCGCATCTTCGCGCCGCACGAGCGGCGGCGGATTATTCTCGCGACCAACGTCGCCGAGACCTCGCTCACGGTGCCGGGCGTGCGGTACGTGATCGATTCCGGGCTGGCGCGCATCAGCCGGTACTCGCCGAGGATCAAGGTGCAGCGGCTGCCGATCGAGCCCGTCAGCCGGGCGTCGGCCCAGCAACGCGGCGGCCGGTGCGGGCGCACCAGCCCCGGCGTGTGCATCCGGCTCTATGCCGAGGACGATTGGTCGTCGCGCCCGGAGTACACCGACCCCGAGATCCTGCGGACCAATCTCGCCAGCGTTATTCTGCAGATGAAGGCGCTGCGTCTGATCGGGCCGGGTTCGGATGGCGGCTCGCGGGACGTTGGCGACTTCCCGTTCCTTCAGCCGCCCGACGGGCGCGCCGTGCAGGACGGGTACGACACGCTGGTCGAGCTGGGCGCGTTCGACCCGGCGAGCGGCGAGTTGACCGACGTGGGGTGGAAACTCTCCAAGCTCCCTGTGGATCCGCGGATCGGGCGCATGATCGTGGGCGCGACCGACGAGCGGGCCCTCTGGGAGGTGCTCATCATCGCCGCGGCACTGAGCGTGCAAGACCCGCGCCAGCGGCCCGCCGACAAGGCCGATCAGGCCGACGAGGCCCACGAGAAGTTCCGCGATCCCGAGAGCGACTTCCTGTCGTACCTCAAACTATGGCGCGAGTTCCGCAAGCGAGAGCAGGAGCTCTCGGGAGGTCAACTGCGGAAGTGGTGCGCGGCCCAGATGCTCTCGTACGTGCGGCTGCGCGAGTGGCAGGATGTGCACCGCCAACTCACCGAGCTTACGGGCGAGCTCGGGTACCGCATCGAGCAAAGACACGCGACCTACGACCAGGTCCACCGTGCGCTGCTCGCGGGCCTGCTCAGCAACATTGGGCACAAGGGAGGGGGGGGTGGGGGGGGGAGAGAGCCCTTCGAGTACGACGGCGTGCGCGGGCTCAAGTTCGCGATCTTTCCCGGTTCGACGCTGTTCAGGGAGAAGCCCAAATGGGTGATGGCGGCCGAACTGGTCCGCACCACGCGGCTTTACGCGCGCACGGTCGCTCGCATCCAGCCGCAATGGATCGAGGCGCTCGCCCCCGGCATGGTCACTCGCACGCACGAGGAGCCGCACTGGATGGGCGAGACCGCCCAGGTCGGGGCGTACGAGACGGTGACACTGTGGGGGCTGCCGATCATCCGGCGCCGGCGGGTGCATTACGGGCCGGTCGATCCGTCGCAGTCGCGGGCGATCTTCATCGAGCACGCGCTGGTGCGCGGTGAGTACCTGACACCCGGGCGGTTTTTCGAGCAGAACTTCAGCCAACAGAAGGGCATCGAGCGGCTTGAAGAACGCAAGCGTCGGCACGACCTGCTGGCCGACCCCGGCACGCGGTTCGAGTTCTACGCGCAGAAGCTCCCAGAGGACGTGTACGACGGCCCGGGCTTTGAGCGTTGGCGCAAGAAGGCCGAGGTCCGCCAGCCCGATCTGCTGGTGATGCAGAAGCAGGACCTGCTCGCCCCGGGTGCGGTGGAGCCCGCGCAGGACCAGTACCCCGATGCGATCGACGTGCCGCTGCTGGACGAGCGCGGCCGACCGATGCCCGGCTCGTCCGCCCGCATCGTGCTGGAGTACCGCCACAAGCACGGCGATCCCGCCGACGGGCTCACGGCGGTCATCCCCGCTTCCGTCCTCGCGTCGATCGACGATTCGCGGTTCGACTGGCTTGTGCCCGGCTTTGCGAGCGAGAAGGCTCTCGAACTCATCAAGCTGCTGCCCAAGGCGACGCGAGTAAACCTTTCACCCGCGGCCAAGTACGCCGCCGACGCGATCACCGCCATGCCGTTCGGCCGGGGAGACTTTCTGGATCAGTTGGCCGCAACGCTCACAAAGCTCTCGGGCGTTCAGGTCTCGGCCGAGGCGTGGGAGGGCGTGCTCGGCCAGTTACCCGACCATCTGCGGATGGGCTTCCGCGTGGTTGAGGAACTCGGCGCCTCGCGTGGCGGGGGCACTCGCATCATCGGTCAGGGCAAGGACCTTGCCCGCATCCGGCGTGAACTGGCCGACCGAGCCGCGGCCGCGTTGGCGGGCCTGCCCTCGGGTCCGTACAACCGCGACGGCATCGAAACTTGGGGAGCGGGGGGGGGCGGGGGGGAGGCAGGCGAACTCGGGCCGTTGCCCGTGAGCATCGATGTGAGCCACCGCGGGCTTGCGATGCGTGCGTACGTCGGCCTCGCGGACGAGACGCCCTTCGGCGATGCCGGGCGCGGTCGGCCGTGCGTGGCGGTGCGGATGTTCGCCGAGCCGGCACGGGCGCGTGCCTCCCACGCGCGCGGCGTTGGTCGCCTGCTGGCGATGCAGGTGCGTGCCGAGGCGGTGTCACTCCTGCGTCACACACCAGGCATCGAAAGATCGCTGATGAACGCGGCAGTTCTGGGTGATGTCGAGCGACTCCGAGGAGACATGGCCGAAGTTCTGGCGTTGCGGGCCTTCGCGGAGATCGAAGGACTGGCGGACGTTCGCGACGAGCGAGCGTTCGAGTCGGCGCTGAATACGGGCTGGAACCGGCTCGGCAAGGCCGCGGCGGAGGTGACGGGGCTTGCCGAGCAGGTCTTCGCGGCGCACCAGCGGGTCCGGTTGCGGCTGGACGCCGCGCCGGGCGCGTGGGCTCCGACGGTGAGCGACGTGAAAAACCAGCTTGCGATGCTCGTGGGCCCCGCGGCGGGTCGGTTCCTCATCGACACGCCGTGGGAGTGGCTCAAGCACTACCCTCGCTACCTCTCGGGCATCGTGCTGCGATTGGAAAAGTGCGGCGGGGCCGCACGCGTGGAGGTGGCCGGCGAGGGGCTCGAGCGGGACTGGCGGCGGATGAACGAGATCATGCCGATGTGGGCGGGGCTGCTCGGTCGGCTGCGCCTGGTCGGCGGAGTCGCCAATGCGAGCGACGAGGTCGTGCAGTTCCGCTGGATGCTGGAAGAACTGCGTGTGTCGCTCCTTGCCCAGGAGCTCCGCACGGCGCACAGTGTCAGCGTGAAGAAGTTGAGCGCGAGGTGGGAAGCGATGGCGCGGTGACGAGCGAAGCGGTGGACAGGGCGGAACCTTCTCGCCGGAGAACCACCGTCACTCGCCGAACGCGATCATCGCGTCTGCGTACCCGCCCTTGGCCTTGATGATGGCTTCGATCGCCTCGCGCACCGCGCCCTGCCCGCCGCGTTGCGTGGTGACGAACTCCGCGCGGGCCTTCACCTCGTCGGTAGCGTCGGCCACGGCGATCGGCAGGCCGACCAGCCGCATCGCGGGCAGGTCGGGCCAGTCGTCACCGATGTAAGCCATGTGCGAAGGCTCGATGCCCGTGGCTTCACTCACCGCGCCCAGGGCCGCGGCCTTGTCGCTCGCGCCCTGGATCAGGTGCTTGATCCCCAGTTCGCGGCAACGGTGGGCCAGGGCTCCCTCGCCGCCGGCCGCGCGACTCTTCCGCTTGGTGATCACCGCGACCTCAAACCCGAGCCGGATCCACGTGGCCAGGCCGAGCCCGTCACGAACGTTGAACCGCTTGGTCTCAACCCCGTGATCGTCGATCATGATCGATCCGTCGGTCAGCACGCCGTCGACGTCGAGTACCAGACAGAGGATGGGATCGGCGAGCTTACGGCTGAGCATGTGCGAGCCTCGATTTCGGATAGCGGATAGCGGATGGTGGATTTCAGGATTGCGGACTGGCCTTCCCAATCCGCCATCCGCTATCGGAGTTCCGCCATCGCCTCACTCGTTCTGCACCAGTTTGAGAGCCACCAGGTCCTGCACGTCGAGAACGCCCACCGGGCGGCCGTGGGCATCGACGACCGGCACCTCGTCGCGCCGCGATTCACGCACAAGCTGCACCGCGTCTCGCACGCGGGCGGTGCTCGGCAACACCTGCGGCGCGGCCGTCATCACGTCGCGGATCGGTCGGTCCAGCTCGCCCGCGTCACGTTCGACCAGCCGGCGCAGGTCGGCATCGGTAAAAATACCCGTCAATGCGCCCTCCGCCGAAATCAGGAGTACCGCGCCCGGCCGGCGGTGGCCGGCGGCGTCGGCCGCTGCGAGCGCGCGACGCACGCTCAGGTCGTCGCGCGCGGGCGTGAGGTTTCGTCCGACGACGAAGCGGAGGATGTCGGTGATCGGCCTGAGCATCTCGCCCAGCGACCCGCCGGGGTGACGCTTGGCGAAGTCGGCGTCGGAGAACCGGCGCCGGCGTGCGGCGCAAAGAGCCAGCGCATCGCCGAGCGCGAGCGTCGCGGTGGTCGAGCACGTGGGCGCGGGCGAGAACTCGCCGTCGGCCGCGCTCGCGTCCGGGCCCAGCGTCAGCACCGGGTCGCACAGCCGCTCCAGGTGCGACGAGGCATCGGCGGTCCCGGCGCACACGCCGATGAGCGGCAGACCGTCCTGGTGTAACAGGGCGGCAAGGTTGACCGTCTCGGCGGTCGTGCCCGAGTTGGAGATCAGGACGCACACGTCGGCCGCGCGAAAGCGGCCCAGATCGCCGTGGGCCGCCTCGGCGGGGTGAACAAAGTGCGAGGGGATGCCCAGCGATGCGAGCGTGGCCGAGACTTTCTGCCCGACCAGCCCGGACTTGCCCAGCCCCGAGACCAGCACGTTCCCCCCGCGATCGGCGCACTGAACGATCAACTCGACAGCGCGATGGAACGGCCGATCCAAGCCCGCTGCCAGCGCGTCGATGGCGCGGGCTTCGGCCTCCAGCAGCGTGCGGGCGAAGGTGAGCTCGGCGGCAAGGTCGATCCCGGGCATGGTCCGCGAGTTTAGGCCGGGAGCCGATCGCGCCAGCGATCGGTTGGAATGCGCCAAGAGGGGATTCAGAGGTGCGTGGGTCAAGATTGGTGCGGTGTCTTCTGGAGGCGAAATCCGGATGCGCCTTCGATCGCTTGCGCGATCGGTTCCTACTTCGGTTCCCACGCCAGCACCACGGCCCGGACGGTGATGCCCGACTTCTTCGGTTTCAGTTCCACCTTCTCCAGATTCTCCGCGGCGGCATCGCTCGCGCTCCCGGCGGCGTCGAGTTCGCTCTGAAACTCGGTTTGCATCTCCGCGAGGCGATCACGAAGCGAGTCGGCGTTCTCTTCGGCGCGTCCGACGTCGCCCGATTCCTTAGCCGAGCGGCCCACGCCACGGGCGGCCGTCGCGGCCCGAGAGATGTTGCCGGCGCTGAATGTCTTGCGACCGAGGAATGCCCCAAGGATCGCCGAACCGAACGAGAGCGCTGTGCCGAGCTTTGCCGACGTGGATTGCTGCTTCTGCACGGCGACGGCCTGTTCGGCACGTCGCAGGCGGTCCTGGAGCGAGGCGATCTTGGGGGTGTACTTAGCGCGAAGCTTGTCGGCCACGGCGTCGCGCTCTTCGCGGGCGGTCTGGGCAAGCCGGGCGCGGAAGTCCCGCTCGCTTTCGCCCGGCAGGCTGGTGAGGTCAAACGCCGCGGAGCGGAGCAGGGTCAGCATCTGCGTTTGAACGAGCGCGTCGGCAAACGACTTCTGCCATTCCTCGTAACTCGCTGGGCGTGCGGCCTCCGACGGCAGCGGCTCAAAGGCCGCGGACTCGCCCGCGGCGGGTTCCTTCTGCAGCTCTTCTTCGGTCAGTTCGGTGGGCTCGGCCTTCTCCCAATCGACGGCGACCGGCCCGTCGCCGACCCGCACCATGAGCGAGGCCGGAACATGGGTGTCCACCCCGCTCTTGGAGTCGCTGAACGCCACCCGTGCGAATCCGAGAATCACGGGGCTGTAGGTGAACGGCCCGTGCGTGTTCGCCGGCGGCGAGATGAAATACTCGGGCACACCGGGAGGAAGGACGGGGCGGGGGGTATCTGATTTCGGATGGTGGATAGCGGATGGCGGGGAGAGACCCGCCGACGGCGTACCGACTATCGCACCCGTTTCCGACTGTCGAGCATGACTATCCGCCGTTCGCAATCCGCCATCCGAAATCGCCCTGATCTGCTCACGCGTCATCGGCCCGCGCAGGTACGACATGCACCATCTAGTCTCGAACACGACCGGGCCGTTCTCGTGGACGTTGTTCATCAGGAACACACGGGTGCCCAGCCGGGAGAGCAACTTGTCCACGTTGCCGCGATCAAACCCTCCCTGGGCGTTCGCGGCCGCGCCCTCCAGGCCGTCGAGCACTCGGGCCTTGTCGCGCTCGGTCTGCAACCGCCCGATGAACCAAGTGCCCGCGTTGGACAGGCCCTTGTAATCGAGATCGACGGGGTTCTGCGTCGCCAGCACCACGCCCAGACCGAACGCGCGACCCTGCTTCATGAGCGTGAGCAAGGGGCCTTTGCTCGGTGGGTTGGCCACGGGCGGGACGTAGCCCGCGATCTCGTCCATGTACAGCAGCGCCCGCAGGCTCGATGTGCCGCTCTGCGTGCGCACCCAGCCGAGTGTCTGGTTGAGCAGAAGCGAGACGAAGAACATGCGCTCTGGGTCGCTCAGGTGTGCGATCGAGAAGATCGCGATCCGTGGCTTACCCTCCGGCGTGCGGAGCATCGACGCGATGTCGAGTGGTTCGCCGTCGAGCCAGCGCGAGAACCCCGGCGCGGCCACGAGGTTGTTCAACGCCAGCGCCAGGCCGAAGCGGTCCTTGGCGGGGTAGAACGTTTCCAGGTCCATCACGCCGACGCGCTTCACGGACGGCGATTGCACCGCCGCGATCAGGGCGGGGAGGTCGAGCGAACGACCGTTCGCCCACGCGTCCCCCAGGATCGTTGAAACGAGGATGTGCTCCCGTCCGGTGTTCGGCTCGGAGCTCACGCCCGCCAGTGCGAGCAGGCCGGTCGCCGTGCTGGCGATCCGTTCCCGCAGCAGTTCGGCGTCTTCCAGCACCTGCGGCGGCGGTGGATCAAAGCCCTTGAGCACGCAAACGCCTACGCCCGCGCTGGAGCCCGGGGTGTAGATCGTGAAGTCGGCCGCACGCTTCAGCCGTGCGATGCGGGCGCCGTCTTCGCCCCACTCCGCGAGGCCTTTGGTCCAGAGCGCCGCTTGTTGGGCTGCGAACGCCGCGGTGTCGAGGCCCTTGCGTTGCGCGTCGTCGGCGTTGATCCACGGAAGGAAGTCGTCGGGTTTGAGCTCGGGAAAGGTCAGGAGCAGGTTCGACAGGTCGCCCTTGGGATCGATGACGATCGCCGGCACCCCGTCGATCGCCGCTTCCTCGATCAAACCGATGCACAGACCCGTCTTGCCGCTGCCGGTCATGCCGACGCACACCGCGTGCGTCACCAAGTCGCGGCTGTCGTACAGGATCAGGTCGTCGGTGCGCCGGCGTGCGTCGAGGTCGTACGCCTTGCCGAGGTAGAACGAACCGAGTTTCTCGAAGTCGGCGGCTGAAGGCGTAGAAGCGTTCGTGGGCATACCGCGATGGTATCGCGGGTTTGTACGAACCCCGGAACAGGGCATGCGGAAACCACACGGTGGCCGCGAGTGCGTGCGCCGCGCTCGCGCGGCTACAGTGATCGCGAAGTCAGGAAGGCCGTGTCCCGGTGACGGAACACCGGCGCTCGCGGCCCGGACTCTTTTTGAGAGGGGTGCCGTTCATGGCCAAGCCCACCAGCAGCATGAAGAAGCCCACGAATGTCGGCCGCGCACCGAGCGCGCCGATCAGGCCTGCTCCCATTGCGAGCGTTCAGAACACGGTCCGCGAGGTCAAGCCCACCGCGGACCAGATCCGTCAGCGGGCGTACAACATCTACACGCAGCGGCTGGCCAGCGGCGGGGGCGGCGACCAGCAGTCCGACTGGCTGAAGGCCGAGCGCGAACTGAACGACGGCCGTCGTTGAGCCGTTGTTTTTCCGCTACGGGCGCGAACGAGCGCGGGCGTCGCGCACCCGTTTCAACCGCAGCGGCTATGCCGCCGGTGGTTGTTGGACGGCTTGAGACCGAGTGCGGTCCACCCTGCCCGCCGTCTGATCGGGCGTGCCGGTACCGTCGAGCCGCTCTCGGCGTGCCGCTCGCTCCCGCAGTTGGCGCCGGTATGCCGCGACGGTTTTCCACGTCCAGTAGAGGATCGGAATCCACACGCCGACGCTGGCAAAGTAGACATGACGCGGCTCGAACGGGCCCTGGTGGGCCAAGGCAATTACGCCCGCGCCCACCAGGAGGATCACCGGCGGCACCATCCACGGGCTGGTCCGGGCCGCGATGTCGTCGGCGACGTTGGTGATCCGGCGCGTCTGGTCTCGCAGACGCTTCTGGAGCCGCTGTGCCCAGATGAACTCGGTCGCGAGGATGGCCAGACCGATCGGCACGAGGATCGCCGGGCCCGGTCCGGGCAGCGGGGCGATCACGATGCCCGTCAGGATGACGACCGAGCCGCCGATGAGGATGAGGACGCGTTTGAAGTTGCGCCGCGTCACCTCGACGGCTTGGGTCAGGTCCTCGATGGGGGGTCGCTTCTGGGCCCTTTCCTTCTTGCTCGCCAGCACCGAGGCGAACGTGCCCGCCAGCAGCATGCCCAGCACGACGCACAGAGAGGCCAGGGGCGAGACCTCGAACCAATCGTGCGCGAGCATCTTCAGCCCGATGAACGCGAGCACGAAGACCAGGCTGACCTTCAAGTAGCGGAAACTGTCGATCGCGGCCGCGACGGCGAAATACAGCGAGCGGAGGCCCAGGATCGCGAAGATGTTGGACGTGAACACCAGGAAGGGATCGCTGGTCAGGCCGATGGCCGCGGGGATGGAGTCCACGGCGAAGATGACGTCGGTGAACTCGACCGCCAGCAGCACGAGGAACAGCGGCGTCATCATCAGCTTGCCGGCGTGGCGCACAAAGAACCGCTCGCCGTGGAACTCCTCGGTGAGGGGGAGCATTCGGCGCGCCAATCGAACGGCGGGGCTCTTGCTCGGATCGTGCCCGCCGTCGCCGGCGCGGAGCATCTTGTACGCGGTGTAGAGCAGGAACGCGCCGAAGAGGTACTCCAACCACTCGAACTGCTGGACCAGGGCCGTGCCCGCGGCGATCATCGCCCCGCGCATGGCCAGCGCGCCGAGCACGCCCCAGAAGAGCACGCGGTGCTGAAACTTGGCGGGGACCTTGAAGTACCCGAAGATGACCGCGATGACGAACAGGTTGTCGACGCTCAACGCGTACTCGAGTACCCACGCCGTGAGGTACGTGGTCGCCGCCTCGAACCCGAACCCGAGCGGGCCGATCTGGGCCTCCGCCTTCGGGCCCTCCCGCGCCAGCGACTCGCGGAGTGTGCGCGTGATGCCGTCGGGCCAGTCGTTCTGGTACATCAGGTAGATGCACCCGGCAAAGAGCAGCGCGAGCACGACCGTGACACCGGTGAAGATCAGGGCCTCCCGGGCGCGGATCTCGTGAGCCTTGCGGTTCACGACCTTCAGGTCGAGAACGAGCATCACGAAGATCAAGGCGATGAATCCGGCGTATACCCAGGTCATCTCGGCCCTTTGGCGTTCGCCCCGTTGCGGTCTGCCCGCCGCCGGTCCGTGCGAATGGTGATGGTAGGTGCGGCGTGCGAGACTGTGACGTGCCGGCGAACTGCGCGGCCGAGCTTGCGCGCTAGAACCGCAACCGCCGGCCGCGATTCGGCATGGGGCCTGTTGATGGTCTGAAGCGGCGTCGTCGGGGCGACCACGGCGTCCTCCGGCCCTTGCGACCTTGGGGTCGGCGGGCGGCGTGCGGACGTTGGTCTTGCCCGGCTGGCCGCGCACTCGACGCGGCCGGCACTGCTCCGGTCCGGGGTCACGGGGCCCTCAAAGGCCGCCGAAACCCGTCCTGACGATCCCGGAACCCGCCCAAACGCGGCGGGGGCTACTCCCCAACGGAGAAAGCAAGCGGCAAAAAGGTACGCCGTCCAAGCGGGCGGTCAAGCCGCGTCAATCTTCGGCCCGCTCGCCTTCGGGCGCCATCTTCACCAGCCGGGGATCAAACCTCGCGAGCGTCTCCACCAGGTCCGCTTGTTGCTCCATCACTCTGTGGATGTCTTTGTACACGCCCGGAACCTCGTCGATCCCCGCGCTCATGACCTCGACGCCGCACTTGGCCAGGTCGCGCTTCACGTTCCCCCAGGCGAAAGTCTCGCGGGCCTTCCTCCGCGACATCACGCGTCCGGCCCCGTGGCTGGAGGATCGCAACGAGCCCGGGTTGCCGCGACCGCGCACGACGAACCCGGGAGACGCCATCGACCCGGGGATCACGCCCAGCACGCCTTCCCCCGCAGGCGTCGCGCCCTTGCGGTGCACGATCAGGTCGCGCGGCCCGCGGCCGTCGCCCGGGTCGTGGGTTTCTTTCCAGGCGAAGTTGTGGTGATTCTCCACGTATCCCATCGCGCGACCGCCGAGCGCAGCGATCACGTGCCGGTGGATGCATTCGTGGTTCGCCGCGGCGTACTCGCCCATCAGGTTCATCGCAGCCCAATACTCCCGGCCGGCCTCGCTGTCGAGGTCCAGCCACGCGAGGTGCTTGAGATCCTCGGGCAGTTCCGGGTGCCGCTCGATCGCGAGCTTGGAGTAGAGGTCGCACACCGCTGCGCCCGTGCCGCGGCTGCCCGAATGTGAGAGCAGGGCGAGATAGGCGCCGGGCCCGAGCGAAACGTTCCAGCCCGAGCCGTGATCTCCGCCGCCGCGGGCCGAGACCGGTTCGTTCACGGTGAGCGTGCCGAACTCGACAAAGTGGTTGCCGGAGCCGCTGGTGCCGAGCTGCGACCACGCTTTGGACTTGTTCCGGTTCGTCACGCGACAGACCGACCAGTCGGCATCCATGACGCCGTGCTCGCGCGGTTTCTGGAACGAGGCGCCGACGCCGAAACGCGTCTGGCTCTCGATCGCGTCCTTGAGCCGGTCGCGCGTGCCGTCCGACTCGAGCATGGACGTGGGCAGGTCGAGCACGCTGAGGCGCATTCGGCAGGCGATGTCCACGCCCACGGCGTACGGCACCACGGCGTTCTCTGTCGCCAACACGCCACCGATAGGCAGGCCGTAGCCGACATGGGCGTCCGGCATGAGCGCCCCCGCCGCGGCCACGGGCAGGCGGCAGGCCCGCTCCATCTGGGCGATGGACTCGGCCTCGAGCCCGACGCCCCAGTTCTTCCAGCGCGCGGGCTCGGGACGCTCGATGAACGCGACCGGGGGCTTTTCGATCAGAGCCGCGGCGAGCCGGTCGAACGCGGGATCGGCGAGATAGCCCGCGGGGTTGGCGATGAGCCCGTGGATCGCATCGCGGATGGCGTCGCGGTTCATGCCTGCAGCCGCGGCGCGGGCGCAGGACCTCACGGCGAGCTTGAGCGGTTCGCCGTGGGGGATGCCGAGGTTCGCGAGTTCGCGGGCTTTCATGGCTGGGCGGCTTTGAAGATCTTATCAGCCGCCCGCCAATCTCCCAACGAACTTGTAGCCTGCCTCACCGCACCTCTTCAGCCACCTTCATCCCCTCCATGAACCCCGCTAGCTTGCGGCTGCGCACGGGGTGCTGGAGTTTCTTGATCGCCTTGGCCTCGACCTGACGGACACGTTCGCGCGTCACCTTGAAGATGCGACCGACCTCTTCGAGCGTGTAGGTGTAGCCGTCGCCGATGCCGTAGCGGAGCTTGATGATCTCACGCTCGCGGTAGGTGAGGCTCTTGAGCACCTGCTCGATGCGTTGCTTGAGCATGTCCTGGGCCGCGGACTCGCTGGGCGAGCCCTGGCGGCCGTCCTCGATGAAATCGCCGAAGTAGCTGTCCTCGCTCTCGCCGACGGGCCGGTCGAGCGAGACCGGGTGGCGGCTGATCTTCATGACGCGCCGCGTCTCGGCCACGCTCATGCCCGCCCGCTCGGCGAGCTCTTCGATGGTCGGCTCGCAGCCGGTCTCCTGGAGCATGAACTTCTGGATGTTGCGCAGCTTGCTCATCGTTTCGATCATGTGCACCGGGATGCGGATGGTGCGGGCGTGATCGGCGATGGCGCGGGTGATGGCCTGGCGGATCCACCACGTTGCGTAGGTGCTGAACTTGTAGCCGCGCTTGTACTCGTACTTGTCCACCGCCCGCATCAGTCCCGTGTTGCCCTCCTGGATCACGTCGAGGAAGGGCAACCCGCGGTTGCGGTACTTCTTGGCGATCGACACCACTAGGCGCAGGTTGCCGCCCGAGAGGTCGCGCTTGGCCTGCTCGTATTCCCAGAAGACGGTTGCGAGGTCGCGCACGCGCCGGGCCAGTTCCTCCGGCTCTTCGAGAACCAGATTCCGCAGCCCGGCGAGCTCTTCGCGCATCACCGCGACGTCGTCCGGGTCGTAGCGCTTGGGGAACTTCTCGGCCTTGCGCAGGTCCGACGAGAGGTCGTTGAGCTTCTTGCTGATGCTCCGGAGCTTCTTCATCAGCGGGATGATCTTGCCCGTCCGCAGGCTCAGTTCCTCGGTGAGCGCGGCCATCTTCCGCCGGCGAGTCGAGAGCCGCTCGGTCAGTTCCGCCGATGCCGCCGCGTCGCCGGCCGCTCGCGACTGGCAGAGTTTCTCCCAGTCCGCCCGGTCGAGCGCCAGCAGTTTGTCCAGCGTCTTGAGGTTGTAGGGGATACGGCGCGAGATCTTGTCCCGCGCGTTGGATTCGGCCGTCGAGACCCGCATGGTGCGGTCGAAGGGCAGTTGGCCCGCGGAGACCTGACGCAGCAGGCCCACGGCCTGCACAGTGATGTAGTCGCTCTCCAGACACCGGCGGCGGAAGATCATCCGAGTGGTCTCGATCTTCTTGGCCAGGCGGATCTCTTCCTCGCGTGTGAGCAGCGGGATGCTTCCCATCTGGGTGAGGTACATCCGCACCGGGTCGTCGATCCGCTTGCCGCTCTCGCCCGCGAGGGCCTCGGCAAAGTCGCGCTGAACGGTTTCCTCGTCCAGCGGTTCGTGGTCATCGTCATCATCGACATCGTCGGCCGGCGCGGCGTTGCGAGACTTGCCGGGAGTTGTCGGTTTCGATTCGGACGGTGCCGCCGTCGCCGGGGGGAGTGGGGGGGGCGCGGCGGGCGTCGGTACGGAAGGTGTGCTCGATCCGTTCGCGCGATTTCCCATGCCCGGCATGACGGTCTCGCTGGGGTGCGAGGTGCCCCAGCAGACCGGGCCCAGCCGATCTCCACCGGCCACGCTCATCGCGCGGACGGGTTTGGCCACGCCGTTGGCGACGGCGGCGCCATCGCCGCGACCGGCACGCCGGCGGTTCTCGCGCAGGCAGCGGGTGCGGAACTCCTCCTCATCGATCAGCGGCACGCCCAACTGGTCGAGCATGACCAGCAGCTCGTGCAGCCGCTCGGGGTCCACCCACTCATCGGGGAGGGTGTTGTTGAGTTCCTCGTACGAGAGCCAGCCGCGCTCGCGGCTGACGCTGATGAGTTCCGCCAAGGCGGGATGCAGATCAAGAGTCACAGTGCCTCCTGCGAACAATCCGAATTCGACGGGCAACGCCGGAATCCATCCGCCCGGAACCCAACCGGGCCTCATTTCAACCGGGGCGTTGCCTGTGCCCCACTCGAATCAACCGACGCGAACCGTGCGACGGTGTTCGGACGCGCTCTCTTCCCATTCCTCGCTGCTCAGGCTCCTGGCGGGCCCGGTTGTGCGCCGGGCGCCGCGTGTGTTTTGGTTGCTTTCTTAATGGTCCTTCGTGCCTGGTTGTTCCTGTTTGATACGGAACTCTTTGCCGTCGCCTGCGCTGCCCGGGCCGACACACTCATGCGGGGCCGGCCCGCGGCACGGCCCGGGCGTCGGTCCCGAGCCGCCGGCGAACATCCCGGATGTTCGTCAATCTCCTGAGCGGATCGCCCTCAACCGGGGTTTCCTGAGTGGATGCGTAATCGGCGCCAGCCGCTCCCGCAAATCCGGCGCGTGCATCTTCCATCAGCGCATCGCGGATGCGGTCTCGCCAGTGGCGGTGCAGACGCTCGGCGTCGCCCTCGGTCAGCCGCTCGACCTCGCGCGCCAGCCGGATCGCGGCCTGCTGCGCCTCGGGTTCGTCCAGCAACGAGAGCACCGCGCCGAGTGTGGGCGGGTGCTCATCAACGACCAGCGAGGCAATGGCGCGTGCCACCTGCTGCATGGGGCCCCCAGCGTAGGCGTCAGGGTCCAACAGCGGCGATTGCTCCTCCGTCAGCGAGTGCTGAAGGCTCGGGTCGCACATCACGCAGCCGAGCAGATGTTCTCGCGATCCGAGCGGAGGTCGGGCCACGGCTTGCGCAGCGGGCTCTTCGCGCATCCGCCGGCGCGACCGTCGTGCGGCGATCTCGCCCGTGATCGCGCCCCACTCCACCCCGGTGATCTGCGAGAGCCGCTTGACGATGAGCTGTTGGCGGATCGTGTCGGTCCGGTGCAGACCAAGGGCCGTGAGCTGGTCGAGAAACTCGCCGACAATCCGGCTTCGTCCCGAGAGCCCCTGCTGGCCGACGCGGGCCCGGATGCCTTCGAAGAGCACGTCGAGCGGGTCGGCCGCACGGGCGATCACCTCGTCGAGGACGGCCCGACCGCCGTCGCGTTTGAGCAGCTCGTCAGGGTCTTTCGCGTCAGTCAACGACCCGAGCGTGGCGATGCGCACGTCGATCGGCTCGGCGAAGAAAACCTCAACGGCACGCTCGGCGGCCTTGCGCCCCGCCGCGTCGCCGTCGAAGAGCAACACCACCTGATCGCACAGTCGGCGAAGGGTCCGGGCGTTTTCCACGGTCATCGCGGTTCCGAGCGTCGCCACGGCGTTGCACAGCCCGGCTTGGTGGCAGGCGATCGCGTCCATGTACCCCTCGCACACGACCGCGCGCCGGGTCCGCCGGATTTCCTGCGCCGCCTGGTGAAGGGCGTAGAGCGTCGACGATTTGTTGAACACCTCCGACTCGGGCGAGTTGAGGTACTTGGGCTCCTCCTCGTCGTTGATCCGTCGGCCGCCGAACGCGATCACCCGCCCGATCTGGTCGTGGATTGGGAAGATCAGCCGGTTGCGGAACGAGTCGTAAAGCCCGGCCCCGCTCTCCCGCGCCTTGAGCAGT
Organism: uncultured Phycisphaeraceae bacterium; assembly: GCA_964630785.1. GTDB lineage: Bacteria > Planctomycetota > Phycisphaerae > Phycisphaerales > UBA1924 > JADLCX01. The sequence goes on along the minus strand of CAZVZG010000041.1, from coordinate 10,392 downwards.
CCGGCTGCTCGGAACGCGTCCGGGGCGATCCCCTTGCTCTGGATCGTGCGCACCAGCCCGTCCCACATATCGGGCGCGGCGCCGACCTCGAAGCGCTCGACCATTTCCGGGCTGATGCCGCGACGGGCGACGAGTTCCCGCGCCGCCACGCCGTGCTCCGGGTGGTTGAGGATCGCGCGGTAGAAGGTCGCGGCCGTCTGGTTGGCTGCCACGAGCAAGGCACGCTCGACGCGGGGGCCGCCGTCCGCGTCATCGTCGCTCGCCCGCCGGGAGGAGGACGCGGAGGGGTTCCACGGTGTGAGTTTCACGCCCGCCCGCTCGGCGAGGTACCCGAGCGCCTCGCGGAAGCCCATCTTGTGGTAGTTCATCACGAACGCGATCGCGTCGCCGCCCGCGCCGCACACGAAGCAGTTATAGATCTGCTTGTGCGGCACCACGTACATGGAGGGCGAGTGGTCGTCGTGGAACGGGCACAGCCCGACGTACTCACGCCCTTTCTGCCGGAGCGCGAGGTGGTCGCCGATGAGCCTGACGATGTCGGTCGCGTCGACAACGCGACGCTTGTCGTCGTTTCCTGAGCCGTGCTTTGCCGATGAGAACGTCATCGCCTTCGTCGTCGATCCATGCATCACTCGGGAGGTGTCGCCGCTCACGGCGCCCGCCCGGTTGCCTCTGTGCCGGAACCGAACTGAACGACCTGGTTCACAAACTGTTTGACCAACTCGCCCGCAGGCACCACCGACTCCGGCTCTCGGGTCCGATCCCAACCGATCGTCCCGTGACCGCCGATTGTCCACCGCCTCGGCGGTGATCGGAACCGCTGCCGCTCCGAAAGAGTCTCAGAGGCGGCCTCGGCCGGTCGATGGTCCGCGGGTCGGGGCTCGCGAGAGGGTTTGGTCCGCTGGGGGAAACCGGCTCGAAAGCCGCCACGCAGTCGGATCCGTTGTGTGCGAGCGCCGCTCGGGGACCAGAGGAAAAAGTAGCACGGAAGTTCGCTCGGTCAAACCTTCCGCGTGCTCGCGGCCTCAGATCGCCGCGAAACTCGGATTCGCCGGTGAGTCGCGGCGATCGCGGTCTGCGGGGCTCTATTCTTGTCCGATGCGCAGGGCGATCCGATATCGAGGCCGGGTGCAGGGCGTGGGTTTTCGGGCCACGGCGTGCCACGTCGCCGCGTCGTACGAGGTGACCGGGTGGGTCCGCAACGAATCCGATGGGTCGGTCTCGCTGGAGGTACAGGGCGTGGCACGCGAGGTCGAAGCGATGCTCAGGGAAGTCGATGATCGCCTGTCGCGGTTCATCAAGACCCATGAAATGCACGAGAAGCCCGATGAGGCGGACGAGAGCGGCTTTGTTATCAGGCACTGAGCACCCGCCGAACGGCTAGGCCGCTCCGAATCACGCGCGATTCCCGCTTCCCTTTCCCCATGAACACCGACCGCCTGTATCTATTCGACATCGACGCCACGCTGCTCGTGACCGCCGGCGCGGGCATCCGCGCGATGGAGCTGGCCGGGCGCGACCTGTTTCGGTCCGACTTTTCAGTGGACGGCATCGATTTTGCAGGGAGGCTCGACCCCCTGCTGCTTGACGAGATGTTGCTCCGCAACAGTGTGGCAGAAGCCGGAGCCCACGATCGGCTCCGCCACCGGTACGCCGAGCGGCTTCCCGCCGTGCTCGCGGCGTCCGATCAGGCCCGCGCCCTGCCCGGCGTGCACGACCTGCTGAGCGCTCTCACCGGTGTCACGGGGGCGGTCGTCGGTTTGCTGACCGGCAACTTCCGCGAGACGGGCCACATCAAGCTCCGCCACTGCGGGATCGATCCCACCCAGTTCTCACCCGCCGTGTGGGGTGACGAATCGCCCCACCGGCCGCCATCTCGCGATCACCTTCCCGCTGTCGCGATGACGCGCCACGCGTCGCAGAACGGCGGGGCCATCCATCCCTCCCGGGTGGTGATCATCGGCGACACACCGCACGACGCCCGCTGCGCCAAAACCAACGGCTGCCGGTGCCTCGGCGTGGCCACGGGCAAGTACGGCCGCGACGACCTGATGGGTGCCGGCGCCGACGCCGTAGTCGCGGATCTTTCCGACACCGGCCGGATCGTCCGGCTGCTTGGCGAGTTGTGAGGGTGCGCTCGCGATACCCGACCGATCGCCCCACGCCTGTCAGTTCATGGCCGTGCGAGTCGCAGTGGCCGTAGACTGAATCAGACAATCTCCGAACGGACCCGCCCATGGCGAGCGAATACGCCGCGTTGTGCAACGACTTCTACATCAACGCGCGACTCAACCTGAAGATGGACCTGCCGATGCGTCGCGACACGGTGCTGTCGCTCTTCGACCGCGTGCGGCGTGAGCGCCCCGCGATGGAGCGTTTCAGGCGGTATTCCAACGAGCTCGCCCTGGAATCTCGACCGGACGGCCCGGCCGGGGCCTACGAGTGGCTCGCGGTGCGACGGACAAGTGTCCGATCCGGCAGCGTGAACCCCGCGGGCGATCGTCACGCCCACGAACTGCACCGCGTCATCCTGGCCTCCGCTCCGTTCTACCTCGATATCCCACCGTTGGACATCGAGCACCTGGAAGTCCTGTTCGGGTTCGACTTCCTGGCGGCAGGGAACCACGACGCCATCGTCTTCAACGCCCTGATGGCCCAGACCCCGCTGGCCGCGATTGTGGAGGGGCGGACGGTCGCCCCGGTGGATTTCCAGCCCTCGTTCGGGATCGCGCTCAACGAGGCGTGCGACCTGCAGGCGTACTTCGAGGTCAAGACCCGGACGTCGACCGCCGAGGTCCGTGCGGGCGATTTTCGAGAGGAACCGATCAGCATCTACGTCATCCTCCGCAAGGAGGGCCCGATCGGCGACATCAAGCAGTTGCCCGGCGTGTACGATTCGCTCGTGGTTCGGGCCGAAGAACTGCTCGATCAACGGATCGTGCCCAACCTCCTGGTCCCGATCCGCGACGCGATCTCCGCGGGTTGAAGGCCGGGGGGAGGGGCGCCACCCAAGGGCAAGAACGCCGATGGGTTCAGTCGCTCGGCCAACGTTTGCCATGTTCACCCTCCTCCAAGCCCAACCGCCCGCAACGACGAACTCGACGGAGCTCGCCATCCGCGTGCTCGGGGTGCTCGGAATCCTCATCGTGGTGCTGCTGGTCTGCGGGTTGCTGGTGCGGCGGTTCCGGCATGGGCTCTTGGGCGATCCGGCCGCGAGCGAGGCCCCGCCGCTTTTGATGGAGGACCTCCGCGCGATGAAGCGGCGGGGAGAGATCTCCGACGCCGAGTATGAACGGATGCGATTGCGATTGGTCGAACGGCTTTCCGGACGGTCCGCTCAACCGTTATCTGCCCCCCGATCGACGACTTCCACCGGCTTACCGAACAAGGGGCGGCCGGACGCCAAAGCTCGCCCTTACTCCGCGGGCGGTCCGCCACATCGGCCCAACCCGAAGCCCGGTCCCACGGGTGATGCGACGCCCCGCCCCGCACCCGGGGAATAGGCCGCGCAGGCCGACCGAATCGGCAAGGATGGGGAACTTTTTGGGTCGCGTTGCAGGGAAGATCGCGTACAATCAAACGACCGTGTGTCGTTGCACGCGGCCGGACCAGCCGCACGGTCTGTTTGGATTATCAGGTCCCCTGATCGAGCGAACCTCAGTTCAGACCGGACGGCGACTCGCCGATACTCTCACCCGTCGATAACTACCGCGCCTGCCGCCGGCACGCGCCCATCGAGGCTTCAATGGCCAAATCCAGCAAGGACGGTTCCGACATGGGCAACCCGCCGACCGGCAATCGCGCTGATAACTCGGGTGGCGGAAGCGGCAACGGCAACGGCGGGTTCCGCGGCCGCAAGGTCACGACCTGCTCATTCTGCGGAAAGACCAGCCGCGACGTGGGGCCGATGGTCGAGGGGCCATCGGACGTCTACATCTGCGCCAACTGCACCGACCTGTGCCAGAACATCTTCAAGCAGGAGCGACGCAAGGTCAGCTCCGCCAGCTCGCTCTTCACCGAAATCCCCTCGCCGCGATCGATCAAGGAGTTCCTGGATCAGTACGTCATCGGCCAGGACCAGGCCAAGAAGGGCCTCTCGGTCGCGGTGCACAACCACTACAAGCGGTTGCTTCACGCGGAAAAAGAAGAGACGCCCGTCGAACTCGACAAGTCCAACATCCTGATGATGGGCCCCACAGGTTCAGGCAAGACGCTCCTTGCCCGGTCGCTGGCCCGCATCCTCAACGTGCCCTTCGCAATCGGCGACGCGACGACGCTCACCGAGGCGGGCTACGTCGGCGAGGACGTCGAGAACCTGTTGCTCAAACTCCTCCAGAGCGCCGACTACGACGTCGAAGCCGCGCAGCGCGGCATCATTTACATCGACGAGATCGACAAGGTCGGCAAGACCAGCCACAACGTCAGCATCACCCGCGACGTCTCGGGCGAGGGCGTGCAGCAGAGCCTGCTCAAGATGCTCGAGGGCACCGTGGCCAACGTTCCGCCCCAGGGCGGGCGCAAGCACCCCGAGCAGCAGTACATCCAGCTCGACACCACGCACATCCTGTTCATCTGCGGCGGCACGTTCGTCGGCATCGAGGACATCATCCGCCGCCGTCTCGGCAGGAAGCGAATCGGCTTCTCGGTCTCCGCTCAACAGCAGACCGAGGCCGATCAGGAGCGGGCGACCGTACTCGCCCAGGTGACGGCCGACGACCTCATCGAGTTCGGCATGATCCCCGAGTTCGTCGGGCGGCTCCCCGTCATCGCCCCGCTTATGCCGCTCACGCTCGAGGCGATGGTCAACATCCTCACCGAGCCCAAGAACGCCCTCGTTCGCCAGTACGCCCACATGTTCAGCATCGAGGGCGCCAAGCTGACCTTCACCGATGAGGCCCTCCGCGCCATCGCGGCCAAGGCCACCCGGCGCGACACCGGCGCTCGCGCCCTCCGCGCCGTCCTCGAAGAGTTGATGATCCACCTGATGTACGAGCTGCCCGAGATGGATAACCGCGGCGCTGAGTACGTAATCGAGGCGTCTGACGTCGCCAAGCCCCGCCGCCTGGCCGACCTCCGCGTCAAGCGGGCCCAGTCCGCCTGACGGTCCCGTTCGACTCTGTCTGGGTTGCATCCCAAGCCCCGCGGACTCGTTCCGCGTGGCTTGTCGTTTGTTCTCATCGCCCCGTCGGTCGTCGCGAACTCAGTTGAGCTCGGCGCAGTACCAGCCCGATCGATCGCCGACCTTGACCGCGGCCAGCAGGTGCAGCCGGAGCGACGTGTCGGCGAGCCGACGCGAGGCCTTGGGCGTCGAAGTGAACAGGTGCAGCATCGGCGTCCCGTTCCCCGGGTGCATGCCCGGGATGGCCGGGCGCAGCAGCGGTGCGTGCGACTCGGCCCAGGCCGCGGCGACCATCAGGCCGCCGATTACCCGATCGTCGCTCGATGGAGATTCCGACCGGGCCAGCAGGTGCAGCCGCCCTTCGGTGTCGATCGCGATTTCCACTTCGTCCGCGTAGGGACAACGCACCGCCGTGGCCGTGAACCCGGCGATGAACGCCGCGAGCGCGCCGCGTGAGGTTTCAGCGGCGGCCTTCGGTTCTGCCGCGGCTGACCAGATCGCGACGTCGTCGGCACGGGCGACGGCGGCCGGAGGTTGTTCCGCGATCGGGTAGCCCGTTGGCTGTGATGGGACTGCTGGAACCGTGGGGGGCGTGCGCGAAATCGAACCGAACTCCAAGACCTCACGCGTTGCATCACCGGCCGACACGGCTCCATCCATCACCGACGCGAACTCGATACCCGCCCTCGCGGTGACCGCGTCCTCGGGCTTCGACTCGGAGGTGTGTTCGGACGACGCGGAAGACATGACGGCGTTCGCCCCGACATCGTTCAACTCGTCATCCGTTCGTCCACCGACCGAATTCACAGACTGAGCTATCGCGGTGGTCGCCGTCGCCGTCTGCGCCAGGCCCAGCACGCTCGCGAGCCGATCGAGCACCTGCGTCCCCGGAGGCTCGAACCGGCCGTTGTAGAGGATTCGAGCAGGCCTTCCCGCCCGTATCTTCGGCGAGCACGGCGCGTGTTGAACGTCGCGGGCCAGGCATTGCCGAACGGTGTCGATGAGCTTGTCGGCGGCCGCCCCGGCCTGCGGATCGGATGCTCCCATCACCGCGACCCGCACGACCGGGCCGCTCTGTGCGGCGCGGGGCAGGCGCTCGGCGAGGTCCTTGAGCGCGCCGTAGGCGTGGACGCGGGCCGCTTCATCGACCCCGGTGAGCAGGGTGACCAGCCGCACACCGGGCCGGGCCGCGGCGGCCGGCTCGTCGGCCTGATCGACGCGAACGATCCAGCGGTGGGTGAGCAAGCGGGCCTCACGCATGGCCGCGTCGAGGTCCTGGATCGGGACGGCGGCCCCCGCGCCGTGATCGCCCGTCTCGTCGATGATCTCGAGTGAGACGTACCCGGACTGGATGCGCAAGTAAGCCACCGGGCAAGACGCGGCCCGTGCGATCTCCCGGACATATTGCGACGCCCACGCCGACGCGAACGCCGGCAGGTTGCCGACCACCAGGCACTCGAGGAACGACTCTTCAAGCGTCTTCGCTGGCTCGCGGGGCGATGAGGGCGCCGATCGGGGAAGGATGGAAGCCTCGTCCGAGTGCTCGCTTGTCAGGCGCAGCCTGGGCGTCTGACCGTGATCCTGTGGGCTTGTGTTTTCATGACGGTCTGGCGCAGTTCCGAACTCGCGGCGCGATCGGGCCACTTCGCCGAGGAACAGATCGGTCAGGGCGTCGAAGCCTTCGCTGTCGCCCGCCTCGTCCCGCACCAGCCAGAGGCGGCGTGCGTTGTTTCGAGGCTCCGGCCCGGCCGGCGTTGATGGTTCTCGCGTACTCACGCCCGCCTCCCGGTTTCGAGCGAGCCAACCGGGCGCGCAGAGACGTGGACGCCCGCGAACGCATCGGCGCTCATGAACGGCACCGAGACGACGCTGTTGGTCCCGCCGAACGGGTTCGGCGCCAGGCAGGGGTTGTACGGGTCGGCGATCCACTGCCCGTCGATCACCAGGCGGTATTGGCTCGTGCTCCCCGGCGGCATGAACACCACCGCCTCCAGAACGCTGTCAACGTCGTTGGTCCGCAGGGGCGTCCGCTCGGGACTCCACTGGTTGAAGTCGCCCGCGATGGCCACGCTGCGCCCGATCGAAACGGGTGCCCGGAAGATGACGCCGAAGGGCGTGACCTGTGGCCCAAATCCCGGGCTCGATCGCGCCGGCCCGTTCGGAACCGGGGGCACGGCCGTGGTCTCGTCCGCGCTGCCGCGTTCAATCAGCCCGGGCGCCTCAGCCACGGTGGGCACGCTTCGTTCGGCTTCCGGCAACTCAGGGCCCGCGGGCGGTTTGAGCTCCACCACGGCCACAGGTTGAGCCGCGGGGGGAGTGCCGATCGCCGGATCGGCCGAGCGGGCCTGAAACCGGCGGGCCCGGTTGACCAGGTCCGCGGCCCGGCTCCCCGGGAGCGAGACCGGCTCGACCGTGGCGCTGAGCAACTCGGGTGCATCATGGTTCGTGCGATCAATCTCTGCGCTGTCGTGGGCGTCGTCCGCCTCGTTGTGCGAGCGATCCGTCTCCTTCGTCCGTCCGAGCACGTGGGCCACCAGCCAGTCCGTCAATGCGGCGTAATCGCCCGCCCCGTCCGACTCCGCCGAATACTCGATGACCGGCTGCCCGAAGCTCGCGGCCTCCTTCAAGGCCTGGTCGAAACGGATCACTACCGGGATGAGGCGGTTGCCGAACCGGCGGCGGAGTTCCTCGAGCAGGTCCTTGCTCAACATGCTCGAAGGGTCGTGCATCGTCGCGAGCACGCGGTGCGACGGCGCGACCCCGAGCCGCTTGCCGATCGCCTTGATCGTGTTGATCTGCTTCGTCGCGCCCTGAAGCGAGAAGAACCCAGTTTCGACCGGGATCAGCACCTCATCGGCGGCCACCAGCGCGTTGAACGCGAGCAGCCCGATCGCCGGTGAACAGTCGATCAGGCAAACGTCGTACTGGGTCGCGAATCGCTCCAGCACGAACTTCAGCCGCTTCTCGGCGTCGTTCTTTCCCGCCAGCTCACCCCGCGGCGCCTCGATCGCGGCCAGCCGCACCGTCGCTGGCGCCAGGTCCAGGTTCCGGCTCACGCGCCAGAGCAATCGCTTGGCGTCGACGGGCGTGTCGGGCGCCGCCGCCATCGCGTCGCCGATGTGCAGATCGATGCGGTTCTCGGGGATCGCCAGCCCGGCGGCGCAGTGGCCCTGTGGGTCCATGTCCACAAGCAGCGTGCGATAGCCCCGTCCGGCAAACACCCCCGCGAGGTTGATGGCGGTCGTGGTCTTGCCGCAACCACCCTTCTGATTCACGATCGCAAAGGTCTGCACAACCGGCTCCTTGTCTGGCGAGGCCACCCAGAGCAGGGGAGGAGCGGTGGTCCCACAAGACAAACCTCAGGCTCGACCGCGCCACGTCAGAGACGACGCGGTCCGACGGGCGCTGGCCGCGGTTGGTTATCGGAGCCGGCGGTTCGCTTGCTTGAATGCCGAACCGCCAAGTTTGCGCGGGTGGGGCTCGGGGGAGGAGGGGAGGGGGTCATCGGGCGCGGATCGAGTTCCAGCCGGCCTCGACCGCCCCGCGCGCCGGGTCCGCCACCACGCGGCACCGCCCGTCGCCGGTCGGCAGCACCAGGCGCAATCGGCCCTGAGCCACCTTCTTGTCGTGCATCATCAGCCCGATGAGTTCGGCGGTCGCCGGGAGGCCCGACACCGACACGGGCAAGCCAGCCGCACGCACCGACGCCTGCGTGTGTTCAAGGGTCTGGGCGGGAGCGATGCCCAGCCCGACCGCCGTCGCGGCGGCCGCGACCAACCCGAGGGCCACCGCCTCGCCGTGATGTAGGGGAGCGTGCGCGAGCACACCGTCGGGCGAGAGGCCCGGCAACGTCTCGATGGCGTGCCCGAAGGTGTGGCCGAGGTTCAACAGCGCCCGGCCGCCGTCACTGTCGGGGGCTTCCTCGCGCTCGTCGGCGCCCACGACGCGTGCTTTGACCGCGATGTTGCGGGCGATGAGCTCGACGAGCGTGAAAGTGTCTCGCCCCAGGATCCGCGGGAGCCGATCCGACGTCCACGATCCCAGCCCGGCGTGTCCGAAGCCGGCCGCGAGCATTCCGTGCTTGATGCACTCGGCGAGCCCGGCTCGGAAGTGCCGCTCATCGAGCGTTCGGAGGAGGTCCACGTCGGCGGCGACCAGAGAAGGTTGCCAGAACGTCCCGACCAAGTTCTTTCTGAGCGAGGTCCCGACGGAGAGGTTGGCGCCCGTCTTGCCCCCGACCGAAGCGTCGACCATGGCCAGCAGCGTCGAGGGCAGGTTGATCCAGCGGACCCCTCGCTTGTACGTCGCGGCCGCGAAGCCCGACAGGTCGCCGAGCACGCCTCCGCCGATCACCACCGCGACGTCGCCACGATCCAGCCCGGCCGCGGCCATCGCGCCGAGCATGCGCTCGATCGTTGTGAGCGACTTCATCGCCTCGGACGGCGTGAAGGTCGCGTCGGGCCCGCGATGCACCGAAAGCCCGGCCCGGCCCAGCGAGCCCACAGCGTGGTCCACACTCGCGACCGGCACGCCCGAGTCGGCAAACAACACCGCCCGCTTCGCGCCGGGCACTGCGGCCGCGAAAGCCGTGTCGAGCGAGGTGAGGAGCGACCCGCCGACGAGAGCGTCGTAGGCGTGAGACGCCGAATCCACACGGACAACACGGACGGCCCCGCCGAAGCGCTGCGGCTCTGCGGTGCCGGCACCGGTCGGTGGATCGAGGCCCGGAGTCATGGCCGTGATATCGACCCGGCGGAGGGTTTCACCGCAACCCCGCCCGGTCGCGGTTGGCCTGTCCCGGCCGCTCCCATTCCACCTTCGGCGCGTCGGCCCAGAGCATCTCCAGGTCGTAGTGTGCCCGCGTGTTGGGCTCGAAGATGTGCACGACCACGTCCACACAGTCAACGACGATCCAGGTCGTCCGATCGTCGGCGTCGCGCCTGAACACCGGGCAGCGGTGCTTGGCGGCCAGTTCATCGACGTCGTCCGCCACCGAGCGCATCTGCCGGTCCGAAGTGCCGGAGGCCACGACCAGGTAGTCCGTCACCTGGCTGAGGTTGCGGACGTCCAGAAGCACCACGTCCTCGCACTTGTCGTCGCTCGCCAAGCGTGCGGCCTCGATCGCGAACGCCCGCGTCTGCGCGGGGTCGCTGGTGCCGGAGGTCGGGAACACCTGATGGGATTCGGTCGCCGGGGGAGAGGGGGGGGTTGGGGGGGAGGGGTTGGCGGGCTTGGACATTCGGGTGAGAGGATAGGCGCGGGGGTTTCCGGGA
>CAZVZG010000040.1:0-31534 GCA_964630785.1 uncultured Phycisphaeraceae bacterium | reverse complement strand
GGGGGGGGGGGGGGGGGGGGGGGGGGGGGGGGGGGGGGGGGGGGGGGGGGCGGAGCATCCGCTGGGCATGTTTGGGGCACATCGATGGGCAGAGCGTTGATGGTGTACGGCGGTTGGGACGGGCACGAGCCGGATAAGACGACCGCGCTGGTGGCGGGGTGGCTCGCCGAGTCTGGGATGAGGGTCGAGCGGGAGACCTCGCTGGGGCTGTTTGCCGACTCCCGGAGGCTCGCCGAGTTTGACGTGATCGTTCCCTGCGTGACCTGCGGCACGCTCTCAGGCGAGCAGGAAAGCGGCCTGTGCGAGGCGGTGTCGGGCGGCGTGGGGATCGCGGGTTGGCACGGTGGGATCGTGGACGCTTTCCGAAACAGCCCGACCTACCAGTTCATGACCGGGGCGCAGTTTGTGGCCCATCCCGGGGGGATCATCGACTATCGCGTGCAGATCACCGATCGCCAGCACGCGATTACCCGCGGCGTGGCGGATTTCTCGGTTCACAGCGAGCAGTACTACATGCACGTGGACCCGTCGCTGAACGTGCTGGCAACGACGAGGTTCAGCGGCGAGCACGAGAACAAGCCGTGGATCGCCGGTGTCGTCATGCCGACGGTGTGGACCAAGCCCTGGGGCAAGGGTCGGGTGTTCGTGTCGGCGATCGGGCACGTCGCGTCCGATCTGACCGCGCCCGAGGTCCGTACGCTCACGACGCGGGGGATTCTCTGGGCGGCGGGGGCGATGTGAGCGTGTCAGATTGTGCAAGGGCACTCGGAGCCGGGTATGGCGAGCGGTAGGTTGAAGGTCGGCGTCGTGGGTTGCGGGAACATCAGCGGGATTTACCTGAGCAACGCCGCGAACATGGCGGGCCTGGAGGTCGTCGCGTGCGCGGACGTGATCGAAGAGCGGGCCCGGGCCAAGGCCCGCGAGCACGGCATCGCGCGGGCGTGCTCGGTTGAAGAACTGCTCGCGGACGCGGCGGTGCAGTGCGTGCTGAACCTGACGATCCCCAAGGCGCACTTTGACGTGGCCGCGCGGGCCATCGCCGCGGGGAAACACGTGTACAACGAGAAGCCGCTGTGCGTTCGCCGGGACGATGCCGCGCGGCTGCTGGCGGAGGCTTCGCGTCGCGGCCTGCGCGTGGGGTGCGCGCCCGACACGTTCCTGGGCGCCGGGCTTCAGACCTGCCGCGAGCTGATCGACGCGGGGTCCATCGGCAGACCGGTGGCGGCGACGGCGAACATGGTCTGCCGCGGGCACGAATCGTGGCACCCCGACCCCGCGTTCTACTACCAGGTCGGTGGCGGGCCGATGCTGGACATGGGGCCGTATTACTTGACCGCGCTGGTGTCGCTGATCGGGCCCGTGAAGCGTGTGCGCGGCCTGGCGAACGTGACCTTCGCGCGTCGGACCATTACCAGCCAACCCCGGGCGGGCGAACAGATCGCGGTGGATGTCCCGACGCACGTGGTCGGGCTGCTGGAGTTCGCGGCGGGTGCCGAGCCGGGCGGGCACGCCGCGGGGACCATCACCACGACCTTCGACGTGTGGGCGAGCCACGCGCCGCTGCTGGAGGTCCACGGGACCGAGGGCTCGCTGAGCCTGCCGGACCCCAACGGCTTCGGCGGGCCTGTGCGGGTGTGGACGCGACGAAAGGGCGAGTGGGCCGACGTGCCCGTGAAGCGGCCCTACGCGGAGAACTCGCGGGGGTTGGGGCTGGCGGACATGGCCGAGGCGATCGCTGCGGGCCGGGCCCACCGAGCCGGCGGCGAGATGGCCATGCACGTGCTGGACGTCATGGAATCGATCCACGAGGCGGCCGCGACGGGCACGGCGGTGGAGTTGAAGACTTCCTGCGAGCGGCCGGCGCCGCTGGATCCGGCGTGGCGGGCGTGAGGGTCGATCCGGGGGAATGAGCGAGGCGCGGCATGGGCGAGAAGGACCGGCGGCTGGCGGAGTTCTGCAAGCGGGAAGGGTTCGACGGAGTATCCCTGCGCCGACGGTCCAACATCGCCTGGGTGACCGACGGGGCGGACACGCATATCGACCTGTCCGACCGGCGCGGGATCGCGGAGGTGGTGTGGACGCCGCGGCGCAAGATTGTCATTACCGACAACATCGAAGCGGGCCGGCTGCGGGCCGAGGAGTTCGGGCCGGATTGGGAAGTGGTGGAGTCGAACTGGTGGGAGTCGCCGCGGGAGGCCCCGGCGGATGGGTGGCGCCTGGCGTCCGACTGGCCCGAGGACGTGATCGCACCCCTGCGCTGGTCGTTGACCGACCCGGAGGTCCAACGAGTGCGCGAACTCGGGCACGACGCGGCCGGTGTGCTCGAAGGTGTGATGCGGGAGGCGGTCGCGGGCACCGGGGCAGCGAGATGGACCGAGCACCGACTCGCAGGTGAAGTGATCGGACGGTTGCGGGCATTGAACATCCACGCGCCGGTGATGCTCGTGGCGAGCGATGACAGGCTCAAGCGGTTCAGGCACCCGATCCCGACCGACAAGACGATCTCGGGCATCGTGATGGCGGCGATCTGCGCACAGCGATTCGGGTTGACGGTGAGCGCGACCAGGATGGTGAGTTTCGGGCCGATCGACGACGATCTGCGCCGGAGGCACGAGGCCGTGTGCCGCGTGGACCGGGCGTTGCACAGGGCCACGCGCCCGGGCGTGCGCTGGTGTGATGCGCTGCGGGCGGGCTTGAACGAATACCGGGAGACCGGCTTCGCCGACGAGTGGAGAAAGCACCACCAGGGCGGGCCGATGGGGTACGAACTGCGCGAGTTCAAGGCGACGCCGACCCAGACCCGGGCCGTGGTCGATCGGCAACTGGTGGGCTGGAACCCGTCGATCACGGGGACCAAGTCGGAGGACACGATCATCGTCAGTGCGGCCGGGCACGAAATCGTCACGGCGACGGGCGGATGGCCCGTCATCGGAGAAGGAACAGAAGCGCGGCCGGACATTCTGATCCCCGGCGTTCGTGAATGATGGCGGGCGGGGGACGGGGGGGAGAGTGGCGAGAACGATGAGCGAGGCAGCCGAAGCACCACGATCTTCCGAACAGGCCGGCGCATGGACCGTGGCGGAGACGCGCTTCGATCCGGCATGCGCGAAAGCCTACGAAGGGCTGTTCACCCTGGGCAGCGGGTACCTGCACGTCCGCGGATCGATCGAAGAACACCTGTCGGGACAGGCGCAGAACGTCGAGTACGAGCGTCGCGCGGGGAACGTCACCAGCGAAAGGTTCCGCGACGTGCTGGCGCAGTGGGGGACGTACGTGCCCGGGGTGTTTGCCCGCCACCCGACGCTGAACAACCAGATGATGAACCTGCCGTGGCCGCTGGGGCTGGCGCCGGTGGTGGACGGGGAGCGGCTGGACGCGCGGGATTCCGAGGTCCTGGAGTGGCGGCGAGAACTGTGCCTGCGAAACGCGGTGTTGCGGCGACGGGTTCGATGGCGCACGCGATCGGGCACGGCCGTGGACGCGGAGTTCACGCGGTTCGTGAGCGCGGCATCACCACACCTGATCGTGCAGCGGCTGACGCTCACGGCCGATTGTCCCTGCCGCGTGGAGGTGATCGCGGGGATCGACGCGGATGTTCGGACCAACGGGTTCGACCATTGGAAGAACGTGCGGACGTGTGCCGCCGCGGCCGATGGAGCGATGGGGGAGTTGACGTGCGAGGTGATGACGGACGCAGGAGATGCGATCTCGTTGCGTTCGTTCGTGTGGGCGGACCCGGTTGATACGCGCGGCACGGCGCGGCGCGTCGAGCCTGAGTTCGTCGCTGGCGGCGAGCGTGGGTGCGGAGTGGTGGTTGGCGCGGAGTTGCGCCCGGGCCGGCCGCTGGTGGTGCACAAGCGGACGTGGGTCTCCTCTGGGCGCGACCTTGACGCCGGGGCGATGTCCGTCGATGGTGTAGATCGTGCGTGCCGAGAGTCGTACGACGAACTGCTCGCGGCGCACGGCGCGGAGTGGTCGCGACGGTGGGACGCCTGCGACATCGAGATCGATGGCGACGAGCGATCACAGCTCGCGTCGCGCGTGGCGATCTTCCACCTGCTCAGGGCCCACGTGCCCGGCGATGCGCGAGTCGCGATCGACGCCAAGGGCTACGCGGGCGAGGCGTATTGGGGGCGATACTTCTGGGACACGGAGGTGTACCTGCTGCCGTTCTACCTCTACACGCGCCCGGAGGCCGCACGCACGCTCGCCGAGTTCCGAGTGCGCTCGCTCCCGGGGGCCCGGAGGAACGCCGCGCGGTACGGCTACACCGGCGGGGGCGCTCGCTACGCATGGGAGTCGGACGCGAACGGGGACGAGTGCTGCCCGAACTGGCAGTACGCCGACCACGAGGTGCATGTTACGGCGGACGTGGCGTACGGCTTGGCCCACTACGCCGCGGGCGCCGGGGATGTCGGGTTTCTGGAGGGCGTGGGGGCTGACGTGCTCGTGGCGACAGCGCGGTACTGGATGGAGCGGATCACGTTTGACGATCGGGTCTCGTTGACGCGCCCGCGGATCCTGGGCGTGATGGGTCCGGACGAGTACAAACCGATCACCAACGACAACGCGTACACCAACCGGATGGTGGCTGGGGCGCTCCGCCTGGCCGCGGAGCGGGGCGGGAAGGCAGAAAGGGGTGGGGGGATAAGCGAGGCGGAGCGTGCGGCGTGGCGCACGGTCGCGGATCGCCTGCCCATCGTCCGCGCTGCCGATGGCGTGCTCGTGCTCCAGTGCGAGGGCTTCGACGGGTTCGCCGATCCGGAGTTCGATCGGCTATGGCTTGACCGCGATCAGACATTCGCGGCGCAGGTCTCGCAGGAGCGGCTGTACCGGAGCAAGTGCCTGAAGCAGGCCGACGTGCTGATGCTCATGGCGTTGTTCCCGCGGGAGTTCAGCGACGAGGAGGTGCGGCGGGCGTGGGATTATTACCTGCCGTACACAACGCACGACTCCTCGCTCTCGGCGGGGGCGCACTGCCTGGTGGCGTGCCGGCTCGGGCTGGAGGATGAGGCGTGGGCGTTCTGGCTGCGCGGCTCGCGTCAGGACCTGCCCGCGGCCGACGGCGGCGAGGGTGGCGCGGCCGAGGGCATCCACATCGCCGGCGCGGGCGCGGTGTGGCAGATGGCCGTGCTCGGGTTTGCGGGGATGTACACGGCGATGCAGGCGGACGAACTCACGCTGCGGCCTCGGCTGCCGCGGGCGTGGCGGGCGCTGCGGTTTCCGATCGTGTGGAAGGGGCAGGCGGCGCGTGTGGAGATCGAGCGGGGCTTGGCGCGCGTGAGCAACCGATCGGGGCGGGGGCTCGCGGTCACGGTGCGGGGCGAGCGCCGGGTGATCGCGCCGGGGACGACGGAGGCATTCCCGTGAGCGCGGCGGCGCGGCTTGTGCGGGGCGTGATCTTCGACCTCGACGGCGTGCTCGTCTCGACCGATGAGTTGCACTTCATCGCGTGGTCCGAACTGGCGGCGCGTGAGGGCATCCCGTTCACGCGCGACGACAACCACCGCCTCCGCGGCGTGAGCCGGAGAGAGAGCCTGGAGATCGTGCTGGAGAAGAGCCCGCGGGCGTACTCGGCGGAACAGAAGTTCGCGATGGCGGAGGCGAAGAATTCACGGTATCGGGAACTGCTCTCGACACTGACGCCGCGCGACCCGCTGCCGGGCGTGAGGGCGGTGCTTGAAGGTCTTCGGTTGCGGGGGGTGTGTACGGCGGTTGGTTCGTCGAGCCGCAACGCCCGCGAGATTCTTGATCGCGTGGACTTGACGCGCCTGTTGGATGCGGTGGTGGACGGCAACGACATCCGGCGCTCCAAGCCCGATCCGGAAGTGTTCCTGCTCGCGGCCGCGCGGCTCGGGCTGCCGTCGGCGGATTGCCTCGTCGTCGAGGACGCCGCGGCGGGCGTGGAGGCGGGTGTGCGCGGCGGGTTCCGCGTGCTGGGGATCGGCGAGCCCGCGATGTTGCGGGGTGCGGAGCGGTGCGTGCCGGGATTGGGGGCGATCGGGGTGGGGGAGTTGCTGGGGGCGTGAGCGGGCGCGGGCGAGGTGCGGCCGCGGACGAACGCGGATCGGCGCGGATGCGATCGGGGTCTTGGGGTGCCGTGCGTGGGTGCGGATGGTTGAGGCAGTTCAGTTCCGTGCTGATCGGGGTTCATCCGTGGCCAAGGTCCGAACCAAAGGTGTCTGCAACTGGCGTGGCGACGACGGGCTTCGCGAGGTGCGAGACCACGCCGCACTCGGGGCATGGTCGGCCGGGCGCGGTGGCTTGAAGGTCGTAGCCGCAGGAGGTGCATAGGCCGCGTCGTCGGCGTCGCGAGCGGCGGACGGCGCCGGGAACGTAGAGGAAGGGATACCAGATCGCGCCGAAGCACAGCGTGTCGGCGAGCAGTCCGGGCCACAGGATGCCGGTCAGGAACGCGTAGTCGCCGAGATACCGCCAATGGATAACCGTTTGTGCCGTGGAGTCGCTGTCGGCGATTGCGCTCCAGACACATCGGAACGGCAGGCCCGCCAGCGCCACCACTCGCCGCGTCTCCGGAGGGCCGTCAGGTAACGATTGGACCCAGCCGAGCGGCGCCCATGAGGCTGCGCGTGTATCAACGCCGTAGATCCCCGGATCGTCCAACTGTTCGGGCTTGACGCGGAAGATGGCAAAGCGAGTCAATCCGCGACCACGTTGGTATTCTTCGATCATCCAAATCACGCCGTTTTCGGGTGTGCGCCACAGGGCGCCGGGGCGAGGGTCGTCGGCCCGAATACTCAACTGGCCGTAGTTGCAACGCCATTCCGCGATGAACAGCGAGGAGGTCAGCCCGAGTGCGCACGCGAGCAGGGCGAGGCGGATCGGTCGGAGGCGTCGTCCCGTGCGAGCAGAGTGGCGTTGCCGTTGAATCGGATCGGGGTTCATCGGCGTTCATCCGCGGCTGAAATCCTCATGCGAGGGCGATCGTCAGGGGCCGACCGATGGTCGAGCGGTGCGTGCGCCCGCCGTGGCGGACCTCGAATGAGCCCTCGGCGTCGCGACGGATTTCGAGGGTCTGGCCGGCGATGCGGACGTTGTCGATCTTCGCGGCCAGCCCCGCGATGGGGAGGGGGTCGATGTTGATGGTGCGTGTGCGTCCGCTGTGGCCTGTGTCAATCCCCATCACGCCCCGGATGATGAGGTCCACGATCCACGAATGCTGGTAGTCGTCGATGCCGCGGTATTCGCAGGCCCGGCCCGTGATGGGGTTGTAGTGCTCGTAGCAGTTGGGGCGCGAGAGGTCGCCGTGGTGGAACATCATGCGGGCGAACTTGACGAGCATCCCGCCCGCGAGGGCGCCGGCGCGGGCCCGCGGCGAGTCGGTCGCGCCCGCCGGGTCGCGCAGCCGCCATTGCCGGATCAGTCCATCAATGACGTGCGAGTTGGTCATGGGCCACACTCGCCCGTTCCACGGGCAGTTGTGCCGCTTGCCCTTCCACTCCGCGTCGGCGTTGAAGAGCGGGTCGGCGACGCTTGACGAGGGGATGGGCCACGGCGTGCCGAAGGCCGCCGGGTCTTCGAGGCGGTTGAGCATCCCGGCGACGTGCGACTCGGTGAGCAGGTCGGTGAGCATGGGGTAGAAGCAGACCGCGGCCTCGACGCCGGTGCGCTCCCCGGTGCGAGGATCGATGTCGGAAAACATCCCGGTGCGCTGGTCCCACATGCGAGAAAGGATCGCGCGACCGATGGCCGCGGCGCGGGCGCGGGAGACATCGGCGCCGGGCAGGGCCAGTCGCTCGGCGATGCTCGCCATGGCGCGGTGGAGGAGGTAGGCGTAGACGGTCGCGTCGATGGCCTTGAGCCGGGTCGAGTCCTTCCACCCGTCCATGTCGGCCTTGGGGTTCACCGCCTGGTAGCGGGACATGTACTCCTGGCCGGTCTCGAAATGGTTGATCACGTCGTACATGCCCGAGCCGTCGGCGTCGCGCGTGGAGTCCATCCAGCGGGCGTGGCGGGTCAGCCCGTCGTGGGTTCTGCGCAGATAATCGTCGTCGGGGTGGAGGGCGTCGACCGCGAGCAGGGCGTCGCCCCACGAAGCCAGATAGAAGTCGGTGCCGATGAGGTGGTTGGTGTAGATACGCCCGTGGAACGAGCCGTCGTCTCGCTGGGTGTCGATGAAGTTCAGCAGCGTGCCGCGGGCGGCGTCGGGGTTGGATGACCAGCGCATCTCGAACATGTGGCACTGGCCGGAATAGGTGATGGGCACGTGGAAGTACGCGATCCCCTCGGCGATGGCGGGGTGGCGGACGTTGCCCGCGCCGCCTTCGAGCCGGCACAGGCGGAGGCCGTAGAGTCGGTAGTCGTAGTACTTTTCGAGGAACGGATCGGAGCAACGGAAGGCGGGGAACGACAAGAGAAAGTCGGACCACTCGCGCGTGGGAGAGGTGATGGCGCAGGCCGGGCTGAGTTGGAACCCGGGCTTCTCCGGCAGCAGCTCGATCTCGAACCTGACGGGCCGATCGTCCGTGCCGGAGAGGGGGACATCGACGGCGGCGTACACCAGCCCGGCGGGGTTGATCCCTTCGAGGCGGACTTCGGGCCGCAGGCCGCGGCCCGGCTCCCAACGCTCGGGGAACGGCGTGAACCGCCATTGGGGTTGGATCGCGGAGCCCTCGGAGCGAACGGCGGCCACGCAGACGCCGTCGGGAACTACATCCGCGCCGGCCGCGCCCACGAGCGACGCGGAGAGCGTGGCGTGGATGTCCATGGACTGCTCCCGCCGATCGGTGAGTGTGCGGGCCCAGCGCACGGCCGCGGGGCGGCCGTCGGGGGTGGATGCCCGGCTTACGGATTCGCCCGGTTGAGCGGTGAACGCAACGATGTGCCAATCGCGCAGGGCGGGCTCGTGGGCGAGCCCGAACGTGGGCTCGGCGACGTGCCAGGTGGAGGAGAAGCGGCCGCGCCCGCGTGTCTCGCGGACCTCGACGAGCACGGGCCCGCCTTCGACGTGATAGCGGGCGACAAGGCGATCCGGGCGCCAGGTCCGATCGACCTGGCGGAGCGGGGCTTCGCGCCCGTCGGGCCGGACCAGCGCGACCGAGAAGAGCGGCGCGAACGGGTGGTAGTAGACGTGGGCCTCATCCCAGAACCCCGGCGAGTTCAGCCACACGGGGAACGCGGGGGCCCAGAGGATGCCGTCACCGGCGGAGAGGTACCACTTGTCGTCGCGGGCGAGGCGTTCGAGGCGCTGGTTGGGGGTGAGGGGGGGCATGGATGAGGGGGTGGGGAGTGGGGAGTGAGGAGTGGGGAGTGGGGAATGGGGAATAGGGAATAGGGAATAGGAAACGGGGAGTGAGTCCCTTGTCTCCAGATGGATCACTGAGGTGCGGGCTGCGCCGCGGGCGCTGTGCGGTACATGATCCCGTGGATCACCTGTCCGCCGCCGTATCCGCCGAGCACGGCGAGACGATCGACAACGACCTTCGGGTCGGGGTCGGCGGCCCAGAGCACGGGCTTGCCGTCCCACAGGCACCACACCGTGCCGTTGCGTCGAGTCAACTGCATCGTGTGCCGGCTGCCGGGGGGCGTGACGGTCGCGTCGGAATCGCCCGCCTCGACGCCGAAGAGCCGCAGGCGAGAGCGCGTGTTGCCATACCCGCCGACGAACGCGACGTAATCGTTGACGGCGCTCAGCCCGCGCCCGTCCTTTCCCGCGGTGTAGCCGCCGAGGATGGCGTCGCTCTGACACTCCACGTCGATCCACAGGTCGAAGGCGGAAGCCCGCACACCGCCGATGTAGAGGGCGTCCTCTCCGCTGCCCTGGTGGCGATATACCCCGTCGTCGAGCCGCCACCCGTCACCCCGGAGGCGAACGGAGCCGTCACCGGGTTTGAGAACAACGACGCCGGATTGTCCGGGCCGGAGCTCCGTGGGCGGTGAAGCGGGTATGGGCGACTTCCCCGGTCGTTCGAGCATCCGGGCGTAGAAGAGGTGGTAGGGTTCGTGGATCGAGCGGACGCCGCCGCGGGTGTCGGTGACCTCGATCTCGGTGCCGACTTCCCGTCCCGCGCCGCGCCAATACATCAGCCCCTCGCCGGCGTTGGGAAGGCTGAACTCGATCGTGGCCCAGCCGTCGTCGGTGCGCTTGGCCGACCATTGAAGGCCCGGGGCGCGGGGGAAGAAGCGGTCGCGGCTGTCCGCCTTGATCGGCTCGCCGTTGAGGATGCGCAGGGCCTGCGTGAGGTCCGTGGAGTACACGCCGAGGCCTTCGGGGTCGATGACCACGCGGACCTGGGCCCAGTCGCCGCGGGCGCGGAAGAGCCCGTAGTAGGCCGCGTCGTCGTGGGCTTGGCGGAACTCGACCTCCAGGCCGTCGATGGATATGGATCCGCCGAGCGGGATACCCGACCACTCGGCGGCGTCGCCGTCGATGGCGGCCGTGAGCGGCCAGACAAAGGGCTCCTCGGCGGCCAACGGCTCCGGATCGACCCCATCGGGCCAACCGTCGCCGTCGGAGTCCGGGTTGGTCGGGCTCGGGCGCAGAAACGTCTGACGCGGCTTGGCAAACCCGGCCTGCAGCGGCGCGGGCGCCCAAGTCGAGAGCATCGCCTTGTCGCGGTCGTTCATCACACCATCGGTCGCGGGCGCATCCGGGCGCGAGCCGAACCGTTTCTCATCGAAGGGCAGACGCGGATCGTCGTCGGGAAAGCCGTCGTTGTCGGCGTCGGCGACGAGCACGGTTTGTGTGAGGTACAGCCGCAGCCATTGGGCCTCCGTCAGCGTGCGGTCCCAGAACGCCATGCCGTCGTAGTGCTCGCCGTGGCGCCCGGACGTGCTCCAGGCGTGTATCCCCTTGGAGCCCTCAGGGCCGGAGGCCGCGTCCGGGCCGCGTGTGCGGGAGCGTGGGGCCCAGTGGTTGTAGACGATGCGGTCGTCTTCTCGATCGGCGAGGCTGAAGGCGCCTAGGGATTCGAGCTGGTGGTGGATTTCGTGCGTCGTCAGCCACGCGGTGTCGTAGCCGCCGAAGAACTGGGATTTGGCGGTGATGCCCGCGGGGACGTCGTCGACGCCCGTGGTGCCGCCGCCGGATGTGTAGTAGACCCATTGCTTCTTCGCGGGCTCCCAGCGTCGGGGGAACGCGATCTCGGCCTGGCCATAGAACAGTTGGGGCTCGACCAGCGGGTCGTCGGCGATGTGAGCGGGTTCGGTGGAATCGACGGTGGTGAACCGACCGCCGCCGGGGCCCTCGTAGTCCTTTCCGGCGTACGAACGGCAGACGGGCCAACCGCTGTAGAACTTGTCGACGTCGGCGACTTCCGGACCCCAACGCTGCCAGCGATCGTCGACGAGCACCGTGAAATCAACCCACAGCCGCATGTGGCTGTTGACGAAGAAGAATCGCGCCGCGCGGTCGAGGTCGGCACGGACCTGATCGAGCTGCTCGGACGAGACCTTTTCGGGATGCGGCGCGGGGGCGGACACGTCCTTGACGGCCGATTCGACGTTGATGACGTTGGGCATCAACAGGACCTTGACGGGGTAGCGCACGAGCGTGCGCCGCCCGGCCGGCGCGAGCGTGGAGACGCCGTACTCCCGCCGCCAGTGCGTCCTCGCGCCCCAGCGGGCCTCCTGGGAGGTCGGCTCGGTTCCGGGATCGAAGACGCGGTAGAAATAGCGGGCGCCTGGCTCGAGGCCCTCGATTGAGATGCGGTGGAGCGTCCTTTCGCCGGGCGGCCCGTCGACCACGCGGACATCGGCCGCGGACCACGGATCAACGGAGACGCCGCGGAGTTTCCCCGCTGCGAAGGGAGTGTCGGCCCGCCTCACCTGAACGCGCGTCGGGCACGCGACCGGGGTGAAATAGTCCAGGTCGAATCCGGTCCGCGAGATGCGGGTCACCGGGCGCGTCGGATCGAGCAGGACGGGCGCGTGGGGATCCGCCGCTATCACCGGACCGCCGGCCGCCACAGTCGCCGCGAGCCCGCCGAGCGCAAGCAGCAACACGCTCAGCCGCGAGAGGGCGATGGGCCGGCGACATCCGATCTCTTGCACGTTCCGTCCTCCTCGGGGTAATCTTCCCGCGGCCGCAAGCACACCGAAGGCATGGTACCGCCGTTGCACGAGCCCGAGCAGATCATTCCGCGGCAGAAAGGCGTGATCGCCCGGGTCGCGTCGGGTTCCCGCGTGCTGCTCGCGGCAGCGGCGGCGGTCGTCGTGCTCTGGTCGTTCTACAGGGTTCTGGCCCGCCCTTTTCAACGTGCGGCCGAGACGGGCCAGCGAACGATGCTCACCGTGCTGCACTGGGGCGATCCGGACGAAGACCGGATCGTGCGCGGCATGGTCGCAACCTTCGAGGCGGAGCACCCGGAAATCCGCATCCGCCGGATCAATGGCGGGGCCGACTATTACGCCAAGCTCAAGACCATGTTCGCGGCCGGAGAGCCGCCGGACGTCATGTTCCTCAACGCTCGCGACATCCCGACCTACGCAACCCTCGGGCTGCTGATGGACGTCGATCCGCTGATGAAGGCGGACGCCGAGTCCGGCGACACGGCCTTCCGCGCGGACAACTTCTTCAAGCCGACGATCGACAGTTTCCGCTACGACGGCGCGCGAAGCGGGCGTGGCGGGCTCTACGGCTTGCCGTCGAACTTTACGGGCCTGGGCTTCTACTACAACAAGAACATGTTCAAGGCCGCGGGCATCGCGCCGCCCGACGAGAACTGGACATGGGACGACTTTGAGCGGATGTCGCGAGCGATCGGGAAGCCGGACGGGCCGTACGGCTGCGCGCTGGAACTGACCGCCGACTCGTTCCGAGCGATCCTGCAGACCTACGGCGTGGATCTCTTCAGCCCGGATTACAAGCAGGTGCGTCTGAACGACCCGGTGTTCCGGAGCGTGCTGGAACGGGTCCGTGGGTGGACCATCGACCAGCGCGACTCGCACGCCGTGTTCGCGACCGACCCCTACGACGCGGTGAACACCGGCTCGGGGTTCTTCACGCTGCAGAAGGCGGCGATGTACGGGCCGACCGGCCGCTGGATGGTGCCGGAGTTCCGGAGCATCCGTGGATTCGAGTGGGATTTCGCGCCCATGCCCAAGGGCACGCGCCGGGGGACGGTGCTGTACGTTGCGGCGTGGTGCGTGGCCAAGGACACGCCGCACCCAAAGGAGTCCTGGAGCCTGGCACGGGCCCTGGCCACACCCGCGGGGCAGGCACAGTTGGCGAGGACGGGCCTGGCGATCCCCAGTCTGATCTCGGTCGCCGAAAGCCCGGCGTTCCTCGACCCGTCGCTTCCACCCGAGCACGACGATCGGTTCCTGATGGACGTCGCCGAAGCCTGGCCCGCGATGTGGCCGCCGGACACGCGTTTCGCCAGGCGGCTGAGCGATCACTTGCAGGACTGCCTCCGCCTGAACCGCGCGACCATCCCCGAGGCGATGGCGGCGGCGGAGGCGGACTGGCGTACGGAGCAGGACTCTCCGCTGCGGCACGGTGAGTTTCCGCGCGCACCGTGGGGGCTGATCTGGGCATTGATCGGAGTGAGCACGGCGGGGCTGGTCGGGGCGACGGTGCTGGTGCTGCGTCGCGTGCGTCCCGGCCCGCTTCGCGCCGGCGAGGAGCGGGCGGGGTACCTGATGGTCGCGCCGTGGGTGGTCGGCTTCGCGGTGTTCATCGCGGGTCCCATGGTCGTCTCGCTGGCGCTGGCGTTCATGCGATGGAGAGGGCTTTCGACGCTCGACCACGCCGAGTGGGTGGGCCTGCTCAACTTCTCGCAGATGTTCGGGAACGATCCGAGGTTCGTCAACGCGCTGCGTCTGACAGCGCTGTACGCGCTCATGGGTGTACCCGTAACCCAGGCGGCGGCGATCTTCGCCGCGGTGCTGATGAACGAGAACGTGCGCGGGACCCGGTTCTTCCGCGCCGCGTGGTACCTGCCCAGCGTGCTCGCCGGCGCGGGGCTGGCGGTCATGTGGCGCTGGGTGTTCGACGGGCAGAACGGGCTGCTCAACGAGGCGCTGCAACCGCTGGTGGGGTGGATCTCGACGTCGCTCCCGCCCGACTGGATCGGGACCGACGCGGGCTGGGCGGGTGTGCCGGCGTTCGTGATCGCGTCGCTTTGGTCGATCGGGGGCGCGATGCTCATCTACCTCGCGGGCCTGCAGGGAATCCCGGTTACCTTGTACGAGGCCGCATCGATCGACGGGGCGGGACCGATGCGGCGCTTTTTCAGCGTGACGCTGCCGATGCTCGGGCCGGTGATCCTGTTCAACGTCGTGATCGCGATCATCGGATCGTTCCAGGTGTTCACGATGGCGTTCGTGATGACCCAGGGCGGTCCGGGCGACACGACGCGGTTCTACGTGCTTTACCTCTACCAGAACGCCTTCGAGTTCCACCAGATGGGCTACGCCAGCGCGATGGCCTGGGTGCTGCTGGTGATGATCCTCGCGCTGACGGGCCTGGTGCTGTGGCAGGGCAAGAAGCGCATCCACTACGAAGGGCTGCGCGCATGAAGAGCCCCTTGCGGATCGTTGTCGTGTACACGCTCCTGCTGTTCGGCAGCGCGATTCTGGCCGCGCCGCTGGTGTGGATGATCGACATCAGCCTGAAGACGCCCGCGGGCGCCCAGCGGGCCCTGGGCGGTGGTGTGAGGGGCATGCTCTTTGGCGAGGGCGAGCCGCGGTTTGCCAACTACACCGAGGCGGTGCAGGCGTTCGGCAGCCAGACGATCAGCTCGGCCGCCGATGCGAGGTCCGGGGCGAACTCGCTCGGTGATTTCGCGGCCGCGGTCATGCGATCAGACCAGGTCGCCAACTCCGTCGTGGTCACGACGCTGGTGGTCGTCGGCACGGTGGGGTCGTGCAGCCTCGTGGGCTACGCGTTCGCGAGGATGCGCTTCCGCGGGCGCGGCCTGATGTTCGTGCTCATGCTCTCGACGATGATGCTCCCGCCCCAGGTGACGATGATCCCCCTGTTCCTGCTCTTCCGCAACCTGGGGTGGATCGACACGTTCCTGCCCCTGTTCGTGCCCGCGTTCTTCGGCACGGCGTTCTTCATCTTCATGTTCCGCCAGTTCTACGCCCAGATCGGCGAGGAGCTGCTGGAGGCGGCGCGAATCGACGGGGCGAGCGAGTTGGGCATCTGGTGGCGCATCATGCTCCCCCTGTGCCGCCCGGTGGTGGCGATCACGGCGATCTTCACGTTCATCTGGACCTGGAACGAGTTCCTGGGCCCGTTGATCTACCTCAACAGCCCGGAGAAGTTCACCCTGGCCCTGGCGCTCAACTCATTCAAGAACCAGTTCAGCGGCGTGGACAAGGTGCACCTGATGATGGCCGCGGCCGTGTTCACCATGATCCCGTGCATCGTGCTCTTCATGGTCGCCCAACGGCACTTTGTCAAAGGCCTGCTCACGGGCGGGGTGAAGGGATAGGCGGAGGTGGCGGTGGGGAGGCGTGGAGGTTCCGCATCGGGCACGCGAACCACCGGCAATCATCGGTATGCTGAGCCTGCGGCCGTCCGCCTGCAACCAAGTCGTTCCGATCCGTGCAAATCCGTGACATCCGTGGCCAGTGTCCATGACCGCAAGACGATCCATCAACGCCTACGCGTACATCGCCTTCCCGCTGGCGGTGCTGATGGTCTTCTCGCTCGTGCCCACGGTGCTCGGGCTGGGGCTGTCGCTGTTCCAGTGGGACGGCGGCGGGTCGCCGGTGTTCGTTGGGTTGACGAACTTCAAGGCGCTCTTCAACGACAGCCGCTTCGGCCCGGCGCTCTTCAACACGATCGTGTATGTGATCGCGAGCGTGCCGCCGGCGACACTTATCGCGTTTGGCCTGGCCGTGGCGGTCCACGCGCGCTGGTTTCGGGGTAAGGCCCTGGTGCGCACGCTATTGTTCATGCCGACGATCGTCTCGGTCGTGGCGATCGGGTTCGTGTGGCGGTGGGTGCTGGACGACCACGCCGGGTTGTTGAACTGGGTGCTCTCGCAGTTCGGGATCATGGACACCCCCGACTGGCTCAACCAGGGCCGCTGGCCGTTCGTGTGGGTCGTGATCGTCTCGATCTGGCGCAATATCGGCTTCTGCCTGGTGCTCTACCTGGCCGCGCTGGCCGGGGTGGACGAGGGTCTGTACGAGGCGGCGGAGCTCGACGGGGCCTCGCGCTGGAAGTCGATGCGGCACGTCACCTGGCCGCAGGTCGCGCCGATGACCGTATTCCTGATCGTCACGGGCGTAATCTCCGCCCTGCAGGTCTTCGACATCGTGTACGTGATGACCGGTCGGCAGGTCGGGTCCGCGGTGACGGTGCTGAACTACGAGATCTTCAGCCAGTTCCGCGCCGGGCAACTGGGCTACGCCGCGACGATCGGCGTGGTGATCTTCATCATCACCCTCATGGCAACGGGGGCGCAGCTCTGGCTGGCCGGACGCGAGCGTCGGGCGGCCCGCCCGCGACGGCGG
Organism: uncultured Phycisphaeraceae bacterium; assembly: GCA_964630785.1. Classification (GTDB taxonomy): domain Bacteria; phylum Planctomycetota; class Phycisphaerae; order Phycisphaerales; family UBA1924; genus JADLCX01. The sequence goes on along the minus strand of CAZVZG010000040.1, from coordinate 15,103 downwards.
GAAGGGGCGAGCGCATGAACAGCCTCCGCCGGCCGCCGTTGGTCGCCCGACTGCTCGTCCACGCGGTGGTGTGGGGGGTGGCGCTGTCCATGCTCGCGCCCTTCGCGTGGACGGTCCTCACGAGCCTGAAGACCGATGCCGAGGCGACGCGGGCACCCACTCTTGCGACCCTGTTGCCCGCCTCCCCGCAGTGGGGCAACTACGCCCGCGCCGTGCGCGACGCGGAGCTCGGGCGCTTCTATTTCAACAGCGTGCTGGTCGCGGTGGTGACCACCGCTCTCGCGGTCGCGCACAACGCGCTGGCGGGGTACGCCTTCGCCAAGCTGCGGTTCCGCGCGCGCCGGCTACTCTTCGGCCTGGCGCTCCTGACGATGATGCTCCCGCTCACCGTGAGCTTCATCTTCATGTACCTGATCTGCCAGCGGCTGGGGTACATGAACAACTACCGGGCCCTGATCGTGCCGTTCCTGGCCAGCGGCTTCGGCGTGTTCTACATGCGGCAGGTCATCTCGACCGTCCCCGACAGCCTGTTGGAGGCCGCGCGGATCGACGGCATGGGCAACTTCGACGTCTTCTGGAGCATTGTCCGGCCCGCGGCCTGGCCGGGCATCGTCGCGCTGGCGATCTTCTCGTTTATCAACTCGTGGAACGCGTTCTTCTGGCCGCTCATCGCGATCGATTCGGAGGAGTTCAAGACGTTGCCGATGGCGATCGCCGACCTGTCGGCGGGCATGTTCGTGCAATCGTGGCCGGTGCAGACGGCGGCGGCGACGATCCTCGTGGTTCCGCCGATCGTCCTGTTCTTCTTCACGCAGCGGGCCTTTGTGCGGGGCGTGACGTTCACCGGGCTCAAGGAGGGCTGATCCGTGCGGGTTTCCACGCTGGTGGCCATCCTGCTCGTGCTGGCGACCGCGGCCGTCCTTGTTCCGCCGCGACTGATCGGGCACGGGGGCGGCAAAGAGGGAGAGAACTCGCTGACCATGACCGTGTGGGGCCAGCCGTTCGAGGACCGGCTCTTCGAGGACATTTACGCCCGCGGGTTCGAGCGGCTGAACCCCGGCGTGAGCGTGAACTACCAGCGGCACAGCGACCTTGAGGCCAAGTACAACGCATGGTTCGCGCAGGGTTACGGCCCCGAGGTCATGCGACTGCGGATCACCACTTACCACGAGATGGTCAACCGCGGCATGCTCCAGCCGCTGGACGCGTACATCGGCGACCCGGCGTCCGGTCTGACGGGCGCGGAGCTCGCGGCGTTCCCGCCGCAGTTGTTGCAGACGCTGCGGGTGGATGGACACCTGTACGCGCTACCGGAGGACACCGCCCAGTACGGGCTCTACTACAACCGCGCCATCTTCGACGCCTACAACCGCGAGCACCCGAACGACCGGATCGGCTATCCCACGGGCAAGTGGACGTGGGAGGGCTTTCGGGCGGCCGCGAAGAAGCTCACCCGCCGGAACGCCCGGGGCGAGGTCACCGTCTCGGGCTTCGACGTGGTGATCTGGGAATGGCCGTTCATGGAGTTCTTCTTCCAGGCCGGCGGCGAGCTGTGGTCGGACGACGGGCTGACGACGACGATCGACTCACCCCCGGCCGTCGAGGCGCTCATGTTCCTCGCGGGGCTGGTGCGCGACGGGTCGTGGAAGCCGTACTTCAGCCAGCAGGGCGGGCTCGGGCCGAACGACCGTTTCCAGAACGGGCAGGTGGCGATGTACCTGGACGGGTCGTGGATGGCGCCCGCGTTCGAGCTCAACGCGCCGCCCCCGGGGCTCGACTTCGCGATCGCCCCGCCGCCGGTGCACAAGTCCAGCCGCAACATCGGCGGGTCGGTGCTGTGGGGGATCAGCAGCCATGCGCCGCACAAGGACCTGGGGTGGCAGATGCTCCGCTGGCTGGTGCAGGAACCGCAGGCCGCGGCGTACTGGGACAAGCTCCGCGTCGCGCCCCCGGCCAACCTGGCGGTGGTCAACTCGCCGGTGTTCAGGCACACGACGGGCATCGAGGACCCGGGGCGGCCGGGCAAATACCTGGTGCCGCCTATGCCGGAGGCCAACTACCCGCTGCGGGCCGAGTGGATGGTGGAGTTGATGATGCCCGATCCCGAAACGGGCGTGGCGAGGTCGTACATCCCGGCCGCGCTGTACCAGGGCAAGCTGGAAACGGAGATCCGCGAGATGTTCGTCGCGTTCCTCCAGCAGGCCGAGACGGCGGACGAGCGATTGGCGCACGAACTGCTCGCGCGGGCCGCGCGGAACGTGCACGAGTTCATCGATCGCGACCGTGCGGCGAGGGGGCTGCCGGCGGTCGATCGTCGCCGGAAATGAGCCGCCCATCGCTTCTGGCGACCGCCTTGACGATTCCCCGCAGCCACCACGGCATCAACCCGCCAGGCCCACCTGTTTGAGCATCGGGGCCAGGTCTACAACGCGACCGTCCTCGCGGGCGCTGATCCGGGCGGCCTCCATCACGCAGAGCGTCTCGATGCCCTCTTCCAGGTTGGGTGAGTGGGTGGTGTTGTTGATCAACGCCGCGGCGAAGTACTCGGCGTAGTTGGCGAACTCGCCGTAGTGCATGCCGTGCACCTCGGAGTTGAAGTAGTAGTGTCTCCCCGCGTAAAGGTAATCCTCGGTCACCTCCGTGCCGTCGGCGCCGAGGTAGGTGTACCGCATGTCGTGGTACTGCGCGATGCTCGTGGACTTGCTCCCGTAGAGCACGCACTCGATGCAGTTGCGAGCTGTCGGCAGTTCGTGCGCGCCGTAGTGACCCATCGCTCGCCCGAGCCGTCCGCTCTCCGCGACGACGTTGACGGTGTAGACGTCCGGCCCTTTGAGCCCGTAACGGCGGCCCAGGGCGCTGGTGGTGGACAGGGCGCTGACCCGGCGGATGGGCCCGAGGTACCAGCGGAGCAGGTCGATCGGGTGCGAGAGGCCCAGGAAAATCCAGTCGGTCTCGCTCACCGCCCACGGGCTCTTGTCGTACAGCCAGTTCATGCGGTGGATGTAGTGGGCGTCCACGAGCTCGACGTCACCCATGTCGCCGCGTTCGGCGGCCGCGCGCTGGCGGCGGAAGGGCTCGAAGAACCTCGTGCTCTGACCGACCATCAGTCGGCGGCCGGTGCGCCGTCCGGCGTCAAGGATGAGCCGGGCGTGCTCGAAGGAGTTGACAAGCGGCTTGGTGCAAATGACGTCTTTGCCCGCCTCGAACGCCTTGACGATGTGCTCGGCGTGGTGCGTGTCGGGCGTGTAGATCGCGACAACGTCCACGTCCTTCCGCGCGAGCATCTGGCCGAAGTCGGCCGTGTAGAAGAGGTCGGGCAGCTCGGCTTTCGACGCCGCGAGCTTGTCGGGGTTGATGTCGCATCCCGCGACGGGGTGGGCGTGCCCCGTGCGCGACGCCAGCGAGAGCAGCAGCGTGCGTCCCTCGTGCAGGCCGATCACACCGACGCCCCTGCTCCGCGGGTGGCGCTCCGGGCGGACAACGGGCTTGGCGCCGGGTATGTGCGTGATGAATCCCATGCGGTCACTCCTCTCGGGCACGTGCGTGCGGTTGGGCGACAATGAGCGCGTTGATCTCGGCGAGCGTGGGCAGCGACGGGATGGCTCCGCGCCTCGTGGTGGCCAGTGCGCCCGCGGCCGCGGCCATGGTGAGCGCGCCGGCCCGATCGGCGCCCGACGCGAGCGCGGCTGCGAACGTGCCGGCGAAGGCATCGCCCGCGCCGACGGTGTCGATCGCGGTGACCTCGAACGCCGGGACAAACCATTTGGTTCCGCTTCTCCCGCCCTGATCGTCCCGGACACGCGCGTTCGCGCCCCGGCTGCCCAGCGTGAGCACGACGCCTCGCGGGCCGAGATCGAGCACGGCGTCCATGAGCGTGGACGGGTCGGACGATTCCGGACTTCCGCTGAGAACGGCCGCCTCGCTCCGGTTCACGATCAGGAAATCCAGTGCATCCGTGAGCGAGCGCGGCATCGTCCGTGCCGGCGCCGCATTGAGAATCGTGATGGTGTGGGCCGTGTCTGGGTCCTTTCCGGTGTTCCTGGCGATCTTCGCCGCGGCCACCACGGCCTCCAGCGGTGATTCGAGCTGCATGAGCATCACACGCGAGCCGCGGATGATCGACGCCGACTGCTCGACTTCGGCGGCCGTGAGCGTCTGGTTGGCCCCACCCGCGACAACGATCGTGTTCTCACCGCCGGTGCTCGCGACGGTGATGACGGCGATGCCCGTTGGAGAGGATGGCGGGGAAGCGGTGCCGCGGCGTATGCGGATCGACGAGACATCGACACCCTCGCCGCCCACGATCGAGAGCATCTGCCGGCCGAATTCGTCGTCCCCGACGGCGCCGATCATCCGCACCTTGCCGCCCGCCCCGCCCCGCCCGCACGCCCGCGCCGCGGCGACGGCCTGATTCGCGCCCTTGCCGCCGGGCAGGGTCACGAACTCGCCGCCGAGGAGCGTCTCGCCCGGCGCGGGCAGCCGGGGCGCGCGCACGATCAGGTCCATGTTGAGCGACCCGAGGATGCAGACGCCCGTGTTCGCGTGGCCCGTGGTCACCTCGCCTCCTTCCGGTCCACCGTCAACCCGGCACCGCCCACGACCGTACGAGCGACTCCTCAAGCCGGCCGCCCGAGTTCGCGGCGTCGGCGACGGCGAACGCCAGCAGGCGGTCGAGCAGGTACCGGCCCGCGGGCGTGGTGTGGTCCGCACCGCTGAGAATCAGCACGCCCTCCCCGACCCGGGCGGTCGCGACAAAGTCCATCAGCCGCGGCCGGTCCACGATGTCGTGCACGTAGACCAGACGGACGATGGGCTCCAGCGCCCGGTCGAGGCCGAACTCACCGCTGGGGATGGCCCGCAGGCTGCGTCGGGAGAGGTCGTGGTCGAGCAGGTCGCCGACCCAGTCGGCGTCGCCGGTCCCGAGCGGGCCGCGTTCGAGGATGAGCGGCAACTGGCCCCACATGTTGACGAACTTCACGGGCGGCCCGCCCTTGGCGCGCGAGAACAGCAGCAGCACCCGTCCGCCGGACACGAGGAAATCGACGACCGGCGGCGTGAGTTTGTGGGCGAGGATGCAGCGTGCACCGGAAGGGAGCCGGTCCGTGCTCTCCCACGCGCGGGCCCCGGGCGCGATCAACTCGGGGTCGGGCAGGAGCGGCGACCAGCTCCGCACCGGAGAGCCCCAGCCGCTGCTGTAACCCTTGTCCTCGAACTTGTGCTCGCGGTCGGCCGCGTCGAACGGCGGGCCGGAGAGCCGGACCACGCCGTTGGGGATAGGCGCAGGCGCGGGGAGATTCCAGATCGTCCAGTGGTTCGGGGTCAGGCCCTCGGCCGCGGCTCGGAGGTTCACGCGGGCCGGTGCGGTCACGTTCGGGAGTCGGAGGTTCAGTTCGGTCCACGCGACTTCGCCCGGGCCGGCCGCCAATCGCGGTCCGCTCCCTCCCTTCGCCGCCGGCACGACCTCCGCGCCGTCGGCGGCCACCCGCAGCGCCGCGTCGACCGGCGTGCCGGCGACGTTCGAGATGCCGATCGCCAGAGCCGTGTTGCCCCTGCCGCCGTTCAATCCGCGGAGGTGATGCTCGGTCTTGAGCAGGAGCGGGGCCGGCCCCAGCCACGGGCGCAGTTCGTCGGGCTCGAAGTACCACCGATCGAACTCGTCCTGAAACCCACAGCGGCACGACGGCACGTCGTTGAGGTGGTTCATCACCAGGCCCGCGTGGTTCGGGTACATCCGGAACGCCTCGATCTGGAACTTGCGCCCTTGCAGGTGATAGCGCCGGGCCTGACGCTTGAAGCGGTCCAGAACCGCGGGGCCGAAGCGTTCCGCCACGTCCGACTCGAACCGCACCGCCGCATCGAGGCCCTTAGGCGTCCACCACGGGCGATCGCCGTTGGGCGTCCGCGCCTCGAGCAGTCCCGCCGTGTCCGGCCAGTTGGTGTACAGGATGGACTCGCCCATCACGAACGGGCGCGGCGGGAGTTTGTCGAGGTCTTCCTGCAAGTCTTCCAGATAATGCGTCCAGCGCCCGCACGAGTCATAGGTGTGCTCGTCGTACGCGTCGGTCTTGGTCTGATCGGTCCACGCGAAGAAGGCGGTCTGGATCTGAACGATGCGGTCGGGCATGAGGGCACGCACCCGGCCCCACCACCACGACGCGAGCCGGGGGTTGAAGCGTTCGTGCTCGCACGATCCCGACACTACGACCACCGAGGCCCGGTTGCGATCGCGCCGGAAGAATCGAGTGAACTGCTTCTGATACTCCGGGATCAGTCCGTCGTCCATCGGCGGCTTCCAGACGGGGTGCTCCTGCCAGAGCAACATCCCCATCTCGTCGGCGATGTCGAAGAAGTTTCGCGGCGGGTACCACATGCACAGACAAACCAGGTTAAAACCCATCCGCTTGAGCGTGCCGAACCGCTCTCGGAGCTCGTCGCTCGTCGCCGTCGGCGAGATGTGGCGGGGCTGGTGGCCCCAATCCAGGATGCCGCTGAGGAAGATCGACCGATCGTTGAGAACGATCTGACGCCCGTCCTTCCCGCCGACCTCCGCGCGGCGGAAGCCGAACCGCACCGATTCGATCTGGCTCACGTGACCATCCGGGCCGACCAGCCTCGCCTCAACGGTGTACAGCGAGGGTGAATCCGGCGACCAGAGAGCGGGATGCGGCACATCCACAAGAGCGTGCGCCGAGTCGGCGCCGTCCTTTACTTCCAACCGGGTGGACACGACGCGTTTGCCGCCCTGATCGAGGATCTCGACGTCCAGCCGGCCGCCTCCAATGTTTCGCTCGAACTCCCCGTCGATCAGCACACGCCCGGTGCGGCTGTCGGCCGTGATCCCCAGCCCGTCCGGAACGAACGCAAGCCCGCCGGTGACGATCAGGCGCACAGGCTGCCACAGGCCCGCCTTGTGAATGCTCAGGACGTCGTGGAAGCCCTTGGTGACGTGCCCGCCCTGCACCGGCGCGCCGTCGATCCAGGTCTCTTTTCCAGGCGGGACGCGATCGACGCGGATGATCACCTCGTTGTCCCGACCGTCGGTGTGCAGGCTGTCCGTGACGTCGAACTGAAACGGGACCCAGTCGCCGATCCATCGCCCGGCCTCGCGCCCGTTGACCCAGACCGTGGTGTCGGTCGCCGCCGCGTCGAAGCGCAGCCAGACACGCTCGTCGGGTGTGCGGGCGCACTCGGCCGCGCTGAGCGTGCGCCCGTACCAGCACACCGGGGGCGCATCGGGGCCGAAGGTCGCCTGTGTCGGGGCCGGTAGGCGGATGGCCACCCAGCCGTCCGCGGGAGCGGCCGCGCCGCCCGCTCCCCAGCCATCTTTTCGCCCCCGCTCGTGAGGATCGGCGCGGACTCGCCAGCCGTCCGACAACTCGATTGTGCCAAACGCCATCGTGTCAGTCCCTTCGTCGCTTCGCCGCCGGCGGAACGGCCGACTCGGTCTTGTGCACGGTCGCCCAGACCCTTCGCTTCTCGTCCAGATCTCGCCATTGTTTACGCATCATGACCACGTCCGCCATGATGGTGACGATCTCACGCGGACGCACACGGAACCGGACCCCGCTCCACCGAATCGTGCGACCGCCGATCTTCGAGCCCTTGGCCCACGCCGGCGGCGGAGCCGACTCGACCTCCAGCCAGCCCGTGTCGTCGCCGCCGCCCACACGCGACGCCGGCCCCACCTCGCCGAGCAGGTTGGTCTTTGCGGCTGCGGCCACGGGCCCGGGCAGCTTCAACATCACCTCTGCCGGTTCGCCATTCCACTCCACGAGCCGTATGACCACGGGGTGCGTGCACTCGCCGCCCGAGCGTCGGGCCAGCTCGTGGCCGGCCCAGTCGGGCAGCAGCTCGCCGGTCTTCATCGAGTCGCGGTACAGCGCGCTCGCCAGCACTCCGGGCGCGCCGCACACCTCGGGCACGCCGAACGACTCTGGGACGGTCGGCAGTCCGACCGATCGATCGCCCGTTCCGCCGCCCACAGGAATGGCCGCGGGGTCCGTTCGCAGGGCTCCCGAATCCTCTCGAAACTCCATCGCGAGCCTGACCCGTTCGGCGTTGCTGAGTCGCTCGTGGTGCGGCGTCAATCGAAATCCCGCCTTGACCCGGCCGGTGTACCGGTCCTCGTCCCACGGGTCGTAGGCCGTCAGCACCGTCCGCGCGCCGTGCCCGTCCTTGAACCACTGCTGCGACCCGTCGTGCAGGATCAAGAGCCCCGATCCCGTTTCGTCCACAAGGTCCACCAACGTTTGTGCACAGAACGGGTCGTGCACCTCCTCGAACCACTGCGGCGAAGTCATCCAGTCACCCCGCGGGTACTTGCGCTTGCACAGGCCGCTGCCGCATGTCTCTTGGAGCGAGTAGGGTGAGTCCGCGTGAGCGCGAACCATCCCGAGCCCGGGGTCGAAGGCGATCTGCAACGCGGCGTTCAACCCGGGATCGGGACGCGGGCGGCGGCCAGAAGGATCCCGCAGGTCGTGTGTTCGGACCGTAAGGTCCACGCCCGACTCGTCGTCCGGGACGCTCACCCTCAACTCGATGCGGGCTTCGCGCCCGACGGCGTGCTCGATCACAACAAAGCCCCCACCGGGTCCGCGGCTGGCCGTGACGCTCGGTCGGTCGAATCGGACGTTCTTTCCGTTCAACCGCATCGACAGCGCGCCGATGACGGCGTTCTCGCCGAGCATCGGCCGCCCACGCAGGCACACCTGACGGATGGTGCCGCGCGAGGGGTCGATTGTCACCCGGCAACAACCCAGCGACAGATCGACGCGGCCCCGATTCCGCCTGATCTTCACGGGCGGCGGGGCCGGTTCCCCCGCCCGCACCACCGTGTAGCCGAAGGGCGGAACCACCGCGCCCGGTTTCACGCCCCGGCCTCCCTTCACGGCCCGGGCCCAGCCTAGACCGTTGCACACCACCCTTCCGGGGTCGACGTTGCGGGCCCTCATCGCGATGAGGTTGTGCGCGCGGCCGAACACCTCACGGGCAAGCCCTTCCGCACGCTCGAACTGTCCGTGCCCGACAAACCCGCACAATCCCTCGCATTCGTGGTTGTCGTGGTGTTGCGCCGCCAACGCGTCGCGCCAGGCTTCCTCCAACTCCCACGTTGGGTACACGTCCCAGCTCGCGTACGGCCGACCCATCAGGCTCGTCACCGTGGAGATCGACTCGGCCGCGAGGATCGCCCGCTCGGCTCGCGCGCTCGCCCGCGGGTGCGCGTCGGCGTTTTTGCCGAGCGTCATCCCGTGCCACACGTCGTCCGGCCCGTAGCGCCGCACGGGCGCCGTGACCCGCCGTCGCCCGGCATCGTCCCTCAACTCTTGAATGAGCCGTTCCGCCGTTCTCGGGCGCACGTCGAACCTCGGGTCGTTCATCAACTGCTTCAACCGCGGCAGCAGCACCTCGGAGCGGCACATCCAGTCCTTGCTCGGCATCAACTCCAGCCACTGCACCACTGCCGGCCGATCCAACTCCCGCACCAGCCCTTGTTCCAGGAGCCCGTCGAAGTCCTCGGGCCACTGATGCACATTCAGATCGTTGCGGGGCAGCGTCGCTATCCCGGTCCCGTCGACGCCCTCCCACTCGATCAGGCTCGCCCGCTCCCGGGGAACCTCCGGTGTGTGCCAGGTCCATTGAAAAAACAGACACGCCCCGGTATACCCGCACGCCCGCAACACCTGCGGCAACTGCGGGAAAAAGTAGAACTCCTCCTCCCAGAATGTCCGCGGGCGCACGCCCAGCAGGCGGCGTAGGGCCGCACCGCCGTGGATGAACTGTCGGACGTTGGATTCTCCGCCCTGAAACAGTCCGTACGGCTGACCGTACGAGCCGCCCACGGGCTCGATCGTGCCCGACGCGACGGCGTCTCGCAGCGCGCCCAGCGATTCCGGGCACTCCGCGGCCATCTTCTCGTAGCCCACGCCGTCGAAGTTCACGTTACCCGCGGCCCCGGTCGCCCGGCAGAGCCCCAGCATATCGGCCGTGGAGCCCGGCAGGACCGTGTAGCCCCACAGCCACTGCATGTCCACCCAATGCATGTGATTGCCGAACGTGTAGTAGAGCGGGGGTTTGTCCATGGGCCGTCGCGGAGGCGTCGTGTACGGGTCGTTCAACCGGGAAGCCAAGGCGAGCACGCGGCTCAGCGAATCGGCCCAATGACCGCGTGCGCGAGCCACGCGGGTTCTGCGCCCGCGGCGAACTCCGCCGGGATGCCGCCGCGTTTCACGCCAACTAGGGTGATCTGACGGCTCTTGTACGAAGCCGGCGCGGCCGCGACGACCAATGCCTCGTCCGCACCCCCACCCCCCCCGACCGCGGGCGCCCCGCCTGACCACTGCCTCAGGTTCGGATTGAACCTGATGGGCGAGCCGTCGACTTTGGAGTTGAGAAACTCCACGCCCTTGGAGGTGGCGACGCGGGTGACGGCCTCGTCGACCGTGCGGGCGGGGCTCTCGCCTGCGAGTTCGGCGCTGACAGCAAAGAAGGCATCCCGCACCTGCCCGAGCACGGCCCGGGTCTTGTCGTCCACTTCCTCTGCGACGATCCGCGGTTCGCCCGAGCAGCGGCTGGCCACCAGCAGAATCCCCAGCGCGATCGCGAGCACGCCCAGACCACCCATGACGGCGGCCCGCTTGCGTTCGGAGGGTCCCATGTAGCGGTAGGCTTTGATCAGGTTCAAGGTGAATCTCCACGGCGGCGGAGGTGGGCCACGGCGCCGCGCCGGCGACATTGTTGGTGGGCCGCGGGCGGCTCCGCCACAGCGATTGCTCGGCGGGTGTGACGGGGCCGGGTCACGTTGGATACGGATCGCGTCCGGCGCAAGGTCTGGGCACGTTATAGATGCGACAAAGGCGTATTTACTGTGCTTGAACGCCGCTCCGAACGCGATCGCCGGCGTCACGCTCATTCACACAGGTCCGCATGTATCCACCGCCGATTGCTCCAGATCCGTGCCGATCCGTGTCCATCCGTGGCCGGACTCCCCAACCCCGTCCGTATTCCCGCGTTTGACGCACCGGCCCGGCGGCCAAAGCGGTGGTAGAGTTGAAGGTTCCGCCATGGCGTCGTCCCGGGAGGCCCGAAATGCCGCGTTTGTTCCTGCTGGCTCTCTGCGTCTTGAGCACGATTCTGGGCGGGATCGCACGCGCCCAATCGCCGGACCTCGCCGAGGACAACGGCCCTCAATGGACAACCTTCGCCTCCGATAACGCCGCCGCGAGCGTGGTCACGAGCACGGTCCGCGTGAAGGACGGCTCATCCAGCATCCTGTTCACCACCCAGAGCGGATTCGACACCGGTGTGCGATACCCGGCGACGCCCACGCTGAACCTCAACGCCGCGCCGTACAACACGCTGGTGTTCTGGGAGTACGCAGAGAACACCACGCCGATCGGCTGGCAGGGGAACCAGCCCGTGGTCGTCGTGAAAACCGGCTCCGGCGACATCACGCTCACGCCCGACTCGCAGGTCGCGGGTAACTTCGCCTGGAAACTGGTCAAGGCGCCACTGGCCGGCGGGAACGGGTGGACCCGGACGACCACCGGCGCGCCCAACCTCGCCGACGTCGACCAGATCGAGATCCATCACGACACGTGGGACGCGGGGTTCCGCATCTGGTTCGACGGCGTGCGTTTCATGTCGCTCAACGCCAACTCCCTACCGCCCCCGGGACCGCCCCCGCCGGCGGGAGTCGATCCCGACGTGATCGAGTCGAAGGTCTACCTCTACATTTTCGACCCGATCATGGAGAACTTTGGTGGCCAGCGCCTTCACCAGGTGTACGGGTGGCAGGACCCGCAGGTGCTCGCCGACGCGATGGCGGCCGACCTGCTCACCGCCAGCCATGGGCGGGCGCGGTTTGAGTTCGTTGAACGGATCGTCGCCGATGAGCAGCCGCGCTTTGAGGATGGGTTCCAGCACACCGACGAGTCGTTTGCCGCGGCGTGGGCTGCGCACGACTTCCACAGCGGCACGTTCGATTACGTCGGCTTCTGCAACGCCCACAACCTCGGTGCTCGCGTGGATGCGGGCGAGATCGACGAGGTCTGGCTCTACGCGCCGCCCATCGGCGGCATGTGGGAGTCGTGCATGGCCGGGCAGGGGGCCTATTGGATCAACGGCGGCGTCTACCCCGCCGCCGGCGGCACGCGGGTGTTCCCGATCATGGGGCTCAACTACGAGCGAGGCATCGGCGAGGCGATCCACTCTTTCGGTCACCGCTGCGAAAACGTGATGGTGCACAGCTACGGGCCGTGGGTCGCGGACCGCAGCAACTCGTGGAACCGCTTCTCGCTCCTGGACCGTGACGCGCCGGGGCTGGGCGGGGTCGGCAATGTCCACTTCCCGGTCAACGCCGAGAGCGATTACGACTACGCGAATCCGCGGTACGTGCAGAGCAACGCCGCGGCCTGGCTCAACTACCCCAACCTCGACGACTCGACGCAGAGCATCGACTTCCGGGCCTGGTCGCCGCGGAGCGCGGACCCGCAGCGCGAGTACCTCAAGTGGTGGTACGGCCACATGCCGCACGTGCCCGGGCGCGCGCCCGACTACTACCTCGCCAACTGGTGGCGGTACCTGCTCGACCTCGACCAGTTCAAAGCGTGGAACGGTCGGCTCGACCTCACCATCGGGATCCCGAGCGTCGCGACGGTCTCGCCGGCAAACGGCGCCTCCGTGAGCGGCGTGGTGCCGGTGGTGGCGGAGGCGAGCGTCGACGGCGCACTCGGCCGCGTCGATCTGTACGTTGACGGCGTCTATGTGGACAGCGACTACCTCGCCCCGTACACCTTCGCCTGGAACACCGCCGGACTCTCCGGCCAGCACACGCTCGTGACCAAGGCCTACGAACTCCAAAATGGCACCGAGGCCGTGTCGGCGCCGATCACCGTCAACCTGCCCTGTGCGGCCGATTTCAACGGCAGCGGCGATGTTTCGGTCCAGGACATCTTCGATTTCCTCGGGGCGTACTTCGCGGGCTCGCCCGAGGCCGATTTCAACGCCAGCGGGGGCGTCTCGGTCCAGGACATCTTCGACTTCCTCGCGGCGTACTTCGTGGCCTGCGCGTGAACGCAGCGCGTTGTGCCCGGGTCGGGGGGCGGAGGGCGAGGCGCCGACGGTGCGCTGTTCACGGGCATTGATCCGCACTTCAATCGGCCAAAGTTCGGGCATCCGGGGCCGACCCGTTGAGTGCTGTGGCGCAGACTCGTGGCCGAGCAACCGCGCCCCAGCCTCGCGGTCTGGCCGCCCGGCGAGCTCCGACAACCGCGACGTCGACTTGCTATCGCGGTAGGGCGGCGAACTGCTCATCCGATAGGCGCTCACGGACCGCAAACGACCCGCCCGCGCGCCAGCGGATCGTTTGGCCATGCAGAGGAGTCAGACATTTTCCGCAACAAACTCGTCTGCTTGTGCCTGATCGTCGCGTGTGCGGCCGCGACCGGGTGTTCGACCGGGGCAAGACAAGCGGCGGGCGGTGAAGCGCTCGCCTCCTGGAACGACACCGCGTCCAAGCGGGCCATTGTCGCTTTCGTGGGCCGGGTCACCCGCGAGGGCTCACCCGACTACGTGCCTCCCGCCGAGCGCATCGCCACGTTCGACAACGACGGCACGCTTTGGTCCGAGCAGCCGATGTACTTCCAGCTCGCGTTCGCGCTCGATCGGGTGAAGGCGCTCGCGCCAGAGCACCCCGAGTGGAAGGATCGGGAACCCTTCAAGTCGATCCTCGCCGGAGACATCAAGACCGCGCTGGCGGGCGGCGAAGAGTCCGTGCTCGCGCTCGTGGCCGCCACGCACGCGGGCATGACGACCGGGGAGTTCGAGCAGGAGGTCAAGGAATGGGTCGCGACGGCGCGTCACCCCAAGACCGGCCTGCTCTACACGCAGATGATCTACCAGCCGATGGTCGAGCTGCTCGACTATCTGCGGGCCAACGGGTTCAAGACCTTCATCGTCTCCGGCGGTGGCATCGAGTTCATGCGCCCGTGGACCGAGCGAGTCTATGGCATCCCGCCCGAGCAGGTCGTCGGTTCGAGCGGCAAGACCAGGTTCGAGATTCACGACGGCAAGCCGGTGCTCGTCAAACTGCCGGAGATCGGGAGCATCGACGACGGGCCGGGCAAGCCCGTCAACATCAACCTGCACATCGGACGCCGCCCGATCGCGGCGTTCGGAAACTCCGACGGCGACCTTCAGATGCTCCAATGGACGGCCGCGGGGGACGGGGCGAGGTTCTGCCTGATCGTCCACCACACCGACGCCGAGCGTGAGTGGGCCTACGACCGCGATTCGCACATCGGCAAGCTCGACAAGGCCCTCGACGCGGCCGCGGCCGCGGGCTGGACGGTTGTGGACATGAAGGCCGACTGGAAGACGATCTATCCGGCCACGGCGAAGAAATGAGGCGATGGCCGCACTTTCTCCCCTCCAGCCGCGTTGACCCCGCGGCCCGCCGGTTCGGCGCATCGCGGGCCGCCGTAGAGTGTGCGGATGTCTCTATCCAAACGCCAAGCCGCGGCCGCGAAGTACCGACCATGCACGATCAAACTGCTCCTGGTCGCCGAGGCTCCGCCCTGCGCGACCGACCGGTACTTCTACTTCGAGCACGTGGACCGGCACGATTGGCTCTTCCGGTACGTCTGGGAAGGGCTGATGGGTGACAAGCCCGAGCGTTCGCGGAAGGCCGAGCATCTGGCCGCGTTGCGGGACGCGGGCGTCTTTCTCATCGATCTGCACGAGGAAAACGTCTCTCAGCCCTCACCCGCGCAGTTGTCGGCGAAGGTGCCCGGGTTGGTGGACCGCTGCCGCTCGCTCAGGCCGCGGCACATCGTCTGTATCAAGCACAGTGTCTACGACGCGGCGTTCGCCCCGCTGCGCCACGCGGGCCTGCCCGTGATCGACCAGCGGGTTCCGTTTCCGGCCAGTGGTCAACAGCGGAAGTTCCTGGATTCGTTTCGCCGTGCCGCGGCCAAGGCCGGGTTCACCCCGGCACGCGCGGTCGGTTCTGTCTGATGCCGAACCAGCACCGTCCACGCGCGGAGATTCAAGCGGAGGGTGCACAGAGATAGGACAAAGGGTCTCCGGGCGTCGACTGGGCATTCGA
>CAZVZG010000039.1:0-32419 GCA_964630785.1 uncultured Phycisphaeraceae bacterium | reverse complement strand
ACCCCCTCCACCCCCCTCCCTCCCCCCAACCGCCCCCGCCCCCGGTCCGTCCATCTGCGCCCGGAGCACGGGCCGGACGTTGTCCGACGTGTACTTGCGGACCGAATCCATCGCGCTCAGCAGCATCTCGGCGCGCGTGACCGTCTCTCGCTCGGCGGTCCGGTCGCGCTGCCGGCTCACCTGGATCAGCCCGTAGCCCAGCGCCGCCGCCGTCAGCACCAGGGCGCACAGCACGCCCCCTACCGCCCCGACCGCGACCCGGTTCCGGCGGGCGAACTTGCGCAGCCGGTACGCCGCGCTGGGCGGGCGGGCCATGATCGGCTCGTCGTGCAGGTACCGACGGATATCGTCGGCCAGCGCGCTGGCGGTGTCGTACCGGCGAGTGCGATCCTTCTCCATCGCCTTCATCACGATCCAGTCCAGGTCGCCTGAGAGAAGCTTCCTCAACGAGCGGGGGTCGGTCCGCCTGTGCCGGGCCACGTCCGCCGCCGTGGTCGTCTTCTTGCCGCCCTCCTGGGGCGCGCGATGGCCCGTGCCGCCCCGCGTGAGCCCGCGGCTCACCCGCGTGCTCGGGCGCGGCGGCTCGTCCTCACGGATCATCCGCTGAACCTCGGCGATGCCCGCGCCGCGCAGCCGATCGGAGTCGAACGGCGTCACGCCCGTCATCAGCTCGTAGAGCAGCACGCCCAGCGAGTAGATGTCCGTTCGCGAGTCCACGTCCAGCCCGCTCATCGCCGCCTGCTCGGGCGACATGTACTCCGGCGTGCCGACGAACTGCCGGAACTCGGTGAACACCGTGCGGTCGGTGAGCTCCTGGTTCATCGCCTTGGCGATGCCGAAGTCGATCACCTTCACCACGGGCTCGCCGTCGTGCAGCGTGACGAGCACATTGCTCGGCTTGAGGTCGCGGTGCACGATGCCCTTCATGTGCGCGTGCTGCACGGCGTGGCAGACGTGCACGAACAGCTCCAGCCGCTCGCGCGTCGTCAGGTTCGCCGAGTCGCAGTAGGTGGTGATGGGCTCGCCCCGCACGAGCTCCATCACAAAGTACGGCCGGCCCGTGGGCGTCGTGCCCGCGTCGTACACCCGCGCGATGTTCGGGTGGTCCATCAGCGCCAGGGCCTGCCGCTCGCTCTCGAACCGCCCCACCACCTGCTTGCTGTCCATCCCCGGCTTGACGATCTTGAGCGCGACCTTGCGCTTCACCGGGTGCGACTGCTGCGCCATGAACACGTAGCCGAACCCGCCCTCGCCGATCAACTGCAGGATCTTGTACGGGCCGATCTGCGAGCCCGCGCCCTCGATCGCCCCCCCACCTCCCGCGCCGGTGACAAGCGTTTGGACTTCGGCCCGCGCCGCTTCGGGCTCTCGGACGGCTTGCCCGCCCGCCGACGCGTGCATCACCGTTTCCGCCTCGTGCAGTTCTCGGGAGACGTTCGCTCGCGCGCTCATGCCGGACATCGCCCTTCGCACGTCGCCCATCAGGCGGGCGTCGCCGCCGCACGCGCCGTCGAGAAACGCCGCACGTTCGGCCTCTCCCTTGTTGAGGGCACGGCGCGCAATGTCCTGTACCCGGTCGTCCATGGCGCGTTGAGTGTAACCCGCATTTCCGCTGTCAATGCGTTTATTCCCTGTTTAGGGCCTTCCGCTCCCCCGATTCCGGTCCCGGTTCCGGCCGATATCCGGGGCATGAACCGCACGAATCCCACCGTTGCCCTGCTCGCGGCCGCCGCCCTGCTCTCCGGCTCGACCTCTGCTCTGGCCGGCGAACCTCCGAGCCCCGCCACCGCGTCGCCGACGCCGACGCCGAAAAATGAAACACCGGCGGCTCAGGCGTCGCCCGATCCCGCGCCCACGCCGCAAACGAACTCTCTCCTGGGACGCCCGCTGTTTGCGCCCGCGTTGCCCGAGGCCCGTCGCGGCCAGCTCGAGGCCGATGCCGAGATCGCCCGGCTCGCCCACGACGCCAACCCGAGCGACGAGTCCGCCGCGATCCTGTACGGGCGCCGGCTCGCCTACCTCGGTCGGTTCAGCCAGGCCGTGGACGTGTACACCCGCGCGCTGGCCGACCATCCCGATTCCTACCGACTCCTCCGGCATCGCGGCCATCGCTACATCACCCTGCGCCGGTTCGACGCGGCCATTGCCGACCTGAGCCGGGCGTGGACACTCGCCAAGGACCGACCCGACGCGCCGGAGATCGACGCTCTCGCCGGAGGAGCGTCCGGCACCACCGACAAGTCCAACATCCTTTACCACCTTGGCCTGGCCCAATACCTCAAGGGCGATTTCACAAGCGCGGCCGCGACCTTCGCCGAGCGCGCCGGGCTCGCCGCCCGCAACGAGAAGCTCAGCGACGACAACACCGTGACCTTCATGTTCTGGCAATACCTGAGCCTGCGCCGAGCCGGGCGCGCCGACGAGGCCAAGGCTGTGCTCGCCGAGTACAGCCCGCGGATGAAGGTGCAGGACAACGACGCCTACTTCGCGCTCATCCGCGTGTTCGCGGGTGACGTGCCCGCGGAGGTGCTCGCCTCGGCCGCGGAGACGTCGGAGTCCGCAAATCTGGCCATGGCTTATGGCGTGGGTGTGTACCGCTTGCTCAACGGCCGCAACGACGAGGCGATGGCGATGTTCTCCAAACTCGCGTCCAACCCCAACTGGCCGTCCTTCGGCGTGATCGCCGCCGAAGCCGAGGTGGCCCGGCAACAGGCGGCGAGCGTGCCGACACCTTGAGCTTGATAGCGGACAGCGGACAGCGGATGGCGGATAGTGGATAGCGGATAGCGGATAGCGGATAGCGGATAGCGGATCGAGCCTACACCCCTTCCTGTCCGCTATCCGATATCCGCCATCCGATATCGCCCTACCCCGGCCTGATCACCGGCACCCACTTGGGCAGCACGCTCGACGGGCGCGTCACGATCTGGGCCAGGGTGGAGCTCTCACCCACGCCCGGCGGCGGCGTCGGCGCGCGGCTCGGGCCTTTGGCCAGGCGATCGGCCCCGACGATCTGAAAATACCCACCCTCGATGACCGCCCCCGGCTCCACCCAGACCGACGGCGCCTGTACGTCCCCCTTGACCCGCGCCTTCGGGCCGATCAGCACCGGCCCGCCGCTCACGAGCTTGCCCTCGACGTGCCCGAGCACCTCGATGCCCTCGCGCGCCTCGATCAGCGAAGCCACGAGCGAGCCCCGGCGATGCACCACCAGCCGGCCGCAGGTCTGCAGCCGGCTGGTCCAGCACGTGTCCTTGACGACCAGATCGTCGAGCGTGACCCGCTTGTAGCACCACGGGCACGAGATCGACATGGCCTTGGCCGGCACGTCGAACCGCTCCACGCAGTGGTAGCACTGCACGGTTCGAGCAGCGGGCGTGGACGGTGGCGGCGTCATGCGTCGCTCAAGGCGGGGTGACCCGGGCAGACCCGACCGCATGGGCAAGCCGGGCCGCCGGGTCGGCGGCCTGGTTCGCCCCATCGGCCGCCTGTTCAGTGCTGGGCTTCGGCCCCGTTGAGCGTCTCGCGACGAGACATGCCGTTGAGCCGCGCCTCGAGCCCGGCCAGCGTGGCCTCGATGTCGCCGCCGGCCTGCTGCACGGGCGGCTGCGCCGGCGCCTGGGGCGCGGGCCGACCGGCTCGCGCGTCCGTGCCTCCGGACTTGGCCTTGGCGGCGTCGGCGCCCACGCGGCAGTGCCCGTGGAAGCTCGCGCCCTCGGCCACCACCAGCGTGGTCGCGACCACGTCACCGATCACGCGGGCCTTGCTGTTGAGCTGCACGCGCTCGCGGGCCTGCACGTCGCCCTCGACCACGCCGTCCACGATGACGTTCGTGCCCTCGACCGCGGCCTTGCACGCCGCGCCCTCGCCGATCTGCACCTCGCCCTTGGCCACGATCCGGCCCTCGAAGGTGCCCAGGATGCGGGCGGTTGAGTCGAAGACCATCTCGCCCTTGATGTGCGTGTCAGGGCCGATCACCGTCGTTGTTTGATTCGGGTTCGCCATGGCTGGGCCTTCCTGTGTTCACGTCTCGACCGACACCCGCGGGTCTCGCCACGCGGTGCAGCAGGTCGCGGCCAGTGGTCCGGGCGCTCCAGCCCGGGCCGCGGCGTTGGGTTGTTTCAGTTCGTTCCTTGCGGGCCCGCCCCCGCTCCGCGGGGATGGGTTCACGCCGGTCAGCCCCGGGCTTCGGCCCGACGCCGGACCATCCATCGTCCAATATCCAGACCCACTTTGACTTTCTCGGACGAGGGAGCGCGAAAAAACCGGCACAGGTTCACACCCAACACACCCAAAATGGGGATGAACTGCCCCGCACCGGCATGTGCGATCGAAGCCCGCGAGATCAGGTTGAAGCAAGCGCTCACGGCAGCCCGGCCAGCACCCTCGCACCGGCGGCGTCCAACCGCTTCTTGATCAGCGCGACCGCTGTGGCCTCGTCGAGATGGTCCGGGAGGATCCGGTCCGTGGTCGAGTTGTAACGCCAGCCCGCGAGGTTCCCACCGGGCGCCGGTCCGTCAATCCGCACGGTGTCCAGCCTGTTCACCGGGTTCTTCGGCACGCGAATCAGATAGGGGCCGTAGATCCCACCAGCCTGTCCCGCATCGTCCGTGTACCCCGTCAGCCGCGCCGTGAAGCGCGCGGCACTTGTGTTGACCGTACCGTCGGCGTCCTGCGTCGGGTCGTGGTTGAAGTGCTCAGCGGCGTACACGTCGATCGCGTTCTGCATGACGCGGATGTTGGTGATCACCGATGTCGCCGTCGCGTCGGTCGCGGCCCGGCTCATCCGCGGCACGGCGATCATGGCGATGATCGCCAGGGTGAGCATCACCATGACCATCTCGACCAGCGAGAACCCGCGTTGGCCCGGCACCCTCGCCACGCTCGGCACATCCAGTTCGACCGCCGGAAACCGAAGCCCCCGCCACCGTGGCGGGCATTGGCCTCATTCGGCGCGGCCGCGGATCTGGATCGACCGTATAGCCGACGTGCGGGAGCAGGAAAGTGCGAGTGAAACCCGGCCCAACCGGCGCCTTCGGAACGGGTACCCCAGCCCCGCGCGTTACTCGGACTTTGTCGCACCGACGCCCGGCGCGCCCGCCGATGGCGCGGGCCGGGCGGGGGAAGTTGGTGTCTCCCACCGTGCCGGCTCGGGGAAAGTCGGCGCGAGCAGGCAGAGCAGGGCCTGGGCCGTGCCGTAGTTGGCCGTGCGCTTGAACACCCTGTCGTTCCACGACCCGTTGTCGAGCTGCACGGAGAAGAGCTTCTGATACAGCTTGCGCCGGTACTCCTCCCGATCGCGCTTGGGCAGGGCCTCGATGGCCTCCGCGGCCTGAAGGTGGGCGTAACAGAAGTAGTAAGGAGCGACCCCGTAGGGTGGTACGTGCGTGCCCGGCTGGGCGCGCCGGGCGTCCAGCCATTCCCAGTGGACCAGGAACGCGTCGAGCGCACCGCGCACGCGCGAGAGGTCCGAACGCCCCGCTCGCAGCAGTGTCAGCTCGGTCACCAGCATCCGCCCGACGCTGCCGGGCACCGGCTCGGGGCGTTTGGCGGCGTCGCCGGAGTACGAGACGCTCCCGGTCGGCGACCGTCCGCGTTCGAGCGCCGCCAGGCCGCGCTCGATTACCGCACCGTCGACAGTGAAGCCCTGCCGCCCGGCCTCGAAGAGCGCCTGCACGGTCGGCCCGGTCATGAAGGGTGATGGCGGCGAGACGTTGTTTTTGCCCTTCACACGCGCGTAGTTCCACCCGCCGACCTCGGCGATCTCAGTACGCTGGATGGCGTCGATGCACCACCTGATCTTGTCGTCGATCTTCGCGCGGGCTTCCTCATTGAGGGCCTTGTCGGCGCCGCTGCTTTTGAGCGTGAGAAGGAAGTCGAGCGCGTAGGTGTAACCCCACCCGCGGACGTCGTAGCCGCCGTCGTAGTCCGGGTTCATGAGCGGATCATCGAGGCCCGCGATCACGAACCCGGCCGCGCGGGCGACGGCGTCGCGCCGCGCGCTGTCGGTGTCGAAAGCGGGCGCCCGGATGAGCGCGATGCTCACGATCGACGTGCCGCCGATGCGGTAACCGATGGGAATCTTGCCGCCCACGCGGTACACCCCCTCGTACGGCCACTCGGCCTTGGGGTCGCCCTCCTGCACCGAGAGCAAGAACTCCACGCACTTGGGAATGGCGGCCGCGGCCCGCGCGAACACGTCCGCCGGCTCGCTCGGGGCCGGCGGCGGGGGCTCCGTCCCCTGGGCCGCGACGATTCCTGAAACTTGCAGGATCGTCAGACCGGCAAGCATGAAGATCGGCGCGCGGCGTCGGCGCATAAAGCGGGCTCCCGAGTTCACAACAACTTTGCAGGCAAGGGGTTGCAGTATGCGACGGTCCGGCTGACATTGCAAGCCCGGCGCCGGGCGGAGCGCCGAACGCGAGCGCAAACCCCTGTCGCCTCAGTATCTGTGAGTTTTTCTTGACTCAGCGTGCACAAGTCAGTTGACTGGCCTCCACGTGCTTTGCCCGACAGACCCACGCACGAGACGCAAGCGGAAGTCCCCGTCGCTCGCGGCCATGACCGCCGCCGCGACGACCTTTGCAGGGGTCTGCGCGACCGTCGCGGACAACGCGCAAGTCATTATTGCACAAACACCTGCGCAGAACTCTCCGCCTGCTGCCAAGCCCGATCCGTTCGTCCCGATCCGCGGATTGCGCGAGTTTTCCGGTCGGCTGCTTGTCCATCCGAGCAAAGTTGGGCGCGAACGTGCGCACGCCATCCTCCGCGCGTACGACGCCGACGTGGCGCAAGCGATCGACGTGTGGTCGATCCGCGTTCCTGACGGACTCGATGAAAACTCGCTGGCGGCGAAGTTGCGGGAGCAGGGCCCGGAGTTGTTCGCGTGGGTCCGACCCGACTGGCGGGTGTACGTGCAGGGGGGGGGGGGAGGCGGCGAAGAACGCCCGGTCGATCCGACCGATCCCGGGTTTGTGTTCCAGTGGCACCATACAGCCGTCAAGTCGCCGCTCGCGTGGCGCACCGCGACGGGCCTGCCGGAAGTGGTCGTCGCGTTCGTCGACACCGGCGTCGACCTCACGCACCCGGACCTCGTTGACAATCTTGTCGGCGGGTACAACTCGTACCTCACCGTGCGGAGCCCTCAGGACGATCACGGCACGGTGCAGGACGACCACGGGCACGGCACGTCGGTCGCCGGCGTCGCGGCCGCGGAGGGCAACAACGCGTACGGCACGGCGGGCCTGGGCTGGCGGTTGAGCATCATGCCGGTGCGGGCGACCAACCCGGCCTGGCCGATCGGCAGCGCGACCTCGATGGACATCATCAACGGCGCGCTGTGGGCCAGCAATCACGGCGCCCGCGTGGTCAACGTCAGTTTCTCGGGCGTGAGCGAGCCGTACGTCGAGGACTTGGGGGCGGAACTGCGGGCCCGGAATGTGCTGCTGGTCTGGCCGGTCGACAACTACGCGATCGATTACGGTACGACGTTCGATCATCCCGACGTGCTGGTGGTCTCGGGGACGTCCCACGGCGACGGCCGGTACGGGCCGTCGAGTTACGGTGCGGGCGTGGACCTGTCCGCGCCGGCGGCCGACATCTACACCGCCGTTCGCGGGGGCGGCGCGGCGTACCAGAACGGCAACTCGTTCGCCGCGCCGATCGTCGCTGGAGTGGCGGGGCTGGTCATCTCGGCGGCGAGCGAGCTGACCCCGGCGCAGGTCGAGCGGGTGCTGATCGAGACCGCCGAGGACCTCGGCGCCCCGGGCAAGGACCCGTACTACGGCTACGGACGAGTGGACGCCTCGCGCGCGGTCTGGCTCGCGCCCCTGCGGCAACTGGCCCTGGGGGCCGCACCGGCCCCGGACGTTCGCCACCGGTACTCGATCGATGACCTGTACCGTCTGGCCAGTCAGCCCGTGGACATCAACGGCGACGGCGTGACCGACGCCGCCGACGCGGCCGTGCTCAGAGACCTTCTGCGGTACGACGAGGCGACGGAAACGACGTTCCCGCGATAGCCACGCCCAGCCCGTGATCCGGCACCGACCCTGCCCACGCCCCAGGGCGCGGCTATCCTTCCAACCCGACCGGCGGACACGCCGCGGGGGCTGACAATCCGGGCTTGTAGCTCAGTTGGCTAGAGCGCACCCCTGATAAGGGTGAGGTCGGCAGTTCGAACCTGCCCAGGCCCATTGGTTCGTTGCGAGAGCGCGGGCGAGCGCCTCGCCGCTCAGTGCTTGGGCTCCGCGGGAGCCGGCGAGGCCGGCTCGAACCGCCACTTCCGCCAGATCGTCTGATAGGCGTCGAGGCCCTTGCGGTAGCCCTCGTCCCAGTTGGTCACGTTCTCAAAGCCCTCGAGCGCGTCGGCGGGGAGTTCCAGTTCCCCGGCCTGCTGCTTGCGCTTCCACGATTTCATCTTCATCGAGAGATCGACGGGCAGGCCCTCGTAGAGGAAGCAGCGGGGCAGCGTGTCCGCCGCCATGGTGAAGTTTTCGGCGTCGCCGCGTGTGGGCCAGTCGGCGACAAGCTCGGCGGCGGCCGCCTTGTGGAGCTCGGCCACGGCGTCGTAATCGATGGCGGCGGCGAAGGCCTCCATCGGGGCGACGCCGCGGAAGTCGTCTCGCGCGGCGATGATGTGACCGAGCCAGGGCTCGCCGTCGAGGACAAAGTCCTCGGCTTTGGTGCCCTCGGGGACCCACGGGCGGAGCGCGGCGATGTTGGCCTCGGCGGCGGCGTCGATGAGCTTGACGATCTCGCGGGCGCGGGCCTTCACCTCCGGGCTCGGAGCGCTCTTGCCCTCCAGCGGCACCTCGCTGGTGAGCACGCCCGGCTCGCCCAGGAGGCGGGCGAGCAGTTCGCGCGCGCCCGCGTACCACACAGGGCAGAGATAGTCGTACTCGTCGCCGCCCTTGGGCGTGAGCATGCGCTCGACGGCGGCGAGCACCTCGTTGGGGTTTTCGGTGCGCACGCCGCTGAGCCAGTCGATGCACTCGGAGACGCGGACGGGGTTGGGGTAGTCGTTGAACGACCGGAGCGCGCGCAGGCGGACGAGTTTGTTCTCGGCGCCGACGTTGGCATCGAAGAGCTTGATCGCCTCGGAGAAGGGGACGACACCGTTCTTCACGCCGTGGACGATGACGGTCGGCACGTTGCACCGGCCGACCTCGCCCGGGGGCGCGTTGGAGCCGTAGACGATCACGCCATCGGCGAGCGCCGGGAAACTCGCGGCGAATCGGGCGACGAACTGGCCGCCGCCGCCGCCGACCTCGGCATCGCCGCCGCCCGCGCCGTAGAGGTAGAAACGCCGGGCGGGCAGGATGCGGGTGAGTTCGAGCATGAAATCGCGGAAGCGGACTATGTTCGCGCCGTCGCACGGCCACCAGCGGGTCTTTGGGTGGCGAGGATCGGCGCCGACGCCGTCCACGCTGACGACGATGTTGTCGGGCCGGAAGGCCAGTCGCTCGCTGCCCTGCTCCTTCGCTTGCTTGAGCGAGAGGTGATTGGCCATGCCCCAGCGGAAGTCGGAGTTCCGCGGGTGGCAGATCACCACCACGTCGCAGCCGTCACCGGCCTTGTAATGGGCCGGGATGGTGTAGCTGAACCGAAGGCCGTCGGCCGAGCGCCAGGCGTAGGTTTCGCCCGGCGTGAGGTCGCTGGCGGGCTTCTTGCGGGGCGGGTCGCCGTCGAGCCACTCCTCCGGTGAGGGCGTGAACGCCGACTCGGACGCGTCGGGCTCGAACATCGGCGACCTTTGCGGCGGGACGTCGGGCCCGGCGTTCGGTGGGATGTCGCTCGCGTCGCCGGGCGGGGGCTCGACCTGCCTGGCGGGTTCGGGCTTCTTCTTCGTGGGTTTGGGGCGGCCGAAGGTGGGCTGGCCGATCGCGCCCGCGCCCGAGAGCGAGAAGATCAGGACGGCGGCGAGAATAGTGCGGATGGGCGGGAGATTCACGTCCTAAGCCTACCGCGAAACCACGGTGCGGGCTGCGAAAGGTTCGTGGCATCGGCTTCCACCCGATGTGGGTCGTGCGGCCATTTCGTGCTGCGCGGCAACACGGACTGGAAGTCCGTGCCACGACGGTTCAATCCGCGGCTTCGCGCAGGGCGATCAGGGAATAGGCCGTGATGAGGACGGGGTCGTCCTCCATCCAGCGCTTGCCGACGCTCTTGAACGAACCGTCGGCGTTCTGCATGGTGGCGAGCTGGTCGATCAGGTCGTTGGCCCAGTCTCTCGCGTGAGGTTGGCCGTCGGTGGCTTTGGTGTCGATCCGCGGCGAGCCCCAGGCGTTGAGCGCGCGGGCGAACGCCACGTAGTAGTAATACTGGCCGCTCGTGCCCATGCCCGGGTTCTCGGCGACCGTGTAGTTGCTCCTGATCCACCCGAGCGCCGCCTGCACGCGCTGGTCGTTGCGGGGCAGGTCGGCGTAGAGGTAGCTCTTGAAGCCCGAATAGGTCATGGAGCCGTAGCAGCGCAAACGCGAGACCTTGGTCCCGTCGTCCATCGTCTCCTCGATCGTGCCGGCCTGCGACTGACCCGCGCGGCCCTCGACCGATTCTGCGTTCTCCACGGTCGCGTACACGAATCCGCCCTGCCTGCTACCGTTGGCGTAGGGCATGTCGTTCACGCTGTCGAGCATCTGCAGGCGCTGCATGAAGGCCACGGCCCGCTGGATCGCGTCGTCGCTGGGCGAGACGCCCGAGTCGTGCAGGGCCTGGATGAACATGGCCGTGTTCGACCCGTCCGGTCGCCCGTGCTTGCCGTAGCCGACGCCGCCGTAGAAGGGGTGGTCGCGAGAGACCGGCTTGGAAGCATCGCCCGCGCCGACGCCGGGATCGCTCTTCTCGCCCCATTGCAGTTTGCGCAGAAACTCCTGCGCTTTGGGAATCGCGTCCTTAGCCTGCGGAAGATCGACTTTGGCCAGGGCAGAGAGCGCGATGGACGTGTTGTACGAGGGGAGGATCTTGTCGTAGATGCCGCCGTCGGGCTGCTGGAAGTTCAGCAGGTATTTCGCGCCCATGAGCACCGTGGGGTCGTTGGCGGGGAGCTTGGGGTCGAGGGCCATCCCGTTGACGATCAGCCCGGTGATGGCCGGCATATGCGGCTTGTTCGTCCCGGGCTCGGGCACCGACCAGCCGCCGGTCGCCTTGTCCTGATGGGCCTTGAGGTATCCAACGGCCCGGGCCGCCATCTCGTCTGCCTTCTTCTTGTGGGCCTCGTCGATCGCCAGCGCGGGGTGCGCCGTGGCGAGCGCCACGGACAACGCGGCCAAGACGCGCACAGGGCCGGCAAGGTTGAAGTGTCTGGTCATCGGGGTTGCTCCTCGGGCTTGGAAACGGGGTTGTTCCGGACGGTCGTCGGGGCCCGCGCGGGAGCGCCGTGGCTCATCAGGACGGCGCAGGCCGCGACGGCCGCGACTTCGATGCGCATGGTGTGCACGCCGAACCGGGCAATCGTGGCCCCGGCCCGCGTTGCGCCGGCGAGCTCGTCGCCCGTCCACCCGCCCTCGGGCCCGACGAGCAGCCGCAGACGCCGGCCGTCGTTCATGCTACCAACCCAGGGCCCGCCGGTGGCATCGGCGACGACGACATGTGCGCCGTCGGGCTCGATCGCCCGGGCGAACGACTGTTGCGGCCCGATCCTGAGCATCCAGGGGCGTGCGCACTGCTTGGCGGCCTCGCGCGCGATGCGCTCCAAACGAGCGAGTTTGGCGTCGCGGGGGTCCACCACGCCGCGGGCGGTGTGCAGGGGCGACCACGACGCGGCCCCCGCCTGGCTCAGGCCGTCTACCAGTTCATCCACCCGCGAGCCCTTGGGCGTCGCGGAGAGCACCTCGACTTGTGGGGCGACGCCGGGCCAAGGGACTTCGGACCGGGAATCGATCCGCACGATGAGCGCTGGGCCGTCGCGCTTGCCGCCCTTGATCACCTGCTCGGCGGTCGCCTCCGCGAGCACGCCCGCGCCGTCCATGAGCCCGAGGTGGTCGCCCGGCGAGACCCGCTTCACACGGACCGCGTGCGCGGCCTCTTCGCCTGCGATTTCCAGCGTCTGGCCCGTATCGGGGATTGAACCATCCACGAAGATGCGGTGCATGTTCGGCGATGGTATTGATCGGGCGCGGGCGGCGTCTGGCCAATAACTCCCTGTCAGGCCTTGAGTCGGGATGGCATCCCGTCGATGATGCCTGATCCGGGCTGGACTGACTGGGCCGGCCGCGATCGCCATGCCCGACACGACCACGCCATCCCCGCCACCGCCGACCGGCGCCGAGCCGGACCTGGACGCATCCGTCGAGGCGATGGTGAGCGGTGCGCGCCCGACGCGGGCACGGGAATCCGCGAGAGCGGGGGAAGAGCCGGAGGCAGGGGAGCCTTCCAGCGCGCATGAAACGCTGGACGCGGTGCTGGCCGAGACCGCGCGGGAGCTCGCCGCGGCGGAAAGCTCGGGAGAATCGTCCGGGGGGAACGGAGAGGACTTCGACGATTTCGCCGACCCGAGCGCGGTCTTGGAGGGAGAGGCGGCCACCGAGCCGAAGCCGGACGCCGCGGCGGCATCTCCGCCGGGCGCGGGCGTCCAACCGAATGCGGCGGGACCCGAGCCCGTCGCGGCCGAGTCGGAGAACGCCGGTTTCCAGGATGCCGCGAGCGTGCTTGAGGAGGTAAGCCGCGAGCTCGAGTACACACCCGCACAGGACGAGCCGACCGAAGAGACCAAAGTTGAAGAGCCTCCAGCCGAGCCGCCAGCGCCGAGCCCGGAGCCCGAAGCGGCGTCCGCGCCCGTGTCACCCGCTGAGCCCGAGCCGGTCGTCCCGAAGAATGAAGGGGCGCAAGACGGGATCGAGGAACTCGATCAGGTGCTCGCGGCCGACGCTGAGCACGTCTTGGCGACGGCGGGAGATACCCCGCGGATCGCCGCGTCGGCGGTTGCGCCCGAGGACGAGGTTGGTGCCGTGGAAACCGCACCCGCGCCTGCGCCCGCCGCGCCACCGGCGGTTCAGCCTTCGCCCCCGACTCCGATCGCCGCACCCGCCACCGCGCCGGCATCGCCACCCGCGCCGGAGGCCCCGCGAGAACCCAAGCCCAAGCGGAGCCTGCGCCCCGTGTTCGCGCGGCTCGGGAGCCTGTCGCTCGCTCCGCTGGTGCGTGTGAACGGGCGGCTGTCGCACACGGCCAGACAGACGATCGGGTACGCCGCGATCATCACGCTCTTCAACTGCACGTGGGTCTGGGGTTATGTGCTGCTGCGTGGGCCCGGCGAAGCGGACGCGGCGGTGGGCGAGGGCTCGCGGTTTGTGAAACCCGGCGATCCGGAGCCGCACAACGACGGCGGGCACGGCGCCAAGGCCGACGCCAAGCCCGACAACCACGGGAAGGCTTCAGCGAGCAAGAAAGAAGACGGCGGGCACGGGTCCGCGTCCAAGAAATCAAAAGAGGACGACGGCCACGGCTCAGGCGCCAAGGCGTCGAACAAGCCGAAGAAGCCGACCAAGAAGGGCGCCTCGGCGGGGCATCACTGATCCGCGCCTGTCACGGCTTGGACTCGGCCGGCGGGCCTTTCTCTGACTCTTGCGCCGGCAGCGTCGCCCGCCAGTCGTGGTCGAGCTGATCGAAGCCGATGCCGAAGGAGCCGCGGCTGGCTTGGTCGAGCGACTCGCCCTGCGCGAGCGCTCGCAGCCACGTGTTGCGAGCGGTGCGCCCGAACCGCTCGGAGATGTACCCGAGCATGTGGTGACCCTGCTGGTAGACGTGACCCGCGAGGTCCTTGCGGATATTGCGGAAGTCGGCCAGGTCTACCCACGCGGCCAGATTGCCCTTTCGGGCCCACCGATCGACCGTGTTCCGCGCCCCGCGCCCGTACTCCGCGGGGTTGTCGCCCTTGCCCGCGTTCTCGGCGGCGAACTTCTCGGCGCTGAGCTCGGCCACACCTTCGAGCACCCACCAGGGCATGTCGGTCGCGTGCGGGCCGAACTCGAAGGTCGCGACGTGCCCGTATTCGTGACCGAGCAGGGTGCGCAGGTGCCCCTTGGTGGTCTTGTTGCTCGCCAGCAGCTTGATCGACTCGCCCGGTTCGTTCCATCCGCCGAGGCCGTCCACATACGACAGGTAGATCGAGGCCTGCAGGTGGCGCATCGACGGGTAGACCTTGACCTCCTGCACGTGGTGCACGGGGTTCTGGAATCCCTCGTCCACGTGCGCCCGAACCTCCGGCAGCACCTCGACCACACGCCGGGCCACGTCCTCAAACCCCAGAAAGAATCGGGCGAGGTTCGGGGCGTCGGAGACCGCCACGCCGGGATGGGTCGCGTGCGAGCCCGGGGCGGCGCCGCCCGACTCGACGGTGAGCCAGTCCTCCCCGCCGTAGAGCCAGCGCCCGTCGGCCTGCCTGCGGAACAACACGGGGAACGACACCGAGCGGACGACGTCGGCGCCGTCGCGCCCGAGGGCGGGCATGGTCCAATCCATAACCATCTCGAAGCGGGCCCGCCCGTGCTCGTCGTCGAACACGGGCTCCGGGGCGCTGCCCACTTCGGTCGCCGTCTCGCCCTCGGCGGCCGGGGCCGCGGTCTGCGGGTCGTGGATACTCAGCCGGAACGCGCTGGGTGCGTGCAGCTTGAGGTCCTTGGCCCAGTTCTGCTGTTCCTTGAGGAAGATGGGGTCGTCGGTGCGGACGTGCGAGAGGTAGGCGCCGGGATCGGCCGCGAGAACGGCGGAGGACATCTCATCGAGCGTGCGTTGCACGGCCGCCCGATCGGCCGCGGCCGGTCGCGCGACCAGGAGGATCGCGAGCGAACATATGAGCAGGATGTGTTTCATGCGGCCAGAGGATACACAGAAGCGACCCTCCCCCTCCCAGAGGGAGGGGGCCGGGGGGAGGGCGGGGGGGAACGCGACGTTCGGGTTACCCCATTCACACGCGGATTGCGCCGCTGGGCCTCATTTGCCGCTTTGCCCCGTTTGCCCCCTTTACAATCCGCCATGTCCTTCGCCCCCATCCAAGAGTTCATGCGCTCGCGTCGGATCGACGCCTGGCTCATCCACGATTTCCGCGGGTCCAACCCGATCTTGGCGCGGGCCCTGCCGCACCCGGAGGGCAAACGCCGGTTCACCACGCGCCGGACGGTGCTGCTCGTACCGGCCGCGGGATCGCCCACGCTGCTGACCAACCCGCTCGACGCCTCGCAGTTCGCCCCGCCGCACCTGGACGCCGGGATCGCGCTGGAACGGCGGTCGTACATCTCGTGGCGGGCGTTCCACGACGGGCTCGCTGAAATGCTCGCGGGCCGGGCCCGCGTGGCGATGGAATACGCGCCCGGCTGCACGCTGCCGGTGGTCTCGACGGTCGACGCTGGCACGGTCGAGCTCGTCCGCTCGCTCGGGGCAGAGGTCGTCTCGTCGGCCGACCTGATCCAGTTCTCGATGGCGAGGTGGAGCGCGCGGGCGGTGAAGCAGCACGCGGCCGATTCCAAACTCGTCGATTCGATCAAGGACGGAGCGTTCGACCTGATCCGGCGGTCGCTCGCCTCGGGTGCGACGATCCACGAGCACGAGGTGCAGGCGTTCATCCAGAAGAGGTTCACCGAGTCGGGCCTTGAGTTTCCTGACGGGCCGATCGTCGCGGTCAACGCGCACGCGGGCGACCCGCACTACGAGCCCTCGGCCGCCAAACCCACGCCGATCCATCGCGGCGACTGGGTGCTCATCGATCAGTGGGCCCGCAAGGGCCGCGCCGTGAACGCCGACGGGGGCTTTGATCGCGACGAGGAGCTGGTGTATTCCGACATCACCTGGACCGGCTTCTGCGGGCGCGCCGAGGAGTGTCCGGCCCGCTGCCGCGAGGTCTTCGACGCGGTGCGCGACGCGCGCGACGCCGCCGTGGCGCTCGCGAAGGAATCCTGGCGGGCGGGCAAGCCTGTTCACGGCCACCAGCTCGACGACGCGGCCCGCGCTGTGCTTGTCGCTCGCGGCCTGGAGAACGCGATCAAGCACCGCACCGGCCACAGCCTCTCGCCCGGCCCGATGGTCCATGGGCTGGGCATGAACCTCGACAACCTCGAAACCCGCGACACGCGGGCCATGCTGCCGGGGATCGGGTTCACGGTCGAACCCGGCGCCTACCTGCCCGGGGAAACCGTGCGCGGGCGCCTGGGCACGATCACGGGCTTCGGCGTGCGCAACGAGATCAATGTCTTTGTCGATCCGGAGCGGGGGCCGGTGGTGACGAGCGGGGCGCAGGTGGAGCCGATTTGGTTGATGTGACGAGCCACGGGCGGCCCACCCTACCCTCAGTCATGCTTTATCGCACGGTTCTGGCGGTCGTGATCGTGCTGTGCCTGCACTCGGGCGCGAGCGCAAGCGATGTTCAGTTCCGCGTGACGGTCTCGGCGGCGATGCCGGGCCGGGCGGGCGAGGGACCGCTTTCGGGGCGGTTGTTGATCTCGGTGATCCGGCCGGGCGCAACGCTCGCGCCGGACGAAGACCCGAGCAACGGTCCCTTCTGGGGCGACCCGCAGCCCCTGTTCGCCGCCGACGCGACCGGGTTGACCCCCGATCATCCGGCGCTCGTCGGCAAGGGCTGCGACCACAGCATGGAGGGGATCGACCAACTCGCGCCGGGCGAGTATCGCGCGGGCGCGCGGCTCATCTGCGCTCGCCAGAGCAGCAACTGGCGCAACGACGCGGGCAACCTGATCTCCGGGACTGTGAGGTTCACGGTCGCGCCCGACCGACCGACGGTCGTGGACATCGCGCTGGCGTCGCAGACCGCGGGCCGGGCGTGGCCAGCCGGCCCGCGGGCTCACGGGGCGGAACTCTTCGAGGTGCGTTCCGACCTGCTGTCCAAGTTTCTCGGGCGCGAGGTGATGCTGCGTGCGGGCGTGGTGAAGCCGACGAACTTCGACCCCAAGCGCCGGTACGCCGCGGTGTACGAGGTGCCGGGCTTCGGCGGCGACCATTTCGACGCGATCGGCGTGGCCGAGGGACGCTCGCGACGCGGAAATGACGGCGGTGAGGCGGCGCAGAGTTCGCTTGACGCATCGACCTTCTGGATCGTGCTCGACCCCGAAAGCCCCAACGGGCACACGCTGCTCGCCGACTCGGCCAACAACGGGCCGTGCGGGCGGGCGCTGGTGGAAGAGCTGATCCCCGCGCTGGAGAACAAGTACCCGCTGGCCGCGAAGCCCGAGGCCCGGCTGCTCCGCGGCCACTCCTCCGGCGGCTGGAGCACGCTGTGGCTCGCGCTCAACTACCCGGGGACGTTCGGCGCCACGTGGAGCACCTCGCCAGACCCGGTGGATTTTCGGGCCCTGGAAACGATCGATATTTACTCACAACACAACGCGTACTACGTCGGCGGCAACCGCACCGACGCCGACACCGACCGCTGGTCGCTGCTGGACAAGGTGCCGGGCGCGCTCGTTTGCTCCAACGTTCCCGATGCACCCGACCTGACCGCGAGCTTTCGGCGCGAAGGACGCGCGGAGATGACCGTGAAGACCGAGGCCCAGGGCGAGGACATCCTCGGGCCCGACAACACCTCAGGCCAGCAGTGGGACTCGTGGATGGCGGTGTGGGGCCCTCGCAACGAACGCGGCCACCCCGCGGCCCTCTTCGACCCCGCCACCGGCAAGATCGACCGCGCGATCGCCGAGCAATACCGAAAGTACGACATCGCCGACCTGCTCCGCAAGCACCCGGAGCGGTACGGCCCGATCTTCCAGCACAACGTCCGCATCGTCGTCGGCGGGGCCGACAGTTTCTTCCTCAACGAGGCGGTCGCGCTGCTCAAGCACGACGTGGACGCGCTCCCCCCCCTTCCCCCCCTTCTCCCCCTTCTCCCCCCTCCCTCCCCGTCTCTCCCTCAGGCGAACCACGTCGCGGCGAAGGGGTACATCAAGATCGTTCCCGGGCTCGATCACGGGACGATCTTCAACTCGGCGGAGGTGCGGGAGTTCCCGGCCGAGATGCTGGCCTACCTCAAGGAGAACGGGTTGGCCGTTGAACCCGTTCCTGCCAAAAGTCCAGCGAACCCCGCCCCGGCATCGCGCGAGCCCCCGAGATAACCGACCCGTGACTTTCAGCCGGTCCGCAGGCTCATCGCGATCGCGACCTCGTGCAGGCGCACGCTCGATCGGTCCAGCCGTTCCTTGGCCTTGTGGAACGCATCGGCATCGACGGACCGCCAGTCGGCGGCGGCGTGGGTGACCATCGATCTCAAATCTGCAACTTGAGATCTCAAGTCCGAGACATATGCCGCATCCAACGCCGGCCCCGGAGTCGCGCCGGCCCCGGCCTCCACCCGCTTCATGGTCTGCTCGATCCAGTGCAGGTCGAGCTTCGCGTTGGCAACGAGGTCGGCGATGCGGTGGCGGGTCATGTCCTCGCGCGCGTGGGCGAAGCTCTCCCGCTCGATGCGCTCAACCTCTTCGCGGGTCAGGCCGTGGTTGGGCACGATCTGCACGTCCAGCCGCTTGCCGCTGCGCTGCTCGGCGGCCGAGACGGCGAGGATGCCGTTGGCGTCCACCAGGAACTCGACGCGCAGTTGCGGGATGCCCGCGGGCATGGGCGGGATGCCGCGCAGGTGGAACTCGCCGAGCGAGCGGCAGTCGGCCGCCATCTCGCGCTCGCCCTGCAGCACGTTGATCTTGATCGAGGTCTGGCCGTCCACGCTCGTCGAGAACATCTCATGGGCCCGCGTGGGGACGGTCGAGTTGCGCATCACCAGTTTGGCCATCGCGCCGCCGACGGTCTCGATGCCGAGCGACAGCGGCACGACGTCGAGCAGCAGTGATTGGGGACGGGGCGGGGGAGCCGCCCCGTCGGTGATCGGGGCGCCCGCGGGCGCGGCCGCGCTCGCGAGCGCGTCTCGCAAGACCGCCGCTTGCACGGCCGCACCGAGGGCCACCACCTCGTCGGGGTTGAGCGCGGTGTACGGGGCGAGCCCGAAGAACTCCTCCACCTTGCGTCGCACCAGCGGTGTGCGCGTCGCGCCGCCGACCATCACCACCGCGCCGATCGGGTCGCCCTCCATCTGCCGGCGCGCATCGCGCAGGGCCCGCCGGCAGCGGTCGATCGTGCGATCGACCAGCGGGGCGATGAGGGATTCAAGCTCGGCGCGCGTGACCGTGCGTTCGTAAGCGCGCGGCCGCCCGTGCCCGTCCGCGCCCAGGTCGATGCGGATATGTGCTTCCTCCTGACCGCTGAGCCGGACCCTCGCGCCCTCCGCAAAACGGACCAGCGCCTGGCGCGTCTCTGGGGGCAGATCGAGCTCGGCGCCCCCGAAAAACCGCTCGCCGATCTCTCGTGTGAACAGCTCCACCAGCGCGTGGTCGAAATCGTCGCCGCCCAGGTGCGTGTCGCCCGCGGTGGCCAGCACCTGGAAGAAATCGGCGACCGTCGCATCGTTCGCGGACTTCGGCTGAACTTCGGCCGCGGGCGTCAATCGCAGGATCGACACGTCGAACGTGCCGCCGCCGAGGTCGTAGACGATGATCGTTTGTGCCGCCGCGTGTGCGCCGCCTTCACCGGTCGCCTCGCGCAACCCGAGTCCGTACGCCAGCGCGGCCGCGGTCGGCTCGTTGACGATCCGCACCACCTCCAGACCCGCCAGCCGGCCCGCGTCTCGCGTCGCCTGGCGCTGGGCGTCGTCGAAGTACGCCGGCACGGTCACAACCGCCCGGGTCACGCTCGCCGGATCGAGCCCCAGCGCGGCCGCGGCCTGTTGCTTGAGCTGATGCAGGATGAGCGCGCTGACCTCCTGCGGCGAAACCACCCGATGGCCCGGCCCCCCCCCGACTGGCACCTCCACCCGCGCCGTGTTGTTGGGGCCTTCGACGACGCGGTACGACAAATACCGCAGGTCCGCGCCCGCGTCGTGCATCGACCGGCCCATGAGCCGCTTGATGCTCGACACGGTTGTCAGCGGGTGGAGCACCGCCTGCTCACGGGCGTCGTGGCCGATTGTGGTCGAGCCGTCGGCGTTGAACCGCACCACGCTGGGGAGCATCGCCCGACCTTCACCGTCGCGCAGAATGCGCGGCGAGAGGTCGCCGCCCCACCGGGCCACCGCGACCAGGCTGTTGGTGGTGCCGAGGTCGATGCCGAGGATAGGGGCGGCGGAATCTGCGGCGGTCATCTATTCGGGAGGATAGGTCCGCGCCGTTCGGGGTGGTCACATTTTGTGACCACCTCCACGATCACCGCGTTTTTCAGCGGTCTTTCGCCCCATCCGGCGCGTTCGCGGCCCGCATCTTCTTCAACGCCTCCAGCCGCCGCCGGTGGATCTCCCGGTCCGGCTCCAACTTGGTCAGCGCGACGATGTGCCGCTCGGCGCCGTCAAAGTCTTTCTGGCTAATCGCGATCGTCGCGGCCAGCTCACGCGGCGGGGCCTCGTACGGCGCGATCTGTGTGGCCCGCTCGGCCTTGGCCCGGGCCAGCGCCTGGTCGCCCTCGCCGCCGCGGGCGAAGTAGAGCCGGGCCAGTTCCGTCGCGTAGGCCGTGCTCTTCTGCTCTCGGGCGTCGAGGTATTCCAGGTGCTCGATCGCCTTGAACCGCTCAGAGGCATCCGGTGAAGCGAGGTACATCTGCGCCAGCAGCCGGTGCGGCTTGGGATCGACCGGGCGGGCGGCCGCGTAGCGCTCGATCAGCGGCGCCATTTCCGGTGTCGCCTTGCCGCCGGTCTTGGCCAGCGCGTTGTCCAGCGCCATCTCCAACAGGTCGGGATGGTCGGGGTACTGCGCGAGCCACTTGTCCACGACTTCCGGGGTGATCTGCGGCCCATCGGGCGCGGCGTCGGCCACCACCGGATGGTCACCGGGCCCGGGCTGATCTCCCCCGCCAACCTTCGGTGGTGGCGGCATGATCTTCACCGGCGGCTCTTCTCCGCCGCCGGTGTCTTGCACCTGACCTGAGCCGGGATCGGGCGAGCCGACGCCCTTACCCGCCGCGGCCTGCTCTTGGCCGAGTCTTTCGGTCAGCTCCTTCACCGTCGGCTCGCCCGCGGGCGGCAACATGCCCCACGCGACCAGTTGTCCGCGGGCCCAGCCCTTGAAGTCGTCCATGAACTGCGTTCGGCTCTCGCCGAGCACCGTGTTGAACGCCTGCTCCTCGCGCACGCCCTGGGCGTAGAGGTCCATGAGGTCGAGCGGGGCCTTGTTGCCCCAGCGGTCGATGAGGTACTCGTACATCCAGTGGCCCTGCGCATACCCCTGCGGCCGGTCGGTCGGCTTCTTGGGGCGCACGAACGCGACATTGATCTCGCTGAAATCGAACAGCGCGTCCGCCTCGAAGACGTCGCGCAGCAGTCGGCAGGTCGCGTAGTCGCGCGGGCTGAGCTCCATGTACACCGCGTTGGCCTCGGTGAACCAGTGCGGGATGCGGTTGTGCGTGCGGTCGAGGTTGACCGTGTGCGTGAACTCGTGGCGGAGCACGCGCTTCCAGTCGTAGTCGCCGTTGTGGTTCGGGCCCTCGCGGGGCGCCTCCATCGCGATCACCGGCCCGGTCGAGGCCGCGATCGTGTGGATCGCCGGCATGCCCGCGATCCGCACGCCGAACCAGCGGTGGTCGGGCATAAGGTCGATGATGGTCTTGCCGTGCCCGCCGAAGGGGAGGTGGTCAACACCGCCGGGCCCGTCGCCCGTGACGACGCGGAAGTTCTCCTCCATCGGCGCGAGGATGTCGCGCGCGAAGACCTCGTCGACCCCGGGCTTGTACCGCACGATGAAGTGCTCGCTCTCGACGCGGTCGTACGTGCCCAACTCCCGCACCAGTTGCAGCGAGTTGTCGTATCGCAGGTTGAACGGGTCGAGCGCGTAGGCCCGCCCGAGGGCCTCGCGCGCGAGGTCGTCCTTGCCCCACTGGACGTACATGAGGCCCAGTTCGCCGATGTACTCGGGCGCGGCGGGCACCCGGGCCGCCGCCGCCTTCAGCATCGCCTCGGCCTCGGCGTACTGACGCGACTCGCTGAGGGCCCGGCCCGCCTCGAAGAGCGCCAGCGGCGACCCGGGGAACAGCTTGTCGAAGTCGGCCAGTCGCTGCTTGAGCGCGTCGAACTCGAACCGCGTCGCCTCGGCCGCGGCCCGGACGGCCAGAAGGCGCGGGTTGGTCGGGTATCGCGCCAGCACCGGGTCGAGGACCTCGACGGCGTGGGCGCCGTCGACCTGGCGGATCGCGGCGCGGGCGCGGATGACGGCCGCGTCGATCGAGGCGTTGGGTTGCGGGAGCGCGGGCGTGAGGTCGTCGCCCTCGCCGAGCATCGGCGCCGGATTGCCGGCCAGCGCGTCGAGCCGGCGGGCGATCGCCTCGGTGGCGTCGAAGTTGAACGAGTCCACGCTCATGCGCCCGAGCAGAGCCCAGGCCTCAGCGCACGCCGGGTTGAGGCCGAGCAGTTCGGCCAGCGACTCCTGCGCCTTGCCCGAGTTGTCGCGCGCATACAGCAGTTCGGCCTCGGCCAGCAGCGATGGCCAGTACAACCGCCCACCCGCCGCGTCCTGGCGCACGCGCCCGAGCGTCTCGATCATCTGGTGGAACGCCTGCGGATCGGCCCGCAACCCTCCCCCATCCCCCCCGCCCCCATCGGCGGGAGCCGCGGGCGGGGCTTTCGCGTCGGTGCCGCGCAGGTGCACGCGCTGAGCCAGCATCCGCACGCCGCAGACGATGTCCTCGGGCGTGGTATGCTTGCCCCGTCCGAGTGCGCGATCGATCACGGCGACCGCATCATCGGTGCGCCCGAGCATCTCGGCGGCCTGCGCCCTCAGCATGTCCGCTCGGATCGACTCGGTCCGGGCCTTCTCCAGCGTCTGAATGGCCTCGGTCGGCCTGCCCGCGAGCAGCGCGGCCTCGGCCCGATCGGCCGGGTCGACGCCGTCGAACGCGAACGACGGGTCGAGGTAATCGCCGCGGATGAGCGCGGCCCGCGCCATCCGCGCGGGCGAGTCCAGGTCGCTCTCCATCCACGCACCGTGGAAGATCCGCAGGTCCTTCTGTTCGACGTCGCTCAGGTAGGGCGCCTTGAGCAGGCGCTCGACGGAGTCCGCCAGCGCCGGCATCGCGGCCGGCTCGGGCGCTGCCGATTCGCCGCCCTCATGGCCACCCCCCCCCCCTTCTCCCCCTGGCTGTGCGAGCAGCCCGACGCTCAGGCCGCAGACGGCCGCGAGCGCGAACCAGACCGGCCAGCGCCGACGCCGAGTACCTGAGGGCAAGTCCAGGGGCGCACGCACACCCGCACTCCCGGCGCACACAGACTCGGATCGCTGGCCTTTCACACACTACTCATCGGCTTTATGGGCCCGATACTCGCTGATCTCGGCGTTCCAGCCCTCGGGCACAGTCGTATCAAACACGGCCGCGGGAAGGTCCTTGTTCGTGACCACGTTGCTCAGGATCACGTCGTCGGTGGAATCGTCGATGTTCACCGTCCGGGCCATCCGCGGCAGCAGGTCGCCCTTGCGGTACCAGATCCTGATCTCCCGATAATCGCGGAACTCACCCGTGCCCTTGCGCGGGATCAGTTTCAACTGGTAGCAGTCCTTCACCCAATCCGGCGGCGGGGGTGGATTGTTCGGGTCGGCGCCCGGGGGCGCCGGAAAGTCCTCAACCGGCGGAACCAGCGACGCCTCGAACCGCTCATTGATCCGGTCTTTCTTCTGCCCGATCGGGATCGGGAACTGTCCCTCACCCAGCGCCAGCGGGTCCTTGGATTGCCCCGGCGGGGCGAGTTGCCGCTTGAAGACCTGCTTCTCGTCGGGCTGCTTCTCGACGAGCCACTGGCCGTCGAACACGAACGTCCGCCGCTCTTTGCGAAGCGCGTTGTCCACGATCAACTCGTCGAAATCGACCTGGAACTCCTTCTTTGCCTGCCCTATCGGTTCGCCGGGAGCGGGAGCGGCGGCGGGCGTGACGCGGTAGTAGAGCCGGCCGCGTTCTTCCTGCGTGCGGTTGCCGATCAGCTCGCTCTCCCGCTTGAGGTGAACGAGGTTGGCCTGCAACGTGCGAAGGCTCTTGTCCGCCGTCTCCAGGGCCGTGAGCAACTCGTCGGCGGTGGCGAACTCGCCGGGCGCGACGGGCTGGACCTTGGCCGTGGTGATGAGCAGGCCGGTGTCGCCGGAGGACTGGGCGGGAGGAGAGGCCGGCGCGGGCGACGGTTGCGCGGGCTGAGACGCGGGCGGCTGGGCCGCCGTTACTGCCGCCAAGAGCATCGCCGCAAAGGTCGATAGCACGGGATTCATGGCTGCATTGTTGTACCGGTGCGAGCGCGCGGGGTGGCCCGAGAAACGTTCACACCGAAGCCGCGGTGTTTGGACCCTCGCCAACCGCCCTGCGCCGCTACCGTCCCAGCCGCTCCGAATCGCTGATCGTCAACGAGTTGATCGCCGGGTTCAGCGGGTCGGGAAGGGTGAACTTCGCGATCACCGTCGGCGCACCCATGCCCCCACCACCGCTCTCATCACCCCCACCCTCCCCACCCGCGGCCCGCCTGGCGGCCCACTCGATCAGCCACTCCGGCAGACCCGTGAGCGTGAGCCGGTAGGTCCGCGTGATGAGGTCGTCGTAGAGCAGCGCGTTCTTATCGGCGTCGCGCAGGTCCACGTCCCACGCCACCGTGTCGACCCCGGGCGTGCCGCCGCCGCTGGTCGCGGCCATCGGGTCGCGGCCGGGGTGCTGCACCACCACGTGCAGCGTGCCCAAGGCCCGCGTGTTCTGTCCGAAGCGATCGCGCAGCTCGATGTACAACAGCAGCGCGGGC
Source organism: uncultured Phycisphaeraceae bacterium (assembly GCA_964630785.1). GTDB lineage: Bacteria > Planctomycetota > Phycisphaerae > Phycisphaerales > UBA1924 > JADLCX01. Next base: position 7,683 of record CAZVZG010000039.1, on the reverse strand, counting down.
TGCCCCGAAGAGTCTTTCCCCACGCGCGTCAGCGGGTGGATCAGCAGCCGCGTCGGGGTCAACTCGGCTTGGGCCGCGGCCCGCTCCGCGGGGTTGGAGAGGTCGGGCGCGGGCTTGGGTACGTGCGAACACGCGCCCAACACCGCCCCCACGCACAGCACGCACAGCCACCTCTGTGCACGCCGACCACCGCCGGCGCCAGATCGCGCGATTCGCGCCGGGTCCGTGTTGTGCGGGCTGTCTCGCAAGCCGGCAGAGTTTACCTGAACCCGTGACGTGGGGCCCCGCTCACTCCAACAATCCCGCGCGTGCGTGAATCCGAGCTCCATCGCCGCATCTACGACCGCTCACGCGGCATGACGGCCCGATTCGGCCGGGTCGTCGTCGGCCCCGGCGACGATTGCGCGGCCGTCCGCTGCGACGGGCTGGTCATCGTCACGGTGGATCAGCTCGTGGAAGGGCGGCACTTCACCCCGGATACGCCCGTCGATCTCATCGCCCGCAAGGCCGTGGCCCGGAGCACCTCCGACGTTGCGGCCATGGGCGGCACGCCGGAATGGAGCCTGGCCGCGGGCGTGATCCCTGAGGGTTACCCGTACGCCGCGGAACTGACCGATGCCCTGCACCGCTGGGGCGAACACTGGGGCGCACCGATGGTCGGCGGCGACATCGCGGGCGCCGCACGAGGGTCGCCGCTGGTGCTCACCACCACCGTCGGCGGGTCGCCGCACCCGGCGCGCGGCCCCGTGCTGCGCTCCACGGCCCGGCCGGGCGACGCGGTCTGGGTCACCGGCCGACTGGGCAACTCCCTGGCCAGCGGCCGCCACCTGACGTTCGAGCCGCGGACCGCCGAGGGCGCGTGGCTCTGCGACACGCTGGGCGAGCGCCTGCACGCCATGATCGATGTTTCCGACGGCCTCGGGCGCGACGCCGGGCGCATCGCCGACGCGAGCGGCGTGCTGATCGAGCTCGATCGGGATGCGCTGCCGCGCTACGCGGACGCGCTCGATCCCCTGGCGCCCCTACGCGACGGCGAGGACCACGAGCTCTGCTTCACGGCGAGCGCGGAGATAGACCTCGGCGAGCGTACGCCACACGGGACGCGCCTGACGCGCATCGGGCGGGTTGTCGCCGGGCACGGCTGCGTGGCGGTGGGCAAGGATGGCCGGGTCGATGTCGCGGGGCTCGGCTGGGATCACGCCGTCTGAAGCGGAGGCTCCCGCCGGGGTCGAAACATGACCTTGTGGTCGCCAATGATGCGCCGCCGCTCACCGGCTCCCGGGTTTAGCCGATAAAAGTGCCGGTCCCGACGTCGGTGAATCCCATCGGACTCGCGCCCGCATGTTCGTCATCCAAGCCCATTCCTTTGTCCAGCAGGCGCGCCTGGCGATCACGCTGGCCTGGGTCGCCGGGTACACCAACACCGTGACGCTCCTGACCTGCGGTCACGTGACCTCGCACATGTCGGGGACGACCTCGGACCTGGGGCGCAACGCGGCCGAGGGGCGGTGGCCGATGGCGCTGTTCGCCCTGTTCCTGCTCACGATGTTCGTCATCGGCGCGGCGACATCGGGGATGTCGACCGAGTACGGGCGTCGTCGCGGCTGGGAGTCGATCTACGTGCTGCCGATGGCGGTGGAGGCCGCGCTTCTGGCGGCGTTCGCGGTGGCGGTCGAGCTGCACGACGACTCTCGCACGGTCGGCGGGTGGCTGCTGTTCGTGATGACCGGGCTGGCCTCGATGGCGATGGGCCTGCAGAACGCGACGATCACGCGGATCTCCAGCGGCGTGGTGCGGACGACGCACGTGACCGGCGTCGCGACCGACCTGGGGCTCGAGGCGGTGCAGTTCCTGCTGTGGCTGAAAGACAGCCGGCGGAACATGCCACCGTACTCGCCGCGTCGGCTCGTGCGGAGCGCGAGGGCGCATCCAACCACCAGCCGGCTGCTGCTGCTGGCCTCGATACTTGGTTCGTTTGCGCTCGGGGCCGCGCTGGCGGCGGTCGTCTTCGGGCTGACCACGCACATGACGATGTTCCCGCCGGTGCTGTTTCTGGTGTGGATCATCCACCAGGATCTGACCCGCCCGATCGTGGAGATCGAGCCGTCGGACCTGGTGAGCAACCACGACCTCGGGCTGAACGAGCGGCTCGCGGTGTACCACCTCAAGCGCGATCAAGCGCGCCACGGCCGAGTGCACCGGATGCCCAACCTGCTGGCGTGGGCGGAGCGGCTGCCCGAGCGTGCGCGCGTGGTGATCCTCGACCTCGGCGACGTTACCCGCCTGGACGCGAACTCGGCGCTCGAAGTCTGCGCTCTTTTGCGATTGACCCGACGGCAGGGGCGCGAACTCATCTTGTCCGGGCTGAACAGCGATCAGGTCGATCAGCTCCGCGAGGCCGGCGCGGGCGACGGGCTGGACTACGAGCACGTCTGCCCCGACCTGGAGCTGGCCATCGCCCGCGGCGTGAACATGATCGCGTCCCTGGAACTGGCCGAAGGATCGGAGCGGCGGTCGGTCGGCGCGTGAGTTGAGTTAGCGGGTGAGGAGGATCAGCCCAGTAGCGCTAAAGCGTTCTGGGCACTGATGTTCCGGGCCGTCATCACGGCGAATATCGCCGCCTTCTGCAACACCTGCGCGCGGACCAGCGTTCCCACCTCGGCCGCGTAGTCGGTGTCGAGGATCTGGGACTTGGCGCCGGCGACGTTCTCGAGCTGAACGGCGACGGTCCCCTGCTCGGCCTCGATGCCGCGCATGAGCCCGCCCGCGGCGGCCCGCTGCGACGAGATCGAGTCGATCGCGCCCTTGACCACCTCCTGGGCCTTCTCCATGTCGCCGGAGAGCATGTCGAGCGCGCCGCCGCGGCGGAGGCCCGCCAACCCCACCAGTTGCGGGCCGTCTTCTTTCTTCTCCGGGTCGGCGTTCTCGACCCAGACCGCGCCGCTCTGACCGCCGAGCACGCCGCGGAGCAGGTATTCGTGGTTGAAGGTGTAGTTGTTCTGGAGGTGGTCGAGAGTCTGGAGGATCGAATCGACCTCGACCTGGTAGCCCTCGCGTTCGCCCTTGGTGATGCCGCCGGTGTTGGAGGCGAGTGTCACCGTGCTCTGGAGGTCGATGAGCAGATCGGAAACAACACTCATCCCGCCGTCGAGGGCGCTGAGCCGCCGACCGCGGAACTCGAGGCTCGCGAGCTTCTTCTCGAGCACGACCTGCTCGCCGTTGAGCTTCTCGACGGCCATCATCCCGGAGGGGTCGTCCGAGGCGCGGTTGATTCTTTTGCCCGTGGCCAGCCGCTCAATCGAGCGTTGGATGTCCGCGCTGTGCTTGTCGAGCCAGCGGAGGCCGGTGAGCGCGGTGATGGAGTTGAGCCCAGCCAGCGGAAGTCTCCCGACGGGCCGGCGGGAAATCGCCGCGACGGCCCGGATGGGTTATCGGGAGCGGGGCGCGGCCGCTTGGGTGATAGTCCCCGATCGGGCTCAGATTCTTCAGATGTTGCCGGTTTGGGGTGGGACATTTGCCGGGGTTACGCCTCGACGATGACCTTGAACCCGCCGTAGGACATCCGCTTGGGATTGAACAGCGCCGAACACTGTTCCATCATCGCGGCCATGCGCGGGTCCTGCATTATTTTGGCGTTTACGCGGTCGCGCTGGGCGCGGGACTTGTAGACGATCCACGAGAACACCACCGTCTCGCCCTTCTTGCACTTGGCGGCATCGGGGAACGGCGTCATGCCTTTGATGTTCAGGTCGTCGCCGACGCACTCGCGGTACTCAATCGCTCCGAGGTCCATGAAGATCTTCGAGGCCTTCCTGGCCACACGCCGGTACGCGGCGAGGTCCTTCTTGGCCACGGGAAGCAGGAATCCATCGACGTAGGGCATGTTGGGCTCCGGTGTTCGATCTGTGAGGAGGTCGAACGTTGATCGAGTCTATCGCGCCGCGTCGGCGTTCACATCAGCGGCCTTCGCCCCGCGGCGCGCCGGGCGTCGGCGAGCTGACCGTAGTGCACCATCTGGTGCAGCGCGATCAACATGAACGCCTGGCCGTTGGTCCGCATGGCGTCCTCGAACCCCGGCGGCGCGGCCCTGGGCGCCCGGTCGAGCCCGGCCTCGCCGATCCGATCGAGCAGGCCGAGGTTCTTAGCCCGGAGTTCCCGGCACTTGGAGAGCACCTCGTCGAACGACGGATAAAGCCCGGGATCGGGTTTGGGCTCGGTGCCGGGCGCAAAGAGCGAGGCCCAGTGCGCAACCGGGTTGGGGCCGCCCTCTTCGCCCAGGATGATGCCGGGCAGGGCGCCTTCGAGAAACGCGACGTGACCCAGCAGCCAGACGGGGTGGTTGCCGCAGGGGCGGCCGTCGCGGACGGTGGGCTGGGTGAGCGGCGCGTCGTGCATATCGGCCGCGAGCGCGGCGGCGCCCTCGTCGGCCATGCGCAGGGAGCTTCGGATCAGGTCGATGGCTTGCAAGCGGGGTTCTCCTTTGGTTGGGTCGGTCAGCGGCCCTTGGCGCGGACCTTGAGCTCGGCGACCTCCCGGATGCGACCCAGGCCGTGCGCCCAACCCTCGCTCGCACCCTTGAGGTGGTCTTCGAGGATCTGCCCGAGCGCCCGGTGGTGCAGCGTCAGGCGCGTTCCCGCGCCCTGGGCGGTCAGCCGGTACTGCACGAAGTTCGTCGCGGGGTAGGACATGAACATCGGGCCGCAGAGCTCGAGCAGCGTCGGCGGCTTGATGACCTGCACGTGACCCCAGAAGTGCCCGGTGTTGTGGCCGAGGTCGCGGAACCAGCGCCCGCCGGGCCAGGGCTCGATCTTCATCGGGAAGGGCGAACCGTCGGGCATCTGGCTGCCCGGGCCGAGCTCTTCGAGCACCGACGCGAAGACGACATCGATGGGCGCGGCGATCTCGATCTCGCGCTTGAACTCCATCGTCTTGATGATCTGTTCCGGGCTGGCGGTGGGCATGGCGGACTCCTGACACGGGGTTGAGGGTTACTGGTGCGGCCGGGCGTCCGGCTCGCGGGCCTTGCGCTCGGCGCCGGCCTTGATGCGGTCGAGTTGGTTGGTCCAGAATCGCTCGAAGGTGCTGGTCCAGTCGTGCATGGGGCGGAGCTCCTGCGGGTTGAGCGCGTACAAGCGCTGGCGGCCGCGACGGGTCACGCTCACCAGCCCGACCTCGCGCAGCACGGCGAGGTGCTTGGAGACCGCCGGCTGGGGCAGCCCGAGCGTGCGAACGAGCTGGCCGACGGGGACCGGGCCGGCGCTGTCGGCAAGCGTCTCGATGAGTTCACGCCGTCGCGGCTCGGCGACGGCGTTGAAAACGTCGGCGGTGGTTGACGCGCGGGCCATGCCGTAGTATATTCCCATATCGGCATATGTCAAGGAGCTTGCTGGACATCGCTTCGACATCCCCATGGCGGCAACGAATCACCCAGAACAAGGCGGACCCCAATCGCTCGCTCGCATCGCAGATACACGGGGCGCGGTTGAAATCTGGCCGGCTCTTCCTATTTGCGTGGACGACAGGTATATTGCGCGCGGACGAGTGTCCACGCTTCGGCCGCACTTGACGACGCGGCCAAAAACCCTTTTTCAAATGGAGAATGCAGCATGGTTCGCAAGGCATGGGTGTGTTCGTTCGGCGCGGCGGTGGTCGGACTCACCGCGGCGGTCGGGACGATCGCGATGGCGCAGCCTGGCCACGACGCCAAGCATGAGGACAAGCACGGCGACATGCACGAGATGCAGCCGCCCGAGGGCATGACCAAGGAGCAGATGCAGGCTTGCATGGAGGCCGGCACGCCGGGCCCGATGCACCAGTGGCTCACCGAGGCCGCGGGCGTGTGGATGGGCAAGTGCACGATGTGGACGTCGCCCGAAAGCAAGCCGATGGCCAGCGAGTGCACGACGACCATCACGCCGATGATGGACGGGCGGTTCACCAAGTCGGAGACGTCGGGCGACCTGGCGGGCATGGGGCCGTTCAACGGCTTCGGGCTCTACGGCTACGACAACGTCTCCAAGAAGTTCCAGTCCACCTGGATCGACAACTGCGGCACGGGCATGATGGTCGGTACGGGCGAGCGTTCCAGCGACGGCAAGACGCTCACCTGGACGATGGCGTACAACTGCCCGATCCAGAAGAAGTCGGTCAACATGCGCCTGGTCGAGACCCGCCCCAGCAAGGACCGGATGACCATGGCGATGTACGGACCCTCTCCTGAGACCGGCAAGGAGTTCAAGATGATGGAGATCTCCTACACGCGCAAGGGCGCGGCCGAGGCGAACGCGGAGATTTCCAAGTAGCGCTGTGATGGGCTGAAAGCGAACACCGATCCGGCCGCGGAAACGCGGCCGGTGACTTTTTTGCCTGTCGGCACCGTCGGCCCGTCGAATCGCATAACCTTGCCCCAGTTTGCGCCCGCCACGCTCCGGGTGGCCCGCCGGATGGCCCGGGCGGGCCGGGGTTCGGGCGCTGCTGGGGTTCTCCATGCCGAAGCGCGCCGACATCAAGACCATCCTGATCCTCGGGTCCGGGCCGATCGTCATCGGCCAGGGGTGCGAGTTCGACTATTCGGGCACGCAGGCGTGCAAGGCGCTGCGGGCCGAGGGGTACCGGGTGGTGCTGGTCAACTCCAACCCGGCGACGATCATGACGGACCCGGAGTTCAGCGACCGGACGTACATCGAGCCGATCACGCCCGCCGCGGTTCGCAAGGTGATCGCCGAGCAGAAGAAGATCGGCGACCCGATCCACGCGATCCTCCCGACGCTGGGCGGCCAGACGGCGCTCAACTGCGCCTGTGCCCTGTGGGACGACGGCACGCTGAGCGAGTTCGGCGTGGAGATGATCGGCGCCGACCGCCGGGTCATCCACCGCGCCGAGGACCGGGCCGAGTTCAAGGCGATCACCGAGGGGTTGGGGCTGAAGATGCCCAGGGCCAAGACGGTGTCGACGCTTGAGGAGGCGACGGAGTTCCTCAGAGAGATCGGCCTGCCGGCGATCGTTCGCCCCGCGTTCACGCTCGGCGGCAGCGGCGGGGGCATCGCGTACAACGCGGAGGAGTTCGAGGACATCGTGACCCGCGGCCTGCGGATGAGCCCGATCACGCAGGTGCAGATCGACCAGAGCGTGCTGGGGTGGAAGGAGTACGAGCTGGAGGTCGTGCGCGACCGGCGCGACAACTGCATCATCATCTGCGGCATCGAGAACATCGACCCGATGGGCATACACACAGGCGATTCGATCACGGTGGCGCCGATCCTGACGCTGACGGACAAAGAATACCAGGCGATGCGGGACGCCGCGTTCGCGATCATGCGGGCGGTGGGGGTCGAGACCGGCGGGAGCAACGTGCAGTTCGCCGTCAACCCCGCGCCCAAGGACGGCAAGTTCGAGATGGTGGTGGTGGAGATGAACCCGCGCGTGAGCCGGTCGTCGGCGCTGGCGTCGAAGGCGACGGGTTTCCCCATCGCCAAGATCGCGGCCAAGCTGGCGGTGGGCTACACGCTCGACGAGCTGCGGAACGACATCACCGGGACCACCAGCGCGTGCTTCGAGCCGGCGATCGACTACATCGTCACCAAGATGCCGCGATGGACGTTCGAGAAGTTCCCCGAGGCCGACGAGACCCTGACCACGCAGATGAAGAGCGTGGGCGAGGCGATGGCCATCGGGCGCACGTTC
>CAZVZG010000038.1:0-33961 GCA_964630785.1 uncultured Phycisphaeraceae bacterium | reverse complement strand
GATCCTGCGCGACCGGGACATGACCGACGCCGGCGGCAAGGTGCCCTTCACGGGCCCCGGCGACGGGACGCTCGAAGAGCGGGTCTACTACTGCCAGAACTTGTGGGGGGGGCGGGCGGACGTGTCGGCTCTGGTGGAATACACGTCGGGCCAGTGCCTGCAGCTGGAGCACGACAAGTACCTCTCCTACGGCACGCCCTGGGGCCTGCCCGCGGGCGACCTGGACTCCGACGGCGACTACGACATCAACGACGAGAAGGACATCGACGCGCTGATCCTCGCGACGGGCTACGACGTGCGGGCCGACGCCGACCTGGACGGGGCGGTGACCGCGTACGACAAGGCCGACCTGAGCGGGTCCAAGATCACGCTCGGGCGCGGGCTGATGTCGGACTCGGGCACGTTCAACCGCCGCGGCTACGCGGGCTACGACAACGACGGCGTCCTCGGCGACGGCGCCAACCCCAAGACCAACACCCGCTTCTGGCATGTGCGGCACCGGGTGCTGGACTCGACGATGGGGCGGTGGAGTCATCAACGAACGCCACTCGCATCGCCCCTTCTTGCTACCCAGTACGGGTGCATCGAGTGCCAAAAAGTGTTAGACCACTTCAATCGAGATGTAGGAAGAATCGGCGACATACGTCAACGTATTCGCGAGCAGGGTTGCTCTTTGCCGGAAGTCAAGTGCGTTACGAGCCTGTCCGCAACCACTCAGGGTGAAACAACACAACGTGAAGGCGGATGCAAATCGGAGATCAAAATCAATTGCAATGCCTCGCGCAGCGAAATGGCCGATGCGTTGTTTCACGAATACATCCATGCGCTCGACAATTGCTCGCTATGTATGAACTTGTATGATCCAACTGGGTGCAGTTGGCATGTGTGCACGGAAGCTCGCGCTTATTATCACGCGAACTGCACCGAAGACACAGAAGAGGAGCGGTTGCAGTGTACCCGCGACGGTATACGGGCGAGTATTTGTGGGCGACTTCCAGGTAGCCCATGTTGCAGGGCACTTGATCAAGTCGATTATAAGCCTTTGATAGCACATTGTATTGCACTACGCCCTACCGATCCCATCACTGCTGATCCGAATCCTGGGATTCCCCTTCCGGAACATCCCGAGTTGCCGATTGTTGGAATCGTCAATACGCCATGCACGACGGGAGCCTGTGCGAAAAGCATACTTTAGAGGTGATGCACTTGAAGTACAGACGCCTTTTATTTCCGGGAATTGCGTGCCTTTTGCTTGGATTTATAATTAATATCGCACTAGCATGGCTAGCGATCTATTTGCTACTACCCAATTCGTCAGGCACCCAATTGAGAGGACTCAGCCCTACAAGATTTTGCCAAATTTCGTTGCTCCCTCGCGGGTGGCCCCCGCCACGAATTAATTTCGAATATCATTACTGGGGATTCGACTTCGCTCAATCAGAATTTGATATTGAAACAGATCGCATGTCGAAATCGGTTGGAATATTGTCTACGTATTGCGCCGGATGGCCAACGCGAACTGTTGAAGGTTGGGCGCATTGGGACTCAGAGTCCAATTTAGGAGCTGTGAGGCATTTCATAATCGATTTGTCGATCGCGAAGAAGGTCGCGCATTTTCCATACTTGCCGGTATGGCCTGGAATATTCTACAATAGCCTTATCTTTGGTGGCATAGTATTTGCAATTTGGAACTTGATTAAAGGCGTACGACGTTGGTTGTCGCGAAAATCAACGAATACGTGTCGGGCATGCGGTTACGATCGCTCTGGGTTGACTTCCAATTCAAGATGTCCGGAGTGCGGACTGAATCCGCAATATGCGGCGGCGGATGGCGTGATAGAGCCGGCTGTGCGGCTCTACCACGCTCGGGCGACCAACATCGCCAAAGCGCGTTCTCAACCCATGTCGAATCACGGAGCCCCATCGCCAAGCGGCGGGGTTGGCTGGGCTCGCGTGAGAGTTCAACGGGAACGACCGTGACAGCGACATCAACTCGCGCCACGAATGCGCCCGCGGCCTCCAGACGGCCATGTGGGTGGGGTTCATCGGGGGGGGGGCGATGGTGGACGGAGCGGGCCCGGCTAGACCGCCCAAAGCGGCGGTCTAACCGTGGCACCCAGACAACACGACCAGCGACGGGCGGGACTACATCATCAAGTACGACGCCCTGGGCCGGCTCAAGGGCGTGACCCAGACGGCCGGGACCAAGAATCTGGTCACCGAGTACAGGTACAACGGCCTGGGCTACCGGATCGGTCGGGGGGGTGGCACTACGACGCAGACGCGGACGGCACGGTGGAATCGACCTCCGACGACCCGTGGGTGTACCAGACATTCGACGAACGCTGGCGGGTGATCGCGATCTGCGTAGCCGGCCAGGCGGGCGCGTCGAGCACAACGCCGCAACGCCGCGCCCGTCGGCGCTCGAATCTCAACGGTGCTCGCGCCCCCTTGCGCATGAACAATCCATATCCACCCTGATCACCCCGCGCAACTCGATGTCCGTTCTGTTGGATTCGGCTGAAGAGCCGCCTGAGAATGAACCGGCCCATTCGCGAGCGCGAACGGGCCGGCCGTGGCGAGAATCTGTTTGGGCGGTTCTTCAGGCGACCAGGGACGTGGCGGACTCGATCGTCTCGATCACCTGGCGGACCTGGAAGGGCTTTTTCAGGTACCCGTCGAAGCCGCTGGTGCGGAGGCCCTGGAGCTGGCCGTCGGTCATCTTGCCGCTCATGGCGATGATCTTGGTGATCTGCAGGTCGTCGTCGCCGCGGACAAGGTTGGCGATGTTGCGCACGTCGGCCTCGCCGAGGTGAACGTCGAGCAGCATGATGTGCGGCTTGAAGCGGTCGGCTTCGAGCCCGGCCTGAAAGCCGTTGGTGGCGGTTCGGACTTCGTAGTTGGCCTGCTCGCTCAGCGCCTTCTGAAGCACGTCGACGATCTCCTGCTCGTCGTCCACGATCAGGATGCGGGTCTTGCCGCTGGAGATCCCGTCGAAGGGGATCCCGTGCTCCTTCATGAATCGCATGAGCTGCGAGACCGGGATCCGCCGGTCTTTGGACCCGGGGATGCGGTAGCCCTTGAGGACCCCGGTGTCGAACCACTTGGACACGGTGCGCGGAGCGACGTTGCAGATCTTGGCAACCTCGCCGGTGGTCAGAACATCTTTCTCGAACGGCATGACACAACCTCGCTCTTGGGGGGTCGGGTTCGGCCGGGAGTGCCCGATACGTCAGGGGGCGCCCGGTGAGAGCAAGATCGGCCCGTCTGGGTGGGGTCTTGACGACGGGAGCGAGGTTGCGGGTTGATTCGACGGTTCGTGATGGGCCGGAACAAACGGTGCCGGCGGACCGTGCACCCGCTCCACTGCGCAACGCCTCAGGAACGCGAACGGTGTCGGTTCCGAAGGGTTCTGTTCGGATGAGTGGGTGATTGACGAAGCAAACGCGAGCAGAGCGGTGGGGGGCGCCGCTCGATGAGCGTCCGTTGGCGAATTGACACCGCCCGTTCGGTGACTGTACTTTACCGCCCCTTCGCACTCCCCCGGTGCATCCCCGCACCGGTGGCGTTCGTAGCAGATTCGGTCTTGCCGGGCGGAGTACGCTGTAGGTTCCGCCCGCGGTATCGGTCCTCGCGATCGCTGTCCCGTCCTGTCACCGATCCTCTTACTCCGCGTCAGGAGTCGCTCGTGTCCAAGCTGCCCGTTGTGTCCGCCGCTGTTCTGCTCGCCCTTGTTGCCGGGTCTGTCCAGGCGATCGCGCAGGACGCGGCACCCCCGAAAACAACGCCCGCGGCCGCCCCTTCCCCTTCCCCCTCCCCCGACGCCCAGGCAAAGGGTCAGGACGCCGAGCAGGCGAAGATGACCGACGCGGACCTGCTCAGCGATTTCGAGCACTACGTGTTCATCGAGCAGGTGGCGCTGGCGACGAGCATGGGCCAGGGCCTGCTGGACAGGAACGTCACTCCGGCCGCGTTTGTGAAACTCGTCGAAGACGGCGGCGCCAAGCGTTTTGAGGAGGCCTATGTCCGGGCCGTCCGCCACGCATCGCTCGAGCCCGTCGCGGCCAAGCTCTGGACGCTGTATCAGGACGGCAAGCGCGAGACGGTCCGCAGCCCCGCGGCCGTGACCGAGAACATCAAGCTCCTCACCGGCAGCCAGCGTCAGCGCTCGTACGCCCGCGATCGCCTGATGGACGCCAAGGAATACGCCATGCCGCAGTTGCTCCAGGCGCTGCTGCAGCGGCAGGATTCCCGGCTCTCGGGCGAGGCCCGGCAGGTGATCGTCGAGATGGGCCGTGACGCGGTTACGCCGCTCTGCACGGCCTTGCCCGACCTCGATTCTTCGTCGCAGTTGATGATCGCCGAGATGCTCGGCGACATCGGTTATCCCACGGCCCTGCCCTTCTTGTACGACGCCAACTCCCGCAGCACCGTGGCCGACGTCAAGCAGGCGTGCGAGGACGCCATCCGGAAGATCGCCCAGGTGGTGAACACCGCCGTGCCCATCAGCGACCGGTACGTCGACCTCGCCGAGAGCTACTACTCCGAGAGCCCGAGCCTGACGATCTTCCCCGGCGAGAGCGACCAGTTGCTTTGGAGCTACAACCCCGGCGCGGGCCTCATCATGCAGGCGATCCCCACGCCCGTGTTCCACGAGGCGATGGCGATGCGCTACTGCGAAACGGCGCTCCGCGAAGACCCGGCCAACGCCCGCGCCGTGCCGCTCTGGCTCGCGTCGAACTTCAGCCGTGAGATCGACACGCCCAGCACCCCGGGCTTTGTCAACCCCGCCTACCCCGCCGATCGGCGCGACGCGATGTACTACGCCGTCGCCGCCGGTTCCGGCCCGACGCAGCAGGTGCTCGCCCGCGGCCTGACCGACAACGACACGCCGCTGGTCCGCAAGGCCCTCGCCGCGCTCGAGAAGACCGCCGGCGGGTCCACACTCTGGGCCGGCCAGGGCGACCGCAAGCCTCTGCTGGAGGCGTTGCGGTACCCCAATCGGCACGTGCAATACGAGGCCGCGCTGGCCTTGGGCAACGCCGGCCCCCGTGAGGCGTTCGACGGCTCCGACCAGGTCGTTCGCATTCTCGGCAGCGCCATCCGCGATGCCTCCGCCAAGTACGCCCTCGTCTTCACCACCGACACCGAGCGCGGGGCGATGGTCGGCGACATCCTCCGCGGCCAGGGCTACACCGTCGAGCCGCAGGCCGTCCGCCTCGAAGACGCCGCGCAGCCCATCGCCGACGCCCCGGGCATCGACCTGATCGTGACCATCCTTCCGGGCGCCCAGACCGCCGAACTCATCGACCATGCCCAGGCCAACAACAAGCTCCGCGCAACTCCCATTCTCGCGATGGTCTCTTCCCAGGGTTACGCCGATCAGGCGAGCAAGTACGTGAGCGACGCCCGCGTGCGCATGCTGCGCGAGGGCGTCGCGGCCGCCGACATCGGCGAGGCCGCCAAGCAGCTCGTTGAGCAGGCCTCGGGCGGCGCGATTACCCCCGAAGAGGCCGATGCCTACAAAGCCCGGTCGCTGTCGGTGCTCCGCGACCTGGCCGTCTCCGCCAACCCCGTCCTCAACGTCGCCGACGCGAGCGGGCCGCTCGTCTCGGCGCTGGCCAGCGCCACCGGCGACACCAAGGGCCGCATCTGCGAAGTGCTCTCCCACATCAACACCAAGGCGGCTCAGCAGGCCGTCGTCGATGCCGCCCTCGCGGCCTCCGGCGAAGAGCAGGTCGCCCTGCTCACGACCGCGGCCGGCTCGGCCAAGCGATTTGGCAACCAGACCGAGCCGCGTCAGGTCTCGGCGATCCGAGAGATTGCCACGGGCGGCGACGCGGCCACCGCGACCGCCGCGGCCGCACTGCTCGGCTCGCTCAACCTGCCCAACACCGAGATCGTCCCCATGATCCTCGGCACCGCCGATCGCATGGCGGGCGGGGCAAAGTAAGGCGAACAGGCCCGCACTTCCGTGCGGTGGATCGTGGCTCCGCCCTTCCGGGCGGTGGCCATGCAGACGCACCGGGCAGCAGCCCGGCGCCACGCCGGATAAAAACCCCGCCCGCGCCCGCGCCCGCTCGGCCGTCGCTTTACCCATTCGCGCCAGCCGTCACGGTCGGCCCCTGAGCACGCCCAGAGCGTCCACGGACTCAACGCGCGCCCGGCCCCCGTCGATCTAGTTGTCCGACGAACGACCTCGCGGGCGCGGGCGCTGTTTCCCGCGGCGGGGGTGTTCCAACCCAGAACCACGCCCGGGTGGTGTGACCCGGGAAAGCGCGTAGTGGTCAAGTGTGCTTGTGCAAGGAGATCTCTGATGCGAAACCGTGTACGTAAGGCCTTCACGCTGGTCGAAATCCTGATTGTGGTGGTGATCCTCGGCATCCTGGCCGCGATCGTCATCCCGCAGTTCACCAACGCCTCGGAAGAGGCGCAGGTGGGCAACATCCAGACGCAGCTGCAGACCATCCGCAGCCAGATCGAGCTGTTCCGCGTGCGGAACAACGGCCAGTCGCCTGTGCTCGTCGACGGCGCCCAGCCCTTCACCGACCTGCTCGCGGGCGTTGGTAACACGCTCGGCCTGGCCGACGGCAACAGCATCCAGGTTGCGGCGGGCGCCGGCGCGACCCAGGAGCCCTACATGCGGACCGCCCCGGTCAACCCCCGCAACGGTCTGAGCACCGTTACGGCCGACGCGACCCCGGTCGCGACCGCCGCGGCCGCTGACGCGGTCTCGGCGGGTACGGGTTGGTACTACGACTCCGCCAGCGGCACCTTCGCCGCCGCGGGCTTCGACGAAGTCCCCGGCTCGGCGACCTACGGCAAGTGGATCGAGCCGTAATCGGCCCTGCTTCCGTGTCTCGTGATTCATCGGTCGCTCTCCGAAAGGGGGGCGACCGCTTTTGCAACCGAAGATCGACCGCCGCTGCTCGCTGTTCGCGCCGGGCCGACCGTTCGTCACCGGATCGGACCCGGGGCCTGGAGTCACGCACATGCGTCGCCGTTCGTCGTCCCTTCGCGCCTTCACCCTCGTCGAAATCCTGATCGTGGTGGTGATCCTGGGCATCCTGGCCGCGATCGCGATCCCGCAGTTCGCGGGCGCATCCAAGAGCGCCCAGTCCACCGCGACCTACGACGCGCTGCAGAAAGTGCGGCGCTCGGTGAACGTCTACCGCGTGCGTCACGGCGGAGAAATTCCGCCCGTCGTCGCGGGCGACGCGAGCGTTGTGGACCCCGGAACGGGGCTGACATGCTGGGGCGAACTGGTCGGTAACTCCGGGGATTACATGCTCGGCGTCCCCGTGAACCAGTGGATCGGCGGGGCCAACGCCCGCAAGGTGGTCATCGTCCCCAACGCCGTCCCCGACGCGGCCTTCCAGACCGACTACGGCTGGATCTTCGACCCCGAGAACGGGGAGGTTTGGGCCGGTAGTTTCGATGCCAACGACAACCCCCTGCCCCGTCCGTGATCTGTTGGCGCGCGCCATGGTTATTGGCGTGAGTCGGACGCCCGATCGGCCGATACACCCGGAAGTCAACCTTCAAGCAGCCGCGGCCGGCCCGTGGCCCGATCGATCCCGTCACCACCCCGAAGGAGCCGTCGCATGCGCTCGCCCGACAAGACTCACCGTGGCAACCCCTGGATCACCGCCGCCATCGTCGGCGCCGCGCTGCTGGCCGGCGCGCACTTCAGCGATGCACTGCGTCCCCAGGCCGCGAGCGCTCAGCCCGACGACGAGTTCAAGTCGCCGTTCAACTCCACGGCCGATCGCAAGATGCTCATCGATCAGATGAAAGACGCCAACACACGCCTGGGTCGCCTGGAGGCGATGCTCAAGACCGGCATCAACGTGAAGGTGATCGAGATGCCCAAGGACAAGGACGCGGACAAGCCCGCCAAGCCGTGAGCGGTTCCCATTCCCCCGGGAGAGAGCATCGGAGTCCGTTGATGCGTACGAGTGATCAGTTTCAGCGCTCGACCCTCCGTCGCGGCTTCACGCTCCTGGAGATCCTGGTCACGGTCGTGATCATGGGGATCGCCGGGGCGCTGGTCATCCCGGCGATGGGCGAGACGGGCATCCTCCGGGTGCAGGGCGCGGTGCGATCGGTGGTGGCCGATCTCACCTTCGCCCAGGCCGACGCCGTCGCGTTCCAGGAGCGCCGAGCGCTCATGTTCGACGTGCAGAACAACGTCTACCGGCTTATCCAGGTGCCCGGCGACGCGCTCGACCCGGTCAACAACACGCTCTACGACCCGACCAAGCCCGACGGCAAGTACGTGATGTCGCTCGCGGACCCGCGCTTCGGCGGCGCCCACCTCGTCTCGGCCGCGTTCGACAACGAGCCGTACGTGATCTTTGACGGGCTCGGTGGGCCGGTGGCCGACGCCTCGGGCTCGGTGCCCGGCAGCGGCGGCACCGTGCTCATCAGCGGCTCTCACCAGACATTCACGATTTCGGTCGAACCGTTTACCGGACGTGTCACCGTCACCCGCCAAGAGGGCGAGACCGCCGTGGTGCCGCCCGCGGAGGGCGGGGGCGGGGGCGGCGGCTGATCTCGCGTGCATCGAGGCAAAGCCGGGTCATACTCGATTCGGGAGGTTCAAGGGTCAGCCATGTGTGAGAATCGAACCATCAAAGAAGTCGCCTCCGAATCGCGAGCGGGATTCTGGCATCGGCCGCAGGTCGCTCGTCTGGGCCTGGTCGTCCTGGTGTTCGGCCTGCTCCTGTGGGCCCGGTTCATCCTGGTCACCGGACACCCGCGCACCGCGGTCGCCGATCCGCCGGCCGCGCAAGCGCACGTCGCGTCGGCCGCGTCCAACGCGGCGCATCCGCATCCCGCCCGTGCCGCGGCGGACGCCAAGCCCTAAGCCGACCGCCGGACGAGGCGGCCGCATTTCGGGACCCGGTTCCGGCTCCGGTGTTGCGAGGTTGGACAAGCCACGGTGTGACCCATACAGTCTGAGCCCTGTAGCCCGGGCGTGTACCGAAGTGGACAAACGGGACAGACTGTAAATCTGTTGGCTTAACGCCTCCGCTGGTTCGAATCCAGCCGCGCCCACTTTCTCTTGAGCAGGTCTCTCGGCCCGGTCGCGCCGCGACTGTGAAGTGCGGGCTGGATTCAGCAACCGCCGAAGTACGCAACCAGGTAGTCGAAGAGGTCCTGCAGGCTGCTCTGGCCGTCGCCGTTGAAGTCGCCGTGCCCGGAGAACCAGTCTGTCAGGAAGTCGAAGAGGTCCTGAAGGCCCAGGCCGTTGGCCGTGTTCCAGTCGGCGGGGCAGCAGGGGTTGCCGCCGAAGGATTTCAGATCGCGGCAATCGACCACGCCGTCGTAGTTGAGGTCAAAGGCCGCGAAATCGACACCGAAGTTCGGAAGGGTCACGGCGCCGTTGAGCATCCCGTCGGCGTCGTTGGGTCCGCCGTCGTTGGTGCTGATATACGAGTCGAGCAGCGCCCGATCGGTCGGGTCTTTGAGGCCATCGCCGTTGAGATCGCCGGGGGTCGTGCCGAGCACGTCGGTCCAGACATACGCCGCGCCCTCCGACGGCGGCTCGAAAATCGATCGGGAGTAGGTGGTCCCGAAGATCGCGGAGAAGCGCCAGTCGGTCGGATCAAGATAGGTGGAGATCGATCCCGCACGCCCGACCCAGCCCTCGCTCATCGCTCGCGTCGGGCCGTCGACGAGAAACCAGCCGTTCGCGGCCGCGTTCGACGCCCCGTTGGCGACGTCGGCGAGCGCTTCGGCCACGCTGCCCTCGTTTCCGTCGCAACCCACCATGTTGTTGATGGGGGGCGTGACCGGCAGCCCCGCGAGCTGGCGGGCGCCCTCCTGATCGAGTGCGTACACCATCGAAACCGTGGTGCGGTTGGTGCCCGCGGTGTGGGAGAATCGGACATCAACCATCGGCGCGTACCGCCTGATCGGGCAGATCATCGAACTGACGCCGTCGAAGCCGCTGGTCCGCTCGAAGAAGTGGCCGCGGACCACCCATGTGTCGCCGGCGGAAAACACGCGGTCGCCGGGCACCGAAGTCCAGACCACCGAGACCTCTTCGCAGCCGCAGAGCTTGAAAATGAACTCGGCACCGCTGCGCTCGAACTGCGGCGGCGTGAAGAAATCGGCGTCGAGTTGGCCCGGCAGCATGACCAGCCGCTCGTTCATCGTGCTGTTGCTCGTCACGCCGCCGAAGCGAGCGGCGTTGGCGAGGAAGTGCGACCCCGCCTCGGACGTCAGGTCGCCGCCGGTGTTCCGCCCGCCGTTGGCCTCGCGCCGGTCCATGTTGAACTCGATGAAGCCGAGCAACGGGCTGGGGCCATACTCGAAAGGCCCCAGCGGAAAGTCGGGATCGAACAGGGGGCCCGAAGGGTTGACCAGCCCGCCGATGACGACATCAAGTCGGAACAGGTGCGTGCTGGAGTTGGACGGGAAGCCGGTGAAGGGATCGGACGCGGGGTTGGAGCAGAACCATTTGGAGAGGCTGACGCTGCACAACTCGGGCCGCACGCAGCCCGGGTCCAGGGGGCCGTCGGCGTTGACGTCGGTGCGTCGCCAGCAGGAGTCGTCCGAACTGTCGAGCTCGGTCTCTGCCGGATCGCTCGCGCGCGCGACGCCGCAGGCGAATAGCAGGGTGAGGATGGCGAGCGTTCGGGTCATTCTCGCTTTTGAGTCGGAACGTGATCGTGGCCGGGGCCGGGGCTGGGAGCGGGTTCGGGTTCAGCGGTTGGTCATCTCCGCGACGTAGGCGTCGAGCTTGTAGCGTTCGATTCGGTAACGCAAGCTGCTCCGCTGCATGCCGATGAGCTTGGCGGCGCGGCTGACATTGCCGTGCGTGTGCCGGAGCGCCTGCATGATGAGCTCTCGCTCGACGTCCTCGGCCCGGTGCGGCCCGCGCTCGAAGTCGAAGGCGAGCCCGCCGCCGGCCGTGGGGGGTGACGCTCCTTCTCTTTCTCCCTTCTCCGCGCCCTGCCCGATCCAGGAGTCCTGCGACCCGGCGTCCGTGTCGGCGGGCACGAAATCGAACGGCGTTGCGGCGCCCCCGCCCAGCTCTCCCGCCGGGGCCAGTCCGAGCTCCACGGGTTCGATGCGCTCGTCGTCGCTGAGCATGACGGCCCGTTGCACGCTGTTGATCAACTCTCGCACGTTCCCGGGCCAGTCGTGCGAGGCGATGGCCGAACACGCGGCCTCGCTGAACCGCATCGGCGGGCGCGCATAGCGACGCGTCAGCCGATCGAGCGCGGCGTCTGCGATTCGCAGCGCGTCGCCTTCCCGTTCGCGCAGCGGCGGGATCTTCAGCACGAACGCGTTGAGCCTGTACAGCAGGTCGCGACGGAATGTGCCCAGCCTGGTTCGCTCGTCGAGGTTCTGGTTGCTGGCCGCGATGACGCGCACGCGGACGCGCCGCTCCTTGCCGCCTCCGACGCGACGGAACGCTCCGTGCTCGACCGCCAGGAGGAGTTTCGACTGCAACTCCAGCGGCATCTCCCCGATCTCATCGAGGAAGATGGTGCCGCCATCGGCCATCTCGAACAGACCGGTCCGGGCGTCACGGGCGTCTGTGAACGCGCCTTTCTCGTGCCCGAAGAGTTCGCCCTCCACCAGCGTGGCGGGCAGCGCGGAGCAGTTCACGTGAACAAAGGGTGGATCGCCCGCCTCCGTCCCTCCCGCCCCCGCCCGCGGCGCCTTGGCCACCCTCGCGGCCGCGCGGGCGGACTCGGTCGCCCGCTGGTGGATGTAACGGGCCAGCGCACCCTTGCCCACGCCCGTCTCGCCGGTGATCAGGATGCACGGCAGGCTCGACCCGCCCGACTCGGGCCCGAGTGTCGATGGTCCCGAGGCCGCCTCACCCAGCGGCAACGCCGCGAGCCGATCGGCAAGGGCCAACGTCGCCATCCAGCGCGGGCTCTGACCGACCAGTTCGCTCTCGCGGTTCTTTGATTTTTCCAGGCGCTCGTAAAGCTCGACCCGACGAGCCAGCCGCCGGTGCTCCACCCACTTGGAGACTTGTAGGCCCAGCCCTTCGAGGCTCAGCGGCTTGGAGATGTAATCGTCCGCGCCGTCGCGGATCGCGCTGACCGCGTCGCCCACGTTCGAGAAAGCGGTCATCACCACGATCGCACCATCGAAGCCGTCGGCACGCAACTCTCGGACAAGGTCGAGCCCCGTCTCGCCGCCGAGGTTGACGTCGGTTAGGACCAGATCGAAGTCTTCCCGGCCGAAAAACCCACGAGCCTGTGGGACCGACGCTGCTTCCTCCACCAGGTGACCCGCCTTCACAAGGCTGTGCCGGATGGTGAACCGCAGGTTCTCTTCGTCTTCAATGACGAGTATTCTGGCCACCGGTGCTCCCTAGTGGCCAATACTGGCCACCGACATATCTTCCGCCGGTCGCCTATCGAGGGGAAGGCGAATCCTGAACCGGGCACCCGATGTCCCAAGCGAGGTTCTGTCCTGATTCGAGCCCGGGTCCGTGTTTTCGACCAAGATCTGGCCGCCATGGGCAAGAACCACCTGATGGGCGACTGCAAGGCCTATGCCGCTTCCGTGCGCCTTGGTGGTGAAGTATGGCCTGAAGATCGAATCCCGCAAATGAGGGGGGACACCCGGCCCGTTGTCCTCGATGCAGAGTTCCCAAACCTTCCCAGGTTGCCCATTTTGTGCTACCCGGGAGACAACTCGGACGGACCCCGGGCCCGAGCCGGGAGCGCGGCGTGTAGTCGCCTCGATCGCGTTTGAGAGGATCGCGCTGACAGCGTGCTCCATGTGTCGAGGGTCAAATACGAACGCTTCAGCGTCGTGTTGCTGGTCGAGCGAGAGGATTACGCCGCGGGTCTGGGCAAGTGGCGTGTGGGCCTCGACCAAGCCGGCAAGCCAGACGGCCGCGTCGGTGGGTATGGCGTGGATTTCCGTGGGCTTGGTGACGGTGAGCAAGTCGGAGAGCCACGCGAGGAATCGGTCCACGGAGCGGATGATCCGATCCTGGCTCTCGCGAACCAACGCGGCGGCCGGGCCGAGGTCGCGCACTTCCGTCCGAGCGGTCTCGGCGAGGCCGCGAATCCCTGAGAGCGGCTCCTGGAGGTTGTGGGCCAGGCGGCGGACCATCTCGCCCACGCCCGCCAGTCGGGCCTGCTCGACGCGCTCGGTCTGGAGCTGCTTGACCATGCCGGCCATGTGGTTGACCTCGATGCTGAGCGAGGTGATCTCGTCGCCGCGGGACGTGGATGGCAGCGGGATTCGGTGCTCGAAGTCGCCGGAGGCGATCCGTGCGGCGGCCGTGCGGAGGTACGCAACGGGTCGGAGGATCCATCTTCGAACGAGCAGGGTTGCGAGCACGGCGTTGAGCGCTACGAGCGCGAGCGACAGGCCGAGCACGGCGAAGAGCCGCACACGCAGATTCGCGCCGGCCTTGGCCAGGTTGCTGATGTCGTCAACCACACGATGCTCCATGCGCTTGAGGAGCTCATGGATCTGGTTGAGGTGGGTGCTCAGGAGCGCCTGACTGGTCAACCTATCGTGCCCGGTGGGAGGCTGGGCGGGGTCGGCGGCCTCGGGACCAAGCAGCGCGACGCCCAGGCCGTTGAGGACGGCGACTTTTTGCGTCAGGTTTACGGTGGCCGACTTGCCAACAAAGCCTGTCCAGACGTCGTCCGCCCGGATCAGGGCGAGCAAGGCGTTGATAGCCACTATCTGCTCACGAAACCGCGCGGCGTTGAGTTGCGCTGCGGAAGTATGGGCGGGGTCGGGCGCCTCTGTGGGCACGGTCGGAGCATCGTCGGGACCGACACACTCTCGCAGCGCTTCGATTGGCTTCTCCATGCCGAGGAGCTGGTCGAGCACGCGAACCGAGCTTTCGACCGGGCCGCGAAGCTCCCGGTACGAGACCTGCAGCGTCCACCACGCCGCGCCGAAGGCCACGAGCACGGCCGCCCCGAGGGCGGTCAGAAGGAGCACGAACTTGGTCTGGAGCGACATGCGACCGGGGGTCAACGTCGGGGCGGCGGCGGCTCAAAGTCCCACGCGACTTTGCCCTCCGCGAGCGGGCGCTTGCTCGCGATGACGTGCCCGTCAATGAAGGCGATGTTCATCGCGCCGTTGTGACGCATGCCCGGCCACCATAGGCGGTTCTGCGCGTACAGATCGCTCTGGGCATTGGCCGTGGGGCCCGTGAACAAGGGGCTCATCCCCAGCGGCGCGTCCGCGCCGTCCACGTCCATGAGCAGCGGGATGTTCTCCGGGGGCAGGAGCCCGTAGCCTTCGAGGATGCGACTTGTGAGCACCACGGAGAAGTTGGCGCCGGGTTGTGACGCGGCCGAGTCCGACCAATGCAGGCGGATGTTGAACCCGTACGAAATGTTCCTGTTCGGGCCCACGCCGCCGCCGACGCACGGTGCCGATCGCCTCAGATCGAGCGGGCCGCGAATCTCGGAGCAGCGCATCGGGTCGCGGCCCTTGGAGTCCGGCACCCGGTGAACGGGTTCGGCGTCGTAGGCCCAGAACTCATCGACGCCGTACTGGGAGTCTTGGAAGGTTTCGACGCGGAACTGGCCGGGTCGGAGGTACGTCTCGTCGGTGCCCCGTGAGCCGTGCAGTTGGTCGTCGGCGAAGACGTTGAAGTCGAACGCGATGGTCCGTTCGGAGGCCTGGCAGCGGAAGCCGCGGGCCGCGCCGATGGTGCCCCGGATCGCCGGGAACAGCAGCGCCATGAGCACGGCGATAATGGCGACCACCACCAAGAGTTCGATGAGCGTAAATGCGTGGGCGAATCGATCGCACGGCCGCGAGAGCGGCGGAGCGAAGCGCCTGAGATTGGAGGGCGCTCTCTCAGTCAACCTTGAGACCCCACTGGCGGCCCGTGTCGCACTGACTGTAGTAATACCAGAAGCAGCCAGCATCGGCAAGGCTGTTGGCAGCCGTAGACACACCGCGCACAATACCCGAACGAAACACGATCATTGAACAGCCGCTTCGGCGCCCGCGGGGGTCACCGGGCTCGGACGCGCCAACAGGCGGATGCACAGCACGCCGACCAGCGAGCCCGTCATGTTGAAAACCAGGTCCCAAGCATTGTTCCGGTAATCGCCGACGTTGGTCTTTTCCACAAGCATGGTCGCGAGAAACTCGATCTCTTCGTTAAGCGCTCCCAGGCCCATCGCGCTCAGGGCGGAGGCCGCCAGCACGACCCGCGAGAGCCGGGCCTCCGGTCTCACCACCGCACCGAGCACTTGCCACGCGACCCAAGCGGTGACCCCGAAGCCGTAAGCGTGGATGAGCTGGTCGTACTTCAGTACGCGGGGGATCAGCCAGAGGTTGTAGAGCACGCCGGTAGGGGCGGGCAGGGGCAACATGCCGCCGGCCATGTGCAGCGTCGCCCACGCGAACAAGGCCCACAGGGACGCGTGGGACAGCCCGACACGCCGGTGAACCACCCACACCACGAACATGATCGCGGCGACCACGGCGATATAGAACAGGAACTCGTACCCGCCCGACGCGATCGCGACCGCCGACGCGGCCGCCAGGCCGACCACGGAAAAGATCGCAAGGGGCGCCTCGCCCGGAAGGAGCGGCAGCAGTGGGCGTTTGGTGGACGGCTGAGCACGCGTCATCGCCGCATGATAATCTGCGGGGCCCGTGCCCGGGAGGCGGGCGGGCCGGGGGTGGGGCGCGGGGTGAATGGGAACGACGACGATGTGGATTCTGCGTCTGATCGTTGCGGCCGCGGTGAGCGTGGCGGCCGCGGGTGTCGCGTGGGCCGACGAGCCGGACCTCTGGGCCGATGCGATCCGCACGGCCATCGGTTCCAACGCCGGGCGAGTGACCGAAGAAACCATCGGCCGCTCGGTCGAGGGTCGCCCGCTTCGGGCGATCCGGGTGACCGGGGGAACCGCCGGCGCCGTGCGGCCGACGGTCGTCATCGTCGCCGGGCTGGACGGGCGGCACGTGGCGGGAGCGCGGATCGCCATCGGCGTGCTCGCTGAGGTGATCGGTGCTGGGGCGGACGCGACCGCGCGGGCCGATTTGGTGGTCATCCCGTGCGTAAACCCCGACGGGATGGCTCGGTTCATGGACCGGCGTCCGCGCAGGGACGACGGGTCTAACGCCTCGTCGCGGGCGACGGCGCGAGAGGACGACGACCGGGATCGGCGTATCGATGAGGATGCGCCCGCGGACCTCAACGGCGATGGGCTGGTCACGCAGATGCGTGTGAAGCGCCCGCATCCGGGGCTGCTGCGCGACGCGGCCGCGACCGAAGTCGCCGAGCCCGATGACCCGCGGCTCATGCGCAAGGCCGACGCGTCCAAAGGCGAGAGCGGCGAATACGCCGTGGTGACCGAAGGGTTGGACGCCGACGGGGACGGGCGCGTGGCCGAGGACGGGCCAACGGGCGTGGACCTGGAGTCAAACTTCCCGTATCACTGGCCCGAGTTTCAGGGCGCGGCCGGCCCGACGCCGCTGTCGGAGTCGGAGAGCAGATCGCTCGCCGAATGGTTGCTCGCGCACCCGGAGGTGGTGGCGATCGTCGAGTACGCGCCCAACGACAATCTGGCCCGCGCGCCGGAATCGGGAAAGATGGACGCCACCGGCGGGGCCCCGATCAGCGGCGGGATATTGGATGACGACAAGCCGCTCTACGCATGGGCGGCCGCGGCATTTAAGGACGCGACCGCGATTACCGGTACAGGCGGTGTGACGCGATCGTTCGACGGCTCGTTTGAAGGATGGGCCTACGCGCAGTTGGGGGTCGCGGCGTTCGTCACGCCGGGCTGGGTGCGCCCGGACCTGTGCGCGCGCAAGGAGCCCGACCAATCCGAAAAGGCCAAGCCAGAGCCCGTCAAGACCGATCCTGCAACTCCCGACAAGCCGCCGGAGAGCAAGTCGGCGGCGGAGAAAAAGGAACCGGACAGCGAAGACGGCAAGTGGATGGCTTTGAGCGATCAACGGGTGGCCGCTGGGGGTGGTGGGGGGGCGGTGGGGTTCGTGGATTGGAAGCCGTTCGATCACCCGCAACTGGGCCGCGTCGAGATCGGCGGTTGGGTCCCGGGCTTCCGAATCGACGCGCCCGAGGTGGACATGGAGCGGGTGAAGAAGGACCAGACCGCGTTCGTCCGGAAGTTGCTGAGCGCGGCGCCCGTGCTCGAAGTCTCACCCGTGCGCGTGGAGAAGATGGGCGAGCGGGTGTGGAAAGTCGGGGTGAGCGCGACCAACACCGGGACGCTCGCCACGCGCACGGCGATGGGCGTGCGCTGCCGGCGGCTGCCGCCGACACGATGGGAGATCGATCTGCCGCCGGAACGAGTCATGGCGGGGCGCAAAGTCCAAGGGCAATCGAGCGTGGCGGCGGGTGGTCAGGTCAGCGCCGAATGGGTCGTGATCGGCGATGCGGGCGGGAGCGTCAGCGTGAAGCTGCTCTCGCCGGAGGCGGGCGACCGCACGATCGAAGTGAAACTCGCGCCCGCGGCGGGCGGCGTGGGAGGTGCACAATGAGGGCCAGCCCGGTGCGAAGGGTGAGGAGAGTTGTCGCGGCGGCGATGGTCGCCGGCGCGATCGCGTGCGTGACGGGCGTCGCATCGGCGCAACCGACGCGTTCTGGCCCGGTCGAGATCGTCTGGAACCGCTATTACGACACGGCCGAGATCCAGGCGTTGATGCGGAAGATCGCAGATGCGTACCCCGAGCTGGTGACGCTCCGCTCGCTGGGGCGCAGCGGGCAGGGACGGGACATGCTCATGGCGATCGTCAACTCGCCCAAGACCGGCGCGGACACGGACAAGCCCGCGATGTGGATCGACGGGAACGTGCACGGCAACGAGATCCAGGCGGGCGAGGTGGTGCTCTATACGCTGTGGACGCTCACGCGTGAGTACGGGCACAACGAAAAGCTCACCGACATGGTGGACCGTCACGCCTTCTACCTGTTGCCGATCGTGAACCCGGACGGGCGGCAGTACTGGTTCGACAAGCCCAACACGCCGCACAGCTCGCGACAGAACCAGCGTCCGCTGGACAACGACCGCGACGGTCTGGTGGACGAGGACCCGCCGGAAGACCTCAACGGCGACGGGCAGATCACCACAATGTGGAAGGCCGACCCGGCCGGACGCTGGGTGCGCTCGCAGACGGACGATCGCGTGTTCATCCGGCTGCGCGACGATGAGACGGCCGCGAAGGGCGTGACGACGTACACCAACCTCGGCCAGGAGGGGATCGATAACGACGGCGACGGCCGGATCAACGAGGACGGCCCGTTCGCCGAGGACATGAACCGCGACTGGCCGGGCGACTGGCAGCCCGAGTACATCCAGGGCGGGGCGGGGCCGATCCCGCTGAGCGCGCCCGAGTCGCGGGCGATCGCGGGCTTCGTGCTCGATCACCCGAACATCGTCGCGGTGCAGAGCTACCACAACGCGGGCGGGATGATCCTGCGCGGGCCGGGCGCGGGCTACCGCGAGGCGATGTACCCGCGCGGCGACGTGCGGGTGTACGACGAGCTGGCCCGAACCGGCGAACAGATGCTCCCGTACTACCGCTACCTTGTGACCTACAGCGGGCTCTACGGTGTGCACGGCGGGTTTGTGGATTGGGCGTCGGAGGCGCTCGGCGAGTTCGCGTTCACCAACGAGCTCTGGACTGAGGCCAAGTACTTTCAGCGAGACCAGACCAATCCGGGCGAGGAGCAGCAGTGGCTGTGGCGCGATCGGATGGTGTTCGGCGAGACTTTTTCTCCATACACGGAGTTCGACCACCCCAAGTACGGCAAGGTGCTCATCGGCGGGCTGAACAAATGGTCCGGGCGCGTGACCCCGGGGTTCATGCTCGAGGAAGAGTGCCACCGCAACTTCGCGTTCACGATGTACCACGCGGACCAGGCGCCCGAGCTGGAGTTCGGGCGCGTGGAGGTGAGCCCGGCGGGCCCGGGTGTTGGGGGCCTGTGGAAGGTGCGTGCCGAGATTCGGAACACGCGGCTCATCCCGACGCGCAGCGAGGAGCGGCGTCAGCAGCGCGTCGGCTGGCCGGACCTCTTCGAGTGCGTCGCGGGAGATGGTGGTGGGGGGAAGGGGAAGGTGGTGGCGGCCAACCGGCTCTCGGGCTGGCTCGATCAATCGCCCGACGCGGAACTGCGCGAGCCGGGCCGCTTGATCGTGGATGAAGGGATCCCGGGTCGGCAAGGCCGGGTGTTCGAGTTCTTCGTCGAGGGTGCGGAAGGCAGCACGGTCTTGCTCCGGTACACGTCCCAATGGGCCAGGAAACTCGAGAGAGCGGTCGAGTTGAGGGCGACGCCGAAGCCGTGAGCGCCGACGACCAGCGGCTGCTGGAGTTTGTGCAGGCCCGAGACGTACCGTGCCCGCGATGCGGCTACAACCTGCGCGATCTGGCCGAGGCGAAGTGCCCCGAGTGCGCGGAGCGGCTGGAACTGCGGGTGGGTGCGGCGACGCCGCGGTTCGGATGGCTCGTCGCGGCCATGGCGCCGGGGCTCTTCTCGGGTGTCTGCGCCGTGCTGCTCGCGTTCCCTTTGTGGCGGTTTGCGGGGAGCACCGGCGGGCCGCCCGCGGCGATGTACGTGGCGGAGGCGTTCGGAGTTGTGAGCGTGGGCGCGGCCGTGCTCATGTACGCGTCGCGGCGTCGGCTGCTGGCGCTGCGGGTTTCGCGTCAGGCAAGGCTGGCCGCGGCGGTGTGGCTGGCCCATGTCGCGGCGTTTGCGCTGCTGGTGTGGGCGATGACGCTCTGACGGCCCGGGGCGCGGGAGCGGCCGGGGGCGGTGACACCCATCCCACGTCGGCCGAGCGGACCCACACGCTCGGCCCGTCCTTCGCCGCGGAGCGGTCGCGCACGCGGACCCACGCGATGACCGCCGGGTTCTCCGGAAGCGTGCGCACGTCGAGCGTTCGCAGTTCGGTTCCGCGGGGGATGGTCGCCCGACCGTCGAACGCGGTCGCGGGATAGGCCACCAGGTCCGGCCCCTGTCGGGGCGTGCACTGGTTGGAGATCACGACCACGTCGGGCAATCGCGGACGCCACCGGCCCTCGGCCACGAGCGAGCCGATGCTCAGCAGCGCGACGGCGAGCGTGAACACGGACGCGACGCCGAGCCACCGTCGCACGGGCCGCGAGGACGTGAGCAGGAGCGGCACGAGCAGCAGCCAGGCCGCGACGAACGCGCCCAGGCCCGTGGTCCAACGCAACGCGGGGTGAAGGCGGCGTACCGCGTTCCACGCGACCGTGGCGACGCTCTCCGGTGTGCTGCCCGCCGAAACCGGCGCGGGAGGCGCGGCAGGCGCAGACGGCGTGGCGGACGATGGAGACTCCAATGCCTTGAGCTTATCCCGTGCGTTGTCGAGTTCCCGCGTTGTCTGGGCGTATCCCGGTGCGAGCGAGTCGGAACGGCGGAGGTCGTACACGGCGGCGGCGGGGTCGCCCAGGGCCAGTTCGGCGAGGCCGCGGTTGTATAGCACGCGGGCCCGGTCGTTGTCGGACAGAGGGGCGTGGATCAGCAGGTCGGCATAGCCCTTGACCGCGGCGCGGAATCGCGCGTCGGCGGGGCGGCCGCGGGAGGCGTCGTCGAGCGCCGCGGCGAGGGTCTGGTTGGTCTGAGCGGCCAGGGCCTGCCAATCGCGTGCCGGGGGCTCGGCCGTGGAGGGAGGTGTGGACGCGGCCGGCGGTGGGGTTTCGGATGAGGTGTCCGCGCGGGCGACCGAGGCGATGAGCAGTACCGCGAGCGCGAACACACCCGCGCGGATCGTTTGGGTGAAGCTGTTCATGCTCGGTCCTCCAGCCGGCGAGCGACCTGCGTGAGCACCTCGCGAGAGCGGTCCAGGAGCGGCGCCGACGCCAACCCATCGCCGCCGTACCCGAACCGGATGCGGTCACAGTCGGCCAGCAATCGGCCGAGCTGCCCGGCCGTCGCGTCCGCGTCGTTCGTGAGCAGCGCGACGGCCTCGCCGGAGGTCAGGCTGCCGGCGGGCCGATCGAACCAGTCCGCGGCGAGTTCGGTGAGGGTGTGGGAGCTCTCGGTCGCGGCGGCGACGGGCTGAGCCGTGATGGTGATACGTCCCAGACGCGATCGAGCGCGGCGGACCGCGCGCCGGCGACGAACGCGGGCCGGGTCCCGTGCGTTGTGCCGCTTCACGGCCAGCCCGAGCCACAGAGCCAGAAACGCCGCGGGCGGCGCGGCCAGCGCGGCGATAGTCGCTGGGCGAGCGAGCGTTGAGGTGAAATCGAACGACGCGCCGGTGAGCGACAGCGGCGAGGTGTCTACGCGGCTGGAAGGCTTGACCGCCGCGGCCACGGCGGGTGTCGATTCGTCGAACTCGATGTCCACGCCTGTGCTCGGGCGGACGGTGATCGTGATCGGGTTGCTCCGGGCGGTCTGGAAGCGGCCGTTGGTGGTGTCGAAGTACGAGAGCTCAACGGGCGGGATCTGTTTCTGATCCGGCGAGCGGGCCCGCAAGGTGTAGGTGAACATCGCGCCCACGGGCGTGAAGGTCGGCAGCACCGGGTCGCGCGGCACACGAAACTTCGAGGCCAGCGCGGGCTGGGTGTTGAGGTCGATGAGCGGGATGAGCGAGAGCGGTTGCGGGCCGTTGACGGTCACGCGGAAGGTGATCGGCTCGCCGACGGATACGTCGGTCGGCTCGGCGCTGGCGACGATGGAGTAATCGCCCACCAGGCCGGAGAAATCGGCGGGACGGCCCTCGGTGGGTAAGGGGAGAACTTCCAGGTCAAAGGGCTTGCTGGACGTGCTCTGGCGTTCGACGATGGAGAGGTCGGTCCAGGGGGCGTCCATGAACCGGCGCGGGCGCTCGCCGATGACGGCGTTGAAGTCCGCCCGTGCTGGGCCGAACTGAACCGTGCCGGGTGTATGGGCGATAAGGATGCGATCGATCGTGACCGCGTCTACCTCGCGCCCATCCAGATCGCCGCGTGAGAGCGTGCCGATCGCGGTTTCTCCGTCGAGCGGGACCTCGACGAAGTGGTTGTCGGGCTGGCGTTGCCCCTGCGGGCGCGGATCGGGGGTGGGTTGCAGCTCCACGCCCACGGGCAGGTCGGGCATGCTCAGCGCGAACTCCTTGACCGGCTTGCCCAGCAGCCACGTCAGGCTCAGCCGGATCGGTTCTCCGACGTACACGCGGGTCTTCTGCGGGACCAGCTTGAGGCGGTAATCGCCCGTCTGCGACGGCGCGATCGCGTTGATCCGCACCTCGTTGGTCCGGTACGTGCGCCCGTCGCAGACGACGGCGAACGACGGGATCACGATCGTTCCCGTGTGCCGCGGCGTGATCTTGAACACGTGCGCGAAGCCGATGTTCTCCTGACGCGAGACCCGGCCGTTGAGGATGATGGTCGTGGAGGAAGAGAGGTTCTGAGGGCCGCGGTAGGCGACCTCATAATCGGGCGACTCCGGGACGTCCGGTCGATCGACGTTCTGCGAGCCGCGGACGATCACCTGCAGGTCGCCCGAGTCGCCGACGTAGATCGACTCCGGCGCGTTGACGTGCACGGTGACGTTGCGTGCGGGCTGCGCACCGGCCGCGAACGGCCGGAGAAACACCGCGAGGGCGGCGGCCACCAGCAGGAGGCGCCGGAACTCGCGCACGAGTGATGCGGGTGCCACGATCACCAGTCTTTCTCCACGGGCGCGGCGCGTGAGCGCATGATCCGGAGCCATTGCTTGAGGCGCTCGCGCTGCTGGCGTTCCTTGTCGAGGATCTGGGCCGCGGTGCGGTCGAACTCGCGCTGTTCGCCGGGGCTGGCCTGCTGGGCCTGCTGCTGTTCACCCTGACCGCCCTTCTCCGCTTGATCGCTCTGCTGTTGCTTGTCCTTGCCGTCGGCATTCTGCTGCTGTTGTTTGTGTTTCTGTTCCTGATCGGACTTCTTCTGCTGGTCGGGCTTGTCGCTCTTCTGGTCCTGGTTCTGCTTCTGCTGCTGGTCGGACTTGTCGCCTTGCTTGCCCTGATCCTGCTTCTGCTGCTGATCCTTGTCCTGCTTCTTCTGGTCTTGCTTGTCCTGCTGCTTCTGTTCGTCCTTCTTCTGCTGCTGTTGCTGTTGCTTCTGCTGTTCCTGGAGTTTGGCGATGGCGCGTTGGACGACTTCCACGTTGTGGGCCGCGTCGGTGTTCTGCGGCCGGTCGGCAAGGGTGTTGCGGAAGTGCCGTTCGGCCCGGCGGTAGGCGTCGATCGCCTGCTCGGGCTGCTTTTCCGCGAGTTGTTCGGCCTGTTTGGCCGCGATCTGACCGAGGTTGTACCTCGCCGCGGCACGGACATCGAGATCGCTCGTCGCGGCGTCCACTTTGAGGAAAGATGCCTCCGCGCCCGAGACGTCTCCCGCGGCCAGTTGGGCGCAGCCGCGGTTGAACGCGAGCTTGGGCGCGAGCGGGGCCTGGTCGGGTCCGAGCTCGTCGGCCAGACGCGCGTAGGCTCCGGCGGCGTCGGCGTACTTCTTGTCCGTGAAGAGTTTTTCCGCGGCGTCGATCTGTGGTTGATCGACCACCGCCAGCGCGCCAGGTCCAAGCAGCAGCGCTACCGCCGCGGCGAGGCGAACGTTCCTCCGGGCGAACCACGCTTGTCGGAAGATCGTGGTCATCGTCTCCTCCACGCCAGCAGCGGCTCGATGCAGAGCAGGGCCAGCGCTCCCGCGAGCGCGAACTGGAACGCCTCGGTGTACTTCATCGCCCGGGTGTCGTCGAACTTCCGCCGTTCGGTGTCCTTCATCAACTTTTTGTAGACCCGATCGAGCTCGACGTTGCCCGTGCCGACGTCGAGGAACGCTCCTCCGGGCGCACCAGCGTCGGCGATCTCTCGGAGCGTCTTGGGGTGGAGCTTGGATTGCACACGCTCGCCCTCGTACTGGATGAAGCCGTTGCGGGACGGCGGGGACCCCGGTCCCTGCAAGTCCGGAGCGGGCACGGGCGCGCCCGTCGTGTCCGAGCCGAGCCCGATGGTGACGATCCGGATGCCCTTGGCCGCGGCGTCACGTGCCGCGGCCACTGGGTCGGTCTCGTGGTCCTCGCCATCGGTAAAGAGGAAGATGTCCCGCGTGCGTCCGCGGTCGGCGGCCGGGTCGTCGTCGGGGGCGAGCAGACCCGTGGCGGTGCGAATGGCGCTGCCGATGGCCGTGCCGCCGCGCAGGATCGAATCGGGCGAGAGGTCGTCGAGCGAGAGCCGGGCGAAGGCATAATCGGTGGTGAGCGGGCATTTGATCGCGGCCGTGCCCGCGAAGGCGACGACACCGACGCGGTCGCCCTCGACGACGTCGAGCACGTCGCGGACGGCGAGCTTGGCCCGCTCCAGCCGGTTGGGCTTGATGTCGGATGCGAGCATGGAGCGAGAGACGTCGATCACGAAAACTACATCGCGCCCGGCGTGAGAGATTGTGCGGGGCTGCGGGTCGTACGCCGGGCGTGCGAGGGCGAACGCGATGAGAGCAATGCCCAGCAGCGTGAGGAGGCCGCGCGTCCACGCCCGCCAGCGCGATGGCGCGGCGGCGCCGGCCCACTCGCGCCGGATGCCCCCGCCGAAAAACCGGGCGAGCGAGCGCCGGCGGAGGGCGTAGGCGATCGCCAGCACGATTCCCAGCGCGGGAACGGCCGCGAGCGCGATCAACCATTGCGGAGTGAGGAGCGTCACGCGAGTGTCCTCCTTAGGAACGTGCCGCCCAGTAGCGAGGCGAGGCAGAGCAGGCCCCCGCCGGTCGCGGCGAAGGGCATGAACCGCTCGTCGTAGTCCACGTACGTCACGGTCTTCACGCTGGTCTTTTCGAGCCGGTCGATCTCCCGGCAGATGCGGAGCAGCGCGTCGCCGTCCACCGCCAGTCGGTACATCCCGCCGGTCGCCGCCGCGACCTGTTTGAGCACCTCGCTGGGGACGACCACCTGGGCGTCACCGCCCTCGGTGCGACCGTACTGCGGCTGGTTGAGGTCGTCACCGACGCCGATCGCGTAGATCTTGATGCCCCACTTGGCCGCGAGCTTGGCGGCCTCGACCGGGTCGCGCTCGCCCGCGGTCTGCACGCCGTCGGTGAGCAGGATGATGACCTTGGACTTGAGCCGAAGGCGCTCGTAGTTGGCCGCGTCGGTGCGGTTCTTGAGGTCCTGCTCCGCGGTGCGCAGTCGGGCGGCGGCGAGGGCGAGGCCGTCGCCGATGGCCGTGCCGTCCTCCTCGCTGCGGGGCCGGGCCGGCTCGATCGAGTTGACGAGGTCGACCAGCGTGCGAGGGTCTCGCACCGGCGGGCACGCGGTGTCGGCGAAA
Source organism: uncultured Phycisphaeraceae bacterium (assembly GCA_964630785.1). Classification (GTDB taxonomy): domain Bacteria; phylum Planctomycetota; class Phycisphaerae; order Phycisphaerales; family UBA1924; genus JADLCX01. The sequence goes on along the minus strand of CAZVZG010000038.1, from coordinate 8,723 downwards.
CGGGCGAAGGTCACCACGCCCACGAGGTCCGATGGCCGGCCGGAAAGACTCTTGCCGTCGCCGAGCAGGAAGTCGTGCACAACGCTCTTCACGGCGTCCATGCGTGTGACCTGCGTGCCCCCGAGCTCGGTCGGGGACCGCATCGACGGAGAGCGGTCGATGGCGAGCTGGATCGCGATCGCGTCGGTGGAGGTCTCGACGCGCCCCTGCCCGATCTGCGGGCGGGCGATCGCCACCACCAGCAGCACCAGCCCGAGGAAGCGCGCCGTCGGTGGCAGCCAGAGCAGGCGGCTGCGGAGCGTGCGGGGGATGCGGGCCGTCGCGGGCGAAGGGAGTGACGAGAGCCGGGCGCCGCGGGGACGCAGCATCAACTCCCACACAACCACCGCGAGCGGAACCAGAGCCAGGGCCAGTGCCCACGGCGCGGCGAACTCAACTTTGCCCATCCACGGAATGTTCATCATGCGTCGGCCTCCGTGGGCTGGGCCGTTCGGTCGGCGGTGGCCAAGACGAGCCGCTCTGTCGTTTCGAGCAGCGGGAGCAGATCGGAACATCGCGGCTGGGTCGGTGCGAAGGCGTAGCGCTCCAGCGCCTCGATGGTCTCGGCCGTGCTCGCAGCCAGGGACCCTGGGATCGCGCCCGCGTGCTCCAAGCGCGGGCGAAGTTCAATCGCGGTGGCGCCTTGGGCGTCCACGTGCAGATGCTGGTTCAGGTACATGCGGAGAGTGGCGGCCAGGTCGGCGGCGATCGCCGGCGTCGTCGGCGCGCCGGATGCGAACGGCTCGGCCTGCGCGGCCGCGAGACGCCGACGGAGGTCGGCCAGGCGGGCCCGGGTCTCGGCGAGCGGGCTGATGGCCGCGGCCCGGCGGGGCGCGACGAACCGCGCCAAGGCGAACGCGCCCAGCCACGCGAGCACGCCCGCGACGGCAAGCGCCGCGATCAGGGGGTTGCCGTGGTGCGACGGGAGCGTCGGTTGCAGCGGGGCGTGCGGTGGAGCGAGCTTGGCCCGCTCAACCTGATCTGGAGGGATGACCGGTGCGACCGTGACCTCGATCGGCTGCGTGGTGATCGTGCGTGTCGGCGTGCCCGCGTCGGCCGAGCGCACGTCCAGCGTGATCGCCGGAATGGTCTTGGCGCCGTCGAGGAAAGGTTCGAGCACGAGCGTGCGTTCGTTGACCGAACGCCCCACCGGCGCGGGCAGCGACCGATCGGCGCTCGCGGCCACGGTGAAATCGCCGAGTTTGCCGGTCGGCGGCTCGGGTGGAGAAGGTGTCCAGCTCACCGACACCCCGTCGGTCGAGGCGATTGTGAGTTTGAGGGTCAGTCGGTCCGCAACGGTCATTTGCGAGCGGTCGGCGGAGAGGCGGACGCTCACCTCGGGGTGCGCCGCATCCGAGCCCAGCGTGTAGGTCTGCTCGGCCGCGGGCGCGATTGCAGGCCTGGAGGCGATGGGCGTACGTTCGCACGAACAGACGGCCAGCGAGACCGCGCAGAGCACGACCGACAAAGCTCGGCGGTGGCGGCGGGCGGGATTGCGGACGGTGATCGCGGTCATGCTAACGGTTCATGCGGTGCTCGCGCTTGCGGAAAAACTGCACGAGGTCGTGGACGTACTCGGAAGCGGTGGAGAGTTCGAGGTGATCGATCCCCAGGCGATGGAGCAGATCGATCCGTCGCTGCGCGCCGGCGGCCATGGCGGCGTGGTAGGCCGCACGGACGCGCCGGCTCGTGGTGTCGAGCAGCATGGCTCGTCCGGTCTCGGGGTCCCGCACGTCGAGGAGTCCGGCGGGGACGAGGTCGGCGTCGCGCGGGTCGCTGACGTTGATCGCGACCACGTCGTGGCGAGGAGCGAGGCGGCGCAGCGCGGGCTCCAGGTCCTCGGCGATGAAGTCGGACACGAGGAACACCAGCGAGCGCCTGTGCAGCACGCGGGCGACGTGGTCGGCGACGGCGAGAAGGCGTGTGCCCGTCTGCGCGGGCTTGAACGCGAGCAGTTCGCGGATGAGCCGCAGGGCGTGACGGGAGCCCTTCTTGGGCGGGATGTACTTCTCCACCCGATCGGTGAAGATCAGGAGCCCGGCGCGGTCGCCCTTGCGCACGGCGGCGAACGCCAGCAGCGCGGCCACCTCGCAGCACAGCTCACGCTTGGATTTGTCCGAGGTGGCGAAGTCGCCGGAGGCCGAAAGGTCGACCGCGAGCACCACGGAGAGCTCACGCTCCTCGGTGAACCGCTTGATGAACGGCTTGCCGGCGCGGGCCGTCACGTTCCAGTCGATCGTCCGGATCTCGTCTCCGGGCTGATACTCGCGAACGTCGGCGAACTCCATGCCGCGGCCCTTGAAGGCCGACGAGTACTCACCCGCGAACACCTCGGTCACGATGTGACGGGTGGCGAGTTCGAGGAGCCGGACTTGTCGGGCCAGTTCGGCGGGTGACATCCTGGGGTCCAAAGACGAGCGAGTCGCGGGAGAATGCGTTCAGAAACGCCGAGTCAGGGCACCGGCATCTGGTCGAGCAGGCGCTGCACGATCTGGTCCGAGGTGACCTCGCGGGCCTCGGCCTCGTACGAGACGATCACGCGGTGACGCAGCACCTCCATCGCGACCGACTTCACGTCGTGCGGCGTGACGTACGCGCGGCTCTCCAGGAACGCCTGGGCCCGCGCGGCCATCGCCAGGGCGATACTCGCCCGCGGCGACGCGCCGAACTCGATGAGCGAACCGCCGTGGTCCTTGCCCGGGGACTCCGTGCCGCCGAGGTCGAGCTTGTATTCGCCCGGCGAACGCGTGGCGTGGACCAGGTCCACCATGTAATCCCGCACGCGGCCGTCGATGTGGATGCGGTCGACGATCAGCCGGGCCGCCTCGATGTCGCGGACGGACGCCGCCGGGGCGATCTCCAGCGGCGGCTTGGAACTGGCCATGCGGTCGAGGATCACCCGCTCCTGTTGGCGCGTCGGGTACGACACTCGCACCTTGAGCATGAAGCGGTCCACCTGCGCCTCGGGAAGCGGGTAGGTGCCCTCCTGCTCGATGGGGTTCTGCGTCGCCAGCACGAGGAACGGCTGGGGCAGCGGGTACGTCTGGTCGCCGATGGTCACCTGCCGCTCCTGCATCGATTCGAGCAGGGCGCTCTGCACCTTCGCGGGGGCGCGGTTGATCTCGTCGGCGAGGACAAGGTTGGCGAACACCGGGCCCTTGCGTGCCGAGAACGTGCCGTCGCGAGGGCTGTAGATCAGCGTGCCGATCAGGTCCGCCGGGAGCAGGTCGGGCGTGAACTGGATGCGCTTGAACGTCGCGTCGAGCCCGCGGGCCAGCGACGAAACGGTGAGTGTCTTTGCGAGTCCCGGCACGCCCTCGAGCAGCACGTGCCCGCCGGTCAGCAGGCCGATGAGCAGGCATCGGATCATCTGGTCCTGGCCGACGACCACCCTGCCGACCTGCTCCTGCAGTTTGCAGAGCGGGGCGGCGTGGCGCGAAATCTCGTCGGCGCTGGGAGCGGTGGACGCGGGGGAAGTCGATCCGTGCAGGAGTGATTCGGGACGGGAAGCGGTGCTCAAAGCCGGGCTCCGATCATGTGGCCGCGCCGAGTGGGGAACAGGGGGAAGGGCATCGGCGCGACGGTGATTGTTCGTGCAATCAGGCGAAACGGAACACGCATCAGGACGCGCTGCGCGCTGGCTTCCGTCATCGTGCGATTCCGCTCGCACGCGGCGGACCGAGAGCCGGACCCGATGGTCGGAATTGCAGCCGCCCGATCCTCGGGCGTGCAGTGCACGCGTGCGGATCGGGCGGCGGCGAAGAGGTCATGACAGAAGCGACGTCGGCGGCTCACTCCGCCAGACGGGGCCCGCCCCCACCGGCCTGCGGCGGGTTGAGCTGGATCTCGCCGTTGCGCTCCTCGAACTGGCGGATGACCTGGCCGAGGTTGATCGCCAGGCGCTTGGCGCCGCGCCAGTTCATCACCACGCGGGAGCCGACCGAGAACAGCAGCGTGGGCTGGTTGTCCTGCGTGGGCACGGGCAGGTTGACGCCGAAGTCGAGCACTACCTCGTCGGCGGTGGTCGAGGTGCGGATCGTGTTGGCGTAGGTCGTGTGCATCTTCGACTCGTCGATGTTGAGTCGAACTTGCTGTTGCTGCGGATTTGGGGCGTCGGCCATGCGTGTCTCCAGAAAGAGGGGTTGAGTGCTTTGGAATGTGGATGGATCGCGCTTGGTGGCGGGCGTTCCCGCCGGGCGCTCGAACTTCATCGTGGGAGCCCTTGTCCCCTTCGCCCGTCCGCCTCCCTCAGCCTCCACCCGGGCCACCGCGGGCGCGTCCGCCGTTGGCTCCGTGGGCCACCCGTGCCCGGTCCGCGGCGGGCTCCAACCGTAGCCGCGGCCCGGTACGCCGGGAAGTCCGGGCCGGTTTCTTTTCGGCCCGGTTGTTCAGCGTCGGATGTGAGGCCGAGAGAATGCCGGAGACAGGAATCGAACCTGCACGGGTTTTAAGGCCCGGTGGATTTTGAATCCACTGCGTCTGCCAGTTCCGCCACTCCGGCGAGGGGTTGGGGGGCGGGGGAGATGGGGGGGTGGGGGGGTGGGTGAGGAGCAAAGGATAGCCGGAGTCGCCGACCGAGAGCCCGGCGTGTGATCGGAGGATATGGAGGGGCCGCCGCGCTAGCCTTCGGCTTCGCACCTCGGGTGGGGGGCCGTTCCGCGGCGTACGCGGGCCGGCCCTGGACCCCGGAGTCAGAACATGGCCGCCACCGCCGCGCCCGAAACGACCGAGAAGCCCGCATCCAAGAACACCGTCAAGATCACCGACATCGGGCCCTGCCTGAAGAAGATCTCGATCGAGATTCCCGCCGACTCGGTGAACGAGCAGGTGGGAACGTCGCTGGACACCGTGCTGGGCGAGACCGAGCTGCCCGGCTTCCGCAAGGGGCGCGCGCCTAAGCGGCTGGTGGAGAAGCGGTTCGGCACGACCATCCGGCGCGAGGCCAAGAACCAGCTCGTCGCCCAGGCCTACACCGAGGCGATCGAGGAGCACAAGCTGCGGGTCATCGGCGACCCGACCAGCGAGATGCTCGCCAAGATCGACATCGAGGACGGCAAGCCGCTGGCGTTCGACCTTGAGGTCGAGGTGCTGCCGGAGTTCGAGCTGCCGAGCCTCGAAGACATCGGCGTGAAGAAGCCGGTGCTCGAAGTGACCGACGAGATGGTGCAGAAGGAGGTCGATCGCCTGCTGCTCAACGAGGGCCGGTTGGAGCCCAAGGAGAAGCCGGGCAAAGGCGACTACCTGACCGGGCACGCCGTGATGACCGACGCCGACGGCAAGACGCCGCACGACATCCAGGACGCTGTCGTCCAGGTCCCCACCGACGACAAGGGCGGAAAGGGCATGATCCTGGGCGTGATGGTCGACGACTTCGCGAAGCAACTGGGCATCCCGAAGATCGGTGAGACGGCGACGATCAAGACCACCGGCCCCGAGAACCACGAGAACGAGGCGATCCGCGGTAAAGCCCTCACGATCACCTTCGAGGTCAAGCGGGCCGACGAGATTGTCCCTGCGGCGATCGACGAGGTGGCGCAGCGGTACGGCATGGCCGCGGCGGATGAGGTCAAAGGCGCGGTGCGCCAGCGGATCGAGCAGCGCTTGCAGATCGAACAGCAGTCGCTCATGCGTCAGCAGATCGCCAAGCACCTGCTCGACTCGACGACGATGGAGCTGCCCGAGCGGGCGACGGCCCAGCAGGCTGCACGCAACCTGGAGCGCCGCCGGATGGAGCTGATGTACCGCGGCGCGGACCAGCAGAGCATCGAGGAGCATATGGCCGAACTGCGAGCCGCCAGCGGCGAGGTCGCCGTGCGCGAGATCAAACTATTCTTCATCATGGACAAGGCCGCCGAGAAACTCGACGTCAAGGTCAGCGACGGCGAGCTCAACGGCCGGATCGCCCAGATCGCGGCCCAGCGCGGCGAGCGCCCGGAGAAGCTCCGCCAGGACATCATCAACCGCAACCAGGTCGGCGTGGTCTTCCAGCAGGTCCGCGAGCACAAGACCATGGACGCGATCCTCGCCAAGGCGAAGGTCAACGAGGTCTCGGTGGACGAGTTCAACGCCGCGATGAAGGCCTCGGGCGGCGAGACCACCGAGGGATCGGGCGGCGTGAAAAAGGGCGCCAAGGTTCAGGCCGCCAAGTCAGAGAGTGCCGCGAGCGAGAGCAAGCCCGCGTCAGGCAAGGGCAAGAAGAAGTCGGAGGGCTGAAGCTCCCCCGCCCGACGCCTGTCTCGCGTTTGTTCAATGACATACGAACCCCCGGCGATCGCCGGGGGTTTTTTGTCGCCTCAACCGGTGCAGGGTCCGCGCCCTGATTCAGCGCCCGCGGAACGCGGCCGGATCGCCGAAGTTCAGTTCGAGGAACCGGGCGACGTAGTCCACGATCGAGCTGCAATCGGGGATGTCCGGGTTCATCGTGTGGCCCATCGGCTCGAAGCGCATGCCGCGGAACCGGCTCACCGCGTCGTCGAGGCTCAGGCCATACTGCAGCGCGAGGCTGAACGCGCGGCAGAAGGCCTGGCACATGCCCGACATGGTCGAGCCCTCCTTGGCCATCTTGATGAAGATTTCGCCCGGGCGGCTGTCCGAGTGCAGGCCGATCGTGAGGTAGCCCTCGTGCCCGTTGATGTTGAACTTGTGGGTGATCGAGGTGCGGGTCTCGGGAAGAACCTGGCGGTGAGCAACCATCTCTGACCTCCGTGTCGTGCGCCTGTCCCGCGTGCCGCCGGGTTCGCGCGAATCCGGCGTCTGGTCTGGCTTGGAACGGCCGAGCGGATACCACCAACTACCGGGAGGCGATGTTCCCGCCTCCGGGAGCGTCAGGCAACGCACGACGGTTTCAGGCCCGAATCCCCGAGGCGGTTACCCCCTGAATGGAGGTGCCGGACGCGGGGATGCGATCGACCGAGCCCGCCCGCGAGTCCGATGGCTATCGGACGTGACGAGCGAGAAAGCGTAGATTACCCGGCTCTCACCGGGTTGGCAAAGTCCCCGTTCATCCACACCCGCGAATCAGTGTCCAGATGTCGATGGCGTGAAAGCCCCGTTCTGCCCTTCCGGAACGGTCGTCGAACCTCAAAACCTCCGATACACTCTCTCAGCACGATGCCTCGAACGTATACCAGACCCAATGGCCCCCGGACCGCCTGTCGCGTGACGCCGCTGAACGCGGCCACGCTTCTGCTGCTGGTGACCATGGTGCTGGCGAGTTCGCCGGTGTCGCCGCCGGTCGCGTTCGTGCATCCCACCGATCCGCGGCCCGCGTCCACCCAGACCGCATCGGTTGAGAACGAGGCGAACTGGTCGTCGCAGCGGCGAAAGGTCCGCGGCCAGGAACAGGAGCCGACCGCTTCGTCGTGGAGGGGGCTGACGGCTCCTGATTCGTCCCACGCCGCGACCACCCCTGTACGGGTGGAACAGTCGGCTCTTCCGACCGTTCGGCTGATTAGAGCTGCGCTGATCGATCTGCCCCCGCCGTCGGCGTGCTGAAGAGCGGTCGCGCAAACGCGCGGTGGCCACGCCACCCCCTTCTGCGGCCATCGCCGCAGCCATCACTCCGATACTGACCATCGAGTCCGGCGTTGGCGTTGTCGCGCCGGGCGATGGTTTCGTCCTTTGTTCAGCCGCACTTGGCCGGTGCCGTCCGCCGCTCGCGTCGCGAGTGTTGCGGATCGGACGGCCGCAATACGCAAGAAACCACACATGGCTCAGGCTCTCAAACAGGGCATCCCGCTGATCGAACCGGTCCTGAACTGGATCATCGGAAGCCGCAACGAACGATTCGTCAAGAAGTACCTTCAGCGCGCCGCCGAGATCAACTCGCAGGAGCCGGCGATGCGTCGGCTGAGCGACCCGGAACTCCGCGCCCAGTCGGAGTTGCTGCGTGCCCGCGCCGACAAGGGGCAGACCAGCGAAGAACTGCTCGTGGACGCGTTCGCCGTCGCTCGCGAGGCGATGGACCGGGCGGTCGGAATTCGCAACATCTTCAACCCCAAACACGCCGGGCTCTTCGATCCCTCGCAGCTCCGGCCCGCGATGCGGGACCTTTACGAGCAGACCCGGGCGAAGATCGCCGAGATCCCTCCGATGGTTCCCAGCACGCTCGATCCGGCCAAACAGGCCGCGATCCCGGCGGGCGCCGTGCCGGACGCCAGCCACGCCTTCCGCGGCCATCCCGACCTGATCGAGCCGTGGCAGCAGGCGGACATCCCCGTCGAGCTCTACGAAGCGGTGCGAGAGGTCTACGTGCAGAGCAAGCCGCCCTTCCGTGCCCGGCCGTTCGACGTGCAGCTCATCGGCGGCATGGTGCTCTACCAGAGCAAGATCGCCGAGATGAAGACCGGCGAGGGCAAGACCATCGTCGGCCCGCTGGCCTGCTACCTCGCGGCCGTCGAGGGGCACAAGGTGCACGTGGTCACGGTGAACGACTACCTCGTGCAGCGCGACCGCGACTGGACCTTCCCGTACTTCCGGGCCCTGGGCCTGACGGTCGGGGCAATTCACCCGATGCACATGCAGCCCGAGTTCCTCAAGCGAGAGATGTACAAGTGCGACGTGGTGTACGGGACCACGGCGGAGTTCGGCTTCGACTACCTGCGCGACAACATGAAGCGAAGAGAGGAGCAGCAGGTCCAGCAGAAGCGTGAGTTTGCGATCGTGGACGAGGTCGACTCGATCCT
>CAZVZG010000037.1:21751-34230 GCA_964630785.1 uncultured Phycisphaeraceae bacterium | reverse complement strand
GACAAAAACGCGCAGATCGGGAACCTGGTCCCAGTTCAACGGATGGATGAGCAGACTCAACCTCCCTCCCCCCCCCGCCCACCCTGCCCCCCCACCCCTTTCACCCCCCCCACGACTTCCACGCTCCGCCCCTCCCACTCGGGGTTCGAGCGCAAGCACCCTTCCCATGGCCTGAACCAGTCCCGTGAACATGGCGGACAGAATAGGCCGCGGCGGGTTCGACACCGAACGCGATCCTCCCACAATGCCCCCTGATGAGGCCGGCTGGCTTGACCGCCCCGCGGCGAGCCTCGATACTGCGGGTCCCGAAATCGCCCCTCTACCCCTCCTTGGTCCTTCCCGCCCGCCTTCCGACCGTCCGACCTCCGGCGGATCACGCCTATTGAATCCCGGGGGAGCGACGGGCCACCCCCTTCACGCTCTCCCTTCCCCCAGGACAGATCTTGATGAACCCCTTCCGTCCGACCACGCTCCAGAGCCCCGTTCACCGTGCCGCCGCGTGCGCTGCCGCCGTGCTCATCGCCAGCACGGGCCTGGTTGCGTGCGAGAGTGACACCGGCAAGGCCATGACGCCCGAGGAGCGGGCGGCGGCGACGCCTCTGCAATACGACGCGTATTCGACGCTGGGGTACCGCGTTGAATGGCGCGGCTTCCCGGCTGTGAGCCCGGGTCAGCACATCGCGAGGATGCGCCCGCTCGGCGACGTGCTCGCGGTCCAGGAGAGCGGAGCGACCGTCTCGGTGCTGGAAGCGAGGAGCGGCGAACGCCGCTGGACCGACCCGGTCGGGAACCCGCTCTCACGCTTCGTCGGGCTCAACCGGGACGGGAAGCGGCTGATCGTTTCGGGCCAGTCGCAGGCGTACTTCTACGACATCGACACCGGGGCCCTGCTGGCCAAGCAGGACTTCGAGATGGTGGTCAACACGCGCCCGGTGCAGGTCGGCGAGATCCTGGTGTACGGAACCGCGTCGGGGCAGGTGCTTGGGCACCTGCTGCTCAATGGGTTCCGCCAGTGGGGATCGACGCTGCGGGGCTCGATCGAGGTCGATCCGGTGGAACTGGGGGACACGGGCAACGTGGCGCTCGCGTCGCACGAGGGCGACGTTTCAATCCTCGACGGGCTGACTGGAATGGGGCGGGGCCGGACGCAGATCTACAAGGGGCCGGAAGCGCCGATGGCGGCTTCCGAGGATTCGGTGTTCATCGCCAGCATGGACAACTCGCTGTACGCCTTCGGCGTCAACGGCGCGCACGAACTCTGGCGGATCCGTACCGAGGCGCCGCTCCGGCACGCCCCGACTTACCACGACGGGCACGTCTATTGCGACATGGGCGAGACGGGCCTGACCTGCTACGACGCCCGCTCGGGCAAGCAGCAGTGGGTGAACTCGGGCGTCCACGGGACCGTGGTCGCGGTGCGGAACGCACGCCTGGTGGTCTGGGACGGGCACACGGCGTCCACGCTCGATCCGGCCCGCGGCGGAACGATCGACTCGGTGGAGCTCAAGGACGTCACGCTCATCCGCGCGGACAAGTTCGTGGACGGCAACCTCTACATGGCTTCGGGCGCGGGCGTGGTGACCAAGCTCACGCCCCGGAAGTGACCAGTCCGGCAAGCACCCGTCGGAGTCGAACGCGGCATGTCGCTCTCGCCGATCATCAAGCGGGCCCTGCTCTCGGTGAGCGACAAGACCGATCTTGTCCCGTTCGCGCGCGCGTTGCGGGCCCGCGGCATCGAGATCGTTTCGACAGGCGGCACGGCCCGGGCGCTCACCGCCGCCGGTATCGACGTGCTCGCGGTCGAAAAACTGACCGGGTTCCCCGAGGGGCTAGACGGGCGCGTCAAGACCCTGCACCCGGGAGTGCACGCGGGCATCCTCGCCGTGCGCGACAATCCCGAGCACGCGGCGTTTCTGCGCCAACACAGGCTCGAGCCCATCGACCTGGTGTGCATCAACTTGTACCCGTTCCAGGAGACGGTCTCCCGCCCGGAGGCGTCGCTCACCGAGGCCATCGAGAACATCGACGTTGGCGGGCCGGCGATGCTGCGGGCGGCGGCGAAGAACTATCAGTTTGTCACCGTGGTGCCGGCGGCCAGGTACTACGACCGGATCGTCAACGAACTGGACGCTTACGAGAACCGGACCACGATCGAGACGCGGGCGGAACTCGCGGCCGCGACGTTCGCCCGCACGAGCGAGTACGACGCGGCGATCACGACGTTCCTGAGCCGGCGTACGCCCGCGGCGTTCCCGCAGAACCTGCAACTGGGCTACCTCAAGCTCGAAGAGCTGCGCTACGGCGAGAACCCGCACCAGAGCGCGGCCCTGTACCGCGACCCGACGTCGCTGGAGCAGAACGTCGTGAGCGCCCGCCAGTTGCACGGCAAGCAGCTCTCGTACAACAACATCAACGACGCGGCGTCCGCTCTGGAGGCCGTCAAGGCGCTCGGGCGGCTGCGGCGCAACGGCTCGACCGCCGCACGCCCGGACTCGCCCCACTGCGCCGCGGTGGTGGTCAAGCACACGCACCCCTGCGGCGGGGCGATCGCGGATTCGCTCGCGGGCGCGGTGGCGATGGCGATCGCGGGCGACCCGGTCGCGGCCTATGGCGGGATCCTCGCCGTGACCCGGTCCATCGACCTTGCCGCGGCGCAGGTCATCGGCGACCCCAAGCACTTCTTCGAGGTCATCGTCGCGCCGGAGTTCGCCGACGATGCGCTCAACCTGCTCCGCCAGCGGTGGACCAACGTTCGCCTGCTGGCGGTCGGGCAACGGACCGACGCCGCGAGCGCATCGCGCAAACTCGAGTACCGGTCAGTGCCGGGCGGCATGCTCGTGCAGGAGCGGGACACGCTCGCCTCTGACCCGGGAACGTGGGAACACCGGGCCGGGCCCAAGCCGACCGGCGTGCAACTTGACGCCGCGGCGGTGCTGGAGACGCTCTGTAAGTTCGTCGGCAGCAACGCCGTGGTCATCGGCGGGCCGGATGCTGCCGGTGTTCGGCTCATGGGCATCGGCAGCGGCCAGGTCGATCGCGTGTCGGCGTGCAGGCTGGCCGTGGAGAAGGCGGGCAAGAACGCGACGAGCGCGATCGCCGTGGGCGATGCGTTCTTCCCGTTCAGCGACGGCCCGAAGGTACTCATCGACGCGGGCGTGCGCATGATCGTCCACCCCGGCGGCTCCAAGCGCGACCAGGAGACGTTCGATGTGTGCGAGGCGCAGGGTGTGACGTGCCTCACGACGGGCGTGCGACACTTCCGCCATTGATGGGCCACGGGCGCCAGGGTCCGAAAACCGTTCAGGTGCGCGTGCGCGACCGCCGGTGGGGCGATGGCCACCCGGTTGAACTCCGAACAATTGGCCCCTAGCGTAATGCCGATCAGAATGAAGTTCACCCGGGGCCGCCGAAGGGCGACTCCGGGATGTGTATGAGCAGTCCCCGGGTTCGTGCCGGTTCGATCAGCCAACCCGCCCTCGAAGAGGCGGCGTCGGTGTTGGACCCGCTGCACCACCTGCTGGCGGCCTCAGGTGCGGGGGGAGGAATGGGGGCCTCGGCGCTCGCGTGCCCGCTGGATTGCAAGGTCCTGGTCCTCAACAAGCTCTACGTGGCGGTCCGAGTGATCTCGGCGCGCCGGGCGTTCAGCCTGCTCTGCCGCGACATCGCGGAGGTGATCCACGTTGAGGACGACAAGTTCCTCAACTACAACTTCGAGTCGTGGCAGGAACTCTCACAACTTCGCCGGAGTTTCGAGCCCGACAAGCACGATTGGGTGCGGACGATGCGGTTCGACATCGCCGTGCCGCGAGTGATCCGCCTGCTCGGCTACGACCGCCTGCCGGCCCAGATCGTCAAGCTCAACCGGCGAAACCTCTTCGCCCGCGACCGCAACCAGTGCCAGTATTGCGGCAAGGCGTTCCCCACGTCTGAGTTATCGATCGACCACGTCCTGCCGCGTGCCCAGGGCGGCGGCGATTCGTGGGAGAACCTGGTCTGCTCGTGCGTGAAGTGCAACGCCCGCAAGGGCGGTCGAACGCCCGACGAGGCGCACATGCGCCTGGTGCGCAAGCCCGTGCGACCGAAGCGCAACCCGCTCATCACGCTTCGGCTGGGGCAGGAGCGTTATTCGTCGTGGAAGGCGTTCTTGGACGACGCGTACTGGAACGTCGAACTGCGGTGACGCGCCCCGGCTTTGGGGGAAGCGCGGCGGGGCGCGATCGTTAAAAACTTGAGGTGTTGACCTGATCGCGAGTCGCCCGCCGCTTGCCAGCGCGGCCGGTGTGCTGTAGCGTGGCCCGCTTCCCACGGGGGTGCGGGAAGAACGCAGGGTGTTCTCATGATGCACTTACGGACGCTGCTCGCCGCGGTCGCTTTGCTGGCGGGCGCGAGGGCGGCGCTGGCTCAGGGGTTCGACGAATGCGGCGAGCTCGAACGCGGCGCGCTGAACTGCTGGATGCTGCACGCCGACGACGGGCGGTTGTGCCTGCTCAACCCCAACCCGACGGGCTGGAACTCGGGCGATCGGGTGCGGGTGGTCGGCACGAGCCAGTCAAGTTGCACAAACTTCTGCCAGGTGACCACCACGTGCGTGTTCAACGCTGCGTATCTGGCCTGTTCATCGGCCGTGTGCCGCGCCGATTTCGATGGGTCTGGGCAGGCGAGCGTCCAGGACATCTTCGCGTTTCTGTCGGCGTACTTCGGGCCGCCGGTCGGCGGACCCTCGCCCCCCAGCGCCGACTTTGATCAGAACGGATCGGTCACGGTCAACGACATCTTCGCGTTTCTCGCGGCGTATTTCACGGGATGCGACTAGAGTGCCGTTGGCCTCGCAGAATATTCGCGAGCTGGTCAGCGACGCGACTGCCCGCCGTCGCCCTTGGCTTTGGCGGGGCCGGCCGCGGGCTTGGGGGTCTTGCCGCGCGCCAGTTGATCCGCCCTGGCCGCCATCGCAAAGTCCTTGGCGGTGATTCCGCCCGCGTCGTGGGTGGAGAGCGTAAGCGTGACCTTGTTCCAGCGGACGAGGATGTCGGGATGGTGCTGGTCGGCCTCGGCCGCACCGGCGATCGCGTTGACGAAGGCCATCGACTCGACAAAGTTGGCGAACTGGAAGGTGCGGTGGATCGTGCCGCCGGTCTCGGACCATTCGGGTACAGCCTGCAGTGCCTTCTTGGTCTCTTCGTCGGACAATCGTTCCATGCTGCGGCTCCAACCGGCCCACGAACAGGCTCGGACATCGGCGGCCTTTCCGGGAAGCAGGCCCGGACCAGTGTATCGTTCCGGCGCGCATGCCACCCGGCCCGGACGGATCTTCCACGAACATCCCGCAAGTGTCCCGCCTGGCGCCGTCGCCGACAGGGGCGCTGCATCTGGGGAACGCGCGCACGTTCCTTGTGAACTGGGCCCTGGCGAGGACGCAGGGGTGGCGGATCGTGCTGCGTATCGAGGATCTAGACACGCCGCGCGTCAAGCCCGGCGCGGCCGAGCGGTTGCAGAGCACGCTCGGATGGCTGGGGATCGACTGGGACCCGTGGCCGCTCGACCATCAACGCGGCGGCGTGCTCGTCCAGAGCGCAGACCTGGAACCGTACCGAGCAGCGATGCGGCGTCTGGCGGCCGTGGGATGCGCTTATCCGTGCGGGCTTTCGCGGGCACAGATCGAGGCCGCGGCGTCGGCTCCGCAGGAGGACGCGCACGACGTCCCCTTTCCGGCCGAACTCCGACCCGCAACGGCGGGTGCTCGGCTCGACTTCGACGCGCTGGATGCCGCGGGCATCGACGGCGAGCCCCCGAACTGGCGGCTCATCGTGCCGCCGGGAGAGATTCGGTTCACGGACCATTTCGCGGGGCCGCGGGCGTACGACCCTTCGCGGCTCATCGGTGATTTCGTGGTGTGGACACGCCGGCGTCAACCGTCATACCAGCTCGCGGTCGTGGTTGACGATCATCGGCAGGGCGTCACGCGGGTGGTTCGCGGCGACGATCTGCTCGACTCGGCGGCGAGGCAACTGCTGCTCTACCGCACGCTCGGCCTGAGCCCCGAACCTGCGTACACCCACCTGCCGCTCGTCCGCGGGTCAGACGGAAAGCGGCTGGCCAAGCGGCACGGGGACACTCGCGTGGATCGTTACCGCGAGTTGGGCGTGCCGGCCGCGGCGATCGTGGGCCTGATCGCGCGGTGGTGCGGGATCGGCCCGCACGACACCGACCCCGAGCCGATGGACGCCGTCGCTTTCATGCGTGCGCTCGATATGACTAAGATGCCCGCCGATCCGGTCACCTTCACCCACGAGGACGAACAATGGCTTTTGTCGCAGGCTGGAAGAACGGGCTGATCCCGGCGCTAACGCTGTCGCTCGTGGCGACCACGGTTCTGGGGACGGCCGCGTGCGACGAGCAGGAGGGCGCCGTGTCGGCCAACGTCGCGCCGGTGAAGATCGCGGGCAAGACCTTCCACCTGGAGGTCGCGGCCGACACACCCACGCGGATGAAGGGCCTGGGCGGGCGCACCACGATCGCGGAGGACGGCGGGATGATCTTCGTGTTCACCCCCTCGCAAACAACGGTGCAGAACTTCGTCATGCGGGACTGCCCGATCGACATCGACATCATGTACCTCGACGGCGCGGGGCGCGTGCTTACGACCTACACGATGAAAGCCGAGGCGCCCCGCGCCAAGGACGGCAGCGAGGGCAAGGACGGCGACCTCACGAACATGAAGTATGAGGAGCGGCTGAAACGCTACTCAAGCCGGTTCCCCGCGCCGTTCGTGATCGAACTCCGAGCCGGCACCATCGACCGCCTGGGTGTGAAAGAGGGCGATGAAGTGGCGTTCGACACGGGCGGGCTCAAGGGCCGCGCCCGATAGACCGATTCTGGTCGGTGCCGGATCGGCATCTGACCACGCCGGGGAGGGTTCTGGCCCGCTCCGTTCGCGACCCGTCATGCGTCCGGTAACAACACGCCCGCGATCAAGCGCGGACGGGATCGGACGCACGGATGCGGACCCTCACCATCGCGCTCATCGCCAACGCCGACTCGGCCGCCGCGCGCACCGGGTGGTGGGAGGGCATCTTCAAGCATTGGCCCGCAGGGGCGACGCCGCCCAAGCTGGAGCTGGTCACGCCCGAGTCGATGTTCAGCAGCGGCAAGTCGCTGCGCGCGGCGCAGCATTGGGACGCGGCGATCCTGGCGCCCGTGCCCTGGCCGCTGGAGTCCGGTGTCTGCCGGGCCCTGGACATCCTCCAGCAGGCGCTCGTGCCCACGGTGCTGCTGCTCAACGGGCACTCCGAGGAACTCGAGAGCTTTCATCCCGGATCGGTCATCACGCGGGCCCTCGACGCTGATCAGACCGCGACCGCGGCCATGATCTTCGCACTCGCCCAGCGACAGCCGGCGGTCCGCTCCATCGACCAGACGCTCCGGCTTTCGCAGTCGTTCCAGGGCGAGACAGCCGCCGAGATCGACCGCCTCCAGCAGGAGCTCCTCCTGGCGGCCAAGGTCCAGCGCGACTTCCTGCCCAAGCACATGCCCATGTGCGACACACTGGAAGCGGCGGTGCTGTTCCGACCCGCGAGCTTCGTCTCCGGCGACACGTACGACGTCACGCAACTCGACGAACACCACATCGGCTTCTTTCTGGGCGACGCGATGGGGCACGGCGTGCCCGCCGCGCTCATGACGCTGTACGTGACCGGCTCGCTGCCCCGTCGCGAGGTGACGCGGAACGGCGTGCGGCTGATCCCGCCGGGCGAGTCGCTGGAGCGCCTCAACGCCGAACTGCACGACTCGATCGCGGGGCCGACGCGCTTTGTCACGGCGATCTGCGGCATGATCGACACCCGGACCGGGCTCATCACGCTCGCGTGCGCGGGGCACCCGCCGCCGCTGCGGATCAGCGCTCAGGGCGTCAGGCCCGTGGACGTTTCGGGCATGTTGCTCGGCGTAGTCCCTGACTCGAAGTACCCGCAGGTCACCATCCGGCTGGAGGAGAACGAGCTGCTGGTGCTCTACTCCGACGGCGTCGAGGCCGCGTTCTCGGGCCGACACCTTGCGGCCGACGGCATCGCACGCCCGGCGCCGACCCACTTCATGCACCTGGCCGGTATGCGCCGGGGTGCGGCCCTGGCGAGCCTGGGCGCGGCCATGGAGCACCTGGCCGGCGACATCGACGCGCAGGCGGGGTCGTTCCACCAGGACGACGACCTGACCGTGCTGGCGTTCCAGTGCACGGGCGTGCAGGAACATTCGGGGCCAGCGGCGGAGCGCGAACTCACGGCGAGGCCGTAAGCCGGTCCGACTCGATCAACCCGTCGCTCAGACGCACCACGCGCTGGCACCGCTGACTGATCCGATCGTCGTGGGTCACCATCACGATCGTCATGCCCTCGCCATGCAGGTCTTGGATGACCTTCAGGATCGCCTCGCCCGTGGCCGAGTCGAGGTTGCCCGTGGGCTCGTCGGCCATGAGGACGACGGGGCGGGTGACCAGGGCGCGGGCGATGGCCGCACGCTGCTGCTGTCCGCCCGAGAGCTCCCGCGGCCGGTGGCCCAGCCGCTCACCAAGCCCCACGAGCTTGAGGCATTCGACGGCACGGTCCAGCCGCTCGGCCGCGCCGATGCCCTGGTAGAAGAGCGGGACCGCAACGTTCTGCTCAATGGTCAGTTCCGGGATCAGGTTGAACGCCTGGAACACGAAGCCGATCTTGTGACCGCGGTAGCGGGAGAGGCCCTCATCGCTCATCTGGGCGCAGTCCTCGCCGTCGAGGAGGTACATGCCGGCGGTCGGCTTGTCGAGGCAGCCGAGGATGTTCATGAGCGTGCTTTTGCCCGAGCCGGAGGCGCCCATGATCGCCAGGTATTGACCGACCGGAACGCGCAGGTCCACGCCCTGCTCGCCGCGACCGACGGCCTCGACGAGGACCGACCCATCGGGCTTGTAGTAGGTCTTGCGGACGCCGCGGAGCTCGGCGATCCAGCGCTGATCCCCCGCCCCCCTCAACACCCCCGCGGCCGAGCCCCCAGCGCTGCTTGACGCGATCGGGTTGTCGGCCAGGGTGGTCATGCGGCGGTGTGTACCGGCGGGCCGCCGGAGGGTGGCAAACAGAGGTGACGGAGCGGGTCCGACGAGTCCTTGGCGATCGCCTGAGCAGAAGCGTGTCAGGTCTCTCGCTCGCCCTTCCCTTGTATCTGGACACCGGCAAGGGCGGTCACCGTGTCGGGGGCAAACTTGAAGACCCGATCGAGCCCGGTGTGCCGCATGACGGTCGTCAGCTCGTCATTCAGGCCGCAAAGCACGAGTGTTCGCCCCGCGTCGGTGATCCGCTTGCGAAGGCGGAGCATGGCCGCGAGGTGGGAGGAGTTGAGGTAGGAAACGGCGGTGAGGTTGACCACGATGTTCGGCGTCGCTTCGGGGGTGGGTTCAGCCGCGCGGTCGTCGCGTGCACGCGAGTACGAGATGTCCGCCGACGGATTGACGGGGCCCGCGGGCGCGGTCAGAGCCGGCAGCTTGAGCCGCTCAAAGAGCGCGGCCATCTCCTCGGAGAGCTCGGGCTCGTCAGCGAAATCCACCAGGACGATGTCGTGGGACCAATCGATGGGCATGCGCCCGATTCTAGTTCACCCGGGGCCGCGGTGTTCGCCCTCCTTCACAGTCGCGGCAGGTTCACCCCCCGTTCCGTTGGTGACGAGCCGCGCGGGCATGATGATGACGGGCACCCGCGCCAACTCGACGCGCTCCTTGTTCCACACCACCGCCTCGGTCATGATCGGATCGCGCTCGCTCGGGCGTGGGAGCGTGAAGGTCAGGGTCGGAAGTGATCGCCGACCATCGAGGACGACAGTGAGGCCCTCGATAGGGTTGGTCAGCGTGACGCTCGCGGCGTGTAGGTCGATCACCGATTCGCGTGATCGCGGTTCGAGCTCAACGGTTGGATGCGGCGCGGGTGGAGTGAACGACGACACGACCACACCCGGGGGAACGGCACGGAGAGGGCTGAGGATCGTGAGGTAGAGGGGCGCCCCGACGTGGGGCCGGCGCGCCGAGTCGGCCTCGACGGTGAACTTCTCGACGACGGTCCCGATCCGCTCGGGCGCACCGTGGATCTCGAATCGTCGGACTGTTGGGTTCTCGTCCAACAGCCCTTTGTCCTCCACGCTGAGCCCGGGCACGTTGAACGTGGGATGGGTCAGTGTCAGGTCGCCCGGTGTCAATCGCATGACGAAGAGCTCGGCGCGAAAAGGTGCACCCGCGACGATCCTGCGGTCGAGAAACGCGGGCGAAACCTCAACGCTCCGATCCGGCGTGTATTGAATGTCGCACTCGACCTGCTGCGCCGGGCCGCCATTGCGGGGCGTTGCGCCGACAACGACGCCGTGCCGCTGCGGTCCGGTGCCGCCCGCGACCTTCACGTCGATGTGCAGAATCGCGGACTCGCCCGGACCGATCGTTGCGGGTTCGATGGCGGCCTCAACGCAGAAGCAGCTCTTCTGATCGATCGTGAGCGCCACAGCGTCTCCGGTCAGATTCCGCAGCACAACGTCCCTGCGAGCGTGGCCGCCCAGGAAAACGTATCCACAGTCGAGTGGTCCGCTCTTGGCGGTGTCGATCGATAGCAGCCCGGGGGTGGTGGGCTGATTGATCGGAGGTTCTGAGCGGGCCATCGGCGCGATCACGAAACTGAGAGTGCATACCGCAATAAGCAGGGAGAGCATGATTGCCTTCCGAGTTGCTCAAGGGGAATCTTGTGAGGCGGCGTCAGGGGCTTCGGCAGGTTGGCCGTCGCTGCCGATGTGGCGAAGGGCATCCACTCGCACCGAATCGGCTCGAAACTCCACCCGCGGCAACGGGGCGTCGCACCCGATGCCGACCTTGGAGATGACAACGCCGGTCAGAACAGCCGGGGACACCGATTGGTCCTCGGCGTAGCGCCATCCCGCCTCACCGAACACGGAGGAGACGACGCGCTGGAACCGCCGGCGAGCTGATGCGTCGCGCGGATCAACCCGCGCCTCGATTCCGGCTTGCTTCAACGCATCCTTGAACTGCTTCTGCAACTCGATCGGGGGAGGAACGTCCTCGAACGCACGCCTCACTCCTCGAACCGGCACCCATGCGCCGTCAATGTGCGACATCTCGTCCACTTTGAGGAGGATCCAGGGCGACCCGGTCAGACCATCGAACGTCGCTATGCGCACGGGTGCGAAACCACGAGAGGGGTCCACGTCAACATCGATAATCAGCGTCTGGTTCTGAGCGTCGATGGTGCCGTGGAGCCGAATCAGTCCCCTTGCAGCTCCCTGCACCGTTGACAAATCCTGTGACTTCAAGAGAAGTTCGCCGAGCAACTCCCGTTGGTTGTAACAGATCGATCGACCCAAGAACCTCGTGGGGGAATAACCGGGAGCCATCGTCTGGTACGGGTCTTGGGGCTGGATGAGTGCGCCATTTCCACACTCTTTGTCTTGCTGGGCGTACACCTGCTGGCCATCAAACGAAGACTCGCCCGACGAGCACGTACGCGATTTGTCTTTGGTACGCCAGCACAGTCTTTGGTGACGGTACCAACGGCCGCATTCATCGACGATTTCACCGACTTGCGCAAGTGGGAACCAAGTTTGTGCGTCGGAGGTCCACACCAGCGTGCAGTAGGAACACGACATCCCACCGGCCAAACGGTCGTTCGCGAGCATGGCCTGGGCGAGGGCGACAGCCATCGGTTCCGGCGCCGACCGCGCTTCGGGGAAACGGCACACGAGGGACTCGCACACACTCGGGGCCGATGGCAACGGGCAGGAATCGACCGCCGGTAGCGGCGGAGGCAAGACGGGCTCGGAGGGCGTTGACCCTCCAAAGCACGCGGCCGCGACGAACACAAGGGCGACCATCACAGGCACGCTCCGGTCTGACACGGATCGGGCGAGCCACCGATCGGTGTGGTGCAGTAACAGCCGTTCTCGGTCTTCGCCTGACCAGCTGGTGGAGTCGCTGCCGCGGCACATTTGAAATGGTTGATCGTGCCGCAAGTTTGGAGACTGGTTCCGATAATGCAGATTTCGTGCTCCTTCTCCTGGCACATGTTGCCCGCCACGCCCGCCGTGCCGGTACAGTACTTGCACTTGCCCGAACAGTTTCCCCAGAAGTTGATTCCGCAGTCCGCCAGGTTCACGCCGCCGCTCGACGGCTCATACACAAACCCGGCGCAGGGAGTCACGGAAACGCACTTGTGGCCGTCCCAGTTCCATCCGATCGCGATCGCTGCGTCGGTCACATGCGAGTTGATCGGAGCGGGCTCCGAAGTCTCGGGCTGAGCGGGCGAACTCAGGGCGATCAAGGCGGATAGCGCGGCGGCGAGGACGGCGAACATGGGTGCTCCTTTCGTAAAGGTGTCACACGATCGCGTCAGACCGCGCGCGTCGAACTCCCGCCCCGCCGCCCAGTGGTAGCGCGCCATGGCTTGTGCCGGCATCGACGCCTTCAATGC
>CAZVZG010000037.1:0-21741 GCA_964630785.1 uncultured Phycisphaeraceae bacterium | reverse complement strand
CGGGCGGACTCAGGGCGGCCAAGGCGGAGAGCGGGGCGGGGGGGGCGGCGAAAGTGGGGCCTCCTTTTGTAAAGGGTTCCAAGGAAGCTGGCCGACCCCCCCCCCCCCCCCCCCATCGATGTCAAGTTTCGATTGGGCAGAATATTAAGTTGTACTCATACCCCCGCACGGGGGGGTCACTCCTCCGCCGCAACAGTGGCCGCGGCGACCACCTTGTCACCCTCATCAACCTTGGTGACGCGCACGCCCTGGGCGCCGCGCCCGGTGGTGCGGATCTCGGAGACGGGCATGCGCACGGTCATGCCCGAGCGGGTGGTGACGACCACGTCGTCGCCCTCTCGCACGCCCAGCGCGGCGACGGAGCGGCCGTTGCGCTCGCTCGCGTCGATGTCCACACGCCCCTTGCCGCCGCGTGACTGGCTGCGGGCCTTTCCCGACTCGGGCTGCACGCGGTATTCGTCGATCGGCGTCCGCTTGCCAAAGCCGTTCTCGGAGATGGTGAGCAGAGAGATCGAGGCGTCTGCGGACACGGGGTCGCCGTCGGAGTCGGGCTTCATGGGGATCGCCACCGCGCCGACGACCTGGTCGCCTTCGGCGAGCTCGATGCCCTTCACGCCGGCCGCGGGGCGGCCCATGATGCGGACGTCGTCCTCGTTGAAGCGGATGGCCATGCCCTGGGCGGTGGCCAGAAGCACGTCGTCGCTTCCGGAGGTGAGGCAGACGTCGAGCACGCTGTCACCTTCTTTGAGGCCGACGGCGATGAGGCCGCCCTTGTGGACGTTTCGGTAGTCCTTGAGGGGCGTGCGTTTGACGATGCCCTGCGAGGAAACGAAAGTCAGGTAGTTGCTGCCGGTCTCGAAGTTCTTGACATTGAGGAAGGCCCGGACCCGCTCGCCCTCGCGCAGTTCAATAAGGTTCACGATCGGACGGCCCTTGCTCGTGCGCGGCATCTCGGGCAGCTCATAGACCTTGATTTTGAAGACCCGGCCGAGGTTGGTGAAACAGAGCAGGTCGTCGTGGGTGCTGGCGACGAACATGTGCTCGATGAAGTCCTCGTCCTTGGCCGCGCCGCCGATGATGCCCTTGCCGCCGCGCCCCTGCTGGCGGTAGGTGCTGAGGCTGACGCGCTTGGCGTAACCCTGGTTGGAGATGGTGACGGCCATGTCCTCGACCTGGATCAGGGCCTCGATGGTGATGTCGCCCTCGGCGGCGTCCTGGATCTCGGTGAGGCGGGTGGCGTAGTTGACGTCTCGCCCGGCGCCGGCGATCAGCGGCCGGACCTTCATCGGGCCGAAGCGGGCTTTCATCTCCTCGCAGTCGGCCTTGATCATGGCGACGATGCGCTCGCGCTTGGCGAGGATGTCCTCGTAGTCCTCGATCTCGATCACGAGCGTGCGGTAGTCGTCGACGAGCCGCTCGATCTCCAGCCCGACCAACTGCGAGAGCCGCATGTTGCAGATGGTCTCGGCCTGCACGCGGGTGAGGCTGACGCCGCCGCGGGCGTCGGCCAGGCGGACGGCCTTCATCAGCCGCTCGGGGATCTTGGGAGCAAAGGGGTGGGACGCGGGGATCTGGAACCGCTTCTCGATGAGGCGGTCGATGGCCTCGGCGCGGGTCTGGCTGGCGCGGATGAGCCGGATGACCTCGTCGATGTCGCAGACGGCGTAGATCATGCCCTCGAGCACGTGGGCCCGCTTGCGGGCCTCGGCCAGCAGGTGGGCCGTACGCCGGCGGATCACGTCGTGGCGGTGCTCGATGTAGTACTTGATCATCTCGATCAAGCTGAGCGTGCGCGGCTGGCGGTTCACCAGCGCGATGTTGTGGATGCTGAAGGTGACCTGGAGCGGGGTGAACTGGTAGAGCTGGTTCTCGACCACGGCCGGGTCGGCGCCGCGTTTGAGTTCGACCACGACGCGGCTCTGGGCCTCGCGCCCGGACTCGTTGCGGGCGTCGGAGATGTCCTTGATGCGTTCTTCCTTGACCGCTTCGATGATCTTCTGGACCAGCGTCTCCTGGTTGAGGCCGTAGGGGATCTCGTCGATGACGATCTGGACGCGGTCTTTGCTGCCGGCGATCTGCTCGGTGTGCACCTTGCCGCGGACGGTAACCTTGCCGCGCCCGGTGGCATAGGCCTCCAGAATGCCGCGCCGACCGAGGATGACGCCCGCAGTGGGGAAATCGGGGCCCTTGATGCCGCGCCGGATCACGGCGCCCGAGGCGTCCTTCACGTCCTCCATGAGCGTCATGAGCTGGATGCCGGGCTCTTCGAGCACGCGCACGACGCTGTCGAGTACCTCAACCACGTTGTGCGGCGCGAGGCTGGTGGCCATGCCCACGGCGATGCCGACGCCGCCGTTGACCAGCAGGTTGGGAAACTTGCCCGGGAGCACGGTCGGCTCCATCAGGCGGTCGTCGTAGTTGGGCTGGAAGTCGACGGTGTCGAGCTTGAGGTCGTCGAGCATGTCGGCCGCGAACTGCGTGAGCCGGGCCTCGGTGTAACGCATGGCCGCGGGCGCGTCGCCGTCGATGGAGCCGAAGTTGCCCTGCGGATCGACGAGGGGCGCACGCATGCGCCAGCGCTGAGCCATGCCGACGAGCGTGGGGTAGATGACCGATTCGCCGTGAGGGTGGTAGTTGCCGCTGGTGTCGCCGCAGATCTTGGCACACTTGAGGTGCTTCTTGCCCGGGCGCAGGTTGAGGTCGTTCATCGCGACGAGGATCCGTCGCTGGCTGGGCTTGAGCCCGTCGCGGACGTCGGGCAGGGCCCGGTCCATGATCGTGCTCATGGCGTAGGTCAGGTACGAGTCCTGAAGCTCGCGCTCGATCTGCAGGTCGGTGACGTTGCCGGGATCGCCGCCCATGCCGGAGGGCGGGCCGCCCCCCCCGCCGCCCCCCCCACCCCCCCCACTCCCTCCGCTCTCATCGCCGTCGCGGCGATCACCGCCGCTGGAACCGTTTGCCTCGGGCTGTGGAGAACCGTTCGGCGGCGTTCCCGCGCGCGCGCTGGCGATCTGCTGTCCCGAGTTCCCGTTGCGGCCGGTCGCGGCTCCGTTCCCGTCGGTTTCGGCGGTGGCCAGGGGGTCGAGTTCCGGCATCCGTGCAGTCTCCTCGGCGGGCGGCGAGCGGGCGTGGCGAAGGGGCGAAAAAGACCCGAAAATGGTCCGTTCATTCTAGGCAAAAACGCGTCGGATTTCCCTTCGGCGAAGGGGTTATCCACGCTCAAAAAACCCTTGAATTTGCGGTCCTACCGAGCGCCTGAGGGTTTGTCCGCGGGCCCCGTTTTGGCGGCCCTCGCGGCGGCCATCCTGTCCATGCTCTTGAACAACTCGCACGTGGCCAGCAAAGCCAGGCTCGTGGCGTCGGGGGGCATGGATTGGTCCCACGTCGCGGCCCGGATTCCGCCGATCGCGGCTTCGGGGTTCGGGCACATCCAGCCGCAGGAATCGTCCACCTGGAGCTGGCGCAGAAACCGGAACGCGGCCAGTACACGGTACAACTCGATCTCTCGTTCGGCGGGCTCGGTCAGTCGATCGTCTCCGACCATGGTCGCGATGAACGCGATCGGACGGACGGTCTGCCACGTCGGGAAGGGGATGCTCGCGCCGGTGGTGAAGACGATGCCGCCGACCATGTCGGCCCCATCGGCGCCGGCGTCGATGGGCGAAAGTTGGTGCTTCCAGACTTCGGCCCGCATCTGGCGGAGTGCGGGGGCGGCGGGAACCTCGCCCGGTTTGGCCTGATCAGGCTGGGCGATCGTCGCGGCGTCGAGCTCTGACCAACCAAGCCAGGGCATCAGCGATACCAGACGTTCGGTGGGCAGGTCGGCAAATACGCGCCGAATCTCACGATTCAACGCGGGCAGGTGGTCCGTGCGATTCGCTCCGGCGCAGTAGCGGCCGTAGCCGAAGAGAACGACCGAGCGTTGCACAGGGTCCAGGGCCGTGAGACGGATCGATGCCACTTGTGCACGCAGGTCTTCCGGCACGGTCGAAACGTCGATCGGCTTGTCCGCCGCCGCCGCATCCAGAGCGGCTTCGACGACCGCCAAAGCTCGGACCTTGTCCAGTGAGTCGGCCTTCGCCGAGGGAAGGGGCGCGGCCAGCCGCAAGGCCCGGTTCGTGAGGTCAGTCCCTGACGGTTCGCCCGAGAGCAGGTCTCGAACTCGGGTCAGATACGCCGTCCGCTGTTGCTCTGTGAATCGCTGCGGGCGCAGGCGGGCGTACGAATCAACCGAGATTGTGTCGAGCAGGAGCGTCTCGGGTGCTCGCTCAATCGTGGTCGAGGCGCGGGCCCTGAGGTGCGACGCCAGCCCCCAAGCCAGTTCCTCCAGCCCCGCCCGGTCCAGGCACGGACCGGCGACAACTCTCGCACCTCGATTGAGAAACTCCGGCTCGCGTTCCGGCGCGCACTGGGCCAGGTGTGAAACGCGAAACTTGGCGATTGTGATCGTGTGTTTGTCGCGGATCAGTTTCGGCGCGAGCAGGGCTTCGGCCGCGCCGCCCTCGCCGATGGTGTTGGCGATCATGCCGCGCACGGCCCGCTGCGGCAGAAGGTTGCTCATCATCATCTCGGACGGGAAAGAGACCTCCGCCTCACCCTTGCCCGCGCGACACGCGAGGCCGTCGAGTCCGGGCGCCAAGCCCGTATCGACGAGCGCCCAAGTGTCGTCGGTGATGAGTGTGGGCGAGCCCGCGAGTTCAAGGCTGATCTGGATGTCGGGCGTCAAAACCCTGATCGCCGCCCCACGGTTGAGGTCGTTGGCCACGGGCAGGCGCGGATCGGCGTCGGCGATCGCCGCGGCCGCGGCACGGACGATGTGCACGGGGTCGGGCCGCGCCCCGGCCTCGAACGCGAGGCTCTGGCCGCGACCGATCAACTGGCCGTGCAGGCGGAGGTTGATGCAGGCCCCATAAACCGGCGGCAGCGGGCGCCCGGCCTCGTCCGCGGCCTTCACCGCCTCGCCCTCGGGCGGGACCGACCACGCCCGCACCCAGGGCTCGACGAGTTTGTACGCCAGCATCGTGGCGGCGGGGCTCGGGGGCCGGTGCGGATCGGCTTCGAAGCCCAGGGCGGGTGTGCCCGTGGCTCGGGGCTCGGTTGTCCCCGTTCGCTGCGGCTGCGCCTGGGCGAACGCACCGGATGCGCTGAGGGGCGAGTGTCCAATAACCAGCGTGATGACCGCGGCGATCGCCGCGCGCGCGATTGGTGAGCCGACGAAGCACGCGCCGTGGCGTCCGAGCATCAGGCCGCACACGTGGTATGCTGGGGTGGCGGAGCCCGCAACGCTCGCGGAGGCGCGGGCGGCACGGGCACCGCTTTTATCGCACGTGGCGCCGGACGGAGCCGGTTGGCACAGGGCTTGAAAGGAGTCTCCCACAACAACTGGAGATCGGCCCATGGTTGCTGCCCTCAATCTGCTCACGGACCAACGCAAGCGCATCGCGATCCTCGCCCTGCTGAGTTTCATGGCCCTGTGCTGAACCCCGGCCGCCGACCCACGGTCGTGCCCGGCACGATCGTAGCGAACGACCGCCCGACCACACAGACACACGATCCGAGCGCCACACACGCGCGGATGCTCTTCTTGCCCACACACCGCACGATCCCCGCTTCACGGCGGGGATTTTGCGTTTTTGCGGTGAGGGAATGGACCACGGATGGGCACGGATCGGCACGGATCAGACGCTCTGCCGTGGATGGACGCGGATGGATGCAGGAAGGGATGGAAGAAATGCAGCATGGGCTCGTGCAGTTGAGCGAAGAAGCCGGTTGGTGATGCCGGGACGGACTCCCGAGACGAGTGTCCCCACCATTCGCAATCCTCACTTGGCCATGTCCAAGCCAGGCACGTGTCTGCTCTCCAGCGATCGGGCCTTCAAGGAACCTATGGCATCGTCTGGTTCTATCCGCGTCTATCCGCGTCCATCCGTGGCAAAGAAGCCCAATCCGTGCCGATCCGTGTTCATCCGTGGCCAGCCCCCAACCCGCCGCGGAAAGAAAACGCCCCGAGGAAGGCCCCGGGGCGGAACGTGGAACTCGGGTTGGCCGCGAGCGGGTCAGAACACGATCTTGTCGGTACCCATCGCGCCGTGGTCGTCCATGCCGCCGCGCTTGGGAGCCTTCTTGACTTTCTCGGGACGCTCCTCGCCCTCGGCGCTCTGGCCGCGGTCGGTGTCGCCCCACTGAGCCCGCTTGAGGGAGAGGCCGATCTTGCGATCCTCGATGTCGACGCGGAGGATCTTGACGTCGACCTCCTCGCCGGGCTTGACGACGTCCTGCGGGTTCTCGACCTTGTGGTCGGCCAGCTCGGAGATGTGGAGCAGGCCTTCAAGATCGCTCTCGAGCTCGACGAACACGCCGAAGTTGGTGATCTTGGTGACCTTGCCGCGGACGACCATGCCCGGCTTGTAGGCGTCGGGGATGGCGTGCAGCCACGGGTCCTCGGTGAGCTGCTTGAGGCCCAGGGCGACGCGCTGCTTCTCCTGATCGACATCGAGGACGACGCAGCGGACCTTGTCGCCCTTCTTGAAGACCTCGTTGGGGTGCGTGACCTTCTTGGTCCACGAGATGTCGGAGACGTGCAGCAGGCCGTCGATGCCCGGCTCGATCTCGATGAACGCGCCGTAGTTGGCCAGGTTGCGGACCGTTCCCTCGATGATCGTGCCGCGAGGATACTTCTCGCCCACGAGCTCCCAGGGGTTGATCTCGGTCTGCTTCATGCCGAGGCTGATTTCCTGCTTGGTCTTGTCGATCTCCAGCACGACCACGTCGACCGGGGCCCCGGGCTGCACGAGCTCGCTGGGGTGGTTGACGCGCCGGGTCCAGGACATCTCGGATATGTGGACCAGGCCCTCGATGCCCGGCTCCAGCCGCACGAACGCGCCGTACGACATGATGTTGACGACCTCGCCCTTGACGCGGGAGCCGACGGGGTACTTCTTCTCGATCTCCTCCCAGGGGCTGGCCTCCTTCTGCTTGAGACCCAGGGCGATCTTCTCCTTGTCGCGGTCGATGTTGAGGACCTTGACCTCGACCTTCTGGTCGATCCGGAGCATGTCGCTGGGATGATTGATCCGGCCCCAGGACATGTCGGTGATGTGCAGCAGGCCGTCGATGCCGCCGAGGTCGACGAACGCGCCGAAGTCGGCGATGTTCTTCACCGTGCCGGTGACGACCATGCCCTCCTTGAGCGTGTCCATGAGCCGCTTCTTGGCGTTCTCTCGCTCCTCCTCGATGAGCTTGCGCCGGGAGATAACGATGTTCCGCCGCTCGGTGTCGATCTTGAGCACAGCGGCGCGGATGTCGCGTCCGATGTAGTCGCCGATGTCGCCCGGCCGGCGAACGTCCACCTGGCTGGCCGGCAGGAACACCGGCACGCCGATGTCCACAAGCAGGCCGCCCTTGATCTTCCGCATGACGCGACCCTCGACCACGTCGCCCTCGCGGGTGGTGTCGATGAGCCGCTGCCAGTTGAGCATCCGGTCGGCCTTGCGCTTGGAGAGCGAGACCATGCCGGTGTCCTCGTCGATCTTCTCGAAGAGAACCTGGACCTTGTCGCCCACCTGGAGCTGATCGGCGTTGTCGAACTCCTCGCGCGGGATCAGCCCCTCGCTCTTGAGCCCGACCTCGACCACCACGTCGTCGGCCGCGAAGCCGATGACCTTGCCGTCGAGGATCGAGCCCGGCGTGAACGACCCGATGGTCTTGGAGAGAAGCGTGTCCATGTCGCCGCCCTTGCCCATCATGGGGCTGAGCAGCGCCACGGCCTCGTCGTCGGAGATACCCAGAGAAGCAATCAGGTTTTCGTCGATCATGTCGTTGGGGTCTTTCGCGGGCCCGGGCCGGGATCGGCCGGAACCCAGATCATCGTCGTCCGCGCGCGGCCACACCGCGCCGAGCCGACAACCAGCCGCTCGGCTCCGTCAAGGAGCTTGAGTCCACCCGGGTGTTCAGTTGTTTGGGGGGGCCCCACTGGGGCGGCTTGGGGTGCGTGTGGCCGCTCCCGGAACACCCGGGAGATCCGCGGCACCGGCGAATCGGTCGCCGGAGGCACAAGGGTAGCACGCGGTTCGAGTCCGGCAAGCGAGGCTGGAATGACCGCTTTTCTATTTCGCCAGTGGGCCCTCGGCATCCAAGTCTTTGAGGATCATGGACATGCGGTGATCGAATGCCCCTCGGGCGAGAACCGTGTCTGCCCCGGCCGCGCGGGCGTTGTCGAATGCCATGACCTCGACGTGCGGCCCGAACGCGAGAGTGCGGATCGCAGGATCGGACGCGGTGTTTCCGCGAACTCGCCGCAAAAGTTCGATGGCCAGACTCGAATCATCGAGGTCAACAATCAGCGCCCTGACCGGCGAATCGGCCAGCCTGGCTTCCAGCATTCCAATCGACCTGACCGGCCTGGCCGCGACCCCGAGGGCGTCGGCCGTCCCCTTGATTTTGGTGGCCCAGATGAGATCGGCCGCGTGGTAGAGTATCATCTTGACCCCGTCAGACCCGCCGCGCCACCCCCCGGGTGCGGTTCATGCCGTGATGGTATCGGCCGGATGAACAGCCGGACCGGCCCCCGCGGCCCGAACGCCAAGCGGTTCGAGACACGACGAGCCTGCCGCGGGAAGTGAGCCGGGGACAAGGCGTCCCGGCCCGCTTCGTCGGTATGTGTTCGTCGTCGCGAAGCCCGAGCTCCGCATTTCACCATCCGCGCGGCGTTGGCCGCGCATCCCCCCGCAGGCCCAACCCATGAGCAACACCACCGTCGCCCACCCCGCCCCCGGACCCGCCGTCGCCCCCAAACCCGGCAAGAACGGCACGCGCCGCGAACTGTTCAAGAGTCCGGTGTTCGACGAGGTGGGCCTGCCCCTCGATCCCAACAACCTGTACCTCCAGACCGTGGACACGATGCTCACGGCGGCGGAGATGATGGAGCTGCCGCACGAGATCCAGTTGATCCTCGCGCAGCCCAAGAACGAGATCATGGTGCACTTCCCGGTGCGCATGGATGACGGGACGTTCAAGCTCTTCAAGGGCTACCGGGTTCAGCACAACAACGCGATCGGGCCGTTCAAGGGCGGGCTGCGGTTCCACCCCGACGTGCACCTGGACGACGTGAAGTCGCTGGCGTTTCTGATGACCATGAAGACCTCGCTGGTCCGCGTGCCCTTCGGCGGCGGCAAGGGCGGCATCAAGGTCGATCCCCGCAAGCACTCGTCGGCCGAGATGGAGCGGATCGTCCGCCGGTTCACGTCCGCGATCGCGCACCAGATCGGACCGGACTACGACATCCCCGCTCCCGACGTGGGCTCCAACGCCCAGCACATGGCCTGGATCGCCGACACGTACGCCTTCCTCTCCGAGGTCGGCGGTCACCAGCCCGAGGCGGTCATCACCGGCAAGCCGGTCGAGTACGGCGGCTCGCTGGGCCGTGAGAAAGCGACCGGCCAGGGCCTCGTCGACGTGCTCGTCGAGCTCGCGCCGGAGCTGGGCATCCAGATCCAGGGCATGACGTTCAGCCTGATCGGCTACGGCAACGTGGGCTCGTGGACGGGACGCATCCTCGGCAAGATGGGCGCCAAGCTCGTGACCGTGATGGACCACACCGGCGCGATCCGCAACGACGCCGGGCTCGACACCGAGGCGCTCGCGGCCCACGTCGCCAAGAACGGCGGCGTCGGCGGCTTCGCCGGCTCCACCAAGATCTCCGCCGAGGAGTTCTACAAGACCAGGGTCGATTGCTGCATCCCGGCCGCTCTGGAGCAGATGGTCAAGGAGCAGGAGGCCCGCTGGATCAACGCCAAGTGCCTGATCGAGGGCGCCAACGCCCCCACCACGCCCGCGGGCGACCGCGTGCTCAACGAGCGCGGCATCGAGGTCATCCCCGCCATCCTCGCCAACTCGGGCGGCGTGACCGTTTCGTACTTCGAGTGGGTTCAGAACAAGTCCAACGTGACCTGGGACGCCGAGGAGGTCGATCAGGCCCTCAACCGGCACATGGTCACCGCCGCCGGGCGCACCAAGCAGATGCGCAAGAAGTACAACTGCGACATGCGCACCGCGGCGTACATCGCCGCGCTGGAGAACATCGGCAAGGTGTACGCGATCCGCGGCATCTTCCCGTGAGCCGGGCGGGCGCTCGCCCAAACTGAAGCCAAAGCAACCCTCGGGGCCCGGCCCGGGGGTTTTTTCTTTCATCCGGGAATCAGCCGGACCAAGGCCGCCGGCGCGCGGTAGGCTATGCGACCGCGCTCACGAACCCGGCGTACCCACCATGCCCACACTCGAGTCGCAGCCCCCCCGCACCCCGGCCTTGCTCGCGTGCGTGCTCGGGGCCATGCTGGCCCTGCTTCCGGCGTGTGAACGCCGATCGTCCACGAGCCCGGCCGATGGCGCCCCGCCGAGCCCGAACGCCCGCGGCACAGTGACCGTGTTCGCCGCGGCCAGCACCACGGACGTGATGCAGAGAATCGGGGCGGCGTACGAGGCTGCGAAGGGCGTGAAGGTCCAGTTCAGTTTCGACTCGTCCTCAAGCCTCGCCCGCCAGATCCGCGCGGGCGCGCCGGCGGACGTGTTCCTCTCCGCAGACGAAAAATGGATGGACGACCTCGCCTCGACGGGTTCAATCAACTCCGGCTCGCGTCAGGACCTGCTCGCCAACCGCCTCGTGATCGTCGGCACCAAGGGAAGGGAGCTCACGATCCGGGCTGAGCGGGGCTCGGCGCTTCCCCCCCCGGACAGACTCAGAAGGTTTGCGATGGGCGATCCGGAGCACGTTCCGGCCGGAAGATACGGCCGCGAGTCGCTCGATTGGCTCGGCTGGTGGGCGGGCGTGGAGGGCCGGCTCATCACCGCCCAGGACGTCCGGGCCGCGCTGCGCCTGGTGGAGATCGGTGAGGCCGACGCGGGGATCGTGTACTCGACCGACGCCCAGGGTTCGCAGCGCGTGCGTGTCTTGGCCACGCTCCCCGAGGAGAGCCACGTCCCGATCCGCTACCCGGTCGCGCTCACCAAGAGCGCGAACGCGGACGCCCCCGGGTTCCTCGCGTTGCTCCGCTCGCCCGAGGCCGTCGCGGTCTTTGAGCGGGCCGGCTTCACGGTCCTGCCATCTGCTCCATCTTCCGAACCCCCTCAACCCGCCAAGCCGGGAGGGCCCGGCTGATGCTCTCCGCAGAGGAATGGTCCGCGCTGGTTCTCACGCTGCGCGTCGCGGCGTGGAGCACGGCCGCGATGCTCATCCCGGGCATCGCCGTGGCGTGGCTCCTCGCTCGCAAGCGATTCCTCGGGCGCACGCTGCTCGACGCGATCGTGCACCTGCCGCTGGTCCTGCCGCCGGTGGTAATCGGGTACGCCTTGCTGCTCATGCTCGGTCGCGCCGGCGTGATCGGGCGCTGGCTCGATCAATCGCTTGGCGTTCAGATCGCTTTCACTTGGAAGGCCGCGGCGATCGCCTCGGCGATCATGGGCTTTCCGCTGCTGGTCCGCACGGCGCGACTGGCGATCGAGTCGGTGGACACCAAGCTGGAGCACGCGGCCGCGACTCTGGGCGCCGGGCCGCTGCGGGTGTTCATGACCGTGACGCTACCGCTTTCGCTCCCGGGCATCGCGGCGGGCGTGGTGCTCGCCGCCGCCCGGGGCATGGGCGAGTTCGGCGCGACCATCACCTTCGCCGGGAACATCCAGGGCCAGACCCGCACGCTGCCCCTGGCCATCTACACGAACAGCGAGACGCCCGGCGGAGACGCGGCGGCGCTGCGCCTGGTGGTCATCTCCGTGGCCGTTTCACTGCTCGCGGTGATCGCCTCCGA
This sequence comes from uncultured Phycisphaeraceae bacterium, assembly GCA_964630785.1. GTDB lineage: Bacteria > Planctomycetota > Phycisphaerae > Phycisphaerales > UBA1924 > JADLCX01. The sequence continues at coordinate 9,943 of CAZVZG010000037.1, read as the reverse complement.
ACTGCTGGTGCGGCGATGGTCGCACCGTCGCGACGGCTCGGCTTCCTCGACTACCACTCGGGGGCTGGCCGCGTGATCCATGCACGGGTGAGAATCGAGCGGCCGGGTTTCGTGCTCGACGTGGACCTGCGGACGGAGGAGCGCGAGGGAAACTGCATCACCGGTGTGTTCGGAGCATCGGGCGCGGGCAAGACCACGCTCCTGCACGCGATCGCGGGCCTGCGTCGGCCCGACCGAGGCGAGATCACCGTCGGCGGAACGACCGTGTTCGACAGCGCCAAGCGCATCGATGTGCCGCCCCACCGCCGCGGCGTCGGCGTGGTCTTTCAGGAGCCTCGCCTGTTCCCGCATCGGAACGTGCGGGGCAACCTGTTCTACGGTCGGCCGCGCGGACCTCGCTCGACTGCTGAGTTCGACGCGATCGTCGACCGATTGGAGGTCCGCCCGCTGCTCGATCGCGGGACCGAAGGGCTCTCGGGCGGCGAGCAGCAGCGGGTGGCGCTGGCTCGAACCCTGCTGAGCAGGCCGCGGGCGCTGCTCCTCGACGAACCGCTCGCCTCGCTGGACATTCGCCTGCGACACGCCGCGCTGGGGCTCATCGCCCGCACGCTCGCTGCCGCAAAGCTGCCGGCGCTAATTGTCAGCCACGACCTGGGCGAGATCCTGCGCCTGACCGACCGCCTCGCGATCATCGATCGGGGGCGGCTGGTTGCTTTCGGGCCCTACACGGGCCTGCTGCACGATGCGGCGGCGTGGTCGGTCCTTCGAGACCGCGGCGCGGTGAACGTGCTGCCGGCGGTGCTGCTCCGGCACGATCCGGCCGAGGGCGTGAGCGTTGTGCGTGTGGGCATTCGGCCGGGCGACGATCAGGAGTTCGTCTGTCCCGCGGTGGAGGGTGCGACGGGGTCGCCGGTCTTGCTCTCCGTCCCGCCGTGGGACGTGGCCCTTGCGGCTGGCCGGGTCGAATCGGTGTCGATCCAGAACCAGGTCCGCGGCACCGTCACGCGGATCACCAACCACCCACGCGGCGTGCTGGTCGAAGTGGACGTCGGTACACCGCTGTTCGCGGAGATCAGCGGTCGTGCGGCCGCGACAATGGGGCTGCGCGCGGGCTCACCCGTGGTCTGCCTGATCAAGACCCAGTCAATCTGCGCGAACCCCGGCACGGCCCCGGGTTGAGCCGCGGCTCAGGGGTATTCTTGCCGAGTCGGGCGCACCAGCACGTTGCCCACGTGCACGGCCGCGGGCTGGCCCGCGATGAACGAAACCGTGCGCGCCACGTCGGCGGGTTCGAGGACCGGCCCGATCTTATCGAGCACGCCCTTGAACCACTCGTCCTTGTACCCCGCCACACCCTGAAACTCGCTGACCACGAACGCGGGCTCGACCAGGCTCACGCGGATGCCCTTGGGCCCGAGCTCACGGCGCACGCCCTCGGTCAGGCCGTGAATGCCGAACTTGGTCGAGCCGTACATGCTCGAGAACGGCGAGACGTGCCGGCCGACCACCGAGCCGATCACGATGATGTCCCGCGGCCGCTTCGTCCAGTCCGGCACAAGCGGAGCGGCGGCGGGGTCGGTCGAGCCCAACATCCGCTGCGCGGCCGTTCGCACCAGCCGGGCCGCGCCCAGCAGGTTGGTGCGGATCATCTCCTCCCACTGCGAGGGGTCGCTGGTCACCACCGATCCGTTGAGCCCCCGCCCGGCGTTGACCACCACGCAGCTCGCGTCGGTCCCGAACGCCCGTCGCGCCATGTCGAACATCGTGTCGATCACGGCCTGCTCGGCACAGTCCCCCAACACCGTCGCCGCGACGGCCGTGGGATGCCCGCCGTTGAGTTCGCGGGCGATCGCGTCGAGGCGTTCGGCGCGACGGCCGTTGATGATCACGCGCGCGCCGTTCGCAACCAGTTCCCTGGCGATCGCCAGGCCGATGCCCGCGGTCGCTCCGCTCACGATCGCCGCACGACCCTGGATGTGACCCGTCGCTGAACCCATCACTTCTTCTCCTGTTCGGCCGCGGGCTTCCACTGGGGGAACCGACGCCAGAACTCGGCCTCGTCGACGCGCTCCTGCTTCTGGCTCGACACGTTGACACGAAAGTAGCGGCTCCGAACCTTTCCGGAGGGGTCTTCGGACACACCGTAAAGCCAGCCATCATCGGGCGCGGACGTGAGTTTGGCGCTCCACAGGCCGTTGCGCCCGGCGGTGAGCTCGATCGGGTCCGCGGTTGCGCCGGGAAAGAGCCGAACCCTGTTCCCCTGCGTCGCGAATCCGCTGACGAACAACGTGACACCGGCCGCGACGGTGTTGCCGCGGTAGCCGATCTGCGTGTCCACGAGCCCGAACTCCATCTGCGCCGGCCCCGACGCGAGCGCGGCGACCTCGGTGTTGATCTGATCGGCCGCGGCCATGTTGGGCAGCGTGAGCGTCGCGCGGTAGTCGCTGACCTCGTTGACGCCCATGCTCGCGCGGCGGCGGCGCTCCTCGACGATCTTGGTCGTGCTGTGCTTCTGAAGGATGTCGCGGATCGCCGACCACTCGTCGGCGCCGCCGCCGCTGCGGACCGCGTCGAAGCGGTAGGTGGCCGGGACCGCCCTCGCGGGCGCGGTGGACGTGCAACCGGCCGCCAGCATCACCGATCCCGCCAGCCCTGCGATGTGGAACGCCGTCAGAGGCTTCCTCATGGTCCAGAGCAAAGCGCGCCCGGGAGGCGTTGGCAACCCCCACGTCCAAACCCCAAGCCGATCACTCACGATCGCGTCTGCGACGAGACCGCGGACCGCACGGCTGCCAGCAGCGCTTCCGGCTCGCTCATCCGCCCCGGACCCACGCTGCGGCAGGCCTGCCAGCCCTCGTCGGGCCCGATGAACTCAAACCCGTCGGCGGTCAGCGTCGCGAGGTTCCGCTGGGTCGATGGCTGTCGCCACATCTGCGTGTTCATCGCCGGCGCAAGCAGCACGGGCGTGCGTGAGCGGTCGATCGCGCTGAGAATGAGCGTCACCACGTCACCGGTCTGGCCTGTCGCCAGCCGGGCCATGCAGTCCATCGTGCACGGCGCGACGATCGCGGCGTCGGTCGCCCGGGCCAGGGCAATGTGCTGCGGGTCGCTGGACTCGATGTGATCCCAGACGCTCGTGTAGACCGGTCTGCCGGAGAGCGACTGGAACGTGAGAGGGGTGACGAACCTGGCCGCGGATTCGGTCATGGCGACCGTCACCGTCGCGCCCGCCTGGGCCAGGCGGCTGACGAGCGTGGCGGTCTTGTACGCCGCGATACCGCCGGTGACGCCGACGAGCACACGTCGCCCCGCCAGCGGCTCGGCACCGGAGGGCGGCTGCGGGTCGGTCACGTTGTGGCTCCGGGGCGGTCGGTGCGGCCGTAGGGCGAGTGGCGGCGGGTCGCCGATCAGCGCTCGCTGGGGGGCATGATCTTCTTGATGTCGATCTCGGTGGTCGGATCGAACTCGTACGTGATCTTGCCCTGGGCGATTTCTTCGATCACCAGCTCCAGGTCGGAGCGGCCGTTGCGCTCCACCAGCGGACGGCCACCGTCCATGAGTTGGATGAGCCGCCGCTGGATCAGCGAGCAAAGCTTGAACCGGCCGCCGATACGATTGACAATCTCGTCGCTCTTGAGCGCTTCGATCATGAGGGACGCTGCTCCTGCCCGAAAATGGGGCCATGATGATAGGCGCGGTGGGAGAGGGGGACAAAAATGAGAGAGGGCCGAGGGGTGAGGGGTCAAGCACCCGCCCTCGCGAGACGTACCCATGTCTAGACTGGCCGCACCATGTTCGGCTCGCACCTCTCCATCGCCGGCTCTCTCGTCAACGCCCTGGACGAGGCCGAAAAGCTGAAGATGGACACGGTTCAGATCTTCACCAAAAATCAGCAGCAGTGGAAAGCCAAGCCGTTGGACGAGGCCGTCGTGCGGGACTGGCGTGCCCGCGTCGAGGCGATGGGCTGGGACAAGGACGCCTCGGGTAAGGCCGGCGGGCGAACGGTCTCGCACGCCTCGTACCTGATCAACCTCGGCAGTCCAAACGACGAGCTGTGGAAGAAGTCCATCGATCTGATGACCGACGAGGTCGAACGGTGCGAGCGGCTCGGCGTGCCGTACCTCGTCCACCATCCCGGGGCGTTCACGACCTCGACGCGGGAGGCGGGCCTGGCCCGCATCGCCGCCGCCTATGGCGAGCTGTTCAAACGCACGGGCGGCTACCGCACCGTCTCCTGCCTCGAAAACACGGTCGGCGGCGGGAGCAACCTCGGGCGCGACTTCGGTGAGTTGGCCCAGCTCCGCACCATGATCCTCGAAGCCACGGGCGATCCGGGAGGTCGCGTCGGGTTCTGCTTCGATACCTGCCACGCCCATGCCGGCGGCTACGACCTTGCCAAGCCGGACACCGCGGCCGCGGCGTTCGCAGAGTGGGACCGCACCTGCGGCCTGGATCACATCCGGGTGCTCCACCTCAACGATTCCAAGGGTGCGATGGGCTCGCGCCTGGACCGGCACGAGCACATCGGGCAGGGCACAATCGGGATCAAGGGTTTCGGCGCGGTGCTCTCGGTGCCGCAGTTCCGGGATCGGCCCAAGATTCTCGAAACGCCCAAGGGCGACTCGGAGGGCGGCATGCCGTTCGACACCCTGAACTTGCGTCGCTTGCGAACGCTCGTGCCCGGCCGCGCAAGCGCTCCGGCCAAGCGAGTTCCAGCCCGATCTCGACGCTGAACGAACCACCGTGCCGATATGGCCGTTGTTGGGGGATAACCCCCCATTCCCCGCCCTTGAAGAGGGCATGGGGAGCGTGTTTGGACTATGCTCATGCCCGCTAACTTGGCGGGGGCATGAACCTCCTCCCGTTCCCGCTGCGCCCGACCGGCGAACCTCCCCGAGCGACCATGCCCCAACCTCCAATTACTCCCCACGCCCAGCACCTCCCCGTTCGTACCCGACCGGCGCTGACGCTCCTGTTCGCAACCGGCATCGTCGCGGCGGGAACGCTTTTGTCCGGATGCAAGACGTCCAACAAGTCCGCCGTGAAACCCGCAGACGCGGCGAGGACGGTGGAGGCGGAGGCGATGCGCAAGGAGTCGATGGCGCGGGTGCTCGCCGCGGAGGACGCCATCCGGGCCGGCGACAAGGAACGGGCCCTGATGGAGTTCCAGCGGGCCATCGAGATCAACCCGAACCTGACCACCGCGTACATAGGCATGGCGGACATCTACCGGATGGACCGCGACTACAACAACGCGGAGGTGCGTTACTCGCGTGCGGCCCAGCTTGAGCCCCGCAACTTCGACGCGCAGTTCTACCACGGGCTCATGCTGCACCTGCTCGATCGCGTGACCGAAGCGGTGCAGGCGTACCTGCGGGCGCTGGCTGTTCGCCCCGACGACTTCCGCACCAACCTCAATCTCGCGACGGCCTATTACCAGCTCGACGAGAACCGTCAGGCCCTGCCGTACGCGCAGAAGGCCGTAGAGCTCGGCCCGCAGGACGGGCCCGCACGGCTGAACCTGGGCGCGGTGTACGCGGCGCTCGACCGTCATCAGGACGCCGTGCGCGAGTATCAGCAGGCCGCGGAGTTGATGCCGCTCAACAGCTCGCTGCTGCTCAATCTCGCCGAGAGCCTCGGCCGGCTGGAGCGCTACGAGGAGATGGCCAACGCGCTTGAGCAGGCGGTGAAGATCGGGCCCACGCCCGCGGTGTACGAGCGGCTCGGATTCGCCCGGTTCAAACTGGGCGATTTCGCGGCCGCGAAGGACAACTTCCAGAAGTCCCTCGACCTCGACGCGGACTACTACCCGGCCATGAACGGCCTGGGCGTGTGCCTGATGAACGACTGGATCCGGTCCGACAAGGCCGACCGTGCGGCGCGGGACCGGGCCGTGGACCTTCTGCGCCGATCGCTCCAGCTCGACCCCGACCAGCCGCAAATCCGCGAGATCCTCACACGCTACGGGCGATAGTTCCGCCGCCGCCGAGCCGGCCCGGCCTCCATCGATCGACTTCCATGCCCGACCCCAGACTCCTCGAAGCGTTCCCCACGCCCACCGCGACACCGTTCGTCATCGAGCACGTCGCCGAGGAGTTCACGTCGCTGTGCCCAAAGACGGGGCACCCGGACTTCGGCACGATCACGCTGCGGTATCAGCCGGCCGCGGGCGGAACCCCCACCGGCCAGCACGGATGCGTGGAGCTCAAGTCGCTGAAGCTCTACTACCAGTCGTTCCGCAACGAGGGCATCTTCTACGAGGCGGTCACCAACCGCATCCGCGACGACCTGGTGTCGCTGCTCGACCCCGCGTGGCTGCAAATCGTCACGCGGTGGCAGGGGCGCGGGGGCATCCGCTCGGTGATCCGTGCCGAACACGGCCCGGTGCCGGCGCACTACCTGGGGGCCTGACCCCGGCGCCCGAAGGGAACGACGCGATGATCGCCAACGAGCCGCAAGCCGTTCGCTCCGCCCCTCCCACCGCCGCTCGTGCGCCCGCGTGGATGTGCGCCGTGCTCTGGCTCGCGGCGACGTACAACATCCTCTGGTCCGCCACCAACATCGCCGTGCCGAACCTGGTCTTTGACCAGATCGGCATGGCGACGCCGAGCCCGATCGAGTTCTGGCTCGGGCTCAACACACTGGTTGGCGTGTTCGGCGTGGGTTACGGACTCGCGGCGACCGCGCCCTACAAGCACTGGGCGGTGGTGGCTATCGGGCTGCTGTCGAAGGTCCTGGGCGTTTCGGGCATGGCCGTCGCCGTGGGCAAGGGCGCGTTCCCGGTCGAGTTCGGCTATCTGTCCATCGTCAACGACGCGGTCTGGCTGCTCCCCATGGCGTTGATCCTGCGGGGGGCGTGGCGGGCGCACCACCCACGCCCGCTGGCGTCGGCGACCACCTTCCAAAGGTCAAGCACCGGCGCCACCGCCCGCATCACAGGCGCGGCATCAAGTGACCCCGAGACCGACTACCAGGCCGCGGAGGCGGCCGCGCTCGCCGCCGCGACCCGCGGCGCGACGCTGCACCGCGGTCACATGCTCAGCGCTTTGAGCCTGCGCGAACTGGCGGACAAGTCGCCGACGCTCGTCGTGTTTCTGCGGCACCTGGGCTGCCCGTTCTGCCGCGAGACCCTGGCCGGTCTGGGCAAGACCCGCAAGTCGATCGAGGCCCGCGGCGTGGCGATCGTGCTTGCGCACATGTCGCCGCCCGGCAAGGCCGCGGACTTCTTTGCGAAGTTCGGGCTCGATCAGCCCGAGCCCGTCTGGCATGTGAGCGACCCGGAGCGCCGGTTGTACGCCGCGTTCGAGCTCTCGCGGGCCACGCTTGGGCGGATGCTCGGCCCTCGCGAGCTGATCCGGGGGTTCAAGGTCGCGGTCATTGACCGGCGGCTGTGGGCATTGCCGGTGGGCGACAGCCGGCAACTGGGCGGGGCGATTCTCTACCACCGCCGGCGAATCATCAAGGCGTTCCGCAGCGAGAGGACGTCGGATCGGATCGACTGCGCCGACGTGGCCGCGTGCGGGGTCACGCTCGCAAACGAGGGCGCGCCCCCGAAGTCCGCGCCGGCGGGAACCGAGAGCCCGCCGCCCTCGCCCCGATCAGGCCGATGACCCGGCGCGCGAGTCGAGCAGGATGGTCACGGGGCCGTCGTTGGTCAGCGCCACGTCCATGTGCGCCCGGAACACGCCCGCGCTCACCCGCGGGCACAGCCGCCGGACTTCCTCGACCAGCAGGGCAAACTCCCCCTCGGACCGCTCGGGCTTCATCGCGCGATCGAAGCTCGGGCGGCGGCCGCGCTGGGCGCTGCCCGCGAGCGTGAAGTTCGGAACCAGCATGACCCCGCCGCCCGCGTCGAGCACGGAGCGGTTCATTTTGCCCTCGGCGTCGGAGAAGATGCGGAGGTTGACGACCTTGTCGGCCATCCACGCGCGATCGGACGCGCCATCGGTCGCTTCAAGCCCAACCAGCACGACCAGTCCGCCGGTCTCGGCGGTCACGGCCGCACGCTCAACGCCGTCAACCGTCAGGCTCGCACGCGACACCCGCTGAACGACCGCTTTCACGCCTGGCCTCCACATCCCAACCCACCCGAGGCCTCAGCGTAAGCGCTGAGCAGTCGGATCGTTCTACGGCCGCTCCAGCCGCTCAACCGCCCGCCACGCGGCCGGCGTCCACGGCGCCACGTCGGTCACGCGCGCCAGCGCCGCCCGCTCGGCGTCGGTCTTGGCCTCGCCCTCCGGCCCGCCCGCGGCTTTGAGCGCCCGCTCGCCCGCCTCGACCTCGGCGACTCGCACCTTCTGGTACGGATCATCCACCCATGCAAAGGCCTCCGCGAACTGCTCGGCGCTGGGCAGATCGTGGCCGAGGCCCATGAACATGAAGACCTTGGCCTGCACGCCCTCGCCGCGAAGGATCTGGGCGGCGGCGGTGATCTCCGGTTGGTTGAAGTCCTTCTCGCCCGTGACGGCCGCGGTGCGGCGCTGACGCCACAGGTCCATCAGCCGTCCGCTCGGCTTGGCGAACGCCGGCGGAATGTACCGGCGACCGCCTACCCCCAACGGGACCACCTCCGGACAGTTCAGCCCGGCCATGGGCACGCACCCGGCGAACACGTCGGGGAAGCACGCGGCCACGATCGACGCAACGCGACCGCCCCCGGAGATGCCACTCACATACACCCGGCGCGGATCGACGTGGTATCGACGGCCGGCCGTCGACACTGCGTCGAGCGCGAGCTGGTACCGGTTCATCACCGGACGCGTGTTGCCGCACTTGGCGAACGACGCGATGATCACGTTCCCCGCATCGCACGTCGGGAACAGACACGCGGGCGGCTGGCCGTCTTCGTCGGCCGAAATCCACACGATCAGCCCGGCGGGGTTCCTGGGCGAATAGCCGCGCGGCAGCCGCACAAACAACTTCTCCAGTTCGAGCACGCGGTCGGCCTTGTTGATCTTCGTCGGCCGCCCGGAGAGGAACCTCCGACTGATCGTGTCGAGGTCGAGCAGGTACCGCCCCGCGAGGTACGGTTTAGGCTCCTCGATCACGGCGGGCTCGGTCGCGGGCTTCGCTTCGGGCGACTCCGCGTCGAATCTCCCTGCGTACCAGCCCCAGCCCTGCTCCTCCATCATCGCCAGCACCCGCTCGCGGTCGAGCGACTCGGGGCGATCGCGCGGTTCTCGTTCCGTCCCGGCCCTGCCCGTCCACTTTGCGGACAGCCGTGACCACAGACTGCCATCGGGGCACTCGACGATGTCCACCCGCCGGGCCTCGCCGCCCGCGCACAGCGAGACCGTCGCCAGCCTCACCGCGTGCTCGTCCGGCTCCATGCCGACGGGCTTGCGCACCACCGTGCCCACGAGCGAACGAACGTCCCGCGGCTCGAGCACGGCGGCAACGCCGTGCACGCGCCGGATCATGACTCCCCGCGACCCTCCCCGCCCTCCCGACTCACCCTCCGGGTTGCACACCCCACCCGAGTCACCGAATCTCGCCACACCCGAGACGATCCGCGGTCCGAGCGAGTCGCCGCCGATCGCCCGGTCCGCGTCGCTCACCTGGAGCGACCAGAGGGATTGCGCTTGATCTTCGCGAGGGTTGGTCGTCTGCGCATCGGCGCACGCCGCCCCGCCCAACGCACAGGCGACCACAAGCCATGCCGCGCAAAGCCGGCCCACGGGCCCGCGGAAAACACCCATGCGTTACGATACGGCCTCCCGCCGACCGGGTTTCCCTTCGCCTTCGCTGCCCCCCCCCCCCCCCCCCCCCCCCCCCCCCCCCCCCCCGCCCGCCCCGCCCCCCCCCCCCGGCCCCCCCCCCGCCCCTGCCCCCCCTCCGGCGGCGCCGCCCCCGCCCCCCCCCCCCGCGCCCCCCCCCCCACCCCCGCCGCCGGCGGCGCCGCCCGCGCCCAGTCCCCCCGCGCCCAGTCCCCCCGCGCCCAGTC
>CAZVZG010000036.1:0-38345 GCA_964630785.1 uncultured Phycisphaeraceae bacterium | reverse complement strand
GGGGGGGGGGGGGGGGGGGGGGGGGGGGGGGGGGGGGGGGGGGGGGGGTGGGGGTGGGATCCTCGCGCACCGGTCTCGCATGCTCACGCGCAAGATCGTTGAGGAGGCCGACGTGATCTATACGATGGGGCGATCGCACCTGCACGCGGTGCTGGAGATGGCCCCGGACGCGGAGGGTCGCGTGCGGACGCTCGATCCCGACGGCGGCGACGTGCCGGACCCGATCGGGATGTCGCCGGAGGTGTACGTCTCGACCGCGCGCCGGATCGTGGACATGGTCCGGCGGCGGCTGAAGGAGTTGGGACTATGAAGCTCGCGCTCAGCGCCGACCACCGTGGCGTGGCGGCCACCCGTCAACTGGCCGACCGGCTGCGATCGCTTGGCCACGAGGTGACCCTGGTGGGGAACCTCAGCGGGGAGATGTGCGATTACCCCGACGCGGCCTACGCCGTGGGCGAGATGGTGCGCAAGGGCGAGGCCGACCGCGGCATCCTGCTCTGCGGGTCGGGCATCGGCATGTGCATCGCGGCCAACAAGGTCCGCGGCGTGCGGGCCGCGCTCGTGCACGACGAGCTCACCGCCGAGATGTCGCGCAGCCACAACGACGCCAACGTCATCTGCCTCTCCGCCGACCTGCTGGGCCAGCGGCTGATCGAGAAGATCATCGACATCTGGCTGGGGACGCAGTTCCTCGGCGGCCGGCACGAGCGGCGGGTGAAGAAGATCGCGGCGATGGAGGAGGGGGGGAGCCCGGGGGGGTGAGGGGGTCGATTCGGACCCGATTGGGATTGGTGCATGTACAAGCGGCTGCTCTGTTGAAAAATCTCGTCCATGCGAAGCTCCCTACACGATGATCGCGTAGGTGAGGGCCCTGAGCGCGGCCTCGTGCTTGAGGGTGCGGTTGGTTCGGGCGGTCAGGTCGGAGCCGAGCCGGCGTTTCATGGCGCTGTGGGTGGTCTCGATGTCCCAGCGGGCCCCGTAGGCCTTGAGGATCAGGCACGCTAGCAGCCGCGGCTGGGTGAACACCTTCGGGCTGTGGTCGTGCGAGTACGACCGCATGGCCCGGCGTGCGATCCGCAGGCCGAGCTCAACCCCCCTCATCAGCTCGGAATCCCGCGCGGTCCGATCCGCGTGCCTGTCGAACAGGTGCTGTTGCATGCACCCCTATCCGCGCCATCCTCGCCGCGGTTGCAGGGTTCTCTACAGAGCAGGATTCCTACCCTTCCCCCATGTCCGCCCTCGCCGCGACACCCGCGCACCCCGCCACGCCCCTCGCCAAGCTCCGCGCCGCCGCGGCGGACATCAAGCTCGCGCACTCCATCTTCGCCCTGCCCTTCGCCATCCTCGCCGCCTTCCTCGCACGGCCGATCGACGCCCCGTGGTCTCGGTTCGCGGGCCAACTGACCCTCGTCGTCGCCTGCATGGTCGCGGCCCGCACGTGGGCGATGATGGTCAACCGCCTCGTCGATCGCGACTTTGACAAGGACAACCCGCGCACCGCCCGGCGTGCGATCGTCAGCGGCCGGCTCAGCGCCCGCGACGCCCGGCTCATCACTGCTGCGGCGGCCGTCGCGTTTGTCGCGATCTGCTCGGTCTTCTCCTTCGCGTATGCCAACGTCTGGCCGCTGGCGCTGAGCATCCCGACGCTTGCGTGGATCGCGTTCTACTCCTACACCAAGCGGTTCACGTGGCTGTGCCACGTGTTTCTCGGCGGCGCGCTGGCCGCGAGCCCGCTGGCCGCGGCGATCGCCGTCGATCCCTCGTCGCTCGCCCACACGCCCGCACTCGTGCTCATCGCGGGCATGGTCGTGCTCTGGGTCGCCGGCTTCGACGTGATCTACGCCCTGCAGGACCTCGATTTCGACCGCGCCCGCGGCCTGTTCAGCATTCCCAGCCGGCTCGGCCCCGATCGCGCGATCTGGATCAGCCGCGCCCTGCACGCCGGCGCGTTCGCCCTGCTCGCTTTGGCCCGGCGGAGTGACCCCCGCCTGGACGCGGGTTGGCTATTCGGCGCGGCTGTCGCGCTCGTCGGCCTGCTTCTCATCACCGAACACGCCATCCTCTCCCGCCGCGGCCAGGCCGGGCTCGATATGGCGTTCTTCACGGTCAACGGCGTGGTTTCGTGCGTCGTCGGCGCGGCCGGCATCGCGGCGGTCGTACTCGCGCAGGCCATCTCAACGTCCGATAACTCATAGTTTCAGTGTTTTCTGAAACTCCAGTGGTTTGTGGAACGCCCGCGCGGTACGCTTCCGCCATGAGGCCGCCACCGGACTCCATCACCACCGCCCAACTCACCCAAGCCCAGGACGAGTTCATCGCCGCCTGGGGGCAGATGGGCTCGGGCTGGGGCATCAGCCGCACCATGGCCGAGGTCCACGCCCTGCTGCACATCACCGGCGAGCCGCTCAACACCGACGAGGTGATGGATCGACTGCGCATCAGCCGCGGCAACGCGAGCATGTCGCTGCGTTCGCTCGTCGAGTGGGGCATCGTGCAGCGCGTGCACCGGCGCGGCGATCGCAAGGAGTATTTCCAATCCGAGCAGGACGTCTGGGCTCTGGCCCGCACCATCATCCGCGAGCGACTTCGCCGCGAGATCCTGCCCGTGCTCCAAACGCTCTACGAGATCCGCGACGAGACCGCCGCCGCCGCCAAGACCACCGGCGACGCGCCCGCGGAGCCGTCGCCCGCCGACCGCGAGCTCGTCCCCGCGGCCAAGATCGCCCAGCACAACCAGCGCCTCGACCAACTCCTCGAACTCGTCCAGACCATCGACCGCCTCGCCGAGCGCTTCGTCGGCTCCGAGGGCAAGGGCTTGCGCATCGCCGCCACCGTCCTGAGCAAGATCGTCTGAGCACGCCATGACCGCCACCGAGCACATGCCGCGGGTGATGCTTCCGGGAGCGGAGCCGGTGCTCCGGCGCGCCCTCACGCTGCGCTGGCACGTCAACCCGCACGCGATCCGCGAGGCACGCCCGTCGCCACTCGCGGACCTCAACGGGCGCGCCGAGCGCATCGCGCTCGCGTCCCTCGAATGGTGCATCGACGACGGACGCGCCCTCGCCAGCCTCAGGCTCGGCCTCTGCGACGAGGACCTCGTCATCCCGCTGGCCGAGGCTCGCGGTCGCTGGATCGTTGATCGCGAACGCGAACACGCCGACTTCGGCGACCCGCTCCGCCTCACCCGCGTCGGCGGGCGCACGGTCTGGGCCCGCACCGACCTGCTCCAGCGCGCCCTGGGTCTGCGCGGCGGGGTCTACGAAGGCCCGTTCGAGGCCTGACCGCCGCAAGCCGACGCACGCCGTGCCGCGAAGTCGGTCGCCCCCTCGAACATCCGCGCCAGCCGCAACAGCAGCCCCTCGCCCAGCGCGGGCCCGATCAACTGCATCCCGATCGGTAGTTCCGCGCGCCCCAGCCCCCCGCCGTCCGATGCGTCATCCATCTGCGCAAAGCCCGCGGGGAACGACAGCGCGGGCAGGCCCGCGAGGTTGACCCCGACCGTGTACACGTCCTGCAGGTAGATCGACATCGGGTCGTCGGGCTTCTCGCCCAGCCGCACCGCGGGCGAGGGCGCGCTGGGCATCAGGATCGCGTGGCAACCACCCTCCCCGCCGTTTCCCCCCTCAAACGCCCGATCGAAGTCGCCCTTGATGAGGCGGCGCGCCTTGAGCGCCGTGTTGTAGTAAGCGTCGTAATAGCCGCTGGACAGCACGTGCGTGCCGAGCATGATCCGACGCTTCACCTCCGCCCCGAACCCCTCGGCCCTCGAGCGGGCGTACATCTCGAAGAGCTCGTCCCTCACCCCTTCAGCGCCCGCCGCCGCCCGCCGCCCGTACCGCACGCCGTCGAACCGCGCCAGATTCGAGCTCGCCTCCGCCGTCGCGATGATGTAGTACGCCGCGATGCCGTAGTCCGCGTGCGTGAGGTCCACGTCCACCACCGTCGCGCCCAGACCGGTGAACACGCGGATCGCGTTCTCCAGCGCCTCGCTCACGGCCGGGTGGTTTCCCGCCAGGCGCGCCTGCTTCGGAACACCGATCACCGGGCGCTGCACCGGCGTGTTCAGGTCGGAGACGAAGTCCACCGGCGGCAACTCGGCGCTGGTCGAGTCGCGCGGGTCGTGCCCGCAGATCACCGACGCCAGCAGGGCGCAGTCCTCGACCGTGCGAGCCATCGGCCCGATCTGGTCCAGGCTCGACGCGTACGCCACCAGCCCGTACCGCGACACGCGCCCGTACGTCGGCTTCAGCCCGTGCAGGTTGCACCACGCCGCCGGCAGGCGGATCGACCCGCCCGTGTCCGACCCCAGCGCGCCGGCGACCATGCCCGCCGCCACCGCCGCCGCCGATCCGCCGGAACTCCCGCCCGGCGCGCGCCCGGGGTCCCACGGGTTGCGCGTCGGCCCGAATGCGGAAAGTTCGCCCGTCGAGCCCATCGCGAACTCGTCGAGGTTGGCCTTGCCGACGATCACCGCGCCCGCGTCGATCAACCGTTGGGCCGCCGTCGCCGTGAAGGGCGATCGGTAGTTTTCCAGGTAGCGGCTGCCGCAGGTCGTGCGACCGTCTCCGTAGTCGCCGCTCAGGCAGATGTTGTCCTTGAGCACCAGCGGCACGCCCGCCAGGCCGCCCGAGAGCGGCTCGAAACAGTGGCGATCGGCCAGCAACCGGTCCACCTCTGCCGCCCGCGTCAGCGCGGCCTCGCCGAACACCTGGTTCAGCGCCAACACAGCTCCGTTGCACCGCTCGATCCGGTCCAGCGCGCCCCGCGTCGCCTCCACCGCCGACATCCGGCGCCCGAGCACCTCCATCCGCAGTCCCGCGATCGTGTGCGCCTCATCACTCACGCACCGAGCGTAGACACTCCCCCTCCCAGAGGGAGGAGGCCGAGGGGAGGGCAATCGGCGCGCAAGGCTTCACCCACACACCACCTACGCCGTCAGCGCTCAGGCGAATAAATCCGACGCGCGCAGCCCCGGCGTATCACTCGACAACTCGCTCCAACCCTCACCAAACCAACCCAGGCTTCGTCCCCGACAACCCGGTACGCTGATGTTTCAGCCGCCCACCCGCCCGAACCACTCCAGCCCCATGCCGCGGATGACGCTCGACAACCCCGCAGACCGCGACCCGCACGAGCGTGCTCTGCGTGTGCCGCGCGGCCTGTGGCGACACTTGTCGAAAACGCCGTGGGCCACCGCGCTCTGGCTGTTCGTCATCGTCTGGTGCATCGGCACCATGCCCAGCACAACCACGGCCTGGCCCGCCGGCGCGCCCCGCCTGCCCGGTGGAATCGACGACGTGCCGCGGGCCTCGCTCGTCAGACGTTCGGGCGTGATTGTCGCCATCGATCCTGCCACCGAGAAGCCGAGCGACAACGTCATCGGCGCCGCCTGGTACGACTACCGCCTGCGCCCGGATTTCGAGCAGAAGTGCGTCACCATCACCGGCACGGCCGTCGCGCCCGGCGACCTCCCCGCCGCGCGGGCCGCCTATGTCGCGTACCTCGGCACGCTCACCAACCCGTACTGGTCGGCCACGGCCGCGAAGCTCGCCGGCGGCAACCGGACGGACACACTCCGATTCCACGGCCGGCGCATCGCCCAAACATCGCTCGCAATCGCCGCGTTCTTCCTCTTGTTCCGGTCGCTGGCGTGGACCGCCCCGATTCTGCTGCGGCTCTTCGACGTGCTTGGCCGGGTCACTCCCGATCCCGTCGAGCGCGAGCGCCGACGACGCCTGCGCCGGCTCGCCGCGGGCAACTGCCCAGAATGCGGCTACTGCATCCTCACCCTGCCGCAACGCAAGTGCCCCGAGTGCGGCCACACATGGACAGAAGAAGAGCAACGCGCGGCAAGCGCCTGAAGCACGCCGCACCGGTCTCAATCCGGGGCGTCCCTTCATGCGCTCACGCCGCGCGCCCTACGCCCCCTCCCCCCCGATCACCTTCGGCACGGCGACGAACGGCGCCGCACTCCCCCCATCGGGCACCATCGCCATCAACCGCTCATTGCCGAGCGTCGGCCCGGGCTCGTCTTCGGCGAGCCGGTTCCTCGATTCGATCGGGCTGGTCATCGGCTCCACGCCGTCGAGGTTCAGCCCGCGCAAGCGATGCATGTATCTCAGCACCGCGCCCAGGTGATGGCGGCACTCCTCCAACTCCTGCTCGTTCAACGACAAGCGCGCCAGATGCGCTACCTTGCGCACGTCTTGCATGGCTAGAACGGTTGGCGGTTGAACCGAATCAGACATCGGGAGCAGTTTAGCGGTCAGATTCTTCGGAGAACTCCGCCCGCGCCGCCGCCCGCGTAGATTTTCGCGAAAGACCGGCAGGGTCGGGCGTGACTCCCAACCGTCCAGACGGTACAGTTATGCCGTGAGCCCTCCCGCATTCGCCAGGGGCGCCTGCCGGGACCACCTCCTGGACTCCACGGAGGAGGTCATCCTCCGCGCCGGCCTGGGCAGCCTCACCCTCGACGCCGTCGCGGCCCACGCCAAGGTCAGCAAGGGCGGCCTGCTCTACCACTTCCCATCGAAGGATGCGCTCATCCTCGGTCTGGTTGAGCGGGCCTGCGGGCGCTGGCAGCGCGACTATAGCGAGGCGATCGACAAAGAACCGCCCGGACCCGGGCGCGTCGCGCGGGCCATCCTCAAGCTCTCCCTGGGCTCGCGTGAGTCGTGTTATGAGACCTGCCGGCGCTCCAGCATCGTGCTCGTCGCCGCCATCGCGACCAACCCCGCCTTGACCGAGCCCCTTCGCCGCGTTCACTCCGAACTGCTCTCCCGCATCCGCGAGGACGGCGGCGACACCGGCGTCGGTGAGGCCGTCGTGCTCGCCGCCAACGGCATGTGGTTCGAGCAGGTCTTCGGCCTGCGCGACCTCCCCGCCTCGCGCGTCGAATCCATCCGCGGTGCGCTCGCCGCCCTCATCGAGACCGACGCGGGACGCTCGCCGACCACGAAGCGCGTCAAGGCCCCGCCCACGCGTGCACGCCCTCCCAAAGACCAACACAAGCAGAAGCAATCGACCCGCCGGCCCGCCCGGCCCGTCGCCAAGCGAGGAATCAAGCCGTGAGTAAGGCCGCAGTCGCGAGAATCCTGTTGATCGTCGGCCTTGTCGGCGTGGCCGGCAGCCTGACGCTCTGGAAGTACCGCTCCATCCACAACGCCGCGGCCGCCACGCCCGCGTTCGAGCCATTCGAGACCGTCGAGGTCGTCGCCGCCAAGGTCACCCCCTGGCGCCAGACCGCCGAGCTCTCCGGCACCGTCGTCGCCAAGCAGTCGGTCACGATCCGCAACGAGCTCGCCGGAACGGTCAAGGAGGTCCTCTTCGATTCCGGCAAGATCGTCGACGAGGGCCAGGTGATCCTCACCATGGACACCACCACCGAGCAGGCCGACCTCCGCGCGCTCGAAGCCACGGTCGAGGTGATGGACGCCGACATCAGCGCCGCCGAGGCCACCAAGCGACTGGCCGAGGCCAACCTGCGCCGGCTCTCGCAGGCGATCGAGGTCCGGGCCGGGGCCGTGTCCGAAACCGAGATGGACCAGGCCCGTTCGACCCTCGACGCCGCGTCCGCCAGGCTCGAGAGCAGCCGCGCCCAGCGCGAGCAGGCCCGCGCCCACGTAGACCAGATGAAAGCGACGATCGCCAAGAAGACGATCCGCGCCCCGTTCCGCGCCGTCGCCGGCCTGCGAAACGTCCACCAGGGCCAGTACCTGGCCGAGGGAACAAGCATCGTCGGCCTCCAGAGCGTCTCGGACGACATCTACCTCGACTTCGCACTTCCGCAGGAGCAGGCCTACCGCGCCAAGCCTGGCATGGTGGTGATGGCCGACGCGCCGATGCTCGGCACCCAACCCCTGCGGATCGAGGTCGTCGCGCTCGACGCCGTCGCCGACCCGACCACGCGCAACGTCCGCGTCCGCGCCGTCGTGCCCAACAAGGAGCAGCGGCTGGTCCCCGGCATGTTCGTCGACATCACCGTGCCCGTCGGCGAGGAGCAGGACTACATCACCGTGCCGTCAACCGCCGTCCGCCGCGCCTCCTTCGGCGACCACGTGTTCCTTGTCACGCCCGACCAGAAGGACCCGAGCAAGCTGCGGGCCCACCAGCAGCTCGTCAAGGTCGGTCCGATGGTCGGCAACGACATCATCGTGCTCGACGGCCTTAAGGCCGGCGACGAGGTCGCCGCCGACGGCTCGTTCAAGCTGCGAGAGGGCTTGCTGGTGATGAAGGGCGGCGCCCCTTCCGGCCCGTCCAACGCTCCCGGCCGCGACGCGCAGGCCTCCTCAGCCCCAAACCACTGATCCCCCCAATCCCCAGTCCCCAGTCCCAACTCCCTTCCCATGTCAGCTATCGCCGCCAAGACCTCCTTCACCGACATCTTCATCCGCAGGCCCGTGCTGGCGATCGTGATCAACCTGATCATCCTGGCCGTGGGCTGGCGGGCAATCCACTCGCTCCCGGTGCGTCAGTACCCGCGCATCGAATCGAGCTCGATCGTCATCACCACCGTCTACATCGGCGCCAGCGCCGAGACCGTCCGCGGATTCGTCACCACGCCCATCGAGCAGGCCGTCGCCGCGATCGACGGGATCGACTACATCGAGTCGTCCTCGACCGCCGGCATCAGCACCGTCACGGTGCACCTGCGCCTCAACCACAACTCCAACGCCGCCCTGGCCGAGATCAGCGCACGCCTCAACCAAGTCCGCAGCGTGTTGCCCGCCGAGTCGGAGTCGCCCGCAGTCGAGATCACCCGCACCGACAAGCCGCACGCCACCTTCTATATCAGCTTCACCACCACCACGCTCTCGATGCCCCAGCTCAACGACTTCCTGGTCCGCCAGGTGCAGCCCGAGCTGCAGTCGATCGCGGGCGTGCAGCGTTGCGGCGTCGAGGGCCCGCGCACCTTCGCCATGCGGGTCTGGCTCAACCCCGCCCGGCTCGACGCGCTCGACATCACGCCCCAGGAGGTCTGGTCGGCCCTGCAGCGCAACAACTTCGTCGCCACCGTCGGCCAGACCAAGGGCCCCGACGTCCAGGTCGACCTGCTCACCAACACCGACCTCCGCACGCCCGAGGAGTTCCAGCAGCTCATCGTCCGCCAGCGGGGCTACTCCATCGTCCGCCTGCGCGACGTGGCCAAGGTCGAGCTCGGCAACGAGGAGCAGACCGGCCAGGCCGGCTACAACGGCAAGCCGGCGATCTGGCTCTCGGTCTGGCCCCTGCCCAGCGCCAACGAGCTCGACGTCGCCGCGCTGCTCAAGGACCGGCTCAAGGACATCCAGCCCAAGCTGCCCGCCGGCGTGACCATGACCCTCGCCTACGACGGCACCTACTACATGGAGCACGCCCTCAAAGACATCACCCACACGCTCGCCGAGACCATCGGCATCGTCGCCGTGGTGGTGTTCCTGTTCATGGGCTCGTTCCGCACCGTGCTCGTCCCGCTCATCGCCATGCCCATCTCGCTCGTGGGCGCCTGCCTGGCCATGAGCCTGCTGGGCTTCTCGCTCAACCTGCTCTCCATCCTGGCCATCGTCCTCTCCGTCGGCCTGGTGGTGGACGACGCCATCGTCATGGTCGAGAACGTCGAGCGCCACATCCGCGAGGGACGCACCAAGATCCAGGCCGCCCTCGTCGGCGCACGCGAGCTCTTCGGGCCCGTCGTCGCCATGACCATCACCCTCGCCACGGTCTACGCGCCCATCGGCTTCCAGGGCGGCCTTACCGGCGTGCTTTTCCGCGAGTTCGCCTTCACCCTCGCCTCCGCCGTCGTGGTCTCGGGAATCGTCGCGATCACGCTCTCGCCCATCATGAGCGCCACGCTCGTGCCGGCCGCGGGGCGCGAGGGCCGCATGACCCGCTTCGTCAACGGATTCATGGACCGCGTCCGCGTCCTGTACGGGCGCACTCTCGACACCACGCTCAACCTTCGCTGGACCATGGCCTTCGGCGCCGTGCTCGTCACCGCCGCCGCCGTCCCGCTCTACTCCATGTCCAAGAAGGAGCTCGCCCCCATCGAGGACGAGGGCATCATCTTCACCATCGTCCAGTCCGCCCCCGACGCCACTCTGGCCTACACCGTTCGCGGCTTCGAGGGCGTCGCCGACGCCTTCCTCTCCGTCCCCGAAAAGGAGTTCTTTTTCCAGGTCATGAACCCCACCGGCGGCTTCGCCGGCATCCGCACCATCGACTGGGCCGAACGCAAGCGCACCACCGCCGACATCCAGCCCGACATCTACAGGAAGCTCGTCGCCGTCGCCCCCGTGCGGGCTCTGCCGACGCTCCCCAAGCCCCTCCCCGGCGCGGGGAACTTCGACGTCGAGTTCATGATCACCAGCACCGACGAGGCCGAGCAGATGGCCCCCTATGTCGGCCGGATCGTCGGAGAGGCCTTCAAGAGCGGCAAGTTCCTCTACGCCGACACCGACCTCAAGATCGACCTGCCCCAGGCGCTCGTCGTCATCGACAAGGAAAAGGTTGCCGACCTCGGCCTCGACCTCGCCACCGTCGGACGCGACCTGGCGGTCGTGCTCTCGGGCGGGTACGTCAACCGCTTCAACCTCGACGGGCGCAGCTACAAGGTCATCCCCCAGGTGCCCGACCAGGGCCGTGCTACGCCCCAGCAACTGCTCGACCTCAAGGTCCGAACACCCTCCGGCGGCCTCGTCCCCGTGTCCAGCTTCGCCCACATCCAGACTGTCACCGCGCCCAGGGCGCTCACCCGCTTCCAGCAGCGCAACAGCGCCAAGGTCTACGGCGCGGCCGCCGCCGGCGTCACCAACGAAGAGGCCCTGCGCGTCCTCGAGGACGCCGCCAAGCGCATCCTCCCTCCCGGGTACAGCGTTGATTACGCCGGCGAGAGCCGCCAGATCCGCCAGGAGGGCACCTCGCTCATGGCGATCCTCGGCTTCGCCCTCCTGCTCATCTACCTCGTCCTCGCGGCCCAGTTCAGCAGCTTCCGCGACCCGCTCATCGTCCTGCTCGGCTCTGTGCCGCTGGCCCTCTCGGGCGCCCTCATCTTCACCTTCGTCGGCCTTACCACCGTCAACATCTACTCCCAGGTCGGCCTCATCACGCTCGTCGGACTGGTCGCCAAGAACGGCATCCTCATCGTGGAGTTCGCCAACCACCTCCAGGAGCACGGCCGCTCCAAGCGCGAGGCCGTGAAGGAAGCGGCCATGACCCGCCTCCGCCCTATCCTCATGACCTCCGCCGCCACCGTCTTCGGACACATGCCCCTGGTGTTTGTCACCGGCGCCGGCGCCGAGGCCCGCAACAGCATCGGCATCGTGCTCGTCACCGGCATGTGCATCAGCACCTTCTTCACCCTCATCGTCGTCCCGTCGATCTACCTCCTCATCGCCGCACGCAAGCAGCCCGCGTCCGCAGCAACCGAAGCCGCGACGGCCGACCTCGAAACGTTCGCAATCCCCCTCACCCAGGGTGCCACCGCATAACGCCGCTCTGGGCGTCTTGCGTTGGTTTCGCCCCCGATCACACCCTTACCGCACCCCCGCCGCCCGCCCCTCCGCCGCACGCGTCCGCACGTTGTCCAGCACGTTCATGAACGTGATGTACGCGTCGTACGGCGAGTCGTACGGGCTGAAGTACTTGTGCACGTCGCCGTCCGCCCAGTATTTCGTGCACATGTAGTAAAAGTGATCGCTGGTCGTCAGCTTGCGCCAATCCGCCAGCAGGTGCCCGGCCTCGCTCTTCTCGTGCTCGTCGTCGCCCTCGCCCGCCCGGCGCACCCGCTCCTTGATCGCCCGCTCCAGCTTGTACGTCTCCAGCAGCGCGTTGGACTGCATCGCGTTGCCCAGCCACGCGGTCAGGTCGCGCTCCGTGTCCGCCCACGAGATCATGTGCGGCACGTCGTACACGCCCACCGGCTCAAACTGCTGCAACGCCTCGCTGGGCGTGTTGAAGTGGTTGTGGCCCGGGTTGATGTCGAACACCTTCTCCGGCAGCGCATCCATGAACCTGAAGATCCCCGTCTCCGCCCACTGGTGCTCGCCCAGCGTCTCGTAGTCCATGAACAGGTTGCAGATGAACCCGTCCCCGTTGATCTTGTCCACCCAGTGCGCGAACTTCTCCGCCGTCAGCGGCCATTCGCTCCACCCACGGTTCGAGAACCGGAACGCGATGTCGTCGCTCAGCCGGTAGTTCTTCAGCAGCAGCCCGAACGGCCTGCCCAACGGCCCCTGCCCCGTGTGCGGCGGTCTGTACACGTAGTTCGGCGAGCGGTACCCCAGGATGTGGTCCACCCCCTCGCAGACCTGTCCCAGCCAGCGCTTCCGGCCCTCCCCGTCGGTCATGTTGTGCACGAAGTGCGCCAGGTCGTTGTTGTAGATCAGCTCCGTGTTGCGGAACACCCGCGGCGTCTGCCCGAACAGCCCCTCGATCCGGCGCGTGTGCATGTTCACCTGTTCGGTGAACTCGTGGCGTGAGTACAGGAAGCTCAGCGAGTGGTGGTACGTCTCGCCGATGAACTCGCAGCACCCCGTGTCGGCCAGGCGCTTGAAGATGTCCAGCACATCCGGGCAGAACTCCTCGAGCTGGTCCAGCACCACGCCCGTGATCGCGTAGCTCACCTTGAACCGCCCCTGGTGCCGCTTCACCAGGTCCAGCATCAGGTTGGTCGCCGGCCGGTAGCACTTCTCCGCCACCTTCTCGCAGATCTGCCGGTTCTTGTCGGTGTCGAAGTAGAAGTGCGACGAATCGAACACCGTGTAACGCTTCAGCCGGTAAGGCTGGTGCACCTGAAAGTAGAAGACAACCGAAGCCATGGTGGCACAGGGTATCCCCAGGGAGCCCCGAGCGCAAGCTCGCGTGCCCCCCGACCCCCGCGCCTCCAGAGCACCAAGGCCCCGCGGCCGAACCCCGCAATCAAGTCGGTTCCGATCACCACGCCACGGCGTTCTCGGCGCACGGGCCCATGGTCGCTGAAATCCGCAATGGGGAAGCCAATCGTCCCAATCCCCCACCCCAACGCGCCCCAAAGCCCCCGTCACCTCCTTCCTATTCTCCACCCATGACCGCCCCGCGCCCGGGCCTCATCCTCGCGATCGAGATCAGCAACCCCTCCGCCGGTCGCGGCGGCGGGGTCGCGCTGGCCGACCCATCGTCCGGACGCATCGACGCCGAGCCGCTCCGCGAATCCACCCAGCGCCCGCCCGGCGCGCCCCGCCCCGGCCACGGCGGCAACGACGACGACCTCATGCCCGCGATCGACCGCCTCTTCGCCCGACGCAACGCTCGCGCTCGCGACGTCGCCACGGTCGCCGTGGGCGTGGGACCCGGCGGGTACACCGGCCTGCGGATCGCCTGCGCCGTCGGAAAGATGATCGCCGAGGTCGCGTGCGCTCGCTGCGTGGCCGTACCGACCGCCCTCGTCCTCGCGCAGCGAATCCCCGACGACGCACGGGCCCGCGGCGGCGTCGCCGTGGCGCTCGCCTCGAAGGGCGGCCCCGAAGGCTCGGCCTGGGTCCAGCGCGTTGAGCGCGACGCCACCGGCCAACCCGGCACGGTCATGCACGCCGACGGTCTGGCCGCGCTCAACGAGCACGGCGTGCGCACGGTCGTCGCCGATCGCTTCCTCCCCGAATCCTTCCGCTCCCGTGCGGCGGCCATGGGCTGGACGATTATCGAGCCGACGTTCGACCCCGCCGCGTGCATCGACGCGTGGCGGGCCTGCCGCCTCCCGGAGATCGATCCGGTCGAGCTCGTCCCGCTGTATCCGCGCGAGCCCGACGCGGTGACGCTCTGGAAGTCCAAAGACCGGACGCGGTGACCATCCCGAAGGCCCCCGCCCGCTCCCAGCCCGCGTCCCGATAACCCGTGTGAACGACGTTCCCCGATCCGGTGGACGGCCGTCAAGTTGGGAAGAGTTGGCGTCGATAGCTGTCTGTAGCACCTGGCGCGGCCAGGCCGCCGCGCGTGTGTACGTGCGCCATGGCCCTCGCGTGGCGGGGCGCTCGTGCGCCCCGTGCGCCATGGGCGTGTGCTCCGCGGCCGCAGGAACTGTCCCATGTCCGCCGACAACGGCAACCCGAGAATCAAGGCCCAGCCGAAGGCCGCCAGCCCTCCGCCGCCCGAGGCGCAGGCCGTGCCCGTGGTTGCCCGAAGTACGCCCGCGGCCGAAGAAGCCGCGGGAGGGGCGGGTGGAGCGGGTGGAGTGGTGGGGGGGCAGAGCGAGCCCGCCCGCACCGACAAGCGCATCTTCACCACCGGCGAGGCCGCCGAGGTCTGCAAGGTCAGCCAGCAGACCATCATCCGCTGTTTCGACAGCGGGCGGCTGGGCGGTTTCCGCGTGCCCGGCAGCAAGTTCCGTCGCATCCCGCGGGCCGACCTCATCAAGTTCATGCGCGACAACGACATCCCGACCGAGGCGCTCGAAGGGCGCGGCGCCAAGCGAGTCCTGGTCGTCGACGACGATCCTCAGATTCTCGAAGTCTTCGAGGACCTCATCGGCAAGGATGCCCGCTTCGAGCTCAAGACCTGCGGCACCGGCTACGAGGCCGGGATGCTCACCGAGAGCTTCCGACCGCACCTCATGGTCCTCGACTTCATGCTCCCCGACATCAACGGCAACATCGTCTGCCAGCGCATCCGTGCCCGCGCCGAGCTCGCCGCGACCAGGATCGTCTTCGTCTCCGGCGTCGTGTCCCCCGACGAGATCCAGACCCTCTCCCGCGCCGGCGCCGACGACTTCATCCGCAAGCCCTTCGACATCCGCCAACTCATGTCGCGCATCGAGCAGTTGACCGGCGTTTGACGGCCACGGCGGCCGCCAGCTTCGAGCGAACCCATGGCCGAGTTTCGGAACCACGATCGACCCGCGCGACACGTCGGCGGCCCCGCCGCCAGACAGGGCCCGGCCGTCCCGCGCCCGTCGGCCGCCCCCGCCGGCTCCGCCCAGGAACTGGTCTCGCGCCGAACCGAACTGGTCCTCCGCGAGCTCGACGTCCTGCCGACGCTCCCCTCCGTCGCGGCCCGATTGCTCCAGCTCGGCTCCGACGACCAGGCCGACGTCAAGGAGATCGTGCGCCTTATCGAGGCCGACCCGACCCTGACCGCGCGCCTCCTGAGCCTCTGCCGCAAGGCCGCCACGCGCACCCGCTACCCGATCACCACCGTCGAGATGGCCGTGGTCATGCTCGGCCTCGAAGCCGTGCGCTCGCTGGTGCTCAGCGTGCAGATCTTCGACTGGTCCAACGCGGCGCCGCGACGGCCCGCCGGCGCAACCAAGAAGGGCCAGCGCCCACCCTCCGGAAGCGACAGCGACAACGCCTCCGCGTTCAACCGCACCGGCTTCTGGCAGCACTCCATCGCCGTCGCCGGGTGCGCCGACCTCATCTGCCGCGAGCACCCCGAGCTGGTGATGAACCCCGAAGAAGCGTTCGTCTGCGGCCTGGTGCACGACCTGGGCAAGCTTGCCCTCGACCTCGTCCTCCCCAAGGCCTACGCCCGCGTCATCGAGCTCGCCGAGGCTCGCGAAGGAAACATCGCCGACTTCGAGCGCCCCATCTGCGGCCTCGACCACCACGCCGCCGGCGCCAAACTCGCCGAGCGCTGGGGCCTCCCCGATATCTTCAAGGACGTGATGCTCCTGCACGGCCTGCCGTTCGACGCCATCCCCGACACGTCCCACAAGCGCATGATCG
The DNA here is from genome assembly GCA_964630785.1 of uncultured Phycisphaeraceae bacterium. Classification (GTDB taxonomy): domain Bacteria; phylum Planctomycetota; class Phycisphaerae; order Phycisphaerales; family UBA1924; genus JADLCX01. Next base: position 22,674 of record CAZVZG010000036.1, on the reverse strand, counting down.
CCACGGTCACGCTCGCCGACGTGATCTGCCGGCGCATGTGCCTGGGCTGGTCCGGCAACATGACCATCGGGCCCGACGAGGGCGCCTTGTGCGACGGCGCGGGCTTCAACCGCGAGCGCATCGAGCGGGTGATTCCCAAGCTGTACGAGGCGACCAGCTCGCGCTGCCGAGACCTGGGCCTGGGCGAGGAGCCCAGCCAGCAACTCCTCATCGAGTCGATCCTGCTCGCCAACGCTCGCCTCGGGCGGCTCAACTACGAGCTTGGCGTGGCCAACCAGCGCCTCGACGCCGCGCACGCCCAGATCGCCGAGACCCGCGCCCTCACCCGCCTCGGCGAGATGACCGCCGGCGCGGCCCACGAGCTCAACAACCCGCTCACCGTCATCAGCGCACGGGCCCAATCACTCGCCGCCCGCCTCCGCGACGAGCGCGACAAGGCCATGGCCCAGTCCATCGTCGACGCCAGCGCTCGCCTCTCCGACCTCATCGGCCGCCTCAACCGCATCGCCACCCCGCCCGACCTGCGCCCCGAGCCCACCGACCTCCGCCCCATGCTCGAAGAGGTCATCAAGGCAGCCAAGGGCATGGCCGTCACCCGGCGCGCCCACGAGGGCGGAGCGGGCAGCGCAGGTTCGATCGGCTCCGCCGCCAACCGCCCCACCGTGGTCAGCGTCAAGCTCGTGATCGCTGAGGGCCAGGAGCCCGCGCGCCTGGACCGAGAACTCATGACCGACGCCCTGATCGAGTTGGTCGTCAATGCGATCGAATCAGGTCCACGCTCCACTGTCGAAGCAAGGGTTTACACCGACCCCGACGGCGACCGACTGATCTTCCAGATCGCCGACGACGGCGTCGGCATGACCGAGCACGCCCTCAACCACGCCCTCGACCCCTTCTTCAGCGAGAAGCCCGCGGGTCGGCAGACGGGGTTGGGGCTGGCGCTCGCCCACCGGCTGGTCCAGGCCCACGGCGGAACGCTCGAACTTTCGAGCAAGCCGGGCAAGGGCACCGTCGTGAGCGTCGCGCTGGGCCGCTGGCGGTGCGGGCGAGACGGTTACGCGGGGGAAGTGGGGGGGGCGGGGGGAGCGGGGGGGGCGGGGGGGGCGGTCGCGGCGTGATGGATCACGCCGCGCCTCGCACGGGCGAGGGTTCGGAGTCTTGTTCGCCGCCCCGTCGCGGCGATTGAACGCTGAGGCCATCGATGCAGTCTCCGAACCTCTCAACCCACGACCAGCACATGCACGGCGCGCTCGCCGCCGCGGGCGCCGTGAGCGCCGCCTCCGACGAGGGGCCCATCCGGCTCCTGCTCGTCAGCGCCCGCGCCGACTGGCGAGAGTCCGTCCGCGCAGCCCTCTCACGGGCCGGCACAACCTGTTCCGGCGTCGGAACGCTCGCCGCGGCCGACCAACGCCTGCACGCCTGGGGCCACGCGCCCGACGCGGCCAACGCAGCCGACAACCACGCCGCCTTCGACGTGGTCGTGAGCGACGCCCAGCTCCCCGACGGCCCCGGCCTTCGCCTCGCGACCGCCGCGCGCGAGGCCGGCATCAGCCTTGTTCTCGCCGGCGAGGACCTGGGCGTGGATGAGGCCGTCGCGGCCATGCGGGCCGGCGCCGCCGACATGCTCGCGCCCAATATCTCCGACCCCGAGCTTATCGAGCGCGTCGCCGCCGCCGCCGCCAGGGCCCGCGAGCAGCGCCGGCAGCGTTCCCGCATTGTCAAGCTGAAGCGGATGTGCCGACGTCTCAACACCGCTCGCGAGCAGGTTGCTCGACAGGTGGACACGCTTTGCACCGATCTTGTGCAAGCGTACCAGGAGCTGGCGGATCAAATGAACCAGGTCACCACCGCAACCGAGTTCAAGGGCCTCATCCGCAACGAGCTCGACATCGAGTCGCTCCTGCGGACCACGCTCGAGTTCGTTCTGGGCCGCTCTGGCCCGACCAACGCCGCGATCTTCCTGCCGACCACCAGCGGCGACTATTCGCTGGGCGCGTACGTCAACTACGACTGCCCCAAGGACACCGTCGACATCCTCCTCGACCAGCTCGCCAACCAGGTCGCGCCGCGCTTCGAGCACCTCCCCGGCCTCACCGTCATCACCGAGCGCCAAGAACTCGACCGCTACATCGGCGACGACGCCCAATGGCTCGAAGGCTCCGGCGTCGCCGCGATGGCCTGCCGCCACGGCGGCGAGACCCTCGCCATCTTCATGCTCTTCCGCGACCGGCGCAACCCCTACAGCGACGCCCTCCTCGAACAGGTTCGAACCATCGGCGACCTCTTCGCCATGCAGCTCGCCCGCGTCATCCACATCCACCACCGGCACCTGCCCAAGGACAAGTGGGGCATGCTCGGCGATCCCGAGCACGGCGCCGACGGCTACGACGACCTCGCGGCCTGAGCGCAACCTCCCCCTCCCAGAGGGAGGGGGCCGGGGGGAGGGCAGAGTCCAAGCCCCGCACTCCGAACAACTCCGGTCGAGCGGCGAGCTTCACGCCCGACCGCGGACAGCCTCAAACCAAAGCCCAAAGCGTTCGTGACGTGTGCTCGTCGCAAGTCTTCGAGCGACACCACGCGCACCCGCTGCGCTCCGTCACTCAGGGCACCCCGCGAACCAATCCCCGAGGAACCGGAACAGGTCCTCGGGCGAGAGCGACCCATCCGCCGTGTAATCGGCCCCGGGGTCGCCCGTGAGGTACATCTCGACGAAGTTGAGCAGCCCGACGATCCCGGGCGTGCAGGGCTTGTCGGCGCCAGCCTCAGCGCAGAACGGGATTACGGTGGGGCTCACCGTGCTCCAGAGGCCCGAGCCGGTGACCACCAGGTCATCCCCGACGATGGCGACCCGATACCCAGATTGGCCCATCACCTCCGTGCCCTGGTGAGACGACTCGGCGTGCCAGCCGTCCGCCGCCCTCCGGTAGCAGTACACGATCCCGGCCTCGTCGCCCGCAAGGTCGTCGCGGTGCGCACCGATCGCGAGCCGGTCTCCCATGATCGCCACGGAATAGCCGAAGCTGCGGGAAACGTACGGCATGGTCGCCGGCGGATCGATCCTCGCCTCGTGGTACCAGCCAGCCGACTCCGTGACCTGGCTGTAGACGTCGACCCAGCCGGGGATGGCCAGCCGGTACGCGCTCTGGTGGCCGACAGCGACCCGCACCCCGTCCGTGGCCACCGTCGGCGAGAGATAGTTCAGGATCGAGTTCGGCAAGTTCGGCCGCGGCGTGCCGCCGTCGGCGATCCATCCCGCAGGTGTGCGCCGATAGATGGACGCCTGGGATCTACGCCCAAACACCATCAGGTCGCCCCTGATCTCCAGCACGTTGCTGCCGAACGAGTCAAAGCCGCCCGTCAGGACCTCGAACACGCTGGCCCATGTGCCGGTATGGCCCGCGACCGGCTCCAGAACCTCCGTGCGAAAATAACACGTGACCGCGATGCGCTCGCCGTCCATCCGGACGTCCGGCCAGCTCGCGTTCGATGGATACAGGTTGCGAATGTGCACCCAGCGCGGCGCGGGTCCGCTCGTATCGCGTTCATACAGCTCAACGCCGTCGGCATGGCCGATCAGCAGCCGGCCTTCGCCGATGGCGATCGAACCGCCGATGTTATGGTTCTCGCCCTCTGGTTCGCTCAACGGAGACGTGATGACGTCTTCGATCGTCCACCCCGACAAGCTTCGGTGATAAACGGTCACCGAACCCCCACCCCGGCCCGGCACGGTGGGCGGAAACTTGGGATCGCCCACCGCGACAAACCCCGGCGCGACCGCGAGACTCTGGCCGAACTCGCCATGGACTCCCGGCGGAATGTCCAGAACCACCGTCGGGCGATGCGGGTCGCAGGGCGGCCCGGCCACAGCCGCGCCGACCGCGACAACCAGCAGGGCGGCAGAACAGATCACCCTTGCGCAGCACGATCGCGACATGAACAATCTCCCAGGCCGCGCCCACGAACGTGCGTCGCGGCCGGACCGAAACTGCACCGTGCAGCCCAGTGCCCACGCACCGGCGGCGTCAGTGCGGGCACCCCGCGAACCAATCCCCGAGGAACCGGAACAGGTCCTCGGGCGAGAGCGACCCATCCGCCGTGTAATCGGCTCCGGGGTCGCCCGTGAGGTACATCTCGACAAAGTTGAACAACCCGACAATGCCGGGCGTGCACGCCTTCTGCGCACCGGGGTCGGCGCAGAAGGGGATCACGCAGGGGTTGATGGTGTTCCAGAAGCCCGAACCCGTGGCGATGAGGTCGTCGCCTTGAATGGCCACGCAATAACCCAACTGCCCGTCGGTGTTGTCCGGATCACCGTGGTACGAAGCGACCGGGCGCCACTCTCCCCCGGACAGGCGATAGCAGAAGACCGCTCCGGTCGCGCTGTTCCGGAAGTCGTCCGCGGGGTTGCCGATGGCCAGCCGCTCGCCGGCAATGGCGACGACAGTGCCGAAACCCGAGGCCGAGGCGGGCTGGATCAGTGGAGGTTCAATACGCGTTTCCAGCCGCCAACCCTCGTCCAAAGAGTCCTTCCGGTACACATCCACCCAGCCGGTCGCGACCATGGGATGCCTGTTGGAGTATCCGATGGCAATGCGAGTGCCGTCCGAGGCGACCGCCACTCGACGGTAACCGCTCGTGAGACGGCGCTCGGCGGGGTAGGGGATCCGACCGTCGGCGATCCATTCCGATCCAGATCGGCGGTGGACTCGGACCTCGTCGATGGACCAAACGGACACCACCAGATCGCCCGCGATGGCCTTGACCTCGCCGACATCCGGGGGAAGTTCACCCAGTGTCGTCCACCCCGTCGGGCTCGTTGAGTCGGCCTGCAGGACAGTGCTCGCTTCCGTTTCACGCATGACGATGCGGTGTGAGTCCGCCGCGCACACATGCCAGCTCCGGTTGGGCGGTCGGAAGTTCTCCACGAGGTCCCATTGCGCAGGAGCCACCGATGTGTCGCGCCGGTACGCATAGGCGTGGTAATCCCCCCGGCAGAAGAGCCAGTCGCCTACGGCCACGCAGACTCGTCCGAACTCAGTGTCGTAACTCGGTGGCGCGTTGAGAGTGGCCTCCATCGACCAGCCGGCGCTCCCGCGTCGGTACAGCGTGACCGAGCCATTCCCCTGACCGGTTGACTGCACGGGTGCTTTCGGATCGCCGACGGCGATCAGGCTGTCCGCGACGGCAAGAGAGTTCCCGAACTCACCGGCGACCGCGGGGACCGGCAGGTGCTCAACCGCCCGCCCCGGGTCGCACGGTCCGTCCGCGATGGCGGGCGCGGCGACCACCAGCGACACGAGCAGACTACCCAAGGCGCGAAGAACCCATGTTGACATGTTCGACCTCCCGGGCCACGGCCGCGAACGTGAGTTCCAGCCGGGCCAAGTCTGGATTGCGCCGCCGAGCCAGTATACATCGGCGACCATCGGCCGCAAACTGGACGATCGGACCGAGCGTGCCGATTGCGCCCAGCAATCGCCGCCCGCGCGACCCCGCACCCGATACGAACGCACGCGTACGCTCGTGCAGTGTGGCCTCCAAAGTCTCCGGCGGCTACGACACGACCCGCACCTTGTCGCCGATCTTCACGCCGCGCCACACGTCGCCCAAGGTTGTGTCCTCGATCTCGGGTGTTGCGATAGGAATCGATGACGGTAATAGATCCGCCGCGGGACCGGCGCTCACCCCTCCCGCCGCACCACGACCCGCCGCTGCTTGTGCACACGGGCGTTGCCGCCGAGCACGCCCAGGTCCAGCAGCACGGCCACGACGATCAGCACGAGGTACAGCCCGTGTACGCCGCCGCCCTGGTTCACGGCAAAGGCGTAGGCCAGCGTGGTGAACGGAAGAAAGAAGAACCCCAGCAGCGGCCACCACCATTCGCCGTGGAACGCGCGCCCGAGGTAGTCGCTGAAGATCGCGACCAGCGCGATCACCAGGCGCGGGAAGAACAGGGCGAGGCAGCCGAGGATGAGGGGCATGGGGTTCTCCAAAGCGGTAAATGAGGCAAAGCGGCAAGTGGGACAAAGTGGAGCAGCAGGCGGCTTTATTTGCCCTATTTGTCCCCCTTTGCCCCATCTGTCCTATTTCTACATTGCCAGCCTCGTCACCACCTGCAACACCACCGCCGCCTGCACTCCCGCGGCCAGATCGTCGAGCAGCACACCCCAGCCCGCGGGAACTTTCTGGAGTTGGAACGCCGGCCAGGGCTTGATGATGTCGAGCGCACGGAAGCTGAGGAAGGCGAGCAGGAGCGTGGCCGCGGCGGCGCTGGGGGTCGCGAACGCCCGCTCGGACAGCAGCAGCAAAGGCAGGCAGACACCGGCGGTCTCGTCGGCGCAGATCTGGCCGGGGTCCTTCTTGCCGAAGCGGGCCTCGGCCGCGTCGCCGTAGCGGACGCACGCGATCGAGAACACCAGCAGGATCGCGACGAACACGCCGTTCCAGACAATCCAGTGCACGATCGTGCCGTCGGGGGCGAGCCCCGCGAGCACCATGAAACCCGCGATCGCCACGGGCGGCATCGAGCCCCATGTTCCGGGCGCGGGACGCATGCGCCCCAGGCCGAACGTGGTGAGCAGGGCTTCGCCGGCCTTACTCAGTCCGCCGGGAGCGGAGGTTGGGGCGGGGGAGGGGGGGGAGGGCGAGGGGGGGGCGCTCATGAGCCGCTCCCGTGCAGGTTCGCGCTCTGCCTGATCGCCCGCAGCACGTAAGGAATTCCTGACCACACTGTGACGATCACCGTCGCCCAGACGACGGCCTGTATCACGCTGCCCGCGCCCACCCGCTCGATGCCGGCCTCAGTGATCCGAACCACCGGCGTCGTCCCGAGGACGACCAGCACCAACGGGATGCACACGCTCTGGAGGATCATCTTCCACTTCCCGCTGGCGGTCGCGGCGAACGAGACGCCGCGGGACTCGAACGCGCCGCGCAGAGAAGTGATGAGCAGCTCGCGCGCGAGCACCACGACGGCCATGACGGGTTGGACGGCCGAGACCTGCACCACTTGGCGCTGAGGGCCCTCGATCGTGAACATCGCGCCGGCGAGGCACACAAAGCCGCCCAGCACCAGGAGCTTGTCCGCGAACGGGTCCATCACTCGGCCGAAGAGCGACACCACGCCCCACTTGCGGGCCAAGTGGCCGTCGAGCGCGTCGGTGATCGCGGCCAGCACGAATACGGCCGCCGCGGCGAGCAGCACCCAGTCGGGGTCGCCGTTCAGCACGGGCGATCGGTCGTAGCGGTAACCGACCAGGCACCCGAAGAACGCCAGCGCAAGCCCCACCCGAGCTATGGTCAGGGCGTTGGGCAGGCTCCGTTTCCACGCCGGAATGGCGGGGGCGGCGGCGTTGGGGGGGGGTGATGTCACCGGTTGAGCGGTCACGGAAGGATGCTACCCGTTCCACCGGGCGTACCGCCGGTTGAAGGCCGATCACGCCCTCTCTATCCTCTGCGTTCTCCCCCCAGACCCGGTACGATGCCGGGCCGCCCGCGGTACGGCCGAGTTCGAGCCCGTCTGGGGCGGACCCCCGGCACCGACCGCTTCCGGAGCCCCGGCCCCTTGCTCACACTCGCCAGCCCGATCCTGCTCTTTGCGGCCAGTGTGGTCGGCGCCCTCGGGATCGCCCTCGCGTTGCCGCGGCGGCGGGTCAGCCCCCAGCTTCTGGGTGCGTTGATCGCGGGTCTGGGGCTGGGCGGAGCGTTCCTGGCCCTGGGGCTGCGGTCAGATCACCTGCCCAACATCCTGTTCTACGTGTTCAGCGTCATCGCGCTGGGGTCGGCGCTGCGGATGATCAGCCACCCGCGCCCGGTGTACGCCGCGCTGTATTTCATCCTGACGATCCTCTCGAGCGCCGGGCTGTATGTCCTGCTGTCCGCAGAGTTTATGGCGTTTGCGCTGGTGATCGTCTACGCGGGTGCGATCCTGATCACGTACCTCTTCGTGATCATGCTGGCCACCGAGAGCCCGACGGCAGACCAGATCGAGGCGCTGGCCGAGTATGACCGATACAGCCGCGAACCGATCATGGCGACCGTGACCGGGTTTGTGCTGCTGGCGGGGCTGTCGACGATGCTGGGGGTCGGGGCGTCGCGGCTGAGCCCGCCGATGCCCTCGACAGACGGCTCGCGTCTGGCCTCGCTGCCTGTCAAGGTGGAGAAGGCCCTGATCTCTTCGGGGGCGATGGACGGTGCGAGCGAGCACATCGCCCGGAACGACGCCGGCTATGCGATTGCCGCGGCGAACGGACAAATTTCGGCTGTGACGGTCGAATATGGCCAGGGCCAGCGGCGGATCATCACGCCGGCGGACCCGCGTTGGCCGCGCGACCTGACGCTCACCAATGTGGAAGGGGTCGGGTTCACGCTCCTGGCGGACCACCCCGGCAGCATCGAGGTGGCGGGCGTGGTGCTACTTATGGCGATGGTGGGGGCGGTGGTGCTGGCCCGCAAAAAGGTCGAGCTGGACGATCAGGCGAAGATGGCCGCGCAGAGCCGGGCGCTGATCGATGAGGCGTCGGAGCGGGCGCTGAGGAGTTCGCCGCGGGTCGAGCCCGACCCGATGGCGGTGGCGGTTCACCCGGGTGTGAACGGCGACGCGTCCGCCGGCGTGGGCGGCAACGGGCACGGGCGGGGCGCGGGCGCGACGATGCTCAGCGGCGGAGGTGGGCGATGACGCCGATCGCGGGCTTTCTGGGGGGTTGGGCGGTCGGCGGGGCGACGCTGGCGCAGTCGGCGTTTCCCGCGCCCATGGCGGCGGGCATGCTCTACCACTACCTGATCGTGGCGGCCGTGCTCTTCACGATCGGGCTGATCGGCTTTGTGACGCGCCGGAACCTGATCATCATGTTCCTGTGCACCGAGCTGATGTTCCAGGCGGCGGGCCTGGCGCTGATCGCCTTCGGACGCTACCACCTCAACCACACGGGCGAGACGTTCGTGATCTTCGTGCTGACGATCGCCGCGGCCGAGGCCGCGCTGGCGCTGGCGCTGGTCGTGCTGCTCTTCCGCCGCAAAGAGAGTTTGGACGCGGCGAAGTGGTCGGAGTTACGGGGCTAGACGGTCGCGTTCCGTTTTCGGCATTCTTCGGTATTTGATCCTCGCCAACAAAGGCACCTCGTGGTCGGACTCACCCAACAACTGCACACAATCATGGGGCTGGGCGCGGGCGTGCTGGCGCAGGCCGGGCACGGCGCCGCTGGGGCGGAGCACGCGGCTGCGGGCGCGTCCGGGCCGCTCGGGGCCGTCACCGGCACGATGCCGTCGTGGGCCCTGCTCATCCCGTTCCTGCCGCTGCTGGGCGTGGCACTCACGACGGCGTGCGCGGCTCTGAAAATCCGCAACAAGCTGCCCGCGTTCCTGACCGTCGCGTGCCTGGCGGGCTCGTTCGTCGCGGCCTTCGCGATGTACCAAGTGACCACGGGAAACGGCGGGCACGCTCAGGTCGCCGTGGTGAAGGCGTGGGACTGGATCAACTTCAACTGGGGCGACAAGGCCACGGCCCGCGAGTTCGTCGCCAACTTCAGCTTCTACGTCGACACGCTCACGTGCCTGTGGATGCTCTTTGTCATGGGCCTGGGCACCCTCATCGCCCTCTACGCCAGCGAGTACATGGCCGGCGACGTGAAGACCGCGGGCTACAGCCGCTTCTTCGCGGCCTTCAACCTCTTCGTCTTCAGCATGGCCTGCCTGGTCATGGGCGACAACCTCGTCCTGCTCTACCTGGGGTGGGAGGGCGTGGGCCTGTGCAGCTACCTGCTCATCGGGTACTTCTACACCAAACCCTCGGCGGTCGCGGCGGCCAAGAAGGCCTTCGTCATGAACCGCATCGGCGACTGGGCGTTGTCGATGGGGCTCATGCTCACGTACGTGAAGTTCGGGACCGTCGAGTACGCCAAGTTGTTCCCGATGATCGAGCCGTACCTCGAGCTGGCCCGGCACGGGCACCTGTCGCAGGTCCCCTTCACCATCCAGATCATCCCGGTGTTCTTCACGGTGGGCGCGTTCGCCAAGTCGGCGCAGTTGCCGCTGTACGTCTGGCTGCCCGACGCGATGGAGGGCCCGACGCCGGTGTCGGCGCTGATCCACGCCGCGACCATGGTCACCGCGGGCGTGTACCTGGTCGCGAGGTTCTTCCCGCTCTACCTGTGCAGCCCGTGGGCGCTGGACATCGTCGCGTGGGTAGGTGGGCTCACGGCCCTGTTCGCCGCCACCATCGGCATGGCCCAGTTCGACATCAAGCGGATCATGGCCTATTCGACCGTGAGCCAGCTCGGGTACATGTTCGCGGGCATCGGCGTGCTTGGGGCCGTGGGTGGCGCGGCCCACGTGTTCACGCACGCGTTCTTCAAGGCTCTGCTCTTCCTGGCGTGCGGCGCGGTCATGCACGGGTTCGCCGGCCAGCTCGACCTGCGGAAGCTCAGCGGCCTGTGGAGCATCCGCGGCTGGAGGATCGTCTCGATCACGATGCTCGTCGGGTGCATCAACCTGGCCGGCCTGCCCTACATCACCTCGGGCTTCTGGTCCAAGGACCTGATCATCGGCGATGCGTTCGCCAACCCGTCGCTGGCGATTGTGGGATGGATCCTGCTCATCACCGCCGGCCTGACGGCGTATTACACCTTCCGCGTGTTCTTCCGGGTGTTCGTCGGGCCGGTGCAGTTTGAGCCGGGCGACGAGCTGCACGGGCACGGCGACGACCACGCTCACGACCACGGGCGCGGTCACGACGCGCACGGCGCGGCCGACCACGGATCGGACAAGGCGCACGGCGCGGACCACGGCCAATTCCACCCGCACGCGCCCGGCTGGGCGATCAACCTGGTGCTCTCGCTGCTGGCGATCGCGAGCTTCGCCGCCATCCCGCTGGTGAGCGGGCCGGTGAGCAAGATGCTCGGCGGCGGGGGTGGGGGGTCGGCGTGGATCAACACGATGGTGGGCGATTCGACGGCGGGCGTCACTCCGCCGCACGAAGAGCACGCCACGCTGCTGGGGTTCAGCGCCCACGAGGGCGCGATGTACGGGTCGATCCTCTTCTGCATCGTCGGCATCCTCGTCGCGTTCTATCTGCACTACGTCGGTCGCAAGACCGCGGCCGTGAGCAAGGCCGACAGCATCAATCTGGGCTGGATTCAGGTCGCCGCGCAGCACAAGTGGTACGTGGACGAAATCTACGACTGGCTGATCGTCAAGCCGCTGTGGGTGCTGGGTCACATCTTCGCCACGCTCGACCGCGTGTTGGTTGATGGGCTGGTCAACGCGTTCGGCTGGGCGCCCAAGGGCACGGGCCGGGCCGCCCGGCGGCTGCAGAGCGGCGTGCTGCATGACTACGCGCTGCGGATGGCCGCGGGCGTGGCGCTGGTGGTCCTGGCGGTCTGGTTCCTGCGTGGGCCGGGCCTGCTGCCGGGGACGAACGGGAACGAGCCGGTGCCGCCCGCGGGCCACGGGGAGGTCGGGGGGGTCGGGGGCGCGGTGACGACACCGAGCGCCACGCCCGTGGCGAGCAGGGGGGTGACGCCGTGATCCCGAGCGAGTTGGTGCTTCCCGCCCTGATTCTGGTCCCGCTCATCGCGGGTCTGGTGATCGCGTTCGCGCCCGAGGCCGCGGCGAAACTCATCGCAACGGTCGCCTCGCTGCTGGCGGTCGCGGTGTACGTGCTCGCGGCCGTGCAGTTCAAGCACTGGAACACCGGTTTCGTGGATTTCAACGTGACGTGGGACTGGTTCACGTCGCTGGGGCTCCGGGCCGACATGGCCGTGGACAGCGTGTCGATGCTGCTCATCGGCCTGACGGTGCTGCTGGGGCCGATCTGCGTGATCGGTTCGTTCAGCGCGATCAAGGACCGGTTGCGGACCTACTACGGATGGCTGATGGTGCTGCAGGGGGCGATGACGGGCGTGTTCTGCGCCCGCGACATGATCCTCTTCTACATCTTCTTCGAGTTCACGCTGGTGCCGATGTACGTGCTCATCAGCCTCTACGGCAGCACCAACCGCAAGGCCGCGGCCACCAAGTTCTTCCTCTTCACGTTCACGGGCTCGATCGTCACGCTGGCGGGCTTCGTGTACGTCGCGTACCGGCACGCGACGATGAACAACGTGCCGTGGACGTTCGACTTCGCCACGCTGGCCAACACCTGCCGCCACCTCAGCACGCCGGAGCAGGCGATGGTGTTCGGCATGTTGCTCTGCGGGTTCGCGGTCAAGGTGCCGCTGTTCCCCGTGCACACGTGGCTGCCGCTGGCGCACACCGAGGCGCCGGCGGCGGGCTCGGTGCTGCTCGCGGCCGTGCTGCTCAAACTGGGCACGTACGGCATCTTCCGCTTCGCGCTGGCGTTCTGCCCGACGGCCGCGGTGCACTACGCCCCGGCGCTGGCGGTCATCTGCACCATCGGCATCCTCTACGCGGGGCTGATCTGCTGGGTGCAGACGGACGTGAAGAAGCTGGTGGCGTACTCGTCGGTGAGCCACCTGGGCTTCTGCATGCTCGGGCTGTTCGCGCTCAACGGCATCGGGCTCACGGGCTCGGTGCTGTACATGCTCAACCACGGCCTGTCGACCGGCGCGTTGTTCCTCATGGTCGGCATGATGTACGAGCGGTACCACACGCGGAACATGCGGGAACTCAGCGGGCTGGCCCGCAAGATGCCCGTGTGGGGCACGTTCATGGTGATCTTCACCATGGCCAGCGTCGCCCTGCCGGGGACCAACGGGTACATCAGCGAGTTCCTGTGCCTTTTCGGCACGTTCCAGGCCGCGGGGACCAACTGGCCGGTGTTCGACGGCGGCGTCGCCGGCCCCCTGGGCGCGGCCTACCCCGGCGCGACCTACGGCGAGCTCGGCCCGTGGTTCGCCATCATCGCGGGCCTGGGCATCATCGTGACGGCGATGTACCTGATGTACATGCTCGGGCGCGTGGTGTGGGGCCCGCTGGTCGAGCCTCACGGGCACGGGGGCGCGGGGGGGCACGGACATGGTGAGACTCACGGCGAGATGCCGAAAGACCTGACCGCCCGCGAGATCGGCCTGCTGGTGCCGCTGGCGGCGCTGTGCATCGGGATCGGCCTGTTCCCGGGCCCGCTGCTCAAGGCGCTGGAAGTGCCGACCCGTAATGTCGTGGCCGTGATCGACAACGCCCGCTCGACGATGATGGCCGGTGGGGGGGGCGACTCGTCGCGGCCGTCGCCCGGCGCGCCGAGCATCACCGCCTCGGCGGAAGCGATGGCGACGCCCGCCGTGCGGACGGAGGGGCACCCCTGAATGGAACTCAAGATCCAATCGCTGTGGCCGGAGATCACGCTGTTCATCACCACGTGCGTGGTGATGATCGTGGGGCTGTCGCCGCGCAGGCAGGTCCGCAACCTGTGCGCGTGGATTTCGGCGATCGGGCTGGTCGTCGCGGGCTACCTCGCGATGCACTCGGTCGCGGGCAACGACGCGTCCGTGATCCGAAGGATCTACGCGATCCCGATGCCGTTCATGGCGGTGTACGGCAAGATGATCGTCGCGTTCATCGGCGTGATGCTCGTGTGCCTGGTGGCGGGCACGGCCGACCGTGACCTGGAGGCCGCGATCGATCGGGGAGGGGGCCGGTTCGACGCGCTGCGTTCCAACCGGGCCGAGTTCTGGGCCCTCTTTCTCTTCAGCATCACCGGCCTGATGCTCACCTGCGGGGCCGACGACCTGATCTTCCTGTTCCTGGCGCTCGAACTGACCAGCCTGCCGACCTACGTGATGGTCGCGATCTCGACCAAGAGCAACAAGAGCATGGAGTCGGCGGTCAAGTACTTCTTCCTGGGCGCGCTCGGGGCCGCGGTGTTCCTCTTCGGCTTCGCGATGATCTACGGCGGCACGGGCACGACCCGGCTGATGGAGATCCAGCACGCCCTGGCCGTGCAGGGCGCCGGCGGCGACGCGAACGGGAACGGCATCAACGACATCGCGATGCTCGGCGTCGTGCTCGCGGTGGTCGGCCTGTGTTTCAAGATCGCCGCGGTGCCGATGCACTTCTACACGGCCGACGTGTACCAGGGCGCGTCCGCGTCGGTCGCGGGCTTCCTGGCGTTCGTGCCCAAGGCGGCGGGGTTCTTCGCGATCCTGCTGCTCACCTCGGCCGTCGGCTGGCACTACGGAGACACGGGCCACGCCCTGCCGACCATGCTGCACCACGTGCTGTGGGTGCTGGCCGCGCTGACGATGACCGTCGGCAACGTGCTGGCCGTGCTGCAGACCTCGGTGAAGCGGATCCTGGCGTATTCGAGCATCGCGCACTCGGGCTACATGCTCGTGGGCGTGATCGCCGGGCCCGGCCCGGCCCCGACCACCGCCAACGACGCCGAGACCTTCGCCCGCAGCGGCACGGCGGCGGTGCTGTTTTACCTTGTGGCCTACGGCATCATGAGCATCGGGGCCTTCGCCGTGCTGGCCGCGCTCGAGCGGCGCAACGCCCGCGGCGAGATCGAAGAGGCCGACGACATTGAAGACATCCGCGGCCTGTGCAAGACCGTGCCCGCGCTGGGCTGGACGATGGTCATCTGCGCCGCGGGCCTGCTGGGCCTGCCGCCGCTGCTGGGCTTCTTCGGCAAGCTCCCGCTCTTCACCTCGGGCATCCGCGCGGGTGAGCTGCCGCTGGTGCTGATCCTGGCGGTCAACTCCGCGGTCGCGGCGTATTACTACCTGAAGCTGATGTACGTGCCGTACATCGACGCGCCCGGCGGCGGGGGCTCGGCCCACCGCCCGCCGATGGTCGAGTCGCCCTTCCGCTCGCGACGGATCACGTGCGCGATGTCGTGCGTGGGGATCGTGTTCCTGAGCATCTTCGGCGGGCAACTGGCCGAGATGGCCGCGAGCGCGGCCAAGCTCACGCCCGAGGCGGCCGCGCCGCTGCGGGGCGAGGCGTTGCCGAGCGGGGCCGCGGAGACGACGCGGACCGCGGTCAGGTGAGGGGATCGGCCACGGATCAACGCGGATGGACGCGGATCAGGGCAGAAGGCGAGGGTGCCGTGGTCGAGCCGGCTCCGCGGCTCGGCCACGGACGGGCGTTGCACGTCACCGCGTGCGACCGTCGCGTGTCCACCGCGCGCCCGGCGTGGCAAGGCCGCCGCAAACGATCGGGCCACGCCTACACCGAGCTCTCCGCGCGGCAGCATTACCACGGCTCTCGGCTTCGGTGGGACATAGACTGACGGCGGAGCACCCGCCATGCGCACGATCATCCGGCCCGTGTTGGCAGCGCTGTTCGTCTCGGCGTTTGTCGCCGGTTGCAGGCCAAGCCCTGTGCCGCACCGGGCCGCTCAGGACGCGGCCGGAGAAACCTGCTCTGTGCCTCCGCCTCTGCCCGCGCAGGAGGATTCGGCGCGTAAGGTCAACCCGCTGGGCATGAGCTTGGTGGCCATTGCGCCCGGCGAGTTCGTGATGGGCAACCGGCCCGGCGGGAACGCCACGGAGCGGGATCACCCGGTGCGTCTCACGCGGCCGTACCTCATCGGATCGACGGAAGTTACGCAGGCGCAATGGTCGGCCGTCATGCCCGACAACCCGAGCCGCGTCCGCCGCGGCGGATGCGTGGGGTTCTACGCGAGCGCCGCCGCGTCGGGCGCGCGTGATTGCGGGCCGCCGGACCGTTCGTGGGATGACGTCGGTTTCCGTGTCGTTGCGGACGCGCCCCGGTGAGAATCCCCTGTGTCCGATGCCGTGGCCGTAGCGCTGGCTCAGGCCGCGATCTTTCTCTTCGCCCCAAAGGGGCGATGGGATGTAGCCACGGGTGGAAATCCGGTCGCCGATAGGCGAGCGGATTTCCACCCGTGGAGAGCGTGACGATTCAACGAGCCCGCCCCGGCAGGGGCGGAGGACGGGGTTCAGGCGGGCTTGGCGGACGGGGCGGCGCTGCCTGGGCGGGTGGGGCCGGGCTCACTCGCGGAAACCGCATGGTCCCGTTCCGACGCCTTGACGATCCGCCTGTCGGCGCACTTCAGCACACGGCGGATGGCCGAGTCGGCTTCCGGCCCTTCGATCGTCTCACGCTTGAGCACTTCTTCGCGGAGTATCTTGTCGATCGCTTCTTCGTCCACGGCGATCTCGGTGGTGCGCCGGATCTCACGCCGGATAGCCGACTGGACGGACTCGCCGTTGAGAATGATCGCCGCCAGCATGAAGCGGCTGGTGGCTTCCTTGCGGTCGCGGTACTCGGCGAGCGAACTCTTGGTGAAGCCCTCGCGGGTCAGCAGGTAGATCGTTTCGAGGTCGTCGTCGCTCCGCGTGCGGGCGGTCAGCAGGTTGAAGTGCGCGACCTCCTCTTTGTCGATCGGCTTCTTGAACACGACGTGGTACAACCGCCATTCGATCGCGTTGGTCAGCACGACCCACTCGCAGCCCTGGTTCGAGGCGTAGTCGATCGCTTGCTTGATGTGGTTGTCCTTCAGGTCCAGCCCGATGGCCTTGACTTCGAGGAGGAAGGCCAGCTTGGCGTCGAGCTTCACGGCCAGGTCGCAGTAGGTGCCCCGGACGCTGTGCTCGCTCGTGAGTTCCGCGTACTTGTCGTAGCCGAACACTTCGCTCAATAGGTCTTTGACGATCGTGACGGTGTCGGCCTCAGAAACGTCGCGGGCCTTCTGCTGCTCCAAAATGCCCCGGAATGTCTTGAGTGTTCTTTCGATCCGATCGGCAACGCGTTTGGGGACGGACATGAGCGGGCCTCCGCTGTACGGAGTCGGCAGTATACCTGAACCGCGTCCGCCTGTCGATTCCCCCGCCCCCTCCGGGGCGGCCGACCTCGCGCTCTCGGCTCCCACGGGTTGCGCGATGCTGCGCATCGCTCCACCCGTGGCTACAACCCCTCGCCCCGTTGGGGCGAAGACCGCGCGCCCGCCGTGGCAAGGCCGCCGCGAACGTTCGTCCTGCTTCAAATCAACCTCTCCGCGCGGCGGCCTTACCACGCCACCCACGCTCCGACTTCATCACCCCCTCGCTCCTCACCCCTCACCCCCCGCTCCCCACCCCCCGCCACCCCTGAGCGATCGGCCACCGCCGGCCGCTGCCGAAGGCCACGCCGCTCACCTTCAGCCCGATCGCGGCCTGCTTGCGCTTGAACTCGCTGGCGTCGATGAGGCGGACGATGCGGGCGACCAGCGCGGGGTCGTAGCCGGTCTCCTCGACGATGCGGGCGCGGCTCTGGCGTTTTTCGACGTAGCGCTCGACGACCTCGTCGAGCGTGCCGTAGGGCGGGAGCGTGTCCTGGTCGGTCTGGTTTGGGCGCAGCTCGGCGCTCGGGGGCTTGTCGATGCTCGGTTGCGGGATCGGGGCCTTGCTCAGCGTGAGCGCGGCCCCGAGGGTGTGCAGGCGGTCGGCGTTCTCGTTGATCCACCGGGCCAGGCGGTAGACCCACATCTTGGTGAGGTCGCTGAGCACGGCCAGGCCGCCGTTCATGTCGCCGTAGAGCGTGCAGTAGCCGACCGCCAGCTCGCTCTTGTTGCCCGTGGTGAGCAGCAGGCGGCCGAACTTGTTGCTCAGGGCCATGAGGATCGTGCCGCGGATGCGGGACTGGATGTTCTCTTCGGTCGCGTCCGGGCGCGTGCCCGCGAACGCGGGGGCGAGCGAGGCTTCGAGCGTGACGAAGGCGTCCTCGATCGGCACGGTGAGGTATTGGATCCCCAGGCGCGCGGCCAGGTCGGCGGCGTCGTCCCTGCTGCCTTGTGAGGAATAGCGGCTGGGGAGGCTGACGCCCAGGACGTTGCCGCTGCCCAGGGCCGCGGCCGCGAGCACGGCCGAGACCGCCGAGTCGATCCCGCCGCTGAGGCCGAGCACGACGCTCTTGAACCCGGTCTTGCGGCAATAGTCGCGCACGCCGAGCACCAGGGCGCGGAAGACAAGCTCCTCATCGCCCGCGCTGGTGAGCGGGTCGCCCCCGGGCCACGGCGCGGGCGCGGTGTTGGCGGGGTCGATGTCGCAGAGGACGAGTTCTTCGGCAAACCCGCCGCCCGCGGCGACCAGCGCGCCGCCGGGGCCATAGACGGCCGCATGCCCGTCGAAGACGAGCTCGTCGTTGCCGCCGACCTGATTCACGGAGGCGATGTAGACGCGGTGCCGCGTGGCGTGCGAGCGCAGGATGTCGCGGTGCCGGCGGCCCTTGCCCACGAGGAACGGGCTGGCGGAGGGGTTGATGACGACCTGGGCGCCCGCGCGGCCGCCGCCGTAGCCGGGGAGGACGAGCTCGGCGAGCGGGTCGGGGCGTGTGGCGTAGCGCGTGGAGAAGCCGACGTCCTCGCCGCGCCACAGGTCTTCGCAGATCGAGAGGCCCACGCGGACACCCGCGACATCGATGACGACCGCCCGCTCGCCGGGGACGAAGTAGCGGTCCTCGTCGAAGACGTCGTAGGTGGGGAGCAGGCGCTTGTCGTAAGAGTCGAGGAGCTCGCCGTCGCGGTAGGCGACCAGGGCGTTGGCGACGCCGCCGTTCGTGCTGTCGCGCTGGCCCTCGGGGTCGGTGGGGAGCGGGCAGCCGAAGACCAACGTGAGCCCGGAGGAGCAAGTCTCGCCCAAACGCTCGGCCTCGGCCGCGCACGCGGCGACGAAGCCCTCCTGGAAGATCAGGTCCTTCGGCGGATACCCGCTGACGGCGAGCTCGGGGAAGACGACCAGGTCGGCACCCGCGGCACGGGCCCGATCGGTGAACCGCGCGATGATCGCGCCGTTGCCGGTGACGTCGCCGACGGTGGGGTTGATCTGGGCGAGGGCGAGACGCATGGGGAAATCAGCAAAGCGGCAGAGCAGCAAAGCAGCAAATAAAGGCCGGGGCCGTTAGAGGGTAGCGGATGGTGGGGGGGCTTCGGTGGTGGTGCGGCGCACGCTTCTGGCGAGCAGTCGCCAGGGGCGCAGGTAGGCGGCGCCGGCCATGGCCATGACCAACAGGACGCTCATCTCCGTCGCGCTGACGAGCAGGGCCACGAGCTTGAACTGGGCGAGATCGACGCCGGGGAGCAGCCGGCCCAGCAGCCACGCCGACCCGGCCTCGCGGGCGCCGAGCTGGCCCGTGGGCGCGGCCGCGCCGATGAGGAAGTACGACACGCCCGCGATCACGGCCTTCCCCGGGGGCAGGCCCACGCCGAGGATGGACGCCGCGAGCATGAAGCGTGCGGTATGCACGCCCGCGTCCGCAAGGCGCAGGGCCACCGCCGCACCGACGGTCCCGGGGTGCGAGAGCATCCGCAGCCCCTCGTGGATGCGGGGGAGGACGCCGGGGCGCGAGCCGTCGGGCGTGCCCTTGATGCTCCGCGGCAGGGGCAGGGCTCGCACGAACCGCTCGACCCGCGCCCAACCGGACCCGTCGCGGCAGACCTGCGAGATGACGATGACGGCGAGGGTCGTGCCCAGCACGCCGCCGAGCACAGTGACGGCCCAGACCCAGTTGATCGTGCCGCGCGACGCGGCGGCGCCCAGCGGCGGGAGCATGGCCGCGGCCATCGTGACGACGATCGCGCCGAACCACGCGACGATCGCCAGGAGCGGGATTCTGTCCCGTCGGTTGTGCATGAACACACGGAAGAGCAAGCCGATCTTGAACGGGAGCGGCGCGAGCAGCGAGGCGATGGCGTTCACCGACTGGA
Organism: uncultured Phycisphaeraceae bacterium; assembly: GCA_964630785.1. Lineage (GTDB taxonomy): Bacteria > Planctomycetota > Phycisphaerae > Phycisphaerales > UBA1924 > JADLCX01. The sequence continues at coordinate 3,074 of CAZVZG010000036.1, read as the reverse complement.
TATCCAGCGTGCGCAGCCGGCGCACGGGTCGAATGGTGACCTGGAAGATCGCCCCGTTGATGAACGTGGTCGCGAAGCCGAGCGCGAGCAGCGCGGCGACCTTCCACGCGGGGGCCTCGGCGAGGTGGGCGAGCTGCTCGCGGCTCTGCGGGGCCAGCACGCCGCGGATGACCCACCAGAACAGCGCGATGCACGCGCCGAAGCCAACGAGTTGCACGATCGCCTTGGCCAGCCCGCGCGGGGTCGGGCGGGCGAGGCGTCGGCGGGGCGGTGTCGCGGCATCGGTCATGGCTGGGTCTTGCTCCCGTCAGGTTCCTCGGGCTCACCGCCGGTGATGGCGAAGAGTTCGGACGCGACCAGGTCGGCGCGTCCGCCCGCCCCCCCCCCCGCCGGGATGGTCCACTTGCGCACGCTCCGCAGCCCGCCGGGCCCGCGCGGAGCGACCCAAGCGCCGACGAGCGGCAGCGTCACGCGCGGGTCGAAGTTGTGGTCGCGCTCGATAAGCCGGCCGAGCTCGCCGTAGTTGACCAGCACGTAGCCGATGCCGCGGGAGCGCATCCACGCCGACCACGCGGCCGGGTGGTTGGGCGCGGCGGCGATCGCGTCGCCCAGGGGCGAGGCGTCCCAGGTGGTGTGGTAGTAGACCTTCATCGGGCGATCGTTGTGACCGTCGGGCGTGGTGGAGGGTTCGTAGCCGAGCGCGTCGAGGTAGTAGAGCGGCGTCGCGTCGCCGAGCAGATAGAGGCCGGTGGGTGCGTCGGCCGGGGCCTTCGCGGCCGCCGGTCGCAAGGCGAGGTTGACGTAGGCCGCGGGCCCGGCGTTGTCGTCGAGGAAGCGGCGGCGATCCTCGTCGCTCGCCCGTTCGAGGCTCGGCTCGAACGTCATGCCCGAGAGCCCGCCCGCGCCCAGCACCAGCGCGCGGTTGGGGTGGGCGTCGGATTGCCGCATGAAGTTGATCGCGCTCCAACCCGCGGCGGTGAGCGGGAGCAGGAGGATCACGATGGCGGCGGCCAAGGGGAGTCGTTGCGGCCCGTCGTCGTGGTCGGCAGGCCCGCCGGGGCGTCGCGTGGCGAGCGTGAGTGCGGCGGTTGCGCCGAGACCGAACGCCGCGGCCAGCGGCACGAGCAGCGGGAGCAGGAACCGGGATTGCAGGTGTGTGAAGGCGAGCCAGGCGATGAGTTGAGAAGCGAGCACGCCCGCGAGCACCAGCCCGGCGCGGCGCGTGGGCTTCCACGCGATCACGATCGCGAGCGCGATCAGGCCCATCCACGGGACGTAGGCCCACTGCTCGTGGCCAAAGCCGCGGGCTTGTTCATGGGGCACGATCCCGCTTGGGCTGACAAGGGCGATCAGGCGTTGCCAAGGCCCGAGATCGACGATGTGGGCGCGGGCGTAGCGGGCGATCTGCTCGGCGGTCCAGTGGTCGCGCCCGAGCAGGTCGGCCCCGAAGGGGAAGACCGGATTGCCGCCGCTGGCGAGGGCGTTGCGGACGAGCCACGGCGCGATCGCGACGATCCCGGCGATCGCTCCGCAGGCGACGGCCGCGGCCCGGGCGCGTGCTGTTCGTGATTCGCGATCGGTTGGAAGGGCCAGCAGGGCGATGCCCGCCGCGGGCCCGACGAGCAGGAGCGCCGTCGGCTTGGCGCTGCACGCGATGCCGACGAGCCCGCCGACGATCACGCCGCGGAGGCCCGGGCGCAGGTCAGCGTCGGCGCAGGCGAGCAGCGCTCCGGCCATCATGGCGAGCATGGCCATCTCGTTGTACGCCATCGAGCCCACAACGACGGTCCACGGCGTTCCCAGGAGCAGGGCCGCGCCCGCGATGCCGCTGAAGCCGGCGACCCGCGCCGACGCTCCGGCACGCTCGGCGAGCACGACGACCAGGCGCGCCGTCAAGATCGCGGCGACCACGCCCATGCCCATGTGCAGGAACTGGCACGAATACACCCAGCGCGACTCGTCGCCGATCATGCGCGTGGCGGCGTCACCGCCGCCGATGGACAACGCGGCCAGGTGCGTGAAGGCGGCCTCCATGTAGGACGGCAGATACGAGTAGACGTTGTGCCCATTGGGCCACAACCGACCGGCGGGCCCGGCGGCCCACTCCTTGGCCAGTTGCAGGTGGTAGCTCATCGCGTCGTAGCCGCCGAACTCGCTGCCCCACAGCCCGCCGCCCACGGGGTTGCACGCGGCGATGGCGGTAATTCCCAGCGCCGGCGCCCAGAGCGTGAGCGAGAGCGGGAACACCGGCCAGCGCTCGGGTCGAAGCGGGCCCATGACGACCTGGTGGGCGAGCAGCGCGAGCCCGATCGCGACGATCACCCAGGCCGCGACACGGCTGCCGCCGCCGAGCGGCCCGGTCTCGCTGAGCAGGCCGAATATGGCCGCGAGGTGGCTGACCCAGAGCATCGCGCCCACGCCGAGGGCGAGCTGGAGGTGGACGTGCGATCTTGAGTTCTTAGCCAACACGAACGCGAGCGGGCGGCCCAAACCCATCGCCGCGAACAGATAGAGGAGCGGCGTGATGAGGCCGCCGATGAGCGCGGTCGCGGCCGCGAGCATCCCCATCGCACCGGGCAGGCCGTCGGGCAATCCGACGGTGGCGAGCCCGAAGATCGTGACCAGCAACACCGCCGAGAAGAGCATCGGCCCGGCCACTCGCGACGTGCGCGACGCCCGCCAAGGGGCGGCGGGCGGGTGCGGGGCGGGCGTGCGCGGCGGCATGGCGGGGAGTGTAGAGGCGGGGAGAGCGGGCATCAGGCATCTGGCACCGGGCATCACGCGGCAAGCGCTGGCATTTGGGGATGGAGTGAGATGGGGCGGCGCGGTTGTGCGGAGCGGTGGGTGGCCCGACCATACGATGAGACTGATGAAACTCAAACCGCTGAGCGTGTCGGTTGAGCGTGGCACGGGCGGCCCGGACCTCGACGATATCCGCATCATCGAGCCGCTGTGCTCGGTGTTCCGGCGCAAGCTCAAGAGCGAGGGGCTCAAGTACACGCCCGAGCGGGCCCAGATTCTCGACGAGATCATGCGCCGCGACGGGCTCGACGGTGGTGACGGTCGCGGAGGTC
>CAZVZG010000035.1:0-39972 GCA_964630785.1 uncultured Phycisphaeraceae bacterium | reverse complement strand
TGCGTCGATGGCGGCATGACGATGTGCTGATCGCGGGCATCGGTTCTCCCCCCCCACCCCACCCCACCCTCACCTCACCCGCCCATCCCCCGCAAACCGGCGGGGGCTTGCATTCTGAATAGGCTTGGTAGACTGACCCGAGATGCGACTGGCTTCGGAAGATTCCCCGCTCAAGGACTTGCTGCGCGGCGCCAACCTTCGCGTGACGGGGGTGCGCCTGGCGATCCTGCGCACGCTGCGGGCCTCGCCGGTGGCGATGGAGGCCACGGAAGTCGCCGGTGCGCTGCACGAAGCGGGGAGTGACGCGGACCGGGTCACGGTGTACCGAACGCTCAACTCGCTCGTGGACGCGGGCCTGGCGCACCGGATCGACCCCGGAGACCGTATCTTCCGATTCTCGCTCACCGACCACGGCCGTTGCAGCGGTGATCAGCACGAGCACGAACACCCGCACATGGTCTGCGACTCCTGCGGCGCCGTCGAGTGCATCATGGACGCGGAAGTCGTCATCCAGCCGCGGGCCGGGGCCGCGCCGCCGGCCCGCCAGAAGTTCAAGGTCTCGCAACAAGACATCATGCTGCACGGAACGTGCGATCGGTGCGCCTCGAATCCGTTCTCCCGGTCCGCCGCGCCGGAGAAGAAGCGCGACCGTCGCCGTTGACCCGCGCCCGGATCAGAACCGGTCGGTCATCCACGGCGAGCCGTTTCCGGAGAACAGCAGATCGGCGGCGGCGAGCGTGCGCTCGGAACCGCTGACCCATCCGATCGCCGCGGCCTGGCTGGCCGTGTAGAGCCCTGAATAAATCGCCGCCAAGCCTCGCACGTGCGCGCACAGGGGCTCGGCCACAGACTCGCGCGTGGCCCGAGCTTGCCCGCCTTCGACGACGACGCGCCAGTCGCCGGCGTTCGGCGTGACGAGATCGTCTTCGATCCGCAGCCCCAGATCGATATTCAGGCGTCCGGGATAGCCGCGGTTTTCCATCGCGCCCCGGACGTCGAGCAGACGGATCATCCAGTAGTCCTGCTTGGTCGCCACGACCTGACGGAGCGACATGAGGCTGGTGATCGGGTGCAGCGGGCCGCCGGGCATGGTCACCGTCTCGCCCATGGTGGCGAAGTCGGCCAGAAAGCCGAGGAGGCGTCGGCCGGCCGCGGGCGTTGCAAAAGCGAGGTCGCTCAGCGAGAGGTCTTGCAGCCCGGTGCGGGCGTCCTTGCCTTGCGACAGGAACAGGTACCCGTCCAGGCGGCTGCCCTCGCCGAACACGCCGAAACCGTTGTGCGCCGTGCCGCGGAACATCCGCACACGACGCCAGCAGTATTCGCCTCGATCCAGCGTGCCGTTGAATGGACGCGCGAAGCGCGTGTAGCAATCGTGGATCGCCGGATCGTCGGCGTCTGTGAGCGGCCGGACGACGCCGGAACGCTCTCGGACGTCGATCCTCCCGAGCGGAATCGTGGTCGTGAACTGGTGCCCGGCCTGCTCAAATCCGACCTGGCGGTACAGGCCGAGCGTGGAGGCGTAGAGGCACGAGACCGCGAAGCCGTCGGCCGCGGCCTCTTGCATCGCGCGGCGCATCATGCCCTTGGCGATGCCGCGACCGCGGCTCTCAGGTGAGGCGGCGACGCCCGCGATGCCGAGCATCGGCACGCTCCGCCCGCCGAAATACTGGCCCATGGGGATCCGCAGAAGGCACGCCGAGGGCGGCGCATCGGCGGCGGCACGGACTGCTCGCAAGTGCTCAAACCCAGCGTCGCGCAGCCACTTCTCGGCCGCGGCCGGCTCGAGCGCGAAGGCGAACTGCAGGAGGCACGCCAGCGCGGGCAGGTCGGATTCACCAGCGCGGGTGAAGAGCGGGGTCTCGGCCGGGGGAGTATTGACCATGGCGAGAGAGTGTACAGGCGGCGAGCGATGGTTGATGCTCATCTGCTCTGCCCACCGCCGTGCCCGGCCTTGATGAACCGGGATGTTCGTGTCATCATGCGTCGATCGCGGCGTGCTGACGCGCGTTCACGCACGGAGGATCGATGTGCGGCTGGAATCGGCCCGTGAGCTCAAGCTGCTGCTGATCGGCGAGGTGCTCTCGCAGGCACCGATCGACATCCGCCCGCGGGGTCGAGCGGCCGCGCTGGAGGCGATCAACCTCTTGCGCGAAGCGGCGCGTCAGGCGTCGCTGGCGCTGGGCATCTCCCGTCGCACGCGGGGCAGCGGCGGCTTCCGATTGGCCGTCCGCATCCAGCAGCGCCCGTTGGAGGGCAGCGCCCTGGTGGACATGCTGCGCAAACGGGCCCGCGGCGAGGCCGACATTCGCTACATCGGGCGCGTGAGGCCGGGCGCCGCGACGGCGCAGGCGAACCACCGCGCACGCCCGCTGGTGATCGGGGCTTCGCTCGGCCATCCCGCGGTGACCGCGGGCACGCTGGGGTGCTTCGTGCAGGATCGTCGCGGGCGTGTGTGCGTGCTGAGCAACAACCACGTGCTGGCCAACGAGAACGGCGCGAAGATCGGCGACCCGATCGTGCAGCCCGGGGCCATCGACGGCGGGCGTGTCGGGCGCGATACGGTCGCGCGACTGGAACGGTTCGTACGCCTCCTCCCAGGTCGCGTGAACCGCATGGACGCCGCCTTCGCGAGCGTTCAACCCAAGCTCGCGTTCGAGCCGGGGGTGCTGCGGGGGCTTGGAAACTTGCGGGGCGTCGGTCCGATGCTCGACATCGGCGGCGAAGTCGCCAAGGTCGGCCGCACGACCGGCCTGACCCGCGGACGGGTGAGCGCGATCGAGCTCGACAACGTGTTCGCCGACTACGCCCTCGGGCGCGTGCGGTTCGACGATCAGGTGGAAGTCGAGGGCGCCGCCGGAGGCAAGGGGCGCGCCAAGCCGCGGGTGTTCAGCATGGGCGGAGACAGCGGGGCGCTGATCGTGAACAATCAGCTCGAGGCCGCAGCGCTGCTCTTCGCCGGCAGCGACCACGGCGGGCCGGGCGACCACGGGCTCACCTACGCCACGCCGATCGCGCCGGTGCTCAGGGCGCTGCGCGTGGGCCTTCACGTGGGTTGAGGCCGCGCGGCGTCGGACCGGTTCATACCATGTCCCGTGGCGAAGGCGACGCTCCAACTCGCGCGTGCGGCCAAGCGGCGGGCCGCGGAAATGCTCGGCGACCTGCCGGGCCTTGTAGGAATCGGGCTGACCAAGACCGCCCGCGGCGGCTACGCCGTGCGCGTGAACCTCGAACGCGAGGCTGCCCGCGCCGGGCGGGGGCGCGTGCCGAAGACGATCGGCGGCGTGCCCGTGGCCGTGGCCGCGGTCGGAAGAGTCCGGGCGAGGTGAGGGGCTCGGAGAAGGGCCGAGATCAGCCGCGTTGGGTCATTCGACGCTCACGTGAGAGCGGAGCCGTTCGATCGTCTTGGGGCCGATGCCGCGCACGCGCCCGAGGTCCTCGACACGGGTGAACCGGCCGCCCTTGCCGCGTTCTTCGATAATCCTCGCCGCCAGCGCGGGCCCGACATCGGGCAGGAGTTCGAGCTCGGCCTGCGTGGCCGAGTTGACGTTGATCTTCGCGGCAATCGACGGCAACTGATGCTGAGCGGCGGTGGTGGACACCGGGCCGCCGGGTGACAGCAACGCTTCATGCGTCGGCGAGTCGGGCGGCTCGATGCCAGCCGGCTGACTGAACAACGGCACAGGCGCGGGGGCGCTCGTCAGCCCGGTTTCTCCCCGCCACACCGTGGTCCCCCGCCCGACCGAATACCCCAGCGCGAAGACCGCAGCGCCGCCCAGCAGCGCGACCACCACCCACTTGGCCGGTCCGGTCGTCCAATCGCTGGCGGGGTCCACGCGGGCAGTCTACCAGACCCGCCGCGATTACAGCGTCCCGATCGTCGGGCTCGCGGGCAAAGACAGCGGGCTCTGCTTGTTCCGGATCGCCTGTCGGACCTCCGCCAATCTCCACAGTCCGGGCTTGGCGACCGTGCCGGTCGTGTCGATGAGCCCGTCGAACTTGTTGTCGGCGGGCCGGGCCGGCTCGTAGAGCTCGTGCCAGCACACGCTGTGCACGAACGGCTTGCTGGTGGCCACCGCCAGCGCCCGGGTCATCCACGCGACCTGCGACTGCGGGCTCCAGGGCTCGTGCAGGTAGCCCGGGTCCATCTGCGCGTCGATTCCCAGGTGTTCGGCGTCGGGCGGGCGGCTGGGGGCGCTGATCGCCGCGATGCTCAGGGGCCGTTCCAGCGCGGCGTACCGGTCCAGCAGCGAGCTCAGGGCCATCATGTCGCGCGTGCTGCGCCCCTGCTCGGGCTGGCCCATCTCGATCCGCAGGGCGTACAGATCGGGGTTGATCCCCGCCTGCGACACCATCTCGGCGTACATCAGCGGCGGCACGGCGCGGGTGCTGTCGGCGAAGTACTCACCCCAGGGCTGGTCGATCTGCACCTGCACCTTGGCGCCCGGCTGGAGCTTGCGCACGACCATCACCACCAGGCGCGTCAGGTCCATCACCTGCTCAAAGCTCAGCGCGAAGTTGCTGGCCACGTGCAGGCCGCTGGCCACGGTCCACGTCCCCACGGTTCGCCGGTACCGCGTCACGAGCGTCTTGACGTGCTCGTAAACCAGCTCGCGCAGGGTCTCGTAGTCGTGCTCCCAGATGTAGAGCCATTCGGGCACGCACCCGCGCCGGAAGTCGATGATCGGCCCGCCCACGATCGGCAGCCGGGCCTGTCGCACGGCCCACTCGATCCAGCGGTCGGTCTTGCCGAAGAGGTACTTGCCCTCGGTGGGCTCCATGTCCACCCAGCGCATCGGCGCGCACACAAAGTCGGCGCACAGCGCCACCGCCTTTTGCAGCGCCGGGCCGAACATCTCCGGGTTGATCGCCACGCCCACCTGCGGCGGCGTCGGCAGGATCACGCCGACCGTGCCCAGCAGCGCGCTGCGGCTCTCGGCGGCCTCGTGGTCGGTGATCGCGTTGGCGGGGGCGGCGATGCGGGCCGCCGCGGCCGCCAGCTCGCCGCTCATGCGCTTGGCGAACTGCGCCCGCGCCTGCGTCATGGTCACCAGTTCGCCCGCCTCCATCGCCAGGGCCAGCGCGTGGCGGGCCAGTCGATCGGCCTGAGGCGAGTACGGCGTGCCGTTCCCCCCACCCCCCGCCCCGCCGCTTCCCGCCGCCGCTTTCTCCGTCTCCACGTGGGCCACGAGCGCCTCGGTGAACGCCTTGCGGGCCTGCTCGAACTTCGCCAGCCCCGGATCGGTCGGCGGCAGATCGAAGAGCGCCCAGTCCTCGAGCTTGTTGAGAACCAGCATCAGCCGGTGACGCGCCAGTTCGAGGCTGAGCAGGTACGGCTTGTCACGCTCGGGCAGGAGGCAGGTCTGGAGCGTGACGGCGCCGATCGGCCGCCCCGGCCCGGCGGGCTCGACGGCCATCTGAACGCTCAGCCCGGCCGACTCGGCGGTGCGCTTCTCGCAGCGGACGATCGAGGCGCCGGACCCGGGCGAGACCTTCACGTCCGCCTGGATCGGCACGTCGTCGGCCCCGAACATGTGCGCGTGGCGCAGCACGAAGGCCGCGGGGGAGGACGCGCCGGGCGGGCCGTTCGGCGGAGCGAGATCGAAGACGACGAAGCTGATCATCCGCGCCGGCGACCTCCAAACCACGCGCGGGCACGCCCGCGGACACAACCGCTCCCCTTCCCCTCCTCAATTCCTTCCCGCCAGTTTCGGGGACTCTCCAGGCGGGCCGATGGTCAGGGTTCAAAGCGGAACCCGAGCGCAGGATAGCGGAGCGGAACCCTTTCCGCACGGTCTGAATGCCGCATTGCGGTTCGTGGACCCTCGATTCAGCCGCTTGCGTTGCCCCTTTCCCGCCCGAGCCGGACCCTGGGCCCGAAGTCGTGCCGGGAGAGGGGTTGGCGATACGATCGCCCCCATGCCGGCCGCCCCCCCGCCCCCTCCCCCCCACTCTCCCTCCACACTCACGACCGAGCCCGCGCTCCGCCTGCCCTTGGTCCGCAGCGGCAAGGTCCGCGACGTGTACCGCCTCCCGCAGGACGGACAGGGCGGGAGGTTACTCATGGTCGCCTCCGACCGCATCTCCGCCTTCGACGTGGTGATGCCCACGCCCATCACCGGTAAGGGCCGGCTGCTCACCGAGATCGCGGCGTGGTGGTTCGGATTCATCGAGAAGCAACGGCTCGCCGAGACCCACCTGCTCTCGACAAGCGTGGACGACATCCCGGGGTCGGCCCTGTCGCCGGGGAGCAGGGAATACCTGCAAGGGCGCGTGACGATCGGGCGCGAGTGCCGCGTGGTGCCCGTCGAGTGCGTCGTCCGCGGATACCTCGAAGGCTCGGGGTGGAAGGAGTATCAACAGACGGGCGCAGTGTGCGGCGTGGCCCTGCCCAAGGGCCTGCGCCAGTGCGAGCGCCTGCCCGAGCCGATCTTCACGCCCGCGACCAAGGCCGCGGTCGGGCACGACGAGAACATCTCGTTCGAGCGTGCGGCGGACATCGTCGGGCTCGAAACGATCGCCGTCATGCGGGACCTGTCCCTGGCGATCTACAAGGCCGCCGCCGCGCACGCTTTGGAGCGGGGGATCATCATCGCCGACACCAAGTTCGAGTTCGGCGTGCCCTTGGACGACGTGTCGCGGCAGGGACGGGCGTGGGTGCAGCCGATCCTCATCGACGAGGCCCTCACGCCCGACTCGTCGCGTTTCTGGCCGGCCGAGACTTACGAGCCCGGCCGCGCGCAGAAGAGCTTTGACAAGCAGTTCCTCCGCGAGCACCTCGAAGAGCTGGTCGCCGCCGGCAAGTGGAACAAGACGCCGCCCGGACCGGACCTCCCCGCGTCCGTGGTCGAGGGTACACTGGCGCGCTACCGCGCCGCGCGGGACCGGCTGTGCGTGTAAGGCCCGCCCCCTCCGGGCGGAGCCTATAGCCCCAGCCCCGCCCGCGCCTCCTCGGGCATGGCCGCGAGCACGTCCCCCAGTCGCCCGAGCATCGCTGCGACCGCCGCGGCGTCAACACGCCCGCGCCGGCCGATGCACACCAGGCCGTCGGGCCCGCCGAAGCACCACCACTCGCGCGTGCCTACCCCGGACGGGCCCCCGCCGATGGCTTTCTGCACTTCGGGCCCGAGCACCGCCAGCGCGAAGCCCTCATCGTCGCAGCGGATGCGCCAGCGGTTGTTGAACGCCCCGTCCTCCAGCTTCACGTCGGCCCCGAGCCCGAGCTTCTCGCCCAGGCGGTCGAGCACGCTCTCGGCCGTGAGCGTCAACAGCGGCCAGGACGAGCCGCCCACCGCCGCGACGCACACGTTCACGATCGCCGTGCTGCTCTTGCCCGTGTGGATGATGTAGGCGTGCTCGACGAGCCGCACGTCCCGCCCCTGCACGCGTCCGCCCGCGCTCCAGCGCACGCCCTTGGCCCCGTGCCGAAGGAAGGCGATCGCCGCGAAGGGCGCGAACGCGGCCTCGCGGTCCTCCTTGGGCACCTTCTCGACGACGGCGAACCCGTGGGCCCGGAGGCGATCGAAGAGCGCCCGCTTACGCTTGCGCTCCGCGGCCACCACGAAGAAAGCGATCGTGCCGGCCATGCCGGCCATCCCGATGACGATCAGGAACGGCGCGATCTGGGCGAGTGAGGTCTGCACGGCTCAGGCCCCGGCCCGCTCAACATCGACCGCCCGCCGGATCGCCGCGACGCCGCGCAGCACGCCGGCGACATCCGCGAGCGGGATCATCGTCGCCGCGTCCGACAGGGCCGACCGCGGGTCGGGGTGGCACTCCATGAACAGCGCGTGCACGCCCGCGGCCGTCGCGGCCCGGGCCAGCATGGGCGCGAGGCGAGCGTTGCCGCCGGTCACCTTCCCGCCCTCGCCCCGCCCTGGGCGCTGCGTCGAGTGCGTGCAGTCGAAGCAGACCGGCGCGGGCTCGCGCCCGTCTACTCTGAGTTCCAGCATCTCGGCCACGCCCAGGAAGTCGTTGACGAGCCTCCCGTAGCCGAAGAACGTGCCGCGCTCGCAGAGCATCGCGTTGTCGCACCCCGCCTGCGCGAGCTTGTGCACGGGGCCCGACATTTCCTCCGGCGAGAGGAACTGGCCCTTCTTCACGTTCACCGCCCGCCCGTGCGCTCTCGCGGCCTTCCCCGCGGCCACGAGCAGGTCGGTCTGGCGGCATAGGAACGCCGGGATCTGCAGCAGGTCCACCGACCGGGCGGCGGGCTCGGCCTGATCGGCCTCGTGGATGTCGGTGGTGGTCGGCACGCCGAGCTCGCGCCCGATCCGGTTGATCCAGTCGAGCCCGCGTTCGATCCCCGGGCCGCGGGGAGAGTCGATGCTCGTCCGGTTGGCCTTGTCGAAGCTCGCCTTGAAGACGTACCCGAGCCCCAGCTCGCGGCAGGCGTCGCGCACCGCCCGCCCGATCTGGAAGCCCATCTCAAACGACTCGATCACGCACGGCCCAGCGATGATCGCCAAGGGCCTGCCCGGGCCTATTTCAACGGGTCCGACCGTGCAGAAACGCGGCATGGGCCGATGGTACGCGCGCGTAAAGGCGGCCGGGCCGAGGAGGGCCCGCCGCCGGGTGGTGTGCAACAGGCGATCCGAGAGAAGGACGGGTGCCGGGCCCGGGGCCGGGGCTCAGGAAGACCTGGCGCTCGCGACCGTATCGAACCAGTTCTCCATCTTGTCGATCCAGGTGACGATGCGGTTGCGCTGCATGACCAGCAGCAGCACCATCATGGTGATGGAGAGGATCCGGTAGGTCCGCACGCTCCTCTCGAGGCTGTCGATGCGTTCTTCGGGGTTCTTGGGCATGGCGAGGGTTCCGGTGAACCTTTCCCCGTCGCTATCGGCGTGCCCCGTGTCGAAACGTGAATGCGTCCTCGACGCCGCGTTATCCGGACACCCGGGCCGCACGCACGGGCGCACGGCCCGCGCCGACGGCGCAGCGCACGCGCCCCGCGTGCGCAAGTTCTGCTTGTCGAATCGTGGGCATCAGCGGGAAGGGGGAGGGGGGAGAGGAGGCGTCAACCGATCCGCCGGTGGTGATTTCGGCGGCTTGGCCGCCTGCTCGCGTCGTTGGGCAATGGCCTCCCACTGCACCGACTCTTGAGCCTTACCCATCTCCGCGAGCAGGCCCGAGAGCCGGCGGGCGAGGAAGGCGTTGGTGTCGGCGAGCTCGGCCGCGGCACGCATCTCGCGCTCGGCGTCCTGGCGGCGCTCGGCGGAGTAGTACGCGCCGGCCAGGTCGTGGCGGATGACCGCCGAGTCGGGGGCCTGGTCGCGGGCCGCCTCCAGTTCCTTGATCCCTTCGAGCAGGAAGTTCCCGTCGGGGTGCGTGGTCCCGATCTGCCAGACCTGCAGGCCGATCCCGTAGAGGTCCCACGCGCTGTCGCCGGCCTTGGTCGCCAGCGCCGCGGCCTGCTTGAACAGCGCGAGCGCCTCGTCCATCCGCCCCAGTTGCACCAGCACGCCGGCCGCGCTGGTGATCGTGCGCAACTGGCCCGTGTGCGGGCCGACCTCCTCGGCGCGGGCGAGGCCTTGCTCCACCAGTTCGCCCGCCTTCTCGCCCTGGTCGAGCGAGACAAGCAGGCCCGCGCTGGAGACGGCGGGGAGCCCGAGCCCGCGGGCCTTGCGTGGGGCCCCTTCGGCCATGGAAATCGCTCGATCGCGATCGCCGAGCTGGGCGAAGAGACCCGCAACGGCCAGACGTTCGTCGGCGCTGTGGGAGTGGACGGCCGCGTCGGCCCGCTCGGCCAGTTTCGACGCTCTCGCCCGCGCGTCGTCGCCGCCGATGGCCAACTCGAGCCTTGCCATGCTGATGAACGTCTCTGGGCGCGGGGCTTTCTCGGTGGACGGCCCGTCCCACATCGCCCTCGCGGCGGCGATCGCCGCCTTGGTGAAGCCGGGGCCGGGCGTGAGCACGCCCTGCTGGAGCGTCCGGCCGGAGAGGAACAGTCGTGCGCCGTCGAGGTCGGGGTGCAGGGCGAGCGCCCTTTCGTTGAGCGCGACAATCTTGGCGGTGAGCTCGCTTTGCTGCTCGGGGTTCAGCGTCCCGCCAGCGTCGCGCGTCGCCTTGGCCTGCATCAGGGCGGCGATCTGCGAGATCAAGCTGTCTTTCGGGTGGCCGTAGTCGATCACCCGCTCCATCCTCCGCAGGCTCTCGTCCAGGTCGCCCAGCAGCACGTTCATGTACGCCGCGGTCACCTCTTCATCGGGCGTGAGCCTCCACCCCGCCCCCCCGGAGAGGACGCTCTCGGAGCGGTGCAGGGCCGCGAGGGCACTTCTTGCGGCCGCGACCTCTTCCGGTGTGGCCTGATAGTCGGGGCGCAGGGCGATGTTCAACGGCGTGCGGAGCGTCGAGTACCCATAGTCGGCCGCCATGCGCTCGGCCTTGACGTACCCTCCCCACGCCGCCAGCGCGATCCCCACGGCCGTGCCCGCCAGCAGCACGCGTCCGCCCGTGGTGAGCCTCCCGCGGTAGCGGAGTTGCTTGCTCTGCAGCCGCATGTTCGGCGTGCCGCCCCACTTCACCGGGCGCATCGACCAGACCTTCCACGTGCAGTACGCGAGGATGCCCGCCATCGCGTCGGCCATGAGCATGGGGACGAGGTTGAGCATCCCGCGGAAGCAGTAGAAGTAGACCACGAACAGGGCCAGTACGGCGACCTCTTCGTACCACTTCAGGTCGTAGCGCGCGGCCCGCAGCTTCTTCGCTTCTTTCGCGGTCTCTCGGGCCGCGTTGTTGCGGGGCTTGGCGAGCACGGCCGGCCGGCCCAGGCCGAAGTACAGCGCGTCGTTGGGGCACACGCTCACGCAGTCCATGCACTTCATGCACCCGGGATCGACGACCATCCCGAAGTCGCGGACCTCCTCGTGCACGCGCACGTTGCTCGTGCAGACCGCGGTGCAGTGCCCGCACTGCTCGCAGGCGTCGGTCACGCGGATCTTCCCGAGCGCGAGCCGGTCGGCGGGCGCGAAGAAGCCCCCGTACGGGCACCCGTAGGTGCAAAAGCCCTTGGACCCGAGGAAGTAGACCACCGCGAACGTGCAGGTGAGCGCGAACGGCGCCGCCATCCACCACGGCCCGAAGGGCCCCCAAAAATCCTTGACGATGAACCCGGCGGTGATGCCCGGGATGGGGTCGGACTGGCCCCAGAACCACGGCAGCCGCCCGCGCGCGTCCATCAGCAGCGGGCGCAGCACCTCCCGGTGCAGCACCGGCCAGACGAACATGTAGATCGCCAGCCCCAGCGGCACCCACATCAGCAGCCGCGCGCGAAACGGCCGGGGCCGGATGCCCATCTTGGACATGATCCACGAGCAGAGGTCCTGCAGCGCGATCATGTGGCAGCCCCACCCGCAGAACCACCTCCCCAGGATCGCCGTCGAGAGGATCGCCAGCGAGAAGAACACGAACCCCGCGTTGACGATCCCCTCGCGCAGGGTCTGCATGGACTCGCTGGGCTCGACGGGCGAGAGCGTGCGGCCGCGCCACAGCCAGAGCAGCACATGGACGCCGATCGCGACGTGGACGGCGATGAGTGAGGCGGCCCGCCATCGGGCGACCCGCGAGTGCTTGATCTTGTCGTGGCCCTTCTGCCAGGGGTTGACCGCTCCAAACTCCCCATTTTGGGTATTCAGCACGGGCAGAGCGAGTGATACCCCCCCTTTCCCGGCCCTTTGGGCGCCGGAGACGGGCTTGATTGGGGGGCAGCAGCGGTCGGAGCCACCTTTGGGCATCGTCGGGGGATGGTACGGGGCGGGAACGGGGGCCGTTCATCGGCCCAAAGCGGCTTGGGGCTCAACCACGGGAGTTGACGCGGCCGGGAACGCTCCGATTCGGTTCGGGATTGTTCCGATCCCGCCCGGGATTACTCCTATCTCGCCCGGGATTGCTCCGATTCGGTTCGGGATGGCCCCCGTCCGGGCCGGGTAGGCGGCCTTCACGTCCTAGGCGCCCACTGGACATCCCGCCGAGGGCACGGACCCGAATCGGTCCCTTACGGCCCACAGATCGGGCCAGAAGGGCTTGATCGTCGAGGCGAGGTACGCGGCGCCGCTGCTCCCGCCCGTGCCGGTGCGCCGGCCGATCATCCGCTCGACCATCTTGACGTGGCCGAAGCGCCAGACTTGGAAGCGCTCGTCGAGTTCGAGGAGTTGCTCGGCGACCTTGACCTGGGCGTAGTAGCGCTCGCCGCCGCCCCGGCCTCCGTCGGCGCGGGGCCGATCGTTGAGCGTGTAAAGGGTGTGCAAGGCGGTGACGAGCGCGGCGTCCTCCCCGTGGGGCCGGGAGGTGTCGCGAGAGAGCGCCCCGGGCGGGATGTTGAACACCTTGTCGTCCTCTCGCGAGAGGTGGCGGATGAAGTGGTCGTAGGGTGTCGGCCGCTTGAGGTAGTCGGCCAGCTCCGCCCGCGCGGCCTCGTCGGGCCCGGCCAGGGCGAGCATCTTCTCGTTCTTGTTGCCGCAGAGGAACTCGAGCTTGCGGAACTGCACGCTCTGGAACCCCGACGCGGGGCGGAGCGCGTCGCGGAACTTGGCGAACTCGGTGCTGAACATGGTCTCGATGAGCGGCAGTTGCTCGATGAGCAGGTTGACCACGCGGTGGATGCGCTCGAGGAGCTGGGCCGCCCGCAGCGGCTCGTCGCGGTCGAGGTGCTCGCACACCCCGCCCGGGCCCGCGAGCTCGTGCAGCGTCTGCTTGAACCACAGCTCGTAGACCTGGTGGGCCTGGATGAACAGCAGCTCGTCGTGGTGGGAGGTCCTGGGCCGCTGGAGCGCGAGCAGCCCGGGGATCTTCAGGTACGACCCGTAGGTGAGGGTCTCGCTGTGGTAGACGCGGGTGTCGGGGGCGGGCGAGTCGGGGGGGACGGCGGGTGTCATGGCCGATTGTAAATCGCTCGCGCGGGCGGGTGCGGGAAATGAGGGCAAATCGGGCAAGGAAGAGCAAATGGGGCCAAGCACGCGTTGCGGCGCTTGCCCCAATCGACGCGGGTTGTCCCTTCGGTCTGTCGGCTCGCGCCCGTTCTCCCTACGATCGAGCATGAACACATCTCTCCACGGCCGCCGGGCCCTCGTGTGCGGAGCCAGCCGGGGCATCGGCCTGGCCGCGGCCCAGGAGATCGCCGCGCTCGGGGCCAGCGTCACGCTCGTGGCCCGCAACATCGAGGGCCTCAAGGCCGCGTCGGGCTCGCTGCCGCTCGTGCCGGGGTGCGAGCAGTCCCACCGCTGGTTCGCGGCCGACTTCACCGGCCCCGCGGGCGTCGCGGAGGCGGTCAAGACCGAGCTCAGCCACCAATCCGCGGCCGGGCCGTACACGATCCTCATCAACAACACCGGCGGCCCGCCCGGGGGCGCGGCCATCGATGCCGCGCCCGAGGCGTTCACGGCCGCGTTCACGGCGCACGTGCTGTGCAACCAGGTCTTGACGCGGGCGCTGGTGCCGTTCATGAAGGAAGCGGGCTTCGGGCGGATCGTGAACATCATCTCGACGAGCGTGAAGGCCCCCATCCCGGGCCTGGGCGTGAGCAACACCATCCGCGGAGCCGTGGCGAGCTGGGCCAAGACGCTCGCGGGCGAGCTCGGGCCGTTCGGGATCACCGTGAACAACGTCCTGCCGGGCTACACCGATACCGAGCGCCTCGCGACGCTCATCGACGCTAGGGCGCAGAAGGCCGGGACCGACGCGGACAAGATCAAGCGCGAGATGATCGCATCCGTCCCCGCCGGGAGGCTGGCCAAACCCGAAGAGGTCGGGGCCGCGGTGGCGTGGCTGTGCACGCCCGCGGCCGCGTACATCAACGGGATCAACCTGCCGGTGGACGGGGGCCGACTGCCGACGCTGTGAACGGGCCGGACGGCCGCGGAGGCGGACGCGGCGACGACGCGGTCCCCTACACTCGCGGCGATGCAGGCCCTGGGCAACTACATCCACGGCGGGTTCGCGCCCGCGGCGTCGGGCCGGACGGTCGAGGTGTTCGAGCCGGCGACCGGACGGGCGTACGCGAGCGTGCCCGACTCGGGCGCGGAGGATGTCGATCGCGCCGTGAAGGCGGCGAAGGCGGCGTTCGGCGCGTGGCGCGACACGCCGGCGGCGGAACGCTCGAAACTGCTCGTGCGCCTGGCCGACGCGATCGACGCGCACGCCGAGCGGCTGGCGAGGGTTGAGAGCATCGACACCGGCAAGCCGCTGGCGCTGGCGCGCCGGGTGGACATCCCGCGCTCGGCGGCCAACCTCCGCTTCTTCGCGGGCGCGGCGCTGCACACGACGGGCGAGTTCCACGACTTCGACGGCGGGGGCGTGCCCGGGGGCGTGCGCGCGATCAACTACACGCTGCGAAGGCCGCGCGGCGTGGCCGGGCTGATCTCGCCGTGGAACCTGCCGCTGTACCTGCTGACGTGGAAGATCGCGCCCGCGCTAGCGACGGGCAACACGGCGGTGTGCAAGCCCAGCGAGGTGACGCCCAAGACGGCATTCTGTCTGGCGGAGCTGGCCGCGGACGTGGGGCTCCCGCCGGGCGTGCTCAACATCGTCCACGGCACGGGCGCGAGCGCCGGCGCGGCGATCGTGACGCACCCGGAAGTGCCCGCGGTCTCGTTCACGGGCTCGACCGCGGTGGGGCAATGGATCGCCCGCGAGGCCGGGCCGATGTTCAAGCGGTTGAGCCTCGAACTAGGCGGCAAGAACCCGTTTGTCGTCTTCGAGGACGCCCCGCTGGACGGACCGGAGGGCGCGATCGCGCTGGCCGCTCGGGCCGCGTTCACCAACCAGGGGCAGGTCTGCCTGTGCGGGTCGCGGCTGATCGTTCACCGCTCGCTGCACGACCGGTTCGTCGAGGGGCTGGTGAGCGCGGCGCGGGGGCTCAAGATCGGCGACCCGCTGGACGAGGCCACGCAGCAGGGCTCACTCGTCAGCGCGGCCCACCAGCGCAAGGTCCTCGACGCCGTGCGGGCGGCCCGCGAACTCGGGGGCACGATTCTCTGCGGCGGCGGCCCGCCCGACCCCGGCACACTGCCCAAACGCTGCCGCGACGGTTGGTTCTTCGAGCCCACGGTCATCACGGGGCTCGGTCAGGACTGCCGCGTGGTGCGAGAAGAGATCTTCGGGCCGGTGGTCACGGTGCAGAGTTTCGAGAGTGAGGAAGAAGCCGTCGCACTGGCCAACTCGACGAGCTACGGGCTGGCGGCCGTGATCGTCACGCGCGACCTGACCCGCGCCCACCGCGCGGCCGCGGCGATCAACAGCGGGATCGTCTGGGTGAACTGCTGGATGGTCCGCGACCTGCGGACGCCGTTCGGCGGGATGGGGGCCAGCGGGATCGGACGCGAGGGCGGGAGCGAGGCGATGAGGTTCTTCACGGAGCCGAAGAATGTGTGCGTGCGGACGTGAAGGCAGTTCACCACCGAGCACACCGAGGGCACAGAGATGGATCCGAGTCAAGCCAACGCATTGCCTCCCGTGCCGATGCAGGACGACCCGATCACGTCACAGATCATCGCGGCTGCGATCGAAGTTCACCGGTTTGTCGGCCCCGGCGCGCTGGAATCGACCTACGAAGCGTTGCTGGTGTTTGAACTGACTCTTCGAGGGCTCGGGGTCCAACGTCAGGTCAGCCTCCCGGTGGTGTACAAAGGTGTCAAGGTCGACTGCGGCTATCGCGTTGATCTGATTGTTAATGGCCAAGTGATCGTCGAGTTGAAAGCGGTCGAGAAACTGCTACCCATACACGAGGCCCAACTGATCGGCTACTTGAAGCTCTCGGGCATCCGTCGTGGACTGTTGCTGAACTTCCATGTCCGCCTGCTCAAAGACGGCAACATCCGCCGTGTCGTTTGATTTATCTGACTGACGCATCTCAGTGCTCCCCGTGTTCTCAGTGGTGAAGAATTATGCCCACCCGCGCCCCCGAGCCTGTCGGTGCTTACCCCCCCTGCCGACGCGTCGGCAACCTGCTGTTCATTTCCGGACAGGGCCCGCGACAACGCGGGAGCAAGGACATCCCCGGCGTGAGGCTTGACGCGTCGGGAAACATGATCGACTACGACATGGAGGCCCAGGTCCGCGCGGTCATGCGGAACCTGCGGTACATCCTCGAAGAGAACGGCTCTTCGTGGGATCGCATCGTGGACATGACCTGCTTCCTCACCGACATGCAGCGCGACTTCGCCGTGTACAACCGCGTGTACGCCGAGTATTTTCCGCCCGGGCCCAATCAGCCGTGCCGGACAACGCTGGGCATCGCGGCCCTGCCGCAGGCCGGCAGCGCGCCGATCGCGTTTGAGGTGAAGGCGGTCGCGACGGTCGGGTGATGGCTCGTGGATCAGTGCGGACGCGCGAGCGGGCGCAGCACGGCCCGCACGGGGCTCGCGTCCACGCCCATGAGCCGCAGCGGCAGCGCGATGAGTTCGTACTCGCCCGGGGGCACGGCGCCGAGCACGAGCCCTTCGAGGATCGCCATACCCGCGCGGGCGACGGCCGCGTGCGCGGGTAGGTCCTTGGATTCCTGAAGGTCCACGCTCGGCGTGTCGATGCCGACGGTGGTCACGCGGCGCACAGCGAGCGCGTCGATCAACTCGGGTTCGAGCGCGGCGAAGTCCGAGTTCCATCGCTCGGGATCGGGGAACGTGCCGGTCTTGAACAGCACGCGGGTGTGGCGGAGCGACGACGCACCCGCGCCGCTCCCGCCCGGCCACGCCACGTCGCCGATCGCGACGCGGCATCCCCGCTTCACGCGCGCGTCCAGCACGTGGCATGGACCGAGGTATTGATCGATCGGCTGCTCACCGACGCCGTCCGCGGGGTGGTTGTAGTGGTTGGGACCGTCGGCGTGCGAGCCGAGGTGGACGGTCGTGCGGATGGTGGAGAGCGTGATGTTCGCGCCCGCGCCCATGTCGCAAAGCACTTCGCGCGAGAACGGCGTGTCGCCCGGCCACACGGCCAGTCGCGGCGTGATCGGCGGCGAGATGTCGTGGATCATCCCAGTCCCCTCCGTTGTTCAGCGCGGCCTGGCGAGCCGGACGCGATGTCGTTGAACATCACGCCGCGTCGGCGGCGCCGGGCGTCGTGGCGCCATTGCGCGATCAGCACGACCGCTCCGATCATCGCGGCCAAAAGGCCCGACGCCGCGAGCGGGACCCCGATCGCCGTTGCCATCGCGTTGCCGGTCGTGCCGGCGGGCGGCCAAACGCCCATGACCGGGGTGAGCGCGTCGAACGTTTGCCGCGCTGCCGGGTCCGCGCCGCCAGCGGAGATGGTGTGGGGGCCGGCCACGTTCTCGCCGCGTGCGTACACGCCGATGGCCAGCCCGCCCTGGGCCGCGTATCCGAAGGCACCGCCTCCGGAGGCGAGCCCACCGGCCGCGAAGCCGCCCGCGGCACAGCCACCCGCCGCGAAGCCTCCCACGGCGGCGAGCAATCCAGCGGAGAGGCCCGCGGCCGCGCTCACACCGACCGCGACTCCCCCAATGGCCACAACGCCCACCGCGACCCCCCCCACGGCCACACCGCCGATCGCCACATCCCCAACGGCGATGAGGCCGCGGGCCCGCCCCATTCGCTCGCCGCGCTCGGGGTCCGGCCCGAGGGCGATCGAGACCAGGGGCCAGCCGAAGAGCGTGGCGCTCGACTCGCGACGCACACGCCGACCCGATTGCTTCGCGGGGCGTGGGTCGCACTTCCCGAGCGCCGCGGGGAGGGGCGCTCGGCACTCCGGGCAGCAGCCGCCGGCTTCGTGCCCGCGAAGGAGGTACCCGCAGCGCGTGCAGAACGGGTCACCGGCCTCGACGGAGTTCGTGCCCATCGGGATCAGTTTACCGCCGGGCCGGGGGGCGCCGTGGGACTCGACCGACGCGGGCGCGGCGTTTCGCTCAGGAAGTACCACAGCACCACGGCCACCAGCAATGCGAACGTGAACCGCATCGCCCCAAACGCCCCGAGCAGCAGGACGATCAGGACGGCCCCGAGGGCCACGACCAGGCGGATGATCGTGTCGATCCGCTCGCCCTGCCGGCGGGCCTCGACGTATGGCACGGTCGAGAAACTGACCAGGTCGTACCGCGGCGTCATGCTCCCGGGGAACCACGCGTGCAGCGTGTGCTCGAGTTTCTTCCGCCAAAGAAAGAGCCTTGAGCCCACCTTGTCGCGCATCTCGACGAAGTTCTCGATCGCCATGTCGGCGATGGCGTCGGCGTTGGGCTTGCGCAGCGACTGGAACTCGTCGAGCGCCCGCGCGAAGTCACCGCCGTGTCGGCGGAGCGACTCCGTGAGCACGCGAACGTCCTCGAACGCGCAGTTCATCCCCTGGCCGTAGAACGGCACGATGGCGTGCGCGGCGTCGCCGAGCACGGCTACGGCCTTTGACCCATCCGGCGTAGCGTGCACCCACGGCCAGCACTTCACCGTCACCAGCGATGAGGTCGGGTTGGCGAGAAAGTCGGCCGTGAGAGTGGGCATGAGCGGCACGGCGTCGGGATACTCCTCCTTGAAGAATCCCGCGACCTCTTCGGGCGTACGGAGGCGGTCAAAGCCGTGCCGGCCCGTGAACGGCCAGAACAGCGTGCAAGTGAAGGTCTTGTCCGGGTTGGGCAGGGCGATCATCATCGCGCCTCCCCGCGGCCAGATGTGCAGGGCTTTGGAGTCCATCGCCCAGCCGTCGTGTTTGGCGGCGTCGAGGCGAAGATCGGCCGCACTGGGGATGTGCAGTTCCTTGTAGCCGTGCTCCAGGTACGCCTGGCTGTACTCGAACCGGTCGGATTTCTGGAGCCGGCCGCGGACGGGCGAGAATGCGCCGTCGGCGCCGAGAATCAGGTCGGCCTGGACTGACACGGGGCCACCGTCGCCCTGAGAGCGCTCAAAGACCGCCGCCGGCCGGTCGAGATCGACGTCCACGCACCGGTGGTCGAACACCATCTCGATGTTGGGCTCGCGCGAGGCGGCGTGGAGGAGCGCGAGGTTGAGGCCGCCGCGGCTGATCGAGTTGATCGCGTGGGTTGAGTCCTTGCTGTAGGGCTGGTAGGCGAGCGCGCCGGAGGTCGAGTGCATGAGCCGGCCGCGCATGGGCAGGGCGTGTTGGAGGATTTCGGCGTCGAGGCCCACGCCCTGAAGGCCCCAGATTCCTCTTGCCGAGAGGGCGAGGTTGATCGAGCGCCCGCCGGCGTAGCCCTCGGCCCGCGGGTCCGATCGGCGCTCGTAGAGCTTCACGGCAAAGCCCATGCGTGCGAGGTAGATCGCCAGCAGCGAGCCGGAGAGCCCGGCGCCGACGATCAAAGCCGTTCTGCCGCGGGCGATGTCGGTCATGGCGGGAAGGAGGGGAGGGGGGGAGGGGAAGGAGGTGAGCCTGCTCGGTTCGAGGGTCAACCACTCGGCCTTGAGGCGTGCCGACGCAGGATCTGCGCGAAACGCCAACAGTCATGGAATGTGTTGTACAGCGGCACGGGCGCGATGCGGATCACGTTGGGCTCACGGAAGTCGCACATGACGCCGTCGTCGGTGAGCGCCTTGAAGAGGTCGCGGGGGCGGTCCTGGACCGCGAGGGAGAGCTGGCAGCCGCGCGCGTCGGGCTCGCGCGGCGTGACCACGTCGATCACGCCCGGTCCATCACCCCGCACGACATCGATGAGCGACAGGAGGTACGTCGTCAACCGCTCACTCTTGGCCCGGAGGGCCGCGATGCCCACGCGATCGAACATCTCCAACGAAACCCGCACCGGCGACAGGGCCATCACCGGAGGGTTCGAGAGCGACCACGCGTCGGCCGTCGGCACGGGCACGAACTCGGGGCCCATCTTGAACCGCGTCGCCGGGTCGTTTCCCCACCACCCGGCCAAACGCGGCAGCGAACCCTGTCCGGCGTCCCATCGCGTGTTGCGCACGTGGCGCTCGTGGATGAAGCACCCCGCCACGGCCCCCGCGCCGGAGTTGAGGTACTTGTACGAGCACCAGCACGCGAAGTCCGCGTCCCAGTCGTGCAGGCGGAGCGGGATGTTTCCCGCCGCGTGCGCGAGGTCCCAACCGACCCTGGCGCCCACGCGGTGCCCGGCCTCGGTGATCCGGGCGAAGTCCATCACCTGGCCGGAGAGGTAGTTCACCCCCCCGAGGAGGACGAGCGCCACCTTCTCGCCGAGCCGCTCGATCTCGCCGATCACCTCGTCGGTCCGCAGCGTCTGCTCGCCCGCACGCGGTTTGAGCCGCACGATCGCGTCGCGCGGATCGAGCCCGTGCCACGCCGCCTGGCTTTGCACCGCGTAGGAATCGCTGGGAAACGCGGACTCCTCGATCACGATCCGGGTCCGCCCCGATCCGCAGACGCCGGGCCGGTAGAAACTGGCCATCATGAGGTGCAGGTTGGCCGTCAGGCCGTTCATCACCACGACCTCGTGCGGGCGAGCGCCGACGAGCCGGGCCGCGGCCTCGCGGCAGAACTCGTGAGCGGGGTACCACGGGTGCCTGGCGTGAAAATGGCCCTCGACGCCGAGCCTCGCCCAGTCGTCGAGCTCTTGCAGCACCGCTTCGCGCGTGGCCAGGGGCATGAGCCCGAGCGAGTTGCCGCAGAGGTAGACCGATTCGTGTCCCGCGTGCGGGCCCGACTCGATCCGCGGGATCGCAAACTGGGGGCGCAGCGTCGGGAGCGGGTCGCGGGCGTCGCGCTCGCGAGCGTGGGCCTCGGTGATATCGGCGGGTGCGTGGGCGGCGTCGCTCATGGGGGGGGAGGGGGGGAGGGGCAATCATTGGCGGAAGCGGTCGACGGGGATGCCGAGGAAGGCGGCCGCGGCGCCGGCGAGGAGCATCTCGCGGGTCTGGTCCGACAAGTCGCCCATGCCCTCGATCATCTCACCGGCCCGGGCCTCGCCGAGCGGGAACGGGTAGTCGGACCCGAGCATGACCCGCTCCGGACCCATCAGGCGGATCAGCTCACGCAGCGCGTGCGGCTCGTGCGTGAGCGAATCGACGTAGAACCGCGCCGGGTGCTCACGCCCATCGGCGCCCTGACATCGCAGTTGCGCTCGCGGGCTGGTCTTTGTATCCGTCTGGCACAGGTCGGGGCGGGCGTGGAACCCGTGGTCGATCCGGCCGATCGTGCCGGGAAACGCGCCTCCGCCGTGGGCGAAGCCGATGCGCAGGCGCGGCAGGCGCTCCAGCAGGCCGCTGAACAGCACCGAGCAGATCGCCAGGCAGGTCTCCATCGGCATGCCGACGAGCCAGTTGGCCCAGTACCTGGACAGTCGCGGGGCGATCGGGTGCGGCAGGGGCGGCTCGGGCGCGACCGCGGCCAGCATGTCCCACGGGTGCACAAACACGCACGCGCCCAGCGACTCGGCGACGCGCAGCACCTCGGCCACGCCCGGGTCGTCGAGATTGCGTCCATTGATGTTGGTGCCGATCTGCACGCCGGGCATCCCCAGTTCGCGCACGCACCGCTCAAGCTCGGCGCACGCCAGCGCGGGGTCCTGCATCGGCAGCGTTCCCAATCCGACGAACCGTGCCGGGTGTGCGCGGCAGGCCGCCGCGATGTCGTCGTTGAGCAGGCGGGCCAGGTCGTACGCATCCCGCGCGCGGGCCCAGTAACTGAACATCACGGGCACCGTGCTGAGCACCTGAACCTCTACGGAACAATCGTCCATATCGCGCACGCGCGTGGCCGGGTCCCAGCAGTTGGGCTCGATCTCGCGGAAGAACTTGTATTTTCCGCCGGGCTCGGACTGGCGCATCCGGGCGCAGGCGCAGCCGCCCGGCGCGCTTCGGACCTCCTCCAGCGAGATCCATCCGGGGTAGCCGGACCGGGCCGTCCAGTCGGGCCAGCGCGCGGGCAGGATGTGGGTGTGGACGTCGATCTTCACGCGGGAGGATAGCGAGCCGGGGGGGTGAGCCCGGCGCACTCGGCGTGTTCACCCGGCGCCGGTTCCTGTTCGCCGGAATCCGAAGATCGTCTTCGCCTGGACCGGCTCTCCGTTGATCTCCAACACCGGGTAGGCGAGGAAGTTGATGGACCCCGACGCGGGCATGGGGTCAACGACCAGGTCCCGTCCGCGGCTGAACTCGATGCGGTTGGCGGGGTGATGGCCGAAGTAGTATCCGGCGAGCGTGGCGTACTTGTCGGCCTCGCTGATATCCACCGGCCACCAGTGACCGTCGGCGTAAAACTCGGCCCAGCAGTGGTACCCGTCCATGCTCCCAAAGGCACGGTCGGATGGGATCGACGCGCCGATGGCGAAGCGGGCCGGGATGCCGATCGCCCGGCAGAGCGCGATGAAGTAGGCGTGGAAATCGGTGCAGTTCCCCGCCGCGGCGTCGCAGGCGTAGTGCGCGTCGCCGTTGCCCCAGGCCGGCCCGTATTTGGTGTACTTGATCCGCTCCATCGTGTGGTCGTAGAGCGCCCGGGCCTTCTCGAGCGTCGTGGTCTTGCCCTTCACCACCGAATCGGCGATCGTTACGAACTGCTCGTCGTTTGGCACGAGGCGTTCGGGGTTGAGGTACCTCTGCGCGGCCCGCTCGCTTCCGCGGTACGCCGACTTCTCCCGGCGGTGGCAGTGGTACCTGATTTCCAGTTTCTGCCCGCTCGCGGCCGAATCCATGTCCACCACGAGGATGTGGTTGCCCTCGGTCCGGTCGCGCACCATGCGGGTCGTGCCCGGCGAGATGACCCGCTCCACGCTCACGGTCTGAAAGTCGTCGGTGGACGCCACCGGAACCCACATGCGGGCCGTGCCGGAGATCTCGGGCAGCAACACCTGATAGGTGAACGTGAAATCGTCATGGTCGTTGACCACCCCCAGAAGCGAGTTCGACGCCTGATCGACGGGTCGCATCCGCCACCGCTTGTTCTCGTCCTGCTCCCAGACGTAGTACGGGCGTCCGTTGAGTTTGTGCACGGAAGTCTGTGTGACGACGGCATCGGTCGTCGTGCCGCGCATGAAGAAATCGACGTCGTACACGTCGCCGTCCGCGGTCGCCAGGTCGACGCACGCAAAGTGCAGGTTTTCGCCTACGGTCGAGAGGTATTCGGTGTGGACTCGGACGAGCTTCAGTCGAAGGTCCTTCCCCTCAAACTCGATCGGGAACAGCCCGCCGCTCGCCGCGGTGGTCTGGTCGATGTGGCGGCGGATCGACGACTCCAGTTCGCTGGTCACCCGGTCCGGCACGGGCTCGACCGGGTTGGAAGTCGCGTCGAGCACGGCGGCGGCGCCGGCTTCCTGGCCGCGATGGTCCGGGGCGTGCGATGCACAGCCGGCGGTGACCATCGCCATCGCGATCGCCAAAGCGCCCACGGGCACGGTTCGAGGCCGGGCGATGCGATACGTGGGTTCAATCACTGGGCAATCCTTGAAGTTGACGCGCGCGGCCACCGCGGCCGTGCTTCGGTCAAAGTGTGCCGAAGGTGAGCCGGCATTGCGGCTCGTGGAACAGAAGCCTAGTGCTGCGGAGTTGTGCCTTTGGGGTGTTCGTTGTGCTGGGCATCACCCTGGTGATGCGCGGGCTGGGCCTGGCCGCTCGCGGCGGAAGAGCCCTTGCCGGGGGTCGAGGACTTCGACGATGAGCAGGCCGCGAGCGTGAGGCACGCACCCGCGGCGATCGTCGCGATCAGCACGGCCGGGAACGGGGTCCGACGGGCATTTCGATGGTGCACGCGTATCTCCATGAAGCACCCCGCACCCGATCGGGCCGAGTGTACCCATATTGGCGACCCGGAGTTGCAGGTCGCGTTTGTCGGTACGCGAAAACCGTCGGACCGGGCCAGTCGGCACGGGTTACCATCGCCCATGACCCCCGACCAAGCCCGAACCTTCGCCGCATCCTGGTACGCCGCGTGGAACGCACGCCCCCATGCGGACCTCGAAGCGATCATGTCGCACTACGCGCCGACGATCGAGCACTCGTCGCCGTACATCGCCCGATTCAACGGCACCAACGACGCGACCCTGTTCGGAATCGACGCCGTCCGCGCCTACTTCGGGCGCGGCATCGAGCGCGATCACGTCCCGGCCGACGGCGGGCCCGGCGGACCGCTCCGCTTCAACCCCGGGCACACGGCCGTCGGCAACCAGAGTGTGGTCCTGATCTACACACGCTTCACCGGCGAGCTCGCGGCCGAGGTGTTCGTCTTCGACGATGCGGGCCAGGTTGTGCGATCGATTTCGCACTACGTGTGACCTGCGCTGCGCGACCGCCCTTCACGTTCACCGCCTCGCGCCCGCCCTCTTGGCCTTCTTCTTGCCCGGCACGCGCTTGGTCTTTCCGTTGCTCGACGCCCGCCCTTTGTACGCACCGGCGAGCTTGACCTTGCCGCCCTTGACCTCGATCGTCTCGGCCCGCTGGATCACGTGCCCGCAGCCCTTGCAGGTGCGCCGCTCGGCGGGGCCGTCCCAGAAGTCGTTCATCACGATCGCGAGGTCCTTGTCGATCTGTTTGAGCACGAAGCGGGCGTGGTAGACCAGCGCGTCGCACCTGGGGCAGTACCACTGGAGACCGTCGGGCTGCGGGTTGCCCTGGGCGTCAAACCCGCGCGGGAACTCCGCGATCAGTCCAACCGTGCCCGCGGGCCGTTGCGGGCGGTGCGGCACCCAGCGCGGCAGCAGGAACAACTCGCCCTCCTTGATGATCACGTCGTACGGCGTGGCGCCGTCGAGCGGTCGCACGCGCAGGGCGATGTCGCCCTTGAGTTGGTAGAACAACTCCTCCGTCGGGTTCACATGGAAATCGTTGCGCGTGTTGGGACCGCCTGAGACGAACAGGATCACGTCCTCGCTCACGCCCTTGAACAACTGCTTGTTGCCGACCGGGGGCTTGAGGTCCTTGGCGTTGTCCTTGATCCACTTGTTGAGGTTGAGTTTGAGCGCGGCGGGCAGTTGAGGCATCGGAGAACTCCGTGCGGGGACGGTGCAAGGGGGAGCCGACACGAGGATCGCTCGTCCATTACAGCGTGCCGCGGGCGGCTTGGCAACCGCCCGCCGGGCCGGATCACAATAATCCCGCATGGAATCATCCCCCCGGGCCCGGGTCGCGCTCGAAACCACCCTGCTCATCCACGGCGTGCCGCCGGAGGCCGCACGGCCGTTGGGCGATCGCTTGGCCGCCGTCGTGCGGGCCGAGGGGGCCGAGCCCGCGCTCGTTGGTGTCGTGGATGGTCGGCCCGTCGTGGGCATGACCGGCGAACAACTCGACCGCCTGCTGGGCGCGGCGGGCGAGCCCGGCAACGGCGGGCCCAAGTCCACCCCCAAACTCAACACGGGCAACCTCGGGCCCGCCCTGTTCCGCGGGTCGCACGGCGCGACGACCGTGAGCGCGACGATGGAGCTCGCGGCCGCGGCGGGCGTGCGGGTGTTCGCCACCGGCGGGCTCGGCGGTGTCCATCGCACGCCGGCGGGCGCGGCCCCCCACTTCGACATCTCGGCCGACCTGGGCGCGTTTGCCCGGTTCCCCGTCGCGGTGGTCACCAGCGGCGTGAAGTCGATCCTCGACCTGGCCGCGACGCGCGAGCTGCTGGAGACGCTTGGGGTGTGCGTGGTCGGCTACCAGACCGACGACTTTCCCGCGTTCTACATGCGTCGCTGCGAAAAGGCCCTGGGCGCGAGCGTCGGCCCGGTCGATGCTCGCTTCGACGACGCGGGCGAACTGGCCGCGTTTATCCGGTTCGAGCTCGACCGCGCGCGGCGCGGCATCGTCGTGTGCAACCCGATCCCCGTCGAGCACGAGGTCAGCCCGATCGATTGGCGCCGCTGGCTCGCGGCCGCGGAGGGACGGGCCCACGCCGCGGGGGCGGGTGGACGGGCCGTCACGCCCGCGGTGTTGGGCGCGTTGCACGAAGTGTCGGATGGCGCCACGCTGAAGGCGAACATGGCGCTGATCGAAAACAACGCGCGGCTGGCGGCCCAGATCGCGGCGAAGATCGGCGGGCAATAGCCCGCACCCTCTCAGCGTCGGGCGGCCGATCGCTCACACAGCGCTGGGGTGCCACATCGTCTTCATCTCGACCAGCGGCTCGATCCACCACGGGGATTGGCAAGCGTTGGCGTCGAAGAAGTCGACGGCTTTGCGAACGCACACTCGCTTGACGTTCTCGGCCGCGCCCGCCCGAAATGCGGCCCGGTGCGTATCGGACAGGCCGGCGGCGTGCACCGCATCGATATCGCGGTGATCGGCGATGATCGGGACCAGTTCGTCGCGCTTCCCGGTGAGCAGGTTCACCACGCCGCCCGGCACGTCGCTCGTCGCGATCACCTCGCCGAGCACGGCCGCGGGGATGGGGTTGGCCTCGCTCGCGACCGCGACCACCGTGTTGCCCGCGCAGACGGCCGGTGCGATCAGCGAGATCAGCCCGAGCAACGGGGGCTCGTCGGGCGCGACGGCCGCAACCACGCCCGTCGGCTCCGGCACGGTGAAGTTGTAATAGGGCCCGGCGACGGGGTTGTTGCACCCGAGCACCTGCTGATACTTGTCGGCCCAGCCGGCGAAGTTCACCACGCGATCGATCGCGGCGGTGACTTCCTTTTTCGCGCTGGCCCCCGACGGGCCGCAGACGGCCACGGCGGCGGTCAGTTCGTCGGCCTTCCCTTCCATCATCTCCGCCATGCGGTAGAGGATCTGGCCCCGGAGGTACGCTGTCGCTCCGCGCCAACCGGGCAACGCCTTTCTGGCCGCCGACACCGCGTCGCGCAGGTCCTTGCGGCTGGCGTGGCAGACGTGCGCGTAGACGGCGGTGGAACCGGCCTTGCCCGTGCCGCGGGACTTGTTCACGACCAGGGTCCGCCCGCTCTCGGAACGGGGGAACTTGCCGTCGATAAACAGCTTGTAGGTCTTGGTCACTTCCAGGCGGTCGGGCATGGGCGGCGTCCTCGGCGATGCACCAGCCGCCCATCGTAGGTGCCGGTCAGTGCTGCTCGGCGACTTCGACCGTCAGCGTCACCTGCTCCTGCACGGTCACCTCGCCGGCCTCGACGGTGGTGGGCGTCGAGAGGGCCTCTTGGGCCATCGCCACCGCGCCGCGACCCGCCATGCGGTACATCGGGCGGGGTTGCGGCACGACGCCGCTCTGCACCTCCAGCACGCGCACGACATGCAATCCCAACGCCGCGGCGATGGCTTCGGCCTTGGACTTGGCGTCTTTGGCCGCGGAGGTCATGGCCTCTTGGCGGGCGTCGCGGTCGTCCTTGAGCCCGAAACTCAGGCCCTGTACCTGGTTGGCGCCGGCGTCGATCGCCGAATCGATGATCGTGCCGACCTTGGAGATGTCGCCGACGGTCACCCGCACGGTGTTGCTCGCGTTGTAGCCGATGATCTTGGGCTCGCGCGGCTGGGCCTGCTGCTCGCGGTAGTCGATGCGCTCGTAAACCGGCGAGAGCGAGAGCCATTGCGTCTGCACCTTGATATCGGGCAGCGAAAGGCCCTTCACGGCCTTGACCACCTTGTCCATCGTCGCGTTGAGCCTCTCTTGCGCTTCGGTCGAGGTCTTGCCCGTCGTGGCCACGCCGAGCGTCACGACCGCCTGGTCGGGCGTTCGCGAGACCGCCGCGCTGCCGGTGGCGGTGATGACGGGCGTGATGGATGAATCGCTCTTCATGGCGGCGCTCCCGGCGGGTTGGGCTTGAGCGATCGGGGCGGCCGCCCCGCACGCAAGGACGATCGCGGCGGCCGCGGCGATCACCGAGAGACCATTCTTGACCTTGTTCATGGTTGATTCCCTTTTCGTGAGCCCGGCGCGGGGCCGGGTCGATCGTGACTGGTTGTACCGGCCGTGTCCGCCACGGTTTGCGGTCGCCGCCGGGCGTGGCGGGTTGTCCCCCGCCCGTTGCGGGGCCCCGGGACTTCATGGCCGCAGCGGAAAGGCCGTCTCCAACTCGATCTCGTCGCGCATCGGGATGCCGTTGAAGCCGATTCGTGGGATCGCGGGCTTGATCTCGCGGGCACGGTCCATGGCGCCGCGGTGCACGGCCACGAGCCGCCAACCGCGCTTCTGGTAGAAGCCGATCGCACGCAGGTTGTCGTTCGTGGTCGTGAGGAACACGCGCGTGCACCCGGCGCTCCGTGCGGCCGACTCCACCGCCGCTAGCAGGGCCGTGCCGACGCCCGAGTTCTCGATGCGGGACGAGAGCGTCACGACCTCGCAGCCGTCCCCGGACGCGAGCGGCGTGTGCGTCAACAGGCCCAGTCGTTCCCCGTCCCCTTCACCCCCACCAAATCCGCCCCTCCCATCCCGAACGGCGATGAACCCTGGGAGCTGTTCCACGTCGTGCCAGACGTCGAGCGAGCAGATGCGCGTCGTGCCCCAGTTGCGGAAGAGTTCCCCGCGGACCCACGGCAGGTCGCCGGGCTCGACGGGGCGGATGGCGATGGGGTCAGCGGGCATCGGCAACAGCGTAGCGCCGCTCGCTCGCCATCCGCGCCACCGCCGCGTGACGCGGGCACGTCACCAGGTGGTCGTTCACCATCCCGACGGCCTGCATGAAGGCGTAGCAGATGGTCGAGCCCACAAACCGGAAGCCCAGTTTCTTCAGGGCCTTGCTCATCGCATCGGAGATCGGGGTCGTGGGGGCGATCTGGCCCGAGTTGGCCCAGCGGTTCTGGATCGGCCGGCCGTCCACAAAGCCCCAGAGGAACGCCGCGAACGACCCGTGCGCGGCCTGCACGTCGAGGAACGCCCGGGCGTTGCCGATCGACGCGGACACCTTGAGCCTGTTCCGCACGATCGACTCTTCACCCTTGCGCGGCTCGGCGAGCAGGCGCTTGATGTCTTTGGCGGTGTAGCGGGCGATCTTGGGCGCGTCAAAGCCGTCGTAGGCCGCGCGATAGGCCCCGCGCTTCTTCAGGATGGTGTCCCAGCTCAACCCGGCCTGCGCACCTTCGAGGATGAGGAACTCGAAGAGCGTGCGGTCGTCGCGCACGGGCACGCCCCACTCTTCATCGTGGTAGCGGATGGCGAGGTCGTTGCGGGGCCAGGGGCAGCGGGGCATGGCGGATCGTTCAATCAATCAAGGCGAACGTACGCCCGCAACCCCTGCATCCCCCCCTCGCGCCCGAAGCCGCTCTCCTTGAACCCGCCGAAAGGCGAGGCTGCGTCGAAGCGGTTGTAGGTGTTCAGCCACACCACGCCCGCCTCCAGTTTCTTGGCGACCTCGAAGATCTTGGACCCCTTGTCCGTCCACACGCCCGCGGCCAGGCCGTACGGCGTGTTGTTGGCCCGCGTGATCGCCTCCTCGGGCGTGCGGAAGGTCATCACCGCCAGCACGGGACCGAAGATCTCTTCGCGGGCGACAACGTGGCTCGGCTGCACGCCGCTGAAAAAACAAGGCCGGCACCAGTAGCCCTTGTCGGGTAGTTCCCGTGCCGCATGTGCCAAAGGCTCGCCGCTGCTCGGGGCGGTGTGGCTGTTTCTCGCAGCCAGCGCTCGCGTGGGCACCCCCGCGGGGCAATGCAGCTCCGCCCCCTCCCCCGCCCCCGTCTCAAGATATTGCTCGATCTTCTCCAGCTGCATCCGTGAGTTGATCGCTCCCAGGTCGGTGTTCTTGTCGAGCGGATCGCCAACGCGAAGGCTGGCCAGGCGGATGGTCAGCTTGGCGATCACCTCATCGACGATCGACTCCTGCACGAACAGCCGCGACCCGGCGCAGCACACGTGCCCCTGGTTGAAGTAGATGCCCTGGATGATCCCCTCGACGGCCTGATCGATGCTCGCGTCGTCGAAGATGATGTTGGCGCTCTTGCCTCCGAGTTCGAGCGTGAGCTTCTTGTCCGTGCCCGCGATGGCCCGGGCGATCCGCTTGCCGACGTCAGTCGAGCCGGTGAAGGCGATTTTGTCGATGCCGGGATGATCGACGATGGCCGCGCCGGTACGACCGTCGCCGGTCACGATGTTCACCACCCCCGGCGGCAGGCCGACCTCGTCGCAGATCTCGGCCAGACGCAGGGCCGTCAGAGAAGTGGTCTCCGCGGGCTTGAGCACGCAGGTGTTCCCGCACGCCAGCGCGGGCGCGAGTTTCCACGCGGCCATGAGCAGCGGGAAGTTCCACGGGATGATCTGGCCGCAAACACCCACGGGCCGTGGCATCGGCTTCCAGGCGATGGCCTTTCCGCCTTTGCCCTTGCCCGTGCCCGTTCGCTCTCCCATCGGCTGGAAACCGATGCCACAGCCCGGGAACGCGTACTCCAGTTTGTCCGCCCACCCGGCGTGATAAAAAAAGTGCTGGGCCGCGAGCGGTACGTCCACGTCGCGGCTCTCGCGGATCGGCTTGCCGCCGTCCATCGTCTCGAGCACGGCCAGCTCGCGGGCCCGCTCCTGGATTCGCCGGGCGATTCGGAAGAGGAACTTGCCGCGCTCGGCGGGCTGGAGAGCCGCCCACTTGGGCTGAGCCGCCCGCGCGGCCTTGACCGCGGCGTCCACGTCGTGAGCGCTCGCCTGGGCGATCTCGGACAGCGCTTGCTCGTTGGCGGGGTTAATGGTCGGGAAGTACGGTGCGCCCGCGGCGCGCCGCTTGCCTTGATCCCTTGTGCCCCCGATCCCCCGATCCCCCGGCTCCACCCACTTCCCATTGATGTACAACCCGTGCCGCGGCCCGATCCTGACCTTCACGGTCTCGGGGGCGGGGGCATAGTCCCATGCGGGGCCGAAGTCGAGACCGGGGCCGGTTGGCCTCGGGCGCGCCTGACCCGGTTCGCGAACGGTGATGGCCCCGTTGGTCGTGCGCTCCATCGCGGAAAGCTTGCTGCCCATGATGCAAGGATATGGTTGGACCGGCTCAAACACACCGGTGCGGCCGCCCCCCGCCCCCCGCCCCCCGCCCCGCGTCCGCGGATGAGCTGGCCAATAGAGGGAGGTGATTCAATACGGCCGCAGCACCTTCAAGCCCCGGACCGGACGAAAATGCTTGTCGTTGAGCGTCACGAGGGGCAGGTCAAGCCGCAGACAAGTGGCCGCGATGAGGCAGTCGGGCCAGCCGATGCCGTGTGAGAGGCGATACTGCGACAAGAGCAGCAAACACCTCTCATGGTCTGCCGGCTTCACGATTGCCCGACGAAACGACGCCAGAAACCGGTACGTTTCGAGCATGTCCTGCTTGTCGCGAGCGCCTTCGAGCAACTCCGCGGCGGAGATTGGATGCACAACGGCGACATTCTTGACGTGAAGACTGTCCACCAACGCAACCGCCGCCGGGATGTTGCGCCGATGATCGATAAGGATGGTCGTTTCGATCACCCAGCGATCAGGCATGTCCACCCCGACCGAAGGCACGCCTGCGTAGTTCTGCCGCAATCCGGACCGATGACATGCCCTTCCACTCGGGGCGATCCTTCCAGTCTCCGCGGACCGCCGCGGCCGCGGCGAGCCGCTCCGCCTTGGTCATCTTGCCCGATTGGGCCAACAAGCCGGCGACGATCTTCGCGTCAAGCGTTTGTTTCGTTGAACGCTTCTTGGTCGGCTTGCTGGCACGCTTGGCACGAGCACCGGCCTTCCGCGCGGTCGCACCGCCCGAGTTGTCCGCGCGGTCCGATGTTCCGGTAGACGCACGTTCGCGATCTGGGTCTCGGGTAGCCATGAACGATCCTATGCGATCGGAATGGCCTCGTTGAAACAGCGACCCCTTCATCACGCCTCGCTGAAGTCGTACCTCGCCGCGTACTTCCCGCTCCCTTGCTTGGCCATCTGCCGCAGCAGGTCGTTCGCCAGGGCGCTCGCGCCGAAGCGGAACCACTCCGGGCTCAGCCATCGATCCCCCAACGTTTCCTTGACCATCACCAGGTAGTGCAAGGCCTCCTTGGCCGCTCGGATGCCGCCGGCGGGCTTCATCCCGATCATGCGGCCGGTGCCGAGGTAGCAATCGCGGATCGCCTCCAGCATCACCAGCGTCACGGGCATGGTCGCGGCCGGCTGCACCTTGCCGGTGCTGGTCTTGATGAACCCCGTGCCCGCGGGGCCCTCGCCGCCGTCGGCGAGCAGGGCCCCGATCGCCAGGTCGCTGGCGCGCCGGATGTTGTCGTAGGTGTCGAGCTCGCCGGTTTCGAGGATGACCTTGAGGTGGACGTGCTCGCGCGCGTCGCCGCCGATCGACGCGCTGGCGTTGCACACGGCCTTGAACTCGCGGATCTCGTGGGCCACCTCATCAAACCGGCCCGCATGGAACGCGCCGCGGTTGATGACCATGTCGATCTCGTCGGCCCCGTCGCGCACGGCGGCCTCGGTGTCGCGGATGCGTACGCCGAGCGGGTATTGGCCGCTGGGGAAGCCGGTGGCGACGCTGGCGACCTTGACGGTCGAGCCCGCGAGCGATTCACGCGCGACGACGACGAGGCTCGGATAGACGCACACGGCCGCGACGCTGGGCACGCCGATTTCGGCGAGCGCGGGGTGGCCGTCATCCGGCCGAACGGCCTTGCGGCAGAGCGCCCGCACCTTCTCGGGTGAGTCTTTGCCTTCCAGCGTGGTCAGGTCGATCATCGACATCGCCAGTTTGAGGCCGGCGAGCTTGGCCGAGGTCTTGATCGAGCGTGTCTTGAACGAGGCGGCGCGGGCCTCGACCATCACGGCATCAACGGTTCTGGCGAGCATCGGCCAATCGTATCGGCGGACCCGACGCCGGCTCCCCAACCCCACAGCCCACCACCACCCACCGTTCGCCTATCGCCCGTTCTCGCCGCTCAGGGGGTCGCTCGCCGGCGACGGGCCCTCGCCGTAGGGCGCGGCGTCCACCAGACTCGCCGAATGGATCACCGGCGGGTCGGTCGGTCGGTTGTCGGCGCCGACGGGTGAGGCCGCGATGGCGCGGAGCACGTCGGCACCCGCAATGACCTGTCCGAAACTCGTGTAACCCTTGTCGAGATAGGCCGTGCCCTCACGGTTGAGCGCGATCATGAACTGCGAAGAGGCGGAGTTGGGGTCGCTGAAACGGGCCATCGAAACCACGCCGAACGTGTGCGGGATCGTGCTCGGCTCCAGGTCGATGAACTCGCCCGCGCCGCCCTGGCCGGTGCCGTTGGGGTCCCCTGTCTGAATGATGTCGGGCTCGGCCCGGCCGGCGAGCGAGGCGATCCGGTGGACCGTGACCTCTGTGTAGAGCCCGCCGTTCACCAGGCCGCGAAACCACCAGCACGTGTTCGGCGCGGCGTCCGGGCGCAGTTGGATCAAGATCCGACCCTTGCTGGTCTCCAGGGCTACATCCTGATCGACGTACGCGCGGATGCCGGAGAAGACCTTGGGTCGCTCCTTCTCGGGCGGGAACACCGGCGTGCCTGAACGGTCCAGCCGCGGCGCGTACGGGGGCGAGACCAGGGGCTGCAGGACGACCGCCGGCCCTACTTTCTTGCCCCCCACCGTGAGCTGGGCGTACACGACCCGCGGCGAGGTGGCCTTCCAAAGCGTGGGGAAGAGCTTGGTGAGATCGACCGGCCCCGGCACGGCGGCGGCCGACTCGATCAACTTGGCCGTGACCGGCTCAAGCAGGCGAACCTCCACGCCGAGCGCCGGGGACTGACCCACGGAACTGTCGCCGGTGGCGGGAAGGGGAGGCGTCCGAACCGTCATCGGGATCGGCCGGTCCACGCCGTAGTAGGTTCGATCGGGCGTGAGTTGGGCGCGAGCGATCGAAGGGCAGACCGCCGCGAAGATCGCGGCAGCGGCGAGCAGCCAACGCCAGCGGCCGTTCGGCTGGGCGGGTGGTTCCGGCAAGGTTGTTGGGCTCACGGATCCAATGGACATGCGGGTCTCGGGCTCGCAGGATACGAGCCCCGACCGGGCGAGCGTGCGCCCCGTGTCCACAATGCTGAGTTGTTGTCGCTGAAATCCGCCGACAGACGGCACGCGCTACGGGTTGGCCGAGTGCGGCGCGCCGTGGTCGATCGTGTCCCAGGCATTCTCGACCTTGCTCGCAGCGGTCGGGTCGCCCTCCGACACGGGGAGCAACCGGGCGAGTTGCGAGCCGGGATCGGAGAACCATGAGATCGCGAGGTCCGCCCTCAAGACGTTCGACCCCACGCGGTGGTTGTAATCCGACTGCACACGCATGCCATCGGCGACCATGGCCTGACCGTTCTGGAACCCTGCGAGCGACAGGGAGCCTACGCCGCGGAACTGGAAGTTGCCCACGATCGTGCCGTCCTCGCCCCCCCAGTAGGCGGCGTAGGCCGCACGGGGATGCTGACCGTGGTGCGAGGGGCAATAGAAAACGCCGGGGGCGTCCAAGTATTCGGCGGAGAAGAGCAGGCCGAGCCCGTCCCACGTCTGAGGTGTGTCCCGCAGGATCACCATCGACTGAGTCGCCGCCTGGGATCGGTTGATGTTGGCAAACTTGGTGTACGGGAGCAACCCTTTGTTGTCGTCCGCGTACATAGCGAGGCCGAGGCCGATCTGTCGGACGTTGGATGCACACACGACCCGTCGTGCCGCCTCGCGGACCGACGACAGGCTGGGCATCAGCAACCCGATGAGGACAGCAACCACGGAGATCGACACCAACAGGTCGATCAGCGTGAACGCGGTCTGCGCGCACGTCGCACCCGAACGACCCGATCGTGTTAGCAGGCGGATGGCCTGTCGTTCCGACACGTGGATCTCCCGTCACCTTGGACAACAAGACTGTATCAGAACTCGGACGGACCGACAACAGGAATCTGCTCAGAGCGGGAATTGCACGGAACCGCGCCCAGATTCCCGCGTAGGATACCAATCAAAATGCGAACATCAATCAAAATCTGCTTCCCTGGACTTGCGTTCTGCGCCCGGCCAGAGCATCCTTGGTCATAGTCTGGGCGTATAGGAAGCCGGGAGCGTGCAACCCGCTCCCCGTGCGGCCGTTCGGCTGGCACGATGTTCCGTCCTTGATGACTTTCTGAGTTGTTGGTGGATTCATGCCCCCGGCAGACAACAGCCCGGATTCTGACCTGTCGCTGATGCGCCGGGTATCCACCAACGAGGCTCAGGCCGCGGCCGAGCTCTATGACCGGTTCGCGTCTCTGGTCTACCGCCTCGCGTTTCAGGCCATGCCTACCCGGGCCGACGCCGAGGACGCCGTCCAGGAGATCTTCATCCGGCTCTGGCGGACGGCGGACCGATATGACCCAAAGCGGGCCGCGTTGG
Organism: uncultured Phycisphaeraceae bacterium; assembly: GCA_964630785.1. GTDB lineage: Bacteria > Planctomycetota > Phycisphaerae > Phycisphaerales > UBA1924 > JADLCX01. The sequence goes on along the minus strand of CAZVZG010000035.1, from coordinate 4,929 downwards.
TGACGTGGGTGATGCTCATCTCCCGACGGCACCTGGTCGACCGACTTCGTCGCACCAAGGCCCGAGTCAAGGCCGTCAGCCTTGACGAAAAGCAGTCCGAACCACTTCGTGTCGCCGAGGAATCTCTCAGCGGCGGCATGGAAAAGAACGAACGGTTCACCGAGTTGATGGAACGGATTTCCAAACTCCCCGAGTTGCAACGAACGGTGGTGACGCGCGCTTACCTGGGCGGGCAGACCCTCCGGCAGATCGGCGAGGAACTCGGCACCCCGATCGGAACGATCAAATCGGCGCTCAGCCGCGCGCTCGTGCGGCTCAGAGAACGGAGCGCCACCGAGGAGTTCTCCTCATGAGTCAATACAACACGCACGAACTTCTGGAACTGGCCTCGCTCGATGTGCTCGGGCTGCTCGACGCGGACGAACGCGAGGCGTTCGAGCGCGCCTTCAGGGCGGCGCCGCCGGCTCTCCAGGCCCAGGTCCGTCGAGAGCAACTCCGCCTTGCCGGCGACGATGCGCTCCTGCCTGAGGTCGATCCCCCGCTGGGCTTGCGGGCACGTGTGCTCAACGCAATCCGCGAGGCTGTCCAAGGCGCGGCCCCGCGCCGTGAGGTCGCCGGGCGCATCGTGCCCGACCTGGCCCCCTCCCGCGGCGTGAACCGCTGGTGGCGGGCCGGCGCGATCGGGGCCGCCGCGGCGGCGGTCGTGTTCGCCTTCAGCACCCTCCAGATGCGCCACGACTTCTCCGAGATCCGGGCGGTCAGCCACGGCAGCCAGATCAGCGACTTCTTCCTCAAGGAGTACGGCAACAAGTTCGAGAAGCAGCTCCTCGATCCCCACACGCAGCTTGTGCAGTTCACGCCGGCCGCGACCGAGTCGGTAAGCGCCGACGGTGTGAGCAAGGCCCTGCTGATGCTCGATCCTTCCACCAAAACCGGGCAGTTGCTGCTCAAGAACCTGGCGAACATCGGCGGCGAGTACTCGCTGGTGATCACCGACGAGCAGGGCAAGGTCGCTCAGGCCGTCATCACCTTCAAGACGACCGGCACCGGCGTCGAGCACCAGGACATCCGCGGCCTGGACCTCGAGGGCGTGCGCGGGCTGGCCATCCTCCAGACCAACGGCGCCAACGTCAGCACGGTGCTGAGCACGCGGCTGTAACCCCCGTAAACACCCTCGGGCATCCGCTCAACCAACGATAACCGCCGCCTCATGCGGCGGTTTTCATTCCGGCTGTGAGCGCTCGCGCTTCAGCCCTTGCGGCGCGGCCGCTTCCCGCCCTCGGGCTTTTCCTGCGGGGCGCTCGTGCCGGCGGGAATGGCGACGGCTCTTTCCATCGACGCCCAGTCCACCTCGTTCAGTGCAGCCTCGACGGCCTGGGCCTTGTCGAACTGCTGCTTGGCACGGGCCAGCCTGTTCCAGATCACCAGACCGAAGAGCCCGACGGCGAGCGCCCCACCGCCCAGCAACGCGCCCGCGCGCTTGACGGTCTCTTGCAGCAGCGGCGCATCGTCCGCTTGCGCCGCCTGAGCGATCACCAGTCCAAGGTCGTCCGGACGCTGATCCCGCCCGCTGTCGGAGACGCTCTTGACCGCCGTGACGAGCGTGTCGAGCACGAGCCGGGCCCGCTCTGAGCCTTCATCCCTCAGTTCGACGGTGATGGTGCCGGCCTCGGAAGACTGGGTGTACAAGTCCTTCCTGAGTTTGGCCTGCAAGTCGGCGGCGTTGCCGTACTGGGTGATTCCGCGCTGCGCCATGCGCTGGGCCGCGGTCTCCAAAAGCAAGGGGTTGGTGAACAACTCGGTGTGATAGGTCTCCCAGGTGGAGACCTCGTTGCCCGCCGGCTTTCGCCCGTGAGCATCGGCCTCAAGCACTGCCGAGGCGATGTACGTGCCCGGCCAGACCTGGCGCGCCACCTGCCAGCTCAGCACGCCGAGGATGCCCAGCGTCGCGACGATGTAAAGGATCGCCGCCGAGGCGCCGGTCCGGGCCTTGCCCGATTCGAGTTTCTTCTCCCGCTTGGTGAGCTCGGCCGCGGCCGCCGCGAGCCGGGCACGCTGCGCGAGCAACTGCTCGCAATCGTGGTGCCGCTTCTGGATCGCGGCCTGAGCCTGCACGATCTTGCGGGCCTGGTGCTGGAGCAGCGACTTGTATTTGCGCAACCGCTCGCGACGCCCGACCGACTCGACCACGCCACCAGACATCGCCGTCGCCCCGCCGGCTTCTCTTGCGGGCTCAGAGCGTGCCGATTCGAGTTCCGATGCGAGCGATTCGCAGTGCGATTCCGCATCGTCCAACCGCTCCTTGAGCAGGCGGATCGCCTGGTCGCGTTTGGCGACTTCCTCGGCGGCCGCCACACCTTCGGACCCGCCGCCCTCTTCGAGCTGCCGCTTGAGCGCCTCGATGATCCCCTCCGCATCGCCCAGCTTGTCGGTCAGGTCGGCGATCGCCGCTTCGTGCTCGCCGATCTGTTCGGGCGTGATCGCGCTCTGGGCGGCGGCTTCCGCGGCCGCGAGCCGCTCGGTGAACGTGCGCACGCTCTGCTGCGCGTCGGCCAGTTCCTGCTCCATCTCGACCAATCGCCGCTCGCGTGACTCGGCGTCGGTGCGTGACGCTTCCCGGACGGACTCGGCATCCGCGAGGGCCTGGCTTGCTTCCTCTGTCAGTCGAGCAATCTCCTGCCGCGCCTGGGCGAGCTCGGTCTCGGCCGCGGCCCGCCGAGCGTTGGCCTCGCCGAGCTGAATCTGCACCTGTTCCTGGCGACCGGCGTAGATGGCCGCGCCGTGGTCACTGCCCGGCGCGTGCGCCGCGAGCGTCTTGGCTTGCTCGGCGACGGCGACCCGCTCTCGCTCCACGCGCTCGGCGTGGTGACGCACCTCGTCCACTCGCTTCTTGAGCGCGGCCTCGGTCTCGCGGAGCCTGGCCTCACGAGCGTCGATCTCGGCCCTCAGTTTCCCAAGTTCCTGACGCGACTTGAGCTGGTCTTCGGAGATCGCGGCCTGCCGCTGCGCCAGTTCCTGCTCAGTTCGGGCGAGGTCGTCACGGGCGGATTCGAGCGCCTTCTCCCGACCCTGCACACCACGCTCCAGCTCCTCGAGCGCGCGAGTCTGGGCCTCCACGTCCCGGCGCGAGGCCTCGATCTCGCTCTGAGCCTGCTCGATACCGGCTCGCGCTTGCTCGGCGGCCCGCTCGCGTTCGGCGAGGCCTGACTCTCGCCCACCGATCTCCGCCTCTCGTTCCGCGAAGCGTCCTTCGCCCGCCGCGATCGCCTGCTCTCGCTGGCCCACGGCCTGGCTCGCGTCCGCCGCGGCCTGCTCCAGGTCGTACACGCGCTGCTCGCGGGCGGCGACCTGCTGCTCCTGCTCGGCGAGTTTCTGGGCCTGGACCTTGAGCCCCGCCTCACGCTCGGAGAGCGTCCGCTCGGTGCGTTCGATGCCGTCCTGCCGCTCTGACACGCGCACGGCCTGCTCGGCGAACCGCTTCTTGAGCTGTTCGACCTCCTGCTCGCGGACGCCCATCTGCTGTTCGCGCACCGCCAGGGCCCGATCACGCTCGGCATGGGCCTCGGCCTCGCGCCCCAGGCTCTGCCTCTGCTCGGCCAGCTTGAACTCCCCGGCCGCGTTCCGCTTCTCGTCTTCGCCGGCCTTGCGCTCGCGATCGGCGATGCGTCGGTCCTGCTCGGCCAGCACGTGCTCGCGTTCGGCGAGCTGCTTCTCGTGCTCCTGGGCCGCGCCGGCGGCCTGCTGCACCTTGTGCTCGCGCTCGGTGAGCGCCGCGTTCCGCTGTTTGACCTGGGCGTCCGCGGCCTCGACGGCGCGGGCCTGCTCCTGCGCCTGCCGCCGCTCCGCCTCCGCGGCCCGCAGCGACTGCTCCGCGGCCTCGTGCATCTGCCCGAGCTCGGCCTGAAGCCGTGCGGCGGCCTCCTCGTCGGCTTTCACCCGGGCCGCGGCCTCACGAATCGAACCCTCGCGCCGATCAAGCTCGGCCGCCCGCTCGCGCAATGCCGTCTCGACTTCTTCGAGTGATCGCTGCCGGGTATCGAGCCGCGTGTCCCGCTCAACAGCCTGCTCGTGCAGGTTGCGAAGCTCGCCGAAGCGAGACTCCAGATCGGCGAGCGTGCTGAGGATCGACGCCCCCGCGCTCCCCGCTCCCCCGGGACTCCCACCACCTTGCGCACCGCCGTGCGTTTCGCTGGGCGTCTGAGCGGAAGTCTTCGTGGTCTCCTGGGTCGGTTCAGCGTTCATACAACTGCGCCATTCACCCGTTTCCGGGACAAATCGACCCTTCTTCGGCCGCCCGCGGCCGGCGTTGCGCCGCCGCACTCCGGGCATCTATCGGCCCTGGCGCCCGCCGCCTTCACGGCGGCCCGGCCGGACCGCGTACGTTGCCCCGGGGCGCGCCGGAACGACCCGTTCCCGCCGTGCGGCCGCCGAGCGTGCCGCCCGGGAAGGGACCGATAATCGCTACCATCGCGCGATGGCGATGTTCCTGCTCAAGACCGAACCCGGCGAGTTCTCGTTCGCGTGCCTCGTGGCGGAGAAGCACGCGGTGTGGGACGGCATCACCAACAACGCCGCGCTGGCGCACCTTCGGACCGCCCGCAAGGGCGATGAGGCGTTCATCTACCACACCGGCGACGAGCGAGCGATCGTCGGTCTGGCCCGCATCGACTCGGGTCCCTACGCCGACCCGAAGAACCCGGGCCTGAACGCCGCGGGCGCGCCGCGGTTTCCCGTCGTTGATCTCACGCCGCTGCGGAGCGCGGGCACACCGATGTCGCTCGCGGACATCAAGGCCGACAAGCGGTTCGCCGGGTTCGCGCTCGTGAAGCAGTCGCGGCTGTCGGTGATGCCGGTACCGGAGGGCCTTGCCAAGATCATCCGAAAGCACACCGGGCTCTGACCGTCGCGCGGGGGGGGTTGGGGGGGCGG
>CAZVZG010000034.1:0-47349 GCA_964630785.1 uncultured Phycisphaeraceae bacterium | reverse complement strand
GCGCTCAGGATCCGCAATCTCCTGGCCCGCAAGGCCGCCTAACGCAAAAAGTTCCTCTGGGAGGGGGAGTTGCGATCAGGTAAACTCCTCGCATGTCCAACGACCTCTGGGTGTCCGCGGCCGTCGCTCTGGGAGCGCTCCTGCTCGGTGTGACAGTCCTGCACCTGATCCCGAAACTAGGCGGGCCCGGTCGCTCGCTCGCGGCCGCGCTCTGCCGTGCGCCATTGCTTGATCTGGTGATCACGTATTTCACGATCGCCCCGCCCGTGGTGCTGGGAATCTTGCATGGCTGGCGCGGCATCCCGCTCGGCATCGCGGCCCAGGTCCTCACCGTGTTGATCTGGACGCCCCTGCACGAACTGGCCCACCCCGCCGGACGCAAGGGCCCGCGAATCGTGCACGTGCTCAACCGGCTGGTCGGGCGCTGGCGCAACCACGCGGCCGTGTGGATCACCGCCCTGGCCGTGCCCGTGTTCTGGATCGTGCGCGTCGCCGAGTGGATTGTCTACCCGCCGCTCACGCTGCTCATTCGCCTCCCCAGTTACAACTCCGCCGAGTGGGTCAACGTCTCGCGCCAGAAGTTCAAGGGGCTCGTCGGCCACGACCTGATCTGGTGCCTGTACTGCGACTGGATGACCGGCGTGTGGTCGCTCGGCTCGGAGATGCTTCGCAACGTCGAGAGTTTCTGGTGCCCGATCCGGTTCCACAGCGACAAGAAGTGCGCCAACTGCTCGATCGACTTCCCGGACGTGTTCAAGGGCTGGGTCCCCGCCGACGGGAGCATGGCGGACGTGGCGGGCGCGCTGGAGCGCCACTACCGGCCCGGCGAGCGCGAGCACGCGTGGTTCAACCACCCCGTGCGTCTGACAGTCGAGGGCCGGGACAAGCCCGCGCAGAGCTGAACGAACAAGGACCGTCTGGTCATGCCGGCAAAGGAAAACGCCAACCCGGAGCGGTCGCCGGCCGAAGCGCCCGGGACGCCCGGGGCCGCGCCGCTGCCCCGCGCGCTCGACGACGCCCGGGTCGGCCCTTACCACCTACTGCGCATCCTCGGGGAGGGCGGGTTCGGCGTGGTCTACCTCGCTGAGCGCCGCGAACCGTTCGTTCAGCGCGTCGCGCTCAAGGTGCTGCGCCCGGGGATGGATTCGGCCGCGATCCTGCGACGGTTCGAGCTCGAACGCCAGGCGCTGGCGCTCATGGACCACCCCGGTATCGCCAAGGTGCTCGACGGGGGCGTCACCGACGAATCGTCGCGCCTGGGGGCCGGGAGGCCGTATTTCGTCATGGAGCTCGTCCGCGGCGAGCCCATCGCCGAATACTGCCGCGCCAGGTCGCTGTCGATCGCCCGGCGGATCGACTTGTTCCTGTCCGTGTGCGAGGCCGTGCAGCACGCCCACACCAAGGGCGTCATCCACCGCGACCTCAAGCCCTCGAACATCCTCGTGACCGAGCCCGAGCGCGCCGGCGGCAAGCCCACACCCAAGGTCATCGACTTCGGCATCGCCAAGGCGGTCGGGGCCGGCGCTTCGGAGCAGGCGATGACCATGACGGGGCAGTTTGTCGGCACGCCCGAATACATGAGCCCCGAGCAGGCCCTGGGCTCGAACACCGCCGACGTGGACACCCGCTCGGACGTGTACTCGCTGGGCGTGGTGCTCTACAAACTGCTCACCGGCCTGCTCCCCTTCGAGCCCGACCAGCTCTGGCACGCCGGCCTGCTCGAAACGATGCGGGTGATCCGCGAGGTCGAGCCGCCCAAGCCCAGCACGCGCGTTGCGAGCGTCGGACAGACCGGGACGGGAGCCGGCCCGACCGCCCCGAACGCCGAAGCGACCGCCGAGCCCCCGGACGTGCTCTCGCGCCGCCTGCGCGGCGACCTGGACTGGATCTGTATGCGGGCGCTGGAGAAGTCACGCGACCGCCGTTACCAGAGCCCGGGCTCGCTCGCCGCCGATCTCCGCCGATTTCTCAACACCGAGCCCGTCGAGGCCGGCCCACCGACGGCGAGCTATCGGATCGGCAAGTTCATCCGGCGTCGCAAGGCTCTGGTGGGCGGGGGCGCGACGGCCCTGCTGGCCATCGTCGCGGGGCTCGTGCTGGCGCTGTACGGCCTGTCCGAGGCGCGCACGCAGCGTGACGAAGCGGTCGCGGCCGGCGCCGCCGCAAACCTAGCCCGCAACGCGGCGGAGCGGGCCCGCTCTCAGGCGGAGACCAACTTCACCGCCGCGGAGCGTCAGCGCCGGCAGGCCGAAACGGCCCTGGGGTTCATTCAGCGCGCCTTCGGGCTGGCGCGTCCGGTCGGGCCCGAGGACTTCACGGTCCGGCAACTGGTCGATTTCATGGACAAGGAGGTCACCCGCGGCACGGGCGGCGACCCGGACGTGCGGATCGCGATCCAGCAGTCCCTCGGCGAGCTGTACCGTTTCCTCGGAGACCTGCCGGCCGCGGAGCGCAACCTGAGCGCGGCCGTGGAAGAACTCGCCCACCGCCCGGAAGCCGGCGACCTGGCGCTTGCTCGCCCGTCGATCGAGCTGGCCCGGGTGCGGAACGATCGCAACGACCCTCGAAGCGCGTTGACTCTGCTCGACCGGGTTATCCCGGCAATCCGGGCGTCGGCGGCGCCCGACGCCGCGGTCATGCTCGGTCGGGCCCTCACCACGCGCGGCGTCTCGCTCAACAAAACCGGCCGTCGCGACGAGGCTGTGGCCAGTTTGCGCGAGGCGATCGGCGTCGTTCAGTCCCGCATCGACGAAAGTTCCGCGGAGCTCATCAACCCGCTCTCCACGCTTGCGATCCTGCTCTGCGACCGGGCCGACACGCGGACCGAGGCGCTCGACCTGGCGCGCCGCGCGGTTTCGCTCTGCCGTGAGGCCGACCAGAGCGGCCAGGGCAACGACACGCTCACGGCCGCATCGCTCATCAACCTGGGTCGCGTGGAGCGAGAGAACGGGCACGTCGCCGAATCGGCCGACGCCTACCGGGAAGCGATGTTGCTGCAGAGCCGCGTGGGCGACATGCCGCCCAGCGCGCTGGCGGCGGCCAAAAACAACTACGCGATCGTGCTCCGCGAACTCGGTCGGCGCGACGAAGCGAGCGATTTGGCCGGTCAGGCCCTCGCCATGCGGCGCTCGATCTTGCCGGACTCGCCGGCCGTAGCCGAAACGCTGGACCTGGTCGCGGAGCTCGCCGCCGATCGGGGCGATCACGAGGGCGCGGTGCGAGCGTACCGGGAGGAGGTCAAGATTCTCTCTCAGCCCGACGTCGGCAACTCGCTCGCCGCCTCGCGCGGACAGACTGGGCTCGCCGACGTGCTCAACCAACTGGGCCGGTACGAGGAAGCCCGCGAGATCGCCGCCGGCGCGCTGGCTGCACGACGGGCGGGTCTGCCCGAGGGCCATTGGCGGGTCATGAGCGCGCAGAGCGTGTTCGCGGACGCGCTGGCCGGGCTCGGCCGATTCGACGAGGCCGAGCCCTTGATGCTCGAAGCCGCGAAGGCGTTCACCTCGGATACGTCCATGTCGCCAGGGCGCGTCCGCCCTGTGCTGCGTCGCGTGGTCGAGATGTACGCCCGGTGGGGCAAACCGGACGAACAAGCCCGGTGGCAGCGGAAGCTCGATGCCCTCGCGCCGCCGGCCCCTTGACGCGAGCGGAGACCGGCACCGGCTTGCCGGCATTTGGAACAAGCGGCTGGCTTCCGTTCGCCACGTGTGGTAACTTTGAGCAGGCGTTCGCCCCGGCCGCGCACCCGCCCCGAGAGGAGAGATCGAGATGTTCCCTGACCGACCGCTCCGTGCGGCCCTGGCCGCGATCGTGATTGCCGTCTTCGCCGACAGTGCGAGTGCCGCTTCGCTTTCCCGGATCGGCTGTAAGAACAAGCCCAACGGGGTCAAGTCGATCTCGCCCGAAGCGATCAGCGATGGCGGTGGAGGCCAGCTCCCGCCCGAAGCGATCGTCCGCATCATCTCCGCCCAGATTCACATCACCGATCCGGTGGCGAACGGTCTGATGGTGTCCAAGGCCCCGCTCACCCCACAGGAGGCGTACGGCGCGGGCCTGCCCAACGGGTACACGGGCGGTGGGGCGTTCAATCCGACCGGCCCGTGGCAGGGCGTGCTCTGGCCGTACCGCGATTACGCCGACGGCCACGTCCCCCGCACCACCGGCGGCTTGCTCGGCAACGACATCGGGCGCATCGCCCAACTCTCACCCACCGAGTACATCGTGGACGGCATCATCGGTGAGATGGCCTTCGACCCGAACTCGCCCGAGAGTTTCATGCGGGGAGTGCTTGGCAACGGCGCGAGCGACTACGCCCGGTACTTCGCCATCGACCTGCTCTCGACGGTCACCGACGAGCGCGAGGTGTTGGTGACACTGGAGAACGTGCAGGTGGAGGTGCTGCTCCGCGACCTGACCACGGGGCGCACGATCCTTCAGCAGCAGTCGGCCCCGGACGTGAGCCTGACGGCGCACATCCCCGCGCCTCCGTCGGGCACGGTGCTGCTCGGGTTGCTGGGGCTCGGCGCTCGCCGCCAGCGGCGCTGATGCCCGCTCGCCACGCCGGCTATCCCAACCACGCCAACAAGAGCAGCGCGCCGATCACGACCACCAGCACCTTGACGAACATCATGGTCAGGCGCCAGTCTCGTCGCTTGTCGCGCAGGGCACCGATTCGAGGAAACTCCAGGGCCAGGTTGGTCACGCCGCATTCCGGGCACACCACTTCCCGGCACGAGCCCACCGGCAGCGACCGAAGGTCGTACGCACAGTTCGAGCACACCTTCGCCACCGGACGCCGCCCCTTGGGCTTTTCCAGCTGCCCGGGCTCAACGCCGAGCACGATGTGGCCGCGAGCGGAAAGCACCACCGCGGCCGCCGCCGGATCGCCCGCACGCACGGCGACCCGCCAGGACGTCTTTCCCGGCCCCGCCACGCGGACCATGTACAGCGGGCGAGGATCGGAGGGGGCATGTTCGGCGGCTTCGGCCACGGCGGACGTTACGCCGCTGGCGTTGGGCCGGGGGCCGCGGCGAATCAACCCCAAAAAGCCAAGCCCCCTCGCGAACGAGGGGGCTCGCTCGAAGAAAGGTTTTTCACGCGGCATTCAATGCGAACGGGCCTTGACCTCAGCCGGGAAACGCGTTCTTTCGTTCGCGGGCAGGCGACGGGCGGTGCTCTCGCACCCCGATCCGCCGTGGCGACGTATGAACTCGGCTGTCGGGCCATTCTCCCGCCGCCACCAAGGCGGCCGCGTGCGATACCGATGCAAACCTACCGCGCCCGGGCCGTGAACACCATGCCCGGATGCGGGCATTTTGAGGGGAAACTTGCGGCGAACCGGACGAGCCGCTCGCGCCATCCGATTTCACTTGGAGTAATCGCTCATCGGCGGACACGTGCAAACCAGATTGCGATCACCGTAGGGGTTGTCGATGCGCCCTACGCTCGGCCAGAACTTCCGGTCGCGCACCCACGGCAGCGGGAACGCCGCCTGCTCGCGCCGGTAAGCGTGCTTCCACTCGTCGGCCGACACGGCCGCCGCCGTGTGCGGGGCGTGCTTGAGGGCGTTGTCCTGACGGTCGGCCTTGCCCTCCTCGATCGCGCGGATCTCCCCGCGGATCGCGATCATCGCGTCGCAGAAGCGGTCGAGCTCGGCCCGACCCTCGCTCTCGGTGGGCTCGATCATCAGCGTGCCGGGCACGGGGAAGCTCATCGTCGGCGCGTGGAAGCCGTAGTCCATCAACCGCTTGGCCACGTCCTCGGTCTTGATCCCCGCGGCCTTTTCGAGCGGGCGCAGGTCGAGGATGAACTCGTGGGCGCACGTGCCGTTGCGCCCGCGATAAAGGATCGGGTAGTGCTGCTCCAGCCGCTTGGCCATGTAGTTGGCGTTGAGGATCGCTGCGTGGGTGGCCTGCCTGAGCCCCGCGGCGCCCATCATCGCGATGTACATCCACGAGATCACGAGGATCGACGGCGAACCGTACGGCGCGGCCGACACCGGGCCGATCGCCTTCGACCACGTGCCCGCGGGGTTAGCCGTGCCGGGTGCCGACGCCCCGCCGATCTCGCCCCACGGCAACGGCGTCGGGAGGAACGGCGCCAGGTGCGCCGCCACGCCGATCGGGCCCATGCCCGGCCCGCCGCCGCCGTGCGGGATGCAGAACGTCTTGTGCAGGTTGAGGTGGCAGACGTCGGCGCCGATGTGGCCCGGACTGGTCAGGCCGACCTGCGCGTTCATGTTCGCGCCGTCCATGTACACCAGCCCGCCGTGGTCGTGCACGATCTTGCAGATCTCGCGGATCCGCTCCTCGAACACGCCGTGGGTGCTGGGGTAGGTGACCATCAGCGCGGCGAGGTCCTTGGCGTGCTCGTCCGCCTTGGTCTTGAGGTCGGCCACGTCGACGTTGCCGCTCTCATCGCAGGCGACCGCGACGACCTTCATCCCGGCGATCACCGCGCTGGCGGGGTTGGTGCCGTGCGCCGAGTCAGGGATCAGGCAGACGTCCCGCTCGCCCTGCCCGCGGGAGCGGTGGTAAGCGCGGATCGCCAGCAGCCCCGCGTATTCACCCTGCGAGCCCGCGTTGGGCTGGAGCGAGACGGCGGCGAAGCCGGTGATCGAGCAAAGCCAGCTCTCCAGGTCGGCGAAGAGCTTCTGATAGCCGAGCGTCTGGTCGGCGGGCGCGAAGGGGTGGAGGTCGCCGAACTCCGGCCACGTCACGGGGATCATCTCGCTCGTGGCATTGAGCTTCATCGTGCACGAGCCCAGCGAGATCATGCTGTGGGCCAGGCTCAGGTCGCGCCCCTGCAGACGGAAGATGTACCGCAGCAACTCCGTCTCGCTGTGGAACTGGTTGAACACGGGATGGGTCAGGAACGCGGACGTGCGCTCGAACCCGAGGAGCGACGCCGGGCGCGGCCCCTTGTCCGGCGCGCCGAAGATCGCGAGGAGCTGTCGGACTTCGTCCAGAGTGGTCGTCTCGTCCAGCGAGATCGCGACGCGCCGGTCGTCGAGGCGGCGGAGGTTGAACCCGCGTGCCGCGGCCTGCTTCAAGACGGCGTCGCTCGAAGGCAACTGCACCGCAACCGTGTCGAAGAACGCCGCACCCGCACCGTCGGCCGACTGGCACACCCGCAGCCCCGCGTCCTTGAGCGAGCCGCGCAGGTACGCGGTGAGACCGTGCACGCGCCCGGCGATCCGCTTCAAGCCTTCCGGCCCGTGGTAGGTCGCGTACATGCCCGCCATGATCGCCAGCAGGGCCTGGGCGGTGCAGATGTTGCTTGTCGCCCGTTCGCGCTTGATGTGCTGCTCGCGGGTCTGGATGGCCATGCGCAGCGCGGGCTGGCCGTGTGCATCCTTGCTCACGCCGATGATGCGCCCCGGCAGCCTGCGGACATGCTCGTTCCGGGTCGCGATGAAGGCCGCGTGCGGGCCGCCGAAGCCCATCGGCACGCCGAACCGCTGGGCGCTGCCGACGGCGATATCCGCGCCGCCGCCCCCCCACTCACCCGGCGGCTTGAGCAACGTGAGTGCCAGCAGGTCGCACGCCGCGACCACCAGCGCGCCCGCCGCGTGCGCCGCCCCGCAGAGGTTCTCGTAACACTCCACGCGCCCGTCCGTTGTGGGATACTGCACCAGCACGCCGCACACGTCGCCCTTGCCGAGGTCGGCGCCCGCGACCGGCCCGACGCGCAGGTCGATCCCCAGCGACTCGGCCCGCGTGCGGCAGACCGCGATCGTCTGTGGGTGGCAGTCGTCGGCCACGTAGAACGCCTTCTTCGGCCCGCCGTCGTGCCCGCCGCCGATACCGAAGCACATCGCCATCGCCTCGGCCGCGGCCGTCGCCTCGTCCAGCAGGCTCGCGCCCGCCAGCGGCAGGCCGGTCAAGTCGGCGACCATCGTCTGGAAGTTCAGCAGGGCCTCGAGCCGCCCCTGACTGATCTCCGCCTGGTACGGCGTGTACTGCGTGTACCAGCCGGGATTCTCCATGATGTTCCGCAGGATCACCGGCGGCGTGATCGTGTCGTGGTAGCCCGCGCCGATGAAGGAGCGGTTGACTTTGTTCATCGCGGCGATCGCACGCAAGCGAGCCAGCGCCTCGCTCTCGGTCCACCCGGAATCAGGAAGGCCCGCGAGCATCAGCGGCCGGTCCAGCCGGATCGCCGTCGGGACCGTGACATTGGCCAGCGCGTCGAGGCTCGGCTGGCCGAGCAGGGCCAGCATCTCGCAGGCCTCAGCCTCGTCGGGCCCGATGTGCCGTGGTGCGAACACGTCGGAAGCGGTGAGTGTTTCGTCCCCGGTCATGGCGGGCGCGAGCCCGCCGTGACGCCCGTTGCCGCCCGCCGCCTTCGCCCCTACCTCTACCGCCCCGGTTCGATGAGCCGACGTTGTCGTGGTCGCCATGTGTGCTTCCGAAGTGACCGGCGCCGAGCCCGGGCCGGTCGATCCTGTGCAATGACGTGCGTGATTCCGCCCCTGCTGAGGCGGCGATCGATTGTAGGTTCACCAACACAAAAAGCGGAGCTTTGCACGCTGCGGCGCGGCCGCATGTGTCCAGCCACGGCGGGCGGGAGTCACGGGCGAAACCCTCGGGCCGCCCGCCCGTACCATCCCCGTCCAGCCCTTCCCTCCCGAGATCGCGCCGATGAACACCCCCGCCCCCTTCCGCGTGCTGCTCGCCCTCCTCCTGGCCCTGTCGGCGGCGGCCGCGGCCCAGACCACGGCTCCGTCGAGCGTCGCGGCCCCGACAACCGCCGCCGCCCCGGCCGATGGGCACGCCGCCTCACCCGGAACAAAGCCGGCCCGCAAACCCGTGTCCGAGGCCGAACTTGCCACGTACCGCGCCGACATCACCACGCTCGCCAGCCCGGCCCTGGAGGGGCGCGGGCCCGGGCTGGCGGGAAATCGCACCGCGGCGGAGTATTTCGAGCACCGGTTCCGGAGCCTGGGCCTCCAGCCCGCGTTCCCCTCCGGACATCGGCCTGGCGGCGACCTCGAAGAACCCAGCTACTACCAGCAGTTCAACGCTGGGCGCGAGATCAAGGTCACCAGCGCAGCGTTCGCCTTCACGCCGATCGGCCCGGGGCTCGACCCGCGTGTCGAGCGTCAGTCGTTCACGCTCGGCCAGGACTTCAACGTGCTCGGGAGCTCGGGCTCGGCGAAGATTGAAGGCCCGATCGCCTTCGTGGGGTATTCGCTCGAAGCCTCCGATGGGCCCGGGGGGGGAGGCGTGAGCGAGACCGAAGCTTCGTACACCGATGCCGACGACCTGACCGGCAAGGTCGCGCTGATCCTGCGGTTCGAGCCGCTCAACGACGAGGGCAAGTCGCGCCTCACCGAGAAGGGCGAATGGTCGCCCGCCAGCGCGATCTCGCAGAAGATCATGGCCGCGGTGAAGCGGCACGCCGCCGGGATCATCCTGGTCTCGCCGCCCGGCGCCGCGGACAAGCGGGTGAACAAGCTGGAGACGCCCGAGTCAAGCGCGTCGTGGACTCGGGCGCTCGATATCCCGTGCGTGATGCTCACGCCGCAGGCGGCCGAGCGCCTGGTGAAAGCGGCCGACCCGCAGCACCGCACGCTGCTCGAACTCCGAAAGATCGCGGACCGCGGACGCGAGGACGCGGGCGGCGGCTCGGCGGTGCTCGCGCTGGACGGCGCGAAGGTTTCGCTCGAAACCCAGACCGATCGCGTGGACCGCGTCACGTGGAATCTGGGCGCGATCATGCCGGGCGTCGGCGACCTGGCCTCGGAGTATGTCGTGATCGGCGGTCACTACGACCACGTCGGCTACGGCTATACGGGCGGCTCGCGCAGTAACGAGTACGGACAGGTCCACCCCGGCGCGGATGACAACGCGTCGGGCGCCTCGGGCGTGCTGCTGGCGGCGGAGGTCCTGGGCCGTCGCTTCGCCGGCTCGAACGAACCCCGCCGATCGATCCTGTTCCTGGGCTTCTCCGCGGAGGAGATGGGGCTCATCGGCTCGCGTGAGTTCGTCAAAGCCTCGCCCGTTGAGGCCGGCAAGATCACCGCGATGCTCAACATGGACATGATCGGTCGGCTGCGCGACAGCAAACTGGACGTCCTGGGCACGGGTACGGCCGCGGGCTTCTCCGACCTGCTCAAGCCGATGTTCGATGCCTCGGGGCTGACGATCGAGGCATCTCCGGGCGGTCGCGGCCCATCCGACCACGCGACCTTCTACGGCGCGGGCGTGCCCGTGCTGCACTTCTTCACCGGCCTGCACGAGGAGTACCACACGCCGCGGGACACGGTCGACCTCATCAACATAGAAGGCGCGGTGCGCGTGGTGGACCTGCTCTGCGACATCGCCCAGAGCCTGGCCACGCGACGCGAGCAGTTGGCGTTCACCTCCACCGACCATCGCGGGCCGGGGACGCCCGATGCCGGCCCGTCGATGCGCTCGCTCAAGGTCCGATTCGGCATCGCGCCGGCCAACTACGCCGAGGGCGACGAGGGCGTGAGCGTGGGCGAGGTGTTCGACGGCACGTCGGCCGCCGAGGCGGGCATCATGCCCGGCGACCGCCTGACCCGCTGGAACGGCGAGCCGATCCTCGACGTGTCGAACTGGATGACCTACCTGGCCAAACACAAGCCGGGCGATGTCGTCGACGTCACCGTCGTGCGGCCGAAGGACGTCAAGTACGTCAAGGCGGGCTCGGAGGAAATCGTCGTGCGCGTGACGCTCAAGGCCCGCGATCAGGCTGCCAAATAGGAGATCGGGCACATCGGGCAAGTGATGCCCCGCGATTGGCCCCGTTTGCTCCCCTTTGCCCGATGTGCCCGACTTGAATCCATCTCGTTCAGTTCACCCACAAAAACCGCCAGTTCCCGTCCTCCATCCTCGCCCACAAACAAGTGAACTTCAGCCCCTCGGCCGGCTGGCCGGTCAGGCGCACGGCCCACGTCTTGTCGCCGGGCTGATCGAGGATGACCGTGGGTGTGTACTCACCCATCGGCATCCTCGCGAAGAGCTTGGCGATGTCCTTGCGGTTCTTGTGCAGGAAAGCGAGGATCTCGCTCGGGTCCTTGCCCTGGGCACGGAACTCTTCCTTGGTCTTTTCGCTGACCACCTGGTCCATCAGCAACTGGTCGTCGCCGTTGTCCAGGCACGTCTCCAGGTGCGTCATCATGTGGCGCACGCTCTTGGCGATGAGGACCTTGCTGCCGTCGGGCTTCTCGATGACGATCTTCTGGTCGGGCACACGGGTCGGGTCGGTGTACCCCGCGCTCGGGTTCACCGGATCGGCCCCGTGGAACTCCGCCCCGCTGATCCCCGTGAAGAACGGTTTATAGCGGACGACCTTCTCGTTGGGCGTGCAACCGACGAGCAGCGCGGCGATGGCCCAAGCGATCGCCGCGACGGGCAAGGCGTCGAAACCCCGGTTCATCGGCGATTGGTCGTGTTGCGTCCGTACCACCCGGAGTCCTTGTCCGAAGTTCATCCGCCGCGGTGCACCCGCTCGCGTCCCGCATCAACGCGGGGCGACCCGCCAAGGTCGATCGTCTCGCATTCGACCAACCCCCGCCGCCACCGATCGTGCACTCGAAACTCGTCCACGGGTTCCGGCGCGTCGCTCCGCCAGTGTGCTCCGCGGCTCTCCTTCCGCCACTCGGCGCTGCGCACGATCAGCCCCGCCGCCAGCAGCATGTTCTGCGTCTGCCAGCCCTCCGGGCCGTCGAAGATTTTGTCCAGCGTGTAGCGCGCCCAGAAGTCCAGCATCTCGCCCGCGTCGCCCAGCCGCGGCCCGCTGCGCTCGATCCCCGCGTTCCGCCACATCGCACTGCGGAGACTGCTCTTGATGTCGGCCAGGTCGATCTCGCCGTGGTCGCTGGGCCGGATGTCCGAGATGATGGGGACGGGCGCGGGCAGAGGGCGCGAGCCGGCCGCGGCGGCGCAGCGGCCCGCCCGTTCGCCCAGCACCAGCCCCTCCAGCAGCGAGTTGCTCGCGAGCCGGTTCGCCCCGTGCAGGCCCGTGCTGGCGACCTCGCCAACGGCGAGCAAGCCCGGCAACCCGGTCCGCCCGTCCAAGTCGGTCGGCACTCCGCCGATGAAGTAGTGGGCCGCGGGGTTGACGGGGATGAGGTCCCGCGCCTGATCGAGCCCGACGCCGCGGAACAGGGCGGCCATGCCGGGGAACCGCGCACCGAAATCGGCAATGTGCCGGACGTCGAGCAGCACGTGCGTGCCGCCGTGCGTGGCGGTTCGCCGGAGGATCGCCCGGCTCACCACGTCGCGCGGGGCGAGCTCGGCCTGAGGGTGCGCCTCGGGCATGAAGCGGTTGCCGGCCTGATCGAGCAGGTAAGCGCCCTCGCCTCGCACGGCCTCGGTGATGAGGCTCCGCGCCCGGCCCGCGAGGTAGAGCGTGGTCGGATGGAACTGAACGAAGGCCAGGTCCTGCACCGGCGCGCCCGCGCGGTACGCCATGGCCACACCGTCGGCGGTGGCGACGCGCGGGTTGGTCGTCTCCCGGAAGATCATGCCCGCGCCGCCGCTGGCCAGGATCGTGGTCCTGGCCCAGATCATCTGCAGGCCGTAGCGCGGGTGGTGCGTGATCGCCCCCATCACCGGCGAGCCCGGCTCGTTGCTTGGCGTGATGAGGTCGAGCGCGAAGCAGTTGGTGAACAGGCGCACGCCGCCTGTACGCGCGGCCTTGGCCAGCAGCGTGCGTGAGAGCTCCGCGCCCGTGGCATCGCCCATCGCGTGCAGGATGCGCGGGTGCGAGTGGGCGCCCTCCTGCCCCAGCGCGACCGTGCCCGAGGGCGAGAGGTCGAACGCCATCCCCCACTCCATCAGTTCCCGCATCCGCGCCGGCGCGCCCTCAACGATACAGCGGACCGCCCGCTCGTCGCACAGGCCCGCGCCCGCCGTCAACGTGTCCTGTACGTGCGACTCGAACGAGTCGCCGTGCTCGGCGTCCATGACAGCCGCGATCCCGCCCTGGGCCCACGCGGTGTTCGATTCGTCGAAACCGTCCTTGGTCAGGACGATGACTTCACCGCCTCCACCTTTGCCACCCCCACCATTTTCCGCGGCCGCGATCGCGGCCCGCAGCCCCGCCACGCCCGACCCGATCACGAGCGTATCGGTGAAGATCTGCGGCAACAGCCCGGAGCGGAAGGGAATGAGGTACCGGCGCTGGTCGAAGAGCGGGTGCATGGGTGACGTGCGTTCGGATGGTAGCGTTCCGCGACCGCGCTCGGCCCGCCGCAACGCAGGAAATACCTTGCCGCCTGCGGAATCAGCACGAACTTGGGTGCGGACAAACGCCCGGTTTTCGGCACCCCTGCACGTCTACGCCAGTGTCGGGCCGCGCTTCCCGCGCTCCGCCCCCCGCCCCGCGAACCGCTCCACCTTCGCGTTCAGGTACCACGCGTGGTGTTCCAGGTGCCAGGTGTCGTACGTCAGCACCGTCTTGAGGCTCTGCGGCCCGCGCAGCGGGTGCATCGCCATGCGCTCAAACGCCTTGGGTTCGAGCGTCGCCAGCCACTCGCCCGTCCACTTCCGCAGCGTGTGGACGGCCGCGATGAACCCGCCGATCGGGTGGCCCGGGCCGTGGTACAAGCCGGCGTCGATGAACGCGTTCTCGTCCCACACGCCGAACGTCGGCCTCTCCTCGGCCACGACCTGACGCATCCGGCCCACAAAGAACAGCTCCGCGTCGGCCAGGTGACCCAGAAGCACCCGCACCGGCCAGTTGCCCACGCCCGCGCTGGGCAGCCACGCCATGTCGAGCTGCTCGTCGCTCAGGTCGAGCACGCCCTTGTCGAAGCACTCGACGCCGCGCTGATAGCGCGTCAGCAGTTCTTCCACCGGCATCGCGAGGAACGCATCGAGCTGAGGTTGGGCGGTCGCCATGCACAAGAATAGATCGTGCCTCCCCCTCCCAGAGGGAGGGGGCCGGGGGGAGGGCGAACGAACACCGCCGAGCTGTGTCGCCCCGGAGTCAGCACTCCCGTCGCGTGCATCCACGGCCGCGCTACCCGCGTTCGCAACGCGTTGATCCCTATCGTCCGTGATGCCGTCACCAACAACCACCCCCACCGAACCCCCCCGCCGCCTCTCCCTCCGCGTGGTCACCATGCCGCGCGACTCCAACCAATACGGCACCATCTTCGGCGGCGTCATCCTCAGCTACATCGACCAGGCCGGTTTCGTCGAGGCCCGGCGGCATGGCGTGCACAGGTGGGTCACCGTCGCGATCGATCGCGTCGAGTTCAAGCAGCCCGTGCACCTGGGCGACGTGGCCGCGTTTTACACCACCACCACCCGTGTCGGCACGTCCAGCGTCACCGTCCGCGTCGAGGTCGAGGCCGAGCGGTACTCGGGCGGCCAGACCGTGCCTGTGACCGAGGCCTCGATCACCCTCGTGTCCATCGGCCCCGACGGGCGGCCGATCCCGTTCCGGTCGCCGCCGGATGTTGGGTAGAAAGGGCCGGGGGGTCAGGGCCGAGGGCCGAGGGGGGAATGGGAACAGGGATCAGGGGATCAAGGGATCGGGGGAAAATGCGGGCGGGGGACGACGTTCAAGGCGTTCGTTCGCCTTCCCTTCGGCCCTCTTCACTCTACCTATCATCCACCATGCCCGAAACCTCGACCCATCTTGCTGTTGAGAACACCGACCGGGCCGTGATCGCGGCCGTCCGGTGCGAGAAGGTGGGCGCACGAGAGGCCCAGATCATCGAGGAAGACCTGCGCAAGGCCGCGCCCGCCCGCGGATGGCGGGTAGTGCTCGACCTCAAGGACGTCACGCTGCTGGCCTCCATGGGCCTGGGCCTGCTGGTCACCATGAACAAGGAGGCCGGAGCGAACGGTGGCAAGCTGGCCATCTGCGGCCTGAGCCCCGACATCGTGCAACTGCTCAAGGTCACACACCTGGAGCGCGTCCTCAAGATCCACCCCGATCGCGACGCGGCCATCAAGGCCGTTTCGTAACCAACGTGTCCGCCCCGACACCACCCTCCACTCCACCCCCCGTTCCGCGCCTGGCCGTCCTGCTCTCCGGCTCGGGGCGAACACTCGTCAACCTGCTCGACGCGATCGCTCGCGGCGACCTGAGCGCCGAGATCGCCCTGGTCGTCGCGTCGCGCGAGTGCCTCGGTGCCCAGCGGGCGCACGAGCGCGGGCTGCCCACTCGCGTCATCTCCGGCGACATCGCGGGGCCGAGCCTTGCTGCGGTGCTTGCCGAGCACCGCATCGATCTGGTCGTCCTCGCGGGCTACCTTCGATTCCTGCATATCCCCGACGCCTACCGCGGGCGCGTGGTCAACATCCACCCCGCCCTGCTCCCCGCCTTCGGCGGTCCGGGCATGTACGGCGATCACGTCCACGCGGCCGTGCTCGCCCGCGGCTGCAAGGTCTCCGGCTGCACCGTCCACTTCGTGGACGATCGCTACGACGAGGGCCCCATCATCGCCCAGGAGACCGTCCCCGTGCTCGACGGAGACGACACCCGCACGCTCGCCGACCGGGTTTTTGCCGCCGAATGCCGGCTGTACCCCCGGGCGCTGCAACTGGTGCTCTCCGGAGCCGTAACGGTGGATGGGCGAAGGACGCGCGTGCGCGGGTGACGGCGGCGCAGTCGCTCCAAATTCAATTTTGAAATCTCAAATCCTCAATCTCCGCTCCTTCCGCTCAGCCTCCGCGGCCTCTGTGTGCGTCTTGATCCTTGCCGCGTACTCGCTCCTCTCGCCGCGAGCGCTCGCCCAGGATCGCCCCAGCCCGCCCGCCGACAGCCACACCGCGCCGGCCCCCGGCCGCCCGCGCGAGGTCACGCTTGAAGAGGCCCAGAAACAACGTGCCCGCCTGAACAAACTGGTCTTCGCCGCGTTCGAGCGCAAAGACTGGCCCGCGGCCGAGGCCGCTCTGCGCGAACTGATCCCCTACGACGCCGACAACTTTGTGCCGTGGTACAACCTCGCGTGCGCCCTGGCGCTGCAGGGCAAAGCCGAAGAGTCGATGAAAATGATCGACCAATCCGTCGCCCGCGGCTTCTCCGACCTGCGCACGCTCGAGACCGACCCGCAACTCGCGCCCGTCCGCTCGCTCGACCGCTACAAGGCGCTGGTCACCAACTGGGACAAACTCCTCGACCGGCGCGTCGAAGCCAACCTGGACGGCGCCCGCAGGCTGTTCACGAGCGACGAGACCGCTGCCAAGTACAACACCGAGCGGGACGACCAGCGTCGGCTCGTCTACCTCTCCGCCTTCGACCCACGCCTCTTCGCCGACGCCAAGGCGCAGATCGAAACGCTCACGACCTGGTGGAACCAGGAAGTCGCCCCCCCACTCACTTCATCACCCCCTCACCCGTCATCCACCCCCTGGGTCACCGTCGTCCTCCCCACGCGCCCGGACTACGCCCGCTGGGCGTACCTGCGTTTCGGAGACGGTTGGGAGCGCGTCGGCGGCCAGTACTCACACGACAACAAGCTCCTCGTTGCTCAGGATCTCGGTTCGACGTTGCGGCATGAGTACTGGCATGTGCTCAACTGGCGCGATCAGGACGCCCGTGGCCAGCGCCACCCCATCTGGCTGATGGAGGGCCTGTGCAGCCTCGTCGAAGACGTCGAGTTCAGCCCGTCCAAGCCCGGGGCGAAGTTCAGGCCCGTGCCATCGTGGCGCACCAACCAGGCCCGCCGCCTCGCCCGCGCGGGCGGGCTCATGCCGTGGGACGTGCTCTTCGCCCTCGACGCCAACCGCTTCACACGCACGCGCCCGCTCGCCCAGTACGCCCAGAGCCGCGCGATCTTCCTGTGGCTCTACGACGAGGGCAAGCTCCGCGATTGGTACACCGCCTACACCGCCGGCTACGCCGAAGACCCCACCGGCGCCGGCGCGTTCGCGGCCGTCTTTCACAAGCCCGCCAAGGAGGTCGAGCGCGACTTCCGCCTCTGGCTGCGCGAGCTGCCCGAGGTGCAGGAATCCATCGGCAACGCCCCCGCCAACCTCCCCTTCGACGTCGGCCCCGGCGCGGGCGACGGCCCCACGGTGGATGCCCCGCCCGACTACTCGCTCACCACCTCCAACACCAAAGCCCTCGGCGGTCGCGAAGGGCTCAAGGACGGCGACGTCATCACCGCCATCGACGGCAAACCCGTCCGCGACCTCAACGACCTCGCCCGAATCCTCGGGGCCTACGACGCGGGAACCAGGGTCGAACTCACCTACCGGCGGAAACGAGACTTCGGCAAGGCCACGGTGGTGCTGGTGCCGCCGAGGTAATGACTCCCCCTCCCAGCGGGAGGGGGCCGGGGGGAGGGCGAGCGGGCGCAATGCAATTGCGATGATTGGCAAGCGTGCAGACCGTGCCGCAGCCAGGCAATCTCGCACCTCTTTCACCGCACACCCGTCCACCCCCGGCGTACCCTCGCCACATGCCCGATCCGACGCTCGCCGCCCCCGCCTCCCCCGTCCGCGTTGACGTCGCTCATCCGCAAGAATCTCACGCGCCGGGTTTCACCATCGACCGCATCCCCTTCGAGTCCCCCACCATCGACGTCCTCGGCGGCGCGGCCAGGCACCAGATCAAGGTCCACGAGCACGGGTTCATCGCGCTCGTCGACGCCATGCCCCGGCTCGTGCCCCAGGGCCAGACCGCCGACGCGGCCGTCGTGCAGGCCGCGCGGGTGTCGTACGGGCAGGGCACCAAAAAGGTCAACGAGGACCGCGGCCTGATCCGCTACCTCCTCCGCCACCGGCACACCACGCCCTTCGAGATGCTGGAGTTCAAGTTCCACGTCTCCATGCCCATCTTCGTGGCCCGCCAGTGGATCCGCCACCGCACGGCCAACGTCAACGAGTACTCCGCCCGCTACTCGATCGTCCCCGACCGCTTCTACAAGCCCTCGCCCGACGCGGTCCGCAAGCAAAGCACGTCCAACCGCCAGGGCGGCGAGGAGCGGTTCGCCGCCGACGCCGCGGCCGCTCCCGACGACGCCCGCACCGCCGAGGAGTTCCTCCGCTACCTCGACGACGCCGAGAAGATGTACGGACGCTACGACGCCCTCACCCGCGCCGGCGTCAGCCGCGAGCTGGCCCGCATCGCGCTGCCCGTGAGCGTCTACACCGAGTGGTATTGGAAGTGCGACCTGCACAACATCTTGCGGTTCCTCTCCCTTCGCATGGACAAGCACGCGCAGGAGGAGATCCGGGTGTACGCCGACGCGATGTACGCCCTTCTCGAACCGATCGTGCCGCTGACGATGGAGGCCTTCCGCGACTACGAGCTCGAGTCCGTGCGACTGACTCGCCTGGAGATTGACGCCCTTCGAGCCAAGAGCCCCGCTCTCGCCACCGACAATAAAAGGGAGCAGGCCGAATGGGACGCCAAACGGACCCGGTTGGGACTGTGAAACGGGTCGCGCCAGACGTGCGACCGGCTCGGTTGCCTCGACCCTCCAGCCCGCGATAATCTCACGCTTGGGTCGCGTCTGTTCGGCCCGCGGCCGAGTGTGCCCGGGCACCGTGACCCCATCCAGCGGGGGCCTGCTCCATGAACAAGATCCCAACGTTCGGTCGTTCCGGAATCCCTGTCGCCGGTGGCTCGCCCAGGAAGCCGGTCGAGCCCGCCAAGGCCTCGGCCATCAGCCACGGTCAGACCGACACCGCGAAGCACCCCAAGGGTCTCGGCCACGCCGATGCGCCCCGCCACGAGCCGAGCCATGGTTCAGGGCACGGGCCTGAGCACGCCTCCTCGCGGAATCCCGCTCACCAGCGCAAGTCCGCGCCGTAATCAGGCCACTCGGTCCCCCCCTCCCCCTCTCCCGCCTCCGCCCCCGCCCCCACGCTCGCCTCTGCTCGCTTCGTCTTCTCACTCGGAGACAAGTTGAAGCCGCGGGGGGACTTCGTGCGCAACCACGCCTACGCCCGAAAGAATGCATCGCGCCGCCGGCCCGTCGCGTGCACAGTAGGGTTCCCCGCGCGACCGATTGCCCGCAAACGCCGGCGTCATGCCACACCGCCACGAACCGCACGAACGCGGCACCGAGATCCTGCTCCGATGGCCGACCCGCGGCCTCGCTTTCGACGGGTCGGTGTTGCAACATGATAAATAGTTCATATAAGAACAATGCTTGGGGTAAGGAATCGCTTCCAGCAATAATTCTGCCCACCAAAGCAGAGCATTTTGATGCCCGATCGGCGCTTTCGGGGTGACAAACTCGTACATCGCGGTAACACTCTTGATTGGAACGGTTGGAGGCGTCCGGCAGTTCGCCCGGACGGCGACCGCTCCGCCGGCCGCGACGCCGGCTTACCTCGGATGAACAACCGTTCATCACTAACCCTCACGGAGGCGGGAATGGTCATCGACCGATCGGATACGGCACGCGATTGCACCCGGTTTGAGGTTTATCTCCCCCACGCCGAGCGCGTCGAACTCATGGGCGACTTCACGAACTGGGACTCGCGGCCCATCGAGATGGACCGGGGCAATGGCGAGAACGCCGGCTGGTGGAGCGCCGAGTGCGACATTGCCGCCGGCGACCACGTCTTCTCGTACCTCGTCGACGGGCGGTACTGGATGCCCGATTACGCCGCCAGCGGGTTGCACCGCAATGAGTTCGGCCGCTGGACAAGCAACCTGACCGTCCAAGAGAAGTCGGAACGCCGGTCCCACGGCCGCTTCGACCGATCGCGTGAGACCGACCGTCGCGCGGGCCGCGCCCCCGAGCGTGCCCACCGGCTCAGTACTTGAGCACCGAGTGCACGTCGCCGTGCTCGCGCAGAAGCGCACGCCCGTTGAGCGTGGTCAGCTCGATCAGCACGGATATGCCGACGATGCTCGCCCGCATCTTTTTCACCAGGTCGCAGCAGGCCCGCATCGTGCCGCCGGTGGCCAGGAGGTCATCCACCATCAGCACGCGCTGCCCGGGTCCGACGGCGTCCTCGTGCATCTCCAGGGCATCGGCCCCGTATTCCAGCGCATAGTTGATCGCCTGCTTCCGCCACGGCAGTTTGCCCGGCTTGCGGACCGGCACGAACCCCGCCGAGAGCGACTGCGCGAGCGCGATGCCGAAGATGAACCCGCGGCTCTCGGCCCCGATGACCAGATCGACACCCTTGCCTCGAAACGGGTTGGCCATGAGCTCGACGCACAGGGCGAGTCCGGCCGCGTCACGGATGAGCGGCGTGAAGTCCTTGAACACGATCCCAGGCTTGGGAAAGTCGTGGACGTCGCGGATGAGGCTCTTGAGTCGCTCGACTTGTTCCTGCATGGGGCCGCATCCTATCCGATCGGGATGAAGGCCACGTTCCTACAATCGGCCGATGAGCAAGGACCCCCGCTCGCCCAACCCCCCCAACCCCGGCCCCCGGGCCGCCGGCAAACTCGAGGTCGTCGAACCCATCGGCGACCGTGTCCTCATCCGCAAAGACGAGGACCGCAAAACCACCAAGACCGGCATCCACCTGCCCGACAAGATCGAGATCCCGACCCTCACCGGGCGGATCGTGGCCATCAGCGCCAAAGTGCAGAAGGACTCCGACTACCCGATCAAGAAGTACGACCGGATCCTGTTCAACCCCAAGCACGCGATCCCCGTCGAGTTCGAGGGCGACAACCGCCTGTTCGTCATCCCTGTCGAGGACGTGGTGGCGGTGTTCCGGAAGGCGGGCGAAGCCGACTGATCCCAGTGGCATCGGCTTCCAGCCGATGTCGGCCCGAAGGGCCGAGCTCCCCGCTCTGTCGGCCACGAGCGACGCGGCACCTCAGACATGCTTCCCGACCTCTCTCAGCCGCTCGCCTCCCTCCCCGACCCCCTCCCCATCCCCACCATCCCCGCGGGCGTGAACCCGTTCGACGCCACCATCCGCCCGCCCGGCTCCAAGAGCATCACCAACCGCGCCCTGCTCCTGGCGGCCCTGGCCGAAGGCGTCAGCACGCTGCGCGGCGCGCTCACCGACGCCGACGACGCCCGGGTGATGATCCGCGCCATCGAGCAACTCGGCGCCCAAGTCGAACCCCAGGGAGCCCCGAGCGCAAGCTCGGGGTATGCCCACACTCCATCCCCTCCCGACCCCGCCGCCGATCAGCAATCACTCCACGCTCCACCGCAAACCATCACACCCGCCACCCTCCGCATCACCGGCGTCGGCGGCCGCTGGCGCATCGCTCCCGGCCAAACCGTGCGCCTCGACCTCCACAACGCGGGCACCGCGACCCGGTTCCTCGCCGCGGGCGCGCTGCTCGCCCCGCCAGGCACGAGCGTCGTCATCGACGGTGATGAGCGGATGCGTGAGCGGCCGATCGGCGAGCTGATCGAGGCCCTGAACTCGTTGACGAACGGAGCGAAGCCCGCGGAGCACGCCGGCCGTCCGGGATTCCCCCCCATCGGCATCCGCGGCCTCGACCCCGGGCTGCTCCAACGTCGGGCCACAGCCCGCTTCGGGCGCACGCAATCCAGCCAGTTCGTGTCCGCCCTCATGCTTGTCGCGCCGATGCTCCCGCACGGGATGGACATCGAGTTCACGGACGCGATCACCAGCGAGCCGTATATCGACATGACCGTCGGCCTCCTCCGGGCCGTCGGCGTCCATGTGCACGATCGCCGCCCCGCGGGCATCTCGATCGATCCCTCGCCACTCCCGACATTCGACCTCACCATCGAGCCCGACGCCAGCGGCGCGACCTATTTCCACGCCGCGGCCGCGCTCTTCCCGGGCGCCCGCGTCACCATCCCCGGCCTGGATCTGGGCCCACCTCCCCGCGGGTCGCTCCAAGGCGACACGGGCTTCGTCCGGGTGCTTTCGGCGTTGGGCGCCCAGGTGGAACGGGTCGGCGCCGGCGCAGGCGGCAAGGCTGTCGGCCTACGCACCACCGGGCCCGACCGGCTCGCACCCATCGACATCGACCTCTCCGACATGCCCGACACCGCCATGACCGCGGCCGCGCTCTGCTGCTTCGCCGAGCCCACGCCCGACAACCCGAGCGCCACCTGCACGCTGCGCGGGCTGCGTACGCTCCGCGTGAAGGAAACCGACCGGCTGGCCGCGCTCCAGACCGAACTCACCAAGCTTGGAGCAAAGGTCGAGATCATCCACGACGGCGACGACGAGGGACTGCGCATCACCCCGCCCGCGCACGGCAGCGCTCGACCGCCGGCATTCGACACCTACAACGACCACCGCATGGCGATGTCGCTGGCCCTGATCGGACTGCGTGTGCCGGGCGTGCGGATCAACAACCCGGGATGTGTCGCGAAGACGTACCCGGGGTTCTGGCGCGATCTGGCGAGCCTGTTCCGATGACTACCCGCCGGATCGGACGGTGCTACTCCATCTCCACCCACACCGCCATCGTGCCAATGTTCGCGCACCCGTATTCGACCCACGCGAAGCCTTGATCGCCCCAGCCGGTCCCCTCGGAGTTCTTGATCCTCCAGGCCCCGTAGTCATCGTTCCAACCCACCAGTGTGACCGCGTGGTCTGCGGGGCCTGACGCGTCCGCGCAGTTGTTGAGCACCCCGCTCTGGTACGCGTCCGCCAAGTCCGACCAGCAGATGCCCACCGCGAGCGGTCCGTGCTCCAGCAGCGCCTGCTTCAACTGGGCGTCCGTCGCGACGCCGAACGGATCGTCCGTCTTGACGAAGCCCCACGACGCGGCCTTGAACAGTGCGCGGTCCCCCATGTTGCACTGCGCGGCCCAGCCGGTGTACGCGTATACCCCTTCATCGGTGATTCCGGACCTGAGCACGTAGTCCAGCGCCGAGTCGAGGTACCCGCCGTTGCAGCCGCTTTCGGGACCTACGCAGTTCACCAGGCACTGCTCGGAAAAGTCCGGCCAGGCTCCCGAGTGGTTCTTGATGTAGGCCGACTCGCAGATCGCGGCCGCGGCGAACGCCCAGCAATCCCTGCAATATTGGCCTTTGACCGGAGTCACCCGCCCCATCGCGACGTAGTCGAGCGATCCCGGGACGGCCATCATCGCCGCGACCTGGTGCTCGGGAGCCTTGACAACGAGCCGGCGATCGCGCCCGGAGCGAAACCCGCGCAAAGGCCCGCCCGGCCGAGAGAGCACGCTCGTCGCTCCGATGGTGAACCGGTAATCCGGTTTCATCTGCTTCTGGAGTTGCGCGAGCCGCGTCGCGGCCACGTCGGGCGCTTTACTCTCCTCGAACCGTTCCTTCACCCCCGGCGGGATCGACACGGGCTTGGGGGCTTGCCACTTCGGCCGATCCTCCGACGGCTGTTGGCCCGCCCCGAACGACGCGACCACCCCAGCGCAGGCCAGTGCAATACCGCGGTCCGACCATCGACGACTTCGATGCTTCAACATGCGGCGCCCTCTTGCCGTGAGCGACCCTACGGAAGGTCCACCACCATCCCGAAATTGGACTTTTCGCTCGATGTGTTGATGGTCATCTCGAAAATACAACCGAGAACGTCCGGAGGTCCTGTTTGAATCTCTGCTCCATTAAGGAGCACGATGTCAAACGTGAAGTACTTGGCGTTGGGAGACACTTTCATCCCGTTCTGGACGTCGTACGGTTGGCCCATGTACTCGATCTTGCCGATCTTGTCGAAGGTGATCGTCTGCTGACCAACGTCGGTCTTCAGAATCGGCGTCACCTTGACATACGTCGCTTCGGGGTTGGGGTCCAGAAGCGTCACGAGCACGGCGAGCCGCTTGCCTGGTTCGACCCATCCTACGGAGACCGGCATGATCGGCTGACCGCCACCCATCTGCGGTCGTTGCGCGCTCTGCGGTGGGGCATCTGACTTCACCCGGCCTGTTCCATCGCTAACGCACGAACCTCCATTGCAGCGGCAGTGCGGATTGGCACACTGACACCCCGCCAGCGCAACGATCGCCGCCGCGTACGCCGCCCCGCTCACCAGCGGCCCCCACGCCCGGTCCCGAAACAGGTTGATGCCCATCGCGTGCCTCCCGAAGAGCTCGATCACCCCTTCGCCCCGTGAAGCAAACCGCTCGACTTACAAGCGATCACGCGCGCTTATCCGTTACATGATTGCCGGTCGATCCGAAGCCACCGACCCGGCGCACGAAAGCGTCTGTTGGCCCGCGTGATGCGGCCGCCAGAAACCGGTGTCGTCAACAACAAGTTGGAATGCACGGACTGAGAGACTACCGACCGCGGATCGCCGTGATCCCCTGTCGGATCGCGTCCAGTGTACCTATGTCGGCGCTCTCGTCCATAACCGATTCAGGGGATTCTGGCGAACAACTCTCGATTTCGGCGATCTCCGCACTTATTTCAGGGCCCGGATGAGACCCATCCTCTCTCCGAATCCGCCCGGTGATCGAAACCAGACGGCCCGCACGTTCCCGCTCGCCCCACCGCCACGCCGTGACGGCACACTGCTCGACGATCTCCGTCAATGCCGGGCGGTCTCCCGACTCCAGCGCCATCTCGGCGGCCTCCGCGCCTTTGGCCCAGGCGTCCGCAAGTCGGCCCTCGAACCGATCGACCTCGCCGAGCTTGGACAATGCTCGCGCCGCCCGCGTACGGTCCCCGGCGGCACGAAATGCGTTCAGGCACAACCCGAGCACTTCCCGGGCCTCCGCCCACGCCCCCATCCGCACGCGGAGACCCCCGATGTGGAGCCGCACGCGATCGACCATCATCGGATCGCCCGCGAGCTCGCTCGCCCTGATCGCATCCGTGAGCGAGGCATCCGCGCCGCTCAGATCGCCTTGCTGCATGAGCAACAACCCGATGTTCCCGCAGATCGCGGCGACCTGCACGTGCTCCCCGGCTTCCTTTGCCATCGCCAGAGCGCGCCGACAGTGCCGCTCGGCCTCCTCCGACCGACCCTCCGACCATTGCAGCACGCCCAGGAACGACTCGGCGCGGATGTGCAGGAGCGTCGGCTTCGCGTCGGCAGGGCCCGGAGCCGCCTTCTGCATCGCCGCCTCCAATCGCCGCCTTCCCACGCTCGGAAACCCCGTCTTGTACCAGAACCGGGCCATTCCAACGGCCAGCCGCAGCAACCGTTCCGGGTCGTTCATGGCGTCCATTGCCGCGAGGATTTCCTGATGGTCATCGCCCAGCTCGCCCATGCAGGCCGCCTGTTGCGGACCGTCCAGCCGCGGCGAAAGGTCCTCCACGAGCGAGAGGTAGTACGCGCCGTGTCGCGCGCGGGCCGTGAGCGCATCGGATGAATGAAGGGGATCGCCCTTGACCGCACGCCCGACATACTGGCGGACCGGGTCGAGAAGCCGATACCGGGTTGTGGGCGTTCCCGCGGGCGCCGCCCACGCAATCACACCGGACCGGGCCGCCGTCGAGCGCACAACCAGGCCCCTCCGCACGAGCGCGAGCAGGGCCGCGAGCACGTGCCGTGCGGCCACTCCGTCGCCCGATGGCCCCACGGCATCCGCGCCCACGGCCTCGGCCGCCGCGAGCGAAAACTCGCCCGAAAAGACCGTCATCCGTCGCAACACCGCGCCCTGACGGGCGTCGAGGCGGTCGATCGACCATTGCAGCACGGAGTCGATGGTCCGTTGTTGAGGATCGGCGTCCAGCGGCGTGTTCAGCACGTCGAGCCCGGCCGCGATCCGCGCTTCGAGGTCTTCCAGCGAGGCCGCCTCGACGAATCCGGCCGCGATCTCGATGGCCAGCGGCATCCCGCCGAGCCGCCGGCAGATGGCGGCCGCCCTAGACAGGTCGTCGTCGGAGGGAGTTTGAGCGCCCCCGGCCGCCAGAGCCAACCCCGCGCGATCGAGGAACAGCGCCAGCGCGTCCGACCGGACGTGCCCAGAACCCGAACCGTGCGACACACCCGGTGCGTGGCCCGATCGGCCCGGCGGTTCGCCCGCGGGCTGCGTCGGCAGCATCGGCACCCGGTAGAGCGCCTCTCCCGGTAAGTCCAACCCTTCGCGCGCGGTGCAGAGCAGGCCGATCCCGGGCGCGCGGTCCAACAGCACGTTCACGAGCGCACGCGCCGCGTCGGGCGCGTGCTCACACCCATCCAAAATGACCCACCCACGAACGACCCCAAAGCGTTCGACCACGTGGTCGATCAGCGGCGTCCCCGGCGCCTCGCGACAGCCGCACGCCCTCGCGAGCGCCCCGACCAACCGACCGATCTTTGAGCCCGGCTCCACAGGAATGAAGTACACGGCCGCGACGTCGCCCGGGCCGACCCCACCACCGCTCCGGCCCCCATCGTGTTCGCAAAGGACCTCCCCTACCCGGAGCGCCAGACGGGATTTTCCCGTGCCGCCGATTCCGGTGAGCGTGACCAGCCGCGACCTCGACATCAGGCCCAGGACTTCGCGGACCTCTCTCTGCCGCCCGACGAAACTCGAGTGTTCGCGCGGCAGGTTGTTTGCGATTGCATTCGCCGATCGGTCCGACGGGGGCCCGGCCGATGCCGGCGGTTCCTTCGTCAGCCGCGGCAGCACTTCCGTAAGGCCCGAAGGCCGTCCCAGGCGGTCGCGCGACAGCAGCTCCCGCAACAGATTCTCCAGGCCCGCTGGCACCCCCGCCGGCAGCAGCGCCCACGGCGCATCCTCCTCCAGCACCACCCGCGCCCCGTGACGCCCGCGGGCGTCGAACGGCCTCTGCCCGCAAAGCATCTCGAAGAGCACGCACCCGAAGCCGAACACGTCCGTCCGCTGGTCCACCGTCTCGCCCAGCACCTGCTCGGGCGAGGCGTAGCCCGGCGTGCCGACAAACGCGCCGATCACCGTGTGCGCATCCGTCGGCGACCCCGTGCCCGGGGAGCGGGCGAACGAATCCTCGCCCTCTTCCCGCTCCCGCGCCAGCCCGAAGTCCAGGATCTTCACCACGCTCTTCGAGTTGATCCGGATATTGTCGGGCTTGACGTCGCGGTGGATGACCCCCGCCTCGTGGGCGGCCATCAGCCCCGTGGCGACCTGCCGCGCGACCTCCAACGCCAACTCCACTTCCAACGGCCCGGACCGCAGCACGTCCCGCAGCGAGTGCCCGTCCACGTGCTCCATCACCAGGTGCAGCACACCCCCGTGCTCCACGATCGCGTGGATCGTGGCGATATTGGGGTGGTTGATCGCCGCGAGCAGGCGCGCCTCACGCCGGAACCTCGCGTTCCACGCCTTCCAACCCGGAAGGTTGGGGTCGAGCCGGTCGCTCCGAAGCCGCTTGATCGCGACCACACGCCCGAGCGATCGGTCCACCGCCTCGAACACCTCGCCCATACCGCCGCCGCCGATCCGACGGGTCACGTCATAGCCCGGGAGCGTGGGGATGAGTTCGGGCGATGCCACTTGAGTACAGCATACCGGAGCGGCCGCGCGACGATCCATGACTTCGGATCCGGGGGGCCCGCATACGCTCTGCCCATATGCCCAACGGGCGGACCCGCCCCATCACCCGCGGCCAGCGCACCGCCCTCCTGGGGCTGAGCGTCAACGTGCTCCTGGCCCTCGGCAAGATGCTGGCTGGCGTGGTCGGCCACTCCTACGCGCTCATCGCCGACGCCGTCGAATCGCTCGGCGACCTGGTCGGGAGCGTGGTGATCTGGGGCGGACTGCGGCTGGGGGCCCGCCCCGCGGACGAGAACCATCCTTACGGTCACGGCAAGGCCGAGGCCCTGGCCGGGCTGCTCGTGGCCGCGCTCATCTTCGTCGCGGGTGCGGGCATCGGCGTCGAGGCCGTAAACGAGATCATCACGCCGCACCACACGCCCGCGCCGTGGACGCTCGCCGTGCTCGTGGCGGTCATGGTCATCAAGACCGTGCTCGCCCGCTACGCCTCGCGCGTCGCCCGCGAAGAGGGATCGGGCGCGGTCGAGGTTGACGCCGGCCACCACATGACCGACGCGATCACCTCGGCCGCGGCCTTCGTCGGCATCTCCATCGCCGTCTTCGGCCAGCGATACCTGAAACTCGGCGACAAGTGGGCCGCCGCCGACGACTGGGCCGCGCTCTTCGCGGCGTTCATCATCATGTACAACGCCTGGCGGTTGGCCCGCATCCCGCTCCGCGAGCTCATGGACGAGGAGCCGACCGTCGTGCTCGACCGGGCCCGAACGATCGCCGCCGACGTGGCCGGGGTCCTCGGCATCGAAAAGACTCGGGCACGCACCAGCGGCGGCCGGCACTACCTCGAAATGCACATCGAGGTCGATCCGAACATGAACGTCGCCGACGCCCACGTCATCACCGGCAAGATCAAGGCCGCGATCAAGTCTTCGCTCCCGAGCGTGGCGGACGTCCACCTCCATGTCGAACCGCACGCGGGCACGCCGACCCGGAGCGCCGCGCCCGCCGCGGGCGCTCGTTGATCCGTTCACAGGCAGGAGCCCGCACGGCGTGTACCCCCAACTTCTCCCCTCGGTCCACTTCGCTCAAACCCTCTGGGCCTACGCGGCCACGGGCTCGATCGCGCTCGCGGGGCTCGTTGTGGTGGCGTTCGCCCTCTTCGGCGAGCGCGCCCGCGGCCGTCGCCGCTGCCCCCATTGCTGGTACGACATGTCCGGCGCGGGCCACGCCTTCCCGCTCACCTGCCCCGAGTGCGGCCGCCGAATCCTGGCCGAGCGCGACCTGGGTCGCACGCGCCGGCGCCGCGGAAGGGCGCTCATCGGCCTTCTGCTCCTCGCCCCGATCGTGTCGCAGGTCGTCTATTTTCACGGCCTGGACATTTACTACGCCCTCATGCCCAGGTGGAAGCGGGTTGAATCGCTCACCATCGGACGGACCACCGCCACCCGCTGGGCCATCCGCGACCCGCGCGAACGCGGCCAGCGCGCGAGCGTTCGGTCCAACGGACGCGAGCTCCTGGCCTTCGAGGATGCCGACATCACTTTCGGCCAGCAGGATTGGTCGCTCCCGCCCGGTTCAGAAGCCCACAAGCTCGGTGCGGGCGACGACCTCAACGGCGACGGCGTGTCCGAACTGGTAGTGTTCTCGTTCTCCGGCGGCGCTCACTGTTGCTACACGGTGTACATCCTCGAACTGACCGACCCGCCCGTGGTGACCGCGACGATCGACGCCCAGAACGGCATGGGCATCAAGCCGGCACCCGAGAGCGATCCGTCCCGTCGCGGCCAGTACGATTTCGACATCCCGGAGCAGTCGTTCGACTATTGGAACGCTCCGCACGTCGCCTCGCCGATGCCCTCGGTGTACTACCAACTCCGCGATCACCGGCTGGTCGTCGATCTCGCCGCGATGCTCAAGCCGGCGCCGACGGTGGCGACGCTCGATGCCGAAGCGGCCCGTGTTCGGAAGTTGATGGCCGCGCCGAACTCGGAGCTCGAACCGGACCTGTGGCGAACGATGCTCGACCTGATCTACAGCGGCCACGAGTCCGAGGCGGTCCGGTTCTTCAACGAGGCCTGGCCGGAGAAACGCCCCGGCAAGGACGGTTTCTACGCCGAGTTCCGATCGGTCCTCGACAAGAGCGCGGCCTATCGCGCGTTCACGGAGGCTCTCGCCGCGAGCACCGCGCCTGCGCCCACGGAAGCCGAAGCACCAAAGTGAACCCGCGGCAACCCGGTCACTCCCTGATCACGAACACGATCGGGAGATCGACCTCGGAGCGAACCGACGCGCCATCGACGCTCGCCGGCGTGAATGTCCATGTCCGCACCGCCTCCAGCGCGGCTTCATCCAGCAGCGCGTGCCCGCACGATCGCGCCAGTCGCACATCGGACGCGGAGCCGTCAGGCTCGACCACCACGTGCAGCATCACCGTGCCTTGCTCGCGCCGCCGGCGGCACTCCGCGGGGTATTTCGGCGGTCGGTTGGAGGTCGCCGCCGAAGGGCCGCGCGACGCGCCGGCAACGCCGCCCACCCGTGCCCGTTCCAGACCCCCGCTCGCTCCTGAAGCGGCGACCGAAGAAACGGCCCTTCCGGGGGGCTCGCCCTTGGCCTTTTCCTGGAACCCCGCTACCGCCTTCAGCACGTTGTCGATCCATCGGGCCGCGGCGACCAACCGCTCCGCGGCCGCGTTCGACAAAGCCGTCACATCCGCGCGAGCCAGTCGCAAACGATCAACCGACTCGCCCGCGGCGCGCTCGGTGCCCGCCGCGACACGCGCCCAGTTGTCCAGCACGCCGGTGATCGGCGCGGATATCGCCTCGACCGCTTCCGCCGGCACCGACGGCACAAGCACGGGCTCCACAACAGGCCGCTCAGCCGACGCCACAACAACGGGAGGCTCGATCCGGCCCGGCGTGTTCTGACCCTCGGTGTTACGGCCCGCGGGCGATTCCGCCTCCGCTCCGATCCCGATCTCTTTCAACAGTTCCGCCGGCGCGGCGTAGCCGCTTTCGGAACGCCCGGACTCGTCCTCGCCATCGAGAACGATCTTCATCGGCGTACCGTCACCCTCCCACGGCCGCAGAACGATCTCCGGCTCCGACACCGCCGCGCCGCCGCACCAGCCGATCAGCCCGACCAGCATCCCGCCGTGCACGGCGATCGACGCCGCCAGCGGGATGGTCCAACGTCTGGTCATGCCATCGGCCCCGGCATGATGCTACCCGCGTCGGCGCGTTCAGAACTCCCAGCCGACGTTGAGGTAGATCTGGGCGATCGGGCTCTCGTTTGTGGTCCCGAACAGCGGCGCGAAGTTGATCGTCGCGCTCGGCACCGGGTGCCATTGCAGGCTCGGCCCGATAACCAACGACGTGTCGAAGTCGCCCCGTTCGCCCTTGACGTCGGTAGCGGAAAACACACCCTCGACCCCAAGCGAAAAGACTTCGTCCACGATCGTGCGCGAGACCGCGCCGGTCACCGAGTACTCCGCCTCGCGTTCCTCGCCCGAGAGTTCGTACTCGAACACGAAGTTCGTGCCCCAGTGCCATCCCTCGGTGATCTCGCCGCCCAGCAGCAGCTTGGGCTCGATTTTGTCGGGGCGCTCCTCGAGCGTGATGTACTCGAGGTACAGCGTCGGGTTGCCCGGCAGCTTGCCCCAGTCGGCCAGCGCCCATCGCACCTCGAACTGCCCGCCCCAGAGCGTCTCGTCCTTGTCGGTGTCATAATCCTCGCGCAGGTAAAGGTCGAGCTGGAAGCGGTACGGCAAGCCGATCTCCAGCTCCTGCAGGAAACGCCAATCCGTTTCGCCGCCCTGGTCCGATCGGTTGATCGTCGCCCGCGCCCAACCTTCCACCTCGACCTTGCCCTCGGGGATGACGTACACGCGCGTGGACGGGAACCGCCGCGTCGCCGTCCATCGCGGCTGCCCGTACGAACCGATCCGCTCCTCCTCCTTCAGCCCCGAGGACGGTTGCCCCTCAACGACCACCGGCGGCAGTTCCCACGACTTCTGGTGGCCCGGACCGAAGATCGTGTTCCGGGGCGAGGGCTCGGAGGAACCCGCCCCCGCCGCCGGCTGGGCCCCCGGATCGGCCGGCTGGTCGAAGTTCATGTCCAGAGTCGTCGTGAACGCGTTGTCGAGGTCCACAGCGCTCTCGGCGCGGTCCCTGTCCGCGCGAGCCGGCAACGCCGCGGACAAAGCCCCCAACGCCGCCAGCACCACGATTGATCGAGCAGATTGCTGCATGCCCGGAGGCTAACAACTTCCGACAGCGACGATGGTTTATCCACACAGTCCCAGTTGTCCCGGCCCCGGCCCGCACCGCCACCGACCAACCACACACGGCGGCCCACCCACGCCGCCCCACCTATCCTCTCCTCCCCCTCACTCGGGCGCAGTTCCGGCGTGCCGCCACCTTCTCCTGGAGTCCCCAATGCCCTCGTCCATCACGATGTCGTCCTCCGGCCTCAAGGTCCCCAACGACCCCATCATCCCATTCATCGAGGGCGACGGAACCGGTCCCGACATCTGGCGGGCGTCCGTCCGCGTCATGGACGCGGCCGTGCAGAAAGCCTCCGGCGGCAAGAAGAAGATCCACTGGAACGAGGTGCTCGCCGGCGAGAAGGCGTTCAACAAGACCGGCAACTGGCTGCCCGACCAGACCATCGAGGACTTCCGCAAGCACCTCGTCGGCATCAAGGGCCCGCTCACCACGCCCGTCGGCGGCGGCATCCGCTCGCTCAACGTCGCCCTGCGCCAACTCCTCGACCTCTACGTCTGCCTCCGCCCCGTGCGCTGGTTCCAGGGCGTGCCCTCGCCCGTGAAGAAGCCGCAGGACTGCGACATGGTGATCTTCCGTGAAAACACCGAGGACATCTACGCGGGCATCGAGTGGCAGGCCGGCAGCCCCGAGGCCGCGAAGTTCCTCTCCTTTATGGAGAAGGAGTTCCCCAAGGAGTTCAAGAAGATCCGCTTCGGCAGCAAGCAGGCGGGCCAGGACTGGTGGAAGCAGCTCGAGGCCGTCGGCGCACCGGCACGCTCCGATATCCCCGTGCAGGTCGGCATCGGCATCAAGCCCGTTTCCCACCTGGGCACCGGCCGCCTGGTCCACTCCGCCATCGCCTACGCCCTCAAGAACAAGCGTCGCTCGGTGACGTTCGTGCACAAGGGCAACATCATGAAGTTCACCGAAGGGGCGTTCAAGGACTGGGGCTACGAGATGGCCGCCAAGCCCGCGAGCATGGGCGGCTTCCGCGACAAGATCGTGACCGAGCGTGAGTCGTGGATCCTCGGCAACAAGGAGGCCAACTCCGACCTCTCCGCCGAGGCCAACGCCAAGATGATCGACCCCGGCTACGACATGATGACGCCGGACCAGAAGAAGAAGATCGTCGCCGAGGTCGAGGGTGTTCTGAAGGTCCTCTGGCCCACGCACGGTCATGGCAAGTGGAAGGCCATGCTCATGGTCAAGGACTCCATCGCGGACATCACCCTCCAGCAGGTGCTCACGCGCCCCAAGGACTTCGACGTCATCGCCACGATGAACCTCAACGGCGACTACCTGTCCGACGCCCTGGCGGCCCAGATCGGCGGCATCGGCATCGCACCCGGCGCCAACATCAACTACATCTCCGGGCACGCCATCTTCGAGGCCACGCACGGCACTGCCCCCAAGTACGCCAACCTCGACCAGGTCAACCCCGGCTCGGTCATCCTCTCCGGCGAGATGATGCTCCGCTACATGGGTAGCGGGGGAGACGGCGACTGGACAAAGGCCGCGGACCTCATCATCAAGGGCATGGACGGCGCGATCGGCGCCAAGACCGTCACCTACGACTTCCACCGCATGATGGAGGGCGCGACCAAGCTCAAGTGCTCCGAGTTCGGCGACGCGATCATCAAGCACATGGGGTGATCCCCGCGGCATCGCCTTCGCAGGCGATGTGGCCGGCCCACGGCTGAACAGGCCCAGCCCCGAGTACTGGTCCTAACGCACGTCCATGCACCGCACCCCGCCCCGATCCGTGCCCGCTCCCTCCGCCTCTCGGCCCCTAAAATGGGCCGTCCGCTCCTCCTCACGGAATCCTCACCCATGTCCATCGGTCACCACGACGCCTTCCAAGCCCGCGGCAACGCCTACGAAGAAGCGTACTTCCGCAAGAAGGACGCCGAGATGGTCGCCAAGCTCCGCGCCGTCTTCCAGGCCAAGCGCGAGCGCGAAGACCTGAAGAAGTCCACCGGTATCACGAACGACGACGTGCTGGACCGGCTCATGGCCCTCCAGCTCAGCGGCGAGATGATGACCGCCTTCAAGCTCCTCCCGCTCGTCGAGATCGTCTGGGCCGACGGCGGCTGCGACAAGCGCGAGGCCGACGCCGTGACCCGTGCCGCCATCAAGTTTGGCGTGCCCGCCGACAGCCTCGCGCTCAAGCGGATCCAGGAATGGATCGAGCGTGGCCCCGACCCCGAGGCCCGCAAGGCCTGGTACATGTACGCCCAGGAACTCCGCAAAGTCCTCACGCCCGCCGAACTCAAGACCTTCCGCGAAGACCTGCTCGCCGCGGCCCGCGGGATCGCCTCGCTCAGCGGCGGCATCCTCTACACCTTCTTCTCGGTCAGCCACAACGAAAAGACCGTGCTGAAGAAGATCACCGAGGCGCTGGGAGGGGAATGACGCCCGTTCCAGACTTCGGCTCAGCGGTGAACCAAGATCAGATCGCCCGCCCATCGGGCCGCCGAGCCCCGGCGGCACACCTCGGACCGGAGAGGGAAACGGCCAGTTCTCCGCTTCCCTCTCCCCAGTCCCAAGTCCCCAAGTCCCCAAGTCCCCATTCCCTCCCCTTCACTTCTTCTCGAACGTGAACCGCTGGCCGCCGACAGAGGCCTCGGCCATCACGCCGCCCTTGGGCTGGACGAACACGACCACGCCCTTGGAAGTATCGGCCGCGCCGGCGACGCCGGGTTTGATCGCGACCGCCGACAGGTTCGCGCTGAAGGCGAACTCGTTCTTCTTGAACTTGTCGAGGTTCTCCTGGGTCAGGAAGATGATCAGCTCGTCGTACGTCTGCGCGCCGATCTGCAGGCCGATCGTGCCCTGCGAGATGTCCGCCCAGCCGATCAAGGAGCCGTGCTCGTACACCTCACCGCGCCCGTAAGCGCCGCCCGCGATAAAGCCCGCCTTGCCGACGCTCGGAAAGATGGCGTACCCGACCGACTTGTCGAGCAGCGCGCCGAGCGACGGGTCGCTGGCCTTGAACGACCTGAACGCACCGGTCGCCTCGGCCGTGAGAGCCTCTTTGCCCGACTCGGACTTGGGCGCCGTGTCGCATCCGGTCAGACCGGCCGCGATCGTCCCGCCGGCCACCACGCACACGAGAGCAAGGTTTCTGTAGACCATCATGCAGCTCCTGTCAGCCCGGCCCCACCCATACGCCCCCTGATCACAAAGCAAGCCGGGTGATCGGCAGTCATGGTATCAGCGTCGCGAACATCGGACACTCTTTTTCGTCTTGGTCGGCGACGGCCCGCGCGCCCGATCACCGTCGGCGCGTGAAGATTCTTTGAGATCGTGTCTGGAGAACGTTCGATCACGTGGGCGGCAAACAAACTCCATGCCCAACAAGAAACTGTCCGCAACAACGCCCGCCGAACCGCGCCGGCCGTGGTCGCAGCGCGTTCGCGATGCGTTCGCTCTTGACTCTCCTTATCGCCGCGCTAGGGATCACTCCGTCGCCCGTGCGGCGACACCGTTGCACGATCCGACGCGTGGCCGAAAAAGGAGTCCTGCCATGAAGACCGCCGTTGAACGCCAGTACCAGCACGTCGGCGAGAGCCGCGGCTGCGCCGATCACGATTACGACCTCATCCACTTCCTCGACAACCGCCTCGACACGCTCTGGCGGTGCGATCAGTACATCGCTAACGCCGAAAGCGATTCGGACCTTCAGACGTTCTGGCGCGACGTCAAGAAGCACGACCTCGCCCTGGTGAACCGCGCCCGCGAGATCATCAAGCACCACGTCAAGAAGGACTGCTTCTAGGAGCCGATCGCACAAGCGATCGATCGGTGGGCAACCGGGCGGGGAGGTCATCACGTCTCGGCCTCCCTGCCTACCCCTCGACGGGAACATACGACCAATTTCGCGCCGCGGCCTCCGTGTCGGCTACCCGAAAATCCGGGCCCGAATCGACGTTGCGTTTCGCGGGCGCGGCACTAAACTGGGCGCTTGGATGCCGATCAGAAAGGTCGCCGCCATGCTCCCACGCCCAACGATTCGCACCGCCGCCCTTTCAGCGGCGTTGTTCCTCACGCTCCAAGCCACGACGCCGGTTGCGGCCGCCCAGACCGGGACGCAGGACGGCGCATCTTCCGGCGCGGCGTCTCCCGCGCGCCCGTCCCAGCCCGCCGCGGGGACCTACTCCGGTGACGGACTGACGCTCGTGCTCACGCGGAGCGACAACGGCTACGGCGGCACCGTGTCCCTCAACGGAAGCACCTACCCGCTGCGGGGCGCGTTCGACCCCGTAAAAGGACTCGCCGGCACGTTCACGGCCGATGGCGCGGACTTCCCCTGGACCGCGGCCCCCGATGGCGACCACCTGCTGTTCACGACCGGGGCGACGACGTACCGGCTCGCGGCGCCCGCACCTCCCAAGCCCGCGCCGGTCAACCCGCTCGCACGAAAACCCGCACCCGGGTCCGCACCCACGCCCCCGGACAACAAACCCGCGTCAGCCACGGCTCTGAGCCCGCACACGCTCCGGTTTACAAAGCTCTCCATCCACGATCCCGGCATCAACAACATCGAGGCGATCAGTTTCCTGATCCCCGAAGGTTGGAAGAGCGACGGCGGCGTCACCTGGTTCCCCAACCACAGCATCCTCGCCAACCTGCTCCTCACCATCACCGACCCGGCCACCGGCGGCCAGATCCAGACGCTCCCCATCCAGAACTTCACCTGGATCGACAACCCGGTGATGCCCATGCAGGTCGGTTCCAACTACCTCGGCAACATCGTCCACCAGCCGATCCGCGACATCCCCGAGTTCATCCGCGCGATGTATGTTCCCGAGGCCCTGCCGCACCTGCGCGGGGCGCAGCAAGTCTCCGCCGAACCCCTGCCCGCTGTCGCGCAACAGATTGTCCAGAACTATGGCGGCATGAGCCAGGCCGTCGCGGCCAAGGTCCGCTACGCCTACCAGCGCAGCGGCGTCCCCTGGACCGAAGACGTTTTCGTCGCGCTCGTGTTCACCAACGGCCCGGGCTCGTGCATCTGGTCGGTCAACACCGCCTACGCCTTCCGCGCCCCCGCCGCCGACTTCGACCGCCTCGCGCCGCTCATGAGCACCTCCGTCGCCAGCGCACGCCTCAGCCTCGACTGGTTCGCGGGCTATGCGCACGTCCAGCAGCTCTTCATGAACCGGATGCGCCAGGGGATCCAGGACGCCGCCGCGATCAGTCGCACCATAACGCAGAACAGCGAAGAGATCCGCAAGATGTACAGCGACGCCTACCGCACCCGGTGCGAATCGCAGGACCGCATCAGCCGGGGCTTCAGCGAGGCGATCCGCGGGGTGAACACCTACCAGAACCCCTTCGAGGACCGAGCGATCGAGCTCCCCTCCGGCTACACCGACGTGTGGGTCAACGCCCAGGGCCAATACCTGCTCTCCTCGCAAGCGGGCTTCGACCCCAACGTGGGCTCGACCGTTGAGTGGCAGCGGATGGAGCGGGCTCACTGAGCAGTCGGGGGGAGGGAGGGGTGTGGACGGGCCGCGGAGGGGGAAACCCACATTTCGGACTTGGCGCGTCAGCCAATCGTGTGTTCTCCGCTTGAGATGGTGTGCCGGACAACTTTTCCGATGTCGGCTTTGCCCGTGAGGAGTTGAACACATGAGCAGATCACACTCCGCCTGGTGGCTGAGCGTTGTCGCGTTGACGGCGCTTCTGAGCCTTCCCGCCGCCTCGCCCGGTGCGAGCGTCCCTGAACTCTCACCCGAGTTCGTGCTCGGTTCGGCAGACACCATCTTCGAGGGCGTCGTCGAAGCAGCGCGCCCGTACCACTTCGACGGCAAGAACGGAGCAATCCTGACGGAGTACTCGATCCGGATCCTCCGCAACCTGCGCGACGATCGCGGGCGGCTCGCCGCCCACGCCAAGGGACCTCTCGTCAGCCTCACCTTCAGCGGCGGGCGCATCGGCGATGTCGAAGACACGCTGCTCGGCGTGCCCAAGCTCTCGG
Organism: uncultured Phycisphaeraceae bacterium; assembly: GCA_964630785.1. GTDB lineage: Bacteria > Planctomycetota > Phycisphaerae > Phycisphaerales > UBA1924 > JADLCX01. The sequence continues at coordinate 9,882 of CAZVZG010000034.1, read as the reverse complement.
TCGGCGAGCACGACTTCTTCTTCATCAACCAGCATGACTGGGACGCGCTCTCTCCTCTGGTCGGCATGTGGCAGGGCCTGTACCGCGTCCAAGTGGTTGGCGGGGCCGGAGGGCGCGAGCAGGTCGTTCGGGCTGGAGGGTGCTGCACCCCGCCGCAACCTGTGAACTCGCGATTCTTTGCAAAGACCAACGACGCTCCCGATGGCTTCACCGCCGATGCGTTCGCCGATGAGGTCTCGCGGGCGCTCGTCATTGCGCGCCTGCGGCCGGACCTTTCCCCGGACGTCGCACCCACGGTCCGCGCCGTGCTTCCGGCGCACGTCTACGACGCGCGCAATCTCCGGGCTTGCCCGGCCGCGACCATGCCCGTCAACCCCCTCGATGCGTCCTCTGCCACCACGTCGCCGCGGCCGCCGAGCCCGGCCATGCGCTCGGCGCCGCCTCCGGCGCCCGATCGCGAAATCGTTCTGGACTCGCAAAGCCAAACGACCCGCGAAGACCCGGCCGTTGGCCTGCGCTACGGATTCTTCTCGGGATCGCCCGACCTCTACATCACGTTCAACATCGCCCCAAACATGGGCGAGTTCGCCGCAAACCTCTCGAACATGATGGGGTACTGGAACCTGCACGCCGACGCGTTCCGTTTGTACGACAACCCCACCAACTCCTTCAACTTCGGCAACGGCCGCGATGAGGCCGGGTTCGCGACCAGCGCCATTCTCAACGAGCAGCAGGGCCGCGGCTGGGGTGCCACCGAATACGCCGTCACGGAGTCACGCTCGATAGGCGGCGAGATCAAGGAAGCGGACGTGTACTTCAACCTGGACCCCGGCCATGCCTGGACCACGGACCTCGCCGCCGCGGCAGACGATTCGCATACCAATCCCAACAACCCCGTCACGTACTTCGCGCCCGTCGCGATCCACGAGCTGGGCCACACGTTCGGCCTCGACCACCAGTGGGTCACCAACCTCAACGCGCGGTTCCCATCGGTCATGAACTATTACCCCGCCAATCGTCTCTACGACACGGGGTTCGTCTTCGGGGATGATGCCGCGGGCATCACTTCGCAGTACGGCGCCCCCCCGCGGACCAACGCCATCCTGCGGCTGTGGTACAACGACGGAACGTCTGGCAGCAACTCCAACTTCACCCAGTGGACGATCCCCGCCAGCACATCCGTGCAACGGGGCGGTTCGTTGGCCATCGGATCGGGCAGCGGCGCCGGAGGGCGCTACTACACCATCGACAACACGGGCACTTCGTACTCCTTCCCGCGGGTCGACTTCTATCTGACGCCCGGCTTCGGCTCCTGGGACGGCGCGGTCTACCTGGGAACGACCCATCTCCCGAGCGTCGGCCCGCATGGCAGCGCACAGTATCAGACCAGCGCCGTCGTGCCCGTGTCCATCAATCCCGGCCAATACTACCTGGCCGCCGACATGACAACCCCCGGCGATGAAGACGCGAACGACGACGCCGATTGGTCGTACGACCCGGTGACCATCACCGCCGGCTCGCCTCCGAACGATTCGTACAACACTGCCACGTTGCTCGGCCCCAACGGCGGCACATACGCAGGCACGACTCTCGGCGCAAACTACACGCTGGGCGGCACTTGCGGCGCGAGCGGCTCCAGCCCCGACGTGTGGTACCGCATCACGATCCCCTTCGATGGGACGCTCGAGGCCGACACCTGCGGCTCGGCCTACGACACCGTGCTGGAGTTCTTCGACTCGGGCCTCAATTCAATCGCGTGCAACGACGACGCAACGTTCGGCATGTGCGCCGGCACGACCCAATCCCGGCTTGGCCAGGTCGTCACCGAGGGCTCCACCTTCTTCATCCGCGTGTCGGGCTTCAACCAGCTCTCGGGAAACTTCGCGCTTCGCGTTCGCGTGGTCCCCGCCAACGACTACTGCCGCCGCTCACGCTTCGGCACCGTCAACGGTGTGCCGACGGCGGTTCTCCAGACGGGCGTGCCCGCGAGTGGTACCACGATCGGCGCGACACCGACCCCGCCGGGCACCATCCCGCCGTGCTACCTCGATCTCAACTCCGGCCCGCTGAACCTCGAAGGCAACAATGACGTGTGGTACTACTGGGTGCCCGCGTGCTCGTCGCCCGTGTGGATCTCGACCTCGGGCGAATACAACTTCCAGCTCGGGCTCTACGACGCCTGCTATAGCCCCTTCGTCACCCCGAGCCTCCTCGACGCCGGCCAGATCCTGGACCCCTCCGGCGACCCGAAGATCCATTTCACCCCGACCGGCGGCACGGGCTATTACATCCGCGTGCTCTCCTACGACGCGGACGCTGCGTTCACCGTCCTCGCGAGCCAGGACGCCGTGCCCAACGACTCGTGCGAGGGCGCACTGACCGAGAACATCTCCTCAGCGGCGCCCACGATCGTTACGGTCGACACCCGCTGCGCCTCGCCCAGCGCCGGCGGCCTGGCCCCGCTCGCCTGCGGCGACGCGACGGGCGGTTTCGACATGGGCAGCGACCGCTATTACACGCTTAACATCCAAAGCACGGGCACGCTCCAGATCACGCGTTGCAACGGCACCTTCCGCCCGGTCGTCGCCCTCTACAGCACCTGCCCGGACACCCAGCCCCAGGCCGCGCTGGTTTGCGGCTTCGCAGACGTCTCAACCTGCGACCCGATCTTCGTTTCTTACCCGGTCGTGGCGGGCCGGCCCCTGGTGATGCGTGTAGGCGGATTCCCCGCCGGCCCGATCGGCGTCAGCACGTTGACGCTCTCGATCACGCCCGCCCCGATCGGCGCCTGCTGTCAGCCCAGCGGTGCTTGTGCGCCCGTCGCGGCCGGCGACTGCGCGGGCGTTTATTCGGGTGACGGCTCGGTGTGCAATCCCAGTCCCTGCCCAGCGCCCACCGGAGCCTGCTGCAACGGCAGCTCCTGCACCGCCCTCTCGGCCGCGGCGTGCGCCGCCGCATCCGGCACTTACAAGGGCGAGGGCATCCCGTGCCAGGGCCAGCCGGGCAACCCCATCACCTGCTGCTCCTCCAACTTCAACGGTGAGGGCGGCGTGACCGTACAGGACATCTTCGACTTCCTCGCCGGCTATTTCGGCGGGTCTCTTGATGCCGACGTCAATCACTCGGGCCAGCTTACCGTGCAGGACATCTTCGACTTCCTGACCGGATACTTTGCCGGTTGCCCGTGACGGCGGATCGATTGCAGGCGCCGAACTGAGGAATCGCCAAGCAAACGTCGGGCCGCGGAGATACCCGGAGGCGTGGGCACGGCTCAGTCCGCACCACCGAACGGTGCACGGCGATCCGATCAAGGAAACGAGAACGAACAAGGCGGCCCTGCGATCGACGCAGGCGCCGCCTTTTCCTGCCAACTTCAAGCCTGGCGCTGGGCGATCACTTCTCGCCGCCGTCCGGCTTGTCTGCAGGCGGCTTGCCGCCGTGTCCGCGACCCGGGCGCCCCTCCGAGCCCGGCGCGCCCGCACGCGGGCCGCGACCGGTCGCTCCCTCGAACTGCTTGAACTGCTCCTCGCTGAGGACGCCCTTGAGCGACGTGAGCATCTTCTCGCGGGCCTCCTGCATGGCCGTGCGCATGGCCTCGCGGTCGCCGTCGGGGCCGGCGGCCCGGTTCTTGCCCTGCACGCCGACGAACTGGTACACCGCGCTCAGGGCTTCCGACTGCTTCTTCGCGTCCAGGTGCATCCCCGCGATGACGTTGGTCATGTGGTCCCACCCACGATTGAACGTCCCGAGCGTCTCCATCGCGGCCTTGGTCTGCTCGGGCGTGAGCGATCCGCCCAGCGCCTTTTCGAGCTTGGCCCGCTCAGCGGTGTTGAGCGTCTCCAGCTTCTCCCGCATCGAGCCGTCGGGCCGGCCGCCCTCGCGCCCCTTCTCACGCATCTCATCGCGCAGCTTGTCGGTCGCTGCGCCGTGACTCGTGCGCGCCTCCACGTAGGACTTCGTCAGCGCGCCGGCCTTCTCGCCGGTCACACCCAGCGCGGCCGCGACCGACCCGGCCTCTAGCTCCCACGCCGCCTTGGCCTGTTCGGGCGAGAGAGCCTGCCGCATCCCGCCCCCCTGCCCGGCCGGACGGGCCTGACGCGCGGGCGGAGCCGCTTCGTCTTGAGACATCGCAGGCGCCGCGAGGGCGCCGATCATCAGGCAAGACACCACGACCTTCAACGTGCGCATTGCATCACTCCATTTCGCGTGTTCGACACCCCGTGCCCCATCAATCATTGCTCAACGCGGCCGCCCTGGGCGCTATTGCACCGCTGGAAAGGCACCGGCCCGCCGCACCCGCCTCTTCCGGGCGATTCGCCCCGCGTCAGGCGTCCGTACGCCCCACGCCAGCCCTACCGCCGACAACGACCGTATCAGCAGGTAGCTCAAGTCGAGTTGCCACCACGCCAGACCGTGCCGGGCGCTGGTGGGGAACGCGTGGTGGTTGTTGTGCCACCCCTCGCCCAGGGCCAGCACGCCGACGATCGCGTTGTTGCGGCTGTGGTCGTGGCTCACAAACGGGCGCGCGCCCCAGAGGTGGCACACCGAGTTGACGCTCCACGTCACGTGGTGCACGAGGAACACGCGCGCCAGCCCGCCCCACAGAAACCCCAGCAGTACGCCCGTCCACGACATCGTCATCAGCCCGCCGATCGCCGCGGGAACCGCGAGCCCCACCAGCACCCACACCGGGAACTGCCTGCTCACGGCGCACGCGATCGGATCGGCCCGCAAGTCCTTGATGTACCGCGGCAGCTCGCGCGACGAGCGCCGGAACATCCACCCCACGTGCGAGTGCCACGCCCCGCGGATGGTGTCTCGCCACGTCTGACCGTGCCCGTGCGGCGAGTGAGGATCGCCGTCATGGTCGCTGTGCTGATGGTGCCGACGATGCTCGGCGACCCAGTGCAGCACCGGGCCTTGCACCGCCATCGAGCCCAGCACACCGAAGGTGTACCTCACCCACCCCGGCGTCTCAAACGAGCGGTGCGTGAACAATCGGTGGTACCCCACTGTAATCCCAAGCCCCGTCGCGAGGAACATCGCCGCCATCAGCGCCAGGTACATCCAACTGAACGCGACGCCCCACAGCATCACGCACGCCGCGAGCAGACCCGCCAGCGGAAGAATCACGGCCACCGCATTGATGACGCGCACCTTCAATGTGGCCGCCGGCGCCGGTGTGTGCAGTTCGATCACGAGGCCCGTTCCCGGCCCGGGCCTCGCCTCGGTCGCCTGCTCATGGGCTGAGACCGGCGTCCGTTCAATGGTCGTGGGCAAAGGGCGGCCTTCCTTGGCGGCGATGTGGGCCGCGCGTGAACGGTGCAGGTGCGAGCGAGCGATTCCGGATCGAGCAGTCGGGTGAAGCTTAGCCTCTTCGGCCCTGAAGCGTGCCGACCCCGGGCCGGTATGCTCCACACCCGCCGCTCGCCGGCGAGCCGGAGGTCGCGGGGTTCAAGTCAATTTCTGGGAGCCATTCGGACATGACCAAGCCTTTCACTTGTCTGTGCGTCACGCTCATCGCCGCTTGTCTGTACACCGCGCCGGCCAGAGCGGCCTCGCTCGGCCAACCCGGGGGAGGCGGGGTAGGGGGGGGAGGGGGGGGAGGGGGCCAGCCGCAACGCGGACAGGCGAGCGAAACCGTCAGCGTCGAGCGCGCGATGAAATCCATGAACCGCGCGATGCGCCCGCTCCGAAAGATTGTCGGCGACCCCTCGCAGAAGGCCGAAGCCCTGCGCCTGGTGGGTGACATGCAGCGGGGTTGCCTCGCCGCCAAGAGCCAGGCGCTGCCGAAGGACGTCCTCGACCACGCCGCGGACGACGCGGCCAAGGCCAAGCTCGCCGTCGCGTTCCGCCACGACCTCATCGAGCTCATGCGCCAGCTCCTGGACCTCGAAGAGCTCATCGACGCCGGCAAGAGCGACGAGGCTACCGCCAAGCTCGCCGACATCGTGAAGCTGCGAGATCGCTCGCACGATCAGATGGGCATCCGCGACGAGCCCGCGGGCGGCACGCCGCAGGGCAAGAACGACGGCGGTGAATGATCCTCGCGAACACGCGACATCGCGCCGCGGCGCGGCTAAAACTCTGTCAACAAATGGTCGCGGCGGTGGTCCAAGCTCAGAGGATCGCCGCCGCGGCCGTCTTTTTGGCGACGTCTATCCCCGGGTGTCGCACCGTCCGCATCACGCACGCGGAGCGATCACCGCCGCGTGCCGACCCGTGACCGCCCGCTCGTGCGCGCCCCTGCGGTGCGAAAAGAACAGGCTCGAATCGCTGTACGTGCAGTGCGGAAGTACTTCCGCCGTGCCGACGCCCGCGCCCCGGAGTTGTTCCCCGATCGCACCTTTCAGGTCCGCCCCGAACCGATCTCCGTGACCGCGATGGACGTGCGCCGTATCAGGCCCGAACACCCGAATGAACTCCGCCGCGACCTCCGGCCCGACCTCGAACTTCGCGCCAGAGATGCACGGCCCGACAGCCGCGTCGAGCCCGTCTGCACAGGATTCCGGACCGATAGTCCGCATGGCCGCGACCGCAGCACCGACAACGCCCGCGATCACGCCGCGCCATCCCGCGTGCACCGCGGCCACAACACGCCCGTCGCGGCTGGCGATGAGCACCGGTGCGCAGTCGGCGATCCTCACGGCCACGATCCGCGACGGATCGTCGGTGACGATCGCGTCCGCCCGCGTATCGCTCGGGGTTGGGTAGGCCGGACCGCCCGCGCGGACGACGTGCACGACAGCGCCGTGCACCTGATGCACCTCCACCAACTCTCGCCCGCCGCACCCGATCGCTCCCATCACCCGCGCGTAGTTCGCGCGGATGTTCGAGAGCGGGTCACGATCGGCTTGGGTCAGCTCGCCGGGATTGCCGAAGTTGAGCGACGCGAACGGGCCGGAAGAGACACCGCCCAGCCGCGTGGTGAATGCGTGCGGCACGTGCGCGAGCACGGAAGAAGGGATCACGCCGAGTTCGGTATGGGTCTGGATCACCCTTGAAGGTAGCGGGCACCCTCGCCCGGCCAACTCCGGCTCCTGATATCGGCAGGCTCGCTCCCACGGCCATCGGACCCGGACGTCCGCTGCATCACCGTCGCGAAGTCCCTACGATCCGCACGGGATGCGAGCCGGCGCCGCTGGGCGCAAATGGTGAATCGCCAACCCAAAGCACCGGAGAATCTGCCATGAAGAACCTGCTGATGGCCGCGTTGGTGATGGGCGCCGTGGCCGTGTGCGGCTGTGACGAGAAGAAGGACGCGACGTCCACGATCGATCAGATGAAGAACACCGCGAGCAAGGCCGGCGAGTCGGTCAAGAGCACCGTGAACGCCGCGACGACCAAGCTCATGGACGAGGTCAAGGGCATGGTGGACACCGCCAAGGCCAAGCTCGACGGCCTGACCAAGGGAGGCGCCAACCTCACCGCCGAGAAGAAGACCGACTTCGACAAGGTCCTCGGCGAGCTCAACACGCAGTTCAAGTCGCTCTCGGAGGGCGTCACCTCGCTCAAGGACGCCAGCGCCGACACCGTCTCGACCAAGCTCGGCGAACTCAAGACCGCCGGCACGAAACTGATGGACGACATCAAGGCGGCCGCGGAGAAGTTCGGCATCAAGCTCTGATCGATCACCGCGCCATCCAACAGCTTCAAGCGGCGGGCGCCGGCGGATCGCTGGCGCCCGCCTGCTTATCCGGACCGCGTGTTCGCCGCTACAAACACGCGTGAAACCCGTGCCCGAAGATCCCGACCAAGCCTCCATGAACGCGAACTCCGGCTACGCCGCGGATGCGCACGAGGGCTTGGGGAGCCCCTTCGCCCGATGGTGGGCCCACGCCGATCCCACCCCTATGGGCCATGAGCAGCGGGCCCGCATTGTGCGTCGGCTCCGCTGGCTGGCCCGCTTCCTCGACGGCGCGCTCACCATCCCAGGCACACGCTTCTCGATCGGCCTCGACCCGATCATCGGTCTGGTGCCGGGCATCGGCGACGTCGTGTCCATGTTCATTTCCGCGTACATCATCTTCGAGGGCAGGCGGCTCGGCGCTTCCAACAGGACGCTCGTGCTCATGGTCGTCAACGTCGTGCTGGACACGCTCGTGGGCGTGATCCCGGTCGTCGGCGACGTCGCCGATGCCGCGTTCAAGGCCAACCAGCGCAACCTGCTCCTGCTCGGCATCACGCCCGCCCAACCCGGCGAGCCGCTCTGAACGCGTCTACGTCGCGGGCGCCATGGTTAGTCCGCTGCTCCGAGCGGTCTAGCTGTGCCCATTCACATAACACCGCGTGATCCCCAGCTCCCCCACCCAGGGAATACCATCCATCCCGTCGCTTTTTCGCACTCTGTACGGATCAAGGACCCGCCCCGCCATGAGCAAGTCTCCCCCCGGAAGCGCCTCCTCTGCGCCGAGCGTCAACGGCCACCGCCCCACCGCGGCCGAGGTCTCTCACCTGTTGCACGATTTCGAGTGGAAGCCCCAGCCGGCCGCGCAAAGGCTGCTCAACGAGCTCGTCAAGGACTTCCTCAAGCGCTGTCCCGACGCCACGACGCTCTCGACGCGCATGCTCGACCACACCGGCACGCGATTCATGGACTGGATCGACTTCATCGGCGCGCCGCGCACCGCCGACCTGCAACAGCGGTTGCTCGACACCGGCTTCTCGCTCCGGCCGCAACCACAGGCCGAGCTCTGCTACGTCCACGAGGGCGCGCTCTTTCCAACCGTCGTGCTTGAAGAGGGCTCGGCCGTCCGCGTGGGCATCAAGGTCGAGTCGGTGATGGGCTTCCTCACGGCCCAGAACGTGAACGTCGCCGAGATCCACGGCGACCCGCTCGGCCAGTTCCGCATGGCCCGCGCGTGGTCGGGCAAGGACGCCGAACTTCTCGCTGTCGAGCGCCACGGCTACCGCGGCTTCGTCGCCCCCAGGTTCGACGCGCTCAAGGCCGTCCGCGCGCGGCAGCACCTCGAACGCTTCAGCCTCCGCAAGCGCAACTTCGCCGACGACGCCGACGGCTTCAAGGAGGTCCACCGGCTCGTCGACGATGCGGTCGCCGACCTTGGGCGCGACTGGGCCTGCGACCTCTTCTTCGCCGCCGAGCGCCGATTCTGGCAGGCCCGCAACCGCGCGGGCCAGGTGCAGTTCGCCCGCCAGCAGCGACTCGGCCTGGGCTGGGCCAACCACGACCACCACACCTACAGGTCCTCCCGCGAGCACTTCGTTTCGCTCGTCGCCCTGTGGGAAAAGCTCGGCTTTGTCTGCCGCGAGCGGTTCTACGCGGGCCACGAGGCGCAGTGGGGCGCACAGGTCATGGACCAGCCCGTCACCGGCATCACCACCTTCAACGACGTGGACATGAGCGCTGAAGAGCTCATGGGCGACTTCAGCCACGAAGGCTTCAAGGAGCAACGTGACCGCCTGGGCACGGTCGGCCTGTGGTGCGGCCTGCATGGCGAGGCCGTGCTGCAGGCGGGCATGCACCACCTCGAGGCCGTGTTCGACTGGGCCTCGCTCACGCGACAACTCCAGAACCAGAACATCCGCACCATGAATCCGTTCACGACCTTCCCCTACCTCCGCCAGGCCTTCACCGAGGGCGAGTCGTGGGAGGTCGCCCCGGACCGGCTCAAGCGCCTGCTCGACAAGGGCCTCATCACCCACGATCAGGCCGAGACGTTCGTTCGCGACGGAGCGATCGGATCGCACCTGGAGAACCTGGAGCGCAACGACGGCTTCAAGGGCTTCAACCAGCAGGGCGTGAGCGACATCATCGCCCGCACCGACCCGCGCAAGGCCCGCGCCGTCAAGCCGCACAGCGTCGGCGCCTGACCCCCCCCCCCCCCCCCCCCCCCCCCCCCCCCCCCCCCCCCCCCCCCCCCC
>CAZVZG010000033.1:0-47372 GCA_964630785.1 uncultured Phycisphaeraceae bacterium | reverse complement strand
AGGCTCGCACCAGTGCTTCCATGCGCGCCAGAAACTCCGCCTTCCGCGTCGCGCGGGCATGGACCTCAAGCAGGTGCTCGGTCACCCCCCCCACCTCCCCCATCCCCCCCACCCCCCGACCGCGCCGCGCGAGCTGCTCTCCTCGCTCGCCGAGTTCTGCCTCAAGCTGCGGGCCCTGCCCGCGGTCACGGTCGCGATGGTCAACGGCGCGGCCATCGGCGGCGGGTGCGGCCTGGCGACGGTCTGCGACTTCGCCGTCACCCACGCCCAGAGCAAGATGGGCTTCCCGGAGGTGGACCTGGGCGTGTGCCCCGCGGTCGTTGCGCCTTGGCTCGTGAGAAAGATCGGCGCGGGCCGGGCCCGCGCCGTGCTCCTTCGCGGCGGGCTCATGACGGGCGCCGAGGCCCACGCGCTCGGGCTGGTCACGCACCGCGTCGAGACGATCGAAGAGCTCGCGCCCGCGACCAGGGCGCTCGCCGACAAGCTCGCCGCCGGCGGGCCAAACGCCCTCCGCGCCACCAAGTCGCTGCTCAACGAACTCGACGGCTCGCTCGACGCGGCCGTGGCCCGGCGCGCGGCCGAACTCTCCGCCGACGTGCTCACCACGCCCGAGGCGCAGGCGATGCTGTGGGCGCGGCTCGGGGCGTGAACGAACCTGAGCGTTCACACCCGCTTTTCCAGCCCCATCATCAGCAGCATCGGCCATCCCAGGTGCTGCTCCGCGCGTGCGGTCTTGCCGACGAGCGCCGCATCCACGGCGTGCTCGCTCATGTGCGCGATGTGCAGCCCCGCGCTCGTCGCCGCGATGACGTAATTGCTGATCTGGTTCGACACGCTCTCGACATGCACCTTCTCGCCGGTGGCCGGGTCGTTGAACCTCGCTCGCACGCCGCGGAGCATCATCGCCGGGTGCATGACCGACACAACGACCCGTCCGCCCTGGGAGGCCGGGCGCACGATCCTTGCGAACTCGGCGAAGAGCCCGCGGCAGTCCGCGATATGGTCGAGCACCAGCGCACAGAGCACGCGGTCGAACGCGCTGGCGTCCAGCCGCAGTCGCGTTCCCAGGTCATGCCACGCCCACCGCACACGCTCGGCGCCCGGCTTCTGTTTGCCCTTGGCCAGCATCCCCTCCGAGAAGTCCACAGCGGTCACCTCCGCGCCGGCGAGGGCCAGCCGCACCGCGTGCCGGCCCGTGCCACAGCCGATGTCGGCGATCCGCAATCCCGTCGGATCGCCGATCAGCCGCTCCACCCACGGCTCTTCCAACGCGATGAGCGGGTTGCCGTCGGTGTCGTAAACCCGCGACCATTGGTCGTAGCCGTCCCGCGTGCCGACGTGCGTGCGTGGGGGCGCTTCGGACATCTTGGCGATGGTATTCCCCGCGCCCTCCACTCACCCCCCCGCCCCCCGCCCCTTCTCACTACCATCCGCGCATGACCACCCCCGCGGCCCACCCCGTCCCCTTCCCTCTCGACCGCGACGACGCGGGCATCGTCACGGTCCGGCTCGACCAGTCGCCCTCGCCCCCCTCACCGATGGTCGTCCTCGACCACGGCCTCATCCGGCGGATCGAGGCGACGCTCAACGGGGTGCGGCGCGGCCCGTCCCCGACCGGCTTCATCCTCGCGTCGGCCTCGCCGCGCGTGTTCATCGCGGGGGCGGACCTCAAGACGATCCAGTCGCCCCTGACGCCCGGCTCTCAGGGGTGGGGCGACGAGCAGCTGGACGAGTACCTGGCTTACGGCCAGCGGGTCTTCGGGATGATCTGCTCGCTCGGCTGCCCGAGCGTCGCCGCGATCAACGGCGCGGCCCTCGGCGGCGGGCTGGAGATCGCGATGCACTGCGACGCGCTCGTGGCCGCGCCTTCGGCGTCCGGAAAGCCCTACCCGATCGGCCTGCCCGAGGCCGGGCTGTCGATCTGCCCCGGCTGGGGCGGGACGAACCTGCTCCCGGCGCGGATGGATGCGGCCGACGCGATCCTCCGCACGGCCGCGGGCAAGACCATGAACTTCGACGAGGCCCGCGCGGCGGGGCTGTTCGACGCGGTGGCCGAGTCGCCGGACGCGCTCATCGCCACGGCGAAGCGTTGGATCGCCGAGCGCCGGCACGACGCCCGCCAACGCGACGGCAGTCCGTCCCGCTGGATCGGTCGCGCGGCGACCAGGGCAAAGGTCGAATCCGCGATCGACGCGGTGCGCGATCAACTCCCGGCGACCGAACCCGCCGCGGCGTGCGTCGCGGCCGTCCGCGCCGGGCTCCGCGACGGCTGGGCCGCCGCGCTCGAGGTGGAACGCCGCGAGCTGGTCTGCCTCCGCAACACCCCGGCGGGCCGGGCCGCGATCGCGGGGTTTTTTGCCAAGGGATGAGGGATCGGGGGATCAGGGGGGGAGGGGGGAGCCCCGAGCGCGAGCGCGGCGTGGGGGAAGGGATGATGACATGATGAGGTGAGAGGGTGATGGGGTGACGGATGACGATCGACATCTTTCCCCTCGGCCCTCATCCCTCGGCCTTGCTGCGACCCATGACCGTTCAGGCGCAACCGGCGAAGTACTCAGCCAGGAAATCGAAGATGTCCTGCACGCTATGGCCGCCGACGCCGTTGAAGTCTCCGCGAGGGTCGCCCGCGAAGTAGAACGCGAGGAAGTCGAAGATGTCCTGGACAGTCAGGCCAAACACATTGTTGACGTCGGCCGAGCAGCCCGGAACCGGCAGCAGGCCGTCGAAGATGTCGGGTTCGTTCAGCGAGAGGATCACGGGCATCGGCTGGGTCGCGGGGTTGGCGTCGGAGTCGAAGAGGAGCATCAGCGAACGGAAATACGGCTGATCCAGGGGCGGTTCAACCGCGAAGGCAGGTGCCACCGGCACCGACGGCTGGGGCGAGAACACGCCCTCGGTGAACGAGACCCGCATGTCGAGCGGTGCGTTGGGCTGGTGGATGGCGAAGTCGAGCGTCTGGTTCGAGGGGAAAGCCGTGTCGGCGTCGACAACGCCCGGCGGCGTGAGGGCGCGAAACCCGCCATCCTCGGCGACGTACCCGAACTCCCAGCCCGGGTTGACCGGCATCGTGACGTGCACATCCACCCACGGGCAGGCGTCCGGCGGCGGATACGGCGGCGGAAAGTGCGGCGAGGGCGTCTCAGGGTCGGCTCGCAGGCCACGGATCGTCCGGACCGCCTTGGGCGCGCGGCTGTTGCCCCGGCGCGGCGATTCGGTACGGGTGTTCGGCGCCTTGAGATTCGCGATGAAGGCGATGACGGCGTCGCGTTCGCCGGCGGTGAAGCCGGCCTGATCCTGCGCGGTCTCGTCGGGAAGGACTTTCGAGCCGTCTGCCATCAGCCCGGGCCGGCCGTTCACGAGCGTCCCGTTGCCGCGCCGACGGCGGAACGTGGTGTTGCCGTTGGGCGTGGTCACCTCGCGCTCGTCCGCGGGGGCGTTGCAGGTGTGTTCGAGGCCGAAGAGGTGCCCCAGCTCGTGCGCGCTCACATCGATCATCGCGTTGCGCTGCTTCTCCGTCGTGTCGTTGAACGCGGCCTGGGCCCGCGAGCCCGATCCGGGCAGCAGGTTGCCCAAGAACACCAAGGCTCGGCGGGAGGGTCGGTCCGAGTTCCCGTTGGCCAGCCCGTTGGTGCCCGAGTTGAAGGTGATGACGAAGACGTTCGGCGTACCCGCGGCGGGAACCGTGAGCGTGAAGTGGATGTTGGGCTCGAAGGCGTACTTGGCCTCGAGGCCGGCCTTGACGGCCGCGCGGTCCGCCGCGGGGGGCGCAGCGGGCGGGTTGGGGAAGTTGAGCCAGACCGTCGTGTCGCCCCGGGCGAGGGGAGCGAGGGGGGTGAGGGGGGTGAGCAGCACGAAGACGGCCATGAGCCAGCCAAGCCGAGTTCGTCGAATCTGGAGAGGGCGATCGATGGACATGGTGACCATCCTGCCGCGGCGGCTAACCCTCTTCTAATCTACATCGGCTCGCTGGGCGACGCCATGAAGTGCGGGTCCACGGCCGGTTGGTTTGGACGGCGACCTGCAATCTGTTTGCACGATTCCGACGGATTGCCTGTCGCCGGGCTCGGCCGCGCGGCCGACCTCATCCGCATCATCAAGGGCTTCGCCGAGAACTCCGCCGACCCCGCGGGCGTGTACGCGCTGGCCCAGCTCCCGCCGCCCGCGCCGCCCGCCCCGCTCCCCGCGCCCGGCGTGCCCGCCAACATCGGCGTCGCGCTCGAGCCCAGCGGCGCGGTCACGCTCTCGTGGGACGCCGCCGACGCCGCCGCGGGCACCGGCGCGTACTTCAACGTCAGCCGCAAGCTCCCCGGGCAGACCGCCTTCACGCTCGTGGGCGGCTCGCCGGGCTCGACCAACGAGGCCCGACGCATGAGCTTCACCGACTTCACCATCCCCACCAGCGCGGCCGGGACCGGCGCGCAGTACATCATCCAGGGCCGCCGCGGCACGCGCATGGGCGACATGAGCGAGGCGATCGTCGTGCAGTTCGGCGTGGAAGAGGGCGGGGGCGGGGAGGGGGAGGGGGGGGCGCTCGTCCGGGCCGTGAAGATGGCGGCGTGAGGAGGGAGGGAAAGAGAGGGACCGAGGGATCGAAGAGACAGGGCCCCGGGTCGCGCGACCCGGGGCCCTTTTCCATTGTGCGCTTCTCCGCTCCCCGTGATCGCTCGGTCCCGCGCTCACGGGCATCCCGCGAAGTACGCCGCGAGGAAGTCGAAGATGTCCTGCACGCTCACCACGCCGGATTTGTTGAAGTCGGCCGGGCAGACTTGGCCGTTGATGACCAGCGCCCAGCCGCCGGCGAGCGAGCCGACATCGGCGGCCGCGGCGTCATCGACGTAGAGCCGCCAGACGCCGTCGGGCGCGGTGCCGTTGAAGACCGAGAGCGTCGCGCCGTACGGCGCGGCCGGGGCGGGCGCGCTGAAGTCGTTGGCCGCCGACCCGTAGCACGCCGTGGGCCGGAACGTGCCCGACACCAGCGGGCCCTCGGGCAGCGGGCCCGCGGCGTTGTCATCGATGACCAGGTTTACGCCCACGGCGCCCGCGTTGCTTCCGCACTGGCCGGAGAGCAGGCAGGTCTGACCCTGCGGACCGGCCAGCAGGATGCGGACGTCGGACGGGTACGTGTGGGTCAGGTTCATGAGCAGCACCGACACGGACTGCACCGTGCCCCCGAGGCCGTCCACGATCGCGGTGGATGGGTACGGGTTGCCGGGGCCGAAGGTGCCTGCGGCGGGGACGGCGATCGGGCCCGTGTTCACCACCGACGACGGCGCCTCGGTGATCAGCAGGCTCCAGCCGTCCATCTCACCGACATCGCCGCCGGCGTTGTCCAGAATGTACAGCGACCACACGCCGTTGGCGTCCTGGCCGCGGAACCCGGCGAGCGTGGTTCCGTAGGGGGGGACGGGGGCCGGAGCGGGGAACGTGGTCGTAATCGGTTGCTGCGACGGGCGGTAGCGCCCGCTGCCGACGTTCGAGAGGACGGGGATGGTCGCGCCGTCGTCCGCGAAGAGGTAATCGACATCGGACACGCCCGGACGGCCGCCGCCGACGCGGTTGAGCAGCAGGCAGGTCTGCCCGCCGGGCCCGACCAGCAGCACGTCGAGGTCGAACACAAACGTGTGCGAGAAGCCGTTGAGTCGCACCTTGACCTCGCCGATCGGCGCGGTGAGGCCGCTCACCGTGATCGACGAGGGGTAGGGCGCCGCGGGGCCGGCGGTCGTCCCGGGGGCGCCCGCGGGGATCAGCATCGCGCCCCCATCAAACTGGTGCGTCTTCTGCGCGAGGGCCGCGGGGGAAAGCGACAGCAACGCCAGCGTCAGGGATGCGCGGACGATCGCCGAAGTGCGGTTGCGAACGATGATCATGATTCAGCCTCCAAGCGAACGATTGCCCAGCACCCACCCCCCCGGGGTGGGCGCGGCCGCGAGCACCGCGATCGAACACCGCAGGATGGACGAAACGACAACGCACGACGTGGCGGTCGTGGCCATTCCGGAGAACCGAACTTGCTCGAACACGCCGCCGCCCGTCCGTCCCGCTCCGCACGCTCACGCGGCGGTGAGGATGGCGTCGGGGGGGCGTGGGGGCGGGGGGGCTCTTGGCAAGATACCGCACCGAACTCCGCGCCACAAGCCCTCTGTTCCGGGCAGTTGGCCGCGACACTGGTGTGCGGCAATCGCGGCGCTTGTGGCGAAGAAGGGAAGCACCAAGCAGGGAGGATCGAGAGCCGAGGAACAGGGGCCTTTCACTCGGCCGTCGGCCCCGCCACTTGGCCCGTCCCCCTAACCCTACTGCGGCGAGTTGATCCACCCGTACTCGTGGGCCTGGTCGGGCCAGGCCGGGCAGACCTGGTACCACCTGTTGCGCCCGCGGACCCAGAAATCGTTGCCGACGAGGTCGCCCCGGTCGCTCTGCGAGAACTCGTTCGGGCCGCGGGGGGCTTTGAAGGCCTCGACCTCGCCGTTGACGAACAGGATGTTGCCCTTTCCCCCGTGACGGTTGGTGACCTGGTCGAGGTTGCTGAACATGCCGTCGGGGTTCTGAGCGTTCCACCACTGGCTGTCTTCTTCGATGAACGCGGGCGCGGCCCGCATCACCTTCACGGTGGTGTCGCTGTTGCTCGACGGCCTCGGGCGGAACTGGTTCCCCGCAAACTGCGATTGCCGCGTGTCGTAGCCGACCAGCGTGGTGCCGTCCACCCGAGCGCCGGACGAGCCCGTGACCATCGTGTAATCGAAGTTGATCTGACGCGGGGAGAGGAACTCGTTGAACAGGACCGCCTGCAACTGGTTCTGCGGCGTGGCCCAGAACGGGTCGTTGCCGTTTTCGCCGATATTGGTCGGCACGCGGCGTTTGTTGCTCGGGCACTCGAAGATCCTGTCGGCGTGCTGCATGTACTCGAACGCCGGGCCGATGCGCGTCGGGTTCGTGCCGGTGAGGCCCGTGGTCGGTTGATTGGGGTTTTCAGGTTGGGCGTACCAGAACCGGAGCGCCGGCACCGGGCTCCCGGACTCCCATATCTGCCCCTTGTAGTCGCCCGCGTAGGAAACCAGCCCCGCGCCGATCTGACGCATGTTGCTCAGACAAATCACACTCTTGGCCGACTCGCGAGCACCCTTGAGCGCGGGCAGCAGGATCGCCACCAAGATCGCGATGACCGCAATCACCACGAGCAGTTCGATGAGCGTGAAACCTCGCCTGAGACGCGCTCGATCGAGGCACCATCGCTCATGGCTGTCGGAAGTGCTCATTGGGGCAATCCGGTCTCTCCAAGCGGCCCTTGACCAACCTGAATGAGTATACCGCTCCCCGATGCATCACGCAAGAAATCACACGTGAAATCTTGGTGCAAGCGCTGGCGGCGGTTATACTCAATCGAGCGCCCGCAGCAGTCCGACCGATCACACACCTGCCATGCAACCGATCGCCGCCGAGACCGCGAGTCACGAGTCGAACTCAAGCCACCGGTTCCAACGCCAAGCGACGGCCGCGCTCTCGCGGCTGCAAGGTTCGCTTCGGGCGCTGATCTCGAGTGTCCCTGCGGATGTGCGGCGGGCGACCGACCTCGAACGGGCGTTGTCGCTGGACCGCATGGTGGCTTGGTCCGTCTACCGCACCGCGATCGAGCCGGACCCGATGGCCGCCGGAGCGCTGGTGCCCGGGCCGGGTCGGATGGCGAGTTTCCTCACGGCCGCCGGCCGCGCGGGGATCAAGCACGAACTCATCGCGGAGGCCCGCTCGGCGTTCACGGAGTTTGAATCCCTGGTAGCGGAACAGGCCGGCGATCGCGGCTCGTTCAACTCCATGGTCCAGAACTTTGCGAGCGAGTTGAGCGGGCACGAGTATGTCAAGGCGCGGCGGCAGGCGTTCCGCAGCGTCAAGGCCGTGTTCGGGCTGCAAGTCCGCACGCGTTTGAACACCCACGTCTATTTTCCCGACCCCAAGGGAGAGTACCTGAGCGCTCTCGTCGTTCGAGGCACCGTGGGGTTGCGCGCCCTGCGCCCGGACTTCATCCGCCCGGAGTTTCGATACCGCCAGAACGAAATAGGCTTTCGCACCGGGAAGGACCCGCACGCGCCGCGCTTCGGAGAAATGCACGCGATCGGCAAGGATCTGGTCGAACTGGCCGGAAACCGCGCAAGTCAACCCAGCGGGGTAGGGTTCCTGCCTGAGTATTCCACGAACCCACCACCCGGCGTCCGTATCACAGCAGCGGACTCGCCGGAGGATGAGATCATCATCCGGATCGAACCCCAAGGGCTCGGAAACTCGGGCGCGGTGAGCTATTACATGCCCTCGCTGCACCCCCGCGCCAAGCGACTCGACGACACCACGGACGACCTCAAGACCGACAACGGGATGTTTAGCCCGACTGAGGTTCTGATCACCGACATGCTCATCCACGACGACGCATTGCCCGGCACGACGCCGGAAGTCGCTGTTTACTGCGACACACGCGCGTCGGGTGTGTCCTGGGAAGCCGCGCAGCCGTACCGCCTGCCGCCCAGAGAGACGTTCTCCATGCTCGGGCGAGGTCTCGGAGCGCTGCATTCCCCCGACGTGCCTGATTACCCGAAGATCCTCGACGATCTGCTCGGGCGGTGCAAAGCCGATCCGACGCGATTTCGGTGCTACCGGTCCCGGATCGAGTATCCACTGCTGCATTCGGTCGTGTCGATGCGTGTGCCGATCAGTGAAACGCCGGGCAACGGCGCGGCGTCGCGCGTCGGCCGAGAGTATTGAACGGATGCTGGCGGTCATCTCGCAAGAGCGTTGCGAGACCCTGAAACGGACGCCGGCGGCCGCGAAACATCGGCCCGAGCCGACATCCCGCGCGACGCCGGCGGCCGCAAGGGAGGAGGTCGGGTGAAGCGACGTACGGCGGAGTGGGCGGGGAGGCTCAGCAAGCGATGAAGTAGAAGGTCAGGTAATCAAAGATGTCCTGCACAGTGACGCTGCCGGAGTGGTTGACGTCCGCGATCGGGTTGTTGCTGAAATAGGCGGCGAGAAAGTCGAAGATGTCCTGGACGCCTTTGGCGCCGTCGCAGTTGAAGTCGCCCGGGCAGAACGTCAGTGTGGCGGTCCCGCTGACCGTCGAGCCGCAGGCGTTGGTGACCTCGCAGTCGTACGGGCCGGCGTCCGACGCGGTGACACCGCTGAGCGACAGTGTGTCGGTCGCCGCGGAGGGATTGGAGGCCGTGTTGATGGGCGAGCTGTTGAACCGCCACTGGTACGTCAGCGGCCCGTCGCCCACGGCCGTAAGCGTGAAGCTCGCCGTGGCGCTGATGCAGGCCGTTGCGTCCTGGGGTTGGATGGTGAACGCAGGGGCCGAGCGGGCGGGGGCGTAACCGGCGATCCGGTTTGCCGTGAGCGAGTCACCGACGCGGGTGAACCCGCCGCCAACGAGCAGGTCTCTCGCGAGCGGCCCCGAGCCGTCGCTGTCCCACGTGGCGAGGGCGAATACCTGTCGGTTGGAGTCGACGCCCTGCCCGAAGGGCTGCCACGCCGCGCCGTCCCAACGGGTCACGCAGTTACCCGGCGTGGTGAAGAGGCCCCCGGCGACAACCTGCGGCGACGCGGGGCCTCCGCCGTCGGGGTCCCACGCCGTCACTGCGAGCACGTTGGAGTTGAAGTCCGCGCCCGTCCCGAGCGCTTGCCACGCGGCGCCGTCCCACCTCGCGAAGCGACCCACCGTCGCGCCACCGGCGGTCGTGAACGATCCTCCGGCGAACAACTCGCCGTTGCACACGGCGAGCGCATACACTTGCCCGCTGTCAAAGCCGCTCCCGAGCGGCTGCCACGCGGCGCCGTCCCACCGTGCGACGCGGTTCACGGTCACGCCGCCCGCCGTCGTGAAGTCTCCGCCCGCGACAACCTGCGCCGCCAGAGGACCGTCGCCGTCGGGGTCCCAGGTCGTCAGCGCCCGGACCCAGTCGTTCATCCCCGTTGTCGGCGCTCCCGGCAGCCCGAATGCGTTCCACGACGCGCCGTCCCAGTACGCGATCTTGTTGACGTTGTTGCTGTTCGCCAGTCCTCCAGCGAAGTCGAACTGCCCACCCGCCACCAGAACGGGGCCGAGCGGGCCGTTCCCGTCGGGGTCCCACACCGTCAGCGCGTAGCAGATGTCGCCGTTGAAGCCCAGCAGCCCCTGGCCGAGAGCCTGCCACCCCGACCCGTTCCACGCGGCGACCCGACTGACGCTCGTCCCGCCCGCGTTGTCGAAGTCACCACCGGCCACGAGCAACGCGTCGGCGGGCCCGTCCCCGTCGGGATCCCACGAAGCGAGGGCACGCACGGGGCTGTTCATACCGGTGCCGAACCCCAGCCACGCCGAGCCCGTCCACCGGGCGATGCGGACCTGACCGGTGTTGGTGAACTGCCCTCCCGCGACCACCTGCGGGTCGAGCGGGTCCGAGCCGTCCGGGTCCCAGGTTGTCAATGCCAGGACAAGGTTGCTTCTTCCGCCGGCGAACGCGGCCCATCCCCCCGACGCGCATTGCGCTTGCGCGTGCACGCCGGCGAACATCGCCGCCGATGCCGCGAGCGCCGTCAGCAACGTCCTGCGCGGGAAACTCCCCCGCGGTCCGGACGCTCCCAACCCCTCACTCGCGCGTACGCCCCTGCACGCGCTCCCTGATCTGAGCATCTCGAAACCTCCTGAAAGGACGTTCTGTACCGTGGGTCACGTCGGGACGCCGGACTCGCGTTGAACGCGAACTCACCGTTGGCGCTTTCGCTACCCCCGCGCCGGCAGGTGGGCGGACCCGCGACTGACGGCTGCCGATAGAACCACCGGACCCGCCCGAGCGTTTGCGGGTGCGCTCGGGCGGGATCCGACGGATGAAGCCGACAGACCGACGATCACGGGCAAGGCGTGAAATAGGCCGCCAGGAAATCGAAGATGTCCTGCACGCTGATGATGCCCGAGTTGTTGAAGTCGGCACCGGGGTCGTTGCCAAAATAGGCGGCGAGGAAGTCGAAGATGTCCTGGACGCTCACGTCCCCCGAGTTGTTGAAGTCGGCGGGGCAATGGACGCTCAGCACGGCGAGCCGGAACCCGGTCAGAGCGGTCTTCTGATTCGGCAGAACCCCGCTGGGCGCCTGCGACGCACGCATGGGGTTGGTGTTGTCGTTGTAGCTCCCGCCGTCGATCGTGCGGGAGTCGTTGGTCGGCATCGACGGTTGCCAGAGGTTCTCCATCCATTCGTAGAAGTTGCCGCCCTGGTCAAACGTGCCGTAGGGGCTGGCCGAGTTCTCGTGCGCGCCGACTTCCGTGACGTAGTACGGAGCGCCGAGCCCGCCGTTCCAAGTCGCGGTGTTGCCCGGATCTGGGTCGGTGTACACCGCCGTCGGCGCGGTGTCCGAACTGGTGGGGTACTCGTAGTAGTTGCCCGTGTCACCGTCGTTCTTGTGGTACGCGGCCTTGTGCCACTCGTCTATGTTCGGAACCACCCACGTTGCTCCAGCCTTACGCACGACCGGCGTGTATTCGGGGTTCTGCACCGCGCCGTCGAGGAAGTACGAGCCGTCTTCGGTTGTCGTCGAGTCCTGTGCGCCCATGGGCTGACCATTGTGCATCCAGTTCGCGAACCGGGCTGCACAGCCCCAGCTCACGAAGTTCACCGGGCGTTGGGTCCAGCCTGGGTCGGCCACGCTGTACGTAAACGTGCCGGGGCTGCCCGACTGCTGGATCCTGCACCCGCGGGAGTTCGACATCATCCTCGCGTCGTAAAGGCCGTACGTGTCGGTCGCGGCGACAGCGTTCAGGAAGGCGGTGTACTGGCCGACGGTCACCTCGAACTTGCCGATGCGATAGCCGTAACCAACCGCCCCGCGTCCGTACGCGTTGGCCAGGTTGCCGGTGTTTCCGACAGGGACGGTTTCGATGTCAATCGCCAACGCGCTCTGCGCCAGACACGCAGCCGTCATCGCGACAACCAGACTCGCCAACCCGCCGCTCCCAACCCTCGCCACAAAGGGACGGCTACTCCTCGGATCGCGGTTCATCGAAACCTCCCGGAAAGAAACCCCCACCGATACAACACACCATACCATCCCGAAGTCGTCACGCAAGACTTCACACGTGAAAACATGACCAAAAGTCACCGGATGACTGGCGACCCTATCAAACCCCGTTTGTCTGGGTAATACCTTCACGACCACGCGGCCTGGGCCGGCTCAGAGCGTCGATTTCGCGTCTCAACCTGTCGCCCTGTCAACTGTTCATCGGATCATCTTGTCCGTTGCTATACTCGGGTATGGCTGACCTGAAGAACCTCAAGGGCATCTCCGAGGCGGACAAGAAGCTGCTGGCCGAGGCCGAGGAGTGGCTTGGCGCCGAGCCCTCGAAGATGGGGCCGGTCAAGAACCTCTTCTGGGGCAACGTCAAGGAGGAGTTCTACTTCCCCTACCCCACCACCGACGCCCGCGAGAGCGCCGAGTGCGACCAGTTGCTGGCGCGACTGGACGAATACCTGCGCCACGAGCACCCCGCGGTGCTCATCGATCAGGAGCAGGAGATCCCCCGGTGGGTGATCGACCGGCTCTTTGAGATCGGCGTGCTGGGGATGACGATCCCGAAGGAATACGGCGGGCTGGGGCTGGGGATCACGTCCTACAACCGCGTGCTCGAGCGGATCGGCTTCAGCTGCGGCTCGACCGCGGTGATGGTCAGCGCCCACCAGTCGATCGGGTGCAAGGCCGTGATGCTCTTCGGGAGCGACGAACAGAAGAAGAAGTGGCTGCCCCGCCTGGCCAAGGACTGGCTCAGCGCGTTCTGCCTCAGCGAGCCCAACGTCGGGTGCGACGCGGGCGGGTGCGAGACGTACTTCGAGCGCGACGGCGACTACTACGTCGTGTACGGCGAGAAGAAGTGGGCCACCAGCGGGGCGATCTCGGGGCTCTTCACGGTGATGGCCCGCGAGAAGCGGGACGACGGCAAGGGCAAGATCAGCGCGCTGGTCATGCACCCGTGGATGGACGGCGTGGACATCTACCAGAAGAACCGCAGCAAGTGCGGCATCCGCGGCACGTGGCAGGCCCGCATCCGCTTCAACGGCGTGCGCGTGCACAAGGACCACCTGCTGGGCAAGGAGGGGCGCGGGCTGCCGATCGCGCTCTCGTGCCTGAACTATGGCCGCTGCACGCTCAGCGCCGGGATGCTCGGCGGGGCGCGGCGCGTCCGCGACCAGGCGACCAAGTGGGGCATGACCCGCTTCCAGTTCGGCAAGCCGCTCGCCGGGCAGGAGCTGGTGCGTGAGAAGATCGCCCGCATGGCCGCGTACGACTACGCGATCGACAGCGTGCTGTACATGACCACCGGCATGCTCGACCGCCACGACGAGGACATCCAGGTCGAGACGGCCATGTGCAAGGTGTTCTGCTCCGAGTACGGCTGGCGCGTGGTCAACGACGGCGTGCAGATCATGGGCGGCGAGAGCTACATGAGCGAGAACGAGGTCGAGCGCGTCTTCCGCGACTCTCGCATCAACCTCATCGTCGAGGGCGCCAACGAGGTCATGCAGTCGTACATCTTCGGCTACGGCGGCAAGCAGCTCGCCGAGCAGATGCTCGGCGTCAAGAACGCGCTGCTCAAGGACCCCGACGAGCCGTTGGGGGCCTACCTCGCCAAGGCGATCAAGAACTCGTTCAACATGCGGATCATGAAGCTCGCCATCCCGTTGGGGCTGGAGGTCTACCTCGGCATCCGGCGGAAGATGCCGATCATCTCCAAGTGCCTGCCCGAGCTGCGCCCGTTCGCCGACCGCTTGGGCGCGCTCGTCCGCGAGCACACGTACCAGTTCAAGGTCCTGAGCAAGAAGTGGGACGTCAAGCTCCTGGAGCGGCAGGCGATCCAGGCCCGGCTGGCCAACACCGCCACGCTCATGCACGCCTGGGCGTGCACGCTCTCGCGCCTCGACGCCGACCTGCGGGCCCACAAGTCCAAGGGCGGCAAGGACACCGAGTTCGAGCGCGACCGCGCCGCCGCGGCCCACTTCTTCGACCTGGCCGAGCTGGAGATCCACCAGAACTTCCGCGCCTGCTACGAGAACGCCGACGCGAGCATGCTCGCCGCGGCCGACGCGGCCTGCGCCCACATCGAGACGCTGTCCAACTCGGAGTTTGTGATCCCCGAGAAGTCCCCAAGCGCCCGCGGCACCGGCCGGGCCCTCAAACAGGACGGCATCAAGCAGTTCCCCGGCGAGAAAATCGCCGAGCCGGCCTCCGTCGCGCACGGGTAACCGCGGCGCATCGGCATCCCTGCCGATGTCGGCCGGCTCCGCAGCCGGGCAAGACGCCCCGGATGCCCCTCCGGCTACACTCAATCGAACCGCCCCCCGCCCCCCGCCCCCCGCCCCCGCGGAGCCCCCCATGCCCATCCGGACCGTGTACAAGGCCCAGGTCGATCATGTGCAGATCCTCGACGAGGAGGGCCGGGTCGATGAATCGCTGTGGAAGGGCGGGGGGGGCGACATCCTCACCGACGAGCAGGTCGTCTTCGCGTACGACTTCATGATCACCTGCCGCCGGCTCGACGAGACGGCGTTCAAGCTCCAGCGTTCGGGGCGCATGGGCACGTACCCGCAGAACAAGGGCCAGGAGGCCGCGGCGATCGGCTCGGGGATGGCGGCGGTGAAGGGGCGCGACTTCCTGTGCCCGTGCTACCGCGAGAACGCGGCGCTGTTCCTGCACGGCATGCCGATGGAGTACGTCCTGATGAACTGGATGGGCGACGAGCGGGGCAACAAGATCCCCGAGGGCGTGAACATCACGCCCATCGCCATCCCGATCGGCACGCAGATGCTCCACGCCGCGGGGATCGCCTGGGCGTACAAGCTCCGCAAGGAGGACCGCTGCGTCATCACTTACTTCGGCGACGGCGCGACCAGCGAGGGCGATTTCCACGAGGCGATGAACTTCGCCACGGTGATGAACGTGCCCGCGGTGTTCTTCTGCCAGAACAACCAGTGGGCGATCAGCGTGCCGCGCGAGATCCAGATGAACTCCGAGACGGTGGCGCAGAAGGCGTTCGCGTACGGAGCGCACGCGGTGCAGGTCGACGGCAACGACTTATTCGCCGTGTACAAGGCCACGCGCCAGGCGATCGACCGGGCCCGCGCGGGCAACGGCGTCACGCTCATCGAGGCGATGACCTACCGCCTGGCCGACCACACCACCGCCGACGACGCCCGCCGCTACCGCGACGAGGACGAGGTGGCGAGCTGGCGCGGGAAGGACCCGATGATCCGGCTCCGCAAGTATCTCGAAGGCAAGAGCCTGTGGGACGACGCGAAGCAGAAGACCGCCGAGGACAAGGCCGCGGCCCTGGTCGCCGAGGTCGTCAAGCGGGCCGAGGGCATCGCCGCGCCGAGCGTCGCGGACATCTTCGACTACACGTTCGCGACGCTGGACCCGGAGCTGGAGCGGCAGAGGGCGACGATGCGGACCAGCAGCCTGGGGCAGGAACCGCACGCGGGGCTGAGGACCGGCAGCGCGCAGCACGCGTAGGGAAGGGGATCGAGGCGTCGGGAGCCCCAAGCGCAAGCTCGTGCCGGCCCCCGTCCTTCTCACAAAGGTCATCCGCTGCACCCCCGGACTCACTCGCGCGTCGCGTCTACGGCGGGGCCGCTCGCTGACGCCCTACGAGCCCTTGGTCCGGAGTTGTTCGTGCCGTGCCCATCCCTCATAGGCGCACAGCGACACGATGCAGGAAATCTTCTCGTTCCGCCATTCTTCCGCGTACTCCGACGACTCTGACACCGGGATCTTCTTTGCAAATCGCTCGACAAAGGTACTCAGGAACGGCTTGGCTTCCGCGACGAACTCGTCACGCGTTTGCGGCATCGGCTTGCCCTCGAGCCGCGACCCGCCCAGCCCCTTGAAGAACGCCTGGTACGACTCGTCGTAGTCGGCGGCATCTCGACAGAGAGACGCTACCACGTGCATGAGCGGCGTGAACCCGTCGGCGTCCTTCGCCAGCGGGTTCGCGCCCGCCCGGAGCAGCGCTTCGGTCTTCACGTCTTTGTGGACGCCGATGCCGTCAGCGGCGTGAAAGAGCAAGGGGAGATCGATGCGCGTGCAGGACTCGCCGCCGCACTCGTGCTTGGGGCAGACGGCGTTTGCGTCCGCGCCGAGTTCGCAAAGCACCTGCACTTCGATCCCGTTGCCTTCCCGGAGAGCACGAGCAAGCGGCGTCTGATTGCTCCTGTTCCGATGCTCGATGTTGACGCCGAGTTCCTTGAGGTATCCGAGCGTGTCGCGCACCGATTCCTCGGCGTTGGCCTCGCCATTGACGTCGATGGCGGCGTGGAAGGCGTTGTAGCCGCATTCGGTGATAGCGTGCGGGTCGGCCCCCGACGCGACAAGCAGGCGGAGCAGCGCCGGGTAGCGCCCGGACCCCACGGCCGACATGAACACCGTGTAGCCCCGGTCGTGCGTGGCGTTCACGTTCGCCCCGGCTTCGATGAGTGCGCGAACGCGGGGCAGGGCCTCCTCGCCGTCGCCCACGGCGTTGACAAGCGGGGACCACTCATACTCGTCGGCATCTTCCAGCGGAAGGCCCGCCTGCATGAGCGCCCGGACGACCTCGGCGGAGCCGGCGTAGTACATGGCCGTGCGTTTGGAACTGTCGCGGGCCTTGGCATCGGCCCCTGCGGCAAGCAGCAATCGGGCGCATTCGGCGCTCCCGGACTCGGCGGCGCGGAAGAGCGGAATCTCGTAGTTGGAGGGAGCCGAGCATAGCTGCCCGAATATTCTCGCTTCCGTCTCTTTCATCAACTCGGCCATGGACGTACGAACCTCCTCCGGCGCGGACGCGAAGACGTCGGGCTGACCCGCACGATACCGGGCCATGCCCTCCATCGTGCGGCGGTGGCTCTCGCGGGCGGCGACCGGGTCCCAATGGCCGCGGGCATTCAAACCGCGTTCGAGCAATGTGCGCAGCCGCTCCGGATCGCCGGTCGACGCGGTGTCGCAGAGCAGGCGATTCGCCCGCTCCGGGTCCGTGGGCAAGGGACAACCCGCCCCGAGCACGAACCGCAACCGCTCGGCATCGCCGCCGGGTTTGTGCCAGCAGGCCAGGCCTTGGCAGGCGAATGTCGCGGCGGAACGCCCTTCGATGACCGTCTTTGGATCGGCGCCGAGCTCCATGAGCACCCGAAGCGTTTCCACGCTTGAGCCGTCGCTCGAACCGGCGGCCACCATGAAGGGTGTCGCTTCTCGGCAATACGCATCGGGATCAAGTTCGGTGTTGAAGGTGGAATCAATGCGTGCACC
The DNA here is from genome assembly GCA_964630785.1 of uncultured Phycisphaeraceae bacterium. Lineage (GTDB taxonomy): Bacteria > Planctomycetota > Phycisphaerae > Phycisphaerales > UBA1924 > JADLCX01. Next base: position 30,095 of record CAZVZG010000033.1, on the reverse strand, counting down.
CGCCGCGACGAGTCGGCGGATTTCCGCGCAGTCGCCCGTTCGCGCGGCACGATGCAACGGAGGTTCCCCTTCCTTCGGCGGCGGATACTGGTCGAACGGGGGATTGAAGCTCTGCACACGCGATTCTACGGGCACACGGGCGCTCGGATCGCTTTCGGAGTCGCCCGGGAGAGTTGCGCAGAGGGCGGCACGCCCTGCCTGAATCCGTAGGTCGATTATCCAACGCTCGCGGCCGCGCGCCGTGCCGGGCGTGGAGGTCTGGGTGAGATGGTTCGACGCCCAGCCCTCGCTCGTGGGCCAGCCGAACTTCGCGAAGACGGTTTGCTACGTGGGGTGCGGGAAGGTGATGTCCGGTTGCGATGGTCTGTCCGGATCGCCCGACCGCTTGATGGGTGCGTTCCCCGGATCCCCCGATCCCCCCCCCCCCCCGCTCACTTCGTTCGCGGCTCGTTGTTCAGCCGCACGAGGCGGCCTTTGCGCTTGATGAGGTTGCGGTAGTCCCACTGGATCTCGATCGACTTGTCCAGCCAGCGCGAGAGGGTTTGGGGGTCGATCTGGTTCGCTTCCGTGAAGCGGGCCTCCGCGGCTTGGAACGTGCCCTCGGGCGCGAGGCCGGGTTCGTCGAAGGACCGGCCGCTCCAGAAGAGCAGACGGACGCAGCCCTTGAGCTTGCTGTATCCGACGATCGGGTTGCTGTCGATGAACCAGACCGGGTGGCGGTGCCAGATCTTGCGCTCGGCCGCGGCGGGCGGGGAGAGAGCAGAGGGCTTGTTGGTGCCGATGAAGCGGGCGTCGATCGCTTTGGCGAGCGCGTCGCAAATGCGCTTGTCGCCGGGGGGCTGTGCGGAGTTGTACGCGGCGATTTCGGGTTGTAAGGGGGGGGCGGGCATGACGGGCGGAGTGTAACGGGTGAACGATCAGATGGTGACAGGCCCCCTCTCCCCCTGGCCCGCCTACTTCCTTCGCGGCTCGTCCCCCGCCTTGAGCTTTTCGCGGAGCGACTTGCGGTCGATGCCGAGGATGGCCGCGGCCTTGGTCTTGTTGCCACCGGCGCTCTCCAGCACGGCGCGGACGTGCGCGAGCTCGACCTCACGGAGCGTGCGGTTGGACCCCGCGGGTGAGGCGGAGGACGCGGCGGGCGGCGCGGTTGGGGAGGAATACCGCATCACTGTCGGCAGATCGACCGTCTCGATCACCCCCGCGTCGGCGAAGATCACCAGCCGCTGCGCGAGGTTTTGGAGTTCGCGCACGTTGCCGGGCCACCGGTAGCGGCGGAGCGCGTCGAGCGCGGGCTCGGTGATGCGAGGCACGGGCGACGACGGCGACTCGCGCTGGGCCGCGGCGGCGAGGAAGTGACGCAGCAGCGGTTCCACGTCGCCCTCTCGCTCGCGCAGCGGCGGCACCTCGATCGGCAGCACGTGCAGGCGAAAGAACAGATCTTCACGGAACCCCCCCAACCCCCCGCCCCCCGCCACTCCCCCCCCCACCCCCCCCCTCCCTCCACCCCGGCGAACCAGGCCTTCAAGGTCCTTGTTGGTCGCGGCGATCACGCGGACATCAACTTTTCGCGGTTGGTCGGACCCGACGGCCTGCACGGTCTGCTCCTGGAGCACGCGAAGGAGTTTGGCCTGGGCAATCGGCGAGAGTTCGGCGACCTCGTCGAGAAACAGCGTGCCGCCGTCGGCGGCGACGAAAAATCCCTGTCGCGCCGCGGTCGCGCCCGTGAACGAGCCCTTGGCGTGGCCGAAGAGCTCGCTCTCGATGAGCGATTCGGGTATGGCGGCGCAGTTGACCGCGAGGAACGGAGCGGATGCGCGCGGGCCGCGGTAGTGGATGGCTCGGGCGACGAGCTCCTTGCCGGTGCCGCTCTCGCCGGTGATCAGCACCGGCACGCTCGCGCCGGCGGCGCGGTCGATGAGGCGGTAGACCCGCTGCATCGCGGCGGATGACCCGATCAGACCGTCGGGCGCTTCGATCGGATCGGGAACGGAAGCGCCGTGGCCGCGCCGCTGGCGGACTTTGTCAAGCGCGGCCTCGACCGCGTGGCGGAGTTCGTCATCGGAGAATGGCTTGGGGAGGTAGTCGTCCACGCCCTCGCGCATCGCCGAGACCGCGCCGCCCACGGTCGCGAAGCCCGTGACCATGATGATGCCCGTGTCTGGCTTGTGCTCGCGGACGTGCCGGACCAGCACCATGCCGTCGGCGCCGGGCATGCGCAGGTCGGTCACGACCAGGTCGATCGGGATTTGGTTGAGGATGGTGATCGCGCCCGCGACATTGGCGGCGGTGTGGACCGCGTGGCCCCCTGCTCGCAGGTTGCGTTCGAGCACCTCGCGGGTCGCGGCGGAGTCGTCGACCACGAGGATGGTTGCGGCGTCGGTCGTCACGGCGGGTCAGGTTATTCAACCGGGGCCGGGGGCGTGGACGGGCAGTCGGACGCGGAACGTGCTGCCGCGCCCGGGCTCGGACTCGACCTCGATACTCCCGCCGTGACCGGCAACGATGCCCTGCACGACCGCAAGGCCCAGGCCGGTGCCCTGGCCCACCTCTTTGGTCGTGAAGAAAGGATCGAAGACGCGCCGAAGCACCCGGGGCGACATGCCGCAGCCTGTGTCGGCCACGGTGAGGACAACGCCGCCGCTCGAACTCCACCCCACTGCTTCCGCGGACGTGCGGACGGTGACCGTGCCTGCGCCGCCGCTCGGGATGGCCTGCATCGCGTTGATGACCAGGTTGGTCACCACCTGCCGCACTTGCACGGGGTCGGCGTCGATGTCGGGCAGCGGTGCGCCCAGATCGCGGACGAACCGGACGCCGGGGTTCTCGCACCCGGCTTCCAAGAGAAACATCGCCTCCTCGATCACGGCGTTGATCGACGTGGGCTGCTTGGATGCGGGCGTCTGGCGGGCGAAGACCAGGAGTTTGCGGATGATCTCGCGACCCCGCAGCGCGGCATCCACGATCCGGCCCAGGTCGGCGCGGACCTGCGCCGGCAGGTCCGGGGCCTTCAACGCGAGCTGCGCAAAGCCCAGCACGTTGCTCAGCGGGTCGTTGAGCTCGTGGGCCACGCCCGCGGCCAACTGACCGATCGTCGCTAACCGGTCGGCGTGACGGAGCGTCGCCTCGATGTCGGCCTGACGTTGCTCGGCCTCGACGCTGGCGACAAAGACGCCGATCTGACGGGCAACCGCGTCGAGCAGCTCCCGCTCTTCGTTGAGAAAGGGCGATCCGGGCGGTGCATCCGCCGCGTGGGGCGCGGGCCCGTCGAGGTAGGCGATCGACACGTTGCCCCGTTCGTGGCCCGCGATGACGAGCGGGGCGACGATGCGCGGCGCGGCGGGATCGGGGCGCCGCGCCGGCCGGGCGACTTCCACACCGTCAAGCCGCAGGCAGACCGCGGCCCGGTCGGGGAATCGGAACGCGCCGGGCAGCACCGCGACCGCTCGCTCCAGACACTCGCGCAGCGACCCGCGGCGCTCGGCGAAAACGGCCGCGACTTTGTAGAGGCAGTGCAATTCCTTGACCCGCTCGGCGAGTTCGGCCGTGACGGGCTCGCGCTCTGAAGGTGCGGGTGGGTGCGGCGGCGCTGTCATCGCGTGGTCCCGAGGATGGTACACCGGGATTGCGGCCGGACTTGCGGGCTCTCGCGGCGAAACCCGCCCGCGGCATGCGGCGGGAACACGGCCGGGCACGCGGAGGTACCTGGACATGAGCAAGCCGCGGGAGATAGCGACGGGGCAGACCATGCAGGCCGCGGCGGCCCGGCCAACCCGCCCCGCGGCCGAGCCATCGCCCTACGGGCCCAGGCTCAGCGCCGGGGGATGGACCTTCCTGTGGAGACCCGCTTCCCCAATCTGCGCAGGTTGAAGCACGCCACCCTCACGCTACCGTACATGCCGTCGAGGGCGACGCCGCGATCGGCGCAGCGTCGCAGCCCTCAATTGTCCAACCCCCTTCTTGGTGTTCACTTGAGATCACCCCGCCGGCACGTCCCATGCCCAGCCGCATTTAATGCCCCCACAACTTCGCGAACATCGAGGTCGCGTCAAGATGCAGTTGACCGTACGCTGACTGGCATTAATGCTGATTGCATTGAGCACGTCGGTACCGAATCCGTGCCTGACCAAATACAATTAGCGACCCCGTGACCGCCACATACAATAACGGCACCACCATCGCACTGAAGAACGAGTATCGCGTACGGGCATTATCGTTCGGGTTGACCGGGTTGTAAACCAATGATATAGGCGCATCAATCGGAAACAACGCTTCTTGGGTCTTCGCCGCGGACCGCGATATGCACGCATTGCCGACCGTTGACTCACGTCTCCCCGCATATTGTTGACCGCCAACATCGAATTTATAATATACAAATACCCTAACACCACTTCCATGACGCAAATTGCATGGCTGTGTCGAGACCCCCGTCACTATCCCAACGGTCTCTCGCCAATCTCGCGTCTGCCACCACGATGCCACGTCAAGCCGAAAGAACCAGGTTAGTGCGATTATTGAAATGCCCCAGAACGCCAGGAATCTCCGAAGTTGTTTCATCGGGAACTCTCGATGCACGCACACGGCGCGTCAGCCATCCTGCGCGTAGAGCAGCAGCTTACGCCCACGCCCGCTGTTCCAAAACCGAAACCACAGCTAACCCCGACGTCGTCGATCAGCCCGGAGAGATCGCCTCGGCTGATCATCGCCCTGATCGAATCGATGGAGGCGCAGAAATCGCGGCCCAAGACCAAGTCGTTCGCACCGAGCCCGATCTGGAAACAACACTCATGCTCTGGAGGATCCGAGAACTCGGAGAGCGACGGACATCTCTCGGAAACCACACCAACGGACCCATGAGCCTCTACGTTCGGATGGCAACCAACGTCTTGGATACCGTGAATACTGACACTCATACATGTTGAAATAATTTGATATCCAAACGCGCACACTCCGTTAAGACCCTGACAGCTGCAGAACCCCGTCGAGGTCGATATGCTGATCGCGATGCATAGGCTCAACGGAGTACCGGGGATCGGAAAGCAGCATTCGCCGCCGCCGCTCAAACCGATGCCCACATCGACACCCGGAGTCAGCAAAGGGGACGAGATGGGTGGATTGGATGGTGTAGGACCGAACGGCGGGAGCTTCGTCGGCGGACTTCCGAACCCAGGGATAACAATAATCGGCGTGATTGGAAATTCCAATCCGGGAATCCGATACCTGCTGATTCCGGGACGTGGAGCTCGGCATGTTTCTCCATTGCAGATAATCGGACTCGGGCTAAGCCCGAAGGCGCCTTCATACACCATTGGTTGGCTGCTTACATAAGAATATCGCGACATGCCGCGGACATCAGAGATCGCATCGCGTGAACTCCACCGCCCCATCGTCGAGTCCATCACGCGGTGCCGCACATGCCAGAAGCGGGTGTTGCTGCCGGAGATGGCGCCGTCGCCGAGGACGCCGTCGTTGTCGTAGCCCGCGTACCCGCGCCGGTTGAACGTGCCCGAGTCCGACATCAGCCCCCGTCCGAGCGTGATCTTGGACCCGCTCAGGTCGGCCTTGTCGTAGGAGGTGATCGCCCCGTCCAGGTCGGCGTCGGCCCGCACGTCGTAGCCACTGGTGCTGATCAGCGTGTCGATGTCCTTCTCGTCGTTGACGTCGTAGTCGCCGTCGGAGTCCAGGTCGCCCGCGGGCAGACCCCAGGGCGTGCCGTAGGAGAGGTACTTGTCGTGCTCGAGTTGCAGGCAATCGCCCGAGGTGTAGTCCACCAGGGCGGACACGTCGGCCCGCCAGTTCTGGCAGTAATACACCCGCTCTTCGAGCGTCCCGTCGCCTTTCTCGGTGAAGTCCACCGGTGTGCCACTGTCGGTCATGTCCCGGTCGCGCAGGATCACGCTGTCAATATAGCTCGAACTCCCGTACCCGCCAAGCCCCCCCAACCCCGCCGCATGGTGATAAAACTGCTCCTTGGGCTTGCCGGCCGCGTCGTAGGTCGGGGTCAGGGTGGTGGAATCGTCCGGTCACCGGTTCGCGATCTGCTTGGCCACGTTGTAGATGCGTGCGTTGTTGTTCCAGCAATGTTGGTCGCCGAGCGTGGCAGAGCTGGGGTGCCGGCTCTGCCACGCGACCCGCGCGCCCACCACCATCCGCTTCTTGTGAGTCACGATCACCGCGAGCTTTCTTTTGTTTCAAGAATCATCCGGAAGCCTACCGATTCCTGCGGCACATTCGGAGGACCCGCGTCCCTTAGTCCGCAGGTGCACCACTTCGACGCTAGATTGTAGGCCCCGCCCCGCCGCACTCTCTCCGTTCCCGAAGCTGGTCCCAGCGGATCGAGCCCTACGGACGGCACAGGGCTCCACCAATCTCGACACCACTCCCGAACATTACCGTGCATGTCGAACAGCCCAAAACTATTTGGGGTCAGCTTAGCAACGGGGTGTCGGAGCAGCCCGGAATTGCCATGATGCCACATAATCTCACTAGGACCAACATTCTGCGGGTTAAATGGTGCAAGTACACCCCCCTGACAAGCGAACTCCCATTGCGCCTCTGTTGGTAGCGTGTAGTGCCATCCCGAGGTGTCTTGAAGCTGGCCGCACGCATCAAACGCCTGCTGCCAAGTAATACTTGTCGCAGGCAAGTCTGCTTTGGAACTGACATCTGGTCGGTTTCCGCGTATCAGCGCCAACTGTCCAACGGTGGTCTCCGCTGCCGACATGTAGAAAGCGTGCGAGATCGTCACAGATCGCCCAGCGGGTCCGCCCGCCTGACCAATTGTAAATTTTCCAGATTGTATTCGCACAAACAACATTCCAACCGTGTTCGCAACGTAGCGATCATTATCGACTTGGATTGCAATCAACTGACCAACCACGCGCATCCCCTCAAACTTCGTCCCAATACCGATCGCTTCAAACGTGAGCGGTCGACCGGCTTGCTGCCCCCGAAGCAGCGTCGTCCGACTGGACCAAAAGCGATCTATGATGGCCGCTGGGCGCGTTCGATCAATGTCCTGCGTTGGTGCGACTGGGACTTCGATACCGCCGCAGATAATATCTATCGCCATGGGCCTGGCGGGAACTACCACTGCATTCCAACGAATCTCCTTGTTTACGACGCTCGTGACACCGATGGGGGCCATGACGGTCAACGCTGGAACCTCTACATTCGCGCTGCAACTCGCCCCGACATTCCCAAGATGGGTCGATCCATACCACAGACTGATTGGCGACGCCGACGCATTGGCAATCTTGATATGCAGCTCCGGCTTGGATGGCGACGGCTGCAGAATCCCGAAGAGCAAACACGCGATGATCCACATCATCTATGAATCCTTCTAGTACGTTTCAAGACTGGGACCGAAAAACGATTGTTGGTACATCAGACACGCGGTTCCACAGGCGGCGAGCCGAACGACCGGCGGGCGTCCAAATCGGGCGGTTGAGGCGGCCCAACACGCCGCATGCGCCGTGAATGGTGGAACGCCGGCAAAGATTGCGCAACCAATGCAGGCACGAACAAAGTCGCTCCACGGGCTTGTCCCCATTCAATAACACATACATCGGAAGTTGACTCCGTAGTGCGATCCGCATGGCCAATACAAGGAGCAGAACGCGGCTGTCGGGCCAACAGGAACTGCAGCGAGACAAGGCACGAGCGCCGGCAAGTCCACCGGTAACGTGGACGCCGCACGGCATGCTTGGTGCGTGAAGTTAGCCGCATCAACACAATAGGTGTTGGCGATACTGGATGGCGGACACTGCAAATTGCAGAGTGTTACCGCACCACGATAAGCTAACCAGCACAACGGATTAGGAAGCGGGCCGATTGGCCAAGCGGTACCCGGCAGCGGTCCGGCAAGGTACCCGTTGTGAGTGGTCGCGCGGCCCACGACGCTCGCGAAAGGAGCCTCCGTGTCAATGGAATTGACTTCGGCGTAATTGTAGAGTGAATGATCATCCACATACCCCGCCGGATCCCGCGTAGTCCACCGCCCAAGTATCGAGTCCAGCACCCGGCTCCGCACATGCCAGAAACGCGTGTTGGTCTTGAGGTTGGCGCCGTCGCCGAGGACGCCGTCGTTGTCGTAGCCCGTGTAGCCGCGGCGGTTGAACGTGCCCGAGTCCGACATCAGCCCCCGCCCCAGCGTGATCTTGGACCCGCTCAGGTCGGCCTTGTCGAAGGTGGTCACCGCCCCGGAGGCGTCGGTCATGTCCCGGTCGCGCAGGATCACGGAGTCAATGTACCCCATCCGCGGCCGGGCCGCAACGGCGGCTTGACCATGCCACCGATCGCGCGATGGGGCCGCGGCACCGCTTACGGAGCATCGCGCGTGGGATTCGAGTCTGCGGGACGGGGGAGAGGGCCGTGGTGGGCGGCGGAACCGCGGGCGCGGGCCCATGGGCGTGGATCAGTCTCCGTTCGATTGTGGCCGCTCTTCCGCGACGGGGCAGCTCAGGCTCTTGTCGTACATGCCCGAGCGGTCGAAGCAGCACGGGCGGCGTTTGCCCTTGGCGAGCATGTCGCAGGCTTTGTCGATGCGGATGGCGCGCGTTTCGGCGCGCTTACCGGAGGTGATCCACTGCACCCAGTCGCGGCGGGCGAGCGGCGTGATGTCGAGCCACGCCTCGCGGGCTTTGGGCGCGGCGGCCGCGAGGGCTTTGCGGAGGTCGGGCGGGACCTGGGGCTCGGGCTCTTGAGCGACGGGCGAGACTTCGAGCGTGACGGTGCCGCCGACCCGGGCTTGGGCGGCTTCGCGGAGTTTCTTGTCCACCTTGAGCCAGTGGCCGCCGCGGCCGTCGGGTTCGAGCGTGGCTTGGAATGCGTGGCCGTTGATGAAGCCGTCGATGGAGACCATGCCGCGTGCGGGGAGTTGGTCGCTGGCTTGCTTGGGGAGTGCGATGAAGGTCCAGGTTGCTCGCTTATCGTCCGATGCTTGCGGCGAGGCGAGGGTGGCGGTGAAGCGGATCGGGGGATGGGGTTTGCGAGCTTTCCGCTGATCGGCTTTGGTGGTGGCGGGAGGTTTGGTGGGTTTGGGCATGAGGTGTGCGCTCCCGTGGTGAGAGTCGGTTCGATCGGATGAGCGATCGGTTCGTTCGGCGTGGAGCGTGCCGTCCCTCCGCTTGCGCGGAGGGCTCTCTGGCCGGGATCGATCGCTGTCGCGATCGGCTCTTGGGGGTCAGAACATGGTGAGCTGGGCGGTGGCGAGCTCGTCGGAGACGGGGTGGTCGGGGTCGAGGCGGTAGTCGCCCGAGTAGCAGGCGGTGCAGTAGTGGGCGGCGGGACGATCCACGCAGGCGAGCATCCCCTCCATCGAGAGGTAGTGGAGGCTGTCGACGTTGAGGAAGCGGCGGATCTCTTCGACGCTCTTGCTATGGGCGATGAGTTGGTCGCGCGAAGCGAAATCGACTCCGAAGTAGCAGGGGTGGCGAATGGGCGGGCAGGAGATGCGGAGGTGGATCTCCCGGGCGCCGGCCTCGCGGAGCTGGTTCATCTTGACCTGTGTGGTCGTGCCGCGGACGATGGAGTCGTCCACGACGATGATCCGCTTGTCCTGCACCATCTCGCGAATGACGTTGAGTTTCAGCCTCACCGCGGCGGCGCGCTCGGCCTGGGTGGGCTTGATGAACGTGCGCCCGACGTAGCGGTTGGGGACGATGCCCTCGCGGTAGGGGATGCCGCTCTCCCTGGCGTAACCGGAAGCGGCGGAGCGGCCAGAGTCGGGCATCGGCATCACGTAGTCGGCGTCCACGGGCGCCTCCAGCGCCAGGCGCGCGCCGAGGGCTTCGCGGACGATCTGCACGTTCTGGCCGAACACCGTGCTGGAGGGGTTGGCGAAGTAAACGTGCTCGAAGACGCAGTGCGCCGGGCGGGGCGCGGGCTCGGTGAAGCGGCGGGAATGCAGGCCGCAATCGTCGAGCGTGACGATCTCGCCCGCCTCGACTTCGCGGACAAACTTGGCCCCGATGACGTCGAGGGCGACAGTCTCGCTGGCGACGACCCACCGGCCGTCGCGGAGTTGGCCGAGCACGAGCGGCCGCCAACCCCACGGGTCTCGCGCGGCCTCGATGCGGTCGGGGAACAGGAAGACCAGGCTGAACGCGCCCTGAAGGTGGCGGAGCGTGGCCGCGAGCGGATCGACGGCCTTCTGCTGCTGAGGCGAGGCCAGCAGGTGGATGATGACCTCGGTGTCGCTGGTGGTGTGGAAGAGGTGGCCGGCTTCCTCGAAACGGCGGCGGAAGAGCGCGGCGTTGATGAGGTTGCCGTTGTGGGCGATGGCGACCCGTCCGCCGATGTAGCTCTCGACGAGCGGCTGGGCATTGCACGAGAGCGACCCGCCCGCGGTCGAGTAGCGGTTGTGGCCGATCGCGCCGCAGCCCTTGATCGCGCCGGCGGGCTGGCCGTGGGTGCCGTTGGCGGCGGTCGTTGCACGGGCATCTGGGGGAAGTGGCCGTGCCAGTCGCTCAAGGTCGCTGAGCGTGCGCTGGTTGAAGACTTCGGACACCAGGCCCATGCCGGTGTGGGCGTTCAGGTCGCGCCCGTTGCTGACGGCGATCCCGGCGGATTCCTGGCCACGGTGCTGCTGGGCGTAGAGGCCCAGGTAGGACAGAACGGCGGGTTCGGGTCCGCCCCAGACACCGAAAACACCGCATTTTTCCTTGGCTTCGTGCTCGGCCAGCGATCCCGTGGCGGCCGGGCGCGGCGCGTGAGCCGTGGTCCGGAGGATCGGGAGGCTGATCGGCCTGGGCATGTTGATCGAGTATAGGAGGCGGGGGCAACCCCCCGTCCAATCGGCGAACAGGCCGCTTGACGGTCGGGGGTGAGCGGCCTTCAATCGGGGCCTGACATTTCGTCGTTTCCCGGGAATGCCCGGATCTATCACCCCGCCGGACCGCAGCCGCGGCCGCCCGGCACAGATCGCCCGCCCCCAACACTCAAGGCGCGGGCACTCAGGCACGGCCTCGGCCGCGCCGCCTGAGACGGAAGGAGTCTTGTCGATGGCTCGTTATCTTGGTCCCAAGCTCAAACTGTCGCGTCGCATCGGCTCGCCGATCGAGGACGTTCCGAAGCACACCAGCAAGCGGCAGTTGACGCCGCCGGGCATGCACGGGTTCCGCGGGCGCCGCCTGCGTGACTACGGCATCCGCCTGAACGAAAAGCAGAAGCTCCGGCACCACTACCACGTGCTGGAAGCGCAGTTCCGGCGCTACATCGCCGAGGCGTCGCGTCTGCCGGGCAACACGGGCGAGTCGCTGCTGCGGCTGCTGGAGTGCCGGCTGGACAACGTCGTTCGTCGCGCGGGCCTGGCCCGCACGATCTGGGCGGCACGGCAGATCGTGGCGCACGGGCACGTGATGGTGAACGGTCGCAAGACCGACCGGCCCAGTTTCGGCGTCTCGGTGGGCGACACGATCACCCTCAAGACCAAGATCCAGAAACTGTGTCGCGAGAACATGGAATCGCTCTCGGGGCACGAGGTTCCGGGCTGGATCGACTTCAACCCGGGCGAGCTCACGATCAAGATCGTGGCGGTGCCCACGAGCGACCAGATCCCGTTCGACGTGAACACGAACCTCATCGTCGAGTTCTACCGATAACTCGACGGGGGTCCGGGCCGATGCGCCCGGTCGCGCCGATGTTCCGCCCCCGCCCCCCGCCCTCCGCCCGTCGCTTGCGGGGGAGGGGGGCGCGACCGAGGGGCGTCGGCCCGTTGTGGACGTGAATGAAGATCGGGGACAGGGAAGCGGGGCGAAGGGGGGGCGGGGGGTTCAGCCGGGTATCGCCGAGGCCTCACCATGCTCAAATGGCTCAGGAAGTACAACAGCATCGTCCTCGTGGTCGGCGGCGTGCTGCTCATGGTCGCGTGGCTTCTGCCCGAGACCATCACGCAGTTGGGCCACACACCCCTCGGGGCGGCGCCGATGAAGATCGAGGGCTCGCGCATCTCGTACGATCGGTATACGTTTGCGCAACGTGAGTATTCCGCGCTGCGGATGATCCTGCCCGGTGGAGCGGGCGAGAGCGCCGACCACTGGATCCTGCTCACGTACGAGGCTCGCAAACTGGGCCTGCTGGCCGGCAAGCACGACGGGCCGGAGTTTCTGCAACAGGCCGCTCGCGACATCGTGACGTACCAGCTCCAGCGGCAGAACCCGTTCTCGCGGCCTGACCCCGCACAGATCGACCAGTACGCGAAGGAATACGCGACCGAGTTGATGACCAGGGGCGTGCCGCGGGCCATGAGCGAGGCCCGGCTCACGGAGGACGAGGTCTTCCGCGCCCTGGGCAAACTCCACGGCGTCATGCGGATGCGGTCGCTGTTCGTGGGCGCGCCCAGGTTCTCGGATCGGCGGCTGATCTCGGAGATGAAGTCCAGCGACGACGCGGCCACGGTGGACTATGTGTTCATCGGGCCGGAGCGAGAGCTGGCCTCGATCCCCGATCCGGATTCGGCGGCCCTGCAAGCCCACTTTGACAAGTACAAGACCGTCAAGCCCGGCGAGGGGGAGTTCGGCGTCGGCTACCTGCTGCCCGATCGTGTCAAGCTCGCCTGGCTGTATGTGGACAAGAACGCCGTTCAGCAGGCGATCAGGCCCGACCCGGTGGAGGTCCGCAAGCGGTTCCTCAAGGCGTACCCGACCGGCCAGCCGCCCGCGGGCACGACGGCGGAAGCCGCGATGACGAACTTCGAGAACGCCGTGCGCGTGGAACAGACCGACAAGGTGATGCGGGTAATCGACGTGGCGATCAAGGCCGAGTTCGAGAAGGCGACCCGCAAGCTGGACGTGGTGGGCGAGTACAAGAAGCTGCCCGCCGACTGGAAGCCCATGGACTTCGAGCAGTTGCGCGACACCGTCGTGCACCGCGTGAAGGAGACGACGGGGACGGACATCCCCGCGCCGACGGTGCAGATTCAGGCCGCGACGTGGCTCACCCAGAACGAAGTCGCCAAGCTGCCGGGCATCGGCGGGGCGTTCCTCCAGCGCGGCCAAGGCATGGTCATGTTCCCCAACCTGGTGTTCAAGGTGCGTGAGCTGGCGGGCGCCAACGAATCGCTCCTGCAGGTCGGCGTGCCGTGCACGGATTCCCTCCTGGCCTCTGACGGCGGCCAGTACTACTTCGAGGTGCTCGCGGCGAGGAAGGAGTCGGCGCCCGACTCGGTTGACGACATCCGCCAGAAGGCGATCGACGACTACAAGCGGATCGCGGCGTTTGAGAAGCTCAAGTCGAGGATGGACGATTTCCGGAAGGTCGCGGCCGCGTCGGGGCTTGAGACGCTGGCCAAGTCCACCACCCCGGACGGCAAGGGCGACCTGGAAGTCAAGCGCAACGTGCGCGTGGACGGCAACAGCGTCGGCAACGGCGATCAGCAGGTGAACGACGAGGCGTTCCGGCGGGCCGTGCTGGAGGTGGCCGAGAAGCTCGACCCGCTCAGCGACGTGAGCAAGCTGAACTTGGCCGATCGCACGGCCGTGGCCGCGCTGCCCAGGTCGCAGGGCGTCGCCGTGGCGACGATCACCGCGTTTGCACCGCTGACTGTCGAGCGGTACCGTGCGAGCGAACTGCAGAGCTCTCGGATGCTGCTCCAGAAGGAGAACAGCTCGCTGGAGGAGGATCCGTATTCGCTGGCACGGCTGGAATCCCGCCTCAAGGTCGAGTACCTGAGCGGCCAGAAGAACGAGGAAAAGAAGCGCAGCGCCGCCGAGTCGAGCGGCCCGAAGAGTTGAGTTCGCGTCGAGCGTTCCTGCCTTTGATCGCGGGCGGCTCCGGATAGGGGTCGCCCGCTTCTGTTTGGTTGCAGGTCGATCAGACCCGCGCGTGGGCCCAGCGGCCCTGGGCGAACCTCCCCGCGAACAGCACGCCGCGGACGACGATCTCGATGCACAGGGCGATCCACAGGCGGGGCAGGCTCGGCTCGTGAAAGAACGGGCTGGCGAAGGTGTAGCCGCCGGGGAGTGTGACATCCACCCCCGCGAGCACGAACGCCAGAGGGATCCGCACGCCGTAGGTGCAGACCCAGATGAGGGTCATCACGGCCCGCCCGTCGCCGACGCCGCGGAGCGACGAACGCAGCACGTTGGAGACGGCGAAGGGGACCTGGACCGTACCCGTGATGAAGATGAGGCTGGGGACGATGCGCAGGTGAGCCGGCTGGCTGGTGACCAGCCCCACGATGCGCTCGGGAACGAGCATGAACAGCGCCCCCGCGCCGCCCATGATGAGCGACGCCACGACCGTGCACCGGAGGATGGTTCGACGCGCCAGGGCCACACTGCCCGCGCCCAGGTATTGACCCGCCAGCGCCGCTGCGGCCGTGCCCATCGCGAAGCCCGGCAAAAACGAGAACGCCTCGATGCGGATGGCGACGATGTGCGACCCGAGGACGCCCTCGCCCCTCACGCCGGCGATCTTGGCCACGAGAATGAGGATGGCGAAGTTGCCGGCCCACATGCCGAAGGTCTCGAGGAAGCTCGGTACGCCGACGCGGACGAGCCGTCGCAGCGTGTGCCAGTGGGGGCGCAGGCGTCGGGCCCGGAGCCTGACGGCGGACCACCCCCGGGTCAGGATCAGCAGCACGATCGCCGCGCCGACGTACTCGCCCACGACGGTGCCCCAGGCCACGCCGCTGATGCCCATGTGGAAGGGGGAAGGGTTGTGGAGCAGAGTCTCGACGTGCGGCAGGCCGTCGTTCCAGACTGTGATCGAATAGTCGCGCCCAGCCAGCAGCCACGAGAGCGCCATGTTGACGGCGTTGACGACGACCATCGCCATGAGCGGTCGCACGGAATCGCCCGCACCGCGGGCGCAGGCGGTCCCGGCGGACATGACCGAGAGCGCGGGCACGCTGACGGCCACGATGCGGAGGTAGGTCGTGAAGGCGTGGGCCGCGTCGTCGCTGAGGTTCATCATGGCCGCGCCGGGCCCGGCGCAGGCGGCGAGCAGCCCGGCCACGCCCACGCCCAGCACCAGGGCGAGCAGGACCGCCTGGCCGGTCGCGGTGTTGGCGAGGGCGAGCCGCCCACGCCCGACGGCGCGGCTGACTAGCGCTGTCGCGCCCACGCCCACGGCCATGGCGACGAGCCCGACGAACCACAGGAGGTAAGAGCCGGCGCCGATGGCGTCGGTCGCGGCCTGGCTGATCTGGGCCGCGAGCACGGTGTCGGTGAGGCCGACGAGCGAGTTGAGGAATGACTCAACGAGGATGGGCCACGAGAGCACCCAGAGGGCTCGTCGCATCGTCAGGCCCGCGAGCTTGCCGGAACGGAGCTTGCCGTCGGAGGCCAGGCCGGAGGGCTGGAGAACACGGGCGGGTGCGACGCCGGCCTGAACCAGCCCGGCCTCATCGCACACGTCGACCGCGAGCGGGTCGAGCGTTTGCGGCACGGGTTGTGTGGATGCTGGCTCGGACACGCCGCCTCTCCGCCTCCCCCCCCATCCCCCCATCCCCCCACCCCCCCACCACCAACCACCCGACACGCGCCGACCCTCGCGGAGCCTGCCGCGAGGTCGCGCCCGTTGCTGCCGATTGGAATCAGGCTTGGACGACCGTCGAGCGATCCGTCAGAGCAGAGCGTCGAGCAGTTGCGGCACGCCCTGCCCGCGGGTCGCGACGGTCTCGATGATCGGCCGGCGGCCGGCGACGTCGCGCAGGTCGCGGACGAGCTCGTTCTCGCCGGGGTGGTCGGCCTTGTTGCACACGAACACGTCGGCGATCTCGAGGATGCCGGCCTTGTCCATCTGCACGGCGTCGCCCATGCCCGGCGTGAGCACCACCGCGGTTTGATCGACGTACTTGCGGATCTGGGTCTCGTTCTGGCCCGCGCCGACGGTCTCGATGAATAGCGTCTCGAATGGCCGACCACCGCTCGCAGCGGACAAAGGCGTGCAGCCACCGATGAGCTCGATGATCTCCGGCACAGCGCGGTAATCTTCACCACTGATGGCCAGCGAGCGGTAGAACACGGACTCCTCCAGCGCGTTGAAGTCCACACGGAGGCGGTCGCCGAGCAGCGCGCCGTTGGTGATCGGGCTCATCGGGTCGAACGCGATCACGGCGCAGCGGCCCAGAGACGGATCGTCCTTGGCCCGACGGGTGTATTCTCCGGCGAGTTGCGCGACGAGCGTGGACTTGCCCGCGCCGGGCGAGCCCGTGACGCCGATCACCCGGGGTGGGCGTCGGCGCCTAGCGCCCGAGCGTACGTCGCGGCCCATGTGCATGAGGGAGATGTCGCGGGCGAGCTGGGCCGTCCCGGTGTGAGCCGACGTGCCGCCGAGCTCCCGGGCGAGAGGGCGGGTCGCGCCGCGAACGGCCTCGACGATGTCGAGCAGCCCGGTGCCGGTGGTGAAGCACTTGGCGATCCCGCCGGCCAGCAGTGTCGCGATGTCCTCCTGCGGCAGGATTCCGCCCATGTACACGGGCAGGTCCGGCCGCCCAACGTCCTTGAGCGACTCGACCAGCCTCGGGCCGAGCACCAGGTGGGAGTTGGACATCATGGACGCGGCGATGACGTCGCAATCTTCATCACGCGCGGAGATGGCCAGCGAGCGGGGCGTCTGCCAGAGCCCTGAGTAGATCACGTGCACGCCGCTGTCGCGAAGGGCGCGGGCGATCACCTTGACGCCGCGGTCGTGGCCGTCGAGCCCCATCTTCCCCAGCAACACCCGCGGCCGGTGGTCGAGGTCGGCGCAGCGGTCCTTCTTCTCAAACTCGGTGGTGGCGGCGTTGAGCGTCGTCGTCATGGGCGGGCGGTCCGGGCGGCGGGCGGGGTCGCGGCGCGGTCCTGCGGATCGCGCGGAAACTAGCGTATGCCGCGCCCGGCGGAGTGAACGCACATCGGAGTTCCCGGCTCCGGCACGCTACGGCGTCGCCGTGTCGGCGGGCGCCGGTCGCTTGGACGCGACGGAGGTGGTCGGTTTCGCAACCGGGCGGACCGAGACGTCCGCCGTCACCGCCGGCCCGTCCACGCGGCAGCCCAGCTCACGCAGCCACCCGCAGACCTCCATGTTGCAGTTATGCATGATGGAGTACTGGGCCGCGTCCTTGACGAAATGGGTCCCGCGCTTGGCGTTGAACACCTGCGTGTCCTTTTCGGACTGCCAGCGCTGGTCGAGGTGCGCGAGCACCTCGCGGCACCGGGCCGCGGAGACAGGGACCGGGTAGAGCTTCTGGACCGGCGGCTCGGTGTTGGCCAGCTCGAACTGATGGAGCAGGTTCTCGCACGTGCTCGGGCCTGGGAACTCGCGCGTGCCCAGCGTGCCGGGGCCGGGGATCAGGATCGCCGGCAGGGAGCGGTACCACTGGTCCTGGTCGAGCGCGGCCCAGTCGAAGCGGCTGAATGAGTATTCGGTGAGCGTGCCGTCGTCTCGTGGGAACACCAGGCTCGTGTGGATGCCGTGGTCGGCTACGTACACCTCGACCGTGTCGGAGACGCCCGCGGGGGGCGTGATCGTCATGCCGCAGCCCGAGCAGAGAGCCGCGAGCAACACGAGCAGCCCAGAAATGATCGCCTTCAGCACGCTTGCCTCGCAATGGGTGTCGGCCGCCCCCGCACAGCAATACCCGCCGACCTCCGGCCGTGGAAGAGGGCCGGATGGTAGCCGAAACGGGTGCACAGTTCATGCCCGCGACGAGCGCTCGCGCCGCCTCAGTTCCGCGGCCTGAACCAGCTTGACGAACAGCCCATCGCCAAGGCCCCGGTCGGGGGTCCGCTCGGGGTGCCACTGCACGCCCAGGCAGAAGCGGGCACCGGGGTGCTCGATGGCCTCGATCACGCCGTCGTCGCTCGTGGCCGCGACGCGGAACGGGCCGGGGTCGCAGACGGCCTGCCTGTGCGAACTGGTCACGGGGCCCTCGCCGATGAGCCCGCCGGGCGCGGCGGGGCGCACACGGTGCGAACGATCGTGGCGGTGGTCCTCGGCCGTGGCGAGGTGGTCGGGCAGGTGCTGATCGAGGCGCCCGCCGGCGACGATCGCGAGCATCTGCATGCCCAGGCAGATGCCCAGCACGGGGACCTCGGGCCGGGCCAGCAGCGCGCGCACCAGTTCCGACTCGTACTCCTGCCGGATCGCGTGCACCGGCTTGGCCCGGGGGTGCGTCGGCTCGCCGAAGGGCTCCATTGTGGGGTCGTCGCCGCCGGTGAGGACGAACCCGTCGAACGCCGCGAGTTGCTCGGGGACCTCTTCGATCAGCGGCGCAAGGAAGGCCGGCGAACCGCCCGCGCGGGCGACGGCCCGTGCGTAGGCCATCGAGCACTCCACTCGCGGCCGGCCGGGGCGCGGCTCGGTCACGTCGGTTGCGATGCCGATGCGGGGCCTGGTCGTCATGGGGGGATCGTACGTGCCGCGGTGTAGTCCAAGTTTCTGGCGGCGGAGACTTGCGGGCTGGGTACCCCGCCTCTGCGAGGCGGGCTGCGCGCTTTCGTCGCCCCGTGATCCGGCCGCGTCGGAGACGCTGAGTACCCACCGCCAGAATCTCGGACTACACCCGTACGTGCCGCGGCGCGGACCCGCGGCATCCGGACTTCGTACACTTGGCGGATGTCCAGCAAATCGACCGTGGTCTGGTTGCTCGTGGCCGTCGTGCTCGGCGTGGCGGCGGTCCTGCTCCTGCGGAAGTCGGGCGCGGACGGCGGCTCGCACGACGGCGCCGCGCTCGCGATCGGCGATCCGGTGATGCACGTCGATCCTGCACGACTGGAGAACGTGCTCATCGTGCACGCCGATGGTTCGAGCGAAACGCTGAAGCGGTCCAACGTCGGCGCGGCGGAGTGGGTGATGCAGGTGGAGGCGGCGGGGTT
This sequence comes from uncultured Phycisphaeraceae bacterium, assembly GCA_964630785.1. Taxonomy (GTDB): domain Bacteria; phylum Planctomycetota; class Phycisphaerae; order Phycisphaerales; family UBA1924; genus JADLCX01. The sequence goes on along the minus strand of CAZVZG010000033.1, from coordinate 11,295 downwards.
GTCGGGAGACCCGGCCAAGCAGCCCTGGTGGCCCGTGCCCACCAGCCGCGTGCAGGCGCTGGTCCGTCAACTCAACGACGTGCGTGTGCGGGCCAACGCGGGCAAGGGAGCGTCGCTCGGCTCGCGTCCCACCTCGGTCACGATGTCCATGAAAGATTCGCCCGCGATCGTCGTGAAGCTGGCGGACCAATCGGTCGGGGGCAAGGCGTTCATCGAGGTCGCCGAGTCCGTGGACGGAAAGGTAAGGGAAAATCAAGCGATCGTGGACGACACGGTCCACCTGCTCTTCCGCGACAACGCCCCGCGCAAGTGGCGCGATCGGACCGCGCTCTTCGGCGCGGGGCTCGACGCCTCACGCGTCCGGCTGGAGAACAACAAGGGGACCACGCTCGCGCTGGGCAGGGTCCAGGGCGAGTGGTCCGTGCGCGAGCCGTGGTCGGCGCCGGCCGATCCCGCGGCCGTGCAACGGCTGCTCGCCGCGGTCACGTCGATTCAGATCGTGGACTTCCTCGACCAGGGCGTGCCGTCCGCGACCACGCAGCTCGACAAGCCCGCGGCCACGCTCACGCTCGAGACCGACCGGCACGGGACCGGGGACAAGGGCGCGGCCGCCGTGGACACCCGCACGCTGGCGATCGGCGGCGCGGCCGACTCCGCCGGCACGCGGCTCTTCGCCCGCATCGACGGCGAGCGGACCGTCGTCATCGACGCCCGCGCCGTGGCCGACCTCAAGCTCGACCCGGCCCTTTACGCATGGCCGTTCCCCACTCGACTCAACTCCGCCGACATCGGCACGATCGCGATCGAGCGGACCTCGCCGCACGCGGCCGTGCCCGGCTGCGTGTACCGGCGCGAGATGGACCGGTGGAAGCAGGTGCGGCTCGACGGGCGGGAGGTCCTTCTTCCCGACGCGGACACGCGCCCGGTGATCGCGATGCTCGGCTTCATCTGCGGCCCGGCGACCGGAGCAACCTCCACCCAGTCACCCCCACCCGCCGCGGGCACGCCCTCGCTCGGGCCGATCGCCATCACCGGCGAAGCGCCCGAGGGCCTTGTGTCGCTGGGGCGCATCAAGATCCTCTCGCTCTCGGGCGCGCCTCTGGACACGCTCGAGGTCGGCCAGTCGAGGCCGGGGACGATCACGGTCCGCACCAACTCGGTGTACCGCACGTTCGCCCTCGACCGCGTGCCCTCGCTCATCGGCGAGTTCGCCCAGTCAACACCGCCGCCGGCGCCTCAAGACGCGAGCGGGTTGGAGAAATAGAGCCGAGGGATGAGGGCCGAAGGGGTGGAGGATGTGCGTGGGTGAGACTGGGGACTTGGGACTGGGGACTTGGGTGATTGGTTCCGGCCCTCGGCTCCCTCCTCGCCGTTCACAGAGCTCCTCTGTCGCTTGACAGAACTCCGCTGCCGCGCGACAGCCCTCTTCCGTCTCGCTACAGCACTCCTCTGCCTCGCTACAGAACCGTTCTGCCGTGCTGCAGAACTCTTCTGTCTCGCTACAGAGCTCCTCTGCGTAGCTACAGAACCCTTCTGCCTCGCTACAGAACCCCTCCGACGCTTCATCGAGGCACGTAGCCAAGCGGTTATCCGGACTGGAGGGCCGGGGGCCGAGGGTTTGGTGCCCAAGCCCCAACCCCTCAGTCTCCTCCCGCTCACTCCCCCACCGCATCAGCCCCTACCGTCCCCCTCCAGCCCTTCCCCTCGGCACTCCCCCCCCATGTCCACCCGATTCCAGGACTACTACCAGACGCTCGGGGTCGAACGGAGCGCGAGCGCGGACGACATCCAGCGCGCGTTCCGGGCCCTGGCCCGCAAGTTCCACCCCGACATCAATAAAGAGCCCGGGGCCGAGCAGCGGTTCAAGGACATCAACGAGGCGTACGAGGTGCTCAAGGACCCGGCCAAGCGGAAACGCTACGACGCGCTCGGCAGCAACTGGCGTGCGGGCGAGGAGTTTCGGCCGCCGCCGGGGTGGGCCGCCGGGAGCGGGGGAGGCCGCGGCCAGCGGCGCACCGTCTCCGTCGATGCCGAGGGGTTTGGAGGAAGCGGCGGGGGATTCAGCGAGTTTTTCGAGTCGATCTTTGGAACGGGGGGCGGTGCGGGGGGGTTCGATCCCGACGAGTTCATCCGTTCCGCGGGGCGGGCGCACGGGGGCGGGGGAGGTGGCGGGGGTGGAGGAAGTGCATCGAGGCAGGCCCGGCCGCGGGCCGGCGTCGACCACGAGGCCGAGGTGGTCATCTCTCTGGCCGAGGCTGTCCGCGGCGGCACTAGGCAGATCAGCCTGCACACCGACGATCCCGCCGCCCCGCTGCGGACCTACGACGTGCGCGTCCCCGTGGGCGTGACCAACGGTTCGACGATCCGGCTCTCGGGCCAGGGCGGGCCGGGGCGCAACGGCGGGCCGTCGGGCGACCTGCTGCTGCACATCAAGATCGCACCCGATCCGCGGTTCAGGATTGATTCGCCCGCTGGCGAAGGGGGCGGGGGTGGAGCTGGTCACGACCTGGTAACCACGGTGCCGCTGACGCCGGCCGAGGCCGCGCTCGGGGCCAAGGTCGATGTCGCCACGGTGGACGGCGCGGTGCGCGTCACGATCCCCGCGGGCTCGCAATCGGGGCAACGCCTGCGGGTCCGCGGGCACGGGCTGTCGAAGCGCTCGGGCGAACGCGGCGACCTGTTCGCCGAACTGCGGATCGTCGTGCCGCGGGGGGGAGAGCTGACCGACGAGCAGCGTGCGGCGTACGAGCAACTGGCCCGGGTGACGCCGGGCAACCCGCGAGAGAGGTCGGGGGGGGGCGGGGGGAGCGGGGGGGGCGGGGGTGGGGTGTAATAGGCGGAGACAATCCCGGAACAAGGGATGCCGGGGCGGCGGGAGTGGCGGGTCGCCGCGCACCTGCGAACATTCCGCGACCTTCTGCGGTACAAGCTATAGCACGGAGGGGCTGACATGCTCGGCTGGTTCGATCCGATCTACTTCATCATCCTCGCGCCGGCGATGATCCTGGCGGTGTGGGCGCAGTTCCGCGTCAAGTCGGCGTATGCCCAAGCGATGCGGATGCCGGCCGCCAGCGGCATGACGGGCGCCGAGGCCGCCCACATGCTCATGCAGAGCTACGGCATCAACAACGTCGGCATCGAGCCGGCGCAGGGGATGCTGAGCGATCACTACGACCCCAAGGCCAAGGTGCTGCGCCTGAGCGGAGACGTGTACAGCGGCCGCTCGGTGGCGGCGCTGGGCATCGCGGCGCACGAGGCCGGGCACGCGATCCAGGACGCGACGCACTACCCGTTGCTGAAAATGCGCAACGGGATCGTCGGGTTTGCCGCGGTGGGTGGCAACCTCTCGTGGGTGCTGATCTTCGGCGGCTTCATGCTCGGCGCGGCCGGGACGGTGCTGGGTCAGGGGTTGATCATCGCGGGCATCGCGCTCTTCAGCCTCGTGGTGCTCTTCCAACTCATCAACCTGCCGGTGGAGTTTGACGCGAGCAACCGCGCCAAAGACTTGCTCCGCACGGCGGGGATCGTGCGCGAAGGCGAAGAGTACGGCGCGATGCGAAAGGTGCTCAACGCCGCGGCGTGGACCTACGTCGCCGCGACGCTCAGCGCGGCCTTGACGCTGGTGTACTACCTGCTCCGGTCCGGCCTGCTGGGTGGGGGCAACCGGAGCAGTTGAGTCGGGTCGGGGTTCGGGGTTGTGACATGAACGAGGGCGCCATCACCGTGGGCGCCGAGGCTTCGCCCGCGCCGGCGTGAGCGGCCCCGTGACGTGCCGTTCCGCTGGTCCGTCCCCTTGCGGCGAAGCGTCGTCCCGCGTGTGATGGCGCCCTTTACGTTCTTTGCTCAGTACGCCAGCGCGATCCAGAGGTCGTTGACATTGGTGCCCGTGGGGCCGGGCTTGAGAAACGCCCCGCCGCCGCACGCCTCAAAGAATCCGTGGCTGTCGCTGTCAGCGAGGTGCAGTTCGGGATCGACGCCGGCACGCCGGGCGAGCGAAGCGGTGCGGCCATCGACCACCGCGCCGGCCGCGTCGGACGACCCGTCCACGCCGTCGGTCGCGAAGGTGACAATCGCGAGCGTGGGATCGCCGTCGATCGCGATGGCCGCGGCGAGCGCGGCCTCCAGGTTGCGACCGCCGCGGCCTTTGCCCTTGACGGTCACGGTGGTTTCGCCGCCCCAGATCAGGGCTGTGGGATGGCCGGTGGACTTGGCCCGGACGCGCCGGGCCGCGCCAATGAGCGCGAACGCGGCGTCCCGGGATTCGCCCACGATGCCGCTCCTGGCCTCACCCACGTTGAAGCCCAGCTCCCCCGCGCTCGCCGCCGCGGCCTCCACGGCCGTCTGATTGCTCGCGATCACGCGGCCTATCGCGTGCGAGCAGTCGGGCGATTCGAGCGGCTTGGCGGCACGCAGGCGCAGGTGCGAGGCCACGGCGCGGCAGGCTTTCTCGACCCTTCTTCGCTTGAGGATCGCAAGCGCGTCCTTCGCCGATGAGTTGGGAAGTGTCGTCGGGCCGGAGCCGATGACGTCGAGCCGATCGCCGATGACATCTGAAAGAGCGAGCGTGGCAACAGGAGCCGGCGCGGCCGCAGCCGCGAGCCGGCCGCCCTTGATCAGGTCGCAGTGGGCCCGCACGGCGTTGAGTTCGTCGATGCTCGCGCCCGCCCTGAGCAGGGCGGCGGTGCAGTCTCGCAGGTCATCGACGCTCAATCCCGCCTCGGGCACGCACATGAGCGACGAAGAGCCGCCGGAGAGCAGCACGACCAGCGGGATGCCCTCACGCCGACACCGCTCGGCCACGTCGAGAGCCGCCTGACCCGCATCGACGCTGCGCTCGGTGGGCAAGGGGTGATCGCTCTCGATCGTGTCGACACCCGACTCGGCGATCGTGGGGTCGAGAGTCAAGCCGGCGGGCGCGATGACGAGCCCGAACGCGGGACGGGCCTTGGCTGATCGGATCGCTCCCGCCGCCATCGCCGGCGCGGCCTTGCCGACGGACAGCAGCGCCCAAGTCGCGCCCGGATCGACAGCCGGCTCGGCGGACCACGCCCGCTCGACGGCCGCGGCGGGTTCAACGGCCAGCATGGCCGCGCTCAGAATCAGGTGAACGTGCCGGTCGCGGTCTGCCTGAAGCGGTGCGGTCATTGGCCCGAGAGCGTAGCGGGGCCGCGGAGCGGCCCGTGGTCTTCGGGCTGCGGAGCGGCCTCCGGTCTTTCGCCGCGGAGCGGCGCTTGGATGTAGCCACGGGCGGCCGCTCTGGGCCGCCCGTGGAAATGCGAGTCGCGCACGGGCTCGTCCCGAAGGGACGATTGCCGCGAGCCGAACACCCCAAGCGTCCCTCCGGGACGCACCCGCAAATTCCCCGCTCCCCACGGGCCTCGCCGAGCCTCGGCCCGTGGCTACATCCACCCGCCGCTCCGCGGCGAAATCGGCCGCGGAGCCTTGCCCGGTGTTCGGGCTGCGGAGCGGCCTCCGGTCTTCCGCCGCGGAGCGGCGCTTGGATGTAGCCACGGGCGGCCGCTCTGGGCCGCCCGTGGAAATGCGAGTCGCGCACGGGCTCGTCCCGAAGGGACGATTGCCGCGAGCCGAACACCCCAAGCGTCCCTCCGGGACGCACCCGCAAATTCCCCGCTCCCCACGGGCCTCGCCGAGCCTCGGCCCGTGGCTACATCCACCCGCCGCTCCGCGGCGATGACGCAAGCGCAAACCCGAGTCATTACACTCGCGCCCATGCCCGGCGCCTATTCCAACGTTCTCCTCCACATCATCACCGCCACCAAGAACCGCGAGCCTCACATCACCGCCGACCTCCAGCCTCGCCTCTACGACTACCTCGGTGGCGTCGTACGCGGCGAGGGTGGAACGCTCTACGCCATCGGCGGCATCGAAGACCACGTCCACCTGCTCATCCGCTGGCGCGTAGACATGACGATCGCCGACCTCCTGCGAAAAGCCAAGGGCGGGTCTTCCCTCTGGGTACACAACACGTTCCCCGATCATCGGGCGTTCAAGTGGCAGGAAGGCTACTCGGTGTTCTCGGTCAGCCAGTCCATCGCGGACAAGGTCAAACACTACATCCAGACCCAGACAGAGCATCACCGCGTCCGCACATTCCAAGACGAGTTGGTCGAGCTCCTCCACCTTCACAACGTCGAGTACGACCCGAAATACCTCCTCGCCTGAACGGCGATCAGCGTCGGGCCGCGAAGCGGCCATCGACCTTCGGGCCGCGGAGTGGCATGGTTTTCAAGCCGCGGAGCGGCCCTTGGCTGTAGCCACGGGCGGCCGCTCTGGGCCGCCCGTGGCAGCCGTCGTTCGCACACGCTCGTCCCGAAGGGACGATTGCGGCTATCCGAACGTCTCCAAGCGTCCCTCCGGGACGCACCCGCAAATTCCCCGCTCCCCACGGGCCTCGCCAAGCCTCGGCCCGTGGCTACACCCACCCGCCGCTCCGCGGCGAAATCGCTGCGGAGCTGCGCTGGAACTTCGGGCCGCGGCGCGACCCGCGTTTCTCGGCCGCGGAGAGGTTGTTTGCACCAAACCAATCGCGCCGTACACTGGGCGGCTTCGCGGGCTCCTCCCGCCCTCCCCCCGGCCCCCTCCCGCTGGGAGGGGGAGTTGCGAGACTTGCATGAGTCAACATTCGCCCACTGTTCCGGTTCACCCCGACACCCGGGCGTTCACCAAGGCGCACCGGGCGGGGACCGTGCTGACGCTGGGCATCCTGTCGCTGGTGCTCAACTTCGGGTGCGCGATGGGCTGGGTGCTGGGCATCATCGCGTGGGTCATGGGCAAGAACGACCTGCGCGAGATGGACGCGGGGATCATGGACCCCGGCGGACGGAGCAACACGCAGGCCGGAAAGGTTTGCGGCATCATCAGCGTGGTGCTGGCCATCCTGGGGGCGCTGGCGACGCTGGCGTGGTTCTTGTTCTTTGCCGCGCTAATCGGCGCCGCGGCTGCGGCGGGCGCGGGGGCGGGCGGGCCGCCGCATTAGACTCAACCTGATCGGCAAGCGATCGGATATCTAAAACTGGGACCGGCCTCGGGGGCTGGCAAGCAACATCCACAACGTCAGCCGCGGACGGTGCCAAGTCTGCGACTTGTACACCTCGCCGTTCAACTTTGGGTTGTGCGTGCTGCGGCGGGTGCGGTAACCGCGGCGACATCGGGTTCCGCGATCGGACGCGTGACGACCTGCGGGCGCGGCGTCGGCTCCGGGGCTTTCCACCGCGGGTTGGTGTACTGCCCGTAGCGCGAGTGATCGAAGCAGTGCAGCACGAACATGACGTCGTTCCACGGGGCGGGAATCACCCGCTTGTGCCGCAAACCGAAGATCGGTGCGATCTTCCGGTCAGGGTGCGAATGGTTGAAGTCCTCGACCGCGGCCAGTTCGCCGGTGAATCGGCTGTGCAGTTCGTGGTCGTCGCCGATGCAATCGTCGAGGTAGCAGAACACCCGCGGGAGCAGGAACGACTCCGCCTCGTCGAAGAGCCTGAACGCCGCCGCGGTGGACGAGTAGTAATCCAAGTCTTGTGCGACAAACCCTACCGGCGGAGGGTTGTGCTTGCGGCAGAACGGGCCCACGGTGTCCCGCACGTCGCCGATCACAATGGTGGACTTGGCCGCGGCCTTCTTGATGTTCCGGTGCGGCGTGAAAAGGCCCTTGGTCCATACATACGGCATGTCTCGGTGGTCCACGGGCGGCGGCATCCCGCCGATGGTGTCGAACCCGTAGGTGACGACCGTTACGCCGGTGGCGATCCGAACCTGCTCGGCGATGTTCTCAAGATCGATCAGCCCGGCCGCGCCGGCAACGCCGAACTCGATCGCGCTGATCCGATCGATGCCCAGCGACCTGGCCTGCAAGGCCGCGTGGTAAACGCCGTACGCGTAGTGCGCTCGGGGGAGGGCGTCGTACTTGAGACGATCTTCAAATGTGGCCGATCTTGACCGCTTCAGGTAGGCACGAACCAGGAGCTCCGGCCTCACGGCCACCTTCACAATGCTCGTCAATCGTGACCTCGCAGGGCTCATCGAACGATACTCCCATTCAGACTCGTGAACCCCCGCGATGTCGCACGGTTGACCGGCCCACGCGCCGGTCCCGCGATGGCACGCACATCCAACACCGCCACGTCGTCGGGTCGGACTTCATCGCAACCCATACTCCTTCAACTTCCGATACAGCGTCCGCTCGCCGATGCCCAGCAGTTCCGCGGCCTTCTCGCGGTTGCCGCCGGTGAGGCGCAGGGTCTCGCGGATGGCCCGTTTCTCGATCTGTTCCAGGCTCGTGCCGGCGAGCGAGCCGATGGTTCCTCCCGCCACCCCCCCGCCGCCACCACCCCCCCCACCACCCGAGAGAGCATCGCCGTCGTCGGCGGGGTCGGCGCTGGTGATCTCGGGCGGGATGTGGCGCACGTCGAGGCGCACGGGGGCATCCCCACCACCGCCGCCAGGGGCGGCCGCGGCCTCGCCCACGGCCATCACCACCATGTGCTGGATGACGTTGAGCAACTGGCGCACGTTGCCGGGCCATGAATAAGCCGTCAGCCGCATCATCGCGGCGTCGGTGAGGTCGGGCGGGTTGGCGGCGATCGCGCCGCCGTACTGCTGGGCAAACTTGTTGACGGCGTGGCGGGCGATGCGTGGGATGTCCTCGCGCCGCTCGCGCAACGGCGGCAGGTGGATGTGCGCGCCCTTGATGCGGAAGAACAGGTCCTGGCGGAACCCGCCCTCGCCGGTGAACCGCTGCAGGTCCTTGTTGGTCGCGCTCACGAATCGGGCGTCGGCTTTGCGGGGCTCGTTGCTGCCGAGGCGCACGACCTCGCCGCTCTCGAGCACGCGCAGGAGCTTGGCCTGCATGGTGAGCGGCATGTCGCCGATCTCGTCGAGGAAGAGCGTGCCGCCGCTGGCGTACTCGAACACGCCCTCCCGCTCCTTGTCGGCGCCGGTGAAGGCCCCGCGCACATGGCCGAAGAGGCTGTCCTCGAGCAGGCTCTCGCTCTGGCCGGCGCAGTTGAAGGCGACGAACCGCTTGTGGGCCCGCGGGCTGTTGCGGTGAACGGCCTGGGCGATGAGCTCCTTGCCGGTGCCGCTCTCGCCGGTGATGAGCACGGGGATGTTCGCGGCCGCGACGGCCTTGACCGTCTGGAGGATGCGTCGCATCGGCTCGGAGCCGGCGATGATGCCCTCGAAGCCGTCGTGCTGAACAAGGTCGCCCAGGCCCTCCGCGTCGGCCTCGTGGCGGAGCAGCACCTCGTCGGCCGCCCGGTTGACGACCTCGCGGAACACGGACAGGTCGAGCGGCTTCTCGATGAAGTCGTAAGCCCCGCCGGCCTTGAGCGCGGCCCGGGCGGTGGCGACGTCGCCGTGGGCGGTGACCATGATGGCCGCGGCGTGGGGTTGGAGCCTGCGGGCCTGGTCGAGCACGATGAAGCCGGCATCGGCGCCGTCGGCGGTCACGCCGTGACGGCCGCCGGACTCGGGCATGCGGAGGTCGGTGACGATCACGTCGAACGCGCCGTGCCTGAGCTCTTCGAGCGCGCCGTCCACGCCGTTGACGATGGTGCAGACGTGCCCGCCGCCGGCCTTACCGCGCAGAGCGTCGGCCATGGCCTCGGCGTGCTCTGTCTCGTCCTCAACGATGAGCACCTGGGCGGCGACACGCTTGGAAGGAGTAGGGGCGGGCGAGGGGGTCGGTGCGGTCATCGGGGCGATATTAGGTTGGGGGTGGTGGGCGGGTTTACTCCCCCTCCCAGCGGGAGGGGGTTGGGGGCAGGGCGAGCGGGGCGATTGAGTGCGAGATTCGCTGTGAGCTTCGACGGGTGCGGGGAGCCCGTTACCGCGGGTTGACGCGCACGGCTGCGACGATGAAGATGCCAGCGGCGCTTGGGGCGATGAACGGAAGTTGTCTGCGCGCCCGTCCGCCCTTCCCCCGGCCCCCTCCCGCTGGGAGGGGGAGGCGACGCAGCGCGGTTTTGCGATCAGCCGCGCGCCCGTTCACCCTCCGCCCGGCCCCGTCCCGCCGGCGGGGGGAGACGGCGCAGGGCGCATAGGGCGATGGCGGCGGCGTCGGCCACGTCGGCGGGCTCGGGGCGCGCGGCCAACCCCAGTTGGACACGCACGCCGTCTTGCATCTGTGACTTTCCGGCGTGCCCGTTGCCCGTGAGCGATTTTTTGACCTCGGTGGCCCCGAGTTCGACGAGTGTGAGCCCGGCGCGCCGGATGTTGAGGAGCACCACGCCACGGGCGTGGCCCATGACGATGGCGGTCGTGGGGTGCTTGTAATGGGCGTAGAGCTTCTCGACGGCGACGGTGTTCGGTTCGAGTCGCGCGATCAGGTCGCGCAGGTCGGCGTCGAGTTCGGCGAGCCGGTCGGCGACGGTGGTGACCGCCTTGAGCCGGACGACTCCGGCCTCGACCAGTCGGGCGACGCCCGTGCCCGCCCCCCGTCCAATCCGCCCCGACGCGCCGCCGGCCACCGGTCCGGCCGATTCGAGGCAGGCGTAGCCGGTGATTCGCAGACCGGGATCGATGCCGAGCACCCGCACTGGATCGGTCTCCTGTTAGCGTCGCCGCCGGGCTGTCTTGGAGCGTCGCTTGCGGACCGAGCGGGCCGCGGGGGGTTCGATCGGCAAGCCGTGCCCGCTCGGACCACCGAAGTTTCGCAACCAGTGGACTACCGCCTTGACCATGCAATCGACTTCGAGGTTCACCGTGTCGCTCAGGCGGAGAGACTTGAGCGTCGTCGCGGCCAGGGTCGCGGGGATCAGGGCGACCTCGAACCCGCGCCGGCTCTTCTCACTCCACAATCCCGCGACGGTCAGCGAGACGCCGTCCACGCAGACGGACCCTTTGGGGATGATGTATTGCATGAGGTCGCCGGTCGCGGGGTCGGTCGGGCGGGACTTGTTTCCGGGAAGGGGCACGGCGATGCGGACTCGCCAATCGCCGCCGCGGCGGACGCGCTCGACCTCCCCCAGCCCATCGACGTGACCCTGAACGACGTGGCCGCCGAGCAAGGTGGTGGCCGTCGCCGCGTGTTCGAGGTTGACTTTTTCCCCCACCTTCAGACCGCCGAGCCGGGTTTTGCTGAGCGTCTCACGCACCACATCGAAACGGAGTACGGGCCGACGAGGGTCCACGTCGCCGGCGACGGTCAGGCAACAGCCGCTGACGGAGACGGAATCGCCCAGATCGGGAACGTGGTCCCAGTTCAACGGCTGGATGAGCAGACTCATCCCCCCCCCCCCCCCCCCCCCCCCCCCCCCCCCCCCCCCCCCCCCCCCCCCC
>CAZVZG010000032.1:0-49451 GCA_964630785.1 uncultured Phycisphaeraceae bacterium | reverse complement strand
CGGATATGTGGCGGACCGACCCGGCCACGGTCGGCCCGGCCGGTCCGGCGGGCCGCCCCGGCGGGCCGGAGGGCCCTCACCTCCCACCCCGCCCCCGCGGCCGGCCCCGTTTCTTTTGTGCCTCCCGCCGCCCCCCCCCCCCCCCCCCCCCCCCCCCCGGCCCCGCCCCGCCGCCCGGCACGCCGCTTGCACCCTTGTTCTCATCGGTCCCCGCTGCCGCCCGCGTGCCTGCCACACTGGCAGCCCAGCGCCGAGTTTGGCGGCGGAGCAGCGCGGGGCCGAATCCCAAGGGGGTGGTCATGTCCGGCACCGCCAACCGCAAGACGCACTGGATGGTCGCCGCGTGGCCCGGCATGGGCAACGTCGCGATGCTCGCGGCGGGGTACCTGATCCAGCAGCTCGGGCTCAAGCCCGCGGGGACGCTGCCGCCGCGGGGGCGGTTCGACGTCTCGGCGGTCGAGGTGAGCGACGGCGTGGTGACCTCGCCGCGGATGCCGCGGAACCTGCTGTATCAGTCCGAGCCGTCCGACGGCCCGCGGCTGACCGTCTTCATCGGCGAGGCCCAGCCCAACTCGGGCGCGTACTCGTTCGCGCAGGAGTTGATGGCCAAGGCCGCGGAGCTCGGCGTCGATCGCGTGGTGACGTTCGCGTCGATGGCCTCGCAGCTCCACCCCGCGGCCCGGCCGGGCGTGTTCGGCGCGGCCACGGGCAAGGACCTGCTCGACGGGCTGCGGCGGATCGAGGTCCGGCCGCTCAAAGAAGGGCAGATCGGCGGGCTCAACGGCGTGCTGCTGGGCGCGGCGGCGGAGCTGGGCGTGCCGGGCGTGTGCCTGATGGGCGAGATCCCGTTCTTCGCCGCGGGCGTGCCCAACCCCAAGGCCGCGCGGGCCGTGCTCGACTCGTTCTCGCGGCTCACGGGCATCGGGGTCGATCTCGACGGGCTCAACCCGCACATCGAGGCGATCGAGCGCGTGCTCACGCAGATGCTCGAGCGGATGCAGGCCGACCAGGGCGATCACGGAACGGAGTTCGGCGAGGAGCCCGACTTCGCGGCCCCGGAGGAGCACGGGCCGGGACCGTCGCACGAGCCCGAGAAGCCCGCCCTCGACCTTCCCACGCGCGAGCGCATCGAGTCGCTCTTCGCCGAGGCCCGCGCCGACCGCAACCGGGCCGTTGCGCTCAAAAAGGAGCTCGACCGTCTGCACGTCTTCTCGCGGTACGAGGACCGCTTCCTCGACCTGTTCAAGAGGGCGGAGTAACCGTTCCACAGGCTCGCGAGTGCTTTGACACGCGTGGCTGTGGCGTTTGGCGGATGACGGGCGAAGGCCGTGGGCGTCTCGCCACAGGAACGTAGGCCTGTGGCATGTGTGTCTGGGGTGTTACGACAACCTCGCCAGCTTGTTCGAGAAGATCGAGAGCAGGCCCCCGAGCATCACGTAGCCGAGAACCTCCTGCGCCGAGACCAGGACTCGCGCCAAGCCGTCCGCGGGCGCGACGTCGCCCAGGCCCAGCGTCATCATCGTCGAGATGCTGAAGTAGAGCGCCTGCCAGAAGTCGGGCCTGTGCACCGCGGCGACCGCCCCGCCCTGCTGCACCGCCGCCACCGAGAAGTTGAACGGCGTGAGCGTGAACGCCAGGCTGAACACCACCAGCAGCGCCGCCGTCGCCATCGCCCACCGCCCCAGGCTCTGCCCGTACCGGCACGTCACGCCCCACACCCACATGACCGACCGGCCCAGCGGCCCGGTCTTGCGGTACATATCGCGGAGGTACTGCGCGTCGGCGATCTGACGCCTGAGCAGCGGCGGCAGGCCCATCACGTCCTGGATCGGGTGCTCGGGCAGCCCGCGCGGGAACACGGTGCGGCCGTCCATCGAGGCCCGCGGCATCGCCAGCCACCACACCGGGTCGGTGATGCGGGCCGCGAACAGCCTCGCGTCCCGCAGGTCCACGCCGGTGAGGTCCACCTGGTGGATCAACGCGCCGCTGAGGTCGGCGCTGGTGAAGTCGGCCCCGTGCAGCCGGGCCGCCGAGAGGTCGGCGTGCACCAGCCCGGCCCGCGTGAGCATCGCGGATTCGAGGTGGGCCCGCGCCAGCGTCGCGCCCGTGAGGTCGGCCCCGGAAAGATCGGTCCCCCGCAGCGACGCGCCCGTCAGGTCGGCCCCCGCCAGCGATGCGCCCGAGAGGTCCGCGTCGTCGAGCCTCGCGCCCGCGAGGTTGGCCCGCGCCGCGGCCGCGACCCACAACTCTCCGCCCGGGCTCGTCGCCCAGTCGAACCACGCCCGCCAGCGCGTCCGCTGGTCCTGGTTGAAGTCCGACCAGCGCAGGCCGGTGAAGATCCACGCCGCCTGACGGTCCGGCGGGAGCCCCAAGGGGTCCATCGATCGCAGCAGGCGGCCCGTCTCGTTGCTTGAAGCCGACATGGCCGGGAGTTCCCTCGCGATCGCGGGCCTCGCTCCCGCGAAGACGGGAGTCTATCCGATCGGGGCGGCGACCACTCTCGCCGAACGCGCGGGGACGGCCGCGGTCCGCTCGGTCCGGGGCTCGCGACCACCTCTATGGTTCGTGCAGTCCATGGCGACGCCCCGCTCTCCCATCCACCCCCCCCACCCCCCCCACCCCCGCGTCGTGCACTTCCGGCGGACGGAATCGACGCAGAGCCTCGCCCGGGCGTGGGTCGCGGGGAGAGAAGGGTGCGAGCGCGAGCCGGTGCTGTTCGTCGCCGATGAGCAGACCGGCGGCGTGGGCCGCTTCGCCCGCGCGTGGGCGAGCCCGGTCGGCGGGCTGTGGTGCACGCTCGCGTGGCCGCTCGACAGGGCCGTGCTCGATGGGCTCGGCCTCCGCCTCGGCGTGGCGTGCACGGAGTTCGTCGCTTCGCTCCTTCACCCGGCGCACGCGGGGCGCGTGCGAATGAAGTGGCCCAACGACGTGCTCATCGACGGGCGCAAGGTGCTGGGCGTGCTCGCGGAGTATGTGCCGGGCGCTGTTGGGGGAGGTGAGGGGAAGGGGGAGAGGGGGAGGGGGGGTTGGTTGCTGGTGGGCGTCGGGCTCAACGCCAACTTCCCCGAGGAACCGCTCCCGCCGCTCGTGCGCGACACGGCGACAACGCTGAAATCCACAGCAGGGCTCACGATCGATCTCGCCGGGGCGGCGTTGCTGCTCGCGGGCGCGCTCGCCGACGCGATCCCGCCCGAGGCCGACGCCGGGCGCACCGTCGAGCGGGCCCGGGCCCTGCTTCACGGGATCGGCGAGCACGCGCGCGTCACGCTCCCGGGCGGCGAAAAGATCGACGCGACCCTGATCGGCCTGGACGCGGGCGGCGACGCCGTTGTGGAGACCGGCGGCTCGCGCTGGGTGCTCCCGGGCGGGGCCGTCGTCGTAAGCGCGTGAACCGCGACGGGCGGAACCAGCATAAAGAAAAGCGACGCCGCCCTCACGGACGGCGTCGCGCTGGTTGAACCTGTTCAGCGAGTCGTAGCGGAGGCCGCTCACACCATCGACTTGAGGGCCTTCAAAGGCCGGATCTTGATGGCGGTGCGGGCGGGCTTGGCCTTGAACATCACCTTCTCCTTGGTGAAGGGGTTGATGCCCTCGCGCGCCTTCTGGGCGGGCTTGTACACGCTCTGGACCTTCATCATGCCGGGCACGACGAAGACCTTGGGCTTCTCGGCGCCCGGCTTGGCCAGGTCGACGGCCATCACCTTGCCCAGGGTGTCGAACACCGAGGCGACCTGCTTGCGGCTGAGCTCGGTGTGCTCGGCGATGATGTTGAAGAGCTCGCTCTTCTTGCGGGGCTTGGCGGACGCCGTCAGCCGCACGGGCTTGGGGGCGGCCTTCTTGCCGGCCTTCATGGTCTTGGACTTGGCCATCGTGTGAGTCTCCCTGAATATCGCTTGTTCGTCCTCGTCTCGCGGAGATCCATCCCCGCGAATGGCGTGGTTTTACCGGGAAAAACGCGGGTTGGCAACCCGCACCCCGCAAAACCTCGCAGATTTTCGGAGTTTTCCACACTCCGACACCATTTTTCTCGGTGTTTCCCGTCACTCCTACCCTCCGGCTCGCTCCCTCACCCATTCTCGATCATGCTCATCGCCGCCCATCTCATGCTCCCCGGCGAGCCCGGAACCATCCGGCTCGCCCGCGGCTGGGTCAAACTCGACGGCCAAAGGATCGAGCAGTTCGGCGAGGGCGACCCGCCCGGCACCGCCGACCTCGGTTCCGACGAGCACGTCCTGAGCCCCGGCTTTGTTGACACCCACCTGCACATCCCGCAGTTCGACTCGATCGGCGCCGACGGGCTCC
Source organism: uncultured Phycisphaeraceae bacterium (assembly GCA_964630785.1). Lineage (GTDB taxonomy): Bacteria > Planctomycetota > Phycisphaerae > Phycisphaerales > UBA1924 > JADLCX01. Next base: position 45,149 of record CAZVZG010000032.1, on the reverse strand, counting down.
CCCTGCTCAGATGGCTGGATCAAGTTGTTTTCCCTGCCGAGGCCCGCTGGGCCGACGCCGATTTCGCGGGGGGGATGGCCGCCCGCGTCGCCCGCCGCCTGCTGTCCGTCGGCACGACCGCGATCGGGGCGTACGGCACCGTCCACCACGCCGGGAGCCTCGCCGCGATGCGATCGCTCGCCGACGCGGGCCTGGCCGGGTGCTTCGGACAGGCCTTGATGGACCGCACACCCCAGGCTCCGCCCGAGCTGGCGCGGCCGGCTAAACAACTCCTCGCCGAGGCCGCGAAGTTCGTTCCGATCGGGCGCCTGCAACCGGCCGTCACACCACGGTTTGCCGTCTCGTGCACCGGTGAACTGCTCGCCGGCGCGGGCGAACTCGCCAAGGCCGCCGGCTGGCCCGTCCAGACCCACCTCGCCGAGACCACCGAGGAGTGTGCCCTGGTCCGCCAACTCTTCGGCGGCGAGACCTACACCGGGGTCTACCGCAAGGCGGGCCTGCTCACGCCCGGCGCGATCCTCGGGCACGGCATCTGGCTCGATGAGGCCGAGCGAGAAGCGCTGCGAACCGCCGGATCGACGATCGCCCACTGTCCGACGGCCAACCTGTTCCTGCAGTCCGGGCGCATGGACCTTGCCGCCCACTTGAGGGGCGGCGTCAATGTCAGCCTGGGCAGCGACGTCGCCGGCGGGCCCGACCCGTGCATGGTCCGCGTTGCGCGGGCCATGATCGAGAACGTCAAGCAACTCCGGCTCAACGGCCAGACCGACCACCGCCCGCCAACGCCCGCGGCCGCGTGGTGGCAGATCACCGCGGGCAACGCCACGACGCTGGGCCTGAGCAACACGGGCACGATCCGGCCCGGCGCCGATGCCGACTTGGTGTTGTTCAAGCCGATCAACGGCGCGTGGAAAAGCGCCGCCGATCCGTTCGGGGCGCTTCTGTACGACTGGGATGAAAGAGCGATCGAGCGGGTGATACTTCGTGGCATCGCCATTCCTGGCGATGTCGGGCCGCTTCGGCCCGAATGAACTTCTGCGACACCCACGCCCTCCGCTCGGCCCGCGACGGGCCGACATCGGCGGGCTTGTTGAAGTGACAGGAATCGCACCCACGGTTCGGCGAAGGTCCATATAGTTGAGCATGGCTCTGGCTCTCTCCCCAACTCTTGTCCAACGTCTGCAAGAACTCGCCCGGGTCCGCGGCGTGGATGCTCAGCGGCTGCTCGACGACGCGGTGCGGCAGTTTGTCGAGGCCGCGAACATTTCGGACCTGACTCCGCAGGAGGTCGCCCGAACGCAGGAAGCCATGCTCAAGGAGATCGGGCTTGACAACTGGGAGCAGGGAAAGGAAGGAGTCAAACCGTGAGGCGCGGTGACGTCTGGTGGGCCGAGCTTCCAGCGCCCGCCGGGCCTCGTCCGGTCGTTGTGCTCACGCGGGACCAGGTCGCGGGCACGATCGATGCCGTTGTGGTTTGCATCGTCACGCGGACATCGCGGGGACTGCGCAGCGAGGTCGCGCTCGGCGGGCAGGAGGGCTTGCCGGTCGCATCGGTCGCGAACCTCGACAACATTGTCACGGTCTCCAAGCAACGTATGGTGCGTCGGATGGGCCTGTTGGGAGTCGAGAAAACGCGAGAGATCGACGCGGCGGTCAAGTTCGCGCTGCAACTGGAATGAGCATCGGACGAGCGGCCTTCAACGGACGTGCCCGGCCTTCGCCTCACTCGCCGCCGTCGGCGGCGCCCGATCGCTTGCGCGATCGGCTCCTACCGCATCACCCGGCTCTTGGCCTGATCGACCACGACCGCGACGATGATGGCCGCGCCCATGACGATCTTGTTGTAGCTCTGGTCCACGCCCAGGATCACCATGCCGTTGTCGATGAGTTGCACGAGGATCGCGCCCAGCACCGCGCCGACGGCCGAGCCGCGTCCGCCGGTCAGGCTCGCCCCGCCGATCACGGCCGCGGCGATCACGGTGAGTTCATACCCGTTGCCCGCGTTGTTCTCGGCCGAGGCGAAATAGCCCAGGTAGATCAGCCCGCTCAGCCCCGCCAGGGCCCCGGCGATCGTGTACACCAGCACCGTGACGCGCCCCACCGCGATGCCGGCGTACTTGGCCGCGGTCTCGTTGCCGCCGATCGCGAAGACCTGCCGGCCGAAGACCGTCCTTCGCAGCACGAACATCCCCGCCAGCGCGACGCCGAGCATGATGAGCGTGGGCGTCGGGTAAACCCCGGCGAACTCGGCCTTGAAGAACCGGATCTGCAGCCGCTCGCTCACGAGGCTCGCCGTCTGCCCGCCGCTGATGACGAACACGACGCCGCGGTACATCGCCATCGTGCCCAGCGTGACCACGAATGGGTGGACGCGCAGGGCCACACTTCCGAAGCCGTTGAGGAACCCCATCACCCCGCCCGAGGCCAAGCACACCAGAGCCCCCACCGCGACCATCGACGCCGTGGAGGCGTCCTTGCCCAGCGCGTTGACCGCCATCGCCCCCAGGAGCGCGGCCAGCGCGTAGATCGACCCGACCGAGAGGTCGATCCCCGCGAGCACGATCACCGCGGTCATCCCCACCGCCATGATCGCGATGTAGCTCGCGGCCGTGGTCTGGAGGACCAGATTCTCCTTGTTGAGGAACTTGCTGACGTTGACCGTGCCGAAGGCCCTCTTGCCCTCGTCTCGCTCGCGCACCCGCCATGGCGCGGCGGATTCGTGCCGCTCCTCCGCTCCGCCCGCAGACTTCACGATGAGCAGGTTCGGCGCGCCGACGACGGTTGAATCAACGGCCTCGACGCTCGCCCCCGCGGGGATGTCCACGCTGAACGACGACGACTTCACACCGCCGAAGATCGTCAGAACGGTCATCATGATCGCGATGACCAGCACGAGCCCGGATTCCTGCGCCGTGACCAGTCGCTTCCACAGCGGGCGCGACGGGGCCGGCACGGGCGATCGGGACGACGAGGAGGCGAGTGGTTTTGAAGCGGGGTTCGGTTCGGGCACAGGGACGGGATGATACCTGATCGTGGCCTGCCGCACGCCCTGTGCCGCGGATCACGGCGCTCCCCGAAGCCAAGCCATCCCGATTCGATCCGCGACATCGAAAACCGCGCAAACCGGCGCACCTGGATTCGCGCCAGTGGTCAGTCGATCGTCTGAATCTTGTTGCTGCGATTGTTCTGGATCACGTTGATGCTGTTCGGGTTCGGGGAGCCATTCGGAAGCGTGTTGCGGAAGAACAGCCCGGCCAGGTTGCCCTTGGAAAACTCAGCGTGCCCGTCCGTGTACGCAAAGTCGGCCCCGTCGCGCCCGTGGTTGTCGTCCTTGGCGTACAGGTTTGAGCCCGGCGGCACGCCCGCGGCGTTGGCATCGCCGTCATCGCCGTACCAGGCCCGCGTTCCATTATCGAACGCGTTGGTCTCATCGCCCCAGAGCGGCGCGGGCTTCACCAGCACCTGCTCGTCGGTCTTGAACCCCGCGATGTACATGTACGAGATGTTGTACGAAGCGACCTCTTCCTTCGACCCGGGAATCTTGGGGATCTTGTTGCGCCCCGCCGCGTAGGACACGCTGCCGCCGCTGAAAAACTTGTCGAACTTGTCCGACGGGCAGACCAGCACTCCGAAGCCTTCGACGTAGTCGGCCAAAAGCGGCTCGCGTACGCCGTTCACGTACGGCAGGCCGCCGGGCGTGTCGCCGCCGTAGCCGAAATCGAGGCCGTCGCCGCGTTGTTCGAGGCTGAACATGCCCGCCACGCCACCGTGCAACCGCTGGCCGCGGCCGGGGGTCTGGTCGAATAGGGCCGACGGCGGGTCGTTGGCCCGGATCGGCTGCACGGGGTACCAGTCCTTGAAGTTGGTTGCGTAGATGTTCATCGCCAGGCTGATCTGCCGCGTGTTGTTCAGGCAGGCCGTCCGGCGCGCGGCCTCGCGGGCGTTGCCCAGCGCCGGCAACAGGATCGCGATCAACAGCGCGATGATCGCGATGACCACCAAAAGTTCGATCAGCGTGAACCCCCGCAGTCGTCCGTGGTTCGTCATGGCGGTCCTCTCGATGCCGATGGTCTGAGTATACATCACCCGTCCGAGCGAACCCAGACCGCCGATGCCGGGCCCGCGAGGCCGGCCGACGACAACAATCGACGGCACGCACGCCTCCGGCCTGTCCACCACTCCCCTATGCCCCCGCATCCGCCACCCCAAGCGTTCGCCAGCCGCCCGAGTGCTGGGCGAATGCTCGCGCGGCTGCTGCTCATCTGGACGCTCGTCGTGCCAACCTCCGCCGCGCCGCCCTCCTCCCCCCCCGTCCCCGGCTCCCCGTCCCCAGCCACGCCCGACCCGTACCCATCGACCGTTGTACCCATCTCTGGGGGGCTCGGCCTGGCGGACGTCACGACCGAACTGCCGGACTCGCAGCCCTCGCCCGCGGCCGTGACCGTCGTCCTGTCCAACCCGCACGGACCGCCGATTCTCGCGCCCATGATCCCCCTCGACCCCGCCCACCCGCGCCGATTTTCGGCGCGGGTCATGGCCGGCCCGACCGGTCCAAACAGCCGGATCACCTTCCACGTCGAACTCACCGACGCCATCGGCCGCCGCACCAAAGGCCCGGAACACGCCGCCTCGTGCGAACCGCGCGCCGGCGCCGCCACGCCCGACTGGGCCAAGGGCGCGGTGTGGTACCAGGTATTCGTCGAACGCTTCCGCAACGGCAACGCGGCCAACGATCCGCGACCGCCGGAGTTCTTCCTCGCGCCGTGGAACAGCGACTACCACGCCGTGAGCACCGACGAGCTCGAACTCGCGTGGGCCCGGGCCGCCGGCGCGAGCGTGCCCCGCTCGCTCGACCCGCGCCGCCGCGGCGGCCAACTGAGCAACGTACTCCCCGACCGTCGCTTCGGCGGCGACCTGGAGGGCCTGGTCGAGAAACTCGACGAACTCCGCGACCTGGGCGTCACCGCACTCTACCTCAACCCGATCTTCGAGGCCCGCTCGTCGCACAAATACGACGCGAGCGACTACCGCCACGTCGACCCCGCCTTCGCCGGGCCCGGTCGCACGGACTCCGAGGCCGCGGCCGTCGCCCGCGAAACCGCCGACCCCGCGACGTGGACGCTCACCGCCGCCGATCGCTACTTCTTCGACACGCTCGCGCCCGAGGTCCACCGGCGCGGCATGCACCTGGTCCTCGACGGCGTTTGGAACCACACTGGCACGGACTTCTGGGCCTTCCGCGACATCGCCGAACGCGGCGTCGATTCCGCGTACAAGGCGTGGTACACCTGCAACTTCGCCACACCCGCGGAGTTTCCCGATTGGATCGACGCCACGCTCGACCTCCGCCCCGGCCGCCTGATCGGCTGGAAGAGTTGGGGTGGAACGGGCCGGAACGGGGGGCTTCCGGAGTTCGCACGCGACGCCGCCACCGGCCGCCTCCAGAGCGACGTCGAGCGGCACATCTTCGAGATCGCCCGGCGCTGGTCGCCCGTGATCGACGGCTGGCGGCTCGATGTCGTACCCGACCTGCCGCGCCCGTTCTGGCGGGCGTGGAGCGACCACGTCCGCGAGCTCAATCCGGACGCCGCGCTCTTCGCCGAAGTCTGGTTCGACGCCCGGGACTACTTCTCCCGCCCCGACCATCCCAAAGTGTTCGACGGTCAGATGAACTACCCGTTCGCCTACCCCGCCGTGCGCTGGCTCGCCGGCGAGCCCGGCACTCCATCGGACAAACTCGCCGCCCAGTTCCGCCGCGTCTTCTCCCACGCCGCGCAGCATGACCTGGTGCAGATGAACCTGCTCGGCTCGCACGACACCGAGCGTCTGGCCTCGATGCTCGCCAACCCCGGGCGCGACTACGACCAACGGGGCTCGGTGGCTTCCAACCCACGTTACAACGCCGACCGTCCGTCGTCCGAGGTCTATCGCCGCGTCGCCCTCGCGGCCGCGCTGCAGGCGGTCATGCCCGGTTCGCCCATGATCTATTACGGCGACGAGTACGGTGTGTACGGGGGTGACGACCCCGACTGCCGCAAACCCCTGCCGTGGCCGGACCGCGGCCCGTACGACCCCCCGTCCGATGCCGCCGATCCCGCGTTGCGCGAGCAATTTCGCGCGTGGCTGCGGCTGCGCTCGGACGCCGAACTCGGCCCGGTACTTCGCTACGGCAACGTCCGCTTTTCGGCCCTCGGAGACGACGCCCTGGTCATCGAACGCCGCCTCAACGATCGGATCGCCCTCGCCGTTCTCAATCGCTCGCCCTCGACCGATCTGGACGCAGGCGCCCAGATCCCGGCGTTGGCGGTCATGAAGCGGGTTCTGGGCGATGCGACCGTCCGGGCCCTATCCGCGTCGATCTGGTTCGGTGTCGCCGGTACCTCACACGACCCGACCCCGACCCCTCCGAATCGCTGACCAATCCGCCCGAAATTCCCTAGTGAGAGCGCTTTCCTTCAGGTAGACTTGCAATCTACCGGGCCGGCGCGCGTCCATGAGACCGCATCCCCCGCCCCGGAGTTGTCCGCTTGCGGTACCGAAGTACTTTTTTGGAGAGCGACGCGATGAAGCACGTCTCATGTACCCTCGCCGCCAGCCTGCTTTTGGCGGCCGCGGCCACGGCCCTCGGTCAGGCCCCCGCCATTAACGGCGTCAAGGACGCCTCGTACGGCCCGGCCCTTTGGGTGAACACCGCCAACCCGACCGGGTACGGCGACAACACCCCGGGCAACTTCCCGTGCAGCGACTTCGGCTCGGGCATGCAACTGGCCATCGACAACTCGAATCGCGCCGGTGTCACCGGCGACGCCTGCACGGGCACGGCCCCCGGCGGCGACCTGGTCACCACCGGCATCGAGTTCATGATCCCCTTCTCGGCGATCAACAACCCGACCGAGGCGACGTTCCGCCTGGGGGGGTTCATCAACGGCCAGAGCCACGACTTTCTCTCGAATCAGGTGATCGGCCTGAGCGAGTGCGCCGCCAACCTCGGCGAACCGCGGGCTGTGGATTTCGGCACGATCAACGGCGACCAGTTCGTGACCGTGACCAACGGCAGCGACACGGCCGCGGCCGGGCCGACGATCGACGGACAGCTCGACGCTGCGTTCTACGGCGCGCCGCTGTGGGTCAACACGATCGAGACCGGCTTCGGCGACAGCACCGATCCCCCGGCCAACAACTTGGCCGGCGGTTCGGAGTTCGGCGCGCTCTACGCCCGCGTGGTGAGCGTCGGCGGCGAGAAGGCGCTGTACGTCTTCGTTTCCGGCAACCTCCAGACCAACTTCAACAAGTTCGACTTCTTCATCGACACCGTCGCCGGCGCGGGGCAGAACCGCATCCTTGGCAACAACAACACGAACATCGACTTCAACGCGATCAACCGCTTGGGCGAAAACCCCATCGGCTCCGGCAACGGGCTGAAGTTCGACACCGGCTTTGACCCCGACTACTTCCTCACCTGCACCAACGGCGGCACCCCGGTCACCACCTACGCCAACTTCGCCGAGCTGCCCACGGCCGGCAACGGCGCGGGCCGCTATGTCGGATCGGCCGTCGAGCCGTTGCCGATCATCGTCACGCCCTGCGTGCCGACACCGCTGCCCGTGCCCAGCCCGGATAAGGCCTACGGCAGCGAGTTCGACGCGGTGTACGGGATCGTCTGCGACAACTACCTCTACCTGTTCATCGCGGGCAACCTCGAAGTCAACGGCAACCGCGTAGACCTCTTCTTCGACGTGGACAACACGACCATGAACGCGGGGCAGCAGACGCTGCGCTCGGACAACATCGCGGCCGATTTCGGCGGGCTCAACCGCATGGGCGGGCCAGAGAACGAGGGCCCCGGCCTCACGTTCGACGCCGGGTTCGCCGCCGACTACTGGGTCACGTTCCAGACCAACGGCTACGGCGTGGCCGACCCCGTCGATCAGGCTTCGGTCGCCTCGTTTCTCCGCTCCACCGGCGCGGCCGGCGACGTGACCAGTGCGCAAGGCCTTCTCGATTACGCCTCGTTCACCCGGGCCGACAAGACGGCCCAGAACCCGCTGAGCTACGACGGGACTTTCTGCGTCCGCACCGACACGATGAACGCCTGCGCCCCCAACGGCGCGGGCACGGCTTGGAACCCCACCAGCATCCCGGGCATCGACGTGCAGGGCGACCTCTTCGTCACCATCAACAACCTGCCCACCATCGCCGAGCCCTACTCGTCCTTCGCCCCGCGCCTCATCAGCGCCAACCCGTTTGATCCGCTCGGCACCCAGGCCCCCAACCCCAACCTCACCTTCCCCGGGCTCATCCAGCTCAGCATCGACAACAGCAACGTCGCCGGCGTCACCGCCGAGGCGGCCACCGGCGGAGATGCCGTCAACACCGGCTACGAGGTGCGCATCCGCATCGACGAGCTCGGATGGGACGGCGTCTCCCCCATCCGCGTGTGCGGATTCATCAGCGGCGCCGACCACTCCAGCCTCTCCAACCAGGTTCTCGGCGGCCTCCCGGCCGGTACCGCCAACCTCGGCGAGGCCCGAGCCGTGGACTTCAACACGTTCGCCGGCGAGCAGTTCGTGACGATCCCCGTGGGCGATTGCGCGGGCGCCCAGACCGGCGCGTGCTGCTCGGGCTCCACCTGCATGGTCACCACCCAGATCGCCTGCGCCGGCTCGTTCACCCATTACGCCGGCAACGGCACGGTTTGCAACCTGCCCGGCAACAACACCTCACCCTGCTGCCTGGCCGATTACAACCAATCCGGCTCCGTCACCGTCCAGGACATCTTTGATTTCCTCGGCGGCTATTTCACCCAGAACACCCAGGCCGACATCAACGCCTCCGGCTCCGTCACCGTGCAGGACATCTTCGACTTCCTCGCGGCGTACTTCACCGGTTGCTGAACCCTCGCGGGCCCGACCGCTCACAACCCAACGCCCGCGTCCCGCCCGGGATGCGGGCGTTGTCGTTACCCCGCCCCGACATCCCTCCGCCGCGGGCGTGTGGTATCGTTGATCCATGTCCAACACGCCGTCCTCACCCGCGCCGAACATCGACTCGGTCCTGATCGAGAACCGCAAGTTCCCGCCGCCGACTGCCGCGAGCCTGGGGTTCGGCAAGTGGCACATCGCCTCCGCCGACGATTACCACGCCCAGTACAAGCGGAGCATCGCCGACCCCGAGGGCTACTGGGCCGCGGAGGCCGAGCGCCTCGCGTGGTTCGCCCCGTGGGGGAAGGTGCTCGAATGGGAAGCCCCCGACGCCCGCTGGTTCGTCGGCGGCAAGGTCAACGCCTGCTACAACTGCGTCGATCGGCACGTTCAGGCCGGGCACGGAGATGAGACGGCGATCATCTGGGAGGGCGAACCCCTCGCCCCACCCCGCACCAGCCACGCCGCGGCGGGCAGCAAGTACGCCGCCGAGCCCGAGGTCCGCAACATCACCTACCGCGACTTGCAGGTGGCCACGGGCCGGTGCGCCAACACACTCAAATCTCTGGGTGTGAAAAAGGGCGACGTCGTCACGATCTACATGCCCATGGTGCCCGAGCTGGCGGTGGCCCTGCTCGCCTGCGCCCGCATCGGCGCGGCCCACAGCGTCATCTTCGGCGGCTTTGCGCCGCACGCCATCACCGAGCGGGCCCTCGACGCCGGCTCCAGGATCATCATCACGGCCGACGGCGGCTACCGGCGCGGCGAGGTCGTGCCCCTGCAAAGGAACGTCGAGGAGGCCGTCAACATCCTCGCCGAAAAGGGCCACGTCATCGATCACGTGGTCGTCCTGCGTCGTACCGACCACGAGCCCCCCAGCCGACGCTTCCAGACCGGCAAGCCCCGCGAGGGCTTCAACCCCGGCACCCGGTTTCACTGGTGGCACGAGTGTGTGGACACCGCCCCCGACGCCTGCCCCTGCGCCGAGCTCGACAGCGAGGACATGCTCTTTCTCCTCTACACCTCGGGCTCGACCGGCAAGCCCAAGGGCATCGTCCACACCACCGGCGGCTACCTCACCTTCGTCACCACCACCGCGCGCCTCGCGTTCAACCTCATCCCCGACGCGGCCCAGCTCTTCTGGTGCAGCGCGGACATCGGCTGGGTCACCGGGCACAGCTACGTGCTCTACGGCATCCTGGCCAACCGCATCCCCACGCTCATGTACGAGGGCGCGCCCAACTTCCCCAAGGGCGACCGCTTCTGGGACATCATCGAGCGCCACAAGGTCACGCACTTCTACACCGCCCCCACCGCCATCCGCGCGTTCATGAAGTGGGGCGACGACCTGCCCGCGGCCCACAACCTCTCCAGCCTGCGCCTGCTCGGCACCGTCGGCGAGCCCATCAACCCCGAGGCGTGGATGTGGTACCACGAGCACATCGGCGGCAAACGCTGCCCCATCGTCGATACCTACTGGCAGACCGAGACCGGCGGGCACGTCTGCACCCCGCTCCCCGGCGCGATCGCCACCAAGCCCGGCTCGTGCACCGTCCCCATGCTCGGCATCGATGCGGCCGTCGTCAACGAGGCCGGCGAGGAGCTCCCCGCCAACAAGGGCGGCCTCTTCGTCATCCGCAAGCCCTGGCCCGGGATGCTCCGCGGCGTCTACGGCAACCGCGAGCGCTTCATCAGCAACTACTTCGGGCGAATCAAGGACGCCCGCACCAAGCAGCCGCTGTACTTCTCCGCCGACGGCGCGCGGCGCGACGAGGACGGCTATTTCTGGATCATGGGGCGCGTGGACGACGTCATCAAGGTCAGCGGCCACCTGCTGGGCACGATGGAGGTCGAGAGCGCGATCGTCAGCCACCCCGCCGTCGCCGAGGCCGCCGTCGTCGGCGTGCCCCACGACATCAAGGGCAACGCCATCGTCGCCTTCGTCACCCTGCGCCCCGCCTGGCTGGCCCGCAACAACCGCAAACCCGACGACGACCTCAAAAAGGAACTCGCGGCCCACGTCGCCCAGGAGGTCGGCGCCCTGGCCCGGCCCGAGCAGGTCCGCTTCGCCGAGGGCCTGCCCAAGACCCGCAGCGGCAAGATCATGCGCAGGCTGCTGCGCGACGTGGCCGCGGGCGTCGAGAAGATCACCCAGGACACCACCACGCTCGAGGACTACAGCGTGGTGGCCAAACTGCGCGAGGACGAGGAATAGCCCCCCCTCCCCCTCCTCCGCGGCATCGGCTTCCAGCCGCTGGAACCGCACCTGCAAACCCGCGCCGATCATTCACCACAGAGTTCACCGAGGGCACCGAGCAGAAGACCCGAAAGCGTGAACTCGCTTCCCGCCCGGGTACACAGGCTCGGTTTCTCTTTCCCTCTTCACCCTGCGACCCCCCGCCCCCCACCCGGTATAAACCCAAGCAAGCCAAGGCTTTTGAGCACGCCGGCGCACGTACGCGCGATCTCCGGCCCACCCGCGGCGGCGGCGTCGCAATCCCCACGTGCCGGCGTACCATCCCGGCCCCGCGTGCAGACCCATCATCGCCATTTTTGGAGGTCCCTGTTCATGAAGTTCGCGCGTTCGCTCCTCGTTGTCGCCGCCGCCGGCCTGTCGATGGCCCTGGCGGGTTCCGCCCTGGCCCAAGCCCACGACGAGAAGCCCAAGGAAGTTCAACCCGCGGAGGCGGTCAAGCCCGCCGCGGAACACCCCGCCAAGCCGGCCACCGCCGAGGAGAAGTTCGTGTACGTGAAGATGACCACCAGCAAGGGCGACATCGTCATCGAGCTCAACAACGAGAAGGCCCCGATCAGCACGAAGAACTTCCTCTCGTACGTGGACGACAAGTTCTACGACGGGACGATCTTCCACCGCGTGATCGACGGGTTCATGATCCAGGGCGGCGGGTTCACGCCCGACATGGCCCAGAAAGAGACCAAGGCCCCGATCAAGAACGAGTGGCAGAACGGGCTCAAGAACGTGAAGTACACCGTGGCCATGGCCCGCCTGGGCGACCGCAAGCCCAACGACAAGACCGTCAACTCCGCCACCGCGCAGTTCTTCATCAACGTCAAGGATAACGCGTTCCTCGACGCCCCCCAGCCCGACGGCGGCGCCTACGCCGTGATCGGCAAGGTGGTCGCCGGCACCGAGGTTGTTGACGCGATCAAGGGCGTCAAGACCGGCGTCAAGAACAGCCCCAAAGGCCAACCCTTCAGCGACGTGCCCGTCGAGACGGTGACGATCAAGTCGATCGCCCGCATCACGCCCGAAGAGGCCAAGGCGGCCGAGAAGCACTGACGTCGCACGATCATCGCGCCTTGCTTGTGAGGCCCGGGGAGATTCCCGGGCCTTTTTCGCTTCTACACCCGCATCAACCCCAGCACGATCTCCGCGCCGATGAGCACGATGATCGTCCACGTCAGCACGTCCGTCCGCCGGACCGCATCGTGGTCGTTCATCTTGGAGTAGATCTTCTCGATCGTGCTGAGTTTCCGCTCGATCGCCTGGTCCCACTCGGGCAGGTGGAAGCGCTCGGCGGCCATGCGGTACACGCGCGCCAGGTACTGGTCGCCGATGAGCTTGAGCGCGTTGTTTACGTTCTCGAACAGCACGGCGCTGTCCATCTGCAACTGGGCGATGCGGCGCATCCGCCCCGACCCGCTGGGGAAAAGCGCGTTAAGCCCAACCTTGGTCCGCTGGAGCGAGGCGTACGCCGCGTCGAGGATCGCGTCGAGACGGTCGTCCAGAAACCGCATCTCCAGCAGTTCGACGTTGGCGAACTCCAGCACCGCCTTGATGTCGTCGGCCTCGCGGTCGAGCAGGACGGCCGCGTTCCAGTCGATCACGGCCGCGTCGTCCGAGCCGTAACTCACGCGTGCGGCCAGCGCGTGCTCGATCTCGTCCCGGCTCATGGGGCCACGCTCGCTCCGCAGGACCTGGGCCAGCCGGGTCGGCGCCACTTCCAGCACGCGCGACGGCGGCGCGGGTCTGCCGCCGATGGTCACCTCGCGGATCTCGTAAATGCTGTAGTCCTCGACCTGGGGCGTCCACCCCGACTTGCGGGTGGCCGCACCGATCTTCGCGGCGAACGCCTGCACCCGTTCCCGGGCATCCGCCGCCAGGGCGGGCGCGTCGAACAGCGCCTCGCTCAGGTCGGGCAGCTCGTCCAGCGACCGCCCGTCGAGCGGCACCCGGTAGTTCACCCGCACCGCCCCGAAATCGAACACCAGCAGCTCAACCGTCCCCTCGGTCTGGTATCCCCGCACGCTCTGCGGCTCGGCCGGGAGCGTCACCCGCAGCGGCGCGGGCGTGTACTCAAAATACGCGGGGGCCTTGCGCGGGTGCCGCGCCGGCGCGGCGGGACGCAGCGTCTCCCGCTTCTGCGCCGTCGCTTCCCCGGCCGCCAGTGCCGCCGCCCTGTCCAGGTCGATCGCCATCGCGATGTCGAACGCAAACACCACCGTGCAGGTCCCCCGCACGATGACCACGGGCCCGCCCGCCCGGCTCGGGCCCGCATCCGCAATGTCGTTCGAGCCGTCGGTCGTCATGGCGAGCTCCTGCCGGTGGGGCAAGGTAGCCGCGCCCGGTCCGGGCCGTCGCGAAATCCGTCCGAGTCCGCCCGAAGCCCGAACGGCCCCCCCCACCACCACTCAGTGCGCCCGTATACTTCGCCCCGATCGTGCGGGTCTGACCGCCGCTCCACCCCGCCTTCTTCCCGCACCCTGGGGCCCGGCCGTCTCGGCATGCACCACCGTCTCGAACTGGGCATCCTCCCTCAGCCCGACGACACCACCTGCGGCCCAACGTGCCTGCACGCGGTCTATCGCTATTACGGCGACAACCTCGATCTCGGCGAGGTCATCGGCCAGACGCGTCGCCTGAAACACGGCGGCACGTTCAGCGTCTACCTCGGCACCCACGCCCTGAAGCGCGGGTACCGCGTCACGCTGTACACCTACAACCTGCGCGTCTTCGACCCGACCTGGTTCAGCCTCACGCGCGAGGGCATGATCTCACGGCTCAAGGCCAGGCGCGCGGCCCGCGCGGGCACCCCGCTCGTGGCCGCGCTCGACGCGTACATCGAGTTCTTCGAGGCCGGCGGCGAAGTCGAGTTCGAGGACCTCACCGGCAAACTCATCCGCGGATTCCTCAAGAAGGGCATCCCCGTCATCACGGGGCTCTCATCCACCTATCTCTACCGCGCCATGCGCGAATACGGACCCGGCGACGACGACGACGACATCCGCGGCGATCCCGCCGGCCACTTCGTCGTGCTCTGCGGCTACGACAAGGAGGACCGCACCGTTCTGGTCGCCGACCCGCTCCACCCCAACCCCGCCTTCCAGGGCCTGCAATACGTCGTCGCGCTCGACCGCGTGGTCTGCTCGATCCTGCTGGGCATCCTGACCCACGACGCCGACCTGCTCATCGTCGAGCCGCCCGAGCATCGGCGCGCGCCCGGTCTGCTCTTCGACCTCCCCGAGCCCACCGAGCCGCCCACGGCGCTCCGCGAGCCCGAACCCGCCCCGCGCAAGCCGCCCGACAAACCCCAACAACCCGTGCGCCCGGCGGCCCCTCCGCCACCGGTGCCGCCCCCGCCCGTGCGGCGCACCTGAGCCCGCCGTCGCACCGCCGCGACGACAACCCGGCCACTCCCCATGTCCTTCCTCATCGTCGTCAACAACCCGTCCAACTGGCCTTTGAGCACGCCCGGCGTCGAGGTCGTGTCCGCCCGGTCGTACATCTCTGACCTCAAGTACAGCCAGCTCCGCGGCGCCAAAGTCTTCAACCTCTGCCGCAGCTACCGCTATCAGTCGCTCGGCTACTACGTCTCGCTGCTGGCCGAGGCCCGGGGGCACAAGCCGCTCCCCGCCATCTCCACGATCCAGGACCTCAAGAGCCTGACGATCATGCGGCTGGCGGCCGACGACCTCGGCGAGCTCGTCGAGCACAGCCTCAACCACCTGCAGACTGACGGGTTCGTGCTCTCGATTTATTTCGGACGGAACATCGCCCGCCGGTACGACCGCCTCTGCCTACGCCTGTTCAACGTTTTTCCCGCGCCGCTCCTGCGGGCCCACTTCGCCCGTACGAAAGAAGGGTGGACGCTCCAGAGCATCGTGCCCATCTCCGCCAGCGACATCCCGCCCGAGCATTTCGACTTCGTGATCCAGTGCGCCCAGGAGTATTTCGCCGGGCGCCGGCGCTACCACGCCCGGTCCGCGCCGACGCGTTACGACATGGCGATCCTCTACAACCCCGACGCCGATTCGTCACCCTCCACCGAGGAGACTATCGCCAAGTTCATCAAGGCCGGCAAGCGCGCCGGCATCTCCGCCGAGGTCATCTCCAAGGACGACTACGGCAAGCTCGCCGAGTTCGACGCCCTCTTCATCCGCGAGACCACCGCGGTCAACCACTACACCTACCGCTTCGCCCGGCGCGCCGCGGCCGAGGGCCTGGTCGTCATCGACGACCCCAACTCCATCGTCAAGTGCTCCAACAAGGTCTTCCTGGCCGAGAGCCTCGCCACCCACGACATCCGCGCTCCGCGCACGTTCATCGTCCACCGCGACAACATCGAGGACATCCCGCTCTACGTCGGCTTCCCCTGCGTGCTCAAGCAGCCCGACTCGAGCTTCAGTCAGGGCGTAATCAAGGTCGCCGACCCGGGCGCGCTGGAGCGGGAGACCATGGGCATCCTCGCCAAGAGCGACCTGATCATCGCGCAGGAGTTTCTCCCCAGCGACTACGACTGGCGCGTCGGCATCCTCAACCGCCAAGTGCTGTTCGTCTGCAAGTACCACATGGTCCCCGGCCACTGGCAGATCGCCCAGACCGACGCCGCGGGCCGGCGGCGCTTCGGACGCGTCGAGGGTTTCCCGATCGACCAGGCTCCCCGATCGGTCGTTTCTTCCGCTCTGCGCGCCGCCAACCTCATCGGCGACGGGCTCTACGGCGTCGACGTCAAGCAAGTCGGCAACAAGGCCTACGTCATCGAGGTCAATGACAATCCCAACATCGACCACGGCTACGAGGACCGAGTCCTCAAGGACGAGCTCTACGACCGGCTCATGCAGACATTCCTGGATCGGCTCCAACGCCTGCACCAGCCGCCCGCCGCGGCCTCGTCCAGGCACGCCGCCGACAAGGTCCTCACCGTCCAGGACCCCGGCGTCTACGGCCAGGCCCTCCCCGGTCACCGCTGAACTCCAGCCGCCACCCCTTTCCTCAGCTCACCGACTTCGCACCATGCCGCTCAAACTCTTCCAGGCTTTCGGCGTCGAGCTCGAATACATGATCGTCGACGCCGATTCGCTCGACGTCCGCCCTATCAGCGATCAGGTCCTCCACGCCGTGCGACCCGAGGACAGCGACGAGGAATACCCCGGCGAAGTCGAGTCGGAGCACGGGATCTCGTGGTCCAACGAACTGACCCTGCACGTGCTCGAACTCAAGACCACCTCGCCCACACCCGCGTTCCGCACCCTGCCGGGGCGGATGCTCGCGAGCGTTCAACGCATCAACGAACTGCTCCGGCCCATGAACGCGCGGCTGATGCCCACGGCCATGCACCCGTGGATGGACCCCGACCGCGAGATGAAGCTCTGGCCGCACTCGTACGGCGAGTTCTACGCCGCGTTCAACCGAATCTTCGACTGCCGCGGACACGGCTGGGCCAACCTCCAGTCCGTCCACCTCAACCTGCCGTTCTCCGGCGATGAGGAGTTCGGGCGCCTGCACGCGGCCGTCCGGCTTGTCCTCCCCATCCTGCCGGCCATCTGTGCCTCAAGCCCGCTCATGAACGGGCGCTTCACCGGCCTGATGGACAACCGGCTCGACGTCTACCAGCACAACGCCCGCAGGGTTCCCAGCGTGTCCGGGCGCACCATCCCCGAGCCGGTTTTCACCCGCACCGAGTACGAGGTCCAGATCCTCGAACGCATCTACGCCGACCTCGCGCCGCACGACGCAGAGGGCCTGCTCCGCCACGAGTGGGCCAACGCCCGCGGCGCGATCGCCCGGTTCGACCGCGACGCCATCGAGGTTCGCGTGATGGACGTCCAGGAGTGTCCGGCGGCCGACGCCGCGGTCTGCGCTTCCGTCGCCGGGGTGCTCCAGGCGCTCGTCGGCGAGCGTTGGTCTGATTCCGAACGCCAGCGAGCGTGGGACGTGGACACGCTCCACCGGGTCTTCACCGCCTGCGTGCGCGACGCCGAGAAGGCGGTCATCCGCGAGCCGGCGTACCTCAACGCCCTGGGCCTTTTCGCCCGCGAATGCACCGCCGGCGAGATCTGGCAACACCTGATCGACTCCACGCGCCCGGTCGCCGATGAGGATGCCGCCGCCCGTGCCCCGATCGGGCACATCCTCTCCCGCGGCCCGCTCGCCCGGCGCATCACCCGCGCCATCACCGGGCGCGATTCCGCCGACCCCGCTACGCCGCCCGATCCTGCCCGACTTCGCGCCGTGTACCGCGACCTGTGCGCCTGCCTCGAAACCGGAAAGATGTTCGATGCCTAGCACCCCCTCCCAGAGGGAGGGGGCTGGGGGAGGGCCCGCTTCGCAATCGAGTTCCTCCCAGAGCCGCGGAGCGGGCGTGCGATCTCACGCCTCCCGCCCGCCATCCCTCTTTCTCAGCTGCGAGCACGGCGGCAACCTCATCCCCGCCGATCTGGCCGCGACCTTCCGCGGGCGGGCCCGCCTCCTCAACTCGCACCGCGCCTGGGACCCCGGCGCGCTCGACCTCGCCGGACACCTCGCCGCAGCGCTCCAGGCCCCGCTTCGCTTTGCGCTGGTGTCCCGCCTGGTCGTCGACCTCAACCGCTCGCTCGATAACCCGACGCTCCTCTCCGAGTTCACCCGCGACTTCACCGCCCGCGATCGCCTGGCCCTGATCGCACGCCATTACCGTCCCTACCGCCGCGCGGTGGAAGCCGAGGTGACGCGCCTGTCACGCCGCACGCCCGTCGTCCACGTCTCGGTGCACACCTTCACGCCCGTCCTCCGCGCCCGTCGCCGCGAGGTGGACATCGGCGTGCTCTTCGACCCCGCCCGAGTATTCGAGAGTCTCGTGGTCGAGGCGTGGGTGCGCCGGCTCAGGGTGAAGTTGCCGCGCCTGCGGGTCCGGCTCAATCAACCTTACATCGGCACGGACGACGGCCTGACCACCCACCTGCGCACCCGTCTGCCCGACGCTCGCTACGCCGGCATCGAGCTGGAGGTCAGCCAGCGCTTCCCCCGTCGTGGCGGCACGGCCTGGCCCACCCTGCAATCCACCATCGCCGACACCCTCGCCGCAACCCTGCAAGCCGTCGCGGAGCCCGCCACGCGATGAGCGACACCCGTCGCGAAACCTCCACTCGCCGCAACCTCCGCCTGTCCAACCGCGACGGCGGTTGGTACAGCGTGATGTGGAGCCTCGGCGAGAGCAACATTGCCGTCTTCAGCGTCGCGCTCGGCTTCGCGCCCGCCGTGGTCGGCCTGCTCGACACGCTCCCGCGGCTGGTCGGCTCACTCCTGCAGACCGTCACGCCGCGCGCCGTTGCGGCCTGCGGCTCGCACAAGCGATGGATGGTCCGCAGCGCGACCGTGCAGGCGATCACCTTCATCCCCCTGCTTATCGGCGCGCTGGCGGGCGCGATCCCGCTCTGGCTGCTCTTCGCCGTCACCGCGGTCTACTGGGCCTCGGCGTGGAGCTGCGGCAACGCCTGGACCACGTTCATCTCCACCGTCGTGCCGCGCCGTGTGCGCCCGGCCTATTTCGGCCAGCGCAACCGCTGGCTCAACGTCATCATCGTCGCTGGCACGCTGGCGGGCGGGTACATGCTCGACCTCGGCCGTCGCGCCGGGCACCAGCTCGACACCCTGGCGCTGCTCTTCGGCGTCGCGTGCATCGCCCGGCTGCTCTCGGCGATGTACCTCAACCTCCAGACCGAGCCGGTCCCCATCCCGCCGGGGCAACGCAACGTCACCATCCGCGAGCTCGTGGGCCGGTACCGGCACGCCCCGGGCGGACGCCTGCTCATCTACCGTCTCGCCGTCGAGTTCGCCCTCCAGGTCGCCGCGCCGTTCCTCATCCCCTTCCTGCTCATCGAGCGCGGCCTGTCGCACGACTACACGAAGTATGGCATGGTCATCGCCGCGCAGATCCTGGCCAAGGCCGCCCTGCTCCCGCTCTGGGGTCGCGTCGCCAACATCCACGGCCCCCGAGCCCTGCTCCGCCTGGGCGGCCTGGCCATCATCCCCGTGCCGCTGCTGTGGCTGTTCGACGACTCGTTCGCGTACATGCTCCTGGTGCAGGCCCTCACAGGCGCGGCCCTGGGCGCCTACGAACTGGCCAGCTTCCTGCTGGTCTTCGACGCCGTGCCCGAGAGCGAGCGAACCAGCGTCATGTCACGCTACAACGTCGCCCAGTTCACCGTGACGTTCGTCGCATCGCTCGTCGGGGCGTGGTTGCTGCGATCGGCGCTCCAGCCCTCTGTCGCCGCCGCTGTCGATCCCTCGGCGCCGGGTGGGGACGACGCGCACGCCGCGGGCTACGTTCTCGTCTTCGCGGCCTCGACCGTCCTGCGCCTGCTCACGCTCACCCTGCTCGGGCGCGTGCCGCAGCAGATCAAGCCGGGCGAGATCCCGCAAACCGCCGCCCGCGAACTGCCGCCGCTGGCCGGAACCTTCGAGCAACCGGTCATCCCCACGCACGCCAACTCGACCGCGCGTCCCGCCTTCCCCACTCCCCCCACTCCCCCCACCACGCCCGTCGGGCCGGAATAATCCGGCACGCACCGCCCGACCATGGCCGACGACCCGCCACAGCCCGCGCCCCGCGCCGCGATCCCCAGACTCACGCCGCGACGCGTCGTGCTCCTGGCGTTTCCGATCGTCCTGTGGCTCGTCGCCGCGTTCGCGCTCGGCGGCGCGCTGGGCAAGAGCACCGACGACTTCTCGACCAACCTCCGCGATCCGCTCACCGGCACGCTTCCCGGTGGTTTCCGCCCGTTCGCGGAGTACGACTATTTCTGGCGGCCGGCCCACATGGTGCTCATCCACGGGCTCCAGACCTTCTTCTTTGGGCACGTACGCGCGATCCACCTGCTCTCCGCGCTCGCACACGGGCTCGTCGCCTCGCTGCTGTTTGCGTTCCTCTTCCTCCGAACCCGCCGGACGTTCGTCTCCGCCTCGTGCTCGCTCCTGTTCCTCGCGCTGCCCATCCTGCACGAGGGCATCTACTTCACGTCGTTCATTTCCGGCCCCATCGCGACGGCCCTGTGGCTCTGGCTCGTCATCGCGACCGACCGGTTCGTCGAGTCGCCGCCCCGACGGCCCACGGTCCATCTTGCAGCGCTCATGGTCATCGCGCTGGCGATCCCCTTCTTCTACGAGCAGCCCGGCGCGGCCATCCTCGCCCTCCCGCTGCTCATCCTCTCCGCGTCACCGACCAAGCCCGCAGTGCACCGAGCCCGCGCGGCGCTGGGCATCACCTTCCTGCTGGGCCTCACGCAGGTCGCGATGGCGGGGGCGCTCATCCTCACCGCCCCGGAAGCCAGGCGCGGCTCCGCGGCCTCCCTCGCGCCGCCCGGCGAATGGGCCGGGCGCCTGATCGACACCCTCGCCGGCGCGCTCTCGCACCTCACCGGCGCGCCCGCACGCCAGGTCGTTCACGAAGGCTTCGACCTCGGCCGCCACACGCTCGCGACCACGATCCTGTGGGTCTGGCTGGTCCCCCTGGCGCTCACCGGCCTGGCGTGGTGCCTGGCGAACGCACGTCCGCTGGTCGCGCCGACGCCGGACGCTTCCTCCCCAGCATCTGCTTCTCGCACACCTCGATCTGAGGTCTCGTCCAACCTGCTCCTGGCCGCGTTCGGCTTCGCCGCAGCGGTCTGCTCGCTCCTCCCCGTCGCGCTCGTCTCCGGGCAGAGCATCGCCTCGCGGATGCTTTACTTTCCCGCCATCGGCCTGGCGATCGCACTCGCCGGCATCGCGGGTACGCTCGCGTCGGTCGTTCCCGCCCGACTCGGACGCACCATCGCGGCCGCACTCGCCCCCGCGGTTGTCGCCGTCACCTCGCTCGGTGCGATCACCCTCGTTGGCATCCAGCAGCAATACCAGACCCGCTCGCGCACCGATTACGCCATCGCCCGCCAACTCGCCCGCCTCGTTCCCCACCCGCCTGCGAACACGATCTTCGTTCCGCTGCGGCTCGACGCGATGGTCAACCGGACGGGCTCGCTTTTCTTTGATCGCCTCCGCCCCGGCGCGTTCGAGACCGTCTGGTCGGCCACCGCGCTGACGCGTCAGACCTACCACCGGCGAGACCTGTGGGCCGCGGGGTGGAACCCGTGGAAGCTCCCGCTGCTCGACCGACCCACCGACTCGGAAGCACGTCTCAACGACCGCTTCGTCGTCTGGTCACCCTTTCCGCCCGACCCGACCGGCGGCACACGGCTGACCTGGGGGAACGTCGTCCCATTCGTCGTCGAGCCCGGCCGACCTCGCGACCGCGACGGCGGGGCGCTCGCGCACGTGCGCCTCGTCCGCACGCTCGTGTTCGAGTCCGAAGACGGCTCAACGCTCGCCGTCCAGCCGCCGCTCGTGAAATCGCTCGTGGATGCCGAGACCATCGCCCGCGCCGACACGATGATTTTCCGATCGTTCACCGGCGTCGAATCCCTCGACCTGACCGAACTGCCGCCGTGGCACTGGCAAACCACGGGCGAGACCGCTGCGGCCGAAACCTGCCGCGCATGGCCCGGTCCCGGCAACTCCAGGCCCGCGGTCTGGTTGCACCCGACCGGTGGGGGCGGCACGCGTGCGGCCATCACCGCCACGCTTCCCCCCAGCACCGAGGCCCGCCGCCTGATTCTCCGCGCCACGATCACTGAGCACGACCTCGACCGCAACACCGCCTCCGACCCCGTCACGCTCACACTCACCGCGATCGGCGGCGACTCAATCGCCCCATCAAACCTCACCCCGCTCGCCGAACTCTCCATCCGCCGCGCCCGCTTCCGCCTGGAGCAGACCTGGCTCCCGCTTATCGCCACGATCCCGCCCTCGACCGCCCCGGTCACGCTTCGCCTGACAATCTCGCCCGCCGAGGGCAGCAATCCGGCCCGCATCCTCGACCCGGTCTGGGTCACGCCCGGCAAGCTCCGGCCGCTCCGACCCGGCGAGCACCCCTGAAGCCCGTTCCCCTACCCTTCGCCCTGTCCGCGCTCCCGCCCCCGCATCTACGAAATCCCCGTGACCATCTCCGTCGTCATCCCCGCGTTCAACGAGGAGGCCAACGTCCCGCTCCTCCATGAGCGGCTGACCGCCGTGCTCGGACGGTGCGCCGACGACCACGAACTGGTCTTTGTGGACGACGCCTCGACGGACGGCACGCTCGCCGCCCTGCGCCGCCTGGCCGCGAGCGATCCCCGCGTCCGCTTCGTCTCGCTCTCCCGCAACTTCGGCCACGAGATCGCCGTCGCGGCCGGCCTCGATCTCGCCCGCGGCGACGCCGTGGTCATCATCGACGCCGACCTGCAGGACCCGCCCGAGCTCATCGAACGGATGATCGAACGGTGGCGCGCCGGCGCCCATGTCGTGTACGCCCAGCGCCGCCGACGCCGCGGCGACTCGGCCCGCAAACGCGCCGTCATCTTCTCGTTCTACCGTCTCCTCCGGCTCGCCTCCGAGATCGACATCCCGCCCGACACCGGCAACTTCCGCCTCATTGACCGGCGCGTCGCCGACGTGGTCCGCGCCTGCCGCGAGAACCCGCGATTTCTCCGCGGCCTGGTCCCCTGGGTCGGCTTCCGCCAGGAGGCCGTGCTCTTCGACCGCGACCCGCGCCACGCGGGCAAGACCAGCAACAGCCTCGGCCAGATGGTCCGCCTGGCCTTCGAGGGACTCTGCTCGTTCTCCCTGCTCCCGCTCCGCTTCTCCGCATGGATCGGCGCCGGCGCGATCGCGCTGGCGGTCATTCTCGCCCTTGTGGTCGTCCTCGAAAAGATCTTCTTCAACACCCCCGAGATCCCCCGCGGATTCGCCTTCCTGGCCTGCGTCATCCTCTTCATCGGCGGTGTCCAGCTCTTCATGCTCGGCACGCTCGCGACCTACGTGGGCTACATCTTCCGCAACGTCCAGAACCGCCCCCTCTACATCGTCGCCGAGTCCTCTCCACCCCCCTTCCCATCGCCGACTT
The DNA here is from genome assembly GCA_964630785.1 of uncultured Phycisphaeraceae bacterium. Taxonomy (GTDB): domain Bacteria; phylum Planctomycetota; class Phycisphaerae; order Phycisphaerales; family UBA1924; genus JADLCX01. Next base: position 22,036 of record CAZVZG010000032.1, on the reverse strand, counting down.
CCGACGCGACAACCGATCCGCGCGTCCAGAGAATCTTGGGGAGAACGGGCGCGCCGCCCGAGATCGTCACCCGCCCGCTCGCCCCGGAGTCCGTCCGTGGATGAGCGTCTCCACCGCTTCCACGCGGAGCTGGAAGACACCCACTGGTGGCTGGCCGCCAAGAACCGCATCCTCGCCTCGCTCATCCGGCGATACGCGCCCACACGCGCCGACGGCCGCAGACCCCAACTCCTCGACATCGGCTGCGGCTCCGGCGGTCTCATGCGCCTGCTCGGCCCACGCTTCGACACCATCGGCGTGGACCCTTCTCCTCTCGCCCGCACCGCCGCCCGTGCCCGCGGCCAGACCGCGCTCAACGGCACCCTCCCCGACCACATCCCCGAGCAACTCCGCGCCGGTCGCTTCGACGTCGTGGTGATGTCCGAGGTGCTCGAGCACATCGAACGCGACCGCGCCGCCCTCGAAGCGGCCGTCCAACTCCTCGCTCCCCGCGGCCTGCTCGTCTGCACCGTCCCCGCGCACCCGTGGATGTGGTCCAGCCACGACGTGCTCAACCACCACGCCCGCCGCTACACGCGACGGGGCTTCGCCTCGCTCTTCGACGGACTCCCCCCCCATCCATCCCATCCCCCCCTACCCCTCTACCGGCTCATCCTCTCGCCCGCCAACGCCGCGGCCTTTCCCCTCATGGCCATCGCCCGTTGCCTCCGCCGCGGAGGAGTGTCGGGCACGGGATGCGAAGGCTGCCCTCCTTCCGACCTCCGCCTGCCGCCCCGCCCGATCAACGCCGTCCTGAGGGCCGCCTTTGCCGCAGAGAGGTATTGGCTGCCGCACGCGCGGTTGCCCTTCGGCGGGTCGCTGCTCAGCGTCCACCTCCGGCGTGACGTCGCACCGACCCCACCGGCCCCAGAACCCGGAGTGACTACGCCGCACACGACCCGACCAGAGCCCGCTGCGGCCCCGCCAAGCCCGATCCGGCCGCTTGCCAGGCCGGGCGACCCCGCTTAGCATTCGGGCCCTACGCGGGCGTAGCTCAATTGGATAGAGCACCTGACTACGGATCAGGAGGTTTCAGGTTCGACTCCTGACGCCCGTGTTCGAGTTCGCAACCGCCGGTTTTCCATCCAGCAGAGACCCCCACCACTCATGGCCCACTCACTCACAGCCAAGAAGCGCATCCGCCAGAACGCCAAGAACGCCGCCCGCAACCGCTGGCGTCTGCGCAACATGCGCACCGCGATCAAGGAGTTCACCCACGCGCTCACCTCGGGCACCAACCAGGAAGCCCAGGACACTTACAAGAAGCTCGCCCGCGTGATCGACCGCACCGCGCAGAAGGGCATCATCCACAAGAACCAGGCCGCGAGACGCAAGAGCCGGTTCACCAAACGCCTCAAGGCGAAGATCGGTTCGGCCAAGCCCTGATCGCGCCCGCGGCCGCTCCCGCCGCGTCGGGCTCGGCGCACCCGCTCTCCATCCATCGAGTATCCTCCAGCGACCCGTCGGCCCGAGCCGGCGGGTCGCTTCGCTATCCCTGAATGACCCGCCGCCGCACCAGTTCCATTCGGGAGGTCCCGGTCGCCCGCACGCCGGGCCCGGGGATCGCCCCGGGCGGCCTGGTCACCGACAACTACTGGGCGCGGTCCATGCGTCCGCTGCACATCCTCGTCTTCCTGCTGCCCCTGCTGGTCGCGTACGAGGTCGGCTCGATCCTCTACCTCGCCGACCCGCACGCGGGCATCCAGCGCACCATCGACGCCCAGCAGGTCATGCGCGACTTCTTCAGGCTCCTGGGCGTCGCCGGCTCGTTCGTCCCCGGCGTCGCGATGGGCACCGTGCTGCTGGTCTGGCACCTCATCCGGCGAGATTCCTGGGTCATCGACGCCCGCACGCTCGGCGGCATGCTCGCCGAGGCGGCCGCGTGGACGCTCCCGCTCATCGTCCTCACCGCCACCGTCCAACACGCAACAGCCACGCTCTCGGCGATGGGACCGCACGCACACGGTGGCGGCGGGGTCGGCCTCGTCCCGCTCGTCCACGAATCCACGCGTCTGCTGCTGGGCCTGCCCGTGCCCAGCCGCCTCACCATCGCCATCGGCGCGGGCCTCTACGAAGAGATGCTCTTCCGCCTCATCGGCATGGCCCTGATCCACTTCATCCTCGCCGACCTCATCGGCGTCCCCCACCGCTGGGCCACCGTCGGGGCCATCGTGCTCTCGGCCGTCGCCTTCGCGGCCTATCACCACCCCGCCCAACCCGGCGCGTGGGCCACCTACATCCTCAGCGGCACCTACCTCGGCACCGTCTACGCCATGCGCGGCTTCGGCATCGTCGTCGGCACCCACGCGCTCTACGACGTGCTGGTGCTGGCGGTCGCGCCGGCGATCTCGGGGTGAGCGGTGTCGCGGCGGTTCAGCGTGTCGCTCTGGGCTTCGTGCCCGCCGCCGGCGCGGCGTGCTCGGTCGATCCGGGCACCCAGACCGCACAATACCCGGCCTCTTGTGGCCACTGCCTTGTATCAGGATCGCCGTAAACCACGGTCAAGAGAATTTCGTCCGCGGGCGGGGAGAAGAGCCGGGCCGCGCCGGCGATCGACATGCCTGATGCCGGACGCGGAACGACGACACGGCGTTCGCCGTGCCCCTTCCACGATGCGACCGCACGCACAGACCGATCGTCGCCGAGCGAGAGTGTGATCACGACCTCGCCGTACGGCCCGCTCAACTCGAACTCCGTGCCCATCGGAACCCGGACCGTGAAGGCTTCGCCGGGAGCGCTCGCTCCATACGCCCGCACAAGCGACACGGCCCCGGCGGCAACGCCCAGCAGCACCGTCGCCATGCACGCGATCAAGAGCGTCCGCAACCAGAGGCGCCGGAACGACCTGGTGGGCGGCCGCGCGGCCGCGCCGTCACCCTCCGTCTGCCCGCACTCGGGGCATTTGTCCAGCCCGCCGAGCAGATACGAACATCGCGCGCAGGTCCGCACGGTGAGCCGGTCGCGGACGAGCGCAATCGCGGCACGCCGCAGGATGAATGCCGAGACCAACACGCCGAGAACGATGATCCCGGCGCGGGCCAGATCGGGCATGAGCACGTCACGGACGGCTCCATTCCCGCGCGTGTCGAAGCTGTACTTGGCCCAGCGAGCGCTCGGCGCAACCAGGACGCGGAACAAGCCGTCCAGCCCACCGCAGACGCCGAACACCAGGCCCACCAGCAGACAGCAAGTGAGTGGCATCCCCCGCCCGAGCACGCGCAGGGGCTCGCCGCGCGCCGGCCAACCATGATCGACCGCGTGCCGCCAAGCCGACCACCACGCCCAGAGCCACAACACGGCCGCGATCAGCCCGCCGATCGTGCCCAGGCTACGGCCTTCCAACGCTCGATCATGTCCGGCTCACGGAGCATCAACGCGCCGTGGGCGAGGCGCAGCGTGAATGCCGCTTGATCAACTGTCTGCGATCGCAGGTCCGCCCGCACTTGTTCCAGTTGTCCGTTCGCCCAGCGGATCGGCGCGCGATACGCCGATTCAGCGGCCACCGAACCCGCCAGCGACAGGACCGCGCACAACAGCACCACCAAGGTGACGCCGACCACACCCTTCAGCACTCGTAGCGTCACCGATCACCCGCCTCCCGTGGTCGGGCCTTGCGGGACCGCGGGCCTCGCTGGTGCGGGAAGGTGGGCGCGATCGCGCACAAAGTCGATGTAGCGCTGCGGGGCCGCGAGAATGTCCAGACGCGATGTCGGACGGGGGAACTCGTCCGGTGAAACACCGACCAGGGCCTGGGCAAGGGCGTTTTTCTCGCTGGGGGACTGAGACACGCGGAGTTCCGAGACGTTCAGGTTGCCGGGGAACTGGAACTCCACAAACCACTCGGAACGGTCTACTTGGCGATCCAACAGGGCCACAAACGGCTGCGCCCCCAGCCAACCGAAGGCATCCGCAAAGTCCAGCCGCCCTCCGGAGACGTAGACGTCCACTTCAGACTTCAAGTCTTCTGCACGGATCGGTATCGGACGATGTGGTGGCTTGGGGTCCGCGATCAACACCGGCGCGCAGATGCAGACCACGCCCCACTCGGGCCCGATGAATCGCGTGGAGACCCCGTCCAACGGAACAACGTGGATGACCCAGTTGGACGTGGTCGAGTTGCCCGTGTGCAGCTCCGCCCAGGTATTCATGGGCAGCCTGAGCACATGGCGAGCGGGGAATAGCCCACCGAACACGCCACCCGGCTGCGGCCAAAACCGAGCTGCAAAGTCTCGGACGCCGGCGCTCTGCAGGAGGGTCACGGCCATCACCGCGACGATCGCGGAACCCAGCACCGCCTTGCGCATGCGAGGTTCCCGGGCTTGCCGTCTGAACAACGAGCCGATCCCCGGAGCCCCGCACTCCGGGCACGCGCTGTCGGCGATCCCGGCGAGCAGGTAGCCGCACTTTATGCACCTCGCTTGTGTCCGCGAAACTTCGCGGCCGACCCCGCACTTGAAGCAGATACGTACCAGCCACACCAACAACGGCGCCGAGCCGGCGAGCACGCCGTACGCGACCGTCCGCAGAGCTGGAGTCGGGTCGCCACCCCCAACGATCGTCGCAACCACGGCCGTGACGGCGCCGAGGCCCATCGCCGCACATGTCGAAACGGCGAACAGCAACCACGACGAGCGGACCGCCGTTCGTTCCACGCACGCTCCCAGCGTCCCCTGTCTGATCATGTCGTCCCAGTAGTCGGGCCGCAGCGTGGACCGGCAGAACAGCAGCGCTATCGCACCGATCGCGACGTAGAACACCAGCCCGACCGACAGCGAGCAGGCGATCTCGCCCACCGGCCCGACCGGCGCCGAAACGCCCCACGCGGCCTCCGCCGCGCCCATTAATGGGTCTTGCCAGCGTGCCGGGGGATGCCTCTGGTGGTAGTCCAGCCAGCACGCCTGCCTGTAGAAATCCCACGACGTTTGGCTCGCGTCGGTCGTTCCGGTCGCGAGGAACGAACGGCAGACGGCCCGGCTGCGAAGAACGAACGCATGAACCGCCCGGGGCACAAGATCAACCGCCAGACCGATGGTCGCGGGCAAGATGGCGAGCAAGATACCGCTCAGGCAGATGGCGAGCATCCGCCTGAGCGGTGTGGACCGAAGGGTGGAGGGGCCCTCGCGCCCGCCATCAAGGGTTGAAGTTTGCTGGCCGCGCACACGCACACGATAGGTTAGTTCGTCCAATACAAGATCTGGCTCGTGCAGGGGATGATCGGAGTACAACCCGCCCCGATGGGGTTGGTCGGTGGCGGTGCGGTGGTGGGTGGCGGCAAACCGTTCGGACAACTGGCAGAAGGACAGTTCAGGCCGGTGCTTGTGCAAGTCCACCGCTCGATCACCAAGCAGCGAGCGCTGTGCATGGGTGGAGTCCACGTCGGGCCAGGGCACGGCCCCGGCCCTGTCCATTCATGCTTGTATTCCAGAATGCAGGTGCACGTTCCTGCCGCGTCGCTTGTGCAATTCCAGTTGCTCGGTGCTCCCGGGATCGGATTGCTGGGCGTTGTGACTGGGGTGAAGCCAGCAGGAATGGTCCCCGCCGGGCCCGGCGCCGGCACCCACACTCCGATCGTGTTCGCGACGCACCCTTCGCTGTTGTAGTACACCACGCTCGCCCCCGCCTCAAACACCCCCGAGTGCATCGACAGCAGCCCCCGGGCATCCAGCGGCGAGCCCAGCTGGAACGGTCCGGACAGGTTCCCATTCGTCGGGTCCATGAGGATGTAGCAGTCCGACAGGCTCACGGCGATCACCGGCAACTCCCCGAAGGTACCGAAGTTGGCCTGAATCAGTTGCGTGTTCAGTCCGGGGTTGCCCTGAAACGACAGGTAGTCGTCCACTTTCGACTGGAACTTTTCCGCCGTGCTCGTCTCGCCCGTGATCAGCGAGCGCCTCTGCGGGATGTCGTCGCACTCGCCGGCCCACTGGCCGCCGGCCGCGATCAGCATCGCGAGAATCTGCTGCGACTCGGGGCTGGCCGACTGCCGAGCTTTGAACACCCCGCTCCGGCGGTGGCGACGCCACAAACCGCCATGCTGGCGCGCAACGGGCTCCGCTTTGGTCAATCAGCCCGCCGCGGAGCGGCGGGGTACCCCGGCCCCAACCTCAGACTTCCTCCCGATCCAGCCTCTCCCCGTTCCAACTCATCTGGATCGCTTCGAGGATCTTCTCATTCACCGGGTGCCCGGCCTCCGGTGAGAAGCCCGGCAGAACTTCCACCATCTTGCGAAGCTCCGTGAACCGAACGGTCAGCGGGTTCACACCTGGATGCGCGTCGGCCAGCGCCTCCGCGATGCGGTCAACCTCCAACCAACCGAATGTTCGTCCCGGCGCACCCATACGCCCTCCGCGCCCCACTGACCCCCAACTTTGCCTTCATTTGCTGCTTTGCTGCTCTGCCGCTCTGGCGCTTTCCCCCCTAATGCGGCACTTCCTTCACTGCGTTCCGGTTCCACGCCGGAACACGCACCACGATCTTCCCCGGCTTGAGGATCTCGCACTGGCAACTCAGCCGGCTGTTGCGCCGAATGTCCGGCGCTTCCTCCACCCGATCCTCCTCTGCCTCGGTCGATTCGCTCAGGAGGTCCATCCCCTCCTCGATGTACACGTGGCACGTCGAGCACGCGCACACGCCGCCGCAGGCGTGTTCGATGTTGATGTCCGAGCCCAGCGCCAGTTCCAGCAGGTTGTGGCCCTTCTCGCCGTCGACGACGTGCTCCTTCTGGTCGGTCCCGGTCAGCGCCTGCGGGTCTTCGCAGATGTACTTGATGGCGTTGGTCGCCGTCCCCGCGTTGATCTTCACACCGTGTGCGTGCATGTCGGCCTCATTCCTCTCGCCCCCTCGTCTGGCCACGGGGGAAAGGGTTGAAAGTCTGGTTCGCTGCGTTCGCGGCGTCCTCCGCCGCGGCAATTACCGCTATTTCCCGATCAATACCCACTATAGACCCCACCCCTGTTCGGGCGCTATTCGGACCTTCGCGCCGACGGTGGGCCCGGCACCCCGTCCCTACACTCTCCCCTTCATGCCCCCCCCCTCGCCCGCGGCCGCCGCCGACTTCGACCGCCCCATCGAGCTCTCCGTCGTGGCCCCCGCCCACAACGAGGAGGACAACGTCGGCGCGCTGGTGGAGCAGGTCGAGGCCGCCATCGCCCCCCGCGGCATCCCGTACGAGGTCCTGATCGTCGACGACGGCTCGACCGACGCCACACGCCGCCGGCTCACCGATCTCATGGCCTCCCGCCCGCACCTGCGCTGCATCGCCATGAGCAGAACGCCGCCGGGCAAGGGCAACGGCCAGTCGGCCGCGTTCTTCGCCGGCTTCCGCGCGGCCCGCGGGCGCCTCATCGCCACGCTCGATGCCGACCTGCAGAACGACCCCGCCGACCTGCCCGCGATGCTCGACCTGCTCGCCCAGACCGGCGCGGACTTCGTCCAGGGCGACCGCTCGCACGCGAGAAAGGACAGCGCGGTGCGGCGTGTCGGCTCGCTTGTCGGCCGCAAGTTCCGCTTGTGGCTGCTCGGTGACACGATCCGCGACACCGGTTGCTCGCTGCGCGTGCTCAAGCGCGAGATCGCCGTGCAACTGCCGCTCCAGTTCAAGGGCATGCACCGGTTCATCCCCGTCACCGCGCGCCACCTGGGCTACTCGGTGGTCGAGATGAAGGTGAACCACCGGCCGCGAACCGCCGGCGAGACCAAGTACGGCATGGGCATCACCAAGCGCGCGATCCCGGGCCTGATCGACCTCTTCGCCGTGCGCTACATGCGCCAGCGCCGACGGCCGGTGGACAGCACCGAGGTCGGCCGCGCTGGCGAGCCTCAACTTGCGAGCCGTGAAGCGGGTTCATCCAACGGCTCGGCGCCGGCACAGGTCCACGTCCGCCCGCCGGTCGGTGCGCCCGCCGAGGCCCACGCATGAAGACCGGCCCTTCCGCCGCCGCGCCCAGGCGCAAGAAGTGGGAGCCCGCCGCGCTCATGCTCCTCGTGCTCGCGCTGGGCATGTGGATCGCCTTCGGCCCCGCGGGCCGGCCAGCGTTCCCCGTGTCGCCCGGCTCGCTCACGCAGACCGTCCGCATCGGCAACAACCGTGGCACGCTCGAAGCCTACAAGGCATCGCCTTCCGATTCTGAGTACCACTTCCGCCTGTGGATGAAGAGCCAGCCTCACGGCCCGCGCGAGCTGACGCACGACGAGGCCGAGGACTTTGTGGGGGCCAACGCCGTCAAGGACACCATCGACAGCAGCCGCAACTGGCTCTTCCGGACGCTCAACATCACGTCGTGGACCAGCGTCGTGTGGGTCGGCATCGGCCTGCTCGGCCAGCTCGCCTTCTCCGGGCGCATGGTGCTGCAGTGGATCGTCAGCGAGAAGAAGCGTCAGAGCGTCATCACCGAGAGTTTCTGGTGGTTCAGCCTCTTCGGCGCCGTCACGCTCTTCAGCTACTTTGTCTGGCGGCAGGACCCGATCGGGATCCTCGGCCAGGCCAGCGGCATCGTGATCTACATGCGCAACCTGCGCCTGATCTACAAGCACAAGCGCCGCACCGCCCGCGCCCTCGCGTCCTCTCCGGCCGCGATCGTCGAGCCCAAACCGTCGCAAGAAAGTGCATCCGTCCCCGCGACCGCCTGACCGTTCGCGGCGGTCGAGCAGCGCTCACCCGTTCGGTTTGCCGATCACATTGCCCGTGAAATCGAACGACATGCAGTAACCGCCCCGCCACAGCGGGTACGGCAGCTCGCACCGATACCCGATCAACTCCGCGGAGTTCCAGCCCAGTTCCCCCACGATGTGCGCCGCCAGCTCCACGTAGCGTGGATACGCCATCGTCGCGGCCCGCTCCAGCCCCGCGCCCATCATCTCGAGTTTCGGGCCGCCGGTGAATCGTGTCGACCAGCGCGCCCGTACGTGCCCCAACGGCTCGGGTGTCCACAGGTGCAGCTCAAGAGATGGGATGCAGCGGCACGCGATCTCGCGGTGCAGGAACACGTCGAACACCATGTGCCGCGCGGGAAGGTTCGCCAGCCGCCAGACCTCACCGATCGGCGGGTCGAGCGTTGCCGGATGCCGGTCCGGCCCTCCCCGCCCCTGCATGAGCACGATGTCCGCCGGGTGCTCCTCGCTCCCCGCCACCGCCACGTCCACCACGTGGACAACCCTCCCCGCGGACGTCTTGGAGACGATCCGCGGCAGCGGTCGCGAGCAGAACTCCTCGATCAGCCGTCCCGGGGCGTGCTCCGCGTGCAAACCCGGCGGCTCGGGCAGCGCCGGCTCCTCGCCGATCGTCTGCACGACGTGCCCTACCTCCAGCGGCACGGCGTCCGGGCGCGCCCTGTGCCCGATCATCCCCCGCGTGTGCACCGTCTCGGTCATGTCCGGCGAGCCCGCCACCGGCCGGATCATCACCATCTGCACGAGCACGTCGCACCACCGCCCCGTGGCCGCCGCGGCCGCGCGGAACAGCGCTTGCCGCACGGCCGGGTCGTCGCTTCCCCCATGGGCCGAGATCAGCCCGGCTTGTGAGCTCGCCCGCTCCGCGGCCAGTCGGGCCCGCAGCTTTCGCTGGCTCCCGCCCAACTCGTCGATGAGCTCGGCGAACCGATCTACCGCGGCCCGCGCCGCCTCGATCCGCTCGGCCCCGGCCCCGGCCCGGCTCCGTAGCCCCACCGCGTCGATGAACTGCCTAAGCCCCTGAATTCCCGGAAGTTGCACGAGCGTCTCGACGCCCGGCTCGCCCCGCCCGACCGACGCCACCAACCGCTGGCACGTCGCGCGGTCCAGACCGAGCAGCCGCGACATCGCGCTGGCCCCGCGGTCCGATTCCGGCAACATGTCCACCAAAGGTCGCAGTTCACTCACCAGCCGCCGAGCCACAAGATCGGCCTCCGCTCGCTCGGTGGGTGTCAGCCGGGACTCACCCGGCCGCCCTCCGGGGTCCAAAAGCCCATCGGCGGGTATTTCAAGGGGCTTGGTTGTCGTTGGGGTTTGTTGCATCAGCCACCAGAGTATCCAGAGTTTTTTTGTCCAGTGCCCTTGACGGGTGTTCTCAGAGCAATCATACTGTTCTCAAGAACAGATGCAACCCTTCGGCCATTTTTGCCGAATGGCAAGCCGAATCCGGCACGGTCAAGGAGACCGTGCTTACCCGACACCCGACAGGAGCAGACCGATGCCGTCCCGTTCAGCCATCCGCGCCGCAGTTCTCGCCGCCACGGCCGTCGCCGCGGCCAGCCCAATCACTCTGGCTCAGTGGAGCACCGACCCGTCGGTCAACACGCCCATCGATACCGACCCGAGCGGCCAGGACCTTTGCAAAGTCTCGGCTCGCGCCGACGGCGGCTGCTGGATCGCCTGGTTCACGAGCGTGCCGGCCCCCGAGTTCTACAACGTCCGCATCCAGCGCCTCGACGCCGCGGGCGTGGCCCAGCTCGGCCCGCGCGGCGTGCTGGTGAGCGCCCACCAGGTCGGGTCCGCGACCTTCGGTGACTGGGACCTGCAGACCGACAGTGCGGGCAACGCGCTGCTGGTCTTCAACGACACCCGCGCCGGCACCGCGGGCGGCACCGACACCGAGATCAACGCCTACCGCATCGCCCCCGACGGCTCCATGCTCTGGGGCCCCGACGGCGTGATGCTGACCGACGACACGGTCTCGAACTTCGTCTGCCGCATTGCCCAGACAACCGACGGCAACTTCACCGTCGTGTTTGATCGCAGCAACAGCGCGGCCACCCCGCCCCGCGGCCTGCTCATGCAGCGGCTCGACAGCGCGGGCAACATCCTGCTCGCACCCGGGGGCGTGCTGATCGCCGGCTCGGGCGTTGGTGGCGCGGGCGCCAGCGACGGGCCGGGCTTCTTCAAGATGGTGCCCGCCGACAACAACTCGGTGATCGTGTTCTACGGCAAGGACACTCGCAGTTTTTCCAGCCCCCGCTACCCGACGATCCAGAAGTACGACGCGACCGGCGCGGGCGTCTGGAACGAGGGCGTCGCGATCACGCTCCAGGCCAACGTTTGGCCGATCGCCTATTACCCCAACCTGATTTCCGACGGCGCGGGCGGCGCGGTCGTCACCTGGCACGACACCCGCACCGGCACGTTCAACTGCTGGGTGCAGAAGCTCGACGCCGCGGGCAACCAGGCCTACCCCGCGGGCGGCGTCGCCGTCAGCACCAACGCGCTGCTGCACGTCGATCCGACCGATCCGGTCCTCGGGCCCAACGGCGAGGTGTACGTGTTCTGGAGCGAGCGGAGCAGCAGCCAGGGCATGCGGGCCCTCTACGGGCAGAAGATCGACGCCGCGGGCGTGCGTCAGTGGACCGACGACGGCATCGGCTACACACCCTTCGACACCGAAGTGGAGACGTTCATGCGGTCGGCTCCCGTCCCGTGCGGCGCGGGCGCGATGGTCGTCTACAAGAGCGAACCGAGCGGCTCGATCAACGATACGATGTACGCCCTGCGCGTTGACGGCAACGGCGCCCAGGTCTGGACGCCCTCACCCGCGGTTGTTTCCAGCGTCGCCAGCGACAAGGGGCGCATGCCGATCACCCGGCTCCGCGACGGCTCCGTCGTCGTGGTGTGGAGCGACTCCCGCACTGCGGGCAACGACATCTACGCGCAGAAGATCAACCCCGACGGCACCCTCGGCGGGCCGACCCTCTGCCCGGCCGACTTCAACCGCTCCGGCAGCGTCTCGGTCCAGGACATCTTCGATTACCTCGCCGCTTACTTCTCCGGCGACCCCTGCGCCGACTTCAATCACTCCGGCTCGATCTCCGTGCAGGACATCTTCGACTACCTCGCGGCCTACTTCACGCCCTGCATCTGAACCCGAACACCACTCTGCACCGGGGTTAGCCACATCCCGGGGCATCCTCCACGAGATCCGCACCGCGAGCCCCGGCGCTCCGCGGTGCGGATTTTCCTTTTTTCACCGCCGCGGAGCCGGTTTCATGATCGCGGCGTACGCCCGCTGATCGTCGTACATCCGGCGGTACACGCGGTACTTGGTCAGGTGGTACTCCTCCTCCGCACCTCGCGCCGGACGCACCCGCCCACCAATCCCGCTCATCCCTGACATCGCGCCCACACAGTTGGCGAAGGCCCCCGCCGCGACCGCGCCGAGCATCGCGGCCCCGAGCAGCACCGCGTCGGGCTCCCGCGGCAGGATCACCTCGCAACCCGTCACGTCCGCGTGCTGCTTGACGAACAGCGGGTTCTTCGTCCCTCCGCCGCAGGCGAAGATCGTGTCGATCGCGTACCGGCTCCCCCGCGCTCCGTTCATCGCCTCGATGACGTGCCGCGTGCCGTACGCCACCGCCTGAATCGTCGCCAGGTACGCCACCGCCAACTCGTCCACGGTCCGGTTGAGCGAGAGCCCGCTCACCATCCCCCGCGCGCTCGGATCGGCCCGGGGCGAGCGGTTGCCGTGATGATCCCCCAGCACGTGGAACCGCTCGGTCAGCCTCGACACAAGCACGCGCCGCTCTTGGCTCAGTCGCTCCAGACGGTCGTTGAGGATCGCGTGCACGCTCACGCCGCGGCGGCCCGCCTCGCGCGACAGCGAGGGCGCCAGCTCGCTCGACTCGATGACGTGGTCGATCAGGGCCCCCGTCGCCGACTGCCCGCCCTCGTTGAGCCACATCCCCGGCACCATCGCCGAGAAGTACGGGCCCCACACACCCGGCACGAACGTCGGCCGCTCCGACACCGCCATGTGACAACTGGACGTGCCGCCGATCAGCGCCAACCGCCGGCGACAGGTCCGCGCATCCAGCCCGCGCCCATTCAACTTCGCCCCGATCATCGCCAGTCCGCCCGCGTGGGCGTCGATGATCCCGACGCCGACGGCCGTTCCCGGCATCAGGCCGAACTCGCGAGCGCTCGACTCGTTCAAGCCCGCGCCGATCGGCTCGCCCATCGGGCACACCGCCCGCCCGATCCGCGTGTGCCCATCTCGGACCAGTTCGCCCAGCCCGATCCGCTTCCAGAACCCGTCGTCCCACCCCCCGCTCGCCGTTCCGGGTGCGCGGTGGCCCCGGTACAGCCACTTGCACACCGTGGTGCACAGCGATCGCACGTCCTCGCCCGTCGCCCGCCACGCCATGAAATCAGCCAGGTCAAAGCACTTTCCCCCCTCCTTGACTCGAGCCCACGCGCGAGGGAGGTGCTTCCTCAGCCACATCAGTTTCGGCGGCTCCATCTCCGGCGAGATCACGCCGCCCACGTACCGCAACGCCCCGTGACGCGCCGCGTTGATCCGCTCCGCCTCCGACACCGCCCTGTGGTCCATCCACACGACGACGTTCTGCTCGTCGAGTCCGCTCGGGCTCACCGTCACCGGCCGCCCGCGCCCGTCCACGCACACGAGCGAGCACGTCGCGGCGAACGCCATCCCCGCGACCCGCTCGGGCCGCGCGCCCGCCTCGCGCACCGCCGCCCGCACCGCCCCGCGACAGGCCTGCCAGATGTCGTCGCTCGACTGCTCGACGAAGTCCGCCCGCGGGCGCCAGATGCGGATCGGGCGCACGCCCATCCCGACCCGGCGACCGCGCAGATCGAACACCCCCGCGCGCACGCTCCCCGTCCCGACGTCGACGCCGATGACCAGCCCGCCTCGCCCCGCCCTGCCATTGTGCACACCCATGCGACCGGTCCTCAACCTCAACCGCATTCCCCTTCCCCCTTCCGCTCAGAATACCCTCCCCCATGCCCGTACTTCTCGATGATGCGCCGCTGGATCTCACCGGGCCCCCGCCCACGCTCGCAGGCGCGCTCGACGCGGCCCGTGCGGCCGCCGAGTCTCGCCGGCGAGTCATCACCGACATCCTGCTGGACGGTCGCCCCGTCACCGATGACGCGCTCGACCCGACACCTCAGGCCGCACCGCTCGCGCCGGGCGCCGACCTTCGCTTCATCACGGCCGATCCCATCGACCTGGTTCAGGCTTCCCTGCGGGACGCCGCGGACGCCCTCGACAGCATGAACGAGCACCAGCTCGCCGCGGCCGAGTCGATCCAGACCGGCCAGTTCGACAAGGCCATGCCCCTGCTTTCAGACGCCTTTTCGACCTGGGACACCGCCCGCAAGGTCCTGACCGACGGCTGCTCGCTCCTGGGGCTCAACCCCGAGACCCTCGCCGTCGAGGTCCAGGGTTCGGCCGTGCCGATCGCCGGGGCCATCCGCACCCTTCTGCTCCGGCTCACCGAAATCAAGCGTTGCCTCACCGCCCAGGATTGGTGCGGCCTGTCCGACACCCTCGCCTACGACCTTCCCGCCGATGCCGACCTCTGGCGACAACTGCTTCGCGGGCTCGCGGACAAACTGCCCGAACTCCGCTAATCTGTCGCCCACCCCCCTACCCCCCCCACCCCGCACCCCCCGCCCGCCATCGTGCGCCGCGACGACTCCCGGAACGGACCTTTGGCCACCTCGCCCGCCCAACACCAAGCCCGCATCGACGCGTTGATGGAGCAGGCGAGCCAGGACTTGGTGCGCCGTCGCTATTTCGAGGCCGAAGAGGCGTGCCTCCAGGCGCTGCGCAAGGCACTGGCCATCCACGACTTTGACCGCATCGCCCGGATCGTGTTGCCCCTGCAGGAAGCGAGGCGACAGAAGCGGGATATAGCGGTCGAATCCGGCGACGTGTTTCTGGTCGACTCGGAAATTCCCACCGGCAAGAAGCTCGTCCCCGGCTGCTACCTCGTCAGCCCGCCGCGTGTGGGTGTGGACGGGCGAGCCCTTCGTGAGGCCGCGGACAAAAAGCACACCCCGATCGTCGTGATCGTCCGCGAGCCCACCACACGCGAGGGCGCGTGGCCCGTGGTTGCCGTCGGCCCCGTCACCATCCGCGCCAAGGTCAAGCCCCCGCTGGTCGCCTCGACGCCCAAGCCCAAGGCCAGAGTCACCAAGAAGCCCGCGAAGGCGGCAAAGTCAACGAAGGCAGACGCCCCGAACCCGCAGTCGTCGACGGAGTACCCAAGCCCCGCACTGCCCCCGCCCGAGTGGTTCATCTACGCCAACGAGCAACTCGGCGATGCGGCCATCGCCGAAATCAAGGACACCGCACAGCCCGCTTCCCGTGTGGAAATCCTCGTCGAGTATCTCCAAGCCCACCCCGACCATGAGAAACTCCACCAGCGTCTCGAAGAGGCCGCCCGTGCCGCGGCCCGCGATCCGCGTTCGATTCGACGTCCCCCGGCCAAATCAGCCGACGACGGCGAAAACGGGCAAGAAGGTTCCGACGAACTCGATTGAAACCGCCCGGCGGGCCGCGATCGGAGCTGTACTTTCGTCGGTTCCAGGTTGCTGGCTCAGGCGACGCTAAGTATCTGCAAAGCAACCACTTGCGCCCGATAACCAGGCTGGCTCACCAAGACAAAATCCAAACAAACACGACTTCCGCCGAAAACTTGCTGCCCAGCAAAGATCACCCTTGTTAGGGCGGTAAGTCCGTGTATGCTTCTCCCGCGAGTTCAAGGGGTTAGGGGCTGGCGTTGTGCCGAGAGAGAGACCGTCGTGTTCGCACAGGCTCACCTGTGCGGACGTCTGGTTTGGACTTCTCTCTCTCTCGGACCAGCACAGCATGAACCGCGCCGTAATCGAGAACGTCGACGGGCTCTCGCCCGGGATGCTTCCCCCCCCTTCCAAAGACAGCCGCACGTTGTCGGGTCCCCGTCCGTGGGTCCCCGGCCATGACGGCCAGCCGCTGCGCGTCCTCTTCCTCAACGCCAACGACCTGGGCTTCCGCTCAACCAGCCGCATGTTCGAGCGGTTCACCGCCGGGCGTGACGACATCGACGCGGTCCACGTCAACATGCGGACCGACCTGTTCGTCCGCGCGGCGAGCAAGTCCGGCCTTCCGTACCAATCCTGGCGCTGCGCTCAGGCGTGGGCGATGGTGATGGAGAAGTGGTTCCGCGGCCCGCTGCCGCTCGATCGATTCGACGTGGTGCTGGTCACCACCCAGCAGCGCGCCCTTGCACTGGCCCGCGCCCGCAAGCGCCTTGGCCACCGAGTGCCGCCCTATCTCGTGAACATCGACGCCACGTGCGCCGGCTGGGCCAACACGTTCGGCCCGGCCCGCCCGGCGATCGACCTCGACGCGGCGATGGAACGCAAGGTCTACGCGAACGCCGCCGGCGTGGGGTGCTACAGCGAGTGGGCGGCCGAATCGGTGAACACCGACTACGGCATCGACGCGGACAAGACGTTTGTATACGTGCCCTGCGTGCCCGTGCCGCACGCCGCGGACGCGGGCGCCGTGAAGGCGGCACGCCTGGCCCACCGCCTCAACGGCGGCGCGGGCGAGCCGCTTCGCCTGGTATTCGTCGGCAACGACTGGGAGCGCAAGGGCGGCCCGCGCCTGCTCAAGTGGCACCAGCAGCACTGGAAGGACAAGGCCGAGCTGCACGTCTGCTCGGCCAAGGCCCCGCGTGACAACTCGGCCACCAACGTGGTCTGGCACGGCGCGGTCCCGAACGACGAGCTCATGCGCCGCCTTCTGCCTTCCATGGACGTGTTCGTCATGCCCACGCTCGTGGACGCCAGCCCGATCGCGATCCAAGAGGCCGCCAGTTGCGGCCTGCCCGTGGTCAGCACGCGCATCGCGGGGATCCCTGAACTGGTCCGCCACGGCGAGACCGGGTTTGTGTGCGAGCGTGACGACGAGAGAGCGTACCTCGACGCCGTCAACCGCCTCATCGCCAGCCCCATGCTGCTCATGGGCATGTCGCAGTCGTCGTCGCGCATGGTGGCCCAGGACCTGTCGTCGGACCGGTGGCTGGAGCACCTGGTGGACAACCTGCGCTCCGCGGCCGCGGGCCGTGCGATGCGCAGACTCCCCGAGACCGCCACGCCGACGCGTCCGGCCCGGGTTGCCCGTGCGGTTCGCGCGGCGTAACACGTATCGAGCGATGGCGTCCCCGATCCCTCTGGGCTCATGCCGCGCCGGCGGGAGTCACCTCCCGCCGGCGTTCATATCATCGGCCCCGCTCGCGGCCCTTCAACTAGGAGCGCACGATGACGATGACGCAGGCCGAGCTTGATCTGCTCCACTCCCGGATGGATCGGAGCCGACGGTTCCTCGAGTTCGGGGCCGGCGCCAGCACGGTCTACGCCGCGGGATGCACGTCAATCGAACGCATCGAATCGGTCGAATCTTCCGCGGAGTTCATCGATCAACAAGTGCGTCCGCACGCGCCGGTGCCCGAGGCCGTCGCCGCGGGCAGGCTCGTGTTCCACATCATCGACATCGGGACAACCGGCGAATGGGGGTCGCCGGCCGACGCCCGCGTCCGCCACCTCTGGCCGAACTACCCGCTGAGCGTCTTTGCACGACCGAGCGAGCACGACCTCGTGCTGATCGACGGTCGCTTCCGCGTCGCCTGCACGCTGGCAAGCATCCTGTGCACCCCGTCCCAGTGCGTCATCATGATCCACGACTTCTGGAACCGGCCGCACTACCACGTGCTTCTGCGGTTCCTGGACGTGCAGGCCAAGGCCGATACGCTCGCGGTTTTCTCGAAGAAACCCGCGATCGATACTCGGCGCGCACAAACCATGCTGGCCCGGTATCAGTATCAGCCGGGCGATCTGCCCCCCACGCCCGTCCGCGCGTGGCGATCGCTCCGCCGGCGATTGCTCGGGTGAGAGCCGGGACTTGCCGATGAAACACCCCGGGCCCCGCTTCCGTCACGAAGGGCGCTGCCCGTGATACCATCGGACCCGGCCGGGTCGGCAGCGTCCGATTCCCCTTGGAGAGTCGATGATTCGCGCCATCGTGGACAACGCCCAGGGGCTCACGCCCGACATGCTGCCACCGGCGCGGCCCGACGGCTCGCGCGGCCCCCGCGAGGGCGAGCGGCTCCGGGTGCTGTTCATCCAGGCCAACGACTTGGGCGCCCGGTCCACCAGCCGGCTCTTCGAGCGCTTCGCCACTTCCCGAGACGACTTCGACTCCGTCCACGTCAACCTGCAGACCCGGGGCTTGATGAGGCTCGCCGGAGCGCAGGGCTACCTGCAGGGCCGGCGCATGGCCGAGGCGTGGTCGTGGGTCATGTCTCGATGGATCCGCGGGCCCCTCAAGCTCGACCGCTTCGACGTCATTCTGGTAATGCGCCAGCAGCGGGCGCTGGCCCTGGCCCGGGCCCGCCGTCGGCTCGGCGACCGCATGCCGCCGTTCCTTGTGGACATTGACGCCACCACGGCCTCCTCCCGCCGCGATTTCGGCATCCGCCACGACTGGCCCGACCTCGACATCGGCATCGGGCATACCGTTTTTTCGCAAGCCTCAGGCATTGGCAGCCACAGCCACTGGGGCGCGGACTCGCTCCGTGACGATTACGGCGTGGACCCGAAGAAGGTCTACATCTACGTCCCGTGCGTGCCCGTGCCGCACATGGCCGAGGCCGCGCGGGTGCGGGCCCAGCGCCGGGCCCAGATCGCCGCGGGCGCTACCGACGCCCGCCTGCGGCTGGTGTTTGTGGGCCACGACTGGGAGCGCAAGGGCGGCCACCGCCTGCTCCGCTGGCACCAGGAACGATGGAAGGATCGCGTCGAGCTCCACATCTGCTCGGGCAAGGCGCCGCGCGACGATCGGGCAACCAACGTCTTCTGGCACGGTGCCGTCCCCAACGATCGGCTCGTGAAGGAGGTCCTCCCCACGATGGACCTGTTCGTGATGCCCACCGTGAATGACACCTCGCCCATCGCAATCCAGGAGGCCGCCAGTTGCGGCCTGCCGCAGATCAGCAGCCGTCTCGCGGGCATCCCCGAACTCATCGACCACGGCGTGACCGGGTTTGTCTGTCCGCCGCGTGACGACGTCGCGTTCATCGCCGCGATCGAGCGGCTCATCAACGATCCTGCGCTGCTCCAACAGATGTCGGAGGCCTCGGCACGGCGTGTGACCCGGGAGCTCTCGTCGGAGCGTTGGCTCGGGCACCTGGCCGACAATCTGTACGCGGCCGCGGCGGGAAGGCCGATGATCCTCGAGCCCGAGGGCATCACCATGCGGCCGCGGGTCGAGGCGCCGGCGGCATCGACTCCGGCACTCTGATAGCCGATAAACCCTAGTCCAACGGCCCTGGAGGCGGCGGTGCCCTTTTTGCGCCCTCACGCCGAACCCGCCATCCGTCGCCCTCGTCTGGAACCTCCGCTTGTCCGACTTGCCGCCTGATACGCCCCTGACCGAAGACCAGGCCGCCGCCGCCGAACAGGCCGCGGGCACGATCGATCCGGTCGGGGTCTCCGAAGGCGGGCCGGCGGCCGCGGGGCTCGGGGCGGCGGTCGGGCGCGGAGTGGCGTGGTCCGTCCTCGCCACCGTGATCGGCAAGAGCCTGAGTTTCGTCTCGCAGGTCGTCCTGGGCCTGTACCTCAGCAAGGGCGACTTCGGCGTCTACGCCATCGCCATGAGCGCCGCCAGTTTCGCCTTCGCCTTCCGCGACGGCGGGCTGTGGAACGTGCTGGTTTCGCGCGGACCGCGCGAGTGGGAGACGATCGCCGGACCGATCTACTGGATGGGCGTGACCACGTCCACCGTCGTCGGCGCATTGCTCGCCTGCGCGGCCCCGTTCGTGGCCTGGGCCTACGGCGATCCGCGGCTCACGTGGCTCATCGTCATCATCGCCGCCAGTTGGCCGTTGAGCTCGCCCACGTGGGTCATGCGCACGCGGCTGATGATCGAGCTGCGCTTCCGCGAGTACACAACGCTCAACACGATCAACGCGTTTGTCCGCTACGGATCGATGATCGCCTTCGCAATCGCCGGGCTCGGCCCGCTGAGCTTTGTCCTGCCCCTGCTGGCCACGGCGGCGTCGGACAACGTTGTCGCCTTCTGGCTCACCCGCGACAAGTCGTGGAAGCGTGCGCCCCGCCTGGACCTGTGGCGTCCGCTGCTCTCGCAGAGCGCCTGGTGCATCGTCGGGACGCTGGCCAACGCCGCGCTGGAGATGGGCATTTACCTCGTGATGGGCGCGATCGTGCCCAGAGCCGAGGTCGGTATCTACTACTTCGCGTACCAACTTGTCGCCCAGACCGGCGCGCTGCTGGCCACCAACGTGCAGAATGTGCTGTTCCCCGCCATGAGCCGCATCCAGGACGACCCCGCGCGCCGGCGCGAGGCCGCCCTGCGCAGCCTGCGGGCGCTCATGCTCATCTCCGCGCCCGCAAGCATCGCCCTGGGCGTCGTCTTCGCCCCCGCGGAATCGGTCATCTGGCGGGGCCGGTGGGCCGAGGCCTACTGGCCCGTGCTCGTCCTCGCCGCCGCGTACCCCCTGCGGGCCGTGTTCGCCGTGCCGCAGGTCATCGAGATGTCCCGCGGCGGGTTCAGGCAGAGCTCGCTCATGACGCTCTTCACCGGCGTGGGCATCATGGCCGCGACGGGCATCGCGGCCTCGCTCGCGCCGCACGCGACCTCCGTGTCGCTGGTCAACGGCGTCTACCTCGTGGCGGTGTGCCTGTTCTGGTGTATCTGGACGCTGCGGGGCCTGGGCGTTGGCGCAGGCTCGGTGCTGCGGGCGACGATCCCCGCCTGGACGCTGGCCCTCCTCGCCGGGGCGCTGGGGGCTTGGGCCGAACACCGCCTTGCCGGCTCGCTCTCGGCCATCCCACGTGCAGTGATCGCGGCGGGCGTGTTCGGCGGCACGTTCACGCTCGGCGTCCGCGCCCTGCTCGCGCACGACCTCACCGACGTGCTGCGTGCGATGCCGCTGGGCTTCGGCCCGCGGATCGGGCGGCTGCTGCACATGCGATCGGCGTGAGTGCACGCCTGTGGGACCGCCGTCCGAGCGGCGTCACCGATAGTGCGCGTTGCGCTCGTTCTGGTCGCCGATGATCCCGCCGCCGACCCCGCCGACCACCGCGCCGATGGCTGCGCCGGCGCCCGCGCTGCCGGTCAGGCTGCCGATCGCCAACCCGCCGAGGGCTCCGATGCCCGCGCCCGAGATCGCGCCCTCGCCCGCGTTGTTGCAACCGGTCAACCCCAGCGCTCCAACGCTCAGAACCGCGGCGACGAGCGCCGCCCTGGCCCGCCCGCCACGCCTGCTCTGCTCCGTTCGCCCCGTCGTCATCGTGTTCATGTTGGTTCCCACCTTCTCGAAAACTCGCCGGCGCCCCGCGCCGTTCCATCCCTGATTTCCGCGCGTCCGACGCGGCTTTTTACCCCCGCCGATCAGTTCCAGTTGCAGCCCTTGGGCGACTCCACAGCCCTCTGCGGCGCGGCCTTCTTCAGCAGGCATTCCAGGCCGGAGAGCCGGTTTGACACAATCTTCGCCCGCTCGCCCACGTCGCCCGCCGCAAGCCAACGGTAGCGTGTCTCACTGTCCACCGATCCTTCCGGGAGATTGGCCCCGAGAAACTCGATCACGGCCGACGTCGGAATCTCCGGATTAGCGAGGTGCTTGACCGCTTCCTCTGCAATCCGCAGGTCGCTGAGCGGCGCGGCCCCGAGCGAGTGGCTCAGCCTCGTACGGTAAGGCTCCAGCGAATCCTCGTTCGCCGGCTCCACGCCGATCGGCTCAATCATCACCTCGCGATACAACCTGTCCTCGCTCGCCGGCAACTCTTCCACGATCCGGCCGCGACACACGCCCTGAAGCCCGATCAGGTACCGCCCGTCGGGGTATTTCACGTGCTCGGAGATGTGCCCGACACAAACCGCCGGGCGCACCGGCGGGCGCCCGTGATACTCTGCTTTCCACCGATCGCCCTCGAACATCGCCATCGCGATGAGCCCCGGTCCGTCGAGCGCGTCCGACACCATCTGGCGGTACCGCGGCTCGAATACCTCCAGCGGCATGATCGCGTGCGGCATGAGCGCGGCCACGTGCAGCGGAAACATCGGCATCGGCCGCCCGAAGTTCACCCGGATGGTCGTCGTGTTGTTGGACATGCCCTGATTGTACGGAGGCAAGGGGGAGGTCGAATGACAAGGTGAGGGGGTGACAGGGCAATCGCAAAGTCATGCCCCCAAGAGCTTGAGGAGGTAGTCGTGGTCCCA
>CAZVZG010000031.1:0-50230 GCA_964630785.1 uncultured Phycisphaeraceae bacterium | reverse complement strand
CCCCCCCCAACCCCCACCCCCACCCCCACCCCCCCGCACTTCGTACCTCGCACTTCGCCCTCCCCCCGGCCCCCTCCCTCTGAGAGGGGGAGCTTGGACCTTCGCCGCGGTATAGTCACGCGATGCTGAGGTTTCGATCGCGCGGCCGTGAACGCCGTCTCGTGGTGATGGCGACGTTCGCTCTGGCTGCGGGCGTGCCTTTGGCGGGGTGCACGGGGCTTGAGCCCGCCGTCGTCGGCGCGGGGGCGACGGCCGCGGAGTCGGGGGCGTCGCTGTTTGAGCGCGGCAAGGTGACCGGGTTCGAGCCCGTGCGGTTCGAGGACGCGGTGGATGCGGTCCGCTACACCGCGGAAAAGCTCGCATTGAGCGTCGTCTGCGACGAGCCCGGCGAGGGACGCGAGGCCGGGCGGTACCACAGGTTTGTGTTGCGTGATGAGGAGGGCGAGTCGCTGGTCGTATCGATCGAGCGTCGCACCGAGGCCGTGACCCGCATCCACGCCGACGTCGGGACGTTCGGCCCCACGCCGATGGTCGGGCTGGTGATGGGGCGCACGATCGAGCGGTTGCGGCGTACGGGCGCGTACGAGCGGGTCTGGCCCACGCCGCGGCCGCCCTCGACCGGGCCGGGTGGAGCGAAGGCGGACGGGTCGTAAGAACCGCGGGTCCGGCCGCGCGAACAATGTCGAAGACAACGTGAAGGGCGGCTCGCCCGTCCATCTACACCCCGGCCGGCGCCCGCTTGCTCACCTTTCTCTCCCCCATCCCCGCACTCTTCGCCGCCGCGGTCAGCGTCCCGCTGCTGCTGCTGATCTACTTTCTGCGGCTGCGGCGCCGGCCGCTGCGCGTCTCGTCCACGCTTTTGTGGGAGCAGGCCGCGAGGGACCTTCAGGTCAACGTTCCGTTCCGTTGGTTGCGTGTGTCGGCGATCCTGTTGCTGCAACTGGCGGCGCTCGGCTCGCTGTTGCTCGCGCTGGCACGCCCGGCGATCCCGGGAACGGCGCCGGTCGCGGATCGGGTGGTCATCGTGATCGACCGATCTGCCTCCATGTCGGCCCGCGACGGGAACGAGGTTCCGGGCGTCGAATCGAACCCCGACCGCCCGCCAACGCGACTCGACGAGGCCAAGGCCCGCGCGATCGCACTCGTGCGCGACCTCGCACGCGGCACGACGGCCTCCGGCGAGCGCCCGTCCGTCATGGTCATGGTCTCGGCCGCGAGCGCACGAGTGATCCAGTCGTACACGAGCGCCACGGGCGACCTGATCGACGCGATCAACGCGATCGAGCCGACCGACCAGCCGGGCGGCATCACCGCCGCGGCCGCACTGCTCGACGCGGCGCGGGCCGCCGCCCCACCAACTGCACCCGCGCCAGCGGACGCGGGCGGCGTCGCCGAGTCGGAGGCTCGCAGTGGCGAAGAGCGCGTGGTCGCGTTTACGGACCTGCCGCCGAACGTGCAACCCGACACGCGCGGCGTGCCGATGCGGATCGTCCGCATCGTTCCCCGGTCGACGAAAGCTACCGACGACGCGGGCAATCTCGGCGTTGTCGCCTTCAGCGTGCGGCGTGATCTTGAACTGCCCGACGTCGTTCATGCGTTCGCCCGGATCGTGAACGCGGGCCCGCGGCCACTGAGCACGGTCGTGCGGTGCCTGATCGACGGCTCGCCGGTGATCCCGGTGGTCGGTGCCGCCTCCGCAGACGGGCCAGCCACAAGCGCACGGACGATCGAGGTGCCGGGGCCCACCGGGGGCGCTGCGGGTGAGACTGGAATCACGTTCGATTTCACACACCGCTCCGGCGGGGTGGTGCTGGTGGTGATCGACCGGCCCGACCTTCTCGACGCCGACAACGCCGCGGCGGCGGTGATTGGACCGGTCACGACGCCATCGGTGCTCGTGGTCGCGCCCGGCTCGCCCGCGCCCGAGCCGGATGAGTTCCTGATGGGCTTTCTCGAAAGCGTTCATCCCCGGGTCCTGCGCGTGGTGGACGCTCGGGCGTTCGGCGCGGAGATGGCCGACGCGCGGGCCGAGTCGCGCGGCCCGTGGCGCGACTTCAACCTGGTGGTATTCGATCGCACGTCACCGGCGGCGGGGGATGTGCCGCCGCAGGCGTCCATCAGTTTCGGCGCGGGGCTGCCTGTCCCGGGGCTCTCACTGCGAGAGACCAAGGCCACCGAGGGGGGGGAGGCGATCCGGTTCGACACGTGGCGACGGTCCGACCCGCTGATGCGGTACGTCTCGCTCGACCCCATCATCATCAGCCCACCGCCGCCGACTATCGATACTTCGCCGGCTTCCGGGCCGTCGAACGCGGGCGATCCGGCGGGCGGCACCCGGCCCGGAATCGTGGCGCTGGCTTCGGGGCCGGATGGCCCGATCATCGCCGCGATGGAGGAGCCCGGCGCGGGGCCGCACCGGGTGGTTGTGTCGTTCGCGCTGGCGCGAAGCAACTGGGCTCCCGACACGTCGTTCGCGGTGTTCATGGCCAACGCGGTCGACCTGCTCACAGGGCGCGGCGACGCCGCGATCGGCCGGTTCTTCAGCACGACCGAGGCCGTGACGGTTCATCCATCGCAAGGCGCGGAGTGGATCGAGGTCGCCGGGCCGGTTGCCCGTCGCTTCGACCTCTCCGGCGGGGCGAGCACGGGCGACGGGTCTGCGTCAAGGCGGCTGGTCACGCTGGGAGTTCTGGAGCGAGCGGGCGTGTATCGGGTCACGGGCGCACAAGAAACCACCGTGTGCGTCAACATGATTTCGGAGGCGGAGACGATGCTCGGCTCTCTCTCCGCGGCACAGCAGGCCCCCGCCGGGGCGGCCCAGGGCTCACCCACCTCGAACGCCGGAGCGTCGGCCGCGAGCCCGCTCGAAGACGATGGGCGGCGTGAAGGTCGGCGGGAGGTCTGGCACTGGTTCGTGATTCTTGCGGCGGTGCTCGCGGGCGCGGAGTGGGTGGTGTTTGCGTGGCGCGTCCGCGCGTGAAGGGTGCGGGCTTTCCCGGCGGTGCATCGCGCGCCAACCCAAAGATCAGAAATCCGGTAACATCCGCCCCGAGGTCCAAAGGTTCCTACGGAGTGCCCGATGCGCCGCGTCCACCGATTGTTTTTTCCCATGCTGCTGCTGGCCGGGGCCGCGTACGCTCAGAGCACCGAGGCGACGACTCAACCGGGCGCCGACCGGCCGGCCGACCCGCCCGTGACCGAGACTTCACCCGAGACCTCGCCCGCGCCCGGGACCGAGGAGTCGTCACCCCTGCACATCACGCTCACGCCGCGGGCCGAGCACACGTTCGAGGCCGACCTGGACAAAGCCGACGCCAGCGGCTCGGTTACACGCGTGGGCGGTGAGATGTTCATGCTCTACACGCTGAACGCCCGCACGCAGCTCACGCTGAGCGTTGACGGCGACTATTCGTGGTACGCCTTTTCCGGGAGCGATCCCGCGGTGCTCGGGGGCGCGTCGCTCAAGGACCTGCTCGACGACGCGGTCAAGATCGACATCCTGCCCGGGTTCCGATACGGGATCGACGAGCACTGGAC
Source organism: uncultured Phycisphaeraceae bacterium (assembly GCA_964630785.1). Lineage (GTDB taxonomy): Bacteria > Planctomycetota > Phycisphaerae > Phycisphaerales > UBA1924 > JADLCX01. Next base: position 46,693 of record CAZVZG010000031.1, on the reverse strand, counting down.
GTTCATCGGCGGATTCATCGCCGAGTTCGCGGGCGAGCCGAACGTCGACATCGGACGGGCCGCGACGTTTGGCGGGTACGCCGGCGCCCGCTACGCCTTCAGCGACAAGTTCGCGCTCACGCTCGGCGGCGGCATCAAGTCGCGGCTCGAGGACAACCCGCAGTTCCTGCCGTTCATCGGCCTGGAGTGGAAGATCAGCGACCGCTTCCGACTGGCGAGCAAGGGACCGGGCATCAACCTCGCCGTCGCCGTGACCGACACGGTCGCCGTGACAGCGGGCATCGCGTACGACTCGCGCGACTACCGGCTGGACGACGACCACGCGCTCTTCCCCGAGGGCGTGGCCCGCGACACGCGCGTGCCGGTACGGTTCGGAGTGGAGTGGGCCCCCTCCGAGCGCTTTTCGATCGAGGGCTACACGGGCGTGGTCGTGTGGCAAGAGTACGAGTTCCTCGATCGCGATGGCATCAAGCAACTCGAAGACAACACCGACCCCGCGTTGTTTGTCGGCGTGAACTGCTCGATCAAGTTCTGAAGTGCCGGTCGCCTACGCACGGGGCTGGTCGGCGGGCGCGCCGGACCAGTTCTCGACCTTCGGGCGCAGCACGTCCCACAGGTGATCGAGCAGCTCGCGGGTGCCCAGCCGGGTCGCGCCGCTGATGACCACCAGTGTGTCTCCTCGACCGATCTTCAACTCGCGGCGGAAGCGATCCGCCGCGGCCTTGGCGTCGGCATCGTCGAGCAGGTCGGCCTTGTTGAGCGCGATCACCTCGGGCTTTTCGGCCAGCATCGGTGAGTAGCGGGCCAGCTCTTCGCGGATGAGCCGGTAGTTGGCGAGAGGGTCCGATCCGTCCGCCGGCGCGATGTCGACCAGGTGGACGAGCACACGCGTTCGCTCGACGTGCCTGAGGAACTCGTGGCCCAGGCCGTGCCCGTCGGCCGCACCCTCGATGAGCCCGGGGATGTCGGCGATCACCAGCCGTCGCTTCTGGTCAAGCTCCGCGATACCGAGCTGCGGCGTCAGCGTGGTGAAGGGGTAGTCGGCGATCTTGGGGCGGGCGTCGGTGACGACGCTCAGCAGCGTGCTCTTGCCGGCGTTGGGCAGGCCGACGATGCCGACATCGGCGATGAGCTTGAGTTCGAGGCGGATGCGGAGCCGCTCGCCGGGCTGGCCCGACTCGGCGGTCTTGGGGGCCTGGTTGGTGGAGGTCTTGAAGCGGTCGTTGCCGCGACCGCCGCGACCGCCCTTGGCGATGACGTGGCGCTGCCCGGGCCCGAGGTCGGCGATGAGCTCGCCGGTCTCGTCGTTGAGGACCATCGTTCCCGGCGGCACGCGGATGATTAGGTCGTCGCCGGCCAGTCCGTACTGCTGTTTGCCGCGCCCGGGCTCGCCGCCCGTGGCCTTCCACTCGGGGCGTCCCTGGAAGTCGAGCAGCGTGTTGATGTTCTCGTCGGCGACGAGCACGACGCTGCCGCCGTCGCCCCCGTCACCCCCGTCGGGCCCGCCCTTGGGGATGTACTTCTCGCGCCGGAACGACACCGACCCGTTGCCGCCGTCGCCCGCCTTCACTGTGATAGTCGCCCGATCGACGAACATGGCGGGAGGGTAGGCGAACGGAAAATCAGCAAAGCGGCAAATCAGCAAGTCGCGGAGATTGGCTGCACCCCATTTGCTGCTTTGCCGCTTGGCTGCTCTGCTGGTTTTCTCTCACGCCGCCGCGCGGTAGCGGCCGGTCGCGAACTGCCTGAGCAGCCGCTCGCGGTCGCCGGCACGGGCAAAGTGGGTAAACACCGCGGCCATGCGATAGGGCGCGGGGTCTTCCTCGTCTTCAAGCCAGATGATGTTCGCGAAGACCATGATGCTCCGTCCGGGCCCGATCTCGCCGGACCTCATGCACGGCAGCGTGATCTGCATTGCGACCTTTGTGCCCGCGGGCAGGGCCCGGTCGAGCTCGAAGCGCATCCCGCCCTCGGAGATGTCGTACGCGTGGCCTTCGATGTCGAAGACCTCGCTGTCCAGCGTGCGAACGGAGATCGGTGTGTACATGGGCTCGAGAGCGAACCGCGGGTACCTTCGCCTCTCGGTGATCCGATGAACCGTCTGGCCCGTCGTGGTCTCGCTCACGGGATGCTCCTGTTGACCGGCCCGGCCCAGCGGCCGAGAACACGCGCCGACAGGTCGCCTATCGGAGCCCCGTAACCGGGGCTTGAGCCCCAGAACCGGACGACGCCCCAAAAAACTCGGCACGCGTTGACGGATCGCAGTCAGTTATCGGTCCGCGGACGCCCCGTCTCCCGCGGGAGCCTCGCGCTGCTGCACAAACTCGATAGTCGTGCGCCGGATGCTCACCCCCAACCGCTGTTCGATCTGCTCGACCAGTTCACGCGGGATCGAATCGACGACACGGCGGCCCAGGTCGGGCGGGAGGTCGCGCACGCCGCCGTCGGCGGTGATCAGGTGGGCGTGGTCGGACGTGTCGGCGTCGTAGCGGAGCGTCGCCCCGCCGATGCCCGCGACGGAGAACCGTCGGGCCAGGCCGCAGCGGACGAGCGCTTCGAGCGAGTTGTAGACCGTGGCGAGGCTCATGCCGCTCACGTCGGCCGCGATCCCACCCTCGCGGACGAGGTTGAACACCTCCTCCGCCGTGGGGTGAATGTCGCTGGCCATGAGCGCGCCATAAACGTCCTCGCGCTGGTTGGTCCAGCGGAGGCCGTGGCGGGCGAACAGGTCGCGGATGGCCGCGGCGTCCATGGTGAACAATTATTTCCCGACGTCGATGTCCAGACCAGCCTCGGGCTTTTGCATCGCGGCCTCGTCGGGGAACGCGTTGCGGAAGGTCATTCGCCGGTGCGGGATCCCGGCCTCGTCGAACGTGTCCGAGTCAAACTCCCACCCCAGGCTGCTGTAAAACCCGTAGGCGGTGTCGCGGGCGTGGCAAAACAGCTCGCGCAGGCCGAGCTCACCGAAGGCCCGCCGCTCGACCGCCACGACCAGACGCGTGCCCAGCCCCTCGCCCTGACGCTGCGGGTCCACAGCCATCTGCATCAGTTTGCCGACGCCGCTCTCGGGATAGTCGGGCAGGAGGGAAGCCGACCCGATGACCCGCGGCCCGGCGGGGTGGTCAAACACGGCCACGAAATGCTCAAACCGCTCCTCCACACCGGGGAACATGGCCCGGAAGGACGCCATGTTCAGCCCGATCGGGCCGAGCAGGACCGACTCGCGCAACGCGCACTGCTGCGGGTAGAGCGGGTCGTCTGCGGAAATGCGCCGGACTTGGATCAAGGGCCCGTAGTAAAGCGGGCAAGGCGGGGAGCGGCAAATCGGGCGGATCTACCGCATTTCCCTCCCTTCCCCTCCCCACTTCCCGGGCGGGCGGAATGAGGCGGGTACCCGGGAACACGCTCGGCGGCTTGTGGAAGCGTGCGGGGGCTCACGCCGTCATTGCTCGCCGCCGTATGCCCGGTGCTTCCCCTGATACGGGAGCGCTGGTGGGGTTTTCGGTGACCATAACTCTCTGTCGCAGCAAGATTTGAGCGGCATTTGCATCCTCAATCACTCGGATTTGACCGATTTACAAGGGATATCGCCTAGCATCGCCGGTCGATCGCATCGGTCTGTGGCCAGGACGGGCCGCGGCCGGGGATGGGTGGGGAACGGAGTCCGGTCGTGGGTACTGCCATCCGAGAGGCGCCGAGGGTTTCGGCGTGCGCCAAGCCGGCTGAAGAGCCGGCCGCGGTGACTGACGGGATAGTGTCGCCGGGGGGGGATAAGGGGAACGGGGAGGATGCCGCGGGGGTCGCCGCTCGCGCCGAGGACGGGCTGGAAATCAGCGGCCCGAACTGGCTGGGTGTGATGCGGTTCAAGCACTACCGGCGCGTCATCTCGGCCTCGTTCGTCTCCAACATCGGCGGCTGGATGGAGATGATCGGTATCCAGATGATCGTTGCGCGGGCGACGGGCTCGCTGAAGATGCTCGGCTACTTCGCGGCCGCCCAGTTGCTGCCGATCCTGTTCGTAGGCATCTTCGGCGGACTGGTCGCGGACCGCGTGAACCGCAAGAAACTGCTCGTGACGACGCAGGCGCTGCTCATGGGGATCGCGGGGTGCGTGGCCGCGGCGTCGCACTGGCAGGCGGACCTGCCCACCATCCACTGGCTGGGCCATTTGGGCGACGCCTCGGGCCTGGTGGCGGTGCTGTTCATGCTGAGCATCGCGCAGGGGATCGTGCTGGCGTTCAACATGCCGGCGTGGCAGGTGCTCACGCCGCGCCTGGTGCCGCGGAGCGAACTGACCCAGGCGATCAACATGAACGGGATCAGTTTCAACGGCGCCCGCGTGGTCGGGCCGGCGTTGGCGGGCGTGGTGCTGGGGTGGATCGGCGCGACGCCCCTGTTCCTGGTGAATACGGCGACGTTTCTGGGCGTGCTCATCGCCGTGAGCACCACGCCCGATGCGCCGGCCCCGCTCGTGAAACCCACGCACCCGTGGCGGCAGGTCCGCGAGGCCGCGGCGTTCATCTTCGGCCAGAAGGGCCCGTTGTGCGTGTTCATCGCGATCGTGTTTATGAGCCTGCTGGCCGCGCCGCTGATCCGGATGATGCCGCTCTACGTGATGGACGTGTTCGGGCTCCAGGGCGCGGCGGCGGACAGCGCAACGGGCACGCTCATCAGCGTGCTGGGCGTCGGCGCGGTTCTCGGCGGGATCGGGCTCAAGTTCTTCCCGGCGTGGTACCCCAAGCACCACTTCATCCCCATGGCGCTGACCGGCGCGGGGCTCACGATCACGGCGTTCGGTCTGACCAGCTCGATCTGGGCGGGGTACGCGGCGATGCTCTTCGTGGGCGTGTTCTGGATCTGGGGCTACAACCCGGCGTGGGGCGCGATCCAGAACCTGGTGGGCGACGATATGCGCGGGCGCGTCATGGCGATCACCAATGTCGCGGTGTTCGGCGTGACCGCCGCGGGCAACATCGCCTCGGGCCTGCTGGGCGAGGGGATGCAGAACCTGCTGGCCAGCGGGCGGATCGGCGCGTTCACGCCCGAGCGAGCGACGGCGATCGGCACCCACCTGTCGATCGCCGGGCTGAGCGCGGTGCTGATCGTCGCGGGCGCGGTGATGCTGATCTGGCGCGTGCCGGAGGTGGACGGGCTCAAGCCCGGCGACCCGGGCTATGGACCCAAGCGGCACAACCTGTGGGATGGGCTGACGGCGCGGGCGCACCGGCCGCGGGCGAATGTCGGATAGGAGCCGATCGCGCGAGCGATCGACGGGGACCGCTGATTAGGGCCGCGGATCGATGTCGCGATCTCGCTGCACTGTGTTCAAGAGCGCTCGAAAGCGGATATCGATCGCTCAGGCTACCGCGCTCAGTTCCCGCTTTGCCGATCCGGCGTCCGCCGCGTTGGCCTCGCGCATGAGCTTGCGTCGGCGGAGCACGATCGCGACGATTCCCAGGATCCAGACGAGGAGGATGCCGCCGAGGATCGCCGGAACCGTCCACACCGACAGCGCCGACCATCCCGAATAAGTCGGCGTTGTTGTGGTGGTCGTTGTTGTTGTCGGGGTGGTCGTCGCATACGTCGGCACGCCCGCCTTGAGTTTGTTCAGCCGAAGCCCGCCAAGGTTCCAACCGCCCGCGCCCGTGTAGTCCGTCACTTTCTGGATGTCCTTCATCTCCGCCGCCACGACAAGGTCGTCGGTGGGCAGGCCGGCGGAGGCGAACCACGCCGGGATCATCTTCTCATCCACCAGGACCATCGTCTCCAGGCCCGCGGCGTTCGTCATCGTTGCGGTGCCCGCCGAATAATCCACTTCAAGCTTGTGTTCAGACCCGTCGTTGAGTTTCAGTGACATGGTGAACGATGCGCCTGGAGTCGAGTAGGGCTGCGACACATCGATGCCCCGGTAGGCGGTTGACACCGGGGTGAACCCGGTGACCATCGCCGAGGTGGTCGAGGTGGTAGTGGTGGCCGCGACCATGGCCGACGAGCCGATCGTGATCCAGAACAGAGCGACGCCGACGTAGGCGATGAGCAGGACCAGGAACGTCCAGGCCAGCAGCGCGCCGAAGAGGTGGCCGCGACGGCGCATCTCCATCGGGCGCGTGATGATGCCCGTGAGACGAAGATCGGCGCCGCACTCGGGGCAGGCCATCGACCCGTGACCGCCCACGGGGTAGCGGCACTTCTCGCACGAGGGAACCTTCACGCCCTTGCGCGGCGGGGTCACCGTCCGCCAGATCACGGGGAACGTGAGGGCCGCCAGCGCGGCGAAGATCAGGAGCGGAATGATGAGGCTGATGAGGGCGAATGACATCCCCATGCGGGTAGTCTAACAGCCTTTGGGGGATGGTTGGGGCGCGGCCTTTGGCCGCGTCACGGGCTGGAAGACCGTGCCACCCGTGCCCGTGCCACACCTCGCCCCCTATCATCCGCCCGCATGAACCCCCGCCGCCCAACGCGTCAGATCTCCGTCGGTGATGCCCGTGTCGGTGTCGTGAAGATCGGGGGCGGGATCGCCGCCCGCGACGGCACGCCGACCACGCCCGTGCCGGTCTCGGTGCAGACCATGACCGCGGGGTACACGCACGAAATCGACAAGTGCGTGGCGGAGATCAACAAGCTGGCCGCGGCCGGGGCGGACATCGTGCGGGTCGCGGTGCCCGAGAAGAAGGACACCGAGGCGCTGCGGGACATCCTCCCCCGCGTGCAGGTGCCGATCGTGGCCGACGTCCACTTCCACTTCCAGCGGGCGCTGGAGGCGGTCGAGGCCGGCGTCCACAAGATCCGCCTCAACCCCGGCAACATCAACGACCGCAAGCAGGTGATCGACGTGATCCAGGCGTGCAAGGGCCGGGGCCTGCCGATCCGCATCGGCGTGAACGAGGGCTCGATCATCGAGCGCCGCGACAAGCAGAAGCGGATGAAGGAGCTCGGCCAGGTCTTCAGCGAGCGCAAGCACGGCTACCTGCTCGCGATCATGATCACCAAGCTCGAGGAATACCTGGATATCTTCTACGAGCAGGATTTTTACGACGTCGCGATCAGCGCCAAGAGCATGGACGCGCAGATCGTGATCGACGCCTACACCGAGATCAGCAAGCGCTTCGACCACCCGCTGCACCTGGGCGTGACGCACGCGGGCCCGAAGGAGACGGGCACGATCCGCAGCGTGGTCGCGCTCGGGACGCTTCTGGCTAACGGGATCGGCGACACGATCCGCATCTCTTACGCCAACGACCCGGTGTATGAAGTGCAGGACGGGCTGGAACTGCTGTATTGCCTGGGCCTGCGCGAGCGCAAGGGCGTCGACCTGATCGCCTGCCCGACGTGCGGGCGCATCCAGGTCGATCTGTTCACGCTCGTGCAGGACGTTCGCAAGCAGCTCGCCGCAAAGGTGGAACTGCCGCTCAAGGTCGCGGTCATGGGCTGCATCGTCAACGGGCCCGGCGAGGCCGAGGGCGCCGACGTGGCCGTCTTCGCCGGCGACCGTCGCGGCATCATCTATGTGCAGGGCGAGAAGGTCGCCAACGTGCCCGAGGAGCAGATCCTCGACCGGTTGCTGGCCGAGTGCCTCACGCTCCAGGATCGCGTCCGGCGCGGCGAGACCAAGCTCGGCGAGAAGAAGGTGGACATCATCCCTCCCGACCCGATCGGCGAGCTGGGCTCGGGCTTCGACAAGATCGCGGCGGGGAACGTCGAGCACGTCCACGCGGGCGCGGGCGGGGGTGTGGCGCTGACGGTCGGCAAAAGCTGACCGGGCGGACGCCTCATACCTTCGCCCGCGAGCAAGGTCCGCACTCCGGACACACCGACCCGGTGGGAAGTTCGGCCATCCCGTACCCGCACAGGGGACACTGCCCGGCGTTCAGCCGCCTCCGCCGACGGGCACATGCCACGCCGATTCGCCACCAGCAAACCGCGCTGGCGCATCCCAGCACGGCTACGCACCGCCATGTCGGCACAGGTATTCCAGAAAGGCGGTCCTCAGACCCGCAATATGGCCGGGGAGGCCAATCCCAGCTCGCACGACCGCCAACACGCACCATCCAGAAACGACGGACCTGCGTCTCGGGTGGATCGATGCTACCTCGCCCTTTCCCCAAAAGGATGCCGACGTAGCCGCGATGGACGTCGCATGTGAGTGATCGAGTTGGACGCCAGCCGAACTCGTACCAACCCGAGGCGATCCAGACTCCCAGCATGGCCGCCGCGGCCGCGGTCAAAAGTCGCAAAACGATCCGAGGGAAGGCCGCGTGCATGGGAGCGGATCAATGAGCCACAACCTCAACCTCTCGCACTCGAAGCCATCAAAATCAACATATCACCCGAAGCACGCAACAATGGCCCCATGCTACCGCGTCTCGGTGATTTCTGGAACCGTCTGCTGGAGGTTCCGACCACAAATCCGGGATTTCCACTCTCATTCGCTGATGCCGCGGCGGACGAGCACCGGATGCGGGCCGATGCGCGACCGCTGTTGCGCCCGGTGGTGGTCGTCGGGGGCTACCGAACCTGGACAATCGCTGCGGCCTCGCTCGCGTCGCGCCTGTGCGCGATGACCAACCGCGACCCGGCGATGTTCGCGGCGATGGCCTACCCGTGGTCGAGCGATTTCACGGCGATCACCGCTCGGCTGGCGCGGCTGGTCGCTGCCCGCTGGCCCGGTGGTGACGAGGGCTGGACGCGCGACGTGGATGTTGTGGGCGTCTCGATGGGCGGGCTGGTCGCTCGGGCGGCCGCGGCGGGGGTCGGGACAGGCGGCCGAAACACCGAAGGCCGGCGGCTGCGTATTGGCCGGCTTTTCACACTCGGCACGCCGCACCGCGGGGCGCGGCTCGCCGAGCTGGCCCGCCCGGACGGCGCGGCCCGCGACATGCGGGCGGGCTCGGCGTTTCTCGCGCGACTGGACGCGGCCCGCACCGCGGGCGGAGACGGCGCCGCGTATGAACTGGTTTGCTACACGCGCCTGCGGGATTCGTGGGTGGGGGCCGCCCGCACGTCACCCGTTGGCCACCCGACGCACTGGGTGAGCGGGTGGCGCGTGCTGAGCCACGTCACGGTCTCGATGGACACGCGGATTCTCGCCGACATGGCCCGCCGCCTGCGTGGCGAGAAACCGTTTGCAAACGCGGCAAGCACCGTATGGGCTCCCCCGCCGCGAGACTGAGCGACGACGGGAACCGTGAGCGTGGTCCGTGCGAAGGGACCGGCCCGGGAAGGATTGCCCGGATGCGGGGGTAAGGTCGAAACCACGCGATTGCCGGAAGCCTCGGACCACTCACCCGGTTGGGTGATGCTTGCGGCCTGAGGGTACTACCCATTGTGGGTAATCTTGGGCCAATCGCACACATTGTGTGGTTTTCTTGGAACTTTTCTATTGCAGAAGGGGACCAAAGGCTGAAGAATGTCCGAGCGTGCGGTCCCAAGCGTCGGCGTCGGTCGCCGGGGCGAGGAAATCCGGACCGCTCAGCTTCCATGACCGAAGCGCGCGGCCGCGCTGGGCAATGTTCGCCCGCGGCGGCCGCAGGGATCAGCCATGAACCTGCCGACCAAGTCGAACAGCCTTCAGACGTATCAGTTACTCCTGTACCGCAAGGCCCTGCACCCGGAGTTGTTCCCGCTCAAAGGCCGACGCACGCTGACGCACGGGCAGTATGAACTGGAGGCGTGGATCACGCCCGGCTCGCACGTGATGCGGTTCAAGTTCGACAACTTCTGCGCGTGCGAGCTCGTGACCGATCAGGAGGGCTCGCTGCCGGTCGACGGCGCGGTCACGGCGTTCCCGTGCCAGGGCGAGCACGAGTACGACTACAAGTTCGCGCCCGAGCGTGTGAACTACATGACGACCGTCCAGACCGAATCGCTCAGCGAGAACCTGTACACCGCGACGTACGACGAGATGGTGGAGTTCTCGAAGGAGACGGGCGCGCTCATCCACCGCTGGAACGACGTGGACGGCGGGAAATGTCTCTCGATGCTCGACGTCCAGCGGCTGGCCAAGGAGGTTCACGCGCAGGCGTACCACCTGATGGCCGGTGGCGGGCTGGTGCTGCGGACGCAGACGATCTTTGAGCACAGGTGAAGGGCGCGAATGAGTCGCGGCGGCCCGACGTGCGGGTGGAGTTGACCCGAGCGGGGGCCGATACGTAGGGTTGTCCGTTAGGATGACTCGATGAACGCGCGAACGAACACCATTTACGGCCGTCGAATTACCAAGCCCCGCTGAGGCTTGGCCGCGTTGTCGATCTGGACTCCATCTTGGGGCGGGTTGAGACCGGGCCGAGCGTTCGGCGGGGCGATTCCGCGCTTGCCGACGACCCAAGAGAGCCCCGAGCGCAAGCTCGGGCCCAGCGATACGATCCAAGCATCCCGCACTACCGCGGCCGCACGACGGCGGCCCGGCGAGGACATTGCCCCATGAGCGTTCAAGAGACCCAGACCAACGCCCCTTCTCCCGCGGCCCAGCCCGCGACCAATGGCGACAAGGCCGGCGGCGACAAGAAGAAGTATCCCGTCAACCTGCCCAAGACCGCCTTCCCCATGAAGGCCAACCTGGTTCAGAACGAGCCGACGAGCCTGAAGCGCTGGCAGGGAATGAAGCTCTACGAGAAGGTGCGTCAGGCCCGCGCCGGGCGTGAGCGGTTTGTGTTCCACGACGGGCCGCCGTACGCGAACGGGTCGATCCACCTCGGGCACCTGATGAACAAGTGCCTGAAGGACATGGTCGTGCGCTCCAAGACGATGATGGGGCTGGACGTGCCCTACGTGCCGGGGTGGGACTGCCACGGCCTGCCGATCGAGCACAAGGTGATGACCGAGCTGCAGGAGAAGGGCAAGCTCGCGAAGATGAACAGCCTGGAACCGGACGTCCGAAAAATGGCGGTGCGGCGCGAGTGCCAGGCGTACGCGGAGAAGTACCACAAGCTGCACACGGGGCAGATGTCGCGGCTGCTCACACTGGCGGACTACGAGCACCCCTACCTGACGATGCAACCGAGCTACGAGGGCGCGACGCTCGAGGTGCTGGCCGCGCTCGTGGAGCAGGGGCTGGTGTACCGCGCGCTCAAACCGGTGCATTGGTCGATCGCCAACGAGACCGCGCTGGCGGAGGCGGAACTCGAGTACGAGGACCGCGAAGACTTGTCGGTGTACGTGGACTTCGAGGCCGCGAGCGCGGACGCGGTGTACGGCGCGTTCGGCCTGGGCGACCACTCACAGGAGGAGGACGACGAGGACGCCGAGGGCTCGGGCCCGGTCGTCCACCCCGGCAAGCGGCCGAACGTCAAGCCCAGTTTCATGATCTGGACCACGACACCGTGGACGCTGCCGGCGAACGTGGGCGTCGCGGTGCACCCGAAGATCGAGTACGCGCTGGTGTGGGTCGACGGCAACGTGACGGTGATGGCCGCGGACCTGGTGGAGAAGGTCACGAAGATGGCCGGGGCCGAGGAGGTCGTGGTCGTCGCGCGCACGATGGGCGACAAGCTGGTCGGGCTGCGCTACACGCACCCGTTCGTCACCAGGCCGCCCGCGTGCGGCCTGGGGCGCAAGTGCGACCCCGACAAGCTCTGGTCGGTCGTCCCCGCCGAGTACGTCACTGTCGAGGACGGAACAGGGCTCGTGCACACCGCCCCGGGGCATGGTCAGGAGGACTACCAGACCGGCCTGCGTGAGGGGCTGCCCGTGTACAGCCCCGTCAAGGGCGACGGCACGTACGACGATTCGGCGCCGGACTGGCTGCGCGGCCTGAGCGTGTGGGACGCGAACCAGAAAGTGCACGACTGGCTGCGCGACTCCGGGCACCTGTTCTACTCGCACAAGTTCACGCACAGCTACCCGCACGACTGGCGGAGCAAGACGCCGGTGATCTTCCGCTGCACGGAACAGTGGTTCGTGAGCGTGGACGGTGCGCACCGAACGGCCTTCCGCGGGCCGGCGGCGAGGCCGGAGGTGGACCTGCGCCGCATGGCCCTCGCGGCCGTCGACGCCGCCAACCAGACCGACTCGCGCGTGAGTTTCGTCCCCGAGTGGGGACGCAACCGGATGCGCGGGATGCTCGAATCGCGCCCGGACTGGTGCATCTCGCGTCAGCGGGCCTGGGGCCTGCCGATCCCGGCGTTTGTGACGCCCGACGGTTTGACGCTGCTGACGGCCGCGAGCGTGCGGGCGGTGGCGCGGGTCGTGCGGGAGAAGGGTGCGGACGTGTGGTTCACCGCGCCGCCCGAGACTTTGCTCGCGCACTACGACCCGGCGGCCGACCCCGACCCCGCGGCGCGGAATGTCGGGCGCGAGCGATTCGGCGACTTGAAGAAGGGCGACGACATCCTGGACGTGTGGTTCGAGTCGGGATCGAGCTGGAACGCCTGCATGCGCGAGCGCGGCCTGGGATTCCCTGTGGACCTGTATCTGGAGGGCTCGGACCAGCACCGCGGGTGGTTCCAGCTCTCGTTGCTGCCCGCGCTCGGTGTGACCGAGCGTCCGCCCTTCCGCACGCTGCTCACGCACGGGTTCATCAACGACAAGGACGGGCGCAAACTCAGCAAGAGCAGGCCCGACGCCAAGAGCTACGAGGTGGACAGCCTGCTGGCCAGCTACGGCGCGGACGTGATGCGCTGGTGGGTCAGCTCGCTGGCGTACGAGAACGACGTGAAGGCCGACCTGGAGTTCTTCACGCTCGCGGGCGACGCCTACCGCAAGGTGCGCAACACGCTGCGGTTCATGCTCAGCAACCTGGACGACTTCACGCCGGCCGGCAGCAACGGCGCGGCCGGGAGCGGCGTGAGCCTGGACGCCTTCGCCGGCGCGAGCCTCGACGCGTGGGTGCTCGGCGCGTACGACACGATGGCCTCGGCCGTGGTGAAGGCGTACGACGGGTACGACTTCAAGGCCGCAAGCCAGTTGCTCTACGACTTCTGCAACGACACGCTCAGCGCGGTGTACCTCGCGGCGATCAAGGACCGGTTGTATTGCGACAGGCCCGACTCGGCCCGCCGTCGGCGCACGCAGACGACTCTCTGGGACCTGACCGATGGCCTGTGCCGGCTGCTGGCGCCCATCCTGCCGCACACGGCCGACGAGGCGTATCGATCGCTGTGGAAGGCGAGCAACGACGACGCGGCCCGCTGCGTGCACCTGTGCGAGTTCATCACCGGCTTCGGCGTGAGCACAGACCCCGCGTGGACGGTCGCCATGAACACCGTCGCCGAGGCCACCAGAGCGCTTGAGAAAGCCAAGGCCGAGCTCGGCGTGGAGAACCGTCTGGACGCCGGTGTGGTGCTGCCCGATCCGGACGGTTCGCTCAAGCGGCTGGACGGCGCCGACCTGGCGGACGTGCTGGGCGTCAGCCGCGTGACGCTGGACGCGGGCGCGAAGGAGCCGCGCGTGCTGGACCTGCGAGCCGAGCCGCGCTGTGAGCGATCGTGGAAGCGCGACAGCACCGTGAAGCAGCGGAGCGACGGCGGATGGCTGAGCGAGCGGGACGCGGAAGCGCTCGGGCTGGCGTGAGGGCCGGCGGTCTTCGGGTGTTGCGTTTCGGCAACATCCGCCTTGAGTAGATCGGCGATCGGGTCGATGGCGGAAGGCGATGAGCGCCGACACCCCGCCGCCAACTCCTCCACCCCCCCCACCCCCACCCGATCCGCAGCCGGACCCGGCCCGCTCGCGCCCCGGTAAGGGCGTCCGCAGGCCCCATAATGAACCGGCGGATCGAGCGGAGAAAGCCCGCGGCGGCGGCAACACGCCCGAGCCCGTGCTGCGGCGAACCGTGGTCAAGCCCGCGGGGATCGTGCCCGATCCGGTGGACGCCGCGTACGTGGCCAATCGCCTGACCGCGCTCACACACGAACTGGCCAACCTGCTCGACGGCTCGCTGCGGGTGATCAACCTGGCGCGCCGCAGCAACCACGAAGAGTCGTCCGATCAGGTCGGGCGGCACATCGAGACCGTGTACGCCGCGATGCTGCGGATGGCGGACCTCGTGCGGAACTCCATGACGGGCCTGGCCCCGGCCGGGGCCGAGGGTGTGCACGCGGCCGTCGGCGCAGCGGGGTCGCTGGCGGGCGCGGTGACGCACGCCGCGAACGTGATGACGCCCGTGGCGGAGGAGCGGAACGTCGAACTTCTGTGCGAGGTGGGCCCGGAACTGGGCGAGTCGCCCGCGGGTCCGATTTATGGGGTGGTCATCAACGGTGTGAAGAATGCGATCGAGTCGATCGATCGTGCGGGGAAGGGCGGCGGGCGGGTGGTGGTGCGTGCGTGGATGGAGGCGGGCCGCACGGGACGGTGCGTCGGGATCGAGATCTCCGACGACGGCGAGGGACCGCCGCCGGGGGGCAAGATCGCACGCGAGCCGAGCAAGCCCGGCGCGGGGCGGAGCGTCTTCGAGCCGGGCGTGACCAGCAAGCCGGGCGCCGCCGGGATCGGCCTCTCGCTGTGCAAGGAGATCGTGGGCCACCTCGGCGGAACTATCGAGCTCACGGCACGGAGCGGCGGCGGGGCGGTGCTGCGGGTGAGGTACCCGGCGCCGTCGCCGATGAGCGAGAGGAAATTGGGTTAGGGAGGTGAGGGAGGGATCGAGGGATCAGGGGATCAAGGAACGGGGCGTGGGCGTGGAGGCGTGCGTTGTGGCTAAGGATGCGGTGCGGGTCCTGATCATCGATGACGACCCCGTGGCGGGTGGGTCGCTGGCCGACTACCTGGCCGAGGAGGGGTACGCGCCGGCGGTGGCGCACGGCGGCGAAGAGGCGCTCAAGCAACTGGCCGCGGCGGAGGGCGCGGAAGCCGGCCCGTTCGCGATCGCCATCTGCGACGTGGCCATGCCCGGGATGAACGGCCACGAGGTGCTACGTCGCATCGGCAAGGAGCACCCGGCGACGGCGGTGCTGATGCTCACGGGCTACGGCACGATCGAGAGCGCGGTCGAGGCGGTGCGGCTGGGCGCGGTTGATTTCCTGACCAAGCCTGTGGTCGATCGCGAACTGAGGCTCGCGCTGGAACGGGCCCACCGCCAGCACATGCTGCTGGCCGAGAACCGCTCGCTCAGGAAGCAGTTGGACGACCGGTTTGGACTGGACAACATCGTGGGCAGCGACCACCGGATGCTGAAGGTCTACGACCTGGTCGAGGCGGTGGCCGCGAGCAAGACGACGGTGCTGATGAACGGCGAGAGCGGCGTGGGCAAGAGCCTGATCGCGCACGCGATCCATCTGCGCTCAAGCCGGCGGAACAGGGCATTCATCCAACTCTCGTGCGGGAGCATCCCCGAGACGCTGCTCGAGAGCGAGCTCTTCGGGCACGTCAAGGGGGCGTTCACCGGCGCGCACGCGGACAAGGTCGGGCGATTCCTCGCTGCCGATGGCGGCACGCTCTTTCTCGACGAGATCAACTCCGCGAGCCCGGCGATGCAGCTCAAACTGCTCCGGGTCTTGCAGGAGCGGAAGTTCGAGCCTGTCGGTTCGAGCCAGACTATCGAGGCCGACGTGCGCGTGGTGCTCGCGACCAACAAGCCGCTGGAGGAGCTGGTGGCCCGCGGCGAGTTCAGGCAGGACCTGTACTACCGAATCAACGTGGTCGCGATCGACCTGCCGCCGCTGAGGGAACGGGTGAGCGACATCCCCGCGCTCGCGGCGCACTTTCTGGTCAAGCACGCGGCCGCCCTGGGACGCACGTTCGTCGGGTTCTCGAACGAGGCGATGGATGCGCTCCGCCGTTATCGCTACCCCGGCAACGTGCGCGAGCTGGAGAACATCGTCGAGCGGGCCGCGGTGCTCGCCAAGTCGCCGACGATCGGCGAGGCGGACCTCCCCGAGCATGTGGCCGACCCGGACAAGCCGTTGCGAACGCCGAGACTGGCGGGGGCGGAAGGGACAGGATCGGCGGCGCCGAGCGCGGCCGATGCGCCGTGGACGCCCACGCCGCTGGAAGAAGCCTTGAAAGACCCCGAGCGCCGCATTCTGCTGCGTGCGCTCAACGCCAACAAGTGGAACCGCCAGAAGAGCGCCGAAGACCTGGCGATCAACCGAACGACGCTTTACAAGAAGATGAAGGCGCTGGGGATCGAGGGGGGGGAGGGTGCGGAAGAGCGGATCGCGGGGTAGCCCTCAAGAAGGGATGACTGACACTCCTCGGGCGATCGCCGCAACGCTCAGGGCCTTGTCGCGAGTCGCTAAAGGCAGCTTGGTTCGAAGCGCCAGATCGAGGTACGCGGCGTCATAGACGGTCAGCGCCGTTTCGCGCGCCAGTTTCATCAGGGCCGGCCACGCTTGACCGGCTCCGTGCGTATCGATCTCGATCCGCAGCATGTCCAGCACCCAGAGAAAATCGTCGGCCTCTTCGACCGTGATCCGCCGACGTTTCTCCCCCATGAGCACAACGCTGGCGATCTCGATCGGCCAATGAACCGGGACGAGCAGCCCCTCGCCGTTGGCCCGTGTCCACAGAGCGTCCGACGCCGCGCTGGCCTCTTGCTCAAAGCACCAAGCCATAGCCGCTGAGGCGTCAACGATGAAGGGCACTAGCGGCGAGCCTCTCGGATGAGCTCGCTGACCGCCGCGCCGTCGAGCCGAGGACGACGGCTCTTCCACCGCTCCATCGCGGCCTGTCGCTCCTCAAATGTTGTCGGCCGTCGCGGACGCTCGCCCGGGCGCCACTCGATCACACCGGCCTTGCCGGGGTGCGCCGCGTCCTCTCTTTCTCGCCACTCGAACGTCACCCTGAGCGAGATGCCCATCGCTTCGGCCAGACGGAAAGCACTCTCGCACGCGCCGTTGGCGTCGCAACCCTGCATCGACAGGTCCGCCTCGGAAAGGTAACGGTACCCACTGTCATCGAATCTGCCTTGGCGGAGGTTGGCGCTCGTGGCCGCGCGGAGGGCCTCGAACGATCCCAGCCGCTTCCAGGCCATGACGTGCATGTCTCGCGCGAGGCTATTCCAGTCAGGTCGGAGCAGTTCTACACCGTCCACGCTCGCCGAGAGCAACCGAGAGTGCGTGAGTTCTCGGGTTCCGGCGGCGAGCCGGATTACGGTCGCGGGGATGGCCGGACTATTCCTCGCACCGTCCGCCTTCTCCTTCAGTAGCAGATCGAGCGCGCGAGAGATCACCGAGTCCGCGCTATCCACGAGCGGCTCCGCCGCGGATTTGGCTTTGGCAAACGTGGCGTCTGAAAGGGTGACGATGGGCATGACGGTGCTCTCCAACCGGCGGTCCGTACGAGTAAGTATACGAGCTATACGGTCGTATAGCCAGTATACGGTGAAAAATGTACCGATATGGCATTGGACGGAGCCGCATTACCGGTCTATGTTTGGATATTCAGCCCCACTCTGAACATCGCGACGGTCTGCAGTCCGGCCCCGTCCGCGGCCGCGGCGCCGCCCTCAACCCCGGCAACCGCTTCGAGGACGTCCGCCTGCATGTGCTGGGCGACCACCTCGACGAGATCATCGCCGAGAACCCCGACGGCACCCGGGTCACCACCCGCGTCTATACCGACCGCACGCGATCGGTCATCAACCGCGTCGACAGCCCCGACCTGCCCTTCAACTGGACCATCAACCCCTATCGCGGGTGCGAGCACGGGTGCATCTACTGCTACGCGCGCCCGGGCCATGAGTACCTCGGCCTCTCGTGCGGGCTCGACTTCGAGACCAAGATCATGGCCAAGCACAACGCCGGCACGCTGCTGCGAGCGGAGTTGTCGAAGAAAGACTGGGTGGGTGAGCCGATCTCGATCAGCGGCGTGACCGACTGTTATCAGCTGATCGAGGCCGGGCTGCGGATCACGCGCTCGGTGTTGGAGGTATGTGCCGAGTTCGCTCAGCCGGTGACGCTGGTGACCAAGAACAAACTGATCGTGCGAGACCTGGACCTGCTGCGGCGACTGGCCGAGCACCGCGCCGTGGGCGCGGCCGTCAGCATCACCACGCTCGACAACCACCTCGCCTCGATCATGGAGCCGCGGGCGAGCTCGCCGCGCGACCGGCTCGCGACGATCGAGCGGCTCGCCGCCGCGGGCATCCCAACGATGGTGATGGTCGCGCCGATCATCCCCGCGATCAACGAGAGCGAGGCGCCGGCGATTCTCAAGGCCGCGGCCGAGGCGGGGGCGTGCGGCGCGGGGTTCACGATGCTGCGCCTGCCGCACCAGATCAAGGACCTCTTCCTGGACTGGCTCCGCCGGAACTTTCCCGATCGGGCGGCCAAGGTCGAGCACGCCATCCGCGAGGTGCGCGCCGGCGAGCTGTCTTCGGCGGAGTTTTTCAAGCGACACCGCGGCGAGGGCCACCGTGCCGAGCAGATCGCCGAGATGATGGACCTGTTCAAACGCCGCTACGGGTTGAAGCGGAAATGGGGCGGCGTGTCTGGAGAGGAGTTCCTTCGTCGAAAGCATGAGCGAGGGAGCAAAGGGCAGTTGGGGTTGTGGGCGGAGCGGTAGCACGGGCTTCCAGCCCGTGTGCCGGCGTGGAGTCCGAACCGAAGTCCCCGGGGCACGTCTCGCGCTGCACTGTCCGCGGTCGGGGTAACGCCCGATCAACCCCGCAACGACTCGATCACGCTCGGAATGAACTCCGTGAGCTCGGCGGCAAGGAGCCCGCCCTCGGCCGCGCGCGATCGCGACCACAGCACGCCGCACAAGCCGTGGACCGCCACACCGATCCGGGCCGCGTCGAAAAGGTCGAGGGAACGGTCCGCGGGCGGAGGCGTCGCGGGCGCCCTCGACTTCAGGATCATTTGCGCGGGTGAGGGCACCCACTGCGCGATCACCGAAGCGATGATTCCCGTCAGCACGTCACCGCTGCCCGCCGTCGCCAGGCACGGATGATCAACCGTGTTGGCCCACACACGCCGGCCGTCGCTCACGACCGTGCCCGCCCCCTTGAGCACGACCACCGCGCCCAGCCTCCGGGCCATTTCGGTGGCGGCCGCCTCGCGGCTCTTGTCAAGGCCCAGCGCGTCTTTCAAACCCATCGCGAGGGTCAGTCGCCGAAACTCGCCCGGGTGCGGCGTGAGCACGGCGGCGGCGCTGAGGTCCCGCGTGAAGTCCGCGATCAGGCCCATCGCGTTGATCCCGTCGGCGTCGAGCACAAGGGGAGCGTCCTCCTGCTGCACGGCCCGCAGCACGGCGGCCTGTGCGCCGGGCGATGTGCCCAGGCCGGGTCCGACGGCCAGGCAGCTTGCATCCGCGGTGAGGCGATCGATCGCGTCGCACGCCGCACTCGGATCGATCTGCCCGTGCTCGTCGGTTCCGATCGACAGGCCGGTGGCGCTGGGACAAATCGCCAGTCCGTGCGGCAGCAGGGGCGCGGGCATGGCCAGGCGGCACAGGCCGCAACCGGCACGAAGTGCGGCGAGCGAGGACAGGGCGGGCGCGCCGACCATTACCGAACCGCTACCTCCGCTCCGGGTCGGATCGGCGATCGATCCGCCGACGACGGCGACCGTGCCGAAGACCCCTTTGTGCGAGTCCTTCTTGCGCCGGGGTAGGCGGGGAAGATCGCCCGGGAGCATCGGAGAAGCTCCGGCCGCCGGATCGTTCAAGGGGCTTCTCCGCTTTCGACGCTGATCTTCAACGTACCGATGAGCGGGGCCAGGCGGACGAGCGCGTTGGTGGTGTCGTCGTCGCTCAGGCTCGTGGGCGCCAGGGCGATGTGCGTGGCGTCGAACGCTTGGGTTGGCGAGATGGCCGCGTCGAGATCGACCCAGCGTTGTTTACCGTCCGATTCGAGCAGGGCCTGGGCCCACATGTGGTAGCCGAAGACGTGGTCGTGCCCGGCAAAGGCGTCGACGTACACCACGCCCGAGACTACGCGGGCGGGGACTTTGTCGGCCCTCAGCAGGGCGCAGAGCAGCACCGCGTGCTCGGAGCAGTCTCCGGATCTCGTTCTTGCCACCTCGCCCGCGGAGGCGAACCCGACGCCGAGGTTCTTCTTGTTGATGAACTCGCTCACGAACGCCCGCAGCGCCTCGGCTCGCTCGCTCGCAGGCGACTTGTCGTCCAGCCGGGCCTTGGCCAGCGCATCCTTTACCAGCACGCCGATCTTCGGATCGGCGCAGGTGACCATTGTTGAACAGCTGGCGTACGAGGGATCGGCAACCTCCTGCTCGGGCGCGGGCGCGACGGCGTCGAGATCGACCGTGAGCCGCCCGGAGGTATCGCTCAGCCGCTCGAACTTCTGCGCGCCTTCGGAGACGATATCCGGGAGTTTACCGTTGGTGGAAGAGATGGTGTACACCGCCCGGCGCAGCGTGCGGGCGCCGGAGATAGGCCGATCGGGCGTGATGAGCGTGCTCACGAGCAGCTCGGGCGCATCGATCTTGGCCATCGCCAGGTCGCGGTCGGCCCGCACGACGACGAGCTTGATGCCGCCCATGTTGGTTTCTGTGCGGAGCGCTTCGCCGTGCTCGTCGGTAAAGTCCGTGGATTCCAGGCCCGGGTAGGCGTCGGTGGTGCTCTTCCACTTGATCGCGGGCACGTCGCGGCCGATTACCGCGAGCGTGGTCCGCTCCAGCAGCGTGTGGTGCGACACGATCGGCTTGGGGCCGTTCAGTGGATCGATGGTGCGGATCGAGATCGACTTGTCGCCCGCGAGGATGCGGGCCGCCATGTACCGCTCCGCGGCCCGCGGCGTCATCCATTCACCCTCGGGCAGGTGCACGATCTCCGGTCCGGTCTTGCCGGCCGCCTTTGCCTGCCCCGGGCGCGCGACGTGGATGCCGTCGGCCTCGAACGTGTACTCGGTGACGGTGGGGTGGGCCCCGAGCTGCATGGTGCTGGTCATCCGCACCGGCTTGCCGTCGCCGGTCTCGACAAACTCGGAGGCGGCGCGGATGGAGACGCCGAAGTCGCCCCGCTTGATCGTGAGCTTCATCTCCGATTCGCTGGTGATGTCGCGCGGGCCGGTGGTGACCTTCTCGTGCATCCAGCCCGCCCGCTGGCCCTGCATCTCGACCACGTACCAGCGTTCCTCCACGCCGGGCCCGTCGGCCCGCACCGAAAGCGGGAGCACGAGCGCGGCCAGCACGATCAACAGCAGTCGGCGCATGAGAATCTCCGGGTGCCCGCGGGAAGGTTAGCGTGGCCCGCCGCCCGAGCGTTCGGGGTCGGCCGTGTCGGCCGGGTTTGCTGCACGGAGCGCCACGCCCCCAACAGTCGCAGGCGTCGGGAGATTACGATGTGGCCCGTGGAGGGCTCCCAGCATGGCCAGACGGATGCGCAGGAAGTCGTCGAAG
Organism: uncultured Phycisphaeraceae bacterium; assembly: GCA_964630785.1. Taxonomy (GTDB): domain Bacteria; phylum Planctomycetota; class Phycisphaerae; order Phycisphaerales; family UBA1924; genus JADLCX01. The sequence goes on along the minus strand of CAZVZG010000031.1, from coordinate 25,460 downwards.
TGGCGGAAGTTCGCGCGGAGGACGCCGCCGGGCGCGGTGCCGGGCACGATCCTGTCGGACCCAGCGGCGTCCAAGTGCCGGATCACGCTCATCGCCTACGGCCCGCATGAGAACGACGCGGCAGAGGGACGCGGGGGGGGTGGGGGGGGCGGGGGGGGAGGGACGGGCACGATCCGGGCCGAGCGCGTCTGCGCCACGCCGGAAGAGGCGGCGGCCGAGCGGGGCAAGCACCCGCTGGTCTGGGTGAACGTGGACGGGCTGGGCGACGGCGAGACGATCTCCCGCATCGGTGACCTCTTCGGCCTGCACCGCCTGGCGATGGAGGACGTGGTCAACACGCACCAACGGGCGAAGGTCGAGGCGTACGACGGGCACGTCTTCATGACCCTACGCGAGGCCGCGTTCGGCGACCACCTGGAGATGGACCAGATCAGCGTGTTCATCGGGCCCGATTTCGTGGTCACCTTCCAGGAGCACGCGGGCGACGCCCTCGATCCCGTGCGGGAGAGGATCCGCAAGAGCAAGGGACGGATCTGCGCCGAACGATCCGACTACCTGGCGTACGCGCTGGTGGACGCGGTGCTCGACGCGTACTACCCGGTGCTTGAAAAGTACGGCGAACAACTGGAGGAACTCGAGGACGAGACCATCGAATATCCCACGCGGATGACGGTGGAGAAGATCCACGACATCAAGCGGGACTTTCTGACGCTGCGCCGTGCGATCTGGCCGGCGCGGGAGGCGATGAACACCTTTGTACGCGAGGACCTGCCCAACGTGCGCCCGGAGGTGAAGGTGTACTTCCGCGACTGCTACGACCACGTGGTGCAGCTCATCGACATGCTGGAGACCTACCGCGAGACGGGGAGCGACCTGATGGAGGTCTACCTCACCAGCGTGAGCAACCGCATGAACGAGATCATGAAAGTCCTGACGATCATCTCGACTATCTTCATGCCCCTGAGCTTCGTCGCGGGCGTGTACGGGATGAACTTCCACAGCGACACGTCGCGCTGGAACATGCCGGAGCTGAGCTGGCGGTACGGGTACTTGTACTGCCTGGCCGTGATGGCGACGATCGCGCTGCTCATGCTGGTCTACTTCCGGCACAAGGGGTGGGTCGGCGCAAGACGGAAGCGGTGAAGGGACCGTAGCGGATGGAGGGGTTGGGCGATCGGGGGGCGACAGGGCCGGTCGCGCGGGCGCTCGGGCGCGGATTCGGTGATCGCGGCGAAGGGTGGACCCGCCCGCGGCCGATCTGCCGGGGAAGGAAGGGACAGAGCGCCCGGCCGCCGATCCACGTCGTTATCGGCCGGCCTCGCGGGCGCGCCGGTTGGGCCGGCGCGAGCGATGCGTGAGGCCCGCCATGCCGCGGAAGCGCGGGGAGGTTCCCCGGCACGATCACCCATGCTGCAATGCTCGATCCACGACGTCCGGGCCGGCATGGTGCTGGGGGCGCAGGTCAACGACCCGCGGCATCCGGAGCGCCGGCTGCTGCTGACGGGCGTGACGCTCGACAGCGGGATGATCGCCAGCCTGGTCAAACGCGGAGTTTCGCTGGTGTGGGTCGAGGACGACCTGACCTCGGACCTGGACGCCGCGGTCGCCCCACAGCTCGAGGGCGCCAAGCTGGAGGTGTACTCCCGCCTGCGTGAAGACCTGTCGAGCCTGTCGAGGCAGACCATCACAACGGCGTCCGCGCAGATGTACCGGCAAGCCGTGATGGACCTGGTGACGCAGGCGATCTCTGCCGGAGCCTACGTGGGGCTAACCGGATCGCTGATGGCCTGCGACGGCCTGGCCACGCACGGCGCCAACGTCGCGTACCTCTCACTCCTGTGCGGGTTGCACTCGGAGAACTACATCATCTCCGAGCAGAAGCGGCTGGAGCGCGAGCAGGCCCGCGACATGGCCGTGCTGGGGATGGCGGGGCTGCTGCACGACATCGGGAAAGTGCGACTGGACCCCAAGGAGCGTGCGTCGCACGAGGTGAACAGGGAAGTTGAGGCGCCGGACGCGGGCTACGCAGGGCACCTGCTCAACGGGCGCGAGCTTCTGGAACACGCCCGCGCACCGGCACGCGTGTCGTACGCGGTGCTGAATCACCACCAACGGCACGACGGGCGCGGTTGGCCCGACATGGGGCCGCTCACGGCTGGGCGGATCACGGGCCCGCTGCGCGGCAAGCAGATCCACGTGTTCGCGCGGATCGTCGCGGCGGCGAACGTGCTGGACAACCTGTTGTCCGCGGCGACTCGGGCCGGCGAACCACCCGTCTCGGCGCTCAGGGCGTTCGCGTCGTCGCGGTTCGACGGGTGGTTCGATCCGATGATCCGGCGGTCGATGCTGCTGCGCGTGCCGCCGTTCGGGGTGGGCACCGAGGTTCGCCTGAGCGACGGGCGACGGGCGGTCGTGGCGGCCCCGACGCCGCGGGACCCCTGCCGGCCGCAGGTCCGGGCGTTGACGGCCGAGAACGGCAAGCGCCTGAACGCGGCGGAGACGATCGACCTCACCGAGAGACGCGACGTGCAAATCACTCACCACATGGGGCGCGAGGTGGGCGACTGCGTGTACGAGCCTCCCCCACTGCCCTCCGCGGACGTGCCGCCGGAGGCGCAGGAAACAAGCCCGAAGAATGAGAAAGAAGGCGACCCCTGCCGCGCGGCGGCGTAGGACGCTCTCTTCTACCATTGGCGGCGTGCCGCGTCTCATCATCCAGGTCTGCGCGTTCAACGAGGAGCGGACGCTCGCGGACACGCTGCGCGCCCTGCCGCGAGAAGTAACCGGATTCGAGGAAGTTCGGGTGCTGGTGGTTGATGACGGCAGCACGGACGCGACGGCCGAGGTGGCGCGCCGGGCGGGCGCGGACGTCGTCGTAAGGCACCCGGGCAACCAGGGGCTGGCGCGGGCGTTCATGACGGCGATCGGCGCGAGCGTCGCGGCCGGGGCGGACGTGATCGTGCACACCGACGCCGATAATCAGTACGATGCAAGAGACATCGCGGTGCTGGTCTCGCCGATTCACGAGGGCCGGGCCGACGTGGTTGTGGGCGCGAGGCCAATCGAGAGCATCCGGCACTTCTCGCTCGCCAAACGGCTGCTTCAGCGCGCGGGCAGCGCGGTGGTGCGCTCGCTCAGCCGGACGCGGGTGCAGGATGCGCCGAGCGGTTTCCGTGCCTACACGCGCGACGCGGCCCTGCGCCTCAACGTGTTCAACAGTTTCAGTTACACCTTGGAGACGCTCATCCAGGCCGGGCGCGGGAACCTGCGCGTCGTCAACGTGCCTGTACGCGTAAACCCACCCACCCGCCAAAGCCGCCTGGCGCGGGGGAGCGCTCACTATGTGCTGCGGTCTTCGCTGGCCATCATCGGCGCATATGTTGCATACCGGCCTGTGCGGCTCTTCGCCGCGATCGGCGCGGTGTTCCTGCTGCCCGCGGGCGTGCTCGCGGGGCGCTACTTGGTGCTGATGTCGCAGGGGGCCGGCAAGGGACACGTGCAGGGCGTGATCGTGGCGTCGGCGCTCGGGGCCTGCGGTGTGTTCATGCTGGCAATCGGGGCCATCGCACACCTCCTGAGCGTGAACCGTCGCCTGCTCGAAGAGATCAGGTACCTCGAGCGGGTGCGCCGGGCGGACGGAGCCGGGGGGACCGGGAGCGAGGTGGGGGCGGATGGAGGCGCGGACGTGTTGGCTCGCGTGGTGGTCCGCCCGGGGGTCAGCGTGCCGCATCCGGACGCTCTGGAAGCGTCGAACGGGAATCCGGCGGAAACGGGAGCGGCCATGTCCACGCTTGATCGTTGAGGGTCCATGGTGCGGGCCGCTCGGCGCCGACCGTCCCGACGACGAAGCCCGAGCGGCGGGGATGGCCCGGAACGATCGCTCGGACCTCAAGTCGGCTTGCTCCGGCCAGCGAGCTGTCGGGAATCGCACCGGTCAGGAGCGCCGTATCGCCGTCGCGCAGACCAGACGCGTCGGGGATCGTGAGGATAGCCAGCGGTGGCCCGGGCTTCGATTCCGGGACCTCATCGTCGTTGTTCACAGCGCGCAGTTCCAGTCGGAAACCCTCCTGGCGCAGCCGGTCGAGCGGACCCGTGGCGAGCACGCCGAAGAAGATTCCGGACTTTTCCAGCGTCGGCAGCAGCGCGGCCCGGGTGATGGTCAGGCCGCTATTGGTAGTGATCGTGGGCGCGGCAACCACGGGCGCGGACCCGCGAAAGGCGAGATAGGGATCGATCTCCGGCCCTATCCGATCGGGGAGTCCGAGCTTGGAGGAGGCGGCTACCGCGGCGCGTCGGGCAGGCTCGGACCAGAGCGGGACGAGCAGGGCCTCGCGCGGTCCGAGCGCGGCCGGGATGGTCCCGGGCTCGTTCTCGAACGGCCGCCCGAGCGCCCGGGCGGCGGGCGCGTCGACGTCGAACATGATGATGTGGTCGGTGTCTTTGAGCGTCGCGGACGCCGCGGCGAAGGAAGCCAGCGCCGCGTCGCGACGAGCATTGGCCGCGGCGACGGTCGGGCTGGGCGGGTTGATACCCGTGAACAAAACAACGGCGCGGTTGAGCGCGAACGACGAACCAAAGGCGGCGATCCACGCGCCCAACGCGACCAGTGCGAGTAGGCGGCCTATCCACCTGGCCGGGGCTCCGCGGGGGTGCAGTTGTCGCTGAGCGAGGCCGCCGGCGATCAGGCCCCCCCCGATCGCGGCCAGACCCGGCAGAATGAGCATGGCGGTGAATCGGTGCACGATGGCGTGCTCGGTCATCGCGAAGAACCACGTCAGGCCGCAGGCCAGGAGCAGAACACCCGCGCCCAGCGCGCGCCGGAAGGGCTTGAACGCCGGCAAGTGCCACGCGGCGATGGCGAGCATGAGCAGCGCGCCCGCGGGCGCGATGAACCACCACGTCAGGAACGGGATCGCGAACTCCGCGTCGGAAGAGTCGGGCGGAGTGTGGGCGGCGGGCCATGAGAGGCGAGCGAGCCAAGCGTCGAGCAGGGCGTGAAGGCCCGTGCCGCTCGATGCAGACCCGATCCGCTGTTCGGCCTTGGCCCTGAACACGGCCCACACCGCGTCGAAACCGCCCAGAACCGCACGGTCAAGGAGGAAGCGGATAACCAGCACGAGCAGGGGAACGAGCCCGAGCAGCACGACCGCGAGCAACCGGCCCGGACGGCGCAGCCAGAATACGCGGATCGTTGCGAACGCGAGGATGAGCAGCGTGTGCTCAAACGTGAGCCACGAGTCAAGGAAAAAGAGCACGCCCGCGCCGATGAGCCAGCCGAGGGAAGACCCGGACCGCTGCGCATCCTCGAACCGCAGCCAGGCATAGAGCGTGGCGAAGAGCGTGATCTGCGACAGGCTGATGTAGTGGAGGGCGTCGGCGTACTCGACGAACGGTTTGGCGGTGATGTACAGGACGCACGCGAGCGCGGCCGGGAGCGGGTCGCCGCTGAGTCGGCCGATGAGCGCGAAGAGGGTCAGCACCGCGAGAGCCGAGACCACGAGCGACGCGACGCGGAACCCGCGCGGCGAGGTGACGCCGAGGGCCTTGACCGCCTGGTGGAACCAGTACGCGCCGGGTGGGTAGGTGATGTAGTAGTCGGGCCTTGTTTCGGCGGAGCGGTAGGTGTCGATCGCGGGGATGCCGAAGGACTTGAACAACCCCTCGCGGTCGAAGTTCTCGCCGGCGTTGAGGATGTTGGCATCGGTAGTTGGATCGCCGTGGTCGGGGCGCGGGTCGCTCCAGCGGAGGTACCCGAGCGAGCCCATCCAGGCGATGAAGAACACCATAAAAACCGCGATGATCGCCGCCGCGCGGCGCGAGGAGGTGGGCGGACTCGGGTTCGAGAGGAGCGATGAGTCGGTCGGCACGTTGGGCCGAGTGTACCGCGGCGTCACGCTCACGGTACGGAGATGCCGGGACGGCCGCGACGCGAGCGTACGCGGCCGCCCGGGCGTGGGACGTGCGGGCTACTTCTTGAGGTCGAAGCCCGCGACGGACTTCTCGCCCTTGTCGTTCTCGACCTCGACCCAGAGTTTGCTGCCCTCGGGGAGCGGCTTGGGAACCTCCACGTGGGCGTGCCAGTTGTCCTGGTCGGCCTCGGCCTTGGCCTTGACCGAGCCCTTGGCATCCTGGGCGCCGATCCAGAATCGAACGGCCGCGACTTTGGCGGAACCGGTGATGGTCGCGTCGATCGGGGCATCGCTCCCCGCGGTGACGGCGCCGTCGCGCGAGGCTTTGACGGTGAAACCGCCCGCGGACTGCTCGCCGAGCTGCGTGACAGGACCGTGGTCGTGACTGTCGCCGTGGTCGTGATCGTGACCATCGGCCGCGTCGTGCGTGTGACCGTCGCCCGCAGGAGAGGAGGGGGGATGGGCGGAGGCCGGGGCGGCAGGCTTGGGCGCGGACTCGGGGGGCTTCTCGCACCCGGTCATGGACAGTGCGGCAGCCGCGAGAACGGCGCTGGCGGCAAGGGTGAGCGAACGGATCGTTTGCACGGTGAGGACTCCTTGATTAGCGGTGGCTCGAGGCGGGCTTGCGGGAGAATCGGGACACGAACCGGGACAACGCGCCCGGCGGATGGGTGGTCTGGTTGGCGGGAGAATCGGCCCGGAACGCCAGCGCGTACCCGGCCGGCACCACGAACAGGTTGAGGAAGGTGGACGAAATCAGCCCACCGAGCACGACGATGGCCAAAGGAGCGAGCAGTTCGCTGCCCGGCCGGCCGCGGGCCGCTGCGAGCGGGATGAGCCCGAGCGCGGCCGTGAGCGCGGTCATCAGGATGGGCACCAGCCGCTCCATCGAGCCCTGGATGATGGAATCGGCGACGGACTTGCCCTCGTGCTTCTGAAGGTGGTCGTAGTGGTTGACCAGAAGGATGCCGTTGCGCACGGCGATGCCGAAGAGGGTCACAAACCCGACCATGCTCGCGATGGAAATCACGGGCGGCACGTAGCGTCCGGCACCCAGGCCGAAGAGCGAGAGCGTGTTGGAGATCAGGGCGGGAGATTCGGTGAGGTAGATCGCGACGATGCCGCCGATGAGCGCCAGCGGCAGGTTGAGCATGACCAGAACCGCCACCTTGGCGCTGCCGGTGGAGAGCTGGAGGAGCATGAACATGAACACGGCGACGCCCGCGCCCATGATGTAGATGGTGCGGCTGGCGGACTGCTGGGCCTCGAACTGGCCGCCGTAGTGGACGGTGTACCCGGCCCGCTCGACGATCGGATCGACACGGGTCTGGACCTGTCGCACGAGCTGCCCGAGGTTGTAACCGTCGGCGACGTTGGTGGATATCACCGCCTTGCGCTGGGCGTTCTCGCGGGCGATAAGGTTGCTGGTGCGCTCGGGGCCGATGTCGGCGACCTCGCGCAGGCGCACGATCGCCCCGCCCGCACCGCGAAGCTTCAGGTCCATCACCTGGTCGATGCGCTCACGCTCGCTCTCGGCCAGCCGCACGACCATCTCGTAGCGACGCACGCCCTGGTTCACCTCGGCGACGGTCTCGCCGTAGAGCGCCTGCTGGACTTGTTCCGCGGCGGACACGGGCGAGAGCCCGGCCGCGGCCAGATCCTGCGGACGGTAGCGGATCGGGAGCGAGGTGATCATCACCTCGCGGTTGGCCGCGACGTCGCGCGTGCCCGGGATCGCCTTGAGCTCAGCCTCGATCTGTTTGGCGAGCGAGCGGAGCGTATCGAGGCTGTCCCCATATACGTTGATCGCGATCGCGGCGGGCGTGCCCGAGAGCACGTGCGAGAGGCGGTGCTCGATGGGCTGACCGACCATGGTTGTCATGCCGGGGATGTTGGTGATGATGCGGTCGATCTCGGCACGGACGCGCTCCTGATCGACGCCCGCGCGCATGGTGACCTCGATCTCGGAGCTGCTCACGGGCTCGGCGTGCTCGTCGCGCTCGGCGCGCCCGGTGCGGCGCGTGACGCTCTGCACGCCCTCGATCACGGCGAGCTGCTGCTCGACGCCGGAGGCTGCACGGTTGCTCTCGGCCAGCGACGTGCCCGGCGGGGCCATCAGAAAGACGGTGAACGTGCCCTCCTTGAACCCGGGGAGGAACGACGTACCGAAGGTGGAGACCAGCAGCAGGGCGAGCACGGTAAGCAGGCCCGCGCCGCCCAGAACTACGGCACGGTGGCGCAGGGCGTGCCGCAACGCGGGCTCATAGCGCCGCTTGAGCGAACGGACGAGCCAACCGCCGTGCTCGTGGGCGGACGCATGGGCTTCCGCGGCCGCGCCGGCGGACCCGCCGCCGAACGCCCCGCGGAAGAGCCATTTGCACAGCGCAGGCGTGACGGTCAGGGCGACCAGCAGGGAGGCGAGGATGGACGTGATGTACGCGATGCCCAGCGGCTGGAAGAACCGGCCTTCAAGGCCGCGGAGGAAGAGCAGCGGCACGAACACCATGCAGATGATGACCGTGGCGAACAGGACGGGCGATCGGATCTCGAGGTTGGCCTGGTAGATGACCTCAACCCACGACCGGCGCTCCTCGGTCGGCAGCCCGGCGTTCTGGCGGAGGCGCCGGAGCACGTTCTCGACGCCGATGATGGCGTCGTCCACGAGCTCCCCGATGGCGACGGCCAGGCCGCCGAGCGTCATCACGTTGATCGACAGGCCCCACGCCCACAGCAGGAGCAGGGCGACGGCGAGCGAGAGGGGCAGGGCCGTGAGCGTGACAATCGTGGCACGGATGTTGAGCAGGAACAGGATCAGGATGACGGCCACGATCACGCTCGCCTCGACGAGCACCTTCACGACGTTGTGGATCGAGCGGTCGATGAACCGTGAGGCGCGGAATGGGTCTCGGTTGAGGACCATGCCCATGGGCATCGCCTTCTCGACCTGGTCGAGCACGCGATCGAGCTGCGAGGTGAGGTTGAGCGTGTTGGTGCCCGGGCTCTTCTGGACGCTGACGACCACGGCGGGCATCCCGCGGTCGGCGGCGGTGCCCCGCTTGGGCGAGGGGCCGAGCCCGACATCGGCGACCTGCCCGATGGTGACGGGCGCGCCGTTCTGGTACTTCACCAGTGTCTGCTCGATGTCGGCGACGCTGGTGACGCGGGCCATCTGGCGGATCGGGAGTTCGAGGTGCTCCACGTCGGCGAGGTAGCCCGCGCTGGCCGTGCTGTGCGCACCGCGGGACGCCTCGACCACGTCGCTGATGGTCAGGCCGTAGAGCGCGAGCCGGTCCTGACGGACGTTGATCTGGTACTGCGGCAGCTCGCCTCCGATCGCGACGACCTGGGCCACGCCCGGCACCGCCAGCAGCTTGTTGCGCAGGTCGAACTCGGCGAACGAGCGTAGTTCCAGCGGCGATACGGAGCCGTCGGGCGAGGAGATGGCCATGAGCATGACCTCGCCCGTGATGCTCGTCACGGGCGTGATCTCGGCGTGAGCGTCGGGCGGGAGGCTCTCCCGCACGGCCGAGAGCCGCTCGGAGACCAGTTGCCGCGCGCGGTAGATGTCAGTGCCCCAGTCAAACTCGACCCAGACGATCGACAGGCTTGTCGCGCTGGCCGATCGCACCCGACGCGTGCCGGGCAGGCCGTTGACCGCCGTCTCGATGGGGAACGTGACGTTCAGTTCCACCTCGTCGGCCGCAAGCCCGCCGGCCTCGGTCATCACGACCACGGTCGGGGCGTTGAGCTCAGGGAACACGTCCACCGGCATCTCGCGGACCTTGAGACCCGCGAGCAGCAGAAGGACTCCCGCGGCCGCGACGACCAGCGAGGATTGCTTGAGGCTGAAGGCGATGAGTCTGGCCAGCATGGGTCAGTGCTCTCCCTCGTGGAAGGTGCCATCGGAGTGGAAGTGGCCGCCCTTCGGGGCCGAGCCGCTGGTGGCGAGCATGAGCTGGTAGTTGCCGCCGACAACGACCTCGTCGCCTTCCTTGACGCCGCTGGCGATGACGACCCAGCGCCCGTCGGCGATGCCCAGGTCGGCGGGCATTCGGATGGCCTTGTCGGGGTTGGCGGGGTCGCGCCGGAAAATGATGGGCGTGGTGCCGTCGCGGATGACGGCCGCGAGGGGAATGGCCAGTTCGCCGGAACCTTCACCTCCGGAGAGGGTGACTTCGAGGTGGGCCGAAACACCCGCGCGGGCCCAGCCGGCAACGCTGGCGGGCCGGACGATCAGGTCGACCGTGCGCTCGTCGGCGTCCGCGGTCAGGCCGATGTGGAGCGTTCCCGTCATCGAGTCCTGCAGGTCGATGCTCCCTCCCTGCGGAGGTGTGATGAGCGCCGGCAGACCGTCGCGGAGTCGCCCGAGGTCGGATTGCAGGCCGCGGGCGCGAAAGCGGATCTCGTCGGGCTGCACGACAGCGAGGACCTGACCGTTCTCTTCGACCAGGCCGCCGGGCGTGACGCCGAAGGTCTCGACGACGCCCGGGGCGATGGCACAGACGGTGTAGCCCGAGCCAGGATCGGCGCCCTCGTGCTGGTCGGGGCAGTTGGAAGCGCGGACGAGCAGGCCGTGGCGCGAGCTCAGGGCCCGCAGGTCGGACTCGGCCTGCTTCTGCTGGGCCTGGAGCTCGGCGCCCTTCTCCATGACCTCGGCGAGTTCGGCCTGCGTCGCGCTGAGCGTGGCGCGGGCCTCCGTGAACTGCGCCGCGCTGCCGCCGCCCGCGGCGCGGAGCTCGTCCAGTTGGCGGAGCCGATCCTGCCAGAGCGCGACCTTGTCGGTGAGGCTTCGTTCGTGGACGCTGTGAGCCTGTTGCAGCGGGCCCATCGAATCCACGCGGGCCTGGGTTGCGGCGATCTGTTCGTGCAGGTCGCGCCACGCGGCCGAGTCCACTCGGTACAGCGGTTCGCCAACCTGCACCCGTTCGTACTGCGTCACGAGCAGCTCGACTCGCCCCGGCAGCGGCGTGCGGTACTCCCGCCGCGCGGTCGGCAACAGCTCGAAACGACCGGGCACCCGCAGCGTTTGCGCGACGTTGCGGCTCTCGACCCGGGCGAAGGTGATGCCCAGGTTCTGCCGCACGGAGGCGGGGATGTCCACTCGGTTTGTCGGCGCGGCCGGGGCGGCGTGGGCCTCGGGGCCCGGCTCGACGTTGCTCGGCTTATCGGCCTTGCGGTCGCAGCCCGGGGCGCCGAGCGCGGCGATGAGGCAGACGATCAGGATGGTGTGTGGTCTGGTCGGTTGCATGGGCAGTTCCATCGCGTCAGGGGTTTGGGTGCGGGGCATCGGGCGGTGCGGGCTGGCCCGGCGAGATGAGCGGCGGCACGTTCGCCGGCGCGGCGGGCGGCTCCGGTCCGAGCAGTTCGATCAGATCGATTGCGGCGAGGGCCTCGTCGCGACGGGCCTCGATGAGCTGCACCTTGGCCCCGTGCTGGCGGCTGAGGCTTTCAAGCAGGATCAGCGTGTTGACCTCGCCGAGCTGGGCGACGTGGCGAGCGTCGGCGTACTGAGCATCGACGAGCGGCACGATGTCGGACTCAAGGTTGCGACGGCGCAGCTCCGCGGCCCGGGCGTGGACTTCGACGGCTCGCGCCGACGCGAACAGCTCTTCCAGTTTGGCCTCGGCGGAGGCACGGGCGAGGTCTCGGCGCGCCAGCGCCTCGGCGATGCCCCGCCGGTTTCCGTTGAGGATCGGCAAGGGCAGGCTGAATCCAAAGAGGACCTGATCCTGTCCGTCCTCACGCCCGTATCCGGGACCGATCTGCAGGTCGGGGTACTGGCGGCGGACCTCAAGCTCTAATGACTTCTCGGCGGTCTCATACTCGGCGAGCGCGATGATCAGCAACGGGCTGCGTCGCGCGAGCTCTTCGCGGTTGATGGACGGCGCGGCTTCGGCGTCGGACGTTCGGGGCGCCGGCCCGATGCCGTCGGCAACCAGGGTCAACGGTGCATCGGGCGACAGCCCCATGAGACGGCGAAGCCGGAGCTCGGCCTGCTGCGCCTGCGATTCGATCAGGGGAAACTCGGCGAGCGTTGTGGCCCGCTCGATCCGGAACAGCCGAGCCTCGATGCGTGTGAGCTCACCGGCCTGCTCCATCCTGTCGACGACCGCGAGGACCTGGTCCACACGGCCAACAAACTCGCGGCGCGCGGACAGTTGCGCCGAGAGCGCCGACCACTCGGTCCACGCGCGGCGGACCGCGATCCGTGTCTGCCACTCGGCCTCTACGAGTCGGGCCAGCTCCGCGGCGTGTTCCAGACCGGCCCGTTGTTTCTCGATCTCCAGTCGCCCGGAGATCGGGATCGTCAGACCGACGGTCGCAAAGACCTTCCACGGGTTGGGAGTGCTCTCGATGATGCGCGTCAGGTCGACGCCGATGGTCGGGTCTTCCCAGAGTCCCGCGTTCTCGGCGGTGGCACGGGTGACGCCGGCCCGGAACCGCGCCAGGCGCAGGTCGGCGTTGAAGACCAGCGCGACGACCTCGGCCTCGGCGCACGTGATGCCGTCCGCGGGATCGAACACCGAGCGCTGCGGCGAGGGTTCGAGCGTCCGGGCGAACGCGCGGACCTCGGGTGCGTCGGGCGTTCTGGCGAGGAACGCTGCCTGATGGCCCGGCAAATCGAGCGGCCGGCGCTCGTAGGTCTGGCACCCGCCGAGCAAGATCGCGACGGCGGCGACGCCGGACGCGAGCGCCGGGTGAGCGGAAATCGGGTGAGGATGGGTGAGCATGGGGTAGCGGGGTTGCATGACGGTCCGGACGCCGCGCGGCCCCCACGCGGAGGTGGACAGCGCGGCCGAAAGCCGACGGTTGACTCAGTGTTGGGTGTTGAGCGACCGCCGCGGCCGCCCGTGCGCGAGCAGGCCGCGCACACGAAGCCTCGCCCCTGTGCGGCCGAAGCGGCGTCAAAGCCGCGTTACGGAACTCGCCGAGCGAGGATCGGGAAAGCGGCGATCGATCAGATGGTGAGCGCGCAGTGCAAGCGCAGAAGCGTTGAGCACGCGCGGATGCGGGCCTCGGCCCGATCGTCGTCGCGAGTGAACGACGGCGACGGCACGAAATCGGCCGTCACGACGGGCGGAAGGGGCATGGCGGCCACGGGCGCGGGCGCCGGGCCGGAGATATCGGGGGCGGACGCACGCAGGTAGACCTGATCGTGGGCCGGGCACTCGCAACTCGGATCGGACGCGGGCGAGTGGTCGTCGCAGGCGTTCGCTGAGGCATCGGCGAGCGAGTGGTGGGCGTCGAAGACGCCGCGGGCGTCCGCAAACACGTCCTGTAACACCGCCAGGCGGCAGCAGCAACTGATCGGCAGCCAGGCCGCGAGAATCAGGACGAGGATGATCCGGTGAATCGCCATCGGGGTGCGGAGTATATCGGTGAGGACCCCTCACGGCTGCACGTGGCTTGGACGACACGATCGAAGGCACCAAAGGGTGACACCACCGCTCAGGCGGCATCCGGGCCGCTACCCGCCCGTGCCCGAACGGGCCATCGCCAGATCGTGGGCCCAGTCGTACGCCTTCCCGAGCGTGGACCAGTCGAAGGCCCAGGAGTGCCGCTCAATTTCGTTCCGGAGATTGATCCGCCCGCGTCGATCCAGCAGGCAGAACTCGAGCAGGTGCCGGGCGAGGTCGCCCGCGGCGTCGTCGAACGACCGGCCGCGGCGACGGAGAACGGTCATGCCCTTGCCCTGACACTCCGGCATGGTCTCCTGGACGTAGCGCCCGAACCCGGCGAGGTCGCTGGTGATGGCCGGCACGCCCATCGCCAGACACTCCAGCGGCGTGTACCCCCAGGGCTCGTAGGCGCTGGGGAAGACGCCCATGTGGCACCCGCGGACGAACTGGTCGTACTCGATGCCCCAGAGCGGGTTGACCGGGCTGATGAACTGCGGGTGGTACACAACCTTGACGCGATCGTCCGCGCGGTTGAAGAGCCAGACCTGGCGGATCTTATTGAGCACCTCGTCGCGGGCGTCGTCCTCGAGCAGATGCGTGACGACCATCGGCAGCCGATCGGTCTTGAACGCGTGCTGTGTGCGCCGGAATCGCAGGTGCCAGTACTCGCCGACGAGGGCGTCGAGGCTGCCGGGCTGCTTCGCGGCGGCTCGCCGGAAGAGCTGGCTCTCGACCTCGTCGGTGATGTTCTCGCACACGCGCTCCAGCTCGTTGAGCACGCCGCGCATGTTGAGCACGTCGGGGTGGAGCGACCTCGTCGCTCGCTGCGTGACGACGAAGAACACGACCGTGCGGTCGATCGAGCGAGCCTTGAGCTCGGCGTTGAGCCGGGCCATCGCCTCCACGCACAGGTCGAAGCCCTTGTTGTGCGGCTCGAAGCGGCCCGAGGTGAAGAAATACAGCGTCTTGTCGAGGTCGAATGCGTACGACGGGAAGAAGTGCCCCATGCAGAAGCGGTTGATCCGCTCCTTGTACTGTGCGTGCATGGTCTGGAACTCGTGGCCGACGTTGAACCGCTCGATGTTCAGCCCGTTGGGCAGGATCATGTCCGGCTGGCGTCCGAGCAGGTGTGCGCACTCCTCGCCGGTGATCTGACTGACGGTGGTAAACACGTGGCTGGCGTGGGCGCACGCTCGCTCGATGCCGTGCTGGGTGCGGACATTGAACTTCGCCGCCTCGTGCGCCCCGTCCAGGAACGGGAGGTGGTCGTAGAACCACTCGTCATTCCAGGCGACGGTTCGTCCGAGCTGGGTGGCGTGGGTCGTGAAGACGGTTGCGATGGGCGAGGCCGTCCGGTCGTTTCGGAGCAGGGGGATCGCCAGGCCGCCCATCCATTCGTGAGCGTGCAGGACGATGCGCCGCTCGGCGCGCCGGCCCGCGCCGGCCTCCCCCGTGAGCACGCCCGTCCACTGGCGGGCGATCTCGTGCATGAGCACGCGCATGGCCTCGCCGAACTTGTACACGCCGTCGATGAGCCAGTCGCCCCCGGGGGCCTCGACGCCCCAGTGCTCCCAGAGCTCGTATTTCACGCGGTCCAGGTCGTGACCGGAGACGGGGTCGTGCTCCAGCAGCAGCACCTTGGGCCGGCTGGGGATGAGCCAGCGGCCGTGGTGCACCTTCAGCCCGACCTTGTCGAGCCCCTCGACCACGCGGGCGATCCAGCCCACCGGTCTGCGCGGCTCAAACTCGAGATCGGCCTTTCCTGGGACGTATGGGCCGACCAGCAGGTACCGATTCCGCCAGCGACGCACCATCGTGGGCGCCTTGGAGCGGATCACCTGGTAAATGCCCCCGAGCTGGTTGCAGACCTCCCATGCCGACTCGATGAGGATCGCGCCGGCGGGAGCCCGCTCTGCGTCCGACAGACCTGTGCGGCCCGGCTCGGTGGGATCGTTCGGTCTGGGGCTGCCCGCTCGGTACGGCATGGGCGACAATGTACACGGTCGCGCCCCTCCTCAGCACCGGCGGGGATCGAGCGAACCAACCCTTCACACCGGCCGGGGCAACTTGCGTCGACCCTGCCGGGCGTGCCGCCTCGGCGCTTCGGGCGAGTCCCGGTTCGGCGCTGATGGGATCGCCGCGTGTGCTCGCCAGCGGGTCCGTAGAAAGCCGCACGCAAACAATCATTTGCTCCGCACCGAAATCGGGGCTCGCAACCCTTGCGTGCGCCCTGTTCGTGTGTTCTACTACTCACGTCTCTCAGGACACCAATTCATACGGCATTTGTTTGGAGGCATGGCCTTGCGCACCCGCCGCGACCCGTCTTGCTTGTCGGCCCTCGTCATCACTGTCGCGGCCGGAGGGCTGACCGGCTCCGCGTTCGCCACGGTCACGCTCGGCCAGGTCGACGACTTTCAGGCGGGCACGAGCGCGCTCTGGGGGGGCGGATCGGGGCCGCTCGTGCAGGACAACGGCGGACCTGCGGGGGTGGGCGACAAGTTCCTTCAGCAGACCGCCGACGGCTCAGGGTCGGGCGGCAAGCTGAGCATGTACAACCACGACCAGTGGGTCGGCGACTACACGTCCGCCGGGATCACCGCAATCGAGATGGACCTGAAGAACTTCTCGTCGCAGTCGCTGAGCATGCGCATCGCGTTCAAGGAGGGGCTCGGCCCGTCGGCGCCCGGCTACTCGTTCACGACCGCGATCGCGGTGCCCAACGACGGCGCGTGGCACCACGCGGTCTTCACGCTCCAAGCGAACAAGTTCTCCGCGATCGGCGGTCCGAGCCCGTTTGCCGACGTGATCGGCGGGCTGGGACAGGAGTTCCGCATCCTGCACGCAACGTCGCCCTCGCTCATGGGAAACAACATCACGGGGAGCTTCGGCGTGGACAACATCCGTGCGGTCCCCACACCGGGCGTCGCTGGATGGGTTGCGGGGTTGACGCTGACGTGCCTGCGCCGGCGGCGACGCTGAATCCGATCAGCTCACCAAGCCCTTGATATCGCCGATGCGCCGGGCCTTCCAGTACCGCGCCAGCGAATCCTCAACGATCTCGTACGCGGCCTCGGCGGGGAGGATCTCCTCCACGGCCACCTCTTTGCCCTCCAACTGCTTGTAGTCCTCGAAGAACCGTTTGAGCATCTTGAAGATGTGGCGGGGAAAGTCGCTGGCGCGGCTGTAATCCGAATAGATCGGGTCTTCGCACAGCACGGCGATGATCTTGTGGTCGGGCTGGCCGTGGTCGATCATGGACATCAGGCCCACCGCCCGCGCGTTGCACAGGGTCAACGGCGGGATCTCCTCCGTGCAGTACACCAGCACGTCGAGCGGGTCGTCGTCCTCCGCCAGAGTCTGGGGGATGAACCCGTAGTTGGCGGGGTAGTGAACCGCGGAGCTCAGCACGCGGTCGAGCCGCAACAGGCCCGAGCCCTTGTCCAGCTCGTACTTGTTGCGCGATCCCTTGGGGATCTCGATGATCGCCTTGAACTGCCGGGGCAGCTCGCCGCCGTCGATGCCGGGCGTGATGTCGTGCCAGGGGTGGACCATGCCCAAAGATAGGACGGGCGTAGGGGCGTTTGCCGGCGACACATCTACAATATCGGGCTGGTGCGAAGCCACCTCCAGCCAACCGAGGCCCGACCATGCCGCTGTACGAGTACGTGTGCGAGAACGACGGTGCGAAGCTGGAACTGCTCCGCCCGATCGCCGAGGCCGACAAGCCGGTGAAGGACCCCGAGGGCAAGGGTCGCGTGTTCAAGCGCGTCCACTCGACGTTCGCGGCCAAGGGCGACACCTCCGGCGGACCAAAGGGCGTGCCGGTGGGTGGTGGCGGCGGATGCTGCCCCTGCGGCAAGGCGCACGGGTCGTGCTCGTCGAACTGACCCGACCTTCAGCTATCTCTCGCTCCGCTCGGTCCGCGAGTCCACGTCCCGTGAGAGGGGCGGACTTTGCGCGCGGCCGCGCCCTCCAACCGACTGTGCGTTGTGCCCCGCCGGGGCGGGGGAGGAGTTTGTGGCACCGCACTTGCGATCCCGGTTTGTGGGCCGCTGATTGGGCCGCCCGGAGGCGCAAGCCGTGCAGATCGAGCAGGACGGTCCCCTTGGTGATGCGCATGATCGCGCAGTTTCGGCCGCCGAGATCGTCGGACGGCTGGCGGCGGGGCTGCCCGCCGACCAGGCTCTCGGTCTGCGGCTGATCGCGCTGGCCCGCGCCGCCGCGGCGGTGCACATGGCCGCGAGCGCTGCGTCCGATCTGCGGCGATCACAGGCGGCGGGGCTCATCCGGGAGGGCGGGCGATGAACTATGGGTATCAGATCGCTGCTTCGGGCCTGATGACGGCGATGTTCCGCCAGGACGTCGCGGCCAACAACCTGGCCAACATCGAGACCGTCTCGTTCAAACCGGACACGGCGTTCACGATCCCCCGCGACGCGGCGCGGATCGAAGACCAGCTCGGCGACGTGCCCAGCAACAAACTGCTGGAGCGCCTGGGCGCGGGCGTGCTGCTGGCGCCGACACAGACCGACTTTTCTCAGGGCGCGCTCGATCGAACGGGCAACCCGCTGGACGTGGCGATCCAGGGTCGGGGCTTCCTGGCCGTCTCCGCGGACGCGGCGACCGGCGGCGCCGCGGGTCAGCAGGTCCGGCTCACCCGCGACGGCCGGCTCACGCTCAACAGCAAGGGCGACCTTGTCACCGTCACGGGCGGGAAGAACGTGCTGGATGTGTCCGGCCGGCCGATCCGTCTGGAACCCGGCATCCCGGTCGAGATCGACGGCGACGGAACCATCCGGCAGGGCGGGAGCGAGGTGGCGCGGATGCAGGTGATCAACGTGACTAACCACGCATTGCTCCGCAAGGTCGGCCACAACCTGTTCACTGCGCCCAGCGACGCCTACAACGTCTCCGACACCGGCTACGGGGCAGGCGAAATCGTCCAGGGACACGTCGAGCACTCCGCCGTCGACCCAATCCGGGCCATGATGGCGGCGCAGGACGCCTCGTACGACGTGAACAACGCGACGAGGCTGCTGTCCATTCAGGACGAGATCACCGGGCGTCTGATCAACTCGTTCGGTCGCGTTTCGGCCTGAACGCTCTTCTTTTTTCTTCCACGAGGGCACGGTATGGCCATCATCTCACTCCAATCCGCCGCCTCGGGGCTGAGCGCCCTGAACACCGCGATGGACGTGATCGCGAACAACCTGGCGAACGTGAACACGGCGGGCTTCCGCTCCAGCCGGGCCAACTTCCAGGACCTGCTGTACTTGGAGAAGGCCCAACCCGGCGTGCGCAACGCCAACAACGACGAACGCCCGACCGGCCTGTACATCGGTCTGGGCACCAAGGTCTCGGGCACGCAGAACAACTTCGAGCAGGGATCGCCGATCAAGGGCAACAAGCTCGACCTGATGATCCAGGGCAACGGGTTCTTTCGCGTGGCAGTTCAAGACTCGATCGCGCCCGGCGGGATTGCCTACACGCGCGCGGGCCAGTTCACGCTCAACTCCGACGGCGAGATGGTGCTCGCCACCGACCAGGGGCGCCGACTGGACCCCCCCATCACCATCGACGGCGACGTGACCGACGTCGCCGTGGACGCGAGCGGTCAGGTGTACGTTCAGCGTCCGGGGCAGTCTCAGCCCGAGCTCGTCGGCCAGCTCCAGATCAGCAACTTTGTGAATCCCGCCGGGCTCAAGTCCACGGGCGAGAACCTGTTTGTCGAGACCGGGGCGAGCGGGCCGCCCATCGACGGCAACCCGTCGGAGGACGGCTTCGGCCAGATCATCCAGGGGTACTACGAAAACTCCAACGTGGACCCGACCACCGAGCTCATCAACCTCATCCGGGTCCAGCGGGCCTTCGAGATGAACTCCAACGTCATCCGCGCGGCCGACGAGACACTCCGAGCCGTGGCCCAGCTCAGGCGGTAGACCGCCCCGTCGCTGAACCGGCGGGGAAAAAGGGAGAGGGGGGGCGAGACCGTCGCCGCCCTTCGGCACGGCGGTTGCGAGAGAGGAGAGCAGGATGCTCACCCGACTCATCATGGCCGTTGTTCTTGCGTTCGCCGCGGCGAGCACGCACGCCCAGACGACCGTGGCTTTGCGCACGTCGGCACGCTTGGCCGACGGGGCGCAGGAAGTGCGCCTGTCCGACATCGCCGACCTGTCCGGTCCGGAGGCGGACGCGCTCGGCGCTGTCGTGGTGGTGTCCGCACCCGAAACCGGCCGGGATGGTTGGCTGACCGTGCGCATCAGCGACGTGCGGGCCGCGCTCGGGCGTGTCGCCGACATCAACTGGGGCAAAGTCTCGCTCCGCGGCGGCGACTGCACGCTTCGAGTGCGCGATCCGGCCGCTCCGGCAGCGCGAACGAGCACGCCCGTGGACCGAAAGGGCCCGGACAGCAAGCCGCAACCGGTGGACATGAGCGGCCCCGCGACTATCCGCACCACGCTGGCGGCCCGCCTGGCCAGCGCGTACGGCGTCACGATCGACCGCCTGCGCCTGGGGTTCGAGCCCGCGGACGACGCGGTGCTGGACTCGCTGATCGCGGGCCGCACCATCGACATCGACCCTGGGGCCTCGCCGGGTTCGGCCCGCGTGCCGGTGACCGTGGGTGTGTACGACGGCGACCGCCTTGTGCTCTCGCAGACCGTGCAAGTGGACGTGCTGGTGAACCGGCCGATCGTGCTCGCGGCCGCGACCGTCGAGCGCGGGCGCGTGATCGATTCGGACGACGTGAGCGTGGTGGAGCAGTGGACCTCCCCGAGCCTGACACCGGCGCCGAGCCGTGACGAGGTCGTGGGTTCGGTGGCTCAGAATCGACTGGCGGCCGGTCAGCCGATCGGGCGCGACGACGTCGCGCCGCCGGTGGCGTGCAAGCGGGGAGACATGGTCTTCGTGCATTGCCTTTCGGGGTCGGTGATCGTCAAGATGAAGGCCCGGGCGCTGGCGCAGGCCCGCGACGGGGAATGTGTGCAACTCAAGGTCGAGGGCTCGGACGAATCGTTCACCGCGCGCATGTGCGGCAAGGGCCGGGCGGTGCTGGTCGCCACACCCGCGGCCGCGCCGCCCGTGACAAGGGCGTCCGACTCCGCAAGCGAAACTCACCGCAAAAACAAGAAGGAACGCCGATCATGAACCGGATCCATCGCGCACTCCTGCCCGGACTGGTGTTCGTTTCGCTATCCGCCGTTTCGGGCGTCGCCCGGGCCCAGAGTCTGCTGGAAGATCGGCCCGCCGACGAGGCCGGCGCGACCGCCGCCCCGACGACACAGGCGACCACCGCCGAGCAACTCCAGGGCGTCAGCCTGTTCGCGGTCGTCCCACCCAAGCCCAAGACCTTCGCCAAACACGACCTGGTGGAGATCATCATCAACGAGGCCAGCGCGGCCAAACTGGAGCAGACG
Source organism: uncultured Phycisphaeraceae bacterium (assembly GCA_964630785.1). Taxonomy (GTDB): domain Bacteria; phylum Planctomycetota; class Phycisphaerae; order Phycisphaerales; family UBA1924; genus JADLCX01. The sequence continues at coordinate 4,736 of CAZVZG010000031.1, read as the reverse complement.
CTGGACACCAAGAAGGATTACAACTTCGACGCCGAACTCAGCAAGTTCCCGTCGATCCGCCACTTGCTGGAGTTCCAGCTCGATCAGGGCGACCCGTCGAGCCTGCCGGTCGGTATGGGGCTCAAGAGCAAGAACAAGTTCAAGGGGGACGGCGAGCTGGAGCGCAAGGACACGCTCACCGCGCGCGTCACCGCCGAGGTGATCGACGTCAAGCCCAACGGCACCCTCGTGCTGGAGGCCCGCAAGAACCGGGAGCAGGACCAGGAGACCTACACCCTGGTGCTCTCGGGCGTCTGCCGGGGCGAGGACATCACCCGCCAGAACACGATCCAGTCCTCGCAACTGGCGAACCTGGACGTGAAGGTGCAGAGCAGCGGCCAGGTGACCAACGCGGGCAAGAAGGGCCTGATCCCGCGGGTCTTCGAGGCGATCTTCAACTTCTGATCTGGGGCGGGGGGAGCGGGGGCGGCTCGGCGCCGGCACGAAGCCCGGGCACACCGCTTGCGATTCCCGACTTGCCCGAGGTTCTGCAAGCAGGATGCGACGCATGACTCGATTGATCCCGATGCTTGCCGCCGTTGTTGCGCTGTGCGCCTCCGCCGACGCGCAAACAACGCGGATCGGCGCCGCAACGGCACCCGGTGCCGCGAGCGCCTCCGCCCCTCCGCCGGCGCTCGCGCCGGGCTCTCTGCCGCCGACCCGGCGCGAGAACCCCGCGATCAGTGTGCAGGACCTGGTGAAGATCGCCGGCCAGAACGCCTCGCCCTTGCGCGGCATGGGCATCGTCACGGGCCTGACCAAGACCGGCGACAGCGGGGCCGAGATGGCGCTTGCACGCCCCCTGGCTCAGGTGTACGCCAACAACGGGGCCCCTCTGGCCGACCCGCACGAACTCGCCAAGGCCAAGTCGGCCGCGGTCGTGTCGCTCCAGGCCGAGATCCCGCCGGAGGGCGGGCGCGCGGGCGACCGGTTCGACGTGATCGTCACCGTGATGCACAGCGCCTCCAGCCTCGCCGGCGGCCAGTTGCTCATCAGCCCGATGCTGGGCCCTTTGCCCTCGGGGTCGGCGGACAACGTGTACGGGTTCGCGTGGGGGCCGATCGTGATCGAGGACACCTCGCACCCCACCGTCGGGCGCATCCGCAACGGCTGCCAGCTCAAGCGTGACGTACTGCACAAGATCCCCACCCAGACGCTCGACCTGGTCGTGCTGCCCTATTTCCGATCGGCGTCCACGACGCGGATGATCGCCAGCGAGATCAACGGGCTGACCGCTGACCTTGAGAACAACGACGACGCCGCGGCCAACATCGCCGAGCCCATCGGCGATTCGCTCGTGCGCGTAGCGATCCCCGAGCACGAGCGGCGGAACCCGACCAACTTCATCGCGGCCGTGCTGACCAAGCGGTTCAGCCCGTCGCTCATCGACCTGCCGGCGCAGGTCATCGTCAACGAAAAGACCAACACGATCATCGTGACGGGCGACGTCGAGATCTCTCGCGTCACGATCGGCAGCGACAAGCTGGTTATCACGACCGTGACGCCGCCACCGACGCCCACGCCGCTGGACCCGCAGTTGTTGCGCACCAACTGGGCGGAGTTCGGATCGACCTCGACCACGGCCGAGCGGGCCCGCATCCAGGACCTGCTCGAAGCCTTCCGCCAACTCAACGTGCCCGTGAGCGAGCAGATCTCCGTGCTCGCTCAGATTAACCAGACCGGGCGCCTGCACGCCCGGTTCATCCGCGAATAGCCCCCTCAACTCCGACGCCCCCCATGCCCGAACTCACGTATCCATGACCCCGATCGTGACAAACCCCCTGAGGATGGACCCGCGCGCCGCGGATCGAGCGCCCGGGCTGCCCTGGCGCGCGAAATCGCAGACGGACTTCGTGGCCTTGCTTGGGAGGAGCGTCGATCGGGGTCGATCGGAGGAGGAAGCCGCACGCGACGCCGCGGAGCAGTTTGTCTCGATCGGGCTGGTGCAGCCGCTGCTCGCCCAGCTCCGCTCGACCAACCAGGCCGCGCCGCCGTTCGCGCCCTCAAACTCCGAGAAACAGTTCCAGTCGCTCATGGACGCGAACATCGCCCGCCAGATCACCCACGCGGAGCACTTCCCGCTGGTGGACGCGATCGCCGGGGTCTTGATCAAGCGTCTGCACCAAAAGTCGGCCATCGGCAAGGCGACCGATGGGGTCCCCAAACCCACGCGCACCTCGGTTCACAGCCCGATCGGAAGTCACGCATGACCCTCCCCAACCCCAGCGCCCAGCACCGGAACAACTCTGCGAAGGGGGGGCGTCCGCTCGCGCCCCCAGCGGGCGCCGCTACCTCGCTCTCGCCGATGAACGCCGCCGTCGAAGCGCTCGATCAAGCGCTCCGCGAGCTGCTCGGCGCGCACGAAGAGCTGCTCACCCTGACCGCGGCCCACCGCAGCGCCATCTCCCGAGCCGACGCCGCCGGCCTTTCCGACGTCCTGGTCGCTCAGAGCGCCGTCACGGAGCGGATCGTCGAGCTCGAACGCCGGCGACAGGCCGCCGTAGCCGGGATGGTCAAACTCGCCGGCCTTCCACCCCCACCTCTCCCGGTTCCCGGTCAGGCTTCCTCATCGGCGGCCGCCCGGACGACGCTCTCGCAACTCCTGCGGGCCATCTCGGACCCGGCCCGCTCTCGCCTGCTGGCCGTCGCCGACCGCCTGCGCGAGGTGCTCAATCGCCTGCACACCGAGCACATGGCCCTGCGGGAGGCGGCCGAATCGCTCTCGGCCCACATGGAGGGCCTGATGCGTCAGGTCTGCCGCAAACTCTCGCACGCGGGCACATACGCCCGTTCGGGAATCGTTGACACCAGCGCACCGGTCGTGACCGCGTTGGATTTGCGCACGTGAGTTCGAGGCGGGCCACAGACTGGCACACCCTTTGCGGAAGCCAATGAATCATGGGCCTATCCAGCAGCCTCCAGATCGGGCGTTCGGCCCTCACCGCCAGCCAGGTGGCGCTGCAGGTCACCGGCAACAACTTCGCCAACGCCTCCACGCCCGGATACTCACGCCAGATCATCAGCCTCGCGCCTTACATCGACGGGCGACAGGGAGGGTTCTTTGTCGGCCGCGGCGTCGGTGTGTCGGGCATCAACCGCCAGGTCGACCAGGCCTTGCAAGCGCGTCTGTGGAGCGGGACCAGCGCCGAGCAGTTCGCCGCGACGGCGTCGAACACGCTCTCGCAGGTCGAATCGACGCTCAACGAGCTGACGGACAACGACCTCAGCAGCGGGTTCCAGTCGTTCTTCGACGCCTGGAGCGCGCTGGCCAACAGCCCGGACCAGGACGGCGCCCGATCGCTGGTGGTCCAGCAGGGACGCACGCTGGCCTCGCAGATGAGGTCGCTGCGCTCGGACCTGACCACGATGAAACGCCAGATCGACGGCCAGTTGGGCGCGAGCGTCCAGCAGGCCGACAACCTGCTCACCCAGATCGCCGACCTCAACAGCGCGATCGTTCAGGCCGAGGGCGGGTCGGGGCAGGCCAACGACCTCCGCGACCAGCGCGATTCGCTCGTCGGCCAGTTGAGCCAGTTGATGGACGTCTCGGTTGTCGAGCAGCCCAGCGGCGCGATGGACGTGCTCGTGGGATCAACGCCGGTCGTGCTGGCCGGCAGCTCCCGCGGCATCGAGTTGCACCGCGAGACCGTGGACGGCGAGGTGCAACTGTCCGTGACGGTCAAGAACGACACCACCCAGCTCACGATCGGGTCGGGCTCCATCGGGTCGCTGCTCGACCAGCGCGGCTCGACCATCGACTCGACCATCGACCGGCTCGACAGCGTGGCCAGCCAGTTGATCTTCCAGGTCAACCGCGTCCACTCCGCCGGGTACTCCAAGACGCCGCTGACCACCCTCGCGGGCACCCAGCGCGTCCCCTCGGGCGACGTCTCCCGTTCGCTCAACGACCCCGGAAACTCGACGTTCGCCGGCCTGCCTTTCCACGCCACCAACGGCGGCTTTCTCGTCACAGTGACCAACCAGACCACCGGCGCAAGCCAGACCGTGCGGATCGACGTCGACCTCGACGGGCTCGACGCCACCGGATCGCCCGGATACACGAACGATTCGTCGGTGCAGTCGATCGCGGCCGCGATCGACGCCGTGGGCAACGTCTCCGCCTCGGTCAACCCCGACGGCACGATCAAGATCGACGCCGACAGCGGATACAGCTTCTCCTTCAGCGAGGACAGTTCCGGCGCGCTCGCCGTCCTGGGGCTCAACACCTTCTTCACCGGCACCAACGCGACGGACATCGGCGTCCGCGACGCTCTGTACAACCAGCCCGGACTGCTCGCAACGGGCATGACCGTCGCCGGAGAGCCCGACGACAACGCCGCTTCCCGCGGCATCCTCGCCCTGCGCGACCAGGCCAACGACCAGCTCGGCGGTCAATCCCTCATGGGGTCGTGGATTGACGCCGCCCAGAACGTGGGCGCGAACGCGGCCAGCGCGGCCAACCGGGCCGACGCCACTCGGCTCGTGCGGGAAAACCTCGACGCCCAACGCCAGGCCCTTTCGGGCGTGAGCATCGATGAAGAGTCCATCAACCTGCTCAACTACCAGCGTCAATACCAGGGCGCGGCACGGTTCATCTCCGTCGTGGACGAGATGACCCAGGAACTGCTCGCCCTCGTGTCGTAACCCCCCCCCCCCCCCCCCCCCCCCCCCCCCCCCCCCCCCCCCCCCCCCCCCCC
>CAZVZG010000030.1:50779-51349 GCA_964630785.1 uncultured Phycisphaeraceae bacterium | reverse complement strand
GCGTTGTGACACATGGAGCCATGACATCCGCGCACCGGCAAGGCGAATGCGCGAGGAATCGCCGTCACTCTCGCCCTTGTGGGCAACTACGCGGACGATTTGGGCAATGCGTGATTTGCGCGCCAGCGGAAGCCCGGACGTCGCGCCCGCGCGGGCCTCCGCGTCCGTTGGCCACCCGTTGGCCCACGTTCGCCCACGTCGCGTCCGTGCTGCAAAGGGGTACCTCACCCCGCACTCGGACAACGCAAACAAACTCAGTGACTACTCGGACCTGTTCCCGCGGGCGTCGGCTTTCGATTCCGGCGGGGAAGTACCTATTGACCCCCTCCCCCGTTCGGACTCCGGCTGTGAGGCTTCGGGTAGGCGCTGCCTGGCACGCCAACTGCATGTCCGAAACCGTGCGTCGATGGCGTGCGATCCGCACGCCGGTTGCCCGTTGCGCCGAACCTGTTGCGCGCCCGTCGCGCCGGCGCCGGCGCGGGGGGGGGGGGGGGGGGGGGCAAAAGGGAGAAAAGGGGGGGGGGGGTGGTTTTTTTGTTCGTTTTTTTTGGTTTTTCCCGCGGAGGACAT
>CAZVZG010000030.1:0-50769 GCA_964630785.1 uncultured Phycisphaeraceae bacterium | reverse complement strand
GGGCCCGGGGGTCCTCCCCGGCGCTTGGGGCCGGGCGCCCCGACCTTGCCGGGCCTCCGGGCGGGCGGGCCGGGGGGGGGGGGGGGGGGGGGGGGGGGCGCAAAAGGTAGTAAAGAGGGGGGTGTGTTGTTGTTTGCTCCATGATTTCTCGATGTTCCCGCGATGAACCTATTGCGCGCAAGAGGTTGCAATAGGCGCAACAGGTTGCTTCGCACCCCCGCTGGCGCTGCGGAAGCGAGGGTCCGCGCTCGTGCTCGCGCTGCGCCGGAGTGCTTCTTCGCTGTGTTTGAGCGGCAAAGGGCGCTGCGCAGACTGCCCTGCGTGGCTTTCATGCTCCGGCAACGTCCTCGATGAGCCGGTACAGCCTCTGGGGCGTGCCGCCGGTGGCACGCTCGGCAAACTGGATGCGGCGCTGATCCATCAGCGCCTGCCGGACCTCGTCGTGTTCGCGCGGCGACCAGGCCAATCGCCGGCTGAGTTGCCAGAAGGGCATCCACGGATCGGCGGGGTGTTTGACCGCCCATTCCCGGAGCACGCGGATCATCGCCTTGCACTGGCTCTCGAAGTCGCCGGCGCTGACGTGCTGGCTGGCCTTGAAGAGCATGCGGCGGGTCTGGTGTTCAACCAAGGACCACGCCCAGTTCACTCCTTCGACGGAGATCTCGGGATTGCGGTGCCCAACACTGCACGCATGCACGAGCGCGAGGCGCCGCGCTTTCTCGTTGGCGCGGGCCCACAGCGCCATCCCCGCCTGATCCGACTTGGCCTCGGCCTCGGTGTACGCGGCATCGGCCAGGGCGCGAATCTCGCCGAGGCGCATTCGTGCGTCCGGCGTGGGCTCGACGAGTTTGGGCTCGGGGTGCGCGGTTTTCAGGTTGCCCTTGCCCGGCGTGAACTCCGCCCACCACCGCGCCCGCTTGAGAATCGCTTTCGGGAGTTCGTGCACATCCGCGTCCTGGCCGAGCCCGCGGCGGCCGGCCTCGAAGATGAGCATGCGAGCGAAGAAGCCGTTGGAGAGCATCTTGGGCGACAGCGCCTCATAGAAGATGTCCGGAATCGCCGTCCCGAAGAGGCACAGGCACGGCTGATCGATGATGCGAGGCTCCTCGTCGCTGGCCTTGACGCGGAGCGGGTAGATCGTGTTGGCCGAGGTGTACAGCTTCAGGAGCGTCTGCATGATGCCCTCGTACCGAGGGTCCCGCTTGGTGCCGTACCCGCTGATCGCCTGCATGAGCGTGTCGATCTCGTCCGTCTGAAAGAGCATGACCGGCGTCAAGTGCATCCGATCCTCGAGGCCCTCGCCACTCGCGAAGCCGTCCGCGACCGCGCCGGCCATGTCGGCGCTCGCGAGGATCCGCTGGTTCACCTTGCGCGGGAAGTCCTTGCCCGTGCCGGTGTTGGCCAGGCCCAGGAGATAGATCGCGGTGCGGTTGTCCTGCGGATCGCGGACCTTTCGGCCCGCCAGCGCAGCCTGCAGCGCCACCGCGCCGCAGAACGCCAGCACCGGCTCGGGGTAGGGTGCGTTGGCGAGCGTGTAATCAATGACTTCGTCGATGAACCCTGGCACTCGCAGGAGCGCCGGCGGCACGGGGCCGGGATCGATCGGTGCGGACGGCGGCGGCTCCAACTGCGGGGTTGAGACCTTGAAAGAGGAGAGATCGACATCGCCGGAGGCAGGTTCCGCACCGAATCCCTCGCGCCGTAGCGCTCGGGCGGCCGCCGCGAAATCACCGTCGTGCTTGAGCAGCGAGTACACGGCGAAGAGCGAGTACCCGCGCCCGTCCTCGAAGGGCGGGGCGTTGGTCGAGAACACATAGAACACGCCGCCCTTGAGCGTGGCGCTGCAGCCCCGATCCTTGCCGGGGCGGGCCCAGTGCTCGTTCTCGCCTCCGCTCACCCGAGTCCAGCCGTGCTCGACCAATAGGTCCCGGACATCGCCGCGCTGGTTGAAGTCATCGCCCGGCTTCAGGTCGCCGGGGGATGAGGCCGAAGATGCCTTGGGACGCGGACCATCCTCCACAGGATGCTGGGCCTCGTTGAGCTCCCATGCGCAGGCCAGCAAGCACTCTCGCTCCTCGGATTTGATGACCGGCAATGCTGCAAGATCGCCAGCCGTGAGCACATACCCGTTAGACGGTGCGCACAGGAACATCCCGCCCTCGCCGCGGGTCTCGATCATCGTGGCGACCGCACGCCAACAGCCATCGACACCCTTCCGCGGAGTGAAGCGCTTGCCCGCAACCTCGATCGGATCAGCCCCGGGTGCGTCGAAGGACCGTTGCGCGAGCTTCATGTTGCCGCAGACCGGGTCCGAACACCGGTATGCGACATGGCGACCGCCCGAGGGTGTGGTCTCGACGACAAGGCGATCGATGAGGCCCGGGCACACCGCCTCGACCCGCTCGCGCCACGGCTCGAAGGCAGCGCCGGCCAGGTCGAAGTCGATCATCTCGAGGTTACCCGAGACGCGTCCGCACACCAGGCACAGATCACGCTGGGCGGGCCCGGCGAACCATCGCGCGTGCTCCGCTGGCGTTGGGAGCCGCGTCTGGTACGACTTCCACGAGCGCAGGGCAACGCGCTTGGCGTCGCCCTCGCGGATCGCCGGCAGTACGCAGAGCCCCGCGGCGGCATATCGCCGGGCGGCGTCCAGGGTTGAGGGCAACGGGAGCATCATTCGAACGGCACCTCCCACGCCAGCGCTCGGTCAAGCGCGTCGGCGGGAGATACATGCACATGCGCGGTCGTGCGCGGGCAATGGCGGGCGAACCACATCTGCCGCGCCAGGTCCCGCGTCGAGAATGCCAGGTAGACCGGCTTGCCCAGCGCGTGAGCCCAGCCCAGTTCCAGAAGCGTGGCGTGGCAGTCCGTGGCGTTGATCCAGGCGAAGAACAGATTCGACTCCCGGATCCACTCCATGCACAGCCCGGGCACCACCCAGCGGGGGCGGCTGAACTCGGGGGCGGGCCAAGGGCTCGAGTCGTGCTGCTCGACGCCAGCGTGCCAGCCGACCCACTCGTGACTCTGGCCGCCGAAGGGAACGAAGTGCGGCCCCGTGAAAATAAAGCGGCCGCAGTCGATCGGTTGGCCGAACGGCTCGACGCCGAGCCGCGGCACCAGCGGCAATCGCCAGTTGCCCGATCCGTGCATCTTCCCGGCGAGGTACACACGACGCCTGGGTCGGGGACTGGGCGCAGCCGCCACGGCGGACCGGGGCGTCGTGCTGGGCGGGATGGAGGAAAGTGTGCGAGTCGTCATGACAAGTTCTCCGAGAATCCGACGGATTCGAAGTGGCGGCGCAGCGCGGCTGTTACCGCAGCTCCGAGCGAGGGTCGACGGCGGCCATCCGAAGCCGCCTCCAGAAAGTCATCACAGACCGCGCCGAGGTCCTCGGGCAGCGTGTCGATCGCGGCGCGGACGTCGAGTTCGAGTTCTCGCCGGGGGATTGGGGATGCTGACGCGAAGGCCGGCAGTCGATCTGCCACGGCCGACATCGCCTTATCAAGCGGGACCGTCTTCGACCGACCGCCCCGTTTGGCTGTGCGCTGGGCCCGGAGGATCGAGGTGCCGGCCCGGGTCATGGCGATGGCAAGGAATGCCATGGGCCGACCTCGCGACGGATCGAACTTCGGCCAGCGTTCCAATGCGGCCAGAATGAGATCGGCGCGAAGATCCGCCGCGTCGTCGACGGGATAGCGGTTGCCTGTCAGACGGTTCGCGATCCCGTGGGCGGTCGCACCAAGTCGATCCAGATCGAGCGACGCGAACCGCTGAGACGTTGACGCCGTGGCGCCCTCAGCCATGCGTCACCTCCTCCACGATCAACCTCGCAGGCAATCCGTGACGAACCTCGATGGCGACAGTGGCGACGCCAACGACGGCCAGCTCGGCGAGAAGATCAACCACCGCGCTCTTGACAGCAAAGTCAGCGTCGCCAACCCGCTTCGGGCTCGACGACTCGGCCCCGAGCCTGACCTCTCGGATCACGCGGGGAGGCGGATCGAACACGGGCCGGCCGGCCGAGACACGGAGCGACTCGATCCGGCCGAACCCGATGCGCTGCATCATCGCGAGCAACCGCTGTGAGCCTTCATCGAGCGATGCCTTGCGAACCTGGGCGTTGGTGCTGTTCAAGCCGCACCGCCTTGTCCGAGCGGCGTGCGGCGGCGGTCGATGCCGTCGAGTTCTCGGCGAACCTGCTCGATGGCCCGGCGGTCAAACAGTCGGACGCGACCGGCCAGGGCAGCCGGTTTGATCCACGGGCGGGTCGCCAGGACTCGCACGACCCGGTGAATGGGTTCGCCCAGTTCGCTGGCGATCACGCCGGCGGTGATCAGCGCGGGCGGTGGTGTCGTATCGATACGGCGGGGTGGGGGCGCGATTCCCATGACGGCGGCTCCGATCCCGGGCGGCGTGCCCGGCTACCAGACCGCAGGTGGTCGCGTGACCGCCCTGGATGTCTCGGGATTCGCAGGACAGAAACCGGTCGCGACTGGTAGCGACCGCCCGTCCAGTGTCTTGTCGCAGCATTACCGCTCGGGCCGCTTCTTAACGACCTTGTGCTGGCGGTCCTCGCGCAGCCGCTCGGCTCGCTGCTCAGCGGCGAGCTTCGCGATGATCTCATCACGGTTACCGGGCGTGTCCTCGTCGCCCGCGTGATAAGCGTCGAGGGGTTCGCCCGCATCAATCCGGGCATCAACCGCTTCCTGGGCCGCTCTTGCCTCGGCGAGAGTCTCTCCATGCGTCTCCGACGAGCCGACTTCCCGGGCCTTCTTTGCCTTCTCGGCCTCGTTGCGGCGAGCCTTCAGGTATCCGGACCGCTCGATCGCCTTTGTCATCGTGGACGACCCGCATCCGATGATTCTGGCAAGTTCGTTCCGGCCGGGGAAGAACCCGCCATGCTTCTTGACATGTGCCTCAGCCAAGCTCATGGCCTCCTGCCAAGTCATGGTGTCAGCCTGTGATGCCTTCGCGCTGCCGCCGCTGCTCTCGCGAGCCGAACCGCTCACGATGGCCTCGACCATCGGCAAGATCGCGTCGCGGAACGCCGCGGCGATGTCGGCGGCGTTCGTCAGGTTCACCTGTGTCGGACCGGCCGTCTTCGAAGAGCCGCCTGGTTCCGCAGCAACCCCGCGCAGTGCGACGAGCGTCCCGGTGCCGTGAACCGGAGGCCGATCCTCAAGACTCCCGGCCTTCATCACAAAGTCGATGACCCGCTCACGGCTGCCAATGAGCGCCGCGTGGTCCCGGGTCAACTTGGTGTCCAGCGGCACGCCCAGATCAGCCCTCGCGAGCAGGCCGTGCTCGGTGAGCCGCCATTCGTCGCCACCGACTTTCATCACTCTGAACGGCCGGACGGCCTCCCCGGATCCCCGACGCCATTGGTCGATCGCCGCGGACCACCGGCTCCAGGATTCCGCCAGCAACGGCTCGATCGCCTGAATCAGTCCGGCCTCCCCGGTCACCGCGACCGTCGCTTCGATAGCCTCATCCTGACCCGCCATTCCCAGACGGATGGAGCTTCGGCGCTCCACAAGTCCTGCTCCCAAAAGCAGCAAGATCGCCCGCTGTTCGGTCACTGAGAGCTGGTCAATGTCCACCGCCTGCCACCGATCGGGGATACGCCGGAGGAGGGATTCGATCGCGTTGGCCAGTTCCTGGTTCATTCGGACCTGATGGTAAACCGCTGCATGCGGAAATGCCCGCTGTGCCGCACTGACTTCCCGGGCCATTCCGGGCCGTTTGCGTATTCAGAAGGAGCAGGCCAACGAGCCCTGCCTCGGCAGCCGGTCGCCAGCCCGTTCATTCCGCTAAGAGCACGAGGAGCCCCCCCATGTCCACCGCCCAAGCCGTCCAGGCGCGGCCATCGCCCGCCGAGAGAATCACACAGTTCATCGAGCGCAACGGCGGCGAGCACCCGCGCTGGTTCATCGGCGTTACCTGCAACCCGCGGGAGCGCCTCCTCTGCGAGCACTGCATCAACTCCACCCGCGACCCGTTCTTGATCGTCGGCTGCGACACGGCCGACGAAGCCCGACGGGCCGAGTACTCGCTGCGGAAGAAGCACGGAGGCTGGGGTAAGCGGTTCGACGGCCTCGACCCCGCGGCCATCTTCATCTACACGTTCCGGATGAGCTCGACCACCATCCCGAACCAGCGCTAACCAGGCCCTCGTAGCTCGCCCGGCGGGCCGCGTTCGCGCGGTTCGCCGGGCTTTGATCAGTTGTGTGAGCGGCGTGCGGCGCGCGCCAACTCCCGCCAGCGCCGACGCTGCTCGCGCCAGTCCGAGACGGCGCACACCGTGCGCAGTTCGTGCTCGCTGACCGCATCCCGCTCACGCTCCACGCGAGGGAGGAACAGCAACTCTTCCTGGATGTCCGGCGCCAGGCAGAGCAGGTCCATGATCTGGCTGATCCGGGCCCGCGTAACTTGGCCGAGGCGGGCCAGGTCGGCGTGGGACTCGACCTCGCCAAGGCGGACCAACTCCTCGAACCGGATCGCCAGCGCCATCAGGCGGGCGACCCGGGGCACGCAGCCCCGCTCAACCGTCGGCGCGGCGGGTTCGACGCCGACGTTCACCTCCTTCCGGCCCGCCGCCCCCCGCGTAAAGTGGACCGGGAACTCGATCGTGACCTCGTCCATGCCGTTCATGCTGCCTCCTCGTCTTCGGCGGGCGCCTGGCCGAGCGTCCGCAGCCCTGCAGGATGGAATGTGATCGCCACCGTCTTCTTCGCGCCGTCGTAGTCCACCCGCTTGACCAGGTTCGCCAGCACCGCCGCCTGTTCCCGTGGGCAGAGCACGTCCCACGTCGCGCCGAACTCCCTGAGCGCCGTGGCCACCTCGTCCCGGCTGATCAACTCGCCATCGACCCGTTCCGCCTCTGCACGCACGCCCCGCGCCCGCTCGCTGGCTGTGGCCAGTCTCTCGTGCAGGTCGGCCAGGCGGGCGGCGGCATTGGCGTCCGTGCCCGCGGTCATCGCGGCCTTGCGGATGTCACCCTCAATCTTCTGGATCTCACGAGCGCTCGCAATCTGGTCTTTCTCGATCTGTGCGCTCCGAGAGCGGATGCCGCTCTGCAACTGACGGAATGTCGCCGCGACCAACGCCGCATCGCCGCCGATGTGCTTGATCCGATCCACTACCAGCCTTTCGATCTGCTCGGCCGGCAAGGAACCCGACGGGCACGCGTGCCAGCCCTGCTTCTGCGCGACGTAACAGACGTAGTAGCGGTACGCGGCCTTCCCGTCTTTGACGCTGTAGGTGTGGCCCATCGCGTGCCCGCACGGCCCGCAGTGAATCAGCCCCTTGAGCAGCGCCCCGTGCTGGTTGCGGACGTGCATGCCGCCGGTGCGGCCGTTGTGCTTGATCGTCTGGAAGACCTGCTGCCACAACTGCTCGTCGATGATGGCCGCGTGTTCGCCAGCAAACAACTCCTTCTTGTGCTTGACCTTACCCACATAGGCCGGGTTGGTGAGGAGGTTGATCAGCAGGTGCTTATCCCACACGCGACCGCCGACCGCCGTGCCCTTGCGGGTCGTCCAGCGCTTGCTCGTGCTGCCGCGGGCATTGAGGATCTGGGCCACCTTGGTGAGCGAGCGGTGCTCCAGATACAAGTGGTAGGCCTCGCGGACGAGTTCCGCCTCCGCGGCGTTTACGACGAGCTTGCTCCCGCCCGCGGGCTGGGGCGCGAGGTCGTACCCCAGGATCGGCTTGCCTCCGAACCACTTGCCCTTGCGCTTGGACGCCGCGATCTTGTCGCGAGTCCGCTCGGAGATGATCTCGCGTTCGAACTGGGCGAACGAGAGCAGGATGTTCAGCGTGAGCCGCCCCATCGACTGCGTGGTGTTGAACTGCTGCGTCACCGATACGAACGACACGCGGTGCTTCTCGAAGACAGCCATCATGCGGGCGAAGTCCAGGAGCGAGCGCGACAGCCGGTCGACCTTATAGACCACCACGCAGTCGACCTTCCCGGCTTCGATGTCGGCCATCAGCCGCAGGCAACCGGGCCGGTCAGTGTTCCCGCCGGTGAAGCCGCCGTCGTTGTACTGGTCCGGCAGCGCAACCCAGCCCTCGTGCTTCATGCTGGCGATGTAGGCCTCGGCACTCTCGCGCTGGGCGTGCAGCGAGTTGAACTCCTGCTCGAGTCCCTGTTCGCTGGACTTGCGGGTGTAGATGGCGCACCGCACCGCTGGCACGCCGGACTGCTTGGGTGGTGCTGTAGTGATGGACGATTTCATACGTTGCCCTCCGTGGTGCCGGGCTCGTGGAGCCCGAAGAAGCGGAATCCGTTCCAGTGCGAACCGGTCACCTTCGCCGCGATGGCGCTCAGCGACCGGTAGACCTCTCCCTCAAACTCGAAGCCGTTGGGCAGCACGCGGACGAACACGGCGCGGCCCTTGTACTCGCGGCGGAGGACCGTCCCGGGTGGCGGCAGCCGCCCGTCCTCTCGCATGTGGATGGGCACGCTCACCACGCTCTCGCCGTTGGCCCGGGGCTTGGGCGCGTCCGGCGATTGGGCGCGTGGCGGGCTTCGTCGCAGGTCAGCGTCGTGGGCCAGTTCACGCGCCCGTTGGCGAGCCCGCTCGGAGAGGTCGCCCTCTCGCAGGGCCTGCATCCGCCAGAGAATCCGTTTGATGAGCAGCACCCTGTGGTGCGTGCGAGTTTCTTCGCCATAGACCTTGGCGTACCGCTGCTTCAGCTGCGGCACAGTCATCTTCTCCAAGGCCTGTTCGGCTGCATTCACATCGATCGCCATCGGGGTCTCCGTTCTCGTGGCCGTTAACCACGCGACCCATCAGGGCGACCATGCTCGGGCAGTTCAAGTCGAGCGGGAGAGCCTTCTTGATGCTCGATGTTCGGCACCGAAAAGGCGATCTGTCGCCGTCGGCGGCGGATTCCTTCAGCGAAGATGGCAGCGATGCTGACCAGCCGCGCGGCGGGCGTGGTCGGAGTATCGGGATCAAGCGAGGCGGTTGGGGGGGTGGGGGCGGGCGCATCGTCCGTGAGCGCGGTGTCGTGCACGGGCACATCCTCCGTGAAGGGGGACATGCATCCGTGCGGGCGTGCGCTTGGCGCTCGGCTTCGCACCTGATGCTGGAATGGGGCCCGCGTCCGGAGCGGGCCGTCTGCCTCTGAATACGCGAAACGGTCGGAGAGCGGCGCAAGGTCCGAATCTCACCCCTCGTTCACCCCGGCGGCGCGTTAACCAGACCCGCCCGGGCGTTTGAGAGCGCGGAGAGACTTTCGGCCTCCAACCCCAGCGTGGCGACCGAAACGGCGATGCGATGCCTCGGATTCGAGAGCGCCCGGCAAATCGTGGACTATCAGGAAGTGCCACGATTCCCGAGAGATACGCGCGGTGGGCGAAAGGCCCAGACCGTCAACGAGAAAAGGCCTCTTTGCGAGGCCTTTCTCAGAACTCCGTATCCACAACCCTGGCAAACCGATTCTCACCGGGGAAGCGTGGATTATTGCCCCCAAATTCGCCGGTTGACGCGCGACACCCGGCGGATTGGTCCCAAGCGTGCCGGTCGTTCCCCGGCTGAACCCCCAACCGCGGGAAGGCGTACCCTTTGGTGATCGAGGACCGAACTTTCGCCGATAACCATTCGGCGGGAACCCATCGAGGGCCTTGGAGCATCCAACTACCGTGTATCTAGTGTTTCGAGCCATCCTGATCGCGTCGCTGCTTCTTCAGCCCTTCGCGGGGCTGCTGCCGCAGCGGTGCGTCGGCCTGCCGGATGCGGCGGCACTCGTATCGATGGGGATGCCGGCGGGCGCGACGTGCGATTGCTGCGGCGGGGATGCGGATGGCGCCTCGGTCGAGTGCCCGATGGCCAAGGACAGCTACGTCGGCTGTAACTGCAAGGCGTCGCAGCAGGAGGCTCCCCAAACGCCGCCACCGGGTCCGGAACACAAGCCCCTGACCCAGCTATTGGCCTTTGTGCCCGTGTTGATCATGCTCGTGCCCGAGCCCGCCGCGCGATCGTTCGTGTGGCATGGCGACGACGCCTTGCTCCGGCGTTCGTCCCCCTCGATTCAATCGCTCCTCTGTGTCTGGTTGATGTAGACCCGAACGGTCCTGAGCGGCATTGCGCGCTCACCGAACCGTCAAGTGGTCCATCGCCGTGCTGCCGCCAGGCTTTTCTGCGGCTGCGCGTCCAACCAGCACAATCAGGAGTGTCACCCCATGAATTCCAATCGCGCCGCGGTGGCCGCGCTGACCGCCCTCGCGGCAGCCTCTCTCGCGGGCTGTTCCCTCACGCCGAAGGGCACGAGTGAGGAGCGGGCACGTCTCGCCGAGACAGGGAAACCATACGAACCGAGATTCGAGGACCGGGTACTCCCAGACCTACCGCCAGAGCCCACTTGGTCGGACGTGCTGCATCGCGCCTTCCTGGCGAATGGCGACCTGGAGTCTGCCTATTTCGACTGGAAGGCGGCGGTCGAGCGCATTGACGTCGCGGCGGCCTGGCCGAACTCGCGGCTCATGCTCGGGTACTCGTACACCCTCTCCGCAGGCAACATGAAGGCGTTCGACCGCAGCACCTTCTCCTTCAGTCCGGATTCGATGGAGAGCCTCCTCTGGCCATCGAAGGCGGCGAAGCAGGGCGAGGTCGCGCTGGCTCAGGCGCGGGAGGCCGGGGCGCGATTCCGGGCCGCGAAGTTCGAGCTGCAGCGTAAAGTGCTGAGCGCGTGGGCAGATTATGCGGTGCAGGCCGAACGCCTCCGCATAGCGCGGGAACGGGCGCTGCTCGCGCGGTTCACGCTGGACACGGCGGGCTCTAGAGTCCGAGCGGGTGGCATCCAGCAGGACCTGCTCAAGGCAGACGTTGAGTCCGAGGCGGCCGGGGACTCGGTGAGGACTGCCGAGGCGAATCTGGCCGCCGCGCGTGCGATGCTCAACGGCATGCTCGGCCGCGAACCGGAGGCGTCTTTGTCGGCGCCCGAGCAGACTCCTCCGCCACGGCCGATCCCCGTCGATGACGCGGTCCTGATTGCAACAGCCGTGGAGCAGAACCCGGAACTTGAGGCGCTGGCCCAACGTGTTCAGGGTCGGGCCGACGCGCTCGAACGTGCCCGCCTTGAGTGGCTCCCCGACATCAATCCCATGTTTGCGTTCACCGGTAGCGCATCTCAGGCCGTTGGCGCTGCGCTCATGCTCCCGACCACGATCAAGGAGATCGAAGGCGGCATCAAGGACGCGGGCGCCATGTTGCGGGGGAGCGAAGCCGTGCTCCGGCAAGCACGAAGCGACCGCGCCGCTTTGTTCGTGGCGACCCTCATTGCACTCCGTGATGCCGAGCGTCAGGCGGCGCTCTTCGAATCCCGCATTGTTCCCGCGGCGGAGCGCATCGTGGCCATTACCCGTCAGTCTTACTCGGCAGGTGGGGCCGCCTATCTCGACATGATCGGCTCCGAGCGTGCGCTGCTTGATGCGAGGCTCGTCGTCGCCGAGGCCCGTGAGATGCGCGAGAAGCGGCTCGCTGAGCTCGAAGCGCTCATGGGTACCGATGTCGAAACCCTCGCCTCGCCCATGCCTTCCGACGCAGCAAGCCCCACACCCAACCACGCGCCGACGGCAAGTGCCGCGGCGGCGGTGACTCTGCAGGAGACCCGTCCATGACACGCCCAGTCACCACATCCGCTCGCCCGGTCCGACGCGCCAGCCTGTACGTGCTCGTTCTCCTCGCCGCCGCCGGCGGCGTGTACGTCGGCGCACGCTGGCATTCGTCCGTCGGGCCGATGCTCGGCATGAAGGCCGCGGATCAAGCGCAAGAATCGGGAGAGCGAGGTGCCGAGCAGGGCGCCAAGCAGCTCTGGACGTGCGGGATGCACCCGCAGGTAATCCAGGACAAGCCGGGCGACTGCCCGATTTGTCACATGAAGCTCACGCCGCTGAACGTTGACAATGCAGCCATGCCGTCCGACGGAGCGGGCCACGGCCACAGCGCGATGTTCTCGGGCGGCGGCAGCGCGAGCATGGCGCACAATGGTCAGCCGCAGGCGGGCCGGAAGGTGAAGTACTGGTGGGACCCGATGCTCAGCCCGCCGTACATCTCCGACAAACCCGGCAAGAGCCCGATGGGGATGGACCTGATCCCGGTCTACGAGGACGAGCGCGGCGGCGGCCCGGGAGGAGGAGGGGGCACGGTCACCATCGATCCCGCGGTCGTTCAAAACATGGGCGTGCGCGTGGCGATGGTGACGGAAGCGCCGCTGGCACGATCGGTGCGGCTCGTCGGCTACCTCGACGAGGCCCAGCCCAACATCGTTGACATCAACTTGCGCGTGTCGGGCTGGATTCGCCACCTGTACGCGAATGTTGAGGGTCAGCACGTCGAAGAGGGCGACCCGCTGTTTGATCTCTACAGCCCCGAGCTCCAGGTCGCGGTCGAGGAGCTCATTACCGCACGGCGGGCTCGGGCCGGGACCAGCAGCAACGACGGCGAGAAGGGCGGCGTGGCCGGCGCGCTCTACGACGCGGCGGTGAACAAGCTGGAACTTTTTGGGCTTGACCGTCGGCAGATCGAGCCGCTGTCGAAGCTCGACAGAGCCCCGGCGGTGATCACGTTCACAAGCCCTGTGACAGGCGACGTCACCGAGAAGCCGGTAGTGGAGGGAGCAGCGGTGAAGATGGGCGATCGCGCTCTGCGGATCGTCGATCACTCCACGCTCTGGCTGGATGCCTGGGTCTTCGAGAAGGACCTCCCGTTCGTCTCGATCGGGCAACACGCGACCGCCACGCTTGCATCGCGCCCGGAGGGAACCATAGACGGCCAGATCATCTTTGTGGACCCGCGGGTGGACCCCATGACGCGCACTTCGCTGGTGCGCATGGCTCTTCCGAACCCTTCGTTGTCGCTCAAACCTGGGATGTACGCCACGGTTCGGCTGGAGTCACAGGTCGCCGACCGCGCCGTGATGGTGCCGCGCGAAGCGATCATTGATACCGGTGAATCGCAGGTAGCCTTTGTCGCCGAGGGCGTCGGCAGGTTCCAGCCCCGCTGGGTCAAGATGGGCCTCGCGGGGAGCGACGGGCTGGTGCAGGTGCTCGAGGGACTCGCCCCCGGCGAGGCGGTGGTGACCAGCGGGCAGTTCCTGATCGATTCGGAAAGCCGCCTGCGCGAGGCGATCCAGAAGTTCCTGAGTCAGCAAGGTCAGGCCCCCGGCGCGGGCGCGATGCCGGGAGAGAAGCCACCGATGTCCGCCACGAGTGTTCCGGAGTTCGCTCCCACGCCCGATCAGCAGCGCCGCGTCGATGCGGTGGTTTCGGAGTACTTGAAGCTCTCGGCCGCGCTCGGCGCGGTTCAGAACAAAGACGCACCCCTGGATCTCACCATGCTGATATCGCGCGCTCATGAGCTTCACACGGCGGTCTCGGGCACGCCGGTCGAGGCGCTCGCGACCCGCATCGCTCAGGCGGCGGAAGCGATGAAGGCACATCCCATCGAACACCAACGCGGCATGTTCAGCTCGCTTGGAGAACGGGTGATCGCGCTCGCGGACGCGGTGACGCCATCGGCAACGGCCATTGGGGAAGGAGCGTTGTACGTGATGAACTGTCCGATGGCCCCGGGCGGAGCCAAGGGTGACTGGATTCAGACCTCGCCGGATGTCGCCAACCCCTTCTTCGCCACGGACATGAAGGAGTGCGGGACCAACGTTCGGATGATTAAGCCCAGGACGGTGAACCACCCATGATCGCCCGCATCATTGAGCTCTCCCTCAAGAACCGCTTCATGGTCCTCCTGCTCACGGCCGTGCTCGTGGGCGCTGGAGTATGGAGCATCTTCAATATCCGCCTGGACGCGATCCCCGACTTGTCGGACGTGCAGGTGATCGTGACCACCGAGTATCCGGGTCAAAACCCACAGGTGGTGGACGACCAGGTCACCTATCCGCTGGCCAGCGCCATGCTCGCGGTGCCCGGCTCGACGGTGGTCCGCGGCTACAGCATGTTCGAGCAGTCATTCGTATACGTGCTGTTTGAGGACGGCACCGACATCTACTGGGCGCGGAGCCGCGTGCTGGAGTATCTGAACTTCGCGCGCGACCGGCTTCCCAAGGGCGTCGAGCCCAAGCTCGGCCCAGACGCGACGGGCGTTGGCTGGGTGTACCAGTACGTGCTGTATCCCGGCTACTACAGCCCCGACCATCCGAAGGGATTGTGGCGTGATCCTGGCTCGGCCGATGCGGCGGGCGAAAGGGCGAGCGCTGGGCGAGAGTGGTACGCCACGCGCGAAGAGGCGCCCGAGAAGGGTGGCGTGCGCGACCGCCTCGTCCGAGTGCGCGCGTGGGAGGAGCCGGGGACCGACCCGCTCACAGGCACGGCCCTCGTCACGGCGAACCAGGACTTGGCGCAGCTCCGCAGCCTCCAGGACTGGTACATGCGCTACCCGCTCACCTCGGTCGAGGATGTCTCCGAGATCGCGTCCATCGGCGGCTTCGTCAAGCAGTACCAGGTTGTCCTCGACCCGCAGAAACTCCAAGCGTATCGGCTCGCGCTCCGCGATGTAATCATGGCGATCGAGCGGTCCAACAACGATGTGGGCGGGTCGGTGCTTGAACTCAGCGAGAACGAGTACATGGTCCGCAGCCGGGGGTACTTGAAGGGGCTCGATGACCTCGCCAAGGTGCCGATCGGACTCGGCGACAAGGGCACGCCGATCATGCTCGGCGATGTGGCCACCCTTCAGATCGGCGGCGAGGCCCGGCGCGGCGTCGGCGAGCTCGACGGGAAGGGTGAGGCCGTCGGAGGCGTCGTGATCGCCCGATTCGGGGCCAACGCGTACAAAGTCATCCGCGACGTGAAGGCCAAGCTCGCAGCCCTCGAAGAGGGACTGCCGCCGGGTGTGTTCATCAAGCCCACCTACGACCGTTCCGAGCTCATCAGCCGATCGGTCCACACGCTGCGCAACACACTCGTCGAAGAGATCATCGTCGTCGGGCTGGTCTGCATCCTGTTCTTGCTCCACCTGCGGAGCGAGCTGGTCGCGGTCTTCGTCGTCCCCTCGAGTGTGGTGGCGTCGCTTCTGGTGATGAACCTTCTGGGGATCAACGCCAACATCATGTCCCTGGGCGGGATCGCCATTTCCATCGGTGTGGTGGTGGACTCGGCGATCATCATGGTCGAGAACGCCCACAAGCACCTGGACCGCGAGGAGGAGCGGCTTCACACCGATCCCCAGGCGACGCCGACGCCGCGGCACCGGATCATGCTGGAGGCTGCTCAGGAAGTGGGGCCGCAGCTCTTCTTCTCACTCCTCATCATCACCGTCTCGTTCCTACCGGTCTTCGTGCTCGGGGGCGAGGCCGGCCGACTGTTCAAGCCGCTGGCCTTCACGAAGACATTCGCGATGGCCGCGGCGGCGCTGCTGTCGATCACCATCATCCCCGTGCTGATGTACTACTTCATCACCAGCCGGGTCCTCCCGAAAGAGTGGGGTGTCCCCCGCAACACCCTTATCACGCTGGCGTCGATGTTCCTTCCCGCCGCGGCTCTCTATGCCGTCGCGAGCAGCATGCCCCACCTGTCCCCCTACCGCTGGTGGTTCGCCGGCGGATGGGCCGTGCTTACGGCGATGCTGCTCCTGCCGCAGAAGATCATCCACGAGAAGCACAGCCCGATCAGCCGGGTGCTCCAATGGATGTACGCCCCGTTCTTCCGGGCGGTCATGGCGCACCCGTGGATCACGCTGCTCGCCGCGGTGCTGGTCCTGGCGTCCACGTACTACCCGATCACCCGCATGGGCACCGAGTTCATGCCCCCTCTGGACGAGGGCGATCTGCTCTACATGCCCACGACCGACCCATCGATCAGCATCACCAAGAGCAAGGAACTCCTCCAACAGACTGACAAGCTCATTGCGACGTTTCCCGAGGTCATCAGCGTCCACGGGAAGATCGGGCGGGCGGACACGGCGACCGATCCGGCGCCGCTTTCGATGATCGAGACAGTGGCGCAGCTGAATCCGGATCGATTGCAGTGGCGAGCACGACCGGTGGCCTACTGGTTCAGCGATTGGCCGGGATGGCTCAAGAGGCCCTTCACCGCGACCTTCTGGCCCGAATCGCGGCCCATCACCACGGAGGAGCTCAAGTTCGGCTGGCAGGACCCCGACGGCACGATGCATCGCGGGCTTAACACCGTGGTGATGTTCCCCGGAGTTGCCAACGCATGGCCGTACCCGATCGAGAACCGGATCAACATGCTGGCGACGGGGATCAAGACCCCGGTCGGGATCAAGATCATGGGACCCGATCTGAAGGTCCTGAGCGATCTTGCCGAGCGAGCGTCCAACGCCGTGCGCACCATTCCCGGCACCGTTTCGGCCTACGCCGAGCGCACCTTCGGGGGCTACTACCTCGACATCGACGTGAACCGTGAGGCGGCGGCCCGGTATGGGCTCACGGTCGGAGACGTGCAGGATGTGATCCAATCCGCCGTCGGCGGGATGAATGTCACCACAACGGTAGTGGGCCCCGAGCGCTACCCGCTGAACGTGCGCTACCTCCGCGACTTCCGGGACGACCTGCCGGCGCTGGAGAACGTCCTCGTCACCGCCCCGATGTCCGACGGGCGCGGCAACAGACTCCAGGTGCCCCTGGGACAGCTCGCGACGATCAAGATCAACCCCGGCGCGCCCATGATTCGTTCCGAAAACGCGATGCGGACGGCGTGGATCTACGTGGACATCGCGGGGCGCGACCTCGGCGGATACATCGCCGAGGCACGCCGCGTCGTGGCCCAAGAGGTGGCACTGCCGGCCGGGTACACGCTGGTGTTCTCCGGTCAGTTCGAGTTCTGGGAAAAGACTATCCCGCGGCTGATCGCCGCGAGTGCGCTGGCCTTCTTCGCCATCGTCTTCCTGCTCTACGTCAGCAGCCGCTCGTGGGTGCGCGTGGGCATCGTGCTCATGGCAGTCCCGTTCAGCCTGGTCGGGGCGTTCTGGTTCATGCACGCCCTGGACTACAACCTGTCGCTCGCCGTTGTCATCGGCATCATTGCGCTCGCCGGTCTCGACGCCGAGACCGGCATGGTGATGCTGCTCTACCTCGAAAACAGCTTCGACCGGTTCAGGGAGCAAGGCCGCATGCGCACCACGCACGACCTGTGGGATGCGGTCCATGACGGGGCGGTCATGCGCATCCGTCCCAAGGCGATGACCGTCGCCGCCACATTCATTGGTCTCGTTCCTCTTCTGTGGGCGCACGGAACCGGTGCCGACACCATGCGCCGGATCGCCGCCCCGATGATCGGCGGTCTGCTCATCAGCTTTGTCATGGAACTGCTCATCTACCCCGTTGTCTTCTACCTCATCAAGCGGTGGCGGCACCGCAAGGAACTGGCATGAATCCTACTACCGATATGCCGTTAGAGGTCCTTTACGGCGTGGGGGGCCATCTGACCCATCAGCTGCAGGAGTGCCGTATCATTCATTGAGACCACGACCATGCTCGCACGCTCGCCGACATTCCGGTACCTGCTGGCCTTAATGATGGCGCTCTGGTCGCCGGTCTGCCTGTGCCAGGGAGAGAACACCGGGGAAGGTGCGCCCACACATGCGCACGCTGGACAAGGCACAGCGCACCACGATGGGGACGATGAGTCGGAGGATTCCACCGATCATCACGACGGCTGTCCCGGCCATGATCACAAAGGGTCCGGTTGTGAGTGCCCGCAGCTGACTGCGACGACGGCTCAGGCGGATCAGGCCTTCAAGGGATCACCCACGCCTGTCGTCGCGGTTCTCGCTTGGGCGTACGCCGATTGGACGGCATCCAAGAGCCGAAGAGTCGGTTGCACGCAGCCGATCGGCGCCGCGCCCAGACCCCCCACCTCACTTTTGCGCCTGCATTGCGCGCTCGTCGTATAGCGATCTCCGCTCTACGCGGCCTCTGATGGGCGCGAGGGCCTCATTGCGCGCGGTCTGCTCTTGCGCGATGCCCATCCGCCTGCTGTCCGCTCCGCGCTTCCCAAATCCCACCACTCAGGGCATCGGCGCCTTGCGCCGGTCCACGTCTGTTCATCCATTTCCAAAGGAGTTTTCATCATGGCAACGTTCACGAAGATGCACTTGGCGGTTGCGGTTGCGGCCGCCCTGACGCTGGGCGCAGGCACCGCTCTGGCTCAGCACGAGCACCACGACCAAGCCCCCGCAAAGGCCGACCAGCCCAAGCACCACGACGAGCCGGGCTCACCGGCGACGAGCACCGAGCGGGCGGGTGATCCGTATCCGCTCGATACTTGCCCCATCACGGGCAAGAAGCTCGGAACGATGGGCGACCCCATCCTCAAGCTGTACGACGGCCGCGAGGTCCGCTTCTGCTGCCCGGCGTGCCCGGCGAAGTTCGAGAAGGACTTGGCGGCCAATCTCGCCAAGCTCGACGAGAAGATCATCAAGGACCAGTTGCCCCTGTACCCGCTAAAGACCTCCGTGGTCACCGGCAAGGATCTGCCCGGCAAACCCTACGAGTTCGCGTACGGCAACCGCCTTATTCGCCTCGGCGCTGAGAGCGAGAAGGCCGAGTTCCTCAAGAATGCCAAGAAGCACCTTGCCGACCTCGACAAGGCCGTGGTCGACGCGCAAGGGAAGAACTACCCCATCAAGACCTGCCCAGTGAGCAAAGAGGAGTTTGGCGGCGACATGGGCAAGCCCGTTGACATGGTCGTGGCCGGGCGGCTCATCCGGCTCTGCTGCAAGGACTGCAAGAAGGACGTCGAGAAGGACCCCGCGAAGTTCGTCGCGATGGTCGATGCGGCGCGCAAGGGCGGCATGGACAAGCCCGACGCGGACCACACGCACGACGATCACAATCACGGCGACAAGTAACACCCCACGCGGCGGGAGCCGACGCCTCCGCCGCGAATTTCTCACGCCCAAGGAGCCCTTGCCATGACCCGACCACTTCTTACCGCGGCGCTCTGGTCCCTCTCCTTGTTCTGGATCGGCGCTGGTTCAGTATCACTGGCGCAGTCCACACCCTCGCCGCAGGCTCACGCCGCGGAGCCGACCGCGGTGCCGGCACCGCAGGTCAAGTGCCCCGTCACGACGGATGAAGACATCGACCCGGAGGTCTTCACCGAATACAAGGGCAAGCGGGTCTACTTCTGCTGCGAGCGGTGCAAGATTCGGTTCA
Organism: uncultured Phycisphaeraceae bacterium; assembly: GCA_964630785.1. Lineage (GTDB taxonomy): Bacteria > Planctomycetota > Phycisphaerae > Phycisphaerales > UBA1924 > JADLCX01. The sequence goes on along the minus strand of CAZVZG010000030.1, from coordinate 31,623 downwards.
CCCGCGACCCCGAGAAGTACGCAATCCACCTCGCAAGCGACTCTCCGACATCCCATGACCAGTCACACGCCGGCGCGGCACCGCCCTCAGCGCAATCCCAGGAGGAGGGGCATCACCACGACGAGCCGACGGGCCACGCCGAAGACTCGGGCCATGTTCACGCAGACCACGCCGACCACGACCACGCCGAGAGCAGCGACTCCGGCCATGACCACGCGGGCAACGCCGACGAGCCGCGGCTGTTCCGCTGGCTGGGCAAGCTCCACCCGGCCGCGACCGACTTCCCGGTCGCGCTGCTCACGGCGGCCTTTGTCGCCGAACTCCTCTTCCTGTGGCGTAAACGAGCGTTCTTCGACGACGCGGGGCGGTTCTGCCTCTGGGGGGCTGCGCTGAGCGGCGTCGGCACGGCCTTCCTGGGCTGGTGCTTCGGCGGCTTCCACCTGGTGGACCACGAGCGGCTGCTCCTCATCCACCGCTGGCTCGGCACGGGCGCGGCGCTGCTCATGGTGGCCGTGCTCATTCTCGCCGAACGCCACCGGCGGGTGCCCGGCGCCCGGCGGGGTGTGTACAGCGCGGCACTCACGGGCGCCGCGCTGATCGTGCTGGGCACCGCGTTCGTCGGCGGCGCGATGGTCTGGGGCCTTGACCATTACGCGTTCTGACGGAGTAAGTCACCAACCACCGCCTTGTTCGCTCAATCCTCCAATCATCGTCTTTCATCTGATGGAGCTTCCATGAACAGACTCTTGTTCCCAATTCTCTTGATGTCGCTGGCGGGCTGCACCACGATGTACACCGACCCGGTGCTCCCCGCCGACCACCCGGCCAACGCGTCCGCAATGGAATCGCCCGCGCCACCGAGGTCGCGGTCTCTCGACCTCGCGGGAGCCGACCCGGTGGCGGCGATGCCGATGGAGCATGACGGGATGGGTGGGACATCCACGCCCATGTCCGACATGCCGGGAATGGAAGGCGGCGGGCACAAGCACGAGGCGCCCCCGACCGCTCCCGCGAGCGGAGCGGTCGTGTACGTATGCCCGATGCACCCGGAGGTCACCAGCGACAAGCCCGACCAGCGCTGTCCCAAGTGCGGCATGAAGCTCAAGAAGGTGGAAGGAGGGAAGCAGCCTTGAGACGCCATCAACGTTCCATCGCGGGCCCGGCTCAGCTGCTCGTGGCCGGGCTCGTCGGAGTCTCGACGTTGGTTGGGGGCTGCGCGAGCATGAAGCCGGGCCTTGGCTTCGACGAGGTGAGCAAGGCCGCTGCCGAGCGCACCGGCATGAGGGTGCACTGGAACAACGGATCAGCGGAAGACAAGGAAGTCGCCGCGGCGGTGGCCGCGATGCTCAAGGAGGAGCTGACGGCCGACAACGCCGTCCAGATCGCCCTCCTCAACAACCATGAGCTCCAGGCGGTCTACGAGGAGTTGAACATTGCGCAAGCGGACCTTGTGCAGGCGGGGCTGCTGAGGAACCCCGTGTTCAGCGGGGAAGTCCGCTTCGCCACGGACGGCGGTGGCACGGCGGTCGTTCTCGATGTGGCCCAGGACTTCGTGAGCCTGCTTTCGATGCCGCTCCGCAAGGGTCGGGCCCAGGCGGCGTTCGAGGCGGCAAAGGTCCGGGTCACTGCGGAAGTGCTGGACACTGCGTTCGAGGTTCAGATGGTCTTTTTCGACTTCCAAGCCGCGGAACAGGCTCGCGAGATGCGGCAGACGGTTATGGAAGCAACCGCCGCGTCGTACGACCTCGCCAAGAGGCTTCGGGTCGCGGGCAACAACCGAGACCTGGACGTCTCCAATGAGCGTGTGATGCACGAACAGGCCAAGATCGACCTCGCTGCGGCGGAGGCTGAAGTCGTCCGGACTCGTGAGCGGATGAACGCGCTGATGGGTCTGTGGGGCGAGCAGACGGCCGCGTGGCACGCCGCGGTACGTCTCCCAGCGGTTCCCGAAACGGAGGCGCCCTTCGAGGGCATTGAGCGTCGAGCGATCGAGTCGAGCCTGGACCTGTCCCTGCTGCGGCGCGAGATGGAGGTTGCGGCGCGCTCCGCCGGGATCGCCAAGCCGTTCGCATGGCTGGAGGGCGCGGACGTGGGAGCCGCGGCGGAACGTGAACTCGAAGGGGGATGGTCGGTCGGACCCTCGCTTTCGTTACCGATTCCACTCTTTGACCAGGGCCAGGCCAAGTTCGGCGAAGCCCAGGCCCGGTACCGGCAGGCCGCCGAGCGCGCTGTCGCACGAGCGGTCGAGATTCGCTCTCGGGTGAGGGCCGCCCACAGCGCGGTACTCTCCACCCACGACCGCGCCCGGTACTACGAGAAGGTGATCCTGCCGCTCAGGTCCCAGATCGTGAATCAGACGCAGCTTCAGTACAACGCGATGCAGGTTTCTGCGTTCCAGCTTCTCCAGGCCAGGCGCGACCAGATCGCGGCCGGGGGCGAATATGTCGAATCGCTTCGGCAGTACTGGCAATCCCGTGCGGTCCTTGACCAGATCCTTCGTGGCCGCATGACACCCTTTGAGCAGACAGGTCGCCAAACAACCACCGCGTCGGACTCCGCCGGCGCTGGAGATCACCGATGAACACGAACAATCAAGTGTCGAGGCGGCTTGCTGCCGCACTCACGCGTCGAGAGATTCTGGCCACGGGCGCGGTTGCGGGCAGCGTCGCGCTGCTCGCCGGGCGCGCCGTCGCGCAGCCGTCTCAACCACAGGGCACGGAGCCGGACCGCGATTTCAAGTTCCAGCCGGACAACCCGGCGCACGAGCCGGCGGGGCGCGCTCCCGAGCCGCCGGGCGAGCCGGGCAAGGACTACACGCCCGTCGTCGTCCCCAACGGTTGGACCCTTCCATACAAGGTCGTGGACGGCGTCAAGGTCTTCCACATGGTGGCCGAGGAGGTCGAGCACGAGTTCGCGCCCGGTCTCAAGGCCCGGTGCTGGGGGTACAACGGCGGCGTGCATGGCCCCGTCATCGAAGTGGTCCAGGGGGACCGCGTCCGCATCTTCGTCACCAACAAGCTCAGCGCGGCCACCACCATCCATTGGCACGGCGTGATCATCGAGAGCGGCATGGACGGCGTCGGCGGGCTCTCGCAGAAGGCAATCCTGCCGGGCGAAACCTACATGTACGAGTTCACGCTCCGCCAGCACGGCACGCTGATGTACCACAGCCACCACGACGAGATGACCCAGATGGGCTTGGGATTGACGGGCATGATTGTCGTCCACCCGCGGCGTACGACCGGCCCGCGCCCGGACCGCGACTTCGCCATCATGCTCCACGAGTGGAAGATCGAGGTCGGGGCGGAGCGGCCCGATCCCAACGAAATGAGCGACTTCAACACGCTCACCATGAATGCTAAGGTTTTTCCGGGCACGCAGCCGCTGATCGTCAAGAAGGGAGACCGTGTTCGCATCCGCATCGGCAACCTCTCCGCGATGGACCACCACCCGATCCACCTGCACGGGTACTACTTCGTCATCACCGAGACCGACGGCGGCGTCATCCCGGAATCCGCCCGGTGGCCCGAGACCACGGTGCTGGTCCCCGTGGGGAGCACACGCACCGTCGAGTTCATCGCCGACAACCCGGGCGACTGGGCCATGCATTGCCATATGACCCACCATGTGATGAACCAGATGGGGCACCACCTGCCCAACATGATCGGGGTCGATGCCCGGGGCTACGACGGCAAGGTCCGCAACCTCCTCCCGGACTACATGACGATGGGCCAGGACGGCATGGCCGGTATGACCGAGATGGGTATGGCGGTGCCGCCCAACAGCATCCCGATGGTCGGGGGCATCGGACCCTACGACGAGATCACGATGGGCGGGATGTTCACGATCCTCAAGGTCCGTGAGAACCTGAACAGCTACGACGAGGACCCGGGGTGGTACGAGCCGCCGCCCGGCACCTTGGCCGACGTAGCGCCCCCCGAACTGCTCAACCGTCACGGTATCGACGGTACCGGCACCTCCGCCCCGCGCGCGCCGGCAGCGACGATGAAGTCGTGGCGGCTTCCTGCGCCGCCCTGAGCGCGGCAAGGCACCCGATGGGCTGCCGCACCGGCACGTTGTGCGGATCCGCCGGACTTCGATCGTCTTCAATGAGAGACGTTTGGCCGCCGGAACTGGCAGTACCCCCGCCATTACTTGGCGCGCAGGTCGGCGATGAGCTTCTTCATCTCCTCGATTTCCCGGCGCTGCGACTCGATGATTCCATCCGCGAGTCTCCGGACCCGAGGATCGGAGATCTCGGCCCGCTCGCTGGTCAGGATCGCGATCGAGTGGTGCGGGATCATGGCCCGCATGTAGGAGATGTCCTGCACCGTGGCTTGGCTTCGTACGAGATACAGGGCCAGCGCGAACAGCGCGGCGGCGCTCGCATAGATCGCGATGTTGGCCCGCCGGCTCTTGTGCATGTGCAGCATGAAACTGAGCATGACCACGGCCATCGCTGCGCCCATGAGCAGCGACATGTAGAATCGGGTCTCGCTCCAGAAGACGTGATCCAACTGGAGCGTATTGACGTATGTCAGGGCGAACATGACAGCGGTGGACGTGGCGATCATCGCGACAAACCTCGCGTACGCGCCGCCGTGCGACCCCGACTGTTCCTTGTGCGTGTGTTCTTGCATCGTGGTGGCCGTTCCCGGTTGCGAGCGCTCGAATCCGTCACACGCCTGCGGCCGACGTCTTCTCGCAGGCCTCGGCGCACCGGCGGCACACCTTCGCGCAGCGCGTCATCATCTCGTCGCCTTTGCCCATCCGCTCGCACGAGTCCGCGCAGGCGTTGCAGATCTCCGCGCACTCGCGGCAGGTGTGGCCGCTGTGCTGTGAAGATCGGCCCATGAAGCAGGCGGCCAGGCCGCAGATCTCGGCGCAGTCCCGCATGATGCCCTGGTGCTCGGGCCCGGCGTGCTCTCCGCCCATATGCAGGCAGTGGTGCGAGCACTGGTTGCACAGGCTGGCGCACTCACCGCAGATCTTCATGCAGTCGAGCATGTCTTTGGATGGCATGGTGTGAGGCATAGAGGGCTCTCTTACTGGTTCCTCGATCCCAATTACCCAAGATACACCTGGGGAGTATTGCCAAGATGAATTCGGCGATGATTCGGCTTTCATCTGCGAGGAATGGGACACGGAACCCAGCCTTTGGGCAAGTCGCGATGACGGTGACGGCTTGCTCCGACGATCCGACGAACCTCCGAACCCACAGGCGAAAGTCGTCGTATACTGGGGGGGGGTATAATCCCAGGCCCTGAAAGGATACCACGATGGAGCAGTCCTTGAAATCCACGTCCCTCACGCTTGCGATCGACGGAATGTCGTGCGGGCACTGCGTGCAGGCGGTGACCGCCGCGCTGTCCGGAGTTCCATCGCTGGAGCTCCGTTCCGTGAAGGTCGGCTCCGCGGAGGTGGAGGTCCTTCGTCCGAGCGCGGCGGACGACGCGATCGCGGCCCTCAAAGAGGCCGGGTTCGCCGCGCGAATCGATCCCACGGCACAGGAGGCGAGGAAGACACGGCCAGGCGGGTGCTGCGGCGGTCCGACGAGCTGCTGCGGGTAAGTGACGTTCACCATTACAAGGACGCTTCCCATGGGCAAGGCGAAGTCACGATCAGGCCGATCCAGCGGCGCAGCAGCCGCGCCAAGTGTCGTAGCCTGCGCGTGCGGCGGTGGTCAGATGATTGGCAAAGCCCGGGATGGTGTGGGCCCCGGGGCACACGCCGCGGGCGTCGATCCCGACATCAAAGCGGCAAATCTCCGGCACCTCAAGCGGATCGAAGGGCAGGTTCGTGGTATCGCCGCCATGATCGAGGACGAACGGTATTGCGCTGACATCATCCAGCAGTGCGCGGCGGTACAGGAATCGCTCCGCTCGGTCGCCAAGAACCTCTACCGAAACCACCTCACGCACTGCGCTGTTCGCGCCCTGCACGAACCCGGCCCGGACCGCGACCGGATGATCGAGGAACTGCTCGACCTGTCCAACCGGCTGACACGGTGACCGACGATGCACGCCCCTCTCCCCCCACCTGGAACCCGCTCGATGCTCATGCCCCAGCCGGTCCGAAAGCTCACGCTCACCGCGCACGTGGCGGTTTCCGTTGGATGGCTCGGCGCCGCGGTCGCATACCTGGGCGTGGCGGTCGCGGCGCTTACCTCCGGCGAGAGCGCGCGTGTGCAGGCTGCATACCCCGTCCTGAAGCTGGTGGGATGGTGGGTCATCGTCCCGATGTGCGTGGGCACGCTGCTGACCGGCCTGGTGCAGTCGCTGGGAACACGCTGGGGCGTCGTTCGACACTACTGGGTGGTTGCCAAGCTCGCGCTCACGCTCTTTATGACGGCGGTGCTGCTCGGACACTTACCCGCGGTCAGTCACGCCGCATCATTGGCGCCCAGTCAGACCGCGGCCGCACACGGACATGGCGCAATGCCGATGTCCACTGTTGTCCATGCAAGCGGTGGCGTGGCGGTGCTGTTGGCCGTGACCGCGCTTTCGATCTTCAAGCCCTGGGGCCTGACGCCCATCGGCAGGCGATGGCATGCGCACAGAGCGGGGATGCCCGCCCGCCCGACGAGCGAACTGAGGTGATGCATGAGTTGCAAATGCGGATGCCATGAGGACCGCCCGCCGCCAACAGGATGGCGGCGATTCCTACCCGTAGGCATCGCGGCCGCCGTTGTCTTGGCGCTAATCGCTGGAGCGGTTTTCAGTCGCAAGCCGCCTGATGCGAGCACCGAGCACACGAGCTCAAACAGCGCGGTGCGGCCCTAGATGCCTGATGGATTGGAGATCGCATGAACCACCAGCACACCCACGGCTCGCACGGTGGCGAGATGTCCCCTTCGCCCAGCGGCCCCGCCCACGCACGTGCGGACGGACAGACGCCCGTACCTCGGAGCCTCGAACGCTCCGATCTTCCCATCGAGGGCATGACCTGTGCCTCCTGTGCGAACCGCATCGAAAGGCGGCTGGGCAAGCAGCCCGGTGTGGAATCCGCGAGCGTCAACTTCGCCACCAAGGTGGCGACGGTGAGGTACGACCCGGCGGCGACGCGGCCCGAGAAGCTGGCCAAGGCGGTGGACGACATCGGGTACAAGGCGATCGTGCCCGCGGCGGCTGAAGCGAAGCGGGGCGCGACGAATCCGGCCCACGGGAACGCGGGGCATGACCATGCGGCGATGCTCGCGGCGCAGGGTTTGGGGGCGCACGCAGGGCACGCGATGGGTGGCGGCGAGGACCATTCGGCCCACATGAACGTGGGCGAGACGGAGACGCGGCGGCTGCTCACCAAGATGATCGTCGGCGCGGTACTCTCGCTACCGGTGTTGGTCATCGCGATGTCGCACGGGAAGATCGAGGCACTGAACGTTTCCTGGATCAACTGGCTCCAGCTCGCGCTCACGACGCCCGTGCTGTTTTGGTGCGGCTGGCAGTTCTTTCGCTCCGCGTGGAAGGCTCTCAGGCACTTCAGCGCAAACATGGACACGCTGGTGGCCATGGGTACGGGCGCTGCGTACCTCTACTCCCTCGGGGCGACGATCTGGCCGGGATTCTTCGCGGGTGTCGGTGGTGCGGGAGCAAGTGCGACGCACATCGCGTCAGCGGAGAGTGTCACGGGTGGCTCGATGGGTGGGATGACAATGGTGCCCGTGTACTACGAGGCCGCGGCCGTCATCATCGTGCTCATCCTGCTGGGGAAGTACTTCGAGGCCCGGGCGACGGGCCGAACCAGCGCCGCCATCAAGCGGCTCATCGGGATGCAGGCCAGGACGGCTCGCGTCATGCGAGACGGCTCCGAGCAGGATGTTCCGATCGACTCCGTGGTCGTGGGCGACCGGGTGCTGGTGCGTCCCGGCGAGAAGATTCCCGTGGACGGGAACGTTGAGAGCGGACAGTCCGCCGTTGACGAGTCGATGCTCACCGGCGAGAGTGTGCCGGTCGAGAAGGCGGCCGGCGACAGCGTCTTTGGCGCGACGATGAACACGACAGGCGCGCTGCGGCTGGTGGCCACCAAGGTCGGGGCCGACTCGGCCCTCCAGCAGATCGTGCGCCTCGTGCAGGAGGCCCAGGGGAGCAAAGCGCCGATCGCACGGCTGGCCGACAAGATCAGCGGTGTCTTTGTGCCCATTGTGATCGCCATCGCCCTTGTGACGTTCGTGGTCTGGTGGTTCGCCTCACCGGGGGGGGCGGAGTCGCGTCTCAGCATGGCGCTGGTTACGGCCGTTTCGGTGCTCATCATCGCGTGCCCCTGTGCCCTCGGGCTGGCAACACCGACGGCGATCATGGTGGGCACGGGGCGCGGCGCGGAGAAGGGCATTCTCATCAAGGGCGGCGAGGCGCTGGAGACCGCCCATAAACTCACCGCCATCGTGCTCGACAAGACGGGCACCATCACGCACGGCAAGCCCGCGGTGACGGACATCATCCCGGCACCCGGGGGTGCGGGGGGGATGCTCGATGAGCGAGAGTTGTTGCGGCTGGCCGCATCGGCCGAGCAGCACAGCGAGCACCCGCTCGCGGCGGCGATCGTGCGCGAGGCCGCCGACCGCGGACTGTCGCTCACCGAGCCGAGCGGCTTCCAGGCCGTGGTCGGACACGGTGTCGAGGCCACGGTGGACGGTCGCGCGGTGCTCGTCGGCAAGGCCGCATTGCTGGCGCAGCGCGGCATCCAGTCCGCGCTGGCGGAGAAGGCCGCGGGTCTGGCCGCGATGGGGCGCACGCCCATGTTTGTGGCCGTGGACGGCCGCGAAGCGGGGATCATTGCGGTCGCCGACACGGTGCGGCCCGAGTCGAAGGAGGCCATCGCCACGATGCACACGCTCGGGCTGCGCGTGGTCATGATGACCGGCGATAACCAGCGGACGGCCGAGGCGGTCGCCTCAGAGGTCGGCGTCGATGTGATCTTCGCCGACGTCCTGCCCAAGGACAAGGCGGACAAAGTCAAGGCTCTGCAGGCCGAGGGTAACATCGTGGGAATGGTCGGTGACGGCATCAACGACGCACCCGCGCTCGCACAGGCCGACGTGGGCCTCGCGGTCGGCACAGGCACGGATGTGGCGATGGAGTCCGCCGACATCACGCTGATGCGGGGCGACCTGCGGGCCGTGCCCCAGGCCATCGCCCTCTCGCACGCCACGATGCGGACGATCAAACAGAACCTGTTCTGGGCCTTCATCTACAACCTCATCGGCATCCCGATCGCGGCGGGCGTGCTCTTTCCGTTCACCGGCTGGCTACTCTCGCCCATCATTGCCAGTGGAGCGATGGCGTTCAGCAGCGTGAGCGTGGTGCTCAACAGCCTGCGGCTGCGCCGCCTTACCGTTTGAATCGGGTTGAGATCGCCACACTACTGCTCCACGACCGACCCCGAGCCGCTGCCGGACGCGCTGCTCGATCCGCTGCCGGAAGATGATCCGGAGGTCGAGAACGACGACGACCCACTGGACTTGCTGCCCGACGATCCGCTGCTGGACGACCCGCTGGTTGATCCAGACATCGATCCTGACCCAGACCCCGATCCCGAGCCGGAACCTGAGGCCGATCCGGACGACGAGGCGCTTGAACCGCTGTGCGCCGTGGCGGGCATGTCGTTGTGAACCCAAACTCCCTCGGCCAGGAGCGTGTTCGTGCCGGGGATGTGGATGGCCACGGTGCGTGTCGGCGCGTCGATCCGAACGACCGAATCGACCTCTTCCTCGTTCATGCGCTCGTCGATCAGGAAGTCGCCGGGCTGGATGAACTCGGCAGACGCGAAGCCCCATTCATCGCCGCGGCGGACCATGAACGGGTGTTCGGGCGTCGCCTTCAGGCGGCGGTTGATGACCATGAAGCCGTGGTGTTCGCCGAGGCGGATGCTGGCAACGCGGGCCGCGACGGGCTTCGCGCCGTGCAGGCCGTGGTGCGAGAGCCAGTTGTACTGGGCGCGGTACGGGACATCGACCTCGAGCCCGGGCACCTGGATGGATGCCACGCTGTCGCCGGGCTTGAGGTTCTCGATCGGGGTGAGGCGGCCATCCTCGAGCCGCACGAGCGTGCCGAACAGGAGGCAGTTGCTGCCAGGTCCGCTGCCTCCGGGGCCTGAGCCACCGGGTCCGGAACCGCCCGGACCGCTTCCACCGGGGCCGCTGCCTCCGGGTCCCGAACCGCCCCCGCTGGAACCACCACCGGAAGACCCGCCACCCGACGATCCGCCGCCGGAGGATGCGCCGGACGAGGCTCCGGAACTCATGCCGCTGCTCGCGCCAGACGATGCGCCGCTCGACATTCCGCTGCTGCCTGAACCGCTTGAAGATCCGGACGCGCTGCTCGATGACCCGCTCGAAGGCGACCCGGACGAGGACGATGCGCCCGAGGACATCGATCCCGAGGAACTCGGCATTCCGCTGCTCGAACCCGAGGAGCCCGAAGGCATGGTGTCCGTGGTGCCGCTGCTCGATGGAGTGTGCGTCGTGCCCGGCGTGTTGCTCGTGAAGGCGCCGGTGGTGTAGAACGTCAGCGTCGGCGTGCCACCCGGCCCGGTCGTGTAGATCACATCGCCCGTGGTCGAGTAGCTCGCGGGCATGCTGGGGGTGCTCGTGGGCGTGACATACGAGCTGTCCGGCGTGTCTGTGCCGGAGGGTGTCGAGTAGTTGCTCGACCCGCCGCCCGTGGGCGGACGGCCGGTCGCCCAGACGGGGATGTACAAGTAGTACCGCGTCGGGCCGTCACTCATCGGGCGGCCTCCGTTCGGCCGTGCGTCCGCAGGTCAGTTAGAATGGTCCCATGGGCTTGGACAGCGTCGAATTGGTCATGGAGGTCGAGGATCACTTCAAGGTGACCCTGCCCGACTCGGAATGCTCTCTGGTCCGCACCGTCGCGGACCTTGCGGGGTTGGTCATTTCCAAGCTGCCACGCGAATTCGGGAAGTGCCCTACCGCGACTCGCTTCTTCCAGGTGCGTGATCACGTGCTCGAAACTGCGGGGCTCCCGCCGCGAGCCCTCCGCCCGAAGACGAAGCTCGAAGTGGTGTTTCCTCGGCGTAGGCGACGAGCGATGTGGGCAATGCTGCGAGGCCGAGATCCCATCATTCCAAGACTCGTCGCATCGCCTGCTGTTGATCAAGCCTTTCTTTGGCTCAGCGGCGTCGGACTCTTTGCCTGGCTGCTCGCGAGCGCTGCGACCTGGGGCGCCGCCGGTGGTGTTGCCGCAGTCCTCATGGGAATGGTCGCGCTGATCGCAGGCGGGAGCCTCACCGCGTTCGCGTACTCGCGCCTCGCAGTTTGTTTTCCCGAAGGCTGCGTTACAGTCGGGGATCTTGTTCGCCAAACGCTGCCGCCCCAGATTCCGATCGAGCGAGGACGGCGGTTGGCAGCGGAGCAGGCAGTTCTTCAGAAGGTCCGCGAGATCATCGCCGAGCAGCTTGGGCTGAAGCTGGACGAGGTCCGGCCGGAGTCCCGGCTTATTGAAGACTTGAGCATGGATTGAGGCTCTCATCGTGCGGCCTCCTGGGGCTTCGGATTCGGCTCGTACCAGCCCTGCGTGCTGATGGGCTTGCCGCACTCGGCGGACGCGGCCTTCACGGCGGCGTCGAAGTCCATGCGGTCGAACGCCTGGAGTTCGCTGCCAGGGGAGCAGTTGATCACGCGGAAACGGTGCTTGTCGAAGTGCGGCCGCAGGGCTTCGAAGCGGCGGGCCAGCGAGTCGTACAGGACGTTGTTGTGCCGGATCGCATTGGGTGCACGGTGCTCCTCGAAGGCGTATCGGCGGTCGGCCGCCATCTTGAAGTCGCAGCCGAGCAGGTACACCGTGCCGAAGCCAAGGTGGTGCAGCAGGCGCAGCGCCACGAGCATGACGCTTCGCTTCCCTGTGATCCCAAGCGAGTCCGGATGCTTGGCATCGTTCCCCCACGGAACCGAGTCTCCGGTCAGGAAACGTTCATGGTCAAAGTGGTCCGCGCGGCGGAAGAACAGCACGCTCGGCATCTGCCGGACACGGAACGCGCTGTTTCGCATCGTGCCGTCGGGGTTCTGGATGCGGAGACGCTTGTCCCAGGCGCACGTCGGCACGAACTTCAGAATGCCCGGGTCCTTCCAGCCCGTGTCGATGAAGCGGCCCGGATCGTCCACACACGTCCAGAGCGTTGGCCGATGCACCGACCACGCGTTGTTCACGGCCATCGTGACGATGCCGCGCTTGTTGAGCTGCGTCAGGTCCACCTGCGTAAGCGACGGTCCCGACAAGATCAGGAACGCCGAACGGCCCCGGTAGAATCCAGCCAGCGAGACCGAGTCGAACTCGGCGGTGTAGAGGCGCAGGCCATCCCGCGCGGGCTTTCTCGCCTTCAGCCCCGACTGGAGCGCCGCGATGTCCGACTGGTTCTCACGCACAGCCGCACCCCTCCTTCGCCGCGAACCGTCCGACGATGTACCGGCCCTCGGCCTTCGGTGTCGTCACCGTGCCGACGCGGCCAATGCGCTCCAGCCACCACGCCAGCGGTCGCACGGTGGGGTGCAGCCCTTCGCCGGCGACCGTCGTCCGGCTCGGGCGCGTGCAGATCGAGAACACGAAGTGCGCCTTCCCACGTGTTACCCGCCGCATCTCCGCGAGCACCGAGTCCACGTCCTCAGGGAGCAGGTGTTCCAGGGCGTCGAAGCTCGTCACCACGTCGGCGACGCCGTCGAGGAGGCCGGTCTTGTGCATTGCCCGCGGAATGTCCGCCTCAGGGAAGGCGAAGTCGATGCCGAGGCCGTCGATGCCGACGCGCCGCAGAGCACCGATGAAGTCGTTCCGCCCGCACCCGAAATCCACCACGAAGCGTGGCTTGAGCCGCTGCACCATCGGGAGCGCCGCCGCGCCGTGGTTGGTCGAGCCGTACCCCGCCCCGCCGCCGGGCGCGGCTGGCCGCGACGCCAGCGCGAGGTACTTCTTCCGCTCGTGCTCACGGCGGGCATCCAGAGTCGGTGCGGTTGCAGTGACGGGAGCAGTGGTCATGCGCCTCCCTCGATGTAGATGTTGAACTTGCGGTCCTCGTCGGCGGGGTCGGCGATCTCGATCAGGCTCATCGCTTCGAACACCCACACCGGCCTGCCCTTGCTGTTGCGCTCGCAGTTGAGCTGCACGCAGACACCTTCGGGGATGGGCACGAGCTTTGGCTTGAGCGACCGCGCAGGCGGGCACTTGGGGAGTACGCCCGGCAACTCGCACACCGGCCCGAGACCCAGCAACCCACCGAAGCCGGACCCGGCGTCGAAGTTGTTCATGTGGTGGGCTTCGAAGCGGTTGATCGCCAGCCGCGTCGGGTCCTCGCCGCCACCGGGCAGCTGCGAGGTCAGACCTTCCGGCACGGGCACGTACCGGAGGTAGGTGTCGCTGCCGGGATCGCCGTCAATCCTGGCCTCAACCCACGGGTAGCGCCAGCGGTTGTTCTCAGTGGGAATCGGCTGCGCAGCGCCGAGGATCGCCGTGACGCGCCCAGGCGAGGGCTGGCCCATCTCGATGACCGCCCACTTCTCGCCGACTCCCTCTTCCTTCCACAGAATCGGGATGCCGCCCATGGGTGTGCTGGCCAGCACGGTCTCCTCGGGGGCGAGCTCGCAGGTCGTGTCGGTCTCGTTGGTGATGAAGACCCGCGCGGGCGTGACGCCCGTGAGCACGCACCGGCCGAGGTCGCCCGGTTTGATCGGCTGGAGCGCCAGCACAAACGAGAGTGATGGCGATTCCTCGGTGGCAACCTCGGCCGTCAGCGGCGTCCGGCTATGGAACGTCCGTTCCTGGTCCTCGCTGTCGGGCTGGACCAGCACGCCCGTGATCGCCAGCGCGTGGTACGGCTCAATCTCATCGTCGGAGTCGTTGCGGACGAGCACGATGCCGCGCTGCGCGGGCTCCAGCGCCGGCCCGGCGTTGGCGTTGCGCTCGCGCCGGCGCAGATCGACCGCCGCATCGACGAAGGCGTTGTACGCCGCTGCGGGGATGCGGAGCGGTGAGCCCGACCGTACTTTGCGGAACACGTCGCCCATCGTTCAGATTCCCAATCCGGCGAAGTTGCCCTCGTCGTACACGCGCTCGATGTACGCCGCGACCGGGCGCTTCACGATCGCGTGCGATCCCGTGTCCTCCTGGTCGGCGTACCGCACCCAGAGGTACTCCCAACCCTTCTTGCTGATGCCGCTGATGCTGCCCACCGAGATCCCGCTGGCGTTCGGGCTGGCGGCGAATCGGAACGTAATCTCCCAGTCGTCATCGGGTTCGGTGCCGCGCCGCGATCCCGAGGCCCCGAGGAACAAGACCTCGCCCGGCTGGAACCCCTTGAACGCGCCGGTGTTCACCTTGCCGGTGAGCGAGAAGAGCGTGCCCTTGTACGAGGGCGTCACCTGGTCGTTGGTGAAGTAGTGCGTCTCGGAGAACTGGTAGACGGGGACGGTGATGTCCACACCCTCGACGCCGTCGGCGGTGACACCGATCGCGCCGCCGAAGTCCGGGGCCGACCCGCCCGACGGCGCGTGCGACGACACCGTCTCCTTGCTCTGCGTGATGTGCTGCGTGCCCCCGCCGGTGTCGAACGAGAAGACGCTCTCGCCGGGCTCGGGGAGCGACCCGCCCTGCGCCTTCCCGTAGCGGACGACGGCCTCCCAGAGTTCATCACCAACGGGTTCGACGGAGACAGACTGCCGCTGCTGGCTGTCGTAGGTCGCGGGGCTGGTGGTCTCGGCGGCGTTGCGGGCCGCGAGATCGTCGTTGGTCCCGCGCACGGTGTAGACGAGCTCCGCCGAGGGGTTGTCGCCCTTGGTGGACTTGCGGCTCTCGAACTTCTCCGTCACCGTGATCGGCACGAACGACTCTCCTTATGCGAATGTCAGCCCGCCGCTCTGCGCGGCGTCGGCCAGACGCTTGGTGTGCTTGGCGGTCTGCTCGGTGGCGCGGGCGGTGCGTTCTGCGGCCCCGCCATCGGACTCCAGCCCCTGGGCGGCGCGGGCATTGAACGTGCCCCGCACGCTGATCCCCTTGCCGATGATCTCCCCGAGCCCGGCGAGCCGGTCTTCGAACTCGGCCATCAGGTCGCGCGGCGATCGCCCCCCCGCGGGCCCACGCTCCGCGTCCGCAGCCTCCCGCTTCTGGCGGGCCTGCTCGATGGCATCCGCGAGCTTCTGCTTCGCGGCGTCAAGCGCCGCTTGCGACTCCGCGAGCCCCGCCTCCGTGTTCGCCTTGAGCGCGGCCTGGGCCTCCTCAAAGTCGCGACCGATGCCAGCGAGGGTCGCCTCGTGCAAGGCGGCGGCCTGGTCACGTTCGGCCGCACGTTGTCCTTCGCGCTGGGCCACTTGTCGCTGGGCCGCGCTCTCCAGTTCCGCCAGGCGGGTTTCGAGTTGATCATCGACGGCCCTCTTCGCGGCATCCACGTCGAGCCCGGAGTCAAACAGCCCCTGGATCTCTAGCATCCGCTTGGCGACCCACGACGATGCCGACTCCCACACCTGCTGGAAGCCGGTGGTGAAGTTGGTCCAGGTCTTGGAGAGAAACGCCGTGGTCTCGATCCAGGCGACCTCGAGCGCGTGGAAGACGATCTCCGCGGCGGCGAGCGCTCCGTACCACATGCCGTAGGCGGTGGAGACGAAGAACTCCTTGGCCTCGAGCCAGACCTTGTTCAGCGCGGCGACGCCCTGCTGCCAGATCACCTTCAGTGACAGCCACAGGATCTCCGCGGCCAGTGCGATATCGCCCGCCGCGAGGGCGTCGGAGATGCCCCCGACCACCTTGGTCACCCAGTCCCGCAGGCGAGTGAACTGCTCGCCGAGCCAGGCCAGGGCCTCGCCGCCAGCGCCGGTGGTCACGATGAGCACACCGCCGAGCGCCACGATCGCGGCGATCGCCAGGCCGACCGGCGACAGGATCGCCGCGATAGCGGCCCCGATGAGGCTGAACGCCGTACCGATCCCGCCGATGACCCCGGCGACGATGCCGAGGGTTGCGCCGATGCCGGAGATGATGTAGCCGAGCGCGATGATGGCGACGCCCGCCACTGCGACCGCCGCTGCGACCTTGAGCGCCCACACGACGGTCTCGCGGTTGGCCTTGATCCAGGCCGTGGCGCTCACGATGATGCGGGTGATGCGTTCGGCGATGTCCTTGAGGAGCGGTGCGAGCGCCCCGCCGATCGTGAACACGCCCTGCTTGACCACTTTCCAAAGGGTGCCGAGGGCGTCGTTGAGCTGCGCGGCATCGCGGGCGGTCTCGGTGCTGACGGTCAGACCGAGGCGCCGGGCCTCTTCCTGCATCGCCTCGATCCCCGCCGCACCGTCGGCCATGAGCGGCAGGAGCTTGGTCCCGGCCTTCCCAAAGACCTCCATCGCGATGGCGGCCCGCAGCGTGGGGTCCGACACCTTGGAGATCCGATCGGCCAGAACCTTGAACTGCTGCTCCGGTGAGAGCCCGGCCAGTTGCGCTGCGCTGAGGCCGAGCCGGTCGAGGGCCTCGACCGCGGAGCTCGTTCCCTGCGCCGCCTCTCCCAGCGTGCGTTGCATGATCCGGACGCCCGACTCGAGCGCTTCCAGGTCCGCGCCCGAGAGCTCGGCGGCATACCCCAGTTCCGACAGCGCCTCGACGCTCACGCCGGTGCGAATGCTCATCTTGTCGAGCACATCCCCCATCTCCGAGAAGACCTTGGCGGTGCCGAGGAGGCCCGCGGCCGCCGCCACTCCGATCCCGGCCAGTCGGGTGCCGATCGAACGCAGCCCTGCGCCGAAGGCTTCGAGCTGCTTCTGGGCGCGGCGAAGCCCGGCCGTGAGCTTGTCGCTCACGCCGAGTTCGACGAACGCCCGTCCAGCCCGGATGCCCCGCGTGTCGGCCACCGATCAGGCTCCCTTCCGAATGGAGTTCCGCCAAAGCAGCGGCAGCTTCGGCCGCTCCTGCTCCAGCGCCGGGGCCATGTACGGCCGCGCGGCGATCTTGACCCTTTGCGATGTGAGCCGTCCGCCGCGCCTGCGGAGCACCACGGTGTCACCGCCGTACTCCAGCACGTTGGGCGCGACGCTCTTTTTGAACCCGACCGGCCCGACGACCACCGAGTCGGCGGCCTTGTCGTACCCGAAGAGGATCAACCGGCGCAGGCTCCCCTCGTGCGAGTGGGGAGGCTTGCCCGCGGGAGCGGAGCCCTTGCGTTTGCGGATGCTCGTGCGGGCTGCTGTGCGGATGAACGCGCCGGCCTTGCTGAGCACCTTGCGTTTGGCCCCATCAACCGCGCGGACCACCGCCGCGCGGTCGAAGAACATGTCCTTGATCCGCATGGTGATCACGCGCCGCTCCCCACGCTCCCGCCCGGAGGCGTGCCGCCGGCCAGGTCGCTGCCCTTCTCCAGGCCCTTGTTGAAGGACGCCTCCTTCTCCTTGCGGAGTCGACCCGAGCCGATGAACAAGCCGACGATGCCCGTGAGCGCCGGCAGCGCCGGGCCGAGGACCGGAAGGCCCGCCACGGTGGGGCCGACGGTGTCGAGGGCCGACAGCGTGAGCTGGCTGAACAGGCCGCGGAGCTCGCCGGCCTTCTCGATGTTGCCCTTCCATTGCGCACCGGTCGTCTGCGTCTGGTTGAACCAGTTCTGGTACTCGACCTCGGCCTCGTTCAGGCTGAGGGTCGATGGCAAACCCGTCGTCTGCTGGATGGTGTTGGGCGTCTTGACCTTCACCAGGTCGCCCAGATCGAAGCCGGCGCATGACGCCAGAACGAGCGCCATGAGCATCAGGCCGACGATGTAGACATAGTGGCGGGTGGAGAGCGAGCTGAGGAACTTCATCCGTGGGCCTCCTTGGGGATGGGGGGCATCTTGCCGTCGATGAACACGTCCTTGAGAACCGAGACGCCGACCGGGATCGGCCGCTGGCGCTTGGCGAAGGGGTCGAAGTCGCTGGGGTTGAGTCGGCGGGATCGCTTGGGGTCGCGGTGGATGTTGGCGACGAGCGCCATGACGGCGGAGGCGATCGACCAGTCGTGGCGCTGCTTGCCGTCGAGCATCGCCACCAGATCGCGGAGTGTCAGGGGGCCGGGGTCGATGCCGAGGATTCCGGCGCACTGGTGGACGAGCTTCCAGCAGTCGCTTCCCCGGAGAGCAGGCGGTCCGCCAGCCGATCCAGTTCCCCGCTGTCGAGCTTCTTCTCCACCAGATCCCGCGCCCGGTCCATTACCTTCCGCGTGGCGTGGAGCACCCGCCCGAGGTTGGCCCGGTCCCTCGGGCTCGGGCAGAAACCCACGAGTTCCTCCAGCACCGCCGTCGTCGCTGCTTCGATGGCGTCGCCAGCCATCGCCTTGCCGAACTCCTCGTCGGAGATGCTGCGGCTGTCGGCCTCGGGCTTGCAGATCGCATAGACCACGTCGCACAGCAGGACGGGGTCGCGGATGAGCTTCTCGATCAGCGTCCCCTCGATGACCTGCATCAGGTCTTCGCCGGTGAGCCCGCGCACGCGCTTGATGGCGGTGACGTTGATCTCGACCGACCACTGCCGTCCCTGGTTGTCCTTGAACGATCGCATCCGTGCCTCCATGACTCGTGACCCGACAGCAATCCAACGCCACTCCGACTGCATTCCGACAGACTCAGCCGCCGATCCATGAGGGCGCCGTCGCCGAGTACGTCACCTTCGCCGTGACCGACACTGTGATCGCCTCCTCCAATGCCTCGTTCCGCGAGAAGTTGGTGATGGAGAAGTCCGCCTGCAGCCCCTGCCCGCTGGTCTCGTCGAGGATCTGCAGTCCGATGGGAGCGTTGTTGAAGAACGCGTTCTTGATGGCGGTGAACCCGGCATCGGCCGTGTCCCAGACCATCTCGAAATCGACGCTGGCCTCCTTCAGCGTGGCGACGGTCGCGCGCCAGCCGCTGTTGGCGCGGGTCGTCACGTCCGCCTCGCCCGCCTCCAGGTTCAGCGTGACATCGCGGGTGTTGCCGAGTTCGGTCCACGCTCCGCCGCCGGCCTGGCCACCGGCTTTGTAGAGGAGCTTGGCTTCCATGCCGAGTTTGATCGCCATCGTCGTTCTCCTTGATCCATCTCACCCGGCCGTGTGGCCAACCACGAACACCACCTCGCCCGCCTTGCTCCGCACAAGGAGCTCGTTGAGGTCAACCCGCTCGAAGCGGAACTGCATGCCCGCCGGGATGTCGACCTCCGGTCCCTTCCCGTCCGTCAAGATCGCGTCCTGCGTGTTCTTCTCCGAGGCGACCAGCGTGAATGTCGCAACCAGGCGCTCGTCAGAGAGCGGCTTGGGTTCTTCAGACAGCTCGACCTTGAGGAGCACGACGTTCCGCACGCTTACCTCCGCACCCGATAGGTGACGCTCAGGACACTGGTGAACACGCGGTGCTGTTCGAGCGACTCGCTCGACACCACGGGCTCGTGGGCGATCCCGGCCCACGCGGCCTCGGACGCATCGGGCAGGCGCTTGAGCCGCAGGTGGTCGGTGATCTCCTCGACAAGCTCGAGCAAGGCATCGATCTCGGCGTCGGCCCCCTCTGCAGGGAGCTTCTTCTGGACACCCACATCCACGACGCACTCGAAGAGGCTGCTGTCGCGGGTGGCCGCGGCGATACCGACCGTGCGAGGCACGACCGACACCCGCAGTTCGGCCAGGTCCTCCAGCGTGAACGCGGGCTGGTACATCCGTACAGCGTTCACCGGCTGGGAGAAGGTTCCCGCGTTGACGTGCGCGGCGACGGCGTCGGCGAGGGTGGCGATGGTGCTCAAGGGTTGCCACTCCTCTGGGCGGCCATGCCCGCGACCTTGCCCTCCAGGAACGCCACGCGGCGCTCCATCGCCTGGTACTCGGTCCGGAGCGACCGGGCCTCGACAATGAGCTCATCGAGCCGCTTCTCCACCTGCTGGAGGTTGGCGGTGACGACGCCCCACTGCACGGTCATCGCGCCGGCCGCGATGACGATGGTGACGAGCACGCCTGCCCAGCGGGCCCGCGTTCCATTGGTCCCGTTCTGTCCATTCCCGTCCGCCATCACGTCTCCGTGCCGATGTGCTTGGTGTGAACTCGAAGAACCCTGCGATAGGGGTCGCTGTACCGGAACGGGGGCTGGCCACCCGGCGCATTGACCTCGTACACGAACACCTGCGTCCCGCTCGTCTCCCGCACCAGGTCGCCGGCCCGCGGGAGTGTCGGGCCAGCCCCAAGGTCCAGGTCCGCCGCTCGGATCAGAAAGTCCCGTGACTCGACGCGGTGGATGAGTCCCGCGTCGTCGGCCTGCTCGAACTCGGTCTTGCCGATGGTGGCCTGGACCTCCTTCTCCTCCGCGCCTCGCCGGTAGAGCACGGTCCGGCTCAGGTGCCGGTGCCGCTGGTCGTCGAGGAACGCGGAGCCACGGTCGAGCAGGTCGCCCACGGGTGCCTCCTCACTGCAGGAGGCGGATGCGAACGACCGTGTCCGCATCCACGGTGGTCTTCACCGCTTTGCCGATGAGTTTGTTGGCGCCCGCCGCGGCGTTCTTCGTGGCGTTCTGCGCCGCCGCGTCCCAGTAGGCGCTGGTGCCCACCGGGATGGCGCTGCCGGCGCCGGTCGCCTTTGGGAACTCGAAGACGCCAGACACCGCGAGCGAGCCGAGCTGATTCGCCTTGATGGGCATCGACGCGACGCCCACCAGTTCTGCCTGCACGACGACCGCGCCGGCGAGCACGTCGGCGACCGGGGTGTAGTCGATGCTGTTGCCGTCCTGCACGTACTTTGCTGACGCACTGGCCATGCTGTCGTCTCCTTCGCCGGGTGTGACCCCGGATTGCTCTTCCTCTCCGATCCCGCTGCCAATCTCGATGTCACCGCCCACGGGATTACACCTCGCCCTTGCTCTTCACCCCGCCGCGCGGGTCCTGCAGCGCGACACCGAAGTCGTGGTACCCGCGCATCCTCACGCCGAGCTGGCTGAAGTCCGCGTCGGAGGTTTCGATGGTCGGAGCCTCCTGCCCGTTGAGGAACGCAGTCTCGATGACGGGCAGGTCGCTCGGATCGGCGAGGAGGTACCACGCCTTGGCCGAGTTGCCGGTGTAGAGGGCATTGGAGAGGTAACGGCTGACCTCGATGCGGAACTTGCCCTGGTGCGGGTTGGCGACGGGGAACTTGGTGTTCGCCGTGGTGTCCCGCATCTCCACGCTCTTGTAGAGCTGCGTGCCCACCGCCGAGAGCGCCGTCGGCACCAGCAGGATCGACGGCATGACGCCCGTGGGCTTGCCGTCCGAATCCACGAGGTCCATGAACGTGACCTCGCCCTTGGTGAGGCCGTCGATGCCCAGCGCCGTGTCCGCGCCCGAGATGAAGTTCTTGTTGCCGGCGCTGAAGAAGGCGGCGTTGTTCATGAACGCCGTCCAGAAGACGTCGTTGATCTTGAGGCCCGATCCGCGGCCGAGTTTGCGGGGCACGGTCGTGATGGCGCCCAGGTCGTCGTTGATGATGTCGCGACGGTCGATCGCGAGCATCAGGCCGTAGGTGTCGGCCTTGTTGCTGTACGTCTCCTCGCCCAGCGTCCCGTGCTTGAGCTCGCCGCCGGGAGCGACCTGCTCGTACTGGTCCTTGCCGACCAGGCGGTAGCTCGTGACCGTCTTGAAGTCCGAGACATTGCGGACGGCGCAGATGCTCCGCCACACACGCTCGACGCTGAAGAAGCCCTCGAGCAGGAACTTGTTGGCGACGTTGGAGAGGATTCCCCCGACGTCGATGATGGTCATCCCCGCCTCGATGTCCCGCCCGAAGGCGGCCTCGAGCACGCGGCGGCTGTCGCGGAACGTCCGGCCGGTGTAGCCGTTGGCGATGGCGGCCTCGATGAGCAGTTCCTGCAGGCCCAGCCCGCTCTGGAAGCGCTTGGCCGCGACTTCCAGCGCCTGGGCCGAGCAGACCTTGTCGAGCCCTTCGAGCTTGGCGCTCTGGAAGCACGCGGCCTCCAGGACCTCGCTGGTGATGCTCGTGTCGGGTGCATGGATCGCCGGCGCCTTGGGGCGGCTGGCGCGGAGCACTTCGAGCTCGGTGCGCGTCGCGTCCCAGCCGTCGCGGATCGCCTGGGCTTCGATGTCCAGGTGCTTGCCGCCACAGATCCGACGCACGGCCGCGATGCGATTGGTCTCGGCGAGCGCCTCCGCACGGAGCGCCGCGGCGCTCGGCCCCGGATCGACAGCGCCACCTGTCGGGCCACTGCCATCGCCGCCACCATTCGCGCCCTGCTGGGCGGCGATCGAGGCGCTGGTGCGCCCGTCGGCCCCGAGATCGACGAAGCTGATCTCGCCGAGCGTGGCCTTGCGGACGACGTTGATGGGGCCGCTGAACTCCAGGCCGTTCACGATCGCCTTCTGCGACTCGCGGATGAACTCGAACTCCTCGACGCTTGCACCCACCGAGGCCTGCCAGGGGAACCCGTTCCGCGAGGACGCGACCACCTCGCGGGCGGTCGCCGTATCGCGCGAGATCACGCCGGTGGCCACGAGCTGCCCGCCCTCCACCCGGATCGCATCCGTGTGCCCCACGCCCGCAGCCGGATCATGGGCGAACCGGATCGGCCGGTTCTGCGAGGGCACCGACAGCCCCGCGAGGTCGAGCACGACCGGGTGACGCCACCCGGCGACGCGCATCGCCCCGCCCGTATAGGCCAGCATCTTGAAGCGCGGGAGCGCCTTCTCGCCCTCCGTCCCGCCCGCGCCGGCGGCGATGGCGGTGATCTCCGCCGTGCCGGTCAGCGTGAGCGGAGACGTGCCCGCGGGTGCGGGGTGGGTGGCGGCGGCCTCAAGCCACAGACGCTTCGGTGCGACTCGGGTCTTGGGCGCGGTCGGAGTCTTCGTTGCCATCGGTGTCGTCCTCTTGAGGTGCGGGCGTTGCGCCCGTCGGGGCCGGGGAAGCGGGCGTGAGTCCGAGTTCGTCCATGAGCGCCCGTTCCTTGGCGCGCTGGCGGAGCTCTTGCTCCCAGTCGCGTCCTTGGCGGGCGTACTCGGCGGCGAGGGTGGTGGTGTGGTTGGCCAGGCGCGTGGCTTGGGCAGTCGCTTCCTTGGCGGGATCGACGTGCTCGACGCCATCCCAGAACCAGGCATGTGCTGGCAGCAGTGCGCCGCGCTCCCGCATCGACTGCGGGAGCAGACCTTCGACCAGCACGGCCTCGTTGAGCCAGACCGCGAGAATGCGGTCGAGCACGGCGAGCTGCAGGTGGTGCTGATCGACGCGCAGGCTCTTGAAGTAGACCTGGTGGTCCAGGCGGCCGCTGGCGTAGTTGTAACCGGAGGAGTTCCCCGCCGCGACGTTGAACGGCATGTTCAGGCAGCGGGCGATCTCGTTGAGGATCTCGCGCTTGAACTCGCCAAAGGTCGTGGTCGGCTGCTCGGCGTGGACCTGCCCGAGCTTCCAGCCGCCGGGGAGAACCGTGGCGAGGCGCTGCTCGAGCTCGACCTCGTCCATCGGCTCGAGCGGATCGGCCTCGCCGTTGGGGGGAGCATCGGTGTAGATGACGGCGGCGAAGTTAGCGGCGGTCTCGGCGGCGGCGATGGTCGCCAGTGTGTACCGGCGGAGCTGGGCGAACAGCGGGAGCGCCGGCGTGATGTCCGGGATGCCGCGGAGCTGGCCCGGCCGATCGGCGCGGAAGTAGTGCACCACGGCGGAGGCGGCGTAGGTGTCGTATGCAGTGAGATCGTCGATCGGGGCGCGGAGAAGTCCACTGTCACCCGGGTGTCGCTTCAGCACGCGGTACGCCGACGGGTTGCCCCACTGGTCGAGGACGATCCCATCAACGTCGTCAGCGCGCCCCCGCCGCAGGAGCGGCGTGCAGACCTGGTCCGCCTCGATGAGCTTGAGATCCAGCGACACCGGCGACCCCCACGACGCGATCGCGGGGTTGTTGACGAGGAGCGCGAAGGCCTCGCCGCTCTCGGCCCGGGCCAGCCGCATCGTCCGGAGCTTGCCCGCCAGATCAACGGCACGCGACCACTGTTCGAACGCGTCCTCGATCCGGGCGTTCGAGTCGGCATCCTCGGTCAGCATCTGCAGCCGGGGGCCGGTGCCGATGGTGTCGTTCGCGAGCGTGAGGGCGATGCCCTTGGCGTAGGAGTTGTTGGCAACCTCGTACCGGGCGCGGTTGCGCAGGATGCGCCGAACCTCCGGGTTCACCGCGGCGTTGGGCGAGAGCCCGTCCGCGTTCGCCCAGTGCTTGCGGTTGTCGGGCGTGGTCTGCGCCGAATCGAACTTCGCCACCACGAACCGCCGCCCGCGACCGCCGCGAGGAGCGTCCGTGCTCCGCTCGGCAGCGCGGCCGTTTCGATTCAGGAGGTTGGCGATGGTCTTGAGCATGGGTGCGGTTCAGACGGAGCCGGGCGGAACGATCTTGGCGAACTTGATGCCGAGGCCGGGCTTCCTCGCGGCGTCCTTGGACGCGAGGTAGCGGTCGGCCTCGATCTGGTCCTTCAGCGGGTGCTGCTCGACGGACTGGCCATCCACCGCTGCCTTCGCGGGCTGCGACGCGTTGTCGCGGATGGCCTGATCGAGGTTGGGGTCAGGGTCCTGGGGCACGCCAGTACCCCTCTGCTCCAGCCGCCGTGTTGTCGCGCTGGCGATGGCAATGCCGCCGAAACGGTCTACGGGTAGACCCGATCACTCGACCGGACGTTCGACCGTCGTGATCCGCCGCCCGCAGTGCCGGCACGAGCGCCGACGGCGGACCGCCCCGCTGGGAGCCGCGCGGGTGTAGAGCACCTCGAAGTGGCGGCATCCGCACCGCGGGCAGGTGAGACCACGCGGCAGGGGTGGCGGTTTGGCAGGGCGTGCTGGCGTGCGGTGGTTCACCGGCGATCTCCTCGCAACTGGGACAGCCGCAGCCGGGGACGCGCCGACACCTTGTGGTCCGTGCCGAAGAGCACGGCGCCCTGCATGGACGCCGCGACCGCCGCGCCGACCAGGCAGTCGAGCCAGTGGTTGTCGAGTCCCTCGACGCGGAGTTTCCACTCGTCCACGGTGCGCCCGCGGCCCTCGGTCTTCACGCGGTACTCGCTGGTCAGGTGCTCCGACAGCAGCCGGTGCGGCTCGGGCTTGGTCCCGAACAGCGACAAGCACCCGGGATCGCCCATGGGCACCGCGAGCCGCGCGTGCGCAAACGACTTCCAATAGTTCGTGTCGAAGACGACGTGCCGCACGGCGCGCTTGCCGGTGACGACCGGGATGCGCCAGTTGAGCCCAACCCGGTCCCCTCGCTTGCGCTTGTAGTCGCTGAAGGGAATGCTCGACGCGCCCACGTACCGGCCGTGGCTGGGCATGAGTACTCCCGCGTGCGGGCTCTGCCGGCAGAACTGGTACACCACGTCCGTGGACGATCCCCAGTTGGCGTCAATCAAGCAGCGGTCAATCCGCACCATCGCGCCGTCGTCTCGCCGCCATTCGCGCGCCAGGTGCGAGGCCACCAGACGCTCCAGCCCGGCGTAGATCGCCCCTTCGACGCCGGCGCGCGGAGCGGCCATTGCCAGGGTCCGCCGCATGTCGCGGAGCGTGAAGTACCCGCCCGGCGCCTTCTGATCCGGCTCGGTGCCGTAGTCGATCACGTACCCCGTGAAGTCATCTTCCCACGCGGCAACGAGATAGAACAGCGCTTTGCCCTGGACGTCCACGAACATCGTCAGGCGCGTACATCCGATGGGAACTTCAGCGCGGGCTTGGCCATTGACCTTCGCCGCGATCTGATCCGCGCTCAGCAGGTCGTCGGCGGCCTGGACCTCCGGGAGCGGTTCGTTCTGGTACTCCGCGAAGAACGCTGCCTCATTCTGCAGACGCAGGTTCATCGCGTGCTGCACGGCCGACAACTCGTCGTGGTTGAAGCGCTCGGGCCAGGCGATCACCGCACCCTCGTCCATCGCGGTGCGGTGCTGGTGGTAGAACTCCGTCGCGGCTTTGATGCCGCGGTCGTTCCGCAGCCCCTCCGCCCGCAGCTCCGCGTATTTCTGCCAGAGCGCATCCCGCACCGGGAAGGCGTACATCATCTTCGTCCGCTCGCCCTGCCATTGCGGGTGCTTGTCGCGGTCGAGGATGCGGTCGGCCAGATCGTCGGGGCGGACGACCGTCAGCGTCATGAGACCCGCGATCTTCTTCCCCGGGCCCGCGAGACCCAAGATGGCCCCGGCGAGGATGCGTTCGCGGTTGGCGCACTGCGAGGGCGACCGGGCGCTCTCGTCGGTCTGTGGATCGTCGATGAGAACCAGCGAGGGTCGCGAGGATGTCCCGTCCGCTCGCTTGTGCTTCATGCCGCGGATGCGGCCGGTGATCCCGGCGACGCGGATGATGGCGCCCGCGGCGGCGGAGCCGGGGATCGTCGGCAGCACGACCTCCCGGGCGGTCCAGCCGATGTGCGTCTGCTTGCCCTGGTAAAGCTGTCCCGACGCGCGCTGGTGGATGCCCTCCAGGGACCGGATCGGGTGGCAGACCTCCGGGAAGTCGCCGGCGAGGAGTTCACTGTTCTCCAGTTCCGCCTTGATCGACTCGAGCATCCCGGCCGCGTGCTCTTCGTCGGAGCCGATCAGCGCGACGAAGTCGCGGTGGCCGTAGAGCATGGCCCAGAGACAGGCGACCTCGCAGAGCGACGTCTTGCCGCTGCCGCGCGGCATGGCCATCGCAAACAGCCCGCCCTCCAGCACTGCCTGCTCGATCTTGGCGATGACCTTGAGGTGGTCGTCGGACCACTTGAGGTGGAATGTCTGCAGGAAGTACGTCTCGCAGAAGTACCGGAAGTCACGGGCCGCCCGCTCGCGCCGCGCCGGGTCAGCCACGGACGGCAGGTCACCGATGTCGCGACCCGAGAGCGAGAGCACGGCGTTGCGCAGCCGCGCCCGCTCCTTCATCGCCTCGTATCCGGTAAGCCCCTCGGGCTGCCGGGCTGCTTCGGCGAGGGCGTCGTGCCGAGTTGTCACCAGCCACGCGACGTACCGGAACAGGTCCACCTTGCCAGCGTCGCCGTCGGCCGCAACGCGGAAGCCAGCGCGCGTGCGGTGCCGGTGAAGCTGCCGCTCGCTGACAACCTCGCCCAGCGGCGTGCTGTTGAGCAGCCGCGCGAGCTCACCGGGTTTGAGTTTGCGCGGGTCAATCGCCACCGCCACCCCCTGAGGTCATCTCCTTCACGAGCCACGCGGCGTAGTGCACGAGGTTGAGCGTTCCGTCGCTGTTGACCGGCGCGCCCGCGTCGATGTCGGCGCGGAGCATCTCCTCGCGGACAGCCTTGCCGCCCAAGCGCGTGAGCACCCGGGCCGCGTCCGCGACGGGGAGCGCCGCGGGATTCAGCCGGGACATCCCCTGCCCGGCGGCGTGGGGGGTGTGGGGGACGGGGGGGTCGGGACTAGGCGCGTGTTCGGGAGTCATCGCGGACCTCCCGCTCGAACTTGCCCACATGTCCCGTCGATTTGCCCACATGTCGCGGAATGACGGCGAAACCGCTCCGATTCGCCTTGCCTGTTTGCGGATGTCATGGCTTCATGTGTCACAACGCGGGGCGACCGACCACAAGCCCCGCGACGGAGACCACGACCATGAACGCGACGACACAGAACATGATCGAGATCGCAAGCGCCCTGGGACGCCGCGGGTTCGCGGTCGCCTGCCTCGAAATCCGCACGCCCGACGGCCGGACCTGGTCGGTCGACGCCGCCAGCGCGGGCGGGTTCCGCCTCTTCGAGATCGACCCCGACGGCCGTCGCGGGCCCGACGAGCACGACGCGGTGGACGGCGATACCTGGTTCGCCAGCGACCTGGTGGACTACCTCGACGCGGTGGGCCGACCCAAGACGCCCCCGCCCAATCGCACAACCCGACCGACCGCCTGAAGCCCGCGAAATGCGGGCTTCGTTGTTTACCTGAGTCACCACGCACCGCAAGCACCCCAAGCGACGAGAGGTACCAGTATGAAGAACCGCACGAACAAGAACGCCAAGCCCGAACCCACCGCAGCCCAGACGTACGCCGCCCGGCGGAACGACATCGCCCGCCTCCTCGACGTGCTGGCGATGGAGCTGGACAAGCACGACGAGCGGGCCAACGCCGACCCGACCAACTGGGGCATCACCGGCAACCTCGGAAAGGTCCGCAGCGACCTGATGGACACCGTCGCCTTCCTCAGCGGCATGGACCGCGAGGACATCGAGCGCTTCCTTGCCGAGTAAACGCCCCGCAACCTCGCACCCCCACGAAGGAGCCCACCGATGAACATCAAGACGATCGTGATCGAAGGCCACGAGAAGGACGTCAAGATCATCCGCACCGAGCGCGGCGCGGAAGTGACCATCGAGCAGAACACCCGCCACGCGGGCAGGCATGACATCTGCATCGCCCACATCACTCGCGATGAGGACCGCGATGCCCGCTACGCCAAGGCGGTCGAGGTCGCGAAGGTCGTCTACGGGACCGACCGGCGCGGCCGCGCCGCCGCCACCAACTCGATGGTCCACGACGTCCTCAACGAGATGGAGCGCGTCGCCGGTTGCTGACCGCGAGGCGGCGCGGGGAACCGCGCCGGCCCCGATTCCCCGCCGCAGCGTGCGGCGGGATTCCGCACCCGTAGTTGGGAGATTCGCATGAGTACGAAGACCAAGAAGCCCCGCACCCCGAAGATGTCCAAGAGCGCCGCCCGCGCCGAGGGGGCTGCCAAGACCGAGCGCCTCCGCAAGGCCGCGCTCGCCGAGATCAAGGACCGCCTGGACGGCAAGCCCGCCGAACCCGCGAAGGCCAAGGGCGGGAAGGCGCCCAAGACGCCCAAGGCCCCGAAGCCCGCGAAGGCGAAGAAGCCCAGCCCGCCGAAGCGCGTCAGCGCTCTCGACGCCGCGGCGCAGGTCCTCGCCGCGAGCGGGGAACCGATGCGGGCCAAACAGATGATCGCGGCGATGGAGGCCAAGGGCCTGTGGAAGAGCCCCGGCGGCAAGACCCCGGAGGCCACGCTCTACGCCGCCATCATCCGCGAGATCGCTGCCAAGGGCGAGAAGGCCCGCTTCAAGAAGCACGACAAGGGCCTCTTCGTGGCCGGGAAGGGAGCCTGACCCATGCAGGCGACGCCCACCCAACTCGAAGCCGTCCTCACAGCCGCCAACTACCTCCTCGGCGCGCGCCAGGACCAGATGGTGACGGTCGAGGAATGGGCGGACCTCGCGCGGGCCGTCGCCGCCTGCAGCGGGCGGAAGACCGCCGACCTGCTCACTCAGCGAGACCTCGAGCAGGTGGCTGAGTATCCGCCCCTCCCTTGGGACGAGGCTGTTGACGGGCCGCTCCCGCGCGGCGACGAAGGCTGACGCGACCATCAGGCCTTCCCCCCAGCCGCGACCGGCGTCGCGGCTTTCTCTTCGGCCACAGCATTCGACCCCAGCCGCTCCGCCTTGCCGCCCGTGAACTTTTCCCAGCGCTGCACGATGACATCGCAGTACAGCGGGTCGAGCTCCATGAGGAACGCCCGACGCCCGGTCATCTCCGCGCCGATGAGCGTGCTCCCGCTCCCGCCGAACAGGTCGAGCACGTTCTCGCCGGGCCGCGACGAGTACTCGATCGCACGCCGCGCGAGCTCTACCGGTTTCTCCGTGAGGTGGACCATGCTCTGCGGGTTGACCTTCTTTACCGACCACGTGTCGGGCACGTTGGCGGGCCCGAAGAACCGGTGTGCGGCGCCCTCCTTCCAGCCGTAGAAGCACCACTCGTGGTTGCCCATGAAGTCCTTCCGCGTGAGGACCGGGTGCTCCTTGATCCAGATGATCGCCTGCGCGAAGTAGAGCTCGCACCGCTTGAGCACCGGCGGGTAGTTGCCGCAGTTGGCATACCCGCCCCAGATGTAGAACGTGCCGCCCGGGATCAGCACGCGGGTGATGTTCCCAAACCATGCCGCGAGCAACCGGTCGAACTCGTCGTCGGACACAAAGTCGTTCGCCAGCGGCCGGTCCTTGGCCCGGAGCTTCTTGTGCGTTGCGCGGTTCTTCTCGGGGTAGCGGTTGAGGTCGGCGCTCTGCTGGTCGTGCTGGTCTGCCTTGCCGGGCAGCGCGAACGAGCTCAGGCCGGCGACGATCGCGTTGTTCGAGCGGGGCTCGACTTTCACGTTGTACGGCGGGTCCGTGTTCACGAGATGGATCGGCTGGCCATCGAGCAGTCGGTCCAGATCCTCGGGCTTGGACGAGTCGCCGCACATCAGCCGGTGGTTGCCGAGCACCCAAATGTCGCCGGGGACAGTCGTGGCCGCGTCCGGCTGGGCCGGCACATCATCGGGGTCGGTCAGCCCTTCGCTGCCCGCGGGAGCCATGATCGCGCTGAGGTCCTCGGTGCTGAAGCCAAGGAGCGCGAGGTCGAAATCGACGCCCTTGAGATCGGCGAGCTCCAGCGGCAGGAGTTCCATGTCCCACGACGTCAGCGTCGCGACCTTGTTGTCGGCGATGCGCAGTGCCTTGACCTGGTCGGGCGTCAGATCATCGGCGCGGATGGTCGGCACCTCCTTGAGCCCGAGCTTGCGCGCCGCGCGGAGCCGCGTATGCCCGGCGATGATGACACCTTCGGCGTCGACGAGGATCGGCACCTTGAAGCCGAACGCCTCGATGCTCTTGGCCACCGCATCGATGGCGGCGTCGTTGATGGTGCGGGGATTGCGGTCGTATTCCTTGACCGCGTCGATGGGCAGCGTCTCGATGTTCATAGCGATCTCCGTCGGGAGCGCGGCGGGGCACGCCAGCGCGATGCGTCGTGGTTGCCCGCCGCACATGCGGTGGGTCCGGGGATTTGTGGATCGCTGGTTCGCTGGATGGCTCGGGCAGTCGGGCCCGTCCGTTGGGGCGTTGAGCGCCCCGAATCCCGCCCGCTACGGGGCGATCCCGTTGGCCACGGGTCCGCCCACGTTGGCCCACGTCGCGTTCCTGGCGGGCGGTTCTGCCAACCCCGCCAGACGCCCGCCCCGCGCTCGGACGGGCGAAACAAACTCTGTCGCCAAGCGCGGCTGTTCCCGCGGGCGTAGCGACGCGACGCGGGCGGGGAAGTACCTACCGACCCCCTCACCCCCGCCGTTAGGCTTCGGGCTGTTGGGCTCGCGGTAGGCGCGGCCTGGCACGCGACCTGCATGAGCGCGGCGGATCGGGAGGGGGGAAGTACATGATGAAGGAGAGAGATCTTTCAATCTTTCAATACCTCCCTTACGCCCATGCACCCGCGCCACGCGTACGCGCGCGATGATTGGGTGAAAGATTGAAAGATTCGGTTCAGGCCAGCGCATACACCACCTTCGGCCGTGTCGCGGAGGTTTCCTCTTCCTGCCGCAACTGCTGCGTTTCCAGGAGATTGTCGATGACTTCCTGCCGCTCCCGCTGGGTCAGCCACTGCGTCTTGCGGCAGAGTTCACTGCGGGAGATCTTTCCACCCGCCTTGCGCACCACCCGGACCACGCGCTTCTGCCGGGCGTCGAACACGCCGTCGGCGACCCACTCGTGGGCGATGTAGAGCATCCGCCGCGTCAGGTACGACGACAGGTCGCACGCCCAGCGGGCGGCGTCCTCGTCGATCACCGGCTTCTGGGCGTTCGCGGAGCAGGCGTAAATCAGCGCCAAGCGGCACGCCTTTTCCTCGGCGCGGGCCCACAGCGACCTTCCCGCCTCATCCGGCTTGCCGAGCTCGGCGTCCACCATCGCCGCGAGCGCGTCGAACACCGCGC
>CAZVZG010000029.1:0-51580 GCA_964630785.1 uncultured Phycisphaeraceae bacterium | reverse complement strand
ATCCGCTTCTTCCCGCATACCCAATCTATACCCTACCGACTATGCGATAGCCCTGGAGGGGGTGACAAGGTGAGGATGCGACGGAGATCCGCGGGTGGGTCAGCCCCGATTCTCTGCCTCGATGACCCACTTGTCGGCGTGCACGATCTTCCCGACCAGCGTGCGAAGAACGGCCTCGTACTCGGGGTAGAGTTTCACGCCGTCGGCACGGGACAGATATCCGCACTTGACCGCGAACTCGATCCAGTCTTGCGTCTCGGCGGCCTCAGCTTCGGCGTCGGAGAGTTTGGAAACAAACGCCGCCGGGTACCGTCGCTTGCGCCACGCCTCGGCAAGATTGGCGGCGACGGACCTCGATGATCGCCGTGCCTGGTCGGTCAGCGAGTAGGTCTCTTCGCTCGGAAACGCCTTGCTGAGCTCGAAGATGGCCATCGCGGACACCACCGCCCGCTTGTGCACCTCCAGGTCCCGATGAGAACGAATCCGCGTCGCCCCGCCGACTCTCGGTGCACGCCCATTTTCGCTCACCATGCCGCCCTCACCGTCTCACCCCTTTCCTCCTTTCAACTTGTCACCCCCTCACCTTGTCACCTTCTCCCCTCCCCTACTCCGCCAGCGGGTCCGGCCTGAAGAGCTTGGTGTCCAGGGCCCATTGCCGCTCGGTGAAGTTCCCGTTGAGCGCGCCGCCGGCCTGCTCGCCGGGATCGACGCTCGCCGAGTCGGGCCTGGCCGCGGCCAGGGCCATGGTCGTCTTGGCGTCGAGGTTGTCCAGCAGGTTCACCATGATCGCCTCGGGTGTGGCGGGAAGCTTGGCCGCGCCGAACTCGGGCAAGCCGTGGTGGCTCAGGATGATGTGCTGGAGCACCATAACCAGGTTGGGCGGCAGCCGCTGGCCGGTGGTCCGCATGACCTGCTGGGCCCGATCGTGGAGCATGATCGCACCCTCGACGATGTGGCCGATGAGCTCGCCGCGGTCCGAGTACGAGAACGTCCGGTCGTACACCAGCTCGCGGGTTTTGCCCAGGTCGTGCAGAAACAGCCCGAGCATCACGGTGTCGCGGCTGATCTTGGGGTACAGCGGGCACACACGATCGGCGAGGTTGAGCAGGCTCAGCGTGTGCTCCAGCAGCCCGCCGAGGTAGGCGTGGTGCATGCTCTTGGCGGCCGGCGCCCGCTTGAGCTGGGCCATCAGATGCTCGTCGGCGAGATACACCTGCGCCAGAGCCCGGGCCGCCGGGTGTGTGAGCGTGCCGAGCAGGGCCGTGAGCTCCGCGAGCATTTCTTCCGGGTCCCTCGCGGAGCACGGGATCAGGTCTCGCATGTCCTCGGGGGAGGGATCGACCGCGTCCACGTTCTGCAGGATCAACTGCAACTCGCCCTGGTAGGGCTGGGTCTCGGCGTTGATGAATACGAATCCGTCCACCGGCAGGCGCTTGAAGTGGCCCGGGTCGATCGACCACATCCGCGCCGGGAGCGTGCCGGTCTTGTCGCCGATGAGGCACTTGAGGAACGGCTTGTCCTGCTTAGTCCGCCCGAGCTGCGCGTTGGCGATCGCGAACACGCCCGAGATGAACTCCGACGGGCCGAACTCCTTGATGTACCGCCGATTCCCGACCGTGCCCGCCATGGAAGCATCCTCTCAAATGAGTGAACAGGGCGATCCGAGCGGGCCATCTTAGCGAGCGCCCGACGCGGGCCCGGCCGTCATGATCCTCCGATATCTCTGCCCTACGCTCCCCCGATGGCCCAACGCCGCGAAACCCAGGACCGCTATTTCAAGCAGGCCAAGGCCGAGGGTTACGCCGCTCGATCCGCGTACAAGCTCATCGAGGTCAACCGCAAGCGGCCCGTGCTCAAGCGCGGCGACCGCGTGGCCGATCTCGGCTGCTCGCCGGGCTCGTGGGTCCAGATCGCCTCGGAGATCGTCGGCGATCGCGGCCTGGTCGTCGGCATCGACCTTAAACCGGTCACGATCCAGCTCCCCCCGAACGCTCGCACGGTCGTCGCCGACGTCTTCAGCGTGACGGCCGAAGACCTCCTGAACCTCGCCGAAGGCCGCGATCCGACCGCCGATGGCGGCGCCGCACCGCAAGCCCATCGACCGGCGCCGCGAGCCCTCTTCGACGCCGTCCTCTCCGACATGGCCCCGAGCACCGAGGGCGGCGGGGGCGGCGCGACCGACCATTTCCGATCCATCGACCTCTGCCGTCGGGTGCTCGACCTCTTACCCCGCCTGCTCAAGCCCGGCGGACGCTGCGTGATGAAGGTGTTTGAGGGCGAGGCCTACCCGGAACTGCTCAAGGACACCGGGCGCATGTTCGCCGAGGTCAAAGGCTTCAAGCCCGAGTCCAGCCGCGACGTCTCACGCGAGATGTTCATTATCGCGACGGGCTATCGCCCGCCCGCGCCGACGAACGCGGATCAGGGCTCCGCCCGGGGGGACGCCGCGGGCGCGCCGCCATCCCGAAGCCCGCCGAGGCCGAGGGAGGGTTGGGGCGCGTAGAGCGCGGTGTTGCACGCGGCAGTCGCGGGCCCGCGATCCGAGTGCCTCCGACGCTCGCTTGGGGATATCGGCGGGCCGGTCCGGGGCACCGTACTCCACCTCTTGTTGCCCGACCGCTCAACTCTCCGCACGCGCTCGCGGCTTGGGGATCAGCGACCGCCACGCGAGGTGACGTTGCCCCTCGCCCGACTGCTCGATCCGCCGGCGGTACGCGCCCAGCAGGTCGCTGCGCGTGATGATGCCGATCAGGCGAGTGGTGCTCCGCTCGAACACCGGCAGGCGGCCGATGTCGTGGCGGACCATGTGGTCGACCGCCTCGCGCAGAGAGTTGTCGTCGTAGACGATCACGGGCGGCCGCCTCGCGAGCCGCTCAAGCGTCGTATCGGCCGGCACCGCAGGATCGAGCAGCGAACGCAGGGTGACGATCGAGTGCAGGACGCCGTGCTCATCGAGCACCGGGAAGCCCTGGTGGGAGGTGCCGGGTGCCCGAGAAGCGAGCCACTGGCGGGTCTGGGCAATCGTCTGATCGGTCCGAAGTGTCACCGGGTCGCGCGTCGCCACGTCGCGAACGACCACCTGATCGAGCAGATCGGCCTCGTACTCGGCGGGCACGCGCACGCCGCGACGAGCGATCTTCTCGGTCATGATCGTGTTGCGCATGAAGAGCGAAGAGACGAGGAACGAGGCCGCGCACCCGCTCAAGAGCGGCAACAGCCCCAACGGCTGGAGCGTCGTCTCGAACGCGAACACCGCGCTGGCGAGCATCGCCCGCGAAGCGCCCGCGAAGATCGCGGCCATTCCGACCAGCGCGGCGATCCGCGGGTCCACGCCCGCGCTCGGGAACAGGTGCTGGGCCGCGATGCCCGCCAGGCCGCCCGCGGCCCCGCCGATGGTGAACAGCGGCGCGAGCGTTCCGCCCGACGTCCCGCTGCCCAGAGCGATCGCCCACGACACGAACTTCCAAACCGCCAGCGCCACCAGCGCGCTCACCGCCAGGTGCCCCGAGAGAATATCGGTGATGTTGCTGTACCCGACGCCGAGCGTGCTGGGCACGAAATGGCCGATGAGCCCGACGGCCAGCCCGCCGATCGCGGGCCACCACATCCAATGGATCGGCAGGTGCTCGAAGGCGTCCTCTACAAAGTACGTCGCCCGCGTCACCACGACGCTCAGGAGCCCGAACACCGCGCCCAGCACGGCGTAGAGCGTCAGCGCCTCGCCGCCCGGCTGCGCAAGGTTGGGCATGGCGAACACCGCGCCAGCACCATCGAAGAAATACCGCACGGCCGTCGCCGTCGCCGCGGCCAGCGCCACCGGGATCATCGAGCGAGCACGGTACTCAAAGAGCAACAGTTCGATCGCCAGAATAACCGCCGAGACGGGCGAACCGAACGTCGCGGCCATGCCCGCCGCCGCGCCCGCGGCCAACAGCGTCTTGCGCTCCGACGCCGTGGTCTTGATGAACTGACCAACGACCGAGCCTAGCGCGCCGCCCGTCGCGATGATCGGCCCCTCGGCCCCGAACGGCCCGCCGGTGCCGATCGCGACCGCCGCGCTGAGCGGCTTGAGAAACGTGATCCGCATGGGGATGCGGCTCTGGTTCAGGATCACCTGCTCCATCGCCTCGGGGATGCCGTGCCCGCGGATGGCCCTGGAGCCGTAACGAGCCATGAACCCGACGATGATCCCTCCCACCGCCGGCACCATCACGACCCACCACCCCAGGTTGTTGTCCAGCGGCGTCTGGTGCTCAAACGACAGCGTGCCGTGGAAGGCTAACCCCGTGACGAACCAGATGAGTCTGAGAAGGACTTGCGCGATCACACCCGCGACCGCGGCGACCAGCACCGCAAACACACAGACTCGGATGACCCTGGCATCGACCGCCCGCGAGGGGATGGGGACCTCGCACGCCGCGAGAGCGTCGGCCATCGTCGGCGCGATCGGCAAACCGTCGCCTGCGGCCCTGCTGGGGTGATGGGTCAACGAGATTCCTCCTGCCGCGGTCGCTGTCCCCCCCGAGCAGTGCACGGAGGGGCGATGCGGGCCGGTGTATTCACCAGATTCGGGGTATGGCCGCCATTGTACGCGCTGCTCGCGTTCGCGTCGATCGTTCGCCCGAGGCCAAGGAGCCGATTGCGCAAGCGATCGGTATTCGACTTTGCAGCCGGAAATGCACGCAGATTCAAGACCAAGAGAGCCCGATTGCGCAAGCATTGGCTGTGCGAGATGGCCGGGTCGGACCGAGCGGCTGAGAGTTCGCATCGCAGGTGCTGTCGCGCTGTCAACGCACAGCCCCGAAGGCCGATCGCTTGCACGATCGGTTCCTACGGCCATCGATCGCGCACTTCGCGACTATCGATCGTGATCGTGATCGGCCGCCGTGCGCCGGTGCGAGAGGAACCACGCGCCCAGCCCTTCGTCTCGATAAGCCCTGTCCCAGCAGTTGTGGTCCGCGTCGGGGTAGTACGTCGCCCTTACGTCCTGGGCGGAGGTCCAACCCGCGCCCTTCACCGCGGCCATGAGCGCACGGGTCTGCTCGACGGGCACCGCGCCGTCCTTTTCACCGTGGAAGGCACGGA
Organism: uncultured Phycisphaeraceae bacterium; assembly: GCA_964630785.1. Lineage (GTDB taxonomy): Bacteria > Planctomycetota > Phycisphaerae > Phycisphaerales > UBA1924 > JADLCX01. Next base: position 46,495 of record CAZVZG010000029.1, on the reverse strand, counting down.
TCGGCATGTGAACGCCGGCGAGGCTCGCGGCGATCCTCGCACGGTCCTCATCACTCCCGAACCGCCCGCTTGTGCCAGTCACGAAGCCGCACAGGGGCGCGATCGCCGCGAAGAGCTCGGGGTGACGCGAGCCGATCGCCCACGTCCCCGCACCGCCCTGCGAAAGGCCAGTGAGGTAAATGCGCTCAGGATCGAGCCTGAACTCCTTGCTCGCGGCCGAGAGGCAGGCCAGGGCGAGCCCCTCGTGCTGCTCCCAGGTGTCGTCGGCCACGGGCTTCTGCGGAAAAACGATCACGAACGGCCACTTGTCGGGCGCAAGAAAAACGGCTGGGAGCAGCCCCACGGCAAGCTGCCGCGTGCCGTCGGTGCCGCACTCGCCCCGCCCGTTGAGGAACAGGATCGCCGGCGCGGGCTCGCTCAAATCAAGGTCGCGCGGCACGTACACGGCGTACTTGCGTTCGCGCCCCTCGGCCAGGATCGTGCGGAAAAGCACGCCGCGCTCGGCCGCGACGGGCGGAGTCGAAACACCGGAGCCCATTCCCGGCGCGGGAGCCGCCCCTGTGCACATCGCCTCGATCCCGATGAGCAGCACGCCGCCGATCCACTTGACTGCATCCATGCGCAGAGTGTAACGCCGAGCGGCAGACGGACGGACGGCGCGGATACCCTGCCTCAGTCTGGGAACATCGGGCGACAGACGCCCAAAGGAGCCACGCCATGCGCTACCGCCAGATCGGCCGCACGGGCATCAAGGTCTCGGAGATCGGCTTCGGCTGCTGGACGATGGGCGGGCCGAACTGGTCAACGTCGAACGGCCAGCCGATCGGCTGGGCCGACGTGAACGACGACGAGGTTCTCGCGGGCGTCAAGGCGGGCGTGGACGCGGGCGTGAACCACTGGGACAACGCCGACATCTACGGCAACGGTCGCGCCGAGCGCACGCTGGCGTGGGCGCTGGGCAAGCTCGGCGTCAAGCGCGACGACCACGTGATCGCGACCAAGGTCGGGCACTTCAGGGGCACGGCCCCGTATGCGTATGACCCGGCGCACATCCGCCACCAGTGCGAGCAGTCGCTGCGGAACCTGAGCTTCGGGAAGGCCGGGCGCGGGGGCGGGCACATCGACATCTACTACTTCCACCACGGCACGTTCACGGGGCCGGGATACGACCGAGGGCCGGGAGCGCCCGACCACGATTACCTGCACGAAGCCGCGGGCGTGATGCACGAACTGGTCAAGCAGGGCAAGGTTCGGGCCATCGGGCAGTCGGCGTACACCTACGACGACTTCGCGCGGGCGGTGCCCGTGGTGCGCCCCGACGTGCTGCAGAACAAGGCCAACCTCCGGTACGACGAGTTCATCCGCGCCGGCTCGCCGATGCAGCGGCTCATGGAGAAGTTCGGCTGCACGTTTGTCGCGTTCGGCCCTCTGGACCAGGGCATCCTGCTCGACAAGTTCGACCCCGACCACCCGCCGAAGTTCGACGAGGGCGACTACCGCAACAGCCGCAAGGACTTCCATCCCGACACGCTGCGGGGGGTCCGCGCGAAGCTCACCGGGGTCAAGGAACGATTCGGCAAGCCGGGCGTGCCCGACATCGAAACGCTCTCTTCGGTGGCGTCGCGCTGGGTGCTCTCGCACGCGCACGTCTGCTCCGCGATCCCCGGATTCCGCAACGGACGCCAAGCCGAATGCAACCTCCGCGCGGCCGCGGACGAGCCGATGAGCGCCGAGGACGCCGCGTGGCTGCACGAACTGTTCGCGGCGTGAAGAGAAGCGGGAGCGAGAGACGACCATGCACGGGTGCGCGAGCGGTGCTCGTCGCTGCATTCAGCCCACGGCACGTCGCGCGCCGGTCTATCGCCGATAGCCGAACGGTTGCTCGATGAGCGCGTACGCCTCGCGCAGGATGGTCATGCCCAGGAACCCCGCGAGCGTGAGCGCGCCGAGGATGATCGACTCCTCCCGGTAGCCCTGCCCAACCAGCCACGCGCAGGCGTAGAGCGAGAGCCAGAGCGCCCCGTAGCGGGCGATTTTCTCGGCGGCGCGCGGCCCTCGCCCGTGCTTGGTGGCCTTGCGCCATGCCCACACCGCGAAGAGCGCGGCCAGAATCGCCGGCCCCACGGCGGCTCGAGGTCGCACCCATTCCGGCCACAGTCCGCCGTGCTCACGGCTCCGCCAATAGCCCACACCGAGCATCACCGCCGACCAGAAGACCCACCCGACGATCGAGAGCACGATCGCCCGCGCGGAGACCCCCGGTGTCTTCCGTCGCAGCCCGTGCCGGATGCCCTCGATCGCCAGCGTGTGCGTCATCACCAGCCACACCGGCCACACGAAATGCAGGTTGAGGTTGGGGATGACCATGTGTCCCGCGTAGACGAGGCCCATGAGCACGAGCCCGATCGCCGGGACAAACTTGCCCACGCCGTTGAAGAGCAGGATGGCCCCCGCGACCGTGAGCGTGAGCAACACCGCCGGGATGCCCAGCAGCGTGGCGCCCAGCACCGCCGTGCCGAGCGTGCAGGCGACCAGCGTGGTCGCCTCGTGGATAGAGATCCGGCCCGCGGGGATCGGCCTTTCGGGGTTGAGCGCGGCGTCGCGCCGATAGTCCAGCACGTCGTTGAGCGCAGTGGCGAAGGCGAACAAGCCCAGGGCGTTGACCGCCCCGCCCACCAGCAGCGCCCAACGCGGAAGCGCGTGCAGCGCGGGGAAGCCCGGCTCGTGCGGCGCAGATGCCTCGGTCCAGAGGATGACGAACCAGACGTTCGCGACGGCCGCGAATGCAGTGGTGACCCGCGTGAGCCGCAGCGCGGGCGACAACCTGATGAGCAGCCGTCGCATGAGGAAGCGATGATACCGGCCCGGGAATGAGGCCCGCCCTACCATCCGCCCCATGTCCAGGGCCGGCCGCAGACAAACCGCGACTTCGAGCGACGCTCGCCGCATCGCGGTGATCGTCAGCCGCTACAACGCGTCCGTGACCGAACGCCTGTGCGCCGGGGCGGTCGGGGTCATCGCTTCGCGGCTGGACCTCGGCGTGATCGAGCTCATTTCTGCTCCGGGGGCGTATGAGTTGCCGGCTCTGGCTTTGGCCGCCGCGAACACTGGTCGCTATCGGGGGATTGTGGCGCTGGGGTGCCTGATCAAGGGCGAGACCCGCCACGATCGGTACATCGCCCAGGCCGTGGCCCACGGGCTGATCCAAGTCACGATGCAGACGGGCGTCCCCACGGCCTTTGGGGTCATCACGGCTGAGAATCCGGCTCAGGCCCGCGCCCGGGCCGGCGGGAGCAAAGGCAACAAGGGCGAAGAGGCGGCCGGGGCTCTGGTGGATACGCTGGAAGCGATGGACGCCATCCGGAACGGCGAGTGCAACCGCATGACCGGGTCCGTGCGGCCCGACAAGTCGCGGGCCGGCCGCCCGAAGCGCGCCCGTCGAAAGGTGTACACGAAGTGACGGCGAACCCGAGGGACATCCGCAGGCTGGCCTTCCAGGCCCTCTATCAGCTCGACGCGCGCGCGGGGGGGACGGGGTTGGGGGGGGCGGAAGGCGGCGCGGGCAAGACGAACATGGAAGATCCCGAGGCGGTCCTGACCGGGCTCCTGAGCGACCCGGACGACGCCGAGACCACCGCGGCCCGGTACACGCCCGCAGAAATCAAGAAGGCGTTCCTGATGGCCAGCGCGGCGTTCGCGGATCGGGCCACGGCGGACGCGTTCATGACCGAGGCCGCGCCCGGCTGGCCGGCGCACCGCCAGGCCGCGGTGGACCGCGCGATCTTGCGCCTGGCCCACCACGAGATGACCGTCGGCGGGACGCACCCCAAGATCGTGGTGAACGAGGCGGTCGAACTGGCCAAGATGTTCAGCACCGAGAAGTCGCCGTCGTTCATCAACGGACTTCTGGACAAACTGCTCAAGCAGGTGCTAAAGGAAGGGGAGCACGGCGAACACAGCGCGGGCGAAACCGCCGCGGACCCGGCGGGCCCGGGCGAGTCCGCCCTCCCCTCCGGCTGAACGCCCCTTACCTCCCCGCCCGCTGCCGCCCATCCATCCACCGCACCCCTGCTCCCTTTGGCTCCCCCTCATGGGCTTCTTCTCAAAGGCCGTCGACAAGCTCAAGCAGGGCCTCACCCGCACGCGAGAAGTGCTGGTGGAGGGCGTCGGTGGTGTCCGCTCGATGCTTCTCGGGCGGAAACTCGATGAGCAACTCATCGGGGAGCTCGAACAGTCGCTCCTCCAGGCGGACGTCGGCGTCGTCGCGACGCGGAAGCTGATCGACGGCATCACCGCCGACTACAAGAGCGGGAAGATGACCCGCGGTGAGGACGTCCTTGAGTACATGAAGCGCGAGCTCAAGGCCCTGTGGCCCGCGGAGGACCGGCGGCTCCGGCTCGCGGCTCCGGGGACCGGGCCGACCGTCATCCTCGTCACCGGGATCAACGGCGCAGGCAAGACCACCAGCATCGCCAAGCTGTGCGCCATGCTCCGCAAGCAGGACAAGCGTGTGCTGCTTGCCGCGTGCGACACGTTTCGCGCGGGGGCGGTGCGGCAACTGGAAATCTGGGGCGAGCGGCTCGGCGTCGATGTGGTTAAGGGGCAGCAGGGCGGAGATCCCGCCGCGGTCGCTTTCGACGCGTGCAAGGCGGCCGTGTCCCGCTCCGTGGACGTGCTGATCGTCGACACGGCGGGCCGACTGCACACGCAGGACCCGCTCATGCGCCAACTCGCCAAGATCCGCTCGGTGATCGCCAGGCAGATCCCCGGCGCGCCGCACGAGACCATGCTCGTGCTCGACGCGACCAGCGGCCAGAACGCCCTCCGCCAGGCCGAAGAGTTCTCGAAGGCGATGGCCGACGTCGGAAATCGAACAGCCGACGGGCCTCAGATATCGCCCCCGGAGCCATCCCCCATCCGAAATCCGAAATCCGATGTCGGTCTCACCGGCATCTTCCTGGCCAAGCTCGACGGCACGGCCAAGGGCGGGATCGTGGTGGCGATCCGCAGTGCGACCAACATCCCGGTGAAGTTCATCGGCGTTGGAGAGACGCCCGACGACGTGGAGCCCTTCGACCCCGAGAGTTTCGTCGAAGCGCTTTTCGCGGCCTAACGGGGTGGCGTTGAATGTCTCCGCGTGAGGCGACCGGGCAGAGTTCCGGCCTTGTTTCGGAGTCTGATAGGATGTCGCACGCTCCGGCGGCGCGGCGGCCGCCCGGCGGTATCATCGGTTCATGTGGGGTGCGGAAAGCGGAGATCAACGGTGATGAACAAGCGCACGTTTCTGAGAGCGGCGTCGGTGAGCGTAGCGGCGGCAACGCTGGCGGCAGTGGTGTTCGGGGCGGGTCAGACGCCGAAGAAGACCTACGAGTTCGGCGTCATCGCCAAGAGCCAGAGCAACCCGGTCTTCCAGGCCGCCCGCACTGGCGCCGAGGACGCGGCCCGGGACCTGAGCAAGAAGTACGGCGTCGAGGTCAAGATCAACTGGCGCACGCCCGTCAACGAGGACGCACAGAAACAGTCCGAGTACATCGAGCAACTCGCCAGCCAGGGCGTGGACGGCATCAGCGTGAGCTGCTCGGACGGCAAGGTGCTCAAGGGCGCGATCGACAGCGCCGTTGACAAGGGCGTCGAGGTCGTTACCTTCGACAGCGACTCGCCCGAGAGCAAGAGGTTCGCGTACTACGGCATCAACGACGTAGACGCCGGCAAGGCCGTGATGCGCGAACTGGCCAAGGCCATGGGCGACAAGGGCGTCGTTGCGATCCTCGGCGGCAACCCCAACGCGACCAACCTCCAGGCCCGCGTCCGCGGCGTTGAGGAAGAGCTCAAGAACCATCCGAACATCAAGCTCAAGGAAAAGTTCTACAACGAAGAGACCGCGGCCCAGGCCGCGCAGAAGGTGCAGCAGGTGCAGACCGCCAACCCGGACATCACCGGCTGGGCGATGGTGGGCGGCTGGCCGCTGTTCACCAAGAACGCGCTCGACGGCGTGTACGAGCACGCCAAGGTCGTGAGCGTCGACCATCTGCCAGAAGAACTGGCGTACGTCCGCAAGGGCGAGGTGCAGGCGCTCATCGGCCAGGACTGCTACGGCTGGGGCTACCAGACCGTGACCATGCTCTTCGACAAGGTGCACAACAACAAGAGCCCCAAGAGCGTCATCAATAACTTCGAGCTCAGCGTGGTGACCAAAGACAACGTCGACAAGTTCGCGGGGCTGTGGGACAAGTGGCTGGGCAAGGGCGAAGAACCGGCCAAGAAGTGACCAATCACCCCAAACTACAGGAAGCCCCGAGCGCAAGCTCGGGGTTTTTCATTCCCCAGAACCCACCACGCCCGCAAAGAGAACCCCGAGCGCAAGCCCGGGTTCCGCGGTCACCCAACGTCAGCACCGATTACGTCAAACTGAGCGTCGCCTGCGTTGCCCGGCTGATGGCCACTCATTGCGGTGCCCGTTCGCTCCCAAGATATCGCTGTGCTTGCCCCCGAGCTTGCGCTCGGGGTTCCCTGCGGTATGATCGTGGCGATGGCCGACTTCCTCGCCGCCCGCAACATCTCCAAGCGATTCGGCATCACCCAGGCGCTCGACGACGTCAGCGTGAGCTTCCGGCTCGGCGAGGTGCACGCCCTCATGGGCGAGAACGGCGCGGGCAAGAGCACGCTCGGCAAGGTCATCAGCGGCCTGCACAGGCAGGACTCGGGCACCGTCACCATCGACGGGCGCACCCTCCGACCCGGGTCCATCGACGACGCCTTCCACGCCGGCATCCGCATCGTGCATCAGGAGCTGGCCCAGTGCCCCAATCTGAGCGTCGCCGAGAACCTCTGCCTGCACGACATCCCGCGGTCCCCGTTGCATCTGGTAGACGACCGGGCCATGTGCGAGCGGGCCGAACGCCTGCTCGCCACGCTCGAGCCGGGGATCGACGTCCGGGCGAAGCTCGGCTCGCTCAGCCCCGGCCACCGGCAGATCGTGCAGATCGCATCGAGCCTGGACGAGAACCCCGGGCGTGCGAACGCGGACGGAGCCCACCCCGCCAGGGTCATCGTCCTCGACGAACCGACCAGCTCGCTCTCGATCGCGGAGGTCGAGCGCCTGCTCGCGATCGTGCGCCGGCTGGCCGCGCAGGGGCTGACGCTGATCTACGTCAGCCACCGAATGGGAGAGATCTTCGCGGCGTGCGACCGGGTGACCGTGTTGCGGGATGGGCGGTTCGTCGCCACCAGCGACGTGAAGGACGTGAACGAATCATCGCTTGTGGAACAAATGATCGGGCGCAAAGTCGGGCCGCCGGTGCGCCGCGCGGCCGCGGGAAAAGACGGCGCGCCCCCCGCGCTGGAGGTCCGCAACCTCTCTTCGCCCGACAGACTCGAGGCCATCTCCCTGTCGATCCGTCCGGGTGAGATCGTCGGCGTGGGCGGGCTGGTCGGCGCGGGGCGCACCGAGCTTCTCGACGCGATCTTTGGGCTCGACCCCGCCGCTTCGGGGACCGTTATCGCGTGCGGGCGCGAACTCTGTGGACCGGCCGGCGCTCACAGCGGCCCGCGCGCCTCGATCGCCGCCGGCGTGGGGTACGTCCCCGAGGACCGCAAGGTCCAGGGACTGTTCTTTCAGCTCAGCGTGGGCGAGAACATCGTCGAGCCGTTCATGCCGCGCCTGGCCCGGGCCCTGGGGGTTCGCAACGTCGGCGCCGAACAGCGTCTGATCGACCAGCGGCTGCGTTCGTTCCAGGTCAAGACCGCCGGGCGCGACGCCCTGCCCGGCTCACTCAGCGGCGGCAACCAGCAGAAACTCCTCATTGCGCGATGGATGGGCGAGGGGACCAAGGTGCTGCTGCTGGACGAGCCCACGCGCGGCATCGACGTCGGGACCAAAAACGAGATCTATCGGCTGATCCGCGAGGCCGCGGATGCGGGGGTAGCGGTCCTGCTGGTATCCAGCGAGATGCCCGAACTGCTCGCGTTGAGCGACCGGCTGATCGTGCTCAGCGGGGGACGGATGACCGGAGAACTGCGCTCGGACCAAGAGATGACACAGGAGCGGATACTCAGGCTGGCGACGGTGGGGCAATAGCGCCGCTTTCCTCTCCCCCACTCGCATCGGCGCGGCGGGCGGACCTGATCAGCAGCCGCGAGAGGAGCACGATCGCGACCCCGGGCGCGAGCCAGAGACTCAGCCGGTCGATGAACCCCATCCAGAACAGCGGGGCCGCGAGCACGCACACACCCGCAAAGACGAGCAGTTTCCGCCATGACGGCGCCCGCGTCTGGAACTCCGAACGCAGCGGGATCATGCACAGCCAGACGTACGCCGGGAAGACGAGCCCGTAAAACGCCATGAAACAGCGGTAGGCGACCTCGCCCCAGGTCAGGCCCGCGTAATGCCAGATCGGTCCGAGCGCGCCGCCCGGACGCGGGCTCGCGACGGCGGAACCCAGCACCGACGCACCGACCATGCCGACGACCGTGATGAGCAGCCACGCCTTCCGCGAACCGCCGGCGCGGGCGGCGCCCTCTCTCGCGTGCGCGGCGACCGTGAAGCCGGCCTGCGAACCGAGGTGCACAAGCACCGCGACAGCGGCGACCGAGACGGCCTCGATCGCATGCCCGGATCGCATCAACCGCGTGTAGAAGAGCGTGAACACGATCATCGCCGCGAACAGGACGCCGAAACCCAGCGAAAAAGCAGCCCGCGCTGATGCCGCGTTGTTCTCGCGCCGGGCGCGATGGAACGTGACGTCCAGGTAAGGGCACAGCGCAAAGCCGAACACGCACACGGGCGCCAGCCCGATGAACGCCATCGGGTCCGGCAACCCCGCCACGAGTCGTAGCGGCGGCGTGAACGCCGCGGCCGCGGAATCGGACCCGGTGATGCTCACGAGGTACACGATCGCGGCGACCATCGACAGCAACCACTGCCCGACAGCGCCCAGCGTCGGCCGCCGACGGGACGCCAACACGCCCGCGGCCCCGCCCACAAACAGCGAAACCAGCAAAAGCACCAACAAGACCGACCCCGCGAGCCCGGCGTTCGGCGTCCGGCTCCCCGCCAGCCACGACAGCCAGAACGCGTGGAACGCCAGTGTGACCGTTGAGAACGCGAGACACGCCGGCCGGTGATGCCGCACGATCCGGTCGCTCGACGTCGGATCGGCGAGCACCCGGCCCATCGCGGCCGCACCGACGATGTTCGGCACCGCGAACACGACAAACGCCCACAGGCCGTAGTCACGCACCAGCAGCACCGGCAGGAACATGCCGATGCACCATGTCCACGAACAGGCGAGATACGCGGCCCAGCCGAAGTTCGAAGGCCGATGGCGAGATTCTGACAGCGGCTGCGTCACGCGGCCGAGTGTACCGCCCACGCTCGGAACCCGCCGGACGGACCCCAGAAGCACGCGATCGCGTCAAGCAGACTCGCGGCCCGATCAGGTTGGCGGCGGCTGATCCGCAGTTGCGTCCGCGCCCCCCGCTCCCCCACCCCCACCGCTACCGGGAAGCCGCGCTGGCTCCGGCCTTCGCTCGCGCTTGGTCTTGTGGTGCATCTTCGGCGTCACGTGGAAGGTCAGGCTGCACCGGCCGACGCGCTTTTCGCGCTCGCCCGGCTTGGTGATGGCCTGCGCGATGTCCAGATCGATCGTGATGTTGAACTCACCGCGATGCGCGAGCAGCGCGTCGATGTCCTCCTGCGGCGAGATCTTGTAGACCGCCGGCCCGTAGCACGGGCGCAGGAACTCGTAGAAGTTCATCCGCTTGCACACGACGGTGTAGTCACCGCCCGCGACACCGAAGACGTACATTCCGCCGGCGATCTCGCTGTTGCCCAGCAGGGCCGCGCCCGCCATCGCGTTGTACCAGTTGCGGTTGAATCGCCGGAACGGCAGCACCGCCGTGAACGTCTTCTGGTCCAGACGCTTCATCTTGATGCCGCTGCGGAACGCGAACGGCAGCCAGATGAGCGAGCACACACGGTGCCAGAAGTTGTTCCGCGTGCTGAGCTTCGAGATATACGCCTCGATCCGATCCATCAGCGTCCGCTTGCGGTTCGGCGGCGGGCGCCCAGTGATCGGTCTCGACATAGACGGTGTGATCGACGCGTCGGGCCGCTCCGCGACCGTCTGTGCGGGCGCGGCCGAAGGGGTTGGAACAGTGGATACGGTCACGGCGGGATGGTGGCTTGAGGACTCCGGCAATGATAGCGACCCGGGGCGGGAACCGGGCCGCGGCGAAAACGCCGATCAAACAATCGGCCACGGATGAACGCGGGTGAATACCGGGGGAATGGCGCAGGCAGCGAAGCTCAGAGCAGAGGTTTGAGCAGCGGCGGGGTTTGAGACGAACAACTCATCCCGAGTGCATCCTGAACCGCTTGCGTTGTCCATTGGCCGCCCCTCAGCGCCTTGTTCGCGGCATCCATCCGCGTTCATCCGCGGCCACATCGCCTTGACCCGTGCTATCCGTGTCCATCCGTGGCCCAATCCTGCTCACTCCGGCTCGGCGATCAGGTCGAACCACCCCTTGCCGTTCTCGCGGACGCGTACCAGCGGGTGGCCGGGCTCGTGGTCGAGGCAGAGCACCCAGTCTCGGGCCGCGGCTTCGGCCAGAAACCACCGGCGCGTCACCATTGACGTGTACGGCTCGACGTCGTACGCGAGCGAGTAGGCCGCGCCGTTGTGGTGGATGGTCGGCATCACGTCGGGCGTGAACACGATCGTGCGTCCGCGGCCGCCGGCCTCGGGCCCGGGCTCGGTGAACTTCACCGCCTGCTGGCCCCATGTGTGGCCCGGAACCAGGAAAACGCTGATGCCGCACCCCGGCCAGAGCTCGGTCTCCCGAAGCTCGACGGGCGCGTCCGGCGCTCGGTCGCGGTCGATGATCGAGCCGACCGCGAACGGGCGCGGTGAGTCCACCAGCCGCAGTTGCTTCTCGATGGGGATGAGGTGGTCGGGGTAGTAGGTCCTGGTCATCACCGATCGGTTGGCGCGAGCGTCGACCCACTCCCGGGCCTGGGCGAAGATGGTCGCGTTGGTGAACGTGAGACAGCACCCGCCAGTTCGGGAGGAGCCGCCGCCGCCATCGGCCGCGCCGGTGAACGAAAACTCGGGCTTCTCGCCCGGCCGGGGCAGGCGTGTGAGCCCGCCCGCGTGGTCGAAGTGCAGGTGCGAGACGACCGCGGCCTCGATGGTCCCGGGCTCGACGCCAACCTCGACCAGAGCATCGACGACCGAGCGTGCACGCCCTGTCGCGGGGTTCTGCTCCAGCGCGAAAATGCTCTGCATCTTCGCGTCGAGCTTGTCGCCGGTCCCGACCTCGATGATCAAGCGCCGGGGCTCGGGTGAGGGGATCTGGACACGGGTGTCGGGCCGCTCGGTCCGATCGGGTGTGGCCCGCTCCAGCAGCAGGCAGTTGTGCTGGAGCGTGATCCGGCCTTGGTCGTCGGTCGGGATGTTCTTAGACCAAACCACGCGGGGTATGAGCCCGAACATCGACCCACCATCGAGGCTGAACCGGGCGGCTCGCAGGAGCTTGAAGCGGTACCGGTGCGGTTGATGCAGCGACGTGGGAGCGGTGGACATGGCCTTGCCAGCGTAGCGGGTGGGCGACCTCGCGGCCGCCGAACCCAGCGCCCTACCGGTGTCCCCCGGGCCGCGGCTCCACCCCAACCGGCAAAGGTCCCAACAGGTGGTCAATTCGAAGAAAATCGATGCATAGCACCCGGTCATTTGACGCATACGGCGGTGAGAACGGCCGGCGGGTCGGCCGAGGCCACAAAAGGAGTACCCATGTTCACCCTCCCGATCATGGTTTGGAGCATCGTTTCGCGGTTGACTCGGTCACTCGGGGCGTCCGTGAATGTCGGGCTGGCCGCAGTGCTGGTGATGGGCGCGATGACCGGCCATGCGCGGGCTCAGTGCGGCGTGGCCGTCTCCGGGCGCTACGGGGGCGAGACCACGGCGGTGGCGAGATGGAGCTCGGACACGCTGCTCGCGGCCCGCGGCACGTGGCTCGAACTGCTGAGCCTCGCCGATCCCTCAGCGCCGGCGTCGTTCTCGCCGCCCAGGCGAGTCGCGCTCGACGCGCCCGCGGTCAAGATCGCCCTAGAGCCTGCGAGCCCTTACGCGTTCGTGCTGATGGATAACGGCAACGTCGAGGTCGTCACGATCTCGGCCAGCCCGACCTTGAGCATCGGCTCACCGGTCACCATCTACGAAGGCCTCGCCGTGGACATCGCCGTGAAAGGCCAGTACGTCTTCATCGCGCACCAGTACGACACCGGGTTCGAGGAAGAACTTTCGAGCTCCATCCGCGTCTACGACGTCTCGACGGGTACGCCCGTGCGGATCGCCGTTGCCGCCCCTCTCCTCAATCACTACGCGTTCGACCGCCTGGCCACGGTGGGCAACACCCTCTGGGCCGGGATGCACGAGTTTCAGTCATCAATTCTGGGCGTCGAGGGCTACGACATCTCCAACCCCTCCATGCTGACAAGGGTGACATCGAGCCTGAGTTCCTCACCCTTGGGGACCTACACCAGAGTGAGCGCGTTGACCGCGATCGGCAACACACTGCTGCTGAGCTACCGCCACGACGCGCCGTCGACCGGATACGAGGACTGGATGCGGGCGGTGGACGTCTCCAACCCGGCCTCGCCGGTCTGGCACGCCGCGGTCGACCTCAACGGCTTCGCCCAGTGCATGTCCTCGTCGGGCGGCCTGCTGCGCGTCTCCATCCACAACTCCGGCGTGGGCATGTGGAACACGTTCGATCCGGACGCGATGGTGTGGCTGGGGGCCTACTTCAACACCTACCCGCAGGTGGGGCAGATCATCGCGGGTCCATCCACCGATTACTGGGCCGGCGGTCGCGGCGGGCTGATGACGATGAACGCCTCAGCCCCGGCATCCCCGACGGTCCGATCGACGTTGGACAACTTCCCGGTCGGGCCGAGCGTCGTGCGACAGATCGGGAACACGACGGTCGTGCTGGACTACACGCTCAACACGATGCGTCTGTACAACTACACGCTCCCGGAATCGCAGCAACTGCGCAGCTCGGTCTTCCTCCCGCTGTATTCGGAGCTGGTGGAGCTGGGGACGCTCGGCGGCGGCGCCCAGGTGCTCGCGTGCGTGGCGACCGACGCCCCCGGCACCGGCGACAGCATCACGGTGTACGACATCACCAATCCCGATGCGCCTTTTACGCGGGCCACGATCACCGGCCTTGAACCGCACCTGATGTCAGTCACGGGGTCTCGCCTCTACGTCATGACCTACGCCCGCGAGTTCAAGATCATCGAACTGTCCCAGCAGCCTCCGGCAGTGCGCAGCACGACCCCCTTCGGCGGCGACTGGTATGACTACACCTGCATGACCAGTTGGGAGAGCGGCGCGACCAAGGCGGTCGGGCTCGGCACCAACCCGTTCGGGCTGTGGCTGATCGACACGACCAACGCCGTCTCGCCCCTGGTCTCGGGCATCTGGAACCCCGTCACCAACTACCGCGTGAACGCGCTGACCAAGGGGAACAATTATCTCTATGTCAGCGCGCGGATCGAGGGCGAGCTGCCCGGCTCGATGATTGACACTCGCCTCGAGTCGCTGGACGTGACCAGCCTCACACGCCCCAGGCAGCGGTGGGTCAGCAAGCGCGATGCGGGCGCGGGCTGGCCGGGGCTCTTCGACGGCCTGACGTACGTGTCCGCACCCGCCGGCAAGTTCCTCATCGGCACCCGCGTGAATACGTTCACCGGTCCGACAGCGAACGATGCCGTGGTCTACGAACTCCCTCCCGGCTGGCTGACCAACGAGGCTATCCCGTTCCCGATCGCCCGCCTGGCCCTGCCCCACGCCACCGGCAGGCCCGCGGCGAGCGCGGACGGGTCGCGGGTGCTGGTCAGCGCGGGTCCGGCCGGGCTCTACCAGCTCGCCAGCCCCACGCAATGGGCACCGGGCTTCGGGGGCGAGAACTTCGATCAGGCCGCGTGCTACGGCCAGACCGTGCAGTTTACCGCCATCGCGTCGGGTAACCCCACGAACGTGACCTACCAGTGGTACCGCTTCGGACCTCCGCTCTCGGGCGGGGCGTGGGAATCGATCCCCATGACCGACGGCCCGACGGGGTGGGGATCGACGATCTCCGGGGCGACTGAGACGACGGTGGTCATCGCGAGCGCTCATCCGACCGACCGGAACTACTCCTACTACGCGGTCGCGACCAACTCTTGCGGATCGACGAGCTCGGCGTACGCGTACCTTCACATGTGCCCCGGCGACTTCAACTGTTCGGGCACGGTGACCGTGCAAGACATCTTCGACTTCCTCGGCGCGTTCTTCGGCAGCGACCCGAGTGCCGATTTCAACGGCGTCGGCGGCGTAACCGTGCAGGACCTGTTCGACTACCTCGCGGCGTACTTCAGCCCCTGCTTCTGACACCGGGTCCGAGCCGACCGGGCTCACAGGGCGGCCAACATCTCCGCCACCGTAACGCCTCGCACAGGGTGCACCCATCCCGGGGCGACCTCGGCCAGCGGGCGCAGAACGAACACCCGCTCGTGCAGGCGCGGGTGCGGCAGCGTCAGCTCCTCGCTGGCCACGATCCGTTGGTCCACGAACAGCATGTCCAGGTCCAGCGTTCTCGGCGCCCACCGTGCCGTGCTCTGCCGCTCCCGTCCGTGGGCCCGCTCGATCGCCAGGAGTTCGCGCAGCAGTTCTCCCGGTTCGAGCGCGGTCTCGACGAGAATCACCGCGTTCAGGTAGTCCGGGCCGGGCGGAGCACCGGGCGGAACGGCCGCGGGCGTCTCGATCACGCCCGAACCCGCGAGCCTGCGGGTTCGGGGCAGTTGGCCCACCGCCCATGCGCCCGCACGGACGTAGTCCAGGCGGTTCCCCAGGTTGGATCCGATGGCCACGGCCGCGATCGCCATACCCGGCACCTTCCGGCGGCCCTCCCCCTCCGCACCAACCGCCTCAAAAACAAGGCAGGCCCCGACAGAATGGGGCCTGCTGGAGGAGAGATACCGGATTGTACGTGACCGACCGGCTCATTCCACCGGCTCGAGCTCCCTCATGCGGTGCTGCATCTGGGCCTTGAGCCGGGCGAGGATGGACGAGTGCATCTGGCTGACGCGCGACTCGGAGAGGTCGAGCGTCGAGCCGATCTCCTTCATCGTCATCTCTTCGTAGTAGTAGAGCAGGACGATCAGCCGCTCGGCCCGCGAGAGACCCTTGGCGATCAGGTCCTTCACGTCCTTGCGCTGGATCTCGGTGAAGGGATTCCGCTGCGACTCGTCCTTGATGACGTCGATCTCGCGCACGTCCTTGTTGCCGTCGGACTGGAAGCACTTGCGGGTGAGCGAGAACGTGCCCACGGCTCTACTGTCGCGGGTGAACTTGTCGAACTCCTCGCCGTGGAGCTTGAGCTTCTTGGAGAGCTCGTCCTCGGTGGGCTGGCGCCCGTGCTCCATCTCGAACTTCTGCTTGGCGCCCTCTACGCGGGCCGTGCGGTGGCGGACCAGCCTGGGTACCCAGTCCATCGAGCGCAGCTCGTCGAGCACCGCGCCCCGAATGCGGGGCGCGCAGTACGTCTCGAACTTGACGCCGCGCTCCAGGTCGAACGCGTCGATCGCGTCCATCAGCCCGAAGAGCCCGGCCGACATCAGGTCCTGGATGTCCACCTCGTCGGGCAGGCGCTGGTAGATCCGCTCGGCGTTGTAGCGCACCAGCGGGAGGTACTTCTCCATCAGGTAGTTGCGGATGGGCTCCGCGTGGGTACGCTGGTACTCCTTCCACACCTCGCGGATGGGCATCTCGTCGTACTGGCTGGGCTGGTTCGATGCTTCGGCGTGCTCCACCGCGTAACGGTTGGAACCCCGCGCCCGCATCCCTGCGGAAGACCTCATCCGTGACATGGTCCGCTCCTTGACCACCTTCGCCGCGCCGCGGGCAGAATGCCCGACGTTCGCGACCGAGTTGTTCGTCGTCGACCCGGGCGAACGTGGCCCCGGGCCTCCAACAATTTTGAACAGGCCGATCCATGACCTGACGCTGTCCAGTATACCGATAAAAACTCAACTGCAAACTCTTGGACGAAAATGTGGAGAAACTACGCGGATGCCGGCGCGACCCCCCGGCTGTCCACCGTCGAAGGGGCCGGGATTGTGGACGGTTTGTTGACAGGGTGCGAGTCCTGATACTCGCGCACCGCATCGCGGACGACGCGCTCACCCACCGCGCCGACCAGCACGCCGATCAACTGGCACACGAACATCGCGATCAGGGCCCGGAGCAGCACCGTCTCGGCCGGGTTATCCGCGGCCAAGCCGGCGATCATCGCCACGGCGAAGCCCGAAAGGCCGCCGCACGCCGCCGCTACTTTGGTGGGAACGCCCGGTGACAAAGAGACAGATCCCGATCTTGAGCCCCCGGCCGAAGACCCCGTCTACTCGGTCCGCGGCGCGGCCGGCTTGAGAAATCCTCTCAAGTTTCTTAGGTCTTCGATTCGCCGCTCAAACGCCGAGCACTCTCCGCAACGCGGAGGCCAGCCGCCCCCGCCCCCCCCGCGGAGCAGAACCGCCAACCGGCCGCTCGGGCAGGTCAAGCTGTTGGGCCAGCGCACGGGCGAGGGCGGATATGTTGCGTGCCGCTTCCGCGGCGGGCGAGCGCACGACCAGCGGCTGCCGCGCACGCACCGCCTCGGCCACGCGCACATCCTGCGCCACCCATCCCAGCAGGGGAACACTCAAACCCAGGAACCGATCGCACACCGCACCGATCCGAGCCGCGACCCGGCGTGCCTCCAACGCGTCGGCACATTGATTGAGCACGAGTTGAAATCGGGGCAGGGCGTCCCGCCCGCCGCCCGCGCTCGAACGCCAATGCTCCAGGCCCGTCGCCGTGGTCGCGGCGCACTTGATGAGTGCGTACGCGTCCGCCACGGAAGTGGGCTCGGGCGTGGAAACCACCACGCACGTGTCCGCCGCGTCGATGAACGACGTGACCATGCTCCCCACGCCGGCCGCGGTGTCGATAAGCAGCACGTCGGTGTCGTGATCGAGCGCGGCGAGGGCCTCGAAAAGCCCGCGCCGATCGGTGGGCAGCAGGTCCGCCATGCGGGCGATGCCGGCCGAGCCGGGGATCAGACGGAACCCGCCCGGCGCTTCCACCAGGATGTCCCGCAGCGATCGGCGCCCGGCATCAAAGACACCCAGGGGCCCCGCGAGCACGTGATCAAGCCGCGCGGCGGGCGTCAACCCGCAAATCACGTCCGCGTTGGCCGTGCCCAGGTCGCCGTCGAGCAAGGTGACGCGCTGCCCCATCGCGGCCAGCGCGGCCGCAAGGTTCACCGCGATGTTTGTCTTCCCAACCCCGCCTTTGCCGGAGGCGACCGCGACCGTGAGCGGCGCCGGGACCGCGGGCTGGTCGGCCTTGTCGCCGATCGACGGTTGAACCCCAAGCGATTCGGGGGCTGCTTCCACGGTCGGCCCACCCGCGATCATCGCCCGGAGGCGAGCGGCCTGATCACCAACCGGAGCCGGGCGCGCCGGAGCGCCCTCGGACGCCGACCCGAACGCCGCGGCAACCTCGGCGTCAAGCTCCGCGAGCGTCAGGGGAAGACAGGACGAAGGCCCGTCGCGCACGAGCGTCCGAGCACTCGCCGGGTCCCGGCTTGAAACAGCGCTCACAACCCCACCTCCCCCGATTCGGACGCGGCTGCCGCCAGAGCGCCGACATCGGGCTCGAGGATCATCCGCGCCAGCCGCTCGGCGTGCCCCGGCTCGATGTGGTCCGGCACTTCCT
This sequence comes from uncultured Phycisphaeraceae bacterium, assembly GCA_964630785.1. GTDB lineage: Bacteria > Planctomycetota > Phycisphaerae > Phycisphaerales > UBA1924 > JADLCX01. Next base: position 28,694 of record CAZVZG010000029.1, on the reverse strand, counting down.
GGCCGGTCGTGACGAACGACAGTCGCGACTCCAGCCGCTGCATCACGTTGACCACCACCCCGAAGTTCACCGCCTCGTCCAGCTTGGTCAGAATGACTCGGTTGGGGCGGAGCATGGCGAACGCCTCGGCCGCGTTGACCAGCACATCCTGTGAGGCCGCCGTCGAAAGCACCAGATGGGTCTCGGTGGGCCCGGCGGCCGCGAGAAACTCCGAGAGCTCGGCGAGCCGTTCGGTGTTCCGCTGAGACCGTCCGGCGGTGTCGATCAGCACCACGTCGTGATTCGACAGGGCGTCCACGGCCGCGCCCATCTCGCCGGGCGTCAGCACCACCCGGAGCGGGAGCCCGATGATGCTCGCGTAAGTCCGCAACTGATCGACGGCCGCGATGCGGTAGGTGTCCGCGGTGATGAGCGCCACCGACCGACCCTGACGCAAGCGGTAGGTCGCGGCGAGTTTGGCGATCGTCGTCGTCTTACCGACACCCGTCGGGCCGACCAGGGCCACAACGAACGGCCTCTTGGACCCCGCAGCTCGCCCGATCGGCGCGGCATCCGCGGTAGGGATCAGGTCGGCAAGGTGGCGCAGCACGGCGGTGCGGACGATCGTCTCGTCGGCCAGCTCGCCCGCGTTGAGCTCGTCCCGCACGCGCCCCACGAGCCGATCGGCGATGTCGCGGCTGACCTGCGCCTCAAGCAGCCTGAGGTAGTGTTTGAACAGGGCCTCGGGCATGCGTCCGCAACCCAGTTCCCCCCCTGCCCCCCCGTTGCAGCCCCCGCTCCCTCCCCCGACGACGCCCGCCGGCGTCGATTGCAGCACCTGGGCAACGAGCAGCTTGATGTCGGCCAGATCGCGACGGATGCGGGCGGGGTCGTCAACCTCGCGCGGCGCGGCCGGCACACGCGAAGGTGAACCCATCCCGACTTCGACCGCGAGGCCACCCCGCCGGCTTCGCACGGTCATCACCGTCGCGGCGGGATCGGCCGGTACGGGTTCGCGGGCTTCGACCGCTACCTGCGGTGAAGTTGCCGGGGGAAGGGGTGCGGCTTGCACCGGCGGCACAACGGCGGCCTTCGCAGGCGCGATCGGTTCACGCAGCCCCGCGGCTCTGGCGTACGAACTCGCGGCCGCTCCTGCCGACACCAGCGGCCGGACCGACGGCTCCGCGGCCCGTGGCTCTTCGGAGCCAGCCCGACTGCCAAAGCCCGACCGCCGCATCGCCGCAGGTGCTTCATCCGAGGCCGTGACTTCAACCAGTGTGCGCCGCTTGAAGCCGAGGATGCCCCCGGTCTTGATCGTCCGCGTGTGCAGGATGACGGCATCGCGCCCGAGGTCCTTCTTGACCACGGTCAGTGCGTCGGCCATCGATGGGGCGCGATACGTCTTGAGCTTCATGCCGGCCATCCATGGCTGCCCGGAGCCCACGGCCAGATCGGCCGCACGGTCCCGGTTGAACGCGGGCATCCTGCCCACGCACCCCCCCACCATCCCCTCGCCGCCTTCCCCACATTCGAACGGGATTGTCGGCCCGCGTCCTCAGATCGTCAACCGCCGGCCCGTGCGTGGAGAAGTTGTGTGCAAACCTTGACCCCGGGTTGTTTCACGCGGCCGCGCCGGATGCGCCGGCGACCACCAGTGGCGGGATCAACGCCATCGATTCCACCTCCACCGTCGGAACAATCTCGTTGTAACCGAGCACGCCGACGTTGGGCAGTTGCGGCTCGATCAACTGCCGGACCACCGCCCGCACCTGCGGCGATGCGATGACCACCGGCTGGTGGCCCGCCCCGATGACGGACTGAAGCCCCTTGACGATCTGGGCCGTCACCTGGTTGGCTACGCGGATGGGCATGTTGACCGCCGTCGCGCCCGACGCCCGGTCGATGTAGGCGTTGACCTGGTCCTCCAAGGCCGGATCGAGCGTGACGCACACGATCCGGTGCGACAAAGACCCCACCCCACCGCCACCCGCGACTCCCCCGCCTCCTCCCCCTCCGCCCTGCCCGGGCAAAGCCGGCTCGATCGGCGTGGCGTACTGCTGCGAGATGGTCCGACGGAGCGCGTTTCGGACATACTCGGTGAGCACGTCGAGGTCCTTGGTCTTGCTCCCCCAGTCGGCGAGGGTCTCGATGATCGTCTCCAGATCGCGGACAGGGACGCGCTCCTTGAGCAGGTTCTGGAGCACTTTCTGCAGGTCGCCGACCTTGATGACGGCCGGGATCGCCTCCTCGACAAGCTTGGGGGCCTTCTCCTTGAGCTGGGCGACGAGGTTGTTCACCTCCTCGCGCGTCAGCAGCTCGCCCGCGTGCACCTTGGCAATCTCGGTGATGTGCGTGGCCAGCACGCTGGTCGGGTCGACGACGGTGTAGTTCATTGACTCGGCCCGCGTCTTGAGTCCGGTCTCGATCCACCATGCGTCCAGACCGAAAGCGGGCTCTTTGGTCGGCACCCCCGAGCCACCGGGGAGTTTTCCCGTGGCGATCCCCGAATCCATGGCCAGCAGTTTGCCGGGGATCGTCTCCCCTCGGGCGACCACCGCGCCCTTGATCTTGACGCGGTACTCGTTGGGTCCGAGCTGCATGTTGTCGCGGATCCGCACCGGGGGCAGGATGAAGCCCAGGTCGACCGCGAGCTGCCGGCGGATGGCGGAGATCCGTTCGAGCAAGTCACCGCCCTGGGCCGTGTCCACCAGCGCCACCAGCCCGTAGCCGACCTCCAGCTCCAGCGTGTCGAGCTTGAGCAACTGCTCCGGCGGCGGGCCCTCGGCGGGTTTGAGCGACCTGGCCTCCGCGGCGTGCTTGGCGTTGGCGGCCTTCTCCCGCTGCGTTCGCGAGAGCGCCCAGGCCAGCCCCCCGAGCCCGCCCGCCGTGGCGAGCAACGGGATCGTCGGCAGCGGGGTGAGCGCCAGCAGCACCAGGAAGCCCGCCGTCACCACCAGCCCCGTCGGCTGCGAAACCAACTGGCCGGTAAGCTCGTTGCCGAGCTGTTCCTTCGACCCCGAGCGGGTGACGATCAGCGCCGACGCGATGGCGATGATGAACGAGGGGATCTGGCTGGTGAGCCCGTCGCCGATCGTCAGCAGCGTGAACGTGTGCGCGGTCTGCATCGCCGGCCAGCCGCGGTCGATCGTGCCGATCACAAACCCACCGACGATGTTGATCACCGTGATGATCATGCCCGCGACGGCGTCGCCGCGGACGAACTTGCTGGCGCCGTCCATGGCGCCGAAGAAGTCCGCCTCCTGGGCGATCCGCTCTCGCCTGCGCCGGGCCTCGGCCTCGTCGATGATGCCGGCGTTGAGGTCGGCGTCGATGGCCATCTGCTTGCCCGGCATGGCGTCGAGGGTGAACCTCGCGGCGACCTCGCTGATGCGCGTGGCGCCCTTGGTGATCACCACGAACTGCACGATCACCAGGATCATGAAGATGATGATGCCGACAAACAGATTGTCGCCCGCGACAAACTCAGCGAACGTCGAGATGACCTGCCCCGCCACGCCGATCGCCTCCTCGGGCGAGTTGGCTTTGGCCGTCAGGATCAGCCGGGTCGACGCGACGTTGAGCACCAGCCGGAACAGCGTGGTCGCCAGCAGCAGCGAGGGAAACACCGAGAAATCCAGCGGCGCGGCCATGTAGATGGTCGTGAGCAGGATGATCACCGACAGGCTGATATTCAGGCTGATCAGGACGTCCATCACCAGCGTGGGCATCGGGACCAGGATCACGATGAGCAGCAGGATGAACGACAGCGGCACGATCAGGTGCCGGTAGCGCTGCAGCCGGTACACCCAGTCGGGGAGCACGCCGGCGCGTGTGAGTGCGGGTTTGGCGGGGGTGGTTGTGGCCATCCTGGCGAAACTCAACGGGGGAGCGGGCATCCTGCCCTGACCGACACGCAACTGATCGCACGCGGGAGACAGCGGACGGGTGCCAGTATCGGCCGACACCCGCCGCTCGCCGCATTCCTGCGCCGCACGCGCGAAGTTTGCGCGTCAAGCAGCCAACTGCGCAAACGGTCGGTCGGGTGCCGGTCGAATCGCCTCTGTCGCCCTGCCAAACCGATCGCTCGCGCGGTCGGCTCCTTTTACGCCGCCTTCGGCTGCCGCCCCTCCAGCCGGTACACGTACGCGAGAATCTCCGCGACCGCCTCGTAAAACTCGGGCGAAATCGCGCGCCCGACGTCCACTTCGGCGTACAGAGCCCGCGCCAGCGGCGGCTTCTCCACGATCGGGATGCCGTTAGCCGCCGCGATCTCGCGGATGCGGAACGCCATGAAGTCCGCCCCTTTGGCCACGACCTTCGGCGCGGCCATCTCGTCGGCGTCGTACTTCAGCGCCACAGCGAAGTGGGTCGGGTTCGTCACCACCACGTCGGCCTTGGGCACCGACTGCCTGATCCGCTGGAGCGCGATCTGCCGGGCCATGCGCAGCCGCCGCCCCTTGGTCTCGACGTCGCCCTCCATCGAGCGGAGCTCGTCCTTGACCTCCTGCTTGGTCATCTTCAGGTCTTTGGTGTGCTGCCAGCGTTGGTACACGAAGTCCACGATCCCCATCACCAGCATCACGGCGAGCATCCAGATGCACAGGTCCGCGAGTATCCGACCCATGAGCATGAACGCCGCGGCCGCGCCCAGTCGCGAGAGCGAGGCGATCTCCGCCGTGTGCGAGCGCACGATCAGCACGCCGATCGTCCCGATGATCGACATCTTGACCACGCCCACCGCGGTCTTCATGGCGTTGCGCCGCGAGAACAGGCGCGAAAGCCCGGACATCGGGTTGAGCCGGTCGAGCTTGGGCTGCAGCGGCTGGAGAGTGAACAGCCACCCCACCTGCACGAACTGGCCAAAGAACGACACCGCGAACATCACCAGCAGAAAGGGCCCCGTGATCACCGCCAGTTGCACCGCCGTAAGCCGCAGCGCTCCATCGAGGGACGACAGGTCCATCGCGGCGCCGGAGTTCCGGTCGTCGAGCAGGTAGCGGAGCAGGCCCGAGAGCCCCGCGACGATCGATCCGCCCAGGATCATCAGCGCGATGAAGCCGCCGACAAGGTCGATCGCCGAGCCGAGGTCCTGGCTCTTGGCGACCTGACCGCGCCCGCGGGCCTCGCGCAGGCGTCGCGCCGAAGGCATCTCGGTCTTTTCGCCCAGGTCCTCGGCCATCTCCTTCGTGCTCCTCCTGTCCGACGTAGACCGGCTGAATCGGGGACAACGACTTCACCACCGAGATCACCGAGAACACCGGAAAAACAGTGGGCTGGAAACTCCCTCCCCAAAGAGCTCATCCCGGTGCTCTCTGGGCCCTCAGTGGCGCCGCCCCCTCTCCTATCCGCCCACCCCCGCCGCCCAACCCGTGATGATCCGCAGTGTGTTGCCGATGTCGTCTGCGATCGCGTCGCCCATCGCCCCGATCCCCCAAGCCAGCACCAGGAACGCGAGGATGACCTTGGCCCCGAAGCCGATCGACATGATGTTCAACTGCGGCAGCGTCTTCATCAGGAACCCCGTACCCACCGTTTCGATCATGATGATGCACAGCACGGGGGCCGCGACCCGCAGGGCCATCTCAAAGCCGGAGCCGACCACGCCCGCGAAGAGCTCCAGCGGCGGCTGAACCCCCAGCGCTTGTCCGACGGGCACGCGGGAGAACGTGTGCACAACCGATGAGAACATCAGGTCGAGCCCGCCCACGGCCGCGAAGATCGTGATCGCGACGAAGAGCAGCATCTGTCCGAGCACGTCCGACTCGGTGTCGAGCGCGGGGTTGTAGATCCCGGCGAGCCCCAGGCCCACCTGCTGACCCATCACCTGGCCGCCCATCTGCACGGCGTACATCGGCAGCGCGGCGATGAGCCCGATCGTGAGCCCGATCATCGTCTCCGCCACGATCGCCGGGCCCAGCGAGAGCAGGTCCAGGTTCATCGGGGCCTGCTGATCGCCCGGCAGCGTCGGGTAGATCGCGATCGCGAACATGAACATCAGCAGCAGGCGGACGCGGGCGGGGATTAGCGGACTCCCCACCACCGGCGCGAACACGGCCAGCCCGCTCAGGCGGAAGAGCACCATCAGGAACGGGCCGACGTGGTTGATGATCGGTTCGAGGTTCACGGCTGACCATTGCGGAAGGGCACGGGCGCCGGCTCAGAACGCCGCGAACATCTCCATCGTGAACTCCACCAGCCTGTGCACGATCCACGGCAGCAGCACGACGGCCACCAGCAGCATGGCCGCGATCTTGGGCACGATGGTGAGGGTCTGTTCCTGGATGGAGGTGATGGACTGGAAGAGGCTGATGATCAGGCCGACGACGATCCCCGCCAGCAGCAGCGGCGCGGAGATTTTGAGCGTGATCAGGAGCATCTCGCGAACGACGTCGATGATGCTTTCGTCGTAGTGCATGAAGAGCCTTTGGTTCCAACCTCGCGAGCGCGCGGGCTAGCCCAGCCCCACGGCGTGCAGGTGCCCGATCCAAGAGACCGCCGTTCCTCCCCCGCCTCCCCCTCCCCCATGCACCGTGAACGATTGCAGCAACGACCCCACCACCAGTTGCCACCCGTCCACCAGCACAAACAACAGCAGCTTGAACGGCAGACTGATCAGCACCGGCGGGAGCATCATCATGCCCATCGAGATCAGGATCGCCGAGATCACCATGTCGATGACCAGGAACGGCAGGTAGACCTTGAAGCCGATGAGGAACGCGGTCTTGAGCTCGCTGAGCATGTACGCCGGCACGAGCGAGACCATGTCCACGTCGGCGTAGGTGAGCTTCTCGGGCTCGCTGGTGTCGATGCCGCGGTAGTTGAGCACCATGTACACGCTCGACCAGTTGCCGGTCCGCTCGATCTGGTCGAACATGAAGTCTCGCATCGGCTGCCGCGTGCGGGCCCACAGCGTGTCGTAGTCGCGGATCGCGCCCTCGTTGTAGGGCACGATCGCTTCCTTGTGGATCCGATCCAGCGTCGGCGACATCACCAGCAGCGTCATGAACAGCGACAGCCCCAGGATCACCTGCGGCGGCGGCAGCGTCTGCGTGCCCAAAGCCTGTTTCAGCAATCCCAGCACCACCGTGATCCGCACGAAGCACGTCGTCATGAGCATGATCGACGGCGCCAGCGTGATCACGGACAGCACAACCAGGATGTTGATCCCGGTCGAGAGCCCGCCGCCCCCACCCCCCCCATCCCCTCCCGCCGTGTCCCGCCCGTTCGATCCGCTCGCCGGCCCGCCCGTATTGAGGCCGCGTAGGACCCCGCTCGCGGCCCCGAGCATCGAGAGCGGGTTGTCCATGCTCGGCGGTCCGAATGGATCGACCGCCGGCGTCGCCGCGGGCCCCGCCGTCGGCGCGGCGTCTTCCGGCGGGTAGCCCGCGCTGAGCAACTGTCCCCGGGCGGGCGCCGCCAGCAGCGCGATCACGAGCGCGGCCGCGATCAGCGGTATGGCCGCAAAGGGCTTCATCGCCCACCCCCGCCCGCGCGGAGCGCCTTCAGCCGGTCCTTCAAACCACCCCCGCCACCACCGCTGCCAACCACCGCTGCTGCATCCCACAACTCCGCCCGATCCCCCGCCGCGCTGGACCTCAACTTCCGCCCCGCCGCCACCTCGACAACGCCCGCGCCCGACTCGGCGTGCCGCGCATCGAACCGTCCGAGCAGGTCACCGAACTTCGCGGCCGTGGACGCCTGCTCGGCGTCCTGCACCTTCAGCAGCAGCGAAGCCACGTCCTCGGGGTTGGTCACCTCGCACAGCGTCGTCAGACTTCCCGCCCCGCCGCCGCCGCGGAGCCGCAGGCCGGGGCTGGTCTGCGCGAGCAGCAGCACGCGGTTGTCGATCCGGAGCAGCACGAGCGTCTGGCCGCGACCGATCGGGAATCGCCCCAACACCTCCAGCACGCCCGCGGGCGAGGCCCCCGCGCCGAACGCGGCCGCCAGCGTGCTCCCCTTCCCGCCGTATCGCCGTGCCAGGCGTGAGAGCCCGTAGATCAACGCGAGCACCACACCCAACGACCCGCCCGTTCGCAGGAGCGAGTTGTCCAGCACGCCGGTCGGCTTCGCCACGGTTGGCCCGGGCTTATCGAGGCCGAACGGATCGCCTTTGGCGGCCGCCCCGCCCGTCGCACTCGCCGACGCTCCCCCGAGCGGGCGAGATTCACGATCCGAACCGCTCGCGTGCACGCCACCGACCGCCAGCCACGCGTCGTCGGACTGCGCCGGAGCGGATGCAACGGCCAGCAGCACGCCAACGAGCGCGGCGGCCGTTGCGATCATCCGGCAGTTGATTCCTGTTCCCCTGGCCATCCTGGCTCGGGCTCCATCACTCGCTTCGGCCGGTTTCCAACGTTGCCGCGTCCGGCTCCGCCGCACGCACATTTCACGACCGCGAGCCGTCACCTCGCGTCGGCCATCTGCTCCACAATCTCGTTGATCCGCACGCAGAAGTTGTCGTTGAGCACGAGCACCTCGCCCTTGGCGACGTGCCGATCGTTCACGTACACGTCCACCGGATCACCCGCGAGCTTGTCGAGCTCCACCACCGACCCCTCGCCCAGACGCAGCACGTCCTCCACGAGCATCCGCGTGCGCCCGAGTTCGATCCGCACGTTCAGGTTCACGTCCGCGAGCAGGTCGATGCCTTCGGCCTTCGGCAACCCCGCCGCCGGCGCGACTTTGGGCAACGGGAACGGCGCCGCCGCTGGGGTCGCGGTCGAATTGTCCGCACTCAACTCCCGCGCCTGCGCGATCGCGGCTTGGGCGGCCTTGAGCGCCGCGGCCGCCGCGTCGTCACCGCCCGAGGCGGCCGACGCCGGCGACTTGGCTTCGGTCTTGAGGTTGTCCACAGCCTGCTGGGCCGCGTCCAGCGCGCGGTCCGCGGGTTCGGCGGGCGGCGGCGATGGTGGAGGCGTGCCCGGCGCGGGCGGCGGCGTGTTCGCGGGCGTGTTGTCGTCCATGACGGCCCCGGGATCAAGGTCCTGACCCCGTCTCCGACGGGGCGCTCACGGCGCGGCCGAAACACACTCCGGCTCGACACCGCGTCGGGCACGTCATCGGCGACACGGGCGCACGATCCGCACAATTGAACACACGATGCTGCGCGAACGCGCAGTTTTCGCCACCCCCCCTCTGCCTCCCCAACCCCCACCCCGCCGTCACGCCTGCTGAAACAACGCCGTGCTCAGATACCGCTCCCCGAACGAGCACGCGATCGTGACAATCCGCTTGCCCTTGTACTCGGGCCTGGCCGCGACCCGTGCTGCGGCGCACACGTTGGCCCCGGTCGAGATGCCGCAGAGGATGCCCTCCTCCTTCGCGATTCTCCGGGCCCAGTCGAACGCATCCTCGTTGGTGACGACCTCGACCCCGTTGAGCAGCGAAGTGTCGAGGTTCTTGGGGATAAACCCGCCGCCCAGGCCCTGGATCTTGTGCAGGCCGGGCGGGCCGCCCGAGATCACCGCGCTGGTCGCCGGCTCGACGGCGATCGCCTTGAAGTCCGGCTTGTGCCTGCGGATGAACCGGGTCACGCCCGTGATGGTCCCGCCCGTGCCGACACCCGCGACGATGGCGTCGATCTTGCCGCCGGTGTCCGCCCAGATCTCCGGCCCGGTCGTGGCCTCGTGGATCGCCGGGTTCGCCGGGTTGTCAAACTGCTGGGGCATCCACGAGTCCGGCGTCCTGGCCTGCAAGTCCGCGGCCTCGGCGATCGCGCCCTTCATGCCCTTATCCGCCGGCGTGAGCACCAGATTGGCGCCCAGGTGCTTGAGCAGGGCCCGCCGCTCCAGGCTCGCCGACTCCGGCATGGTCAGCGTGAGTTGATACCCCTTGGCCGCACAAACGAACGCCAGAGCGATACCCGTGTTCCCGCTGGTGGGTTCGATGATGTGCGTGCCGGCGTCGTTCGGGCCGCGAGCGCCGCGCGGACGCACCCGCCCTTCCTTCTCGGCCGCCTCGATCATCGCCTTGCCGATGCGGTCCTTCACGCTGGCCGCCGGGTTGTCGAACTCCAGTTTCAGCAGCACCTCCGCGTGTCCGCCGGGAATCACGCGGTTGAGTTTCACCAGGCGCGTGTTGCCCACGCAATCCATGATGTTCCCGTACACACGGTTGTGGATCGATCCGGTACCGGCCATGCGTGGTTCTCCGTGCCGTTGAATCACCGCGGCTTGGGCGAGTCAGCGCCCGCCGCGCCTGTGGAGTCTACCGAGAGCCCCGCGTTGTTCCATTCGCTCAGCCCGCCCGTGAACAGCCTCGCCCCGCCCTGGCCGGCGCGCAACAGCCGCTTCACCGCCGCGATCGCGTACGCATCGCCGGGGTTATCGCCGTACACGATGACGTACTTCGGCGACGACAGCGCGGGCGGCAACGTGCCCCGCTCCAAGGGGATCCGTTCCAGCGGCACGTTCACCGCGCCCGGCAGGTGGCCCTCGGCGAACCGATCCGCGGGGCGTGGATCGAGAAGGAGAACCTTGTCCGGTTTCTCCTTGCTCATCCGCTGAACCTCGGTGATGGCGACGCGCGAGATGTTCCTGTCGCTCACCGTATCCTGACACCCACCAACCAGCATCGCGCTCGTCAAGACCAGCATCGCGGTCACGCCGCGACGCACGCTGAGTGTCCGTCCGTTCATCATGCCTAACAATACCGCTCAACCGGCGCTCGCACGGCCGGTACAAACCGAGCCCGACGGGACCCGTGCCGTCGAGCCCTTTCGCCCGCGGGAACTTGGGTGGTTCGCCAAACCCTTCCGTCCCTCCCGCCGGATTGAACCGCGACCATGTTCACACACACGTTCCTTGTCGCCGCCGCGATCGTGGTGAGTTCATCCGCACTTCCGGCTCCCGCCCGCGCCCTCACGCCCGACGACCCCGCGGCCAAGCGCCACGCCGAGGTCTCGCTCGTCGCCGAGCACAACCAGCTCGTCGCCGGGACCACGGCCTTTCTCGGCCTGCACTTCAAGCTCGAACCCCATTGGCACACCTACTGGCTCGGCACGGGGGAGGCGTCCGGCCAGCTCGACCTCTCGCTCGATCTGCCCGCGGGCTGCACGCTCGGCCCGATTCAGTGGCCCGCTCCCACGCGCCTGGTTTCCGAGGGCGACCTCCTCGACCACGTCTACGAGCGCGACGTCACGCTCATCCTGCCCGTCACGGTCGCTGCGACGGCCGCGCCCGGGCCGGTGAAGATCACCGGCAAGGCCCGCTACCTCATCTGCGCCAGTGCGTGCGTGTTCGAGGACGCCGACCTGACGCTCACCACGAGCATCTCCTCCACCGGAACCAAACCGTCCGAATCCGCGTCATCGCCGCTGTTCCGCGCGGCCCGCTCCCGCCTTCCCGCGCCCATTCCGACCGGGCCCGGCGCGCCCAAGGTCACGCGCAGCGGCGACGCGATCTCGATCCACGCCCCCGGCGCCGCCGGTCTGAGCTTCTTCCCCGCCGCCGACGCCGTGATCCTCGCCGACCTGGTCCACACCGGCACGAGCAGCACGCCCCGACTGGCCCTGCGCGTCGACACCGGCGCCGACGAATCGGCCCCCTTCCGTGGCGTGCTGGAGGTTCGCTATCCCGACAAACGCCCGACGGTCTGGTACGCCGTCGAGCCGACCCCGCAACAACCCAAGCCCGCGACGACATCTTCGTCGGGCTCCCACTAGACCCAAACGCCGCCCGCCGACCGACCATCGGTGCGTGACCGAGGCGACCGGCCGGACGCGGCGAATCAGGTTTCCAGTTGGCAACAAAGGAGTATCTTCGGATGAACAAGTGCAAGCTTCTCGCGGTGATGGCCGGCGTCGGCGTCGCGTTCAGCACCCTCGCGCTCTCCACCGCGAGCGCCGCCCTGGCCGATCCGCCCAAGGACCATCCCTCGTCCGCCCAAAAAGACGGCCACAAAGACCACCACAAGCAGGAAGCCAAGACCGCCGAGATCGGTCAGAAGGCCCCCGCCTTCACCCTCACCGACACCGACGGCAAGAAGGTGAACCTCGCCGACTTCGCCGGCAAGGTCGTCGTGCTCGAGTGGTTCAACCCCGACTGCCCGATCATCATGCAGCACCACAAGACCGGCACCACCTTCAACGACCTGCACAAGGAGTTCGCCGACAAGGGCGTGGTCTTCCTCGCCATCAACTCCACCGCCAAGGGCAAGCTGGGCAGCGGCCTGGAGCACAACAAGGAGGCGAAAGCCGAGTTCAAGCTCCCCTACCCGCTCCTGCTCGACGAGAGCGGCGACGTCGGCCGCCTCTACGGGGCGAAGAAGACGCCGCACTGCTTCGTGATCGACAAGAACGGCACCCTCGCCTACGACGGCGCCATCGACAACAACACCGAAGACAAGGCCAAGGCCAAGAACTACGTCGCCAACGCCGTAAACCAGCTCCTCCGCGGCGAGACCGTCACCGAGACCAAGACGAAGCCCTACGGCTGCGGGATCAAGTACTGACCACGCCGGTTCGGTAAACGAACGCTTGCCACGATCAAACCACGGACCCGGCTCCACCGCCGGGTCCGTTTCATTTCCGCGGCCCCGGAGACGATCGCCGCCCACCGCGCGAAGCCCCCGCCTTCGCATAGCGCACCGGCGGCCCGCTCCTGACAACCCTGCCCCGCACCTCAAGCTCGCGCAAAACCGAGAGCGTGTACCACGGGATCGAACCGGCGAACCCGGACAACCTCGCGGCCACGCGCTCGACCAGGTCGTAGAAGCGGATCGGCGACGTGGTGAGCGATTTCAGCACGGCCGCCGCGACCTGGTCGAACTTCTCGTTCGCGATCGTGGTCCGCTTCTTCCACCCCTGGCCGCGGACGGGCGTCCGTCCCCGTTCGCGGCTCGACGATGACTTGCTCGGTTTGCCGGTGTTCATCCGCTCGTGGTCCCGCGGGCGGTCGTCGGTTATCCACCCTCAAATCGGTTGTAACCCGCTCCGCTTTTGCACCAGCTTACACGTCCGCGGTGGGCGCCGATCAACGACATCTCCATCTCGATTCAATCCTCGCCGAACCGCGACGATCCGGGCCCTTCCGCTCGCCCGCACCTTGCCCGTTTCCGCTCCACACCCCCCCTCCGCACGTCCGATACCATTGCCCGATGAACTCGATCCTCAGCACGCTCACCGATGCCGGCAACCTCCTGCTGGTCATCCTCGGATTCAGCCTCATCATCGTGCTCCACGAGCTCGGCCACTTCGTGGCCGCACGGTGGGCGGGCATCCGCGTGCTGGCCTTCGCCGTCGGGTTCGGTCCGGCCCTGTTCAGTTTTCGCAAGGGTCTGGGTTGGCGGCGAGGGTCGAGCGAGCCGGAGTACCGCAAGGTCGTCGAGGAGGGGGCCGGCGCGGCAACACCCGTCCGCGCGATCTCCCCCACCGAGTACCGCCTCAACGTCCTGCCCTTCGGCGGCTACGTCAAGATGCTCGGCCAGGACGACATCGACCCAACCGCGCGATCCAGCGAGCCCGACTCGTACCAGAACTGCAAGCCCTGGAAGCGGATGATCGTGATCTCCGCGGGCGTCACCGCCAACGTCATCACCGCCGCGCTGCTGTTCATCGCCGTCTTCATGATCGGGCTGCGCACCGAGCCGCCCAAGATCGGCTACGTCGAGCCCGGCTCGCCCGCGGCCACGACCATGCCCGCCAACGCCGCCGCGCTCGGCGTCACGAGCCCGGGCCTCAAGCCCGGCGACCGAATCGTCGGCATCAACGGCGACAACCCGCTCAGCTTCAACGACCTCGTCCTCGCCTCGGCCATGGCCCGCGCCGGCACCGCCGTGAACATCGACATCCGCCGGAGCGGCGTCGAGGGCGTCCTGCACTTCCCGATCGTGCCCGTCGTCATGCCGTCCACCAAGATGCTCTACATCGGGGCCGGCCCCGCGGCCTCCGACCAACTCTCCGACTTTCCCGATCCCAAGCAGCACAAGCTCCTTGTTGATGCCCTCAACGAGGCCGACATCCCCGGCCTCGCGCCCGGCATGACGATGACCAGCGTCAACGGCAAGCCCGTCGCCTCGGCCTACGACCTGGTCTCCGCGGCCCAGAACTCGGGCGGGCAACCAGTTCCCGCGGTGTTCACCGACGACTCCGGCCGGACGCTCAAAGCCGAAGTGCCCGTGCGCCCACGCATGATGCGCGACCGATTCATGGTCGCGTCGGGGCAGGCGATCGAGGCCAGGCACTTGCTCGGCATCATGCCGGTGCTCGCGGTCGAGGCGATCTCCCCCGGCGAAGGTGCGGCCGCCGCGGCCGGGCTTCAGGCCGGCGACGTCTTCGCCCGCATCGGCGCCACCGAATGGCCCAGCATCCCCTCCGGCATCGCCGAGGTCCGCGCCGCCCGCAACTCGACCGTGCGCGTCGTCGTGGTCCGCAAGAATGACGACGGACTCTGGTTGGAGCACGACCTGGGGGACGTCCCGGTGAACTCCAGCGGCCTGATCGGCTTCCAGTTCGGCGATTCGAGCGCGCTGGGCCCGTGGGTCGGCACCGCCTTCGCCAAGTCCGACAACGCCTGGACACCCCCCCCGCTCGCGCCCGGCACCCGCATCGTCGCCGTCAACGGCCACGCCACGGCCAACCTGCTCGACGTGCGCGAGCAGCTCCGCCTCGCGGTGAACACCGAATCCGCTTCCCCATCCGCCGAGTCGCACGCCCCGGTCACTGTCGATCTGACGACCGAACGCCCCCTGCTCACCGCCGACGGCTCGCGCCCGATCGACCACGTCGCCTGGAACCTCACGCCCGAGGCACGCAAGCAGCTCACCTCCGCCGCGTGGGAGCCGACGCTCGACCCGGGCCTGTTCGCGCCGGAGGAGTTCGAGCTCAAGGCCGCCGGTCCCCTGAGCGCGATCGGCATGGGCCTGCGCGAAACCCAGCGCGTGATGATGACCACCTACGTCACCTTCGCGCGGCTTTTCCAGGGCTCCATCAAGATCGAGCACCTCAAAGGCCCCGTCGGCATCGCCCACGCCGGCACCCAGCTCGCCGAACGCGGCCCCGTCTGGCTCCTCTTCTTCATGGCCCTCATCAGCGTCAACCTCGCCGTCATCAACTTCCTCCCCATCCCGATCGCCGACGGCGGACACTTCGTGTTCCTGCTCTACGAACAGTTCACGGGCAAGCCGGTCTCCGCGGCCGTGCAGAACTTCGCCGCGATCGCAGGACTGGTCCTGCTCGCGACCGTCTTTCTGGTCGTCACGTTCAACGACATCTCCAACCTCTTCAAGGGCTGACGGCAGGGGCCGCGCTCGCCCCGACGCCCCCGTCGCCGGCGCTGGGGTCACCCTGACCGCCGCTCCGGGTCAACTTCCCTCCAAACTCACCTCGCCCGATATAGTCGACCCGTGACGCCGCACGCGTGCAGGCTCTTCATCACGGGTATGGGCGCGGTAACTCCCCTGGGCGCGGGCGTCGGTCGGTTCATCGCCGCGCTCCGCGAGGGCCGCAGCGGCGTGCGCCCGTTCCACATCCCCGATGAAGTTCGGACCCTCCGCCGCGTCCGCTCCACCGTCGCGGCCGCCATCACGCCCGACCTGTTCGACCCCGTCTCCGTCATGGATGAAGCGGACGCCGCCCGCCTTCCCCGCTGCGTGCCCATGGCCCTGGCCGCGGCCCGTGAGGCCCTCGCGCAAGCCCGCCTGCTCGAACCATCGAGATCGTCGCTCGTCGGCGATCGGTTCAGCCGCCGATACGGCCTCATCCTCGGCACCGGAGCGGACGGCATCGACTTCACCTCCGACCAGGCCGAGGAGGTCTACGCACGCAACGGCCGCGGCTCGCTCTGGACCATCACCAACGCCACCCACGGCAACCTCGCGGGCGAGCTCTCGATCCGCCTGGGCCTCCGTGGCCCGAGCTGGTGCGTGAGCACGGGCTGCGCCTCGGCTCTCGACGCGCTGGGCATGGCCGTGTGGCGCCTGCGGGCCGAGTCGCTCAATCCCCAGAGCGACAACGCCCTCGACGGCTTTGTCGTCGTCGGCGCCGACGCCCACGTGCGATGGGAGACGCTCTACGGCATGGAACTCCTCCGCGTCATCAGCACGCGAGACTGGGCCGCCGATGGGCTCGACCCCTCCACCGCCTCACGCCCGTTCGATCGCTCGCGCGAAGGGTTTGTCCTGGGCGAGGGCGCGTGGGCCGTGGTGATCGAGCGCGCCGGGGCGGACAACGCACACAACGCCCCGCCGGGTCCGCCCGTTGGCGAGGTTCTCGGCTACGGCGCAACCTGCGACGCCTACCACCGCGTCCGTCCCGCCCCCGACATGGCCGAATCCGCCCGCGCGATGCGCACCGCCGTTCGCGACGCCGGACTCCGCCCCGAAGACGTCGAACTCATCCACTACCACGGCACCGCGACACGCCTCAACGACGCACTCGAGACCTCCGCAGTGAAACTCGCCTTCGGCGATCACGCCCGCCGCCTGCGCGGCAGCAGCATCAAGGGCAGCATCGGCCACCCGCAGGGCGCGTGCGGCCTGGCCTCGCTCGTCGCCACCCTCGGCTCACTCACCCCCCCACCCGCTCCCGGCGCTCGACCGTTCATCCCGCCGACCGTCAACCTGCATGAACCCGACACCGGGGACGGTTGCGACCTCGATTACACACCACTCCGGGCGGTCGAGACCACGGCCCGGATCGCGCTCATCAACTGCCTGGCTTTCGGAGCGAAGAATACCACCGTCGTCGTTCGCTCCGCCTTGGGGTACCCCGCCGCTCCGCGGCGGGACGAATCCCACCAAAGTCAATAGCCCCCCCTGCGCCCAAAGCTCGCTCCGCATATCAACGCCGACGCACCAGCTCGAACGACGCCATGTGCTTGCCCGGCTTCCCGCCCTCGAACGACTTCCAATCCTGCCGCACGTGGTCCGCGTCGATGAACGTGATCGTCAGCCCGCCCATGTACATCTGGCCCGGCGAGGTCAGGTTGCTCACGCCACAGCACTTGAACTCGATCCGGTTCGGGTCGCCGGCCGCCGCCTTCATGTGCGGCTGGTTCCCGACGCCGCAGTAGTGCGTCACCAGCAGGTCGGGCCCGTCCATCGTGTACATGTTCGTCATCTCGTGGCCCGAGCCCGGAAACATGACCTCACGCACGGCCGAGCCGTTGGACGACACCTGGTAAACACACGTGCTCTTCTGCCCATCCACATCGCAGTCCCACGTGCCCGCGAGCGACTTCACACGATCGATGAGCACCGCTTGCTGCGCGGGCGTTGCCACCGTAACCGCGCGCGGTACGTCCGGTGACGATTGGCAGGCCGCAAGGGCGAGTGTGGTCAGAAGCAGAGCGATGGGCAGTTTCATGTGTGGTGCTCCGGGGAGAAAGGGATCGAGGGATCGGGGGATCAAGGGATCAGGAAGGCGGGGATCACGGGCCCCCCAGCCTACCACCGCCGGCGGAAAACGGGTCCGTTTGCTGCTCGGCAATACTTCCAAGTTGTTGCTCAACATGACCCGCCGATCCCCATACCCCCCTCCTCCTCGATCCCTTGATCCCTCGATCCCCCGTTCCCCCGATCCCCTCCCCATGGAACTCACCCCCCTCCGCTACTTCATCGCCATCGCCCGCGCCGGCCACATGACCCGCGCCGCCCGCGCCTTGGGCGTCACCCAGCCCGCCCTCTCCGCCATGCTCCGCAAGCTCGAAACCGAGGCGGGCGCCCCGCTCCTCGACCGCACCGGGCGCGGCGTCGAACTCACCGAGGCCGGGCGCGTCTTCCTCCGCCACGCCGAAGAAGCCGTCGCCAGGGCCGACGCCGGCGTCCGCGCTGTGCGCGAGCTCGTGGGCCTGCAGGCCGGCTCGCTGCGTGTCGGCGGCGGCGCGACCGTGACCACCTACCTCCTCCCGCCCATCGTCGGGCGCATGCGCCGCGCCCACCCCGGCGTCCGTTTCTACATCCGCGAGGCCGGCAGCAGCGCCGTCGCCGCGGCCGTCTCCAGCGGCGAGCTCGATCTGGGCATCGTCACCCTCCCGATCAAGGGCCCGGCCTCCGAAGACCTCGTGAAGTCGCCTTTGGTGACAGACGAGCTTCGCTTGATCGTGCCGCCGAGCAAAGACCCGCCGCGCGCCCGTGGGGATCGGGGGGAGACGAAAGGGCCCTGGGAACCCCTCCGTGAGCTCCGCGCCCCCGGTGCCAAGTCATTCCGCTGGAAGGACCTCGAAGGCGTGCCCATCGTCGCCTTCGAGGCCGGCACCGCCGTGCGCGAGATGATCGATCGGGGCGCGGCCGCCGCCGGTGTCTCGCTCAACGTCGTCATGGAACTCCGCTCTATCGAAAGCATCAAGCACATGGTCGCCGCGGGCATCGGAGCAGGCTTCGTCTCTCGCTTCGCGCTCGACGACGGAGAGGGTCTGGCCTGCCGCGACGGCAAACTCACCCGCGCCCTGGCGATCGTTCGCCGGCGCGACCGCGCCGCCAGCGCGGCCGTCACCCAGTTCGAGCACACGCTCGTCGAGACGGCCGCCGAGCGCCGATGATCCCTCTCCCCACTTCCCCTTCGCTCCCCTCCGATCGCCCATGACCGTCAAGAAGTTCAACCCCCGAGTGTGGATGGGCATCTGCTCAGCCGTGGGTTACCTCATCATCCTCGCCGTCAAAGCCCGGCAGTTCGGCTGGGAGGACATCCCCGAATACTGGCTCTGGTCCGGCGTCGGGCTTGTCCTGGTCATGGCAGGCGTCACGCTCGTTCACTCCGCCCGCGGGCGCAGGGCCGAGCGCGCCGAGATGGACCGCCTCCAAGCCCGCGCGAACTTCCGCCGCCGGGCCGACAACGCGCCCGTCGAACCCCCGCCCGGTGGCCCCGGCTCATAAACAATGCCTATCAGGCGACGTTGATCGATTGATTCGACTCATGGCCTGGGTTTGCTACGGTTGGGTAGCGAGGAATCGAACCCGCGTCGCTTCGATTCGATGCCCGCTTGGTGCGGCCGGCGGTTTTCTCCACGCCCCCACGCCGAACCGGCCCGTTGACCACCCGCAAAAGAAAGAAGGCCCCCATGCCCGCGACCAAAGACCCGTTCAACTCCAAGTCCACGCTCAAGACCCCGGCCGGCACGTTCTCGTACCACAGCCTGGGCGCGCTCACTCGTCAAAAAATCGGCCATGTCCACAAACTCCCCTACTCACTCCGCGTGATCCTCGAGTCCATGCTCCGCAACGTGGACGGCTTCGTGGTCACCGCCGACGACGTCACCGGCCTGGCCAACTGGAACGCCAGGAGCCCCGCCCGGGAAGAGATGCCCTTCATGGTGGGGCGCGTCGTGCTGCAGGACTTCACCGGCGTGCCGTGCCTGGTCGACCTCGCCGCGATGCGCGACGCCATGAAGAAGCTCGGCGGCGACCCCGAGTCCATCAACCCGCTCGTGCCCTGCGATCTGGTCATCGACCACAGCGTCCAGGTCGACGCCTTCGGCACCGCCCAGGCCCTCACCATCAACGCCGGCAAGGAGTTCGAGCGCAACCGCGAGCGATACGAGTTCCTCAAGTGGGGCCAGCAGTCGCTGAGCAACTTCCGCTGCGTGCCCCCCGCCACCGGCATCGTTCACCAGGTCAACCTTGAGTACCTCTCCCCCGGCGTGCTTACCGCCGCAGATCGCAAAAGCGAGGCCGACCCGGTGATCTACCCCGACTCCTGCGTCGGCACCGACAGCCACACCACCATGATCAACGGCCTGGGCGTCGTCGGCTGGGGTGTGGGCGGTATCGAGGCGGAGGCCGTCATGCTCGGACAGCCGTACTACATGCTCCCGCCGCAGGTCATCGGCTTCAAGCTCACCGGCAAGCTCCCCGAGGGCGCGACCGCGACCGACCTGGTCCTCACCGTCACACAGGTGCTCCGAAAGAAGGGCGTCGTTGACAAGTTCGTCGAGGTCTTCGGCCCCGGTCTCGCGGCCATGAGCATCCCCGATCGCGCCACCATCGCCAACATGGCCCCGGAGTACGGTGCGACGATGGGCTTCTTCCCCGTCGACGAACGCTCCATCGAATACCTGAAGTTCACCGGTCGCGAGAAGCAGGCCCAGATCGTCGAGGCCTATTGCAAGGCCAACATGCTCTGGCGTGACGCCGCGAGCGAGGGCCAGATCGAGTACTCCGACACCATCGAGCTCGACATCTCGACCGTTCAGCCCAGCCTCGCCGGGCCCAAGCGTCCACAGGACCGCGTCCCACTCTCGGGCATGAAGTCCGCCTGGAACAAGGAGCTCGTCGACAGCTTCGGCAAGAACGCCCCGCCCGAGGGCGTCAATCTCAACCGCTGGGCCGGCGAAGGCGGAAACACCGTGGGCAAGCAGGTCAACCCCAGCAGCAACGGCCTCGCCCCCGAGTCGGGCGTGGAGGTGACCCGCAACGGGCGCACCTTCCGTCTGCTCCACGGCGACGTCGTCATCGCCGCCATCACCAGTTGCACCAACACGTCCAACCCCGACGTGATGATCGCCGCGGGCCTGGTCGCCCGCAAGGCCCGCGCCCTGGGCCTGAGCGTCAAGCCCTGGGTCAAGACCAGCCTCGCCCCCGGCTCCAAGGTCGTCACCGAGTACTACAACAAGTCCGGCCTCACCGCCGACCTCGACGCCCTGGGCTTCCAGACCGTCGGTTACGGCTGCACCACCTGCATCGGCAACTCCGGCCCGCTGCCCGACGAGATCGACGCCGCCGTCAAGAGCGGCGACCTCATCGTCGCCAGCGTACTCAGCGGCAACCGCAACTTCGAGGGCCGCGTCCACCCCGTGGTCAAGGCCAACTACCTCGCCAGCCCCCCGCTCGTGGTCGCCTACGCCCTCGCCGGCACCGTCGACACCGACCTCGCCTCGGAACCTCTCGGCAAGGGCAAGGACGGCAAGCCCGTCTACCTCAAGGACATCTGGCCCACCCACGCCGAGGTCGCCGACGTCAAGCGTCAATGCGTCACCCCCGAGCAGTTCAAGGCTCAGTACGCGAGCGTGTTCACCGGAAACCCGCAGTGGAACAAGGTCCCTGTCTCCAAGAGCGAGCTCTACCCCTGGAACGAGAAATCCACGTACATCCAGAACCCGCCCTACTTCGAGGGCATGAGCGAGAAGCCGCGTGAGGGAGCCATGCCGCACATCAAGGGCGCACGCGTGCTCGTCCACGTCGGCGACAGCGTCACCACCGACCACATCTCGCCCGCCGGCGACATCGCCGAGGCCTCGCCCGCCGGCCACTACCTCAAGTCTCTCGGCGTCAAGAAGGCCGACTTCAACAGCTACGGCAGCCGTCGCGGCAACGACCGCGTGATGACCCGCGGCACGTTCGCCAACGTTCGCGTCAGGAACAAGCTCACGGGCGTTTCCGTCCCCCCCTCCCCCGTCGACGGCGCGCCCGCAACGGTGAAGGAGGGCTGGTGGACCCGCGACCTCACCACCGCGGGCGAGGGCAAGGTTGTCCCCATCTTCGACGCGAGCCTCAACTACAAGCAGGCCGGCACGCCGCTCATCGTCATCGCCGGTAAGGACTACGGCATGGGCTCGTCCCGGGACTGGGCCGCCAAGGGCGTGATGCTGCTGGGCGTCCAGGCCGTCATCGCCGAGAGCTTCGAGCGCATCCACCGCAGCAACCTCGTCGGCATGGGCGTGCTCCCGCTCACGTTCAAGCCGGGCCAGACGCCCGAGTCGCTCGGCCTGTGCGCCACCGACACCTTCGACATCCACATCCCCGCCCAGATCGAGCCGCGCTGCGACATCCGCGTCGTCGCGACGGTCACACAGGGTCAGAAGAAGGGCCAGAAAATCGAGTTCACCGCCACCTGCCGCCTCGACTCCGCCGTCGAGATCAACTACTACCGCAACGGCGGTATCCTCCAGACCGTTCTTCGCAAGCTGCTCAACAAGAGCCGCAAGCACGCCCAGGTGTGAGCGGGGAGAGTCGGCCACGGATCGACACGGAAAGCACGGATTGGGGCCGCAGATGAACGCGGATCGACGCGGATCAGAACAGTCTGATCAAGTCGCCGCGTGCATGCGACTTCCTATCAAACCGCGCATTCACCTGCGCAATCCGCCGCGACCCTCGCCTTCATCCGTGCCCATCCGTGCAATCCGTGGCCACTGCTGCGGTTACCATCCCAGCCGTGGCCGCCAACCCCCTCAACCGCGTGGCCGTCGCCGCGGCGATGCTCGCCGCCCCCGCGTGGCTCCGCTCGCGCCGCGATCTCTACCGACCGGCGGGCCATCCCCTGCGAGATTTCGAGCTCGCTGCGTTCGAGCCGTTCTTCGACGCCGAAGCGCTCGCGAGCGTCCGCGTGGCCCGCGTTGAGGAGTTCCGCCCCTGGCCTCTTGAAGGCGTGCTCCGCCGCGTCGGCTTCACCGGCATCCTCCCTTCCCACTCGGTCGCGGGCATCGCGCTCATCGACACGGTCGTGATCGTCACGCCCGCGGCCCACGAGCAGCACGTCGCCTCACTCCCCCTGCTCTTCCACGAACTGGTCCACGTCGAGCAGTACCGCGCCCTGGGTGTTCGCGGCTTCCTGCGCGAGTACATCGGCGGCTGGTTGGCCGCCGACCGCCGTTACGACGAAATCCCGCTCGAATTCCAGGCGTTTGGCCTCACCGAGAGGTACGAATCGGCTCCGGGAGACCCCTTCAGCGTGGCCGCGGCGGTGCGGGCCGGGATTGGCCACGGATGACACGCATGGGCACCGATGAAGGCAACGGCCGCCGCGGGTCGACGCAGATCGTTTCAGGGCTCAATCCAAACGTACAGACTCCGGCCCGCTCAATCTGATGGTCCTGGTCCGCGCCCATCCGCGTCATCCGCGGCCCAAATCCGCGCTATCCGTAGCCCATCTCCGTGGTCGTCCGCCGCAGCCTCCGCCGGTGTACGCTCCCGCATTCATGCCCCAGACCCCAGCCGTCCCACCTGCGGCCGCCGACGACGCGCTCCACCGCCGAGCCGTCGCCGCCCTCCAGCAATATTGGGGCTTCGACACCCTCCGCCCCCTCCAGCTCGACGCCATCCGCGCCGGCGTTTCCAGCCGCGATTCGCTCGTCGTCCTTCCCACCGGCGGGGGCAAGAGCCTCTGCTACCAACTCCCCCCGCTGCTCACCGACCGCCTCTCCGTCGTGGTCAGCCCCCTCATCGCCTTGATGAAGGACCAGGCCGATGGCCTGCGCCTGGCCAACTACCCCGCCGCGGCCATGCACTCGGGCATGGACCCCGACGACATCGCCGCCGTCCGTCGCGACGCGCTTTCCGGCAAGCTCAGGCTCCTGCTCGTCGCGCCCGAGCGCCTCCTCACCGATTCGTTCCTCACCTTTCTCCGCTCGGCCAACGTCGGCTCGTTCGCGATCGACGAAGCCCACTGCATCAGCCAGTGGGGCCACGACTTCCGGCCCGAGTACCGCCGCCTCGCCGAACTGCGCGATACATTTCCCGACCTGGCCATCCACGCCTACACCGCCACCGCCACTCCGCGCGTGCGTCAGGACATCGTCCAGCAGCTCGCCCTCCGCGACCCCGAGGTGCTCGTCGGCGTCTTCGACCGTCCCAACCTCACCTACCGCATCCTCCCCCGCGTCGGCCTCGACGACCAGGTCGAAGAGGTGCTCCGTCGTCACAACGCGGGCGAGTCCGCGGGTCAGGCCGCCATCGTCTATTGCATCAGCCGCAAGGAGACCGAGCGTCTCGCCGCCTCACTCACCGCCCGCGGCATCAAGGCCGAGGCCTACCACGCCGGCCTCACCCCCCGCACCCGGCAGCGCGTGCAGGACGCCTTCGCCGGCGAGCGGCTCAACGTCGTCGTCGCGACCGTCGCATTCGGCATGGGCATCGATCGCAGCAGCGTCCGCTGCGTTGTCCACGCGTCGATGCCCAAATCTGTCGAACATTACCAGCAGGAGACCGGCCGCGCCGGTCGCGACGGCCTGCCCAGCGAGTGCGTGCTGTTCTACTCCGCCTCCGACGCCATGCAGTGGAAGCGGCTGATGGCGATGTCGGCCGCCGACGCCCAGACGCCCCCGACCCCCGAGGCGATCGAGGCCCAGCTTGAACTGCTCGAGCACATGCAGCGGCTGTGCACCGGCGCCCGCTGCCGCCACCGCTCGCTCAGCGAATACTTCGGCCAGGGATACCCCAACCCCAACTGCGGCGCGTGCGACCTCTGCCTCAACGAACTCGCCCCCGTCGCTGACGCGGCCACCGTCGCCAAGAAGATCATCTCCTGCGTCGCCCGCATCCACCTCGCCGGCGGCATCGACTTCGGCGCGGCCTACGTCGCCGACGTTCTCCGCGGCGCGGCCACCGAGAAAGTCCGCCAGCGCCGTCACGATGAACTCAGCACATTCGGATTGCTCCGGAACCTCGACAAGCCCCGCATCGTCTCGTACATCAACCAGCTCGTCGACGCGGGCGGGCTCGTGCGCGCCGGCGAGTATTCGGTGCTCCAGACCTGCGCGGGCTCGGCCGCGATCCTCAAAGACGCTCAGCCCGTCGCGCTCTTCGACCCCGTCTCCTCCCTCACCGCCCCACGGGGCCGGGCCGACGCCTCGGCCGCGCCCGCCGCGGACCTCTCCGCCGAAGACCACGCGCTCTTCGAGGCCCTCCGCGCCCTGCGGCGCACCATCGCCGAAGAACTCAACATCCCGGCCTACGTCGTCTTCGCCGACACCACGCTCGGGGAGATGGCCCGCGTCCGACCGGGCTCGACCGACACCATGGCCCGCATCCGCGGCGTGGGCAACGCCAAGCTCACCGAGTTCGGCGAGCGCTTCGTGCGCAACATCGTGCAATACTGCCGCGAGCACAACCTCGCTCTCGATGCCGCCACGGGCTCGCGCACCCGCTCCAGCCGCAGGCCCGCACCGCGCGACCCCAGCGCCCCGCTCTCGGCCCAGCGCTCCGCCGCGTTCGACCTCTTCGCACGCGGGGCTTCCCTCGACGACGTCGCGGCCCAAACCCGGCGGGCCCTCAGCACCACCCTGCAATACCTCGTCGAGTGGATCGAGCGCGACAAGCCCGGATCCGTCGGGCCCTGGGTCGACGACCAGACCTACGCCCAGGTCATCGACGCCGCGGCCAAACTCAACGGGCCCCGCCTCCGCCCCATCTTCGACCACTTCGGCGGAAGTGTCGGCTTTGACCAGATCCGCATCGTGCTCGCCCACCATGGGGCGGTGCAGCGCGGCTGATCATCCCCCCAATCTTGGCCACGAAATGCATAGGTTTGGCCAACCCGAGCAATCTGGGGTGTCGTCCAAGTTGCTGGCGGCGGGTACCCCGCGTCTCCGACGCGACCGGATCACGCGGCGGCCAAAGCGCGCCGCCGCCTCGGAGAGGCGGGGTACCAAGCACGCATGTCTCCGCCACCAGAAACTTGAACTACACCCGCAATCTGCTCGCGACCGCAAATCGCCTCGCTCCAAACAACATTGTCCATCGATGGACGTGTGACAGCGACGACGCACCCGCCGCGTGATCGACCCCGCCTGGCGGCCCGCGGCGGGCTCGCCCGCCCGTGCACCGGTTGCGCACACCCGCCCACCCGAAAGGACCCACACCATGCTCGCCACGCTCAGGCTCTATCTCCGGCTCGGCTGCGTCGTCGTGGCCGCCACGATCTGCCACTCCGCCCACGCCCAGATTCAGGCGGGCGCGTACACGATCCACCTTCAGCCCGTCGCTTCGGGGCTCGTCGCGCCGGTGCAGGTGACCCACCCCCCCGGCGACAGCAGTCGCCTGTTCGTCGTCGATCAGGCCGGCCAAGTCCGTATCGTCCAGAACGGCACACTGCTCCCCGCGCCCTTCCTCGACATCACCGCCCGGATGGTCATCGTGAATCCGGGGTACGACGAGCGCGGCCTGCTCGGCATCGCCTTCCACCCCGACTACGAACACAACGGCCGGTTCTTCGTGCGCTACAGCAAGCCGCGCGTCGGCGCCGCGGGCGAACCCTGCGCGGGCACATCACGCGAATGCCACGAGGAAATCCTCTCGGAGTTTCACGTTGCAACTGGCAACCCCAACACCGCCGATCCCGCGAGCGAGACCATCCTCTTCCGCGTCGACAAACCGCAGTTCAACCACAACGGAGGGGCCATCGCCTTCGGGCCCGACGGTTTCCTCTACTTCACGCTCGGCGACGGCGGCGGCGCCAACGACGGCCTGGCCGACAACCCGCCCTCGCACGGCTCCACCGGCAACGCCCAGAACCTCGGCGTCCCGCTGGGCAAGGTGCTCCGGATCGACGTCTCCACGCCCGGAACGTATTCCTCACCCCCGAGCAATCCGTTTGTCGGAATCGCCGGCGCACGCCCCGAGATCTACGCGTACGGCTTCCGCAACCCGTACAACTTCAGTTTCGACGACGGCACCGGCGGCGACGGCCGCCTGATCGTCGCCGACGTCGGCCAGAACCTCTTTGAGGAGGTCGATGTCGTGCAGCGGGGCCTCAACTACGGCTGGCCCATCCGCGAGGGCCTCCACTGCTTCGACCCATTCGCTCCAAACACCGTGCCCGCGACCATGTGCAACACCGTCGGCTTGGTCGATCCCGTCGCGGAGTATCCGCACTCCGCCGGGCCCGACCCCTTCGGCATCGCTGTGGTCGGCGGCTTTGTCTATCGCGGTGCCGAACTGCCCGGCTTGAACGGCCTGTACGTGTTCGGCGATTTCAGCACCGGCTTCGGCGCGCCCGACGGTCACCTCTTCCTGACCGACCTCTCGCTCCCCGCGCCGGCCGCCGTCCAGCGCCTCAAGCTCGAAGGCAACGACGCCCCCTTCAACCTCTACCTCAAGGGTTTCGGGCGCGACCCCGCCGGCGAGCTCTACGTCGCGGCGTCCACCGCGCTCGGTCCCACCGGGACCGCAGGCGTGATCCTGAAGATCGCCCGCTGTCCGGCCGACTTCAACGGCTCGGCCACCATCAGCGTCCAAGACATCTTCGACTTCCTCTCTGCTTACTTCACGGCCGATCCCCGCGCCGACGTCAACGGGATCGGCGGCGTCTCGGTTCAGGACATCTTCGATTTCCTCGCGGCGTACTTCCACGGCTGCTGAGGCTTTCGAGCGTGCGTGTAGTCCAAGATTTTGGCCGCGGTACCCCGCGTCTCCGACGCGGCCCGATCACGGGGCATCCAAGGGCGCGCCGCCCGCCTCGGAGAGGCGGGGTACCCAGCACGCAAATCTCCGCCGCCAGAGACTTGGACTACACCCTTCGAGCCTCGATCGGCGACCGTTCACCCCATCAAGCGCCTACAACAACGTCGCCACCACGACCGTAATCACGACCTTGGCAATGAACGAGAGCACCCCGAAGATCACCGCGTCTGTCGTGTCGATCTCCATCACCGCCGCCATAAGCCCGACCCACACCACGCCGACCACGGCCCAGGCGAGGAACCCGAACGGGAGCGCCGAGAGCAGCACGTAGAGCACGTCCGCGACCGCGTACACCCCCGCCAGGCGCAACGCCATGAGCGGGAACGACTCGTCGAACCCGATGAAGAGCGCGCTGCAAACGACGTACACGATCAGCGACACGACAAACCCGATCGCGAACACGAGCAGGTACGCGGGGATCGCCGCCGCCGATTGCCCGGCCGCGAGGATGATCGACGTGGTCGCCAAACCGCCCGCCAGCATCACCGCGGGCTTGATGTACGCACGCTTGGCCTGGCGTTGCGACTCCTCCCGCTCTCGCTCGCGCTTGCTCGTGCGAACGATGTTGACCTTGCCGCACTCCGGGCATCGGGCCGACCTCAGCCCGCTCAGGTTGTACCCGCACTGCGAGCACTTCAACTCCCGCACACCGCCGGCGCTCTTGGCCTTGCGGGGCTTCCCGCTGGTCTCGGTCTCCACACGCTCGCCCGTGGCCCGGTTGAACCCGCACCCCACGCACACCACCACGTCGGCCGCCATCGGCCGCGAGCAGCACGGGCACGGCATCGACGGCGGCGGCGAAGGCGGCGAGTCGTCATCTGCCAGCGAGATCACCTCGTCGTCCGCGGGCTGAACGGGACCTCCCCCGCTCAGCTCACTCACGTGCGCTTCCGCCGGCCGGACAGACGGCAGCGGGGGCAACACCACCTCACCGCCCCGCGCCAACCTCTGCTTCAAGAGGCAGTCGTTGCACGCGTACCGCCCCCGGGGGTCGCGAGTCCGCGCTCGCCCCGAGCAGTCCTCGCCGCAGATCACGCACACCTTCGCGTTGGCAGACGCCTCAGCCATCCGTCGCCTCCGCCCGTGCCATTGACTCCCAGCCGCTGTCGCCCCATCGTGGCATTGGCTTCCAGCCAACGTCGGCCGCCCTGCGGCCGAACTCTCCCCCCCGCCCCCTCAACCCCAATCGCACCCCCACCACCAGCACCACGCCCCCACAAGGCGCCGCACTCCCAAGCCTATTCGCAACAGACACACCCACCGCCGCCCCGGCCGCCCGGGTTCCAACAAACATACCGCGCCGAGAGATTCCCGCCTCGACAAAGCACCGCCGCACGGCCGGGGCTTCGCAAATCGACGGGTGTCAAAGCCGCCGGGGGTTTCGCGCCAAGCCCATCACGCCGCTGCACCGATCCGTTGGGAGACGGACCGGCTTCGGACCAGCCTTGTTGATCGGGGAGTCTCTCTCTCCCGAACTCAAGACCGCTTCACTATGCACGATCCCCGCCCGCCCGGCGCATCCCGATTTTTTCCACCCTCCAACCCTTGTCCCCCCCTCCCCCCCCCCACTCACCGTATCAGCACCACCCGCCCCCCCTCCCGCG
>CAZVZG010000028.1:0-53156 GCA_964630785.1 uncultured Phycisphaeraceae bacterium | reverse complement strand
AGCCCCCCCCCCGGACTTGCGTCCTTTGATCACGCCGTGGCGCGCCAAACTCTCCAGGGCCTCGCGCACTTCGGGCGTGAGGCGCTGGAAATCGACACCGATCTCGAACCCCGAGCCGCGCACCTTTCGCACACGAACGATGCTCCCGATGAGGGTGAGCGTGGCGCTCGGCCCCTCAAGGTCGAACTCGAAGAGCATTCCCGGGGGCACGGGCGGCGCCGTGCGGGACACGACCCTCATACCTGAACAAGAGAGGTCCTTCACGTCTCCGAGCCGGCACGAGAGCACCGCGGTCTCGAATCGCTCGGCGCGCCGGCGCGACGGCCCCTCCGCGCCGGGACCCGGCGTGGGGGCGGCATCGCGAACATCCGGCTTGCGGAGGCTTCCGAACAGACCCATGATGCGAAGGTCGGCCCGTACGGCCGCCGGCTTGACCGAGAACCGCGCCGACTTCGCCCCCTCACCCCCGCCCGGAGGCGAGAAACGGCCGTGAGGGGCTTATCTGGACGTGGCGACCCGGTCGACCTCTTCCAGGGTCGTCAGGCCGCGGGCGACCTGGATCCAGCCCGACTGCACCAGGGTGGTGAACAGGCCATTCTCGATGGCCTTCTTCATGGCGCCGATGGTCGGCTCCTTCAGGATGACGTCGCGGAGCTCGTCGGTGAAGTCGAGCAGTTCGTAGATGGCGCGCCGGCCGCGGTAGCCGGTGCGAAGACACGCGGCGCAGCCGGTGGCCATGTACACCTCGTTCTGGTTTTCGAGAAACCGGCCCATGCGTGTCGCCTGGCCGGGCGTGACCCGCACCGAGCGCTTGCACTGCTCGCAGAGCACGCGTACCAGCCGCTGGGCCAGCACGACTTCCAGGGAGTTGGCGACGAGGTACGGCTCGACCTTGAGGTCCAGCAGACGGAACACGCTCGACATCGTGTCCTTGGAGTGGACGGTCGAGAAGACCAGGTGACCCGTCATCGCGGCCTGCATGGCCGTGCGGGCGGTCTCCTCGTCGCGGACCTCACCGACGAGGATCACGTCGGGGTCCTGGCGCAGCACCGATCGCAGCAGCCCGCCGAAGGTATTGCCCTTGTTCTCGTCCACGGGGATCTGCGTGACGTTCTCGAGGTGATACTCGACCGGGTCCTCGATGGTGATGACGTTCCGTCGCTCGCGGTCGATCTCGCGGAGCGCGTTGTAGAGCGTCGTGGTCTTGCCCGATCCGGTCGGGCCGCAGACCAGCAGGAGGCCGGCGTCCTGCTCGACCACCTTGCGGATCCGCTCGTGCATGTACGGCGGCAGGCCGAGCTCATGCAGGCTCTTGGGGGCGTCGCGCTGGTCGAGCACGCGGACGACGAGCTTCTGGCCGTGAACGCTGGGCGTGAAGCTCACGCGGTAGTCCACGCGCCGGGCCAAGTTGGACTGGCTGGCGCCGAAGCGTGTCGAGAAGTGGCCATCGAGCACCGCCTCGCGCCCGGTCGGGCGCATCTGGCACGCGGTCTTGACGAGCCCGTTGACCAACTCGCCCACGTTGTTGGGCAGGTTGACGACATTCACCATCTGCCCGTCCACCCTCATGCGGACCTGGACGTTGTCGCCCTTGGGCTCGGCGTGGATGTCGGTCGCGCGGCACTTACTGGCCGCCAGCAGCAGCAGGCGGCAGGCCCGCGAGCCCTCGCTGCCGCCCTGGAGCGCGGCCGAGCTCTTGCCCCGTCCGTCCACCATCTCGATCGGGTCGTCCACACCCACGTCCTTGGGCGGGAGCATGTTGATGAGTTCCTTGAGGTCGGTCGCCCACGCGGGCTCGCCGCCGGATGCCTCGGCCCGGGCCTGGCTCTGCCGCTCCTTGAGCGTCTCCTCGGCCTCGAACGCGAACGAGTGATTGCCGATCTTGATGGTGTCGCCGGGCTGGAGGACCGCATCGGCAACCTTGACCCCGTTGAGCTTGGTGCCGTTGCGCGAGCCCAAGTCGCGGACGCGGTAGGTGAGCTCGTGGGCGTTGCCCGTGGGATCGACCTCGATGTCGCCGTTGCGCCCGCGGGGCTGGGAGGGCTCGACGACGCAGTGGAAGCGGGAGAGGAGCGAGTCCTCGACGCAGAGGGTGTTCTCCGGCGATCGCCCGATGGTGACCGGCACGTCGGTGACCTGCACGGCCATGCGAGGATCGTTGAGCGATGTCAGGTGATAGACAGGCATTGCCGCAAAGAGCCCCCCGCCGCCCCGCCCCGCCGCGCTGCTCGTCGCGGGGTGGTTGAGGTCGGCCGGACCATCCTCCGTAAGTTGAACCTTATCGTACACGCGCGACCTCTTCATGATGTCCTTCGAGTTGGGCTGGACGGGGCCGGGATCGCGCCGGCGGGTTGGCCGGCGGCACGTGCCCGGGACGAATCAGACTCACGACGGCTCCTACGGCCGCGGAGCGGCGGACTACCCAAAGCGGGCTGCCCAATCCCTACACTCCCGCCCCATGATCGATCTCAAAGACCTCCGCGAGAACCCCGAGAAGTACCGCACCGGCTGCGCCCGCAAGGCCATGACCGTGGACATCGATCGTTTGCTGGAACTCGACGCCCGCAAGCGAGCCCTGCAAACCGAGCGCGACCAGCTCAAGGCCGAGCAGGGCAAGATCGAAAAGGAAATCGGGCCGCAGATCGGCCGGCTCAAGGGGCAGATGGGCAAGGCGTCGGGCGACGCCAGGGCCGCGCTGGAGACGGAACTGGCCGGGGTGATGGCCCGACCGTCGGCCCTCAAGGAGAAGGTGCAGGCGCTGGAGCACTCGATCGCGCAGGTCGAGCCCGAGTTGAACGCGATCCTGCTCACCGTCCCGCTGCCTCCTGACCCGGACGTCCCGGTCGGTCGATCGAGCGACGACAACGTGGAGGTTCGCCGCTGGAACCCCCCAGCAGACCCGAACTCCCCCGGCGGCGTCGCCTTCGACACCAACAAGTCATACGAACAGAACCGGGGCTTCCGGCCCAGGACCCACCTGGAACTTGTCGAATCACTCGGATTGGCGGACTTTGCCCGCGGCGTAAAGATGGCCGGGGCCCGGTCCTACGTCCTCACCGGCGACGGGATGCTCCTGCACAACGCGATCCTGCGCTACGCCTTCGACTTCATGACCCTCAAGAACGGCTTCAGGGCCGTGTCCGTGCCCGTGCTGGTCAAGGAAGAGTGCATGGTGGGCACCGGGTTCTTCCCCGCCGGACGCGAGCAGGCGTACCAGGTCGAGGAGAGCCAGCGGGGGGGCGGCTATGACCTGTTCCTCACCGGCACCGGCGAGGTCGGGCTCATGGGCCTGCACCAGGACGAAATCATCGACGAAGCCGCACTGCCGCTTAGGTACACCACCGTCAGCACCTGCTTCCGACGCGAGGCCGGCGCGGCCGGCAAGGACACCGCCGGCCTGTACCGCATCCACCAGTTTGACAAGGTCGAGCAGGTCGTGATCTGCAAGGCCGATGA
Organism: uncultured Phycisphaeraceae bacterium; assembly: GCA_964630785.1. GTDB lineage: Bacteria > Planctomycetota > Phycisphaerae > Phycisphaerales > UBA1924 > JADLCX01. The sequence continues at coordinate 49,700 of CAZVZG010000028.1, read as the reverse complement.
GGCCGAGAGCCGGGCCTGGCACAAGCGGATGATCGGGTACGTCGAGGAACTCCTCCAGAGCCTCGGCCTGCCCCACCGGCTGCTCCAGTGCTGCACCGCCGACCTGGGCGTGAAGAACGCGGACATGATCGACATCGAGAGCTGGATGCCCGGCCGCGGCGAGATGACCAAGCAGGGCCCCACGGGCGCCTACGGCGAGACGCACTCGGCCAGCCGCCTGTACGACTACCAGTGCCGGCGGCTGAACATGCGGTATCGCACCGGCGGCGAGCAGGGCAAGGGACCGACGGTCTTCTGCCACTCGCTGAACAACACGGTGGCCGCGAGCCCGAGGATCCTGATCCCGATCCTGGAGATGTGGCAGAACGCGGACGGGACGGTGACGGTGCCGCCGGTGCTGCGGGGGTATATGGGTGGGAAAGAGAAGATCGGGTGAGCCTGTGGCGCGGAGCGGTGTGACACGGGCCTCCGGCCCGTGGTCGGGACGATCGAGATGCTCAAGCCCGAACCACAACCCGAACGGCCGTGGACAACCGAACGCGGCATGGCGAAGGCCGCGCTTGCGGGTTCGGGGGTGGCGATCGTGCTGGCGGCGTTGCTCGGCGTGTTGGCCGCGCATGTGCCGACCATGATCTATCACATCATTCTGCGGACGGCGATCTCGTTCGGCGTGTGCTGGCTGCTTTTGCGCACGGTGGAGTATTTCGGCGGGGCAACCGGCTGGCCGTTCACGACGATCGCGGTGGTGCTGTCGCTGCTGGTGATGGTGTCGAACTTCGCGGTGACCGCCTGGGCGTCGGGTGCGCCGGCCGCCAAGCCGCCGACGACGGCAACGGTGGGGGTCTTCATCGCGTTGAACGTCTTGTCGATCGTGGGGGTCTGGCTGGCTGTGTGGATGTCGGCGGATTGACGATGGGTCGAGGTGTGATCGCCGGAATCCCGGGCACGGCTCATGCGTACCAATAGATATGAACATGGCCAGGAAAATCGCCGGCGTGCTGGCCTTCGCCTTCGCGGCCGGCGCGATCGCGGCCGGAGTCCGCGCGAGCAGGTACTACCGCGAGTTCTTCCAAGCGTTCGCGGCCACTCCAGCGGAGGGTGCGATCGACCTCTCGAAAATCGGCACGACGCGCATGGCCTTTCGCAGCACCTACCCGATGGCCCACGGGGTTGGCCTGTTCCTGATGCTGCCCGAGCAGCCGCGGGGACAGGCGGGTGAGCCCGCTGCGGAATGCTTCGGCCTGGATGGCGAGTTCAGAATTTCGGATCATTCGGGATCGACCGTGTGGACGGGGCCGATCGAACCGCGCGTGGGCGCTCCGCCTCCCGGTGATCCAGAGTCATGGAACACCGTCGCCCCCGCGATCGACCTGGCCAGCGTGGACGTCTTCTCACGCGGAGACTACACGCTTACGGTCGATGTGCGATCTCCGGCCGCGAAGCTGGCGGGCGTGGCTCAGCGGCTGGTGGGGAGGTACGAGCTTTGCGGACTAGAGAAGTTGCCCGCGATGGTCTATGGTGCGGCGGCGGTGGTGAGCGGGCTTCTCGCTGGGGTATTCGGACTCGCTTGTCTCTTCGGAGGCCAGAGCCGATCGGTCGGGTTGTGACCGCGGGGGAGCCGACCACAGGCACGCCGCGGAGCTGGCGAGCCTGTGGCACGGTGTAGCACGGGCCCTACCCGTGCAGCTTCGCCGCCACCGTCACAACCTTCTGCCCGATCGCCTCCACCTGCTTCTGCCGGTTGGCGTCCTTGAGCGACCCGTCGGGGTTGAACTGCTGGTGGGCCGTGCTGATCGCGACCTGCTCGGGCACGACCAGCACCTGGATGTTGCCCAGGATCGAGCGCACGGTGACCAGCCCGCGCAGGCCGCCCAGGGCCCCGGGCGATGCCGCCATCAGCCCCGCGACCTTGCCCGCGAAGGCGATCAGCGGCGGCTCGCCGGGCTCGGGACGGCTGGCCCAGTCGATCGCGTTCTTGAGCGCGGCCGAGATGGACGAGTTGTACTCCGGGCTGGAGATCAGCATCCCGTGGTGACCGATGAGCAGCTCCTTGAACTTCCTCGCATTGAGCGGCATCCCCTCGGCCTTTTCCAGGTCTTCGCTGAAGATCGGCATGGGGAAGTCGGCCAGGTCCACGCATGAGACCTCCGCCCCCGCACTCCGCGCGCTCGCGGCCGCGAGCTTGACGAGCTTCTTGTTGTAGGAATCCTTCCGAAGGCTCCCGGCGAACGCGAGCACTTTCACGGGTGAGGGCATGGCTAAGCACTCCCAATGCTCCGCCGATCCACTCGGTGGAAGCCCGGGAGCATACCCGCGCTGGAGAGAGCGGAACGGCCGACCCCCGGTCGCCGCAACGGGATCACCCACCCTCGTGCGCTTCCCCGCGTCATCGGCCCGAACGTCAGCTACCTTCGCACCAAGTCCTTCCCGCATTCCGGGCACACCAGCATCGCCTTGCTCACGTCGTAGCCGCAGTGCGGGCACAGGCCGTGCCTGATCCGTCGCCTTCGTTTCCGCCATCGCAGCGCGATGAGGGCCATGGGAACAGCGGAGATCGCCGCCAACAACCAGAGTGGCGCTTCGATCGTCTTGTGCGTGGTCGCGCCGCCCGCTGACTCGTACACACCCGCTCCGGCGAACCGCCAGTCGCCGATGGACTTGAAATACCGCTTGCCCGATGGGTCCGACGGTTTGCTCACGAGAGAGGACGCCACGAAGTGCCACCCGTCGTCTTTCGCGAACGCCGCGACCTCGTCGGCGGTGGGCTCGTGGTCCTGGAGCGACTGATAGAGCGACCGACGCAGCACGAGCACGCCGCCCTCGGCGGCGGCCGATCGGGTGACCACGTCGATCGACCACGCCCCGAGCGTGCCGACGGCGACGGACGGTTGCCGCACCGCCGCCGTCTGCCCGCGCAGCACCATGCACACCCGCGTGCGGGAATAGACCGCCAGGGCCGCGAACGCGACCGCCAGCGCCAGGCTGAGCATGAAGATCAACCGCCGCACGCGGGGACTCTATGCCGTCATGGCGTTTGCTGTGGTGACGCCGGTTCTGCGCCCGACCCCTCGCGCGGCGTCGATCGGTCACACGGGGACATTTCTCGCCCGCAGCGCGGCCCGCATCTGCGCGGCCGTGTCGCCCGTGTGATCGACCACTTCCGCCTGCCAGCCCCGGGCCCGTGCGGCGGCGACGTTCTCCTCCAGGTCATCGAAGAAGAGCAGGTCGGTCGGCGTGGCCCCGGTGAGTCGCTCGAACTCGCGGTAGATCGCCCCGTCGGGCTTGAGCAGGCCCATGATGTGCGATGCGTGCGCGTGGTGGACCATGCCCGGGGCGACGAACTCACCCATACCCCCCCCACCCCCGTGCGCGGCCGAGATCAGCCGCGCCCAGTGCGCGGGGTTGGTGTTGCTCAGCACCCCGGTGGTGAGCCCCGCGCGGTGGATGTCGGCGATCAGGCCCCGCACGCCCGGGTATTCGTCGATCAGCCACGCGTCGTGAACGGCCCGCACCTCGTTGGCCGAGTAAAGGCCTTCCATCGCTTCGGACACCGCGGCGAAGAAATCGCCGCTGGCGATGGCGCCCACGCCGTGCCGATCGGCGAGCTCGTGCCGGCGGCCCGAGACACCAACAGACGCGGTCTCGCCGCGAACCGGCAGCCCGGCCGCGGCACACGCCTCGGCCCACGAACGGCAGATGCGGATGAGTACCCCGCCGAGATCGAAGACGATCATGCGCGGCGCAGGATGAGAGCGAGGGGTGGTCAAGGGCCGTCCTCCTCCGATGCGGCTTCTTCGCCCTCTGAACTCAGAGCGGGCGCGGATGTCTCGGAGGGCTTCATCACCTCGCGCATGACCGTGGTCGCGAAACTGCCCCGGGGGAGCTCGAACACGCACTTGATGTACGCCCCGTGCTCGTCCATGCCGCCCTCGACATCGGTCTGCGTGATCGGCACCCGCAGCGGGCGACGCTCGCCCGGCAGCGGGTCACGGGCTCTCGCGGCGTGGTTTTCCAGATCGGCGATGGTCAACCCGGCACGCTCTAGCGCCCAGGTCTCGATCCGGAGCACCCCCCCACCGGCGCGCGTCATCCTCGCGCCCCACATCGGCCCCGAAGGCGAGATCTGGATGGCCGCGAGGCGTTGGGCGATCCCCGGGTCGGCCAGCTCGGTTTCGCCGATCGGGAAGACCGCGCCGCTGTCGTGCTTGAAGGCCAGGTCGCCCGCAAGCAGCTTGGCTAATGTGCCCTCCTCGATGCGGCGGTCGAGCACGTCGTTGAAGATCGCTGATTGGAGCGAGGTAAGGTAAAACGACTGCTCCATCCGCTCGATGGCGAACATTGCGCGCTTGGGCTTTTCGCCGCGGGCCAGCGCGGCGAGCACGCGTCGCTCGGTGTGCAGCGAGGGCGGGAACGCCGCGAGCGCCTCAGCGAATCGACCTTCGGCGTACAGGCGGCGGCCATCGGCCTGGGCTCCGGGGTGCGCGACGCTGGGGCCCAGGAGGGCGTCGAGCAGCGCGGGCGCATCGTGAAGCAACAGCGCGCGCCCGACGAGGTGGTTGTTGGCCAGGTGACCGAACCGCTGCTCGCCGATCCGGTTGGGCACGCCGCTCTTGGCGAGCATCGCCAGCGCGCGGTGCGCGTGGATAACTTTCGACGGCTCGACCTCGCGCACCCGGATGATGAACCGGTTGCCGGCCAGGTGGCCGCGTCGGAGCTTGTTGGTGTGTCGATCGACCCAGTGGATGGTGACGCCATCGTGCTCGAAGGATGGGAAGTCCGAGGGCTTCTTCCCCGGCGTGTGAACGCTGAAGAGCTGGCGCGTGACGGCGGCCTTGTCCTTGAGCCCGGCGAAGCCGACCGCGTCGCGGCGCACGCCGAAATGCTCGGCAAGCAGTCTCGCCACGTGCATGGTCGAGCGGTTGCGCTTCTCGACAAAGAGGTAGATGTGCTCGCCGTCGCCGCAGGGCTCGTAGGCGGGGACCTCCTCAACCAGGAAGTCTTCGGGCCGCGCTTTGATCCGCCCGCCTATACCGGGGACGGGGGCGGTGAAGAACTGGGCGGCGGGCCGGAGTGATGCAGTAAAGGGACCGGGGCTCATTCATCGCCTTCGGCCGCGTCGAGGACTTTTTCCTCGACGTAGATCGGCACGTTGCTGGCGATCCCCAGGGCGATCGCGTCGCTCGGGCGCGAGTCGATCTTGATGAGCTTGCCGTGCGAGTCGCGCACGTTGAGGATCGCGAAGAAGGTGTGCTCGCGCAGGTCGCTGATGTGGATCGACTCGAGCTTGCCGCCCAGTGAATCGATGACGCTCATGAGCAGGTCGTGCGTCTGCGGGCGCTTGATCGGGATGCCCTTGAGCCGACGCTCGATAGCCTGGGCCTCGGGTAGACCGATCACGATCGGGAAGGCCCGCCCGTTCTCGACCTGCGAATAGGTCACCCCGTTGGAGGACTTGCCCCCACCCCCTCCACCTCCACCACCGGCTCCTCCCCCACCACCGCCGTGGGCGGGCTCGCCGTCCTCCGAATCATGCGTGGGCGCGACCTCGCGCAGCTCGATGATCTGGTAGTCGTTGAGTTCGCGGATGAGGATCCGAGCGAGCTCCATGCGTACGGCCATGACACGATCTCCAGTCGCCGAACCCACGCGCCCGCGCACCGCCGGGCATTTCGCACCGGGCGCGGACGCGGGCGAGCCCGCGCCGCATTGTTAGCCCGGCCGCCGTCGCCCCGCGCGGTGACGCCCCCGTCCGCCCGCACGGGCCTGGCCCGCTCCCCCACCGCCGGCCTCATCGATCGGCCGATCGGGGTCGGGTGCATCACGATCACCCCGCTCGCGCCGATGCGGACGGCCCTCGCCGGGCTCGTCCTGATCGTGCAGCGGCTGCCCGAGCCGCTCGATCAGGTCCCGGGGAGCGCCGATCTCCGCCACCAAACAATCGCCCACAAACTCCTGCGCGGCAAGGGTCAGGTAACCGGGCTTGACCCCGAGCAGCGCGACCGTGACGTCGGCGCGGACCGCCGGTCCCGGGCGACCGTCAGGACCCGCCAGCGGTGATCCCCGATCCGGATCAAGCCCCGAAGGCACGTCCACCGCGACGACCGTCACGCCGGCCTCTCCAAACGCGTTCATCCGCTCGATCATTTCCGCCACCACGCCCGTCGCCGGCCGGTCGGCGCCGGTTCCGAGAACGGCGTCGAGCACGAGGGCCGGCGGAGATGCGAGACGGGCCAGCGCGTTATCGACCGCCCGCGCGACGGGCTCACCCCCCTCCCCCCCGGCCGCGCTGAAGATCGGCAGCCCCATCCGCTCGACGATCGTCAGGTTGGTGAGCGCATCGCCCTTGTACCGATCAGGCGCGACAGCAAGCACCACCGCGACGGGGATTCCGCCGTTGGCCAGATGTCGCGCCGCGGCGAACCCGTCACCCCCGTTCTTGCCCGGGCCCGCGAACACCAACACACCCCCCCCATCTCCCCGACGCCCCGAATCATCCAGCAGGTTGCGCAGAACAGTGGCGATGCCCAGCGCCGCGTTCTCCATGAGCAGGATCGACGGGATGCCGTAGTCCTCGGTGCACCGCCGATCGACCTCCCCGCACTCGGCCCGCGTGTAGACCCGCAACGGAGGCTCACGCTCGGCATCCCCGCCGCCGTCGGCGGGGCTCTCGGCGCATTCGTCCGGCTCGCCCAGGCGTCCGGCGGAGTCCGCGCCGTGCTCCTCTGGTGCCGGCGCGGAGCCGGTATCCTCTGAGCCATGCATGTCCAGAGTGTAGCGAACAAGAGCGCGTGCGCCGCCGCCGCAACCCGGGGGCCGGCCTGATGCCGCTGTGGCTGTTGCTCGGCTGGATCGTGCTCTGCCTCTTTGCGCTGGGCACGGCGGTGTACTGGTTCACCGTCGGGTTCCACATCTTCCGCACGATGCGCCTGATCCCGACCGCCCGCGCGGGGCTGAGGTTGCCCTTCGCGCCCGAGGGCGGCGTTGCGCCAAGGGTCTGCGTGTTCGTGCCCGCCCACAACGAAGAACTGAGCATCGCCGACGCCGCCCGCACGCTGGCCGCGCAGGATTACCCCGCGATGGACGCCGTGTTCGTCCTCGACCGCTGCACCGATCGCACGCGAGGGGTTCTGGAATCGTCGTGGTGTGAAGGTATCGCGCGGCTTCCGACCGATCTGGCCGCGGGCCGCTCGCTGGAGGTCATCGAGATCAACGGCTGCCCCGAGGGCTGGGCCGGAAAGCCGCACGCGCTGCACCACGGGGTCACGCACGCCGCGGCCGCTCGCGACGCCGACCTGCTGCTGTTCCTCGACGCGGACACTTCGCTGTCACCGGGCGTCGTTCGGGCGACTGTGGCGCTCATGCGTGATCGCCGCGTCGGGATGCTCAGCCTCCTGAGCACGCTCACCCACGACCGGTGGTTCGAGTGGCTCCTGCAGCCCGCCGCGACGATGGAACTGCTCCGGCAGTACCCCATCGTTCGCGCCAACGCCACGACCGACCGGCGGGCGTTCGCCAACGGCCAATACATCCTGATCGAACGCGGCGCGTACGACCGGATCGGCGGGCACGAGGCCCTTCGTGGCGCGATCCTCGAGGACGTCGAGATGGCCCGGCGCTGCGAGTGGCACGACGTGCCCGCCGCCCTCCTGCTCGCCGACGACCAACTCCGTTGCCGGATGTACGAGTCCTACGCCGCGTTTCGGCGCGGCTGGCGTCGGATTTTCTGCGAATCGGCCAACCGCAAGCCCGCGCGCCTGCGCCGCCTGTCGCGGCGTGTGCGCCTGATCGGCTCGGTCGCGCCGATGGTCGGCGTGCTCGCCTTGTGCCTGGGCCTTTGGCAGTGGCCGGCGACGCACGAGCCGATCGTGGCCGCAGCGGCGGTGCTCGGCGCTGTTGGAACGATTGCCTATCTCGGCGTGGGCGCCATCGCGCACCGGATGGGGCGCTGCCCGATGTGGGCGATCGCCGCCGCCCCGGTCGGCTGGTGGCTCGTCGGCGGTATCCTGCAAGAGACGGCGCGGGACCTCGAACGGGGCCGCCCGACGGAATGGGGCGGTATGTCGTACGCACGCCCGAGCCGGTGACCGAATCCGGCCTATTTCTGCAGCGCCCTTGAGCGGTAGTCTTCTAGCCGCTTCTGCAACTCCGCGCGGGCCGACGCATCTTCCGTGAGCGTGATCGCCTTGGTCTGAAACTGGATCGCGCCGGTGAAGTCACCGCTCTCGGCCGCGATGCGGGCGAGTGCGGCCAGCACGCTCGGCCGGCGCCCGTCGGTCAGTTCGTTGGCGCGGGCCGCGGCCCGCCGCGCGACGCCGAAGTCGCGGCGCTCCATGCGCGGATCGTCGCAGATCGTCGAGGCGAGCATCGCCAGCGACACGGGATCGTCCCGGAGTTGCCCCGCGATGGCCTGGTCGGCGTACGCGTACGCCCCCGCGTAGTCTTTCATCCCCACGGCCATCTCCTGAAACTTCATCACCGCATACGGGGCAAACTCGCGCGGATCGAGGGCCAGGAGCTCGGTCGCGGCCGCGATCGCCGCGGCATGGTCGTCCTTGTCGGCCGCGGCGCGGTAGCGGTCGATGATCGGCTGGGCCTTGACCATCAGATCGGCCCGGCGTCGGAAGGCGGCCTTGGCCGCGTCGAGGTCGTACTTGCCGTCGATCACTCGCGCCACCGCGACGTCCAGGCCGTCAAGCGGGTGGCCGACCCACACCACGCGCGACTGCCGATCGACGACGAACGCGGTCGGGATGCTCCGCTGCCCCGAGGAGATCATCCACGCTCCGTAAGTTCGACCCTCATCGTCAAGCCCAACGGAGTAGCCGATCCGATCGCCCTGCGCACCCAGCAACCGCGTGAGATCCTCCGCGGCCGTCTCCTGGCTGGCGATCGCGACCACGCTCAGCCCGCGGTCTCGGTACGCCGTCTGTAACTCCGTGAGCTTCGGGATCGCCTGCACGCACGGGGCGCACCAACTCGCCCAGAACTCGACGACGTACACCTTCCCGGGCTCGAACGGACCGATGGGCCCGCCCTTGACCCAACTCGACACGGTCAGGCGCGGCGCGGGGTCGCCCAGAAACAGCGTGACCGGGGACGCTGAAGCGGGGCGCGAGGCGGTTTCCGCGCCAGTCGGTTGTGCCTGCGGAGTGGCCGCGGCCCAACCGATCGCGGAGGCAACCAGAAGCACGGCAACGGGAGCGAAGACCATCCGGGGCTTCTCCAGCGGGTGAATCACGCGATCACGTCCGAAGGAACGCTATCCATCCTTGAAAACGGACACCGGCGTCACCCGAACATCGGGAGAACGGCCCACCCGCATACGGTTTCGGGTATGTCGGGGGTCGTCTCCCACCACCCTGCTGCGGCCCGTACGTGGACGCTGCGCCTTGCCGTGCTGCTCAGCGTGTTCGTCCACACGCTTGGCGGGATTGCGGCCACACGGCTTTCGGTCGAGGGCGGCGGTCCAATGCGCGACCGAGTGCTCGCGTGGAACCGTCCGAACAACCAGCCGGCGATGAAGATCGACTGGGCCGAGCCTCCCCCGCCGCCTCCCCCCCTCACTCCCCCCGCGCCCCCGCCAGCCGAAACAAGGCCGACCGTAAAACCGGCCGTCGTGCCGCCCCCGCCATTGCCCGAGCCGGATCGGCTCAGGCTGGGCATCGAGGATTCCGACCAGCGAACCGACAACGTGATCGGGTTCAAGGAGCCCACGCCGCACGCCGCGCCGGCAGGGGGTGTGGATCAGCCCGCTCTGGACCCCGACGCGGGTTCACCGCCTCCCGGAGCGCCCACGCCGCCGAGCCCGCCCTTCCCAACCCCCGCGGCCCAACCGATCGAGAAGCCGGTGTCGCCGGCGCCCTCGTTGGACGAGCCGCCAACACCCCAGTTCGAGCAAGGCCCGCCCCTTCCTCACCAACCTGCTCAACCCGAACGCGCACCGGAAGCGAACGTCGATCCAATCCCGCCGCGGCCCGACGCGACGCCCGGCCCCATCCTCACCCCTGCTCCCCCGTCTCTCCCCTCCCCGCCCCGTGGCGACAGCGACACGGATCAGCATGAGTTGCCCGAAGTCCCCAGCGGCGATGCGCACCCGACCGATCCATCGCAGGCCGATGGCCCGATGATCGGCCCCCCGGCACCTCCCCCGGTGCCTCAGCCGGCGCAGCCGGCCAAGACCAAAGGAACCGATGTCAGCAAACCGTCGAGCGGCCCCGACTTGAAGGCGAAGCCCGCTCCCGACGCGGCCGAGCACCCGTCACCGAACACGATGCCACCCGGTGCACCGAATCCGCCCACTCCCCCCGTTCACCCGACCCCCACCGTTCCCACCTCTCAGCCCACCCCTTCCCCCCCTTCCACAGCACCCCCCACTCCGACCACTCCCCCACCCCCCAAGCGGCCCGGCGCGGAGTCGAACACCGACCCACTCCTGGGCGAGATGATCGGCGAGCGGAGCGAGAAGGAAGCGGACCCTTCGAGCAAGGAAAAGCCGATCGATGTCGTCCTGGGCCATCCGGCCGCGGGACAGGGGCTGGAGATCATCACCAAGCGCCCGCGCCGCAACCCGTTCTCGTTGGTCACGCGCGTGCTCGCCCTGCCGACCAACCCTGTGGTGGAAGTAAACTTCGATCGGCTCGGACGCGTGTCGGTGGCGAAGATCGTCAAATCGAGCGGCGAGAGCGGCGTCGATGGGCCCGTGCTGGCGGCGGTGTACGGTTGGCGGGCCAAGGGAGAGCGGCTCAAGTCGCTTCCGGAGGACGACCCCAACGCGACGATCACGGTGATGGTGACCATCCTGCTTTACTAGGCTGGCGGCCGACGCTCCGGCCACGGACGAACGGCCCGGGCCCGGATGGCCGATGAGTAGCCCATGCACGCCGCCCATCCAATCCCGAAGCTCCGCACCCTTGCCTGGGCGATCGCGCTTCCGGCGATAACCTGCGCGATCTCGCCCGCGTGGGGACAGGGAGCGGGCACGGCCGGCGACAATGCCCATCCCCTTCCCGCCGGACAAATCAAGGGCCTCACGCCCGTGGATGCGGGCCGCCCGGACATGAGCCCGTTCTCGCTGAGCTTCCGGCGGTTGCAGATGGACCTCCGACTCCCGCTGGGGTTCGATCAGGTGTACCAGATCGATCCCGCGCCGCCGCTGCTCGGGGCGGTGGGCCGCCCGACGGGAGCGCCCCGCTTCGCCCGACGCTCGGGTGCACTCACGGCGGTATTCCCGCGCTCGGAGTACCAGTCCACCGAAGACGGCGTGAAGGTCATCGTGCCCGCCGACACGCGGTTTCACATCGGCCCGATGGACGGGGGGCTCACGCCCGCCGCGCCGGCGCCGACCGGCCCGTCGTCGTGGCACGGGGCAAGCACCGTCGCGAGCATGATTGCTGATCACAGCGTCGATCGCGGCGTGCGCCGAGCGGGCCCGGGCCCGCAGGCCGCCGTGTCGGTCGCGATGCCGCCCGCCCCCGTCCCCCCCGCCCCCCCCTCCCCCCCAATCGCTGCACAGGCCGCCACTCGAGAGGGCATGATGACCAGCGAGGTCTACCGCGTTCGCCGGTTGACGTCGCTCCTGAACGAAGCCGCCCGCGCCGCGGAACTCGAACCGAAACCATGACTTGATTGGCCATCGGTGAGGCGGCCGCGATCGGCTGCGGGACCCCGCAACGCGTTGGCCACAAACACCGCTACGCGGGCTGGCTGCCCGGTTCGGTTCCGGCGATCGCGCCCCGCATCGAGGTGTCGGCCTGGATGTTCCGCATCTTGTAATAGTCCATGATGCCCAGGTTCCCCTTGCGGAACGCGTCGGCCATCGCCCGGGGCACCTCCGCCTCGGCCAGCACCACCAGTGCGCGGTTCTCCTGCACCTTGGCCTTCATCTCCTGTTCGAGAGCCATCGCCAGCGCGCGCCGGGTCTCGGCCGCGGCCTGGGCCCGCTTTTTGTCGGCCTCGGCCTGGTCGGTCTGGAGCTTGGCGCCGATGTTCTCGCCGACGTCGACCTCGGCGATGTCGATGGAGAGGATCTCGAACGCGGTGCCCGCGTCCAGGCCCTGCTTCATGACGGTCTTGGTGATCTCGTCCGGGTTCTCCAGCACCTGCGCGTGGTCCGCGGCCGCGCCGATGGTGGAGACGATGCCCTGGCTCACGCGGGCGATGACGGTCTCCTCGGTGGCGCCGCCGACGAGCTGGGCGATGTTGGTGCGCACGGTCACGCGGGCCTTGACCCTGAGCTGGATGCCGTTCCTGGCCATGCCGTCGACGGTCGGGCGAGGACTGGAGCCGCTCGGGCAATCGATGACCTTGGGGTTCACCGAGGTCTGCACGGCGTCGAGGATGTCGCGCCCGGCCAGGTCGATGGCGGTCGCCGTCTCCCAGGGCAGGTTGATCTTGGCGCCGCGGGCGGCGATGATCGCGCTGATCACCGTGCCCACGCGCCCGCCGGCGAGGTAGTGCGACTCGATCTTGCTCGTGGGGATCTCCAGTCCCGCTTTGACGGCCCGGATGCGGCTGATGACGACGATGCGCGGGTCCACCTTCCGCAGCTTCATGCCGATCAGGTCGGTCACGCCGACCTTGGCCCCGCTGAAGAGGGCCTGGAAGTAGAGACTGGCGAAACTCAGCACCAGCGCCAGGATCACCAGCGCGACGATCGCGGCGACAACCCCGACGACAATCCATCCACCGGTCGGCATGGCGTACCTCCGAGTTGAACTCGCGGCGAGTATAGCGGAACAGACGGATTGCGGGGCCGGGCCTGTCCGGCTCGGGCCATCGACCGACGCATCGATTCCACCACTGAGAACACCGAGACCACTGAGGGCGGCGGACAGGCTACGGGCGCGGACTCATACTCTGTGCTCCCGGTGTCCTCAGTGGTGAAATCCGAAGCCGACGGACGAGCGATATCGGCGTCACGGTGAGGCGTGGGCCTTCACGCGAGATCGACCGGCCGCACTCGCACGGCCAGGCCGTCGGCGCCGGTCACCCGCACGCGCGTCCCCGCCGCGATGAACGCGACCTCGGAGATGGCCTGCACGCGGTGCCCATCCGGTGTCGGGTTGCCCGACGCGTCCTCGATCCGGACGAACCCGCCCGGACGCAGGTCGGTCAGCGCCTCGCCTTCCGCGTTGACCATCGCGGCGAACGGATCGGGGCCCGGCGGTTGGTCCGTCGGCTGCTCGCCGATGAGCCGGCGCCCGATCGAGGTCGAGGGCAAGAGCTGCAAACCGAAGAAAAACACGGTGGGCCCGAGGATCAGCACGCCCAGCAGGCCGATCGTCCCCCACCTCCAGTCGTACCGAAAGAGGCAGACGATCCCGACGATAGCGAGCGTGACCGAGACCAGCGAGATCACGCCGGCCGAGGGGACGAACACCTCAAGCACGATCAGCAGGATCGAAATCGCCAGCAGCCCCAGACCCCAATACAGCAACGCTTCGCTCACGCGGCGATCTCCCGTGCGAATCAGGGGATGGTATGGTGCCGCTCGCGACGGGGACTCAGGACTTGCGCTCGACCACCACGCGGAACCGGTCCGCCGACGCAACCCGCACCGCCTCGCCGCTGTCGATGAACCCCATGTCCGTCACCACGTCCACGATCCGATCGCCGAACTGGGCCCGGCCCGCCGGGCGCAGCGGGGTGAGCGTCCGCCCCACCGTACCGACGGCGATGATCGCCTCCGGATCGCCCATCGCGGCCAACAGCCCCTCTTCATCTGAGGCCTGCCCGTGCCGCGCCTCCAGCACGAGGCGGCCGACCACGGGCAGCGTCGGCAGATGCTTGGCCACGAAGTACATCAAGATCAGCGCAGTCACCGTGGAGATCAGCATGGTGGCCGCGCCGAACGCCAGGTCGTTCCGTCCGCGAACGGTGCTCGGGAACAGACCCGACGGCCCGCCCACGAAAATGCCCAGCAGCCCGCCGAAGAGCAGCACGATCCCCAGCACGCCGAACACGCCGAACCCGGGGATCAGGAACAGTTCCACCGCCAGGCTCAGGATGCCCAGCACGATCGCGGCCACCGCCCACCACGTGGCAAGGTCCACGAGCACCGGCGGCAGCACCAGCGCGACCAGACACGTCGCGGCGATCGCGCCCGGCAGGATCACGCCCGGGTGCGTCATCTCGATGAACAACGCCAGCAGGAAGACCACCAGCAACACTCCGCGACAGATCGGGTGCGTCAGGAACCGCACCAGCCCGACCGACCACGAGGGGTTGATCCGCGCCATCGACGGCGCGCCGAAGAATGCCCGGAGTTCGGCGTCGTTGTGCACCACCGCCGAGGCCACGCCGTACGCCATCATCTTGTCGGCTTTGAGCAGGATGAGGCCGTGGCCGTCGCTGACGTACTCGACCTCACGGTACTGCCCCGCCTGGTCCGGCGCGCGAAGGTCGGGCCGCTGTGTGTGCGAGCCCTTGACCTCCAACGCGGCGTCCACCTCGCGCGCGAGGTCTCGCGAGGTCCGCGGCGCAGCCGGCTGATACGCGTTCTGCGACTCGCTCACGGGCGACGTGCCCACGGAACCCGGCGGGATCGGCGTGGCCGGCGCCGCATCCCCGCCCCCGCCGGCTTGCCCCGTGACCGAAGGCACGCCCGGCGTGCCACGGGTGGGCTCGTGGCCGACCGCCCGCCGGAACTGGTCCTCGGTGACGAACAGCCGCCGGCCGGTCTTGGTGTTCTCCACCAACCAGAGCTCCACGCCGCGCCGGACCAGACCCTGCACGAGCATCTCGTCGTACCCGTTCCGCCGTGCCGAATCGACGACCTCGGCGAGAAGCGGGCCCAGCAGTTTCTCGCGCTCGGCCTCGGGCAGTTCCTGCAGTCCGAACATCGGATCGACCGCGATCGGGAGTGCATCACCGAACGAGCAGGGGTCGTTGACGACAATCTCGCGGCACGAAATCGCGATGATCGAGCCCGCCGAGTACGCCTCGGGGTTGATCCACGCCACCGTGTTCGAGATCGGGCACGACTTGATCGCCGTGCAGATGTCCAGGCAGGCCTTCATCTCGCCGCCGGGGGTGTTGATATCGAAGACCAGCGCGTCGGCGCCGTCCGCCACCGCACGCTTGATCCGCTCCTCCACGCCGAAGGCCGTCCACTTGTCGATCGGACCGTGGATGGTGATCACGGCCACGTTCTGCGCGGCACGCCCGGCGGGCACCGCCACGGGCGCTCGCGTCACCCCGGCCGGCGCGCCCGGCTGGGCGGCGGTTGAAGGGGCGGGTGTCTGGGCCGAAACAGGAGGCGGCTCGATTGCCAGCCCCAAGAGCGTGACCAGAGCCGCGATCAACGCCAGCACACGCCGCCACACGCCGCCGCGAGCGGACAAGAACGGCCGGAGATCGATCCGAACTGGAGCCATCGGCACGTACATTGTAGAAGCGGTCGGGTCCGTATGATGATCAGCGGCGCGGTCGGTTGCGGCGCGAAGCGTCCATCGTGGACGCTCGCACCCAAGCGGCGCCGCCGGCGGGAGCAACACGGCGTGTTCTTACACGTGGTCCTCGTCGCGGTGTTTGGCGCGCTCGGCACGTTGGCCCGGTACGGCACGAATCTGCTCGCGCAGCGCCTGCCCTGGGAGAACCTCCCGCTGGCGACGCTCACGGTCAATGTTGTCGGTTCGTTCCTCTTCGGCCTGCTCTGGCCGCTGGCCGAGCAAGGGCGGCTCTCGCCCCAGATGCGCCTGCTGCTGCTCACGGGATTCATGGGCGCGTTCACGACGTTCTCCACGTTCGCGTTCGAGACCGGTCAGATGCTGCGAGACTCGCAGTGGGTCGCGGCCGCGGCGAACATCCTGGCCAACAACCTGCTCGGGATCGGCGCCCTGCTGCTGGGCATGGCGTTGACGACCCGTGCGGCGTCGGGAGCATGAACATGGCCGAGCGCGGACGGATGATGCGGGTCTTCGTGGACGAGAGCCAGACGCACAAAGGCCTTCCCGCGTACGAACGGCTCGTGATGGCCGCGAGGGACGCGGGACTCGCGGGCGCCACAGCGATCCGCGGCATCTCGGGTTTCGGACACAAGCGTCACATTCACAGCACCAAGGTGTTCCAAGTCGCCGAGCACGTCCCGATTGTGGTCGAGATCGTGGATTCTCCGGAGAAGGTGGACGCGTTCGTGCCCGAAGCAGCCAAGATCGCGCCCGGCGCACACATCGTGACACTGGATGTCGAAATCGTGCCATGAGCGGGGTTGAAACAGGCGGGAAGAGGAAAGTCCGCGGGGGCGTGGCCGCGGAGCGCGCCACGTCGTTGCGGGCCGATCGCCGGGCGAGACGCCCGGCACGAGCAATCAGAAAGATCGATCGAGATTCTCCAAGAAAAGCCGGACGGAACGCCCGGCACCGGGCATCTGTGTGCGGACCGGCAACGGCGGCCGGAGGCGCGAGGGGCAAGACTGCCCCGGCCGCATAGTGCGAATCGTACTATTCTGGACGATCAGGGCGGGGTTCCGGGGGGCGGACCACGGGCGGAACAGGCCCGGCGCCACGGCGGCGTGTATCCAAAAACTTGCTTTTTGGTCCCGGCGTGCAACATCGCCGGACCCCGCCACTTCAACCGTGCGAACGGAAGATCGCGGAGTGGACGCGCGGCCGGCGCCGTGCGAGCAGACCCGACAGTGCCCGGACGGCCCCTTGAGGCAGCGTGACGACTGGGGCTTCCGATGCGACCCGGAGCGACGACTCCCGGGGGACGGGCTCACGACAACCCGGGGTAGTCATGATCAGCCTGAACAGCGCGATCCACGCCAGCGCCTCCGCACCGCCCTCGGTCGTGCTCCTGCACACGCCGTCGGTGATCATCGGGGAGTTCCGGTGCGCCCCCACGCACCCCAACTTCCGCGAGGACACCTGCGCCGAGGTCGCGTGGCCGAGCATCGCCTTCCCGCGCGCTCCCATCGGCTTCCGCTTCGAGGGTCGCGACCCGGAGGTGGCCGACCAGAACAGCGTCGTGCTCTTCAACCCCGGCGTGTCGTACCGGCGGTTCAAGATCGACGAGCGCGGATCGCAGACCGACTGGCTTGAGGTCCGGCCCGACGTGCTCGCCGGCATGATCTCCCGCTTCGATCCGACCGTGCACGAACGCCCCGGCGCGCCGTTCCTGGCCAATATCGCCCAGGCGCCCTCGGAAGTCTACTTGATGCAGCGGGTGGGCCACCTGCTGGCCCGCACCGGCGCGTGCCTCAGCACGCTCGCCGCCGAGCAGCAGGGATTGCGGATCGCTCAGGCCGTGGTGGAGGCCGTTTTCGCTCCGGCGGCGGCGGGAGAGAAGGACCGCCAGTCGCTCGACGCGAGGCACCGCGCCGTCGTCAACGATGTCAAGACGCTGCTCGCGCTCAACATGCGGGCCGGGATGTCACTCAGCGCGCTCTCCGACGGCGTGGGCGTGTCGCCGTTCCACCTTTGCCGCATCTTCCGGCGTATTACCGGAACAACGATCCACCGCTACCTCGACCGGCTTCGCCTTCGGGCCGCGCTGGAGATGCTGGGCGAGAGCCAGCAGCGCCTGGCGAGCATCGCCCTGGCCGTCGGCTATTCGAGCGAGTCGCACTTCTCCGACGCGTTCAACCGCGAGTTCAGGATGCGCCCCAGCCGGTTCCGCGAGATGGCCCAGCCGGGCACGCTCCGCACGGAGCGCTGCGCGGTGATGGAGCGGCTGGGCCACCCCCTCTCAGAGGGAGGGGGCCTGGGGGAGGGCGGGCGGTCGCCGGCTTGATCGCCGAACTTCTCGCTCATCCGGCGCCTGCGGCGCCGCGGCCCCACTCTAAAACTCCTCCTGCTCCACGCTCCATGCGATCTGGCCGGACTCCGTGCAGTCGATGTGCAGAGCGAAGAAGCCGGGCCGGCTGTCCGGGCGCGACGGGTCGTAGCACCGCTCCCCCTTGCGGATCATCGGCCAGATGATCCGCCGGTCGGTCTCGGGCAGGGGCAGGGCGTCGATCGCTGACGGGTCGAACCATTCCAGCGCGCCCTCGTTGATCTCGGTGCGGGTCACCTCGACCGGGCCGAGCACCCGGTAATAAAACAACAGCCAGTGGCCCTTGCCCTCGTACGCCCGCTCGCTGATGAGTCCGCCCAGGTGCAGCCGGTCGATCGGCACGTCGATGCCCGCCTCCTCCATGATCTCGCGCCGGGCGCATTGCGCCGGCGACTCGCCGCTGAGCATGTCGAGTTTGCCGCCGATGGGCGAGCACAGGCCCTTGTTGGGTTCGCGGAACCGCCGGAGCATCAGGATTCGCCCCCGGCGGTCGCGGAGGTCGCACAGGCAGGCCAGTTTGTAGGGAAGGTTCATGGGGTGTGATCTTGGGGCGACCGGACCGGGGGATCAAGGGCCGCTGGGCCTCTTCGTTCCGGCATCCACGCCGAGCCCGGTTCGCTCACGCGGGCCATCGCCGTTGCCCGATTGAAGGAGACGATGCCCACGGCCCCAGAAAAGTTTGTCGCGGGTGCGGTTTCGCGCCCAGCTTTCCCCGACGCGGCGCCCGTCTTTTCGGCCGCCCGCACCAGCACGCTCCCGCAAAAGGCCGCCGCGGTACCCTCCCAGGTGCAACGCGCGACCGGAAACCCAGCCCATGCCGACCCTTCCGGGGCCCTGCGGGTTCAGGGGAAGCACGTGTACCTGATCGGGATCGGCGGTTGCGGAATGTCCGGCCTGGCACGGATGCTCAAGAGCCGCGGCGGGCTTGTGGCCGGTTCGGATTCCTCCGCTTCGGGATACACCGAAGCACTGTCGCGTGACGGGATTGCCGTCGGACTCGACCAGAGCAAGGCGTGGCTTCCCGAAGCGTGCGACCTCGTGATCGCTTCGGCGGCAATCCGCCACGACCACCCCCAACTGCTCGAGGCCGAACGCCGCGGCATCCCCCACTTGAACTACGCGGAGGCGCTCGGTCGGTGCATGATCGGGTGCTCCGGAATCTGCGTGGCCGGCACACACGGAAAGAGCACCACCACCGCCATGCTGGGCCTCGCGCTCGCGCACGCGGGGCTCGACCCCAACGTGATCGTCGGCGCCACCTGCCCGCAGATGGGCGGCGGCTTCCGTCTGGGCTCGACGTCCATCCCCACAGGGCGGCTCAAGGGCGAGCCCGGCCTGCTTGTAGTTGAGGCGTGCGAGTTCAACCGGAGTTTCCACAACTACCGGCCGCGGATCGCCTGCATCACCTCCGTGGAGGCCGACCACCTTGACGTGTACGGCTCGCTGGAGGAGGTCATCAGGAGTTTCCACGAGTTCGCCCGCCTGCTGCCCCCGGCGGATGCGGGCGGCCTGCTGATCATCGCCGACAAGGACAGCCACCGGCGCGAGGTGACCGCGGGGCTGGAGTGCGAGGTCCAGACCATCGGCTGGAGCCCCAGTTGCGATTGGAGCGTGCAGTACGACCCCACCACCCGCCGCACGGGCCTGATCCGGAAGGGCCACGGTCTGATCGCGGCGTGGATCACCCCACTTCCGGGCGAGCACAACGCGATGAACGCCGCTACGGCCGCGGCTTTGGCGATCAGCGCGGACGCCGATCCCGACCGGGTCGCCGAGTCGTTGTCTCGGTTCGCCGGAATCGAGCGACGAATGCAGTTCCTGGGGGAGAAACAACTGCCCGGCAAGGGCATGGGTGTGCGTGTCTACGACGATTACGGGCACCATCCAACCGAGGTCCAGACGACCCTCAACGCGCTCCGCGAGTTTGAGCGACCGCAGGAACGGGGGGGGCGGTTGATCTGCGTCTTCCAGCCGCACCAGCACTCGCGGACGCGGTTCCTGCTGGAGGAGTTCGCGACGGCGTTCGGAGCGGCCGACCTGGTGATCGTGCCGCACATCTACTTTGTTCGTGACTCGATCGAGGAAAAGACGAAAGTGACGGCCGCGGACCTGGTGGATCGCCTTCGCCAACGCGGCGTGCAGGCGATGCACCTGTACCCCTTCGAGGCGATCATCGAACAGCTCGGGGTAGCGTGTCGTCCGGGCGATCTGGTGGTGGTGATGGGCGCGGGCCCGGTGGATGGGATCGCCAAGGGGTATCTGGGGGCGCGGTAGTGCGGGGCGAAACCGATCAGGGGCGAAGAATGAATCCGGTGGCGGAGATGTTGGGCGGGACCAGGGACCACAGCGGGGACGGCGGTGTGATGAACTCAACCGCGCCGCAGATCGAGCACGACGCACCGATCCCGACGTGGTTCGGCATCGGCGGGCGTGCCGACCGGCTGGCGCGCCCGGTGGACATGGCCGGGCTCCGCTCGTGCGTCCGGATCGACCCGGGCCTTCGCATCTTGGGCGATGGGGCGAACCTGCTGGTGGACGACGCCGGCGTGGACGACCTGGTGGTGGTCCTCTCCGGCGCGGGGTTTACGGGCTGGGAGATCGACCGGACGAGCGGACGGGTGATCGCGATGGCCGGGGCGAACCTCCCGAAACTGATCCTGGAGACGGTGCGCGTGGGCCTGTCGGGGATCGAGGGCCTCGGCGGCATCCCCGCGACGATCGGCGGGGCCGCGATCATGAACGCCGGCGGCGCGTTCGGGCAGATCGCCGACGCCGTGGCGCGGGTGCACGCCCTGGCCCGCGACGGGTCCGGGGTCACGCTCGAACGCGACGAGATCGACTTCCGTTACCGGCACTCGGGCCTGAACGGGCTCATCCTCACTTCGGTCGAGTTCGAGCTGCACGAAGAAGACCCGGCGGCCCTGCGGGCGCGGCTGAAGGAAGTCATGGAATACAAGAAGCGCTCCCAGCCGATGGCCGAGCGGAGCGCCGGGTGCGTGTGGAAGAACCCGAGCCTGCCGCACGACCTGCCCGACATCGGGCCCGCGGGCGAGCGTGTCAGCGCGGGGCTGCTCATCGACCGGGCCGGGTGCAAGGGGCTGCGGGTCGGTGGCGCGAGCGTCAGCCCGCGCCACGCCAACTTCGTCGTGACCGAGCCGAGTAGTGGCGCCGCGGCCGGGGACGTGATCCGGCTGATGGAGCAGACCCGCCTGCGGGTGCTGGAACGCTTCGGCGTGGGGCTGGAGCCGGAGGTGGTGATCTGGAAACGGGGGATCGGCCACGGATGAACACGGATGGACACGGATCAAAGGCGGGATTCAGCCGCGGATTACGCAGATGAACGCAGATAGAGGCAAATACAATAATTATAAAGACTTGTTTTGGATTGAAATGTAGAAACACCGAAAAGCGAATTTCAATCAAATATCATCTGCGACAATCTGCGAAATCTGCGGCCTGTCCCTGTCTTGAATCCGCGTCCATCCGCGTAATCCGCGGCTCAATCCGCGCCCATCCGTGTTCATCCGTGGCAATGAAGGTTCTGGTGCAGGCATGAGTCAAACGAGCGTCCTGGTTCTGGGCGGCGGCCCCGATTCCGAGCGGGAGGTCTCGCTCCAGAGCGCGACCTGCATCGCCGACGCGCTGGATCGATCGGGCAAGTTCCGGGCCGAGCGCCGGACGATCGACCGCCTCACCATCGACGAACTCGGTCGGCTCCCCGGCGGGGTGATCTTCCCCGCCCTGCACGGCGGTTGGGGCGAAGGCGGACCGCTTCAGGACCTGCTCGAAAGCGATGGGCGGCCGTTCGTAGGAAGCGCCTCGCGTGCCGCACGGGCAGCGATGGACAAGATCGCCACCAAGTTCATCGCCCTCAGCCTGGGCATCCCCACACCCCAGGCCCACATCCTCGATACTCGCGACACGGCCTGCCCTCTGCCGTTCCCGGTGGTCGTCAAGCCCGTTCACGAGGGCTCGACTGTTGGCCTGTTCGTGTGCGCCGATGCCCGGCAGTGGGCGCGGGCCCGGACCAGCATCGACGACGATTTCGTGAACGGCGAGCGCCGTGCTTACATGGTCGAGCCGTGCATCACCGGCCCCAATGGGACGAAGTCGAGGGAGCTGACCGTCGGGTTGCTCGACGGGCGGGCGCTGCCGATCATCGAGATCCGCCCCGCCGACGGGCTCTACGACTACGAGGCCAAATACACGCGCAACGACACTCAATACCTGCTCGACCCCCCACTGCCGCCGGGTGTCGCCGAGATGATCAAGCGTCAGACCGAAGACCTGGCCCGCGAGATGGGCGTACGCCACCTGGCCCGGACAGACTTCATGCTCGACGGCGAGGGACGCGCGTGGTTCCTGGAGATCAACACCTTGCCCGGGTTCACGGACCATTCGCTGGTGCCCAAGGCGGCGCGGCACGTGGGTATCGACATGCCCGAGCTCTGCTCCCGGCTCGTCGAGATGGCCCTCCGCGACCACCAGCATGGCTAACCTTCACCCGATATTCCTCCACCCCAAAACCACACCTCACCACGGACGGTGAACCATGGCCGAAAAGAGCGAGAAGCGCAGCAAGGCCCGCACGCCCGCGTCGCCGTCGAGGCTTCGCGCGTTCCTTTCAGACCGCAAGCGCGTGCTGGGCGCGATCGGCGCCGCGATCAGTTTCGCAACGACCGCCGCCGTCATCGCCACGGTCGTCGTCGCTCATCGGCCGCTCGTGGCCCGAGCGACCACGCTCAAGCAGGAACAACTGCGGGTGGCGTTCGATTGGCCGCCGTTGGCCGGAAAGACGACCAGCCGCACGGCCACCGGCGAGCCCGCTACGTGGATGAACGCCGAGCAGCGCGCCGAGCTTGAGCGGGTCGCCCTGAAGCTGCTCTCCGGCAATCCGTTCGATCGGCAGGCGCTTGAACGCGCGCAATCGGCCCTGGCCGGCACCGGCTGGTTCGCTGAGGGCCCGTGGTTGAAGCGGTACGAGAACGGCGTGGTCGTCGTGTCGGGGGTGTGGCATGTTCCGGCCGCGGCCGTGCGCACAACCTCGGGTGACCGCCTGGTCGCCTCGGGCGGCGAAGTGCTGCCGGTGCTTTACCCGCAGGGGCGCAGCCGCATGCCGATCATCTCGGGCGTTCGTGCCGCCGAGCCCCCGGCAGGCGAGGCCTGGCCGGGCGGCGAGGTGCAGGCCGGACTCTCGCTGCTCGCGTTCCTCCGCCCGATGCCGGGCTTCGATCACATCGCCTGTGTGGACGTCTCGCGTTTCGCTTCGAGCAAGCGGCTCATCCTTGAAACGATCACGGGCGGCCGCATCGTGTGGGGAGGCCCGCCCGGCGAGTTCCAACCCGGCCAGGCGCGCGGCACGACCAAGCGCCAACGCCTCGCGGCCGTCTTCCAGCAGTTCGGTCAGCTCGACGCGGGACGGCCAGAGATCGACGTGCGCTCCGAGGACGGGGTGTACACCACCGACACAACTCTCGCCGCTCGCTCGGACGAGCGCGACCCCGCCTCGTCCGGCAAACCCTCCGCCCGCGCCGGTTCCCGCAAGCAAGCCGCGGCCAAGAATCGTCGGTGAACGAGCATCCGCCAAACGGGCCGGCCGAACCCACGCCGCCCGAGCGCCGGCCTGAACAGGCGGATGCTCCATGGAGCGAGCTCGACCTCGGCCCCGATCAACGCGCGGACGCGGACCACGAACCGTCGGCGATTGATCTGCTCTTTGAGCGCGACGTCGCGGGCTCGGGCGAGGAGGAACCCGCCGAGACAATGTCGCTCGCATCTGCGGCCGATCCGTGGGCCCATCGGCGCGGCGAGCCCCGGGTCTTCGCGTTCTTCTGGACTTTCTACGTGCTGCTCGCGGTGGCGGGAAGCCTCACGTGGGTCGCGAGGTACACCGCGATCACGGCCAGCAGCTACGGGCCGGCGGCACGCATCATGCTCGTCGTGGTCGCGGTGGGCATGATCGTGCTCTGGCCGATGACCCGCCTCAGTCAGGCATCACCGACGGTGCACCCCGCGCTCGCCGCCTTCGCTGACTTCTTCGTCATGCAGGCGCCGGTGCAGATCATCGTCTGGCCGCTCATCGTGCTGGCGAACTGGCCCAGCGACATCGTGATCGGTCTGGCGGCGATGTTCGCGGCGTGGGGCGTGCTGGTCGGCGGCCTGGTCGCCCTGGCGCTGGCCGGGCGCGAGATCCGCCACGCCCGCGACGCCCGCGTCTACGGCCGAACGGGTTGGATGGCCGTCGCGCTGGCCCTGGGCTTCGGCGCGGTGGTGGTTCAGGGGACACTCATGGCCGCGGGCGTCCCCGCGCCGCCCTGGCTGCTCATGAGCTCGCCCGTGACCGCGATCCCCGCGCTGACGGGTCACGGGCTGACCGGGCCGTCGGCGCCTGTCTCTCAGGCCCAGTGGCAGGCCATCGTCGGCACACTCAGCTTGGCGGTGCTGCTCTGGGCGGCCTCAATTGCCCGATACGGACTGGCCACGCGCCCGCGAAACGGCTAGATTGGTGGGCGGTGTTGCCGGGCCACCCATTCCGGGTTCCGGGGCGGATCGGGGGATTCGGGGGGGGCGGGGGCACGGGGGGGCGGGCGGCAAGGATTCCGGTATCGGTCCGAAGAATCTGTTGAGGCCGGCGCGTGCATGAGGCACTCCAAGCGTCCGGCCGCGGAGGTCTGTCTCATGGAAATGGTCACACAGCAAGAGAAAGAAGCTCTGGAGGCCCGTCTGGCGGGGCTCGTCGCCAATCGGCCCGTGATCTCCAAGCGGATCGCCGAGGCCCGCGAACTGGGCGACCTGAAGGAGAACGGCGACTACCACGCCGCCCGCGAGGAGCAGGGCCTGCAGGAGGCCGAGATCCGGCGGCTGGAGCAGCGGCTGGCCACGGCCCAGGTGGTGGACGACTCGCACAAGTCGGCCGGCGTGGTGTTCGTCGGCGCGATGGTCAAAATCCGCGAAGAGGGCGACGAAGAGGTGGAGATGGTGAAACTCGTGGGCGAGTCCACCGGCGTCGCCGCGGCCGACTACTTCGAGGCCACGGTGCAGAGCCCCTTCGGCGAGGCGCTTCTCAAGGCGCGCGTGGGCGAGGTGATCAGTGTGCGCGGGCCGCGGGGGATGAAGAAGTACGAGATCATCGAGATCGTGTGACGCGAGGCCGCCGAGGCTTGACACCCGGAAATGGTGGACCAGGTCTTTTCAACTGCACGCCGCGTCGGGTC
Organism: uncultured Phycisphaeraceae bacterium; assembly: GCA_964630785.1. Lineage (GTDB taxonomy): Bacteria > Planctomycetota > Phycisphaerae > Phycisphaerales > UBA1924 > JADLCX01. The sequence continues at coordinate 24,714 of CAZVZG010000028.1, read as the reverse complement.
GAAACAGCAGGGTTACGAAAGCGAGGCACGTCGCGGCGATCCGCATCCTGAACGGGGTATGTTCAGGGCCGAGAACCGCGCCGAGAGAGCCGGGCTTTGTGCTGGAGCGGGCGGCCGCAGGCCGACTAGACTTCATGCTCGGTGATTGACCCATTCGCGCTCTCGATTCGGCGACCATGACCCTGTCGCTCTCAGCCCCCGTTTCCAGCGAGGGCGGAGCGCCATGCGGAAAGGCCGATGGCATTCGCGGTGTTACGAGGAGCACGACATGGACCTGAGTTTCGCCTTGGACGAGTTGCTTTCGACGGGTTGGTCCGGGCTGGACAGCACGGGCTGCTCGTACGCCGCCGACGGACGTGCCTACCCCACCGCGGCCCGCGTGCAGCAGGAGTTCGCGATGGCCGGGTATGACCTGACCATCACCAAAGTGGCCAAGTTCAACTGCTTCCGGGCCGAGTGGCGCGAGACGACCGACCCGCGTGCGCCCACACAGGCCGTGGTGAGCCAGTCCGAGGCCGAGGCCGCGGTGTACGCCCTGGCGCAGCTCCGCCGGACGCTGGCGACGGCACCTGTGGGTGCAGGGGCCTGAATCGCGACGCCCTCGAATGGGTCGGGCCAGGCCGCCTCGGGCCGCGAGCGCTTGAGACGGGTGGTCGAAGAGCCTAAATTTCCCGGCTTCCGACCGGCCCCATCGTCTAGTCCGGTCCAGGACGCTAGGTTCTCATCCTAGAAACTGGGGTTCGAATCCCCATGGGGTCATTGCCCCCGCTTCGGCGGGGGCTTCTATTTTTTGCCCCGCATCACACACGACACCACACCCCACCAACTCTGCGGGATTTTGAGGGTTTTGGGGTTCCGGCATCGGATCGCCTTCGGGGTGTTGGTCTGGCGTGGGCGCGTCTGGGCGCGCGTGTGTTGCCGGATTTGTTGCCGCCTCACCGACCCCCGCCGCCGCGTCGAAGTGGGCATCGCGGGTTTGCAGGTAGTGTTGGGCCGCGATCATCGGGCTGTGCCCCAGCCAGCCAGCGACGACGTGGGCCGGGAACCGCTCCACCCAATCCGTGGCGCACGATGCCCGCATGTTGTGGAACAGCCGGGGCCAGGGCTTCACGCCCGCCCGCTTCACAATCTTCCCGAATGTGGTCCGCAGGTTCATCGCCGGATCGCGCAACTTGGGCACAACCGCTTCGGTTCCCGGCTCGGCTCGATCGAACAGGTCTTGGAGGATCGGCCGCAGTTCAGGGGCGATCGGGACCACTCGCACGGCGTGGCCCTCGTGGCCGGCGGTCTTGGGGCTCCGCACCATCAGCCGTCCGCGTTCCCAGTTCACATCCCCCCACCGCAGGGCGACGACTTCGGACGGACACCGAAGGCCCGCGTACCGCGACAGCGCGATGATCGCCCGCCATTGGTCATCGGGGCACGCCTCCAAAATAGCCCGGATGTGCTCGGGGGTGACGTAGTGGGCCCGATCAGGGTTCGATTGCGATCCAGCCCGCAGGTCGGCAAACGGATTGGACCGGATCAAGCCCCACCGCACCGCCTTGTGAAACACCGCCTTCGCCACGCGCACTCGTTTCGCCACCGTCGCCGTCGCTAGCCGCTTGGTGGTTTCCGTGCCGTCAGCGTTCTTGATCTTGACAGGCTCGGCGATCGCCTTGCGCCATTCGTCGGCTTGTGCCGGGGTGATGGTGTGAATCGCCCGGTCGTCGCCGAAGTGCGCCCGCAGCATCCCCAGGGCTTGCAGGTACGTCGCCCGCGTTCCTGCCTTCACCACCGCCGCCGCATCGAATCGGTCCAGCAGCGTCGCCAGCGTAACCGCTTCGATGCCCGCCCGAGGTTGGCACAATCCCAGCGCCACTACGCGGTCATACAGCACATCGTCGATGCCCTCCAGCCAGCGCACCGCGTCCGGGTCCAGGACGCTCCCGTGCCGCTTGGCGACCACCAGATGCCCGACCGCCTTGCATGCCGCTTCCGCCTCGCGGTTGCGACACTTGCCCAGCCGCAAGGTTTGTTGCTGTCGCTTGGCGTCGCGGAACAGGATGCGCTTCAACTCGCCCCGCTTGCCTTCGGTCCCGATGCTTGCCATACGTCACCGTCCCTTTGTCGTCTTGCCCTTGGGCTCGATCGTGATTCGCAGCCCCAGGTAGTCCGCCAGCCGTTCGATCGTGTCCGTGTTCAACCCGCGTTCACCACTCATCAGCCGCGACAGTTGACTACGGGCCACTCCCGCGCCTTTGGCAATCGCGTAGGGTGTTTCGTCGCTCGCCTTCACCGCCGCCGCTATGGCCTTCGTCAGTTGACCCATGCCCCGAGCATACATCATGCGTTGCCGCGTGGCAACCATTGCCGCCGTGCTTTCGCGTTGCCCACGGGTCACCCCATACCGGCTCACCGGGGAATCGCTCGCCGGCCGGAAGGACGGACACCCGAACCGGCACACCGAGCGCCTCGGACGCGATCCTCGCCAGCCGATCAACAAGGTCTTCACACGGACTGGGTCTATGGGCAGCATCCGCAGCGAGCGACTCTCCAACCGCCACCAGCCACGCCGCCGAACCGGTGTGCGTGGGCATCCCCAGCCCGCCCGCGATGCCCAGCCGTTCGCCTAGGACGTACGCCGCGTCAGCATCGGCGGGGGTGTGTCCGTTCACCAGCAGCCCCAACACCGTCGCACGATGCAGTCGCAGGCTTGCCGCGAGGTCTAGGGGCAGCGTCGCGGGGCGATGCCGCAGCCGGATCGGGTCGGCCGCGTGCGGGGCCAGTTCGCCGCCGACTCGCCCCAGGGCCAACAACAAAGCGGGTAGACTGGGCGCATGGCCGAGCCCGACTTCGACCGGAGGGTGAAGCGCGCCATGCGCGGATCTGTTGGCTACCAGTTGCTGCGCGGCGTTTTGTTCGCCGTGTTGCTGCTCCTCATGGTCGCGCTTTTCGCCTATCTGTTCGCGTAGGGCCATCACAGTTCCCCCCAGCCGTCGCCGGCGTCCGTGGCCGTGTCTCCGGTGTCACCGTCACCATAACCCACGTCTTTCCCGGTGTTCGCGGGGGTTTCGGTGACGGTGACGGTGGAGACAAGCCGGAATCGTTGGGCCGGTCGGCCACCTCTGGGACCGTGGGCGTCGGATTCCCAAATCCCCATGTTCGCTGCCACCAGCGCCGATAGGGCGCGTTCCGCCGCGTCGGTATCGCCGCGATACGCCCGCAGTCCGTGCGTCAACTCGCGGGCCGTCACCGTGCCGCCCTTGCGTTCGATCCACTCCACCAGCCGGCGGGTTTCCCGTTCGTCGTCCGTTTCGGACAGGATGGCATAGACGCGCCGGGCTTCGTCACCGAACCACCGGGCCAAAACCACGCCCGCCGCGATACTCGCCTCATCGACCCGCGCCACATCGCGTAGCGTGGCGTCACCGGCCGCCCAGCGGGTCAGGTGAACCACTAGCGCCAGCCGGGCCGCGTAGCCCTCCAGCTTCGACCAGGCCGCCGAGAGGTCGCCGGACAGGTTCACTTGCTCGTCGGCGTGTTCGTTGTAGAACGCCACCCACGCCCGCTTCCCGTCGTCGGCCAACGTCACCAGCCGGGGCCGTTCGTCGCCGTCGTCGTCGGTTTCCGGCGTCAGGGAGTACAACCGCTCGAACACCACAGCCACCGCCGCTTCGGTGTTGGCGTCCACGTCCGCTTCGGTCCACCGCTTCGGCTTGCGCGGGGGACAGGTCAGCAGCAGCCGCGCCGCCAGCCCGTTCTCCCGGTGTTCCTGCCCCAGCGCCCGCCGCAGGGCTTCCGGTTGGATGCCGCCGGCGATCGACACCGCCGCGCGGGGAACGTACAACGTGCCGCCCGTCTTGCGATCCACCACCATCGGGCGACCGCCGAACATTTCCAGCCACTTCGCCGCGTCCCCGCCGCCCTTGCCGCCGGCGTAGCGGTCGAAGTTGAACCACCCGGCGAGTTCATCCCGCACCATCAGCAGCCCGCGCGGGTTTTGTTGTAGCAGCACCGCGAGAGCCTCGGTGGTCACGTCGTCGGTCCAACACCGATCCGCGATCGGCGCTTCCGGCTTCGCCGGCGGGGCCGTGTCCGACTTGGATTTCCTCCAGTGTGCCAGTTCGCGTTCGTACATCGCCAGCGCGTCGGCGTACTGCTTCACCGCTTCCGCGTGTTCCTTCATCGCATCGTGTTGCCGCTTGCGGATCGGGCGTAGGGCCAACTCCATCGCGGGCGACTTCGCTGTGCCGCTATCGCCCACGTCCGCCGTCCACACAATCGCCGGCTCGGTCCAACCTCGCTTCAGCGCGATCCGGCGGGTGTTGCCGATTGCCGATGCCAGCCCCGACAGCATGGGAAGAGCGATGTAAGACGCATCGCACCCGATCGCCTTCGCAGCTTCGGTGACGAATCCCCGGATCGGCTCGGGCAGTACGTCAGCCGGGAAGGGCGTGAACGCGGGGACCGCCGGGGCTTCCGGTGTCACTGCTTCCGCGAAGGTATTGTCGGCCAGGGTTTCAACATCCGCGCGGATCGCGTCCGCGTCGCCGCCGCGACGCTCCGCAAAATCCGCCATGTCGCCGCCTTCGGGCATCTCGGCCCAGAGTTCAACCAGCCGCACCACTCGAACCGACTTCGCGCCCGCAGCCGTCGCCAGCCGCGCGACGTCGTCGGCGTACCGCTCGCCGGCTTCGTCGTGGTCGGGGAGGATCACGACTTCACGCCCAGCCACCGGAGACCAATCCGCCTTGCTCGCCGACTTCGCCCCGTGCGGGCTTGTCGTCGCCGTCAGACCCACCGCGCGGGCCGCGTCCGCCGCTTTCTCGCCTTCGACGATGAACACCCGCGACCCCGCCGGCGTCGCCAGCAGGACGGGCAACCCGTACAGCGGTCGGGGCCTTGGCATCCCGCCGATGATCCACCCCGATCCGTCCGCCCTCCGCGACACCGGGCGCACGTCTTTCCCCGTGGGCGTGTTCCACCGCACGACCAGCCCCACCGGATTGCCCGCCGCGTTCGTGTACGTCCAGGTCGCCGATGGCGGGCCGTATCCGCGCTTCAACTCGGCCAACGCTTCGTCGGCTGTGTGAAAGGTCTTGGGCGGGGGGGCGTCACCGTCACCGAAACCTGCGTTTCGTGCGGGCTTCCGTGGGGTTGTGGTGACGGTGACACTCGGGCGAGTCGGTGCCGCGTGTCCGTTCCGTCGGCTCGGGTCCTCGGTGAACAGATCCGCCGCCCCTAGCCCGATCGCCGCGCACACCGCATCGACGGAACAACCGGCGTGGCAGTTCACAAGGGCCCGCCCGTCGTCGCCGGCGTGGATCGACAGCGACGGGTTCCGATCATCGTGGGCCGGACACCGACAGCACCAGCCCGCGCCGGATCGCTTGGGTTCGCGCCCGTGTTCGCGCAGGGCCGTCAGGATTCGTTGGACGGGGTCGCTCATGGCTTCCCCCCTTTCGGTCCCGTTGCCGGTGGGGCGTGGTTGGGCGTCACCCACACCGCCGCCGGGCGTCTGCTCGCCGTGTTGCGTCGCCGTCCCGAATCAACCACCAGCCCAAGGGCGACAAGTTCACCGCGCCGGGGCGTGTACGTCTGGGGCTTGATCCCCAAGACCGCTTCGCCTTCGTCGTCGGTCGCGCCGTGCGGTCCTTGCCCGACGATGTACGCCAGGACACGGGCCCGCAGGTCTTTCGCATGGCCAGCGATCCGATCCGCCGCGACGCGGGATGTTCCCGCCGGCGCGTTGTGCCTCGCGGGTGGGGTCAGGGGCAAGCGTGTAAGATTCCGGGAAGTTTGATCGTCGGCGCTCGCCCCGTTACTGCCAGGTCGCGGGGCGTCGTCGTCTTCGGGTGGGCCGGGATCGAACAGGTTGGGGGCGATCATGGGCGCACCGCCTTCCTCGCTTCGACGTACCGGCGCAGGTCCGCCACGTCGTAGAGACGACGCGCGCCGATCTTCAGGGAGATAAGTTCGCCGCGAAGTCTCGCGTTGTCCACGCTTCCGGGCGAAATGCCCAGCAGCCGTCCGGCTTCGCGCCGGTCTACCAGCATCGGGGCCGGCGTCGTCGGGGTATTTGAGCGTTCAACCACGCAACACCCCCTTCGTCCGGCAGGCGTCGATCTTCTTCAGTTCGTGGCGCAGCAGGTCCACCGCGTCACGGTCGTACAACCGCAGTCGCCCCGCGTTCGCCGTGGGCCGAATGTGTCGTCTGGTGCGTAGAACGTACAGCACACGATGTAGCGGTTCGCCAAGATCAGCCGCCAGTACACCGGGCGTTCGCAACTTCGGAATCGGTTCACGGTCATTCACGGTTCGGGTTCCTTCGGCGGTATTGCCGAAGGAACGCGCATGCGTGCGCACGCACCCCGAATCATCGTGATTTCCCGCAGCAAACAGACTGCGCGCGCGTGCGCACGCACCTACGCCCGTTTGTGTTGCTTCACATTGCGGGACCCGCCGGGCTTGTCAGGTTCCAAGGGGCTTAGCTCATCGTCTAGGTTTTGCGCTTGATAAGTCGCCACCAGCGCCCGGCGTCCCGCGTCATCCAAGGCATTCAACTTCGCCCGCTCATCAGGCTTTGCGTGGTCGATCAGCCGGGCCATCGTGGCGTCCACCTCGTCATCAGGTAGAACATCATGAGGGGCCGCCTCCGTCGTCTGCCGCGTGTTGTCTCTCACCACCGCGCCCAGATCCGTTGCTTTCGGTGCGGCCTTTGGTCCCGCGCTCCGGGCTTGCCACCCTTGCAGCGTTTCCGATGCGTCGATCGCCTTTCGGATCGTCGCGTCCGAACACCCAAACTCGGCGCTCAACTTTCGGAGACTGGTGTACGGCTCGCCCCGATCCCGCTTCCTCAACAGGCGGCCTTGAACGTCTTTCCAGTCGGTGTCCGCGCCACCGATGCCGGCGGCGTCGCGTGTTTCCATCGCTTCCACCGCCTTCGCCGCCGCCCGCTCAGCCACCCGGTTGATCGCGCTGAGTTCCAGCGCAGCCACGGCGCTTTGCGGCCGGTCCACTACGTCGAGCGACACCGACACCGTTGGCGTCGGAGCCGGTGCATCCAAATCGCGTGTCTCAATCACCGCGACCAATTCGGAACATCTGCGTCTGAACAGCTTGGCCAACGTGACCAGCTTCTCGACGTGATTGTCAATGATGCCATCCGAACGCCGTAGCCCGAGGGCGATCATTCCGAACGCGGCTTCGGCGTCGTGCAACTGCGTGTGCAGTTCCACGGACGGCTTCTGACCTTCGGCGTTCCGTCCCAGTTCTGCATCGAGCAGTCTCGCGCCACCGGCCCGGATCGCCTCAAGGCCGTACTGGCACCAATGCCGACCTGATTCGAGACACTCACCCAGGATCTTCAGGTGCGCCGGGGGCTCCGTTGGCGTCTGGGGGGGGGTCAACACCTCCGCCCCGTGCGTGAGACTCGGAAACTCGTCGGGGTCCGATGGTCGTTTCCGCCGCCTTGCATTCCTGCGATCACATGCCTCTTTCAGGCGTGCATTCGCTTCGTCGATGCGAAGTTGTCGGCTTTGGTTCCGAGCTTCGGCGAGTTCGCGGAACAAGGGAGCGTTTGCACAAACCGTGTCCAAGGCGTTCAACGCGTGTACGAGTCTTAGGGCGGGATGCTTGGTCGTCGGTTTCGCGGAGGAGCCGTTGGCGTCGAGGTGCGTTTCTGCCCAACACGACAGCCGGTCCAGTGCATGTTCCAACTGCTCGACCAGTACCCCGAGCCGCGCCAGATCGGCCCGATCCTGTTGGACGTACCGTAGAACCTTGCGCCACTCATACCGGCGGGCGACAGCATCTTCAGACGTGTCCGCTGTGATGCTCTCTTCATCGAGGATCGGCGACGGTTGGCTCAGGTCGCCGCGCTGTCTTCGGCATGAATCTGCCGTCGCCACCAACAGCGCCGCGTCATATCCACTCCAAGGCTCCGCACGCGGGTCTGCCGGCGATGGGTCGCCGTCGATGGTCCCATCGCTCGCTTCGTACCGACGCTGCCACGCAGCGTGGTCCCGGTGATATGCAACCATGCGCGGCAGGTAGTCATCGAGAATCCGCCTGACCAGCACATCACGGTTTGCCGTGAGTGCAAACCATGCACCGATCCGGCGATCGCATTCAGCAAGTCGCGCGTACAGAGGTCCGTCGGCATCCGTGGCCATGTCATCATCCTTTCAGGCTGACCCCGACGCGCCGCGGCGATGATGTTTCCGCAGCGCGGCGGGGTCATGCGGTGGGAGCAAGCCACCTACCTGCGCCGAGCGTAGGCACATGAGTTTGCGAGCGTACGGCAACCGTCAGGCCGGCGTCGCCGCCCTGGGGATCGGACGGTTAGGGGAGGAGGTCAATCGGTGGGGACGGTCCATCGAGGACGCGGTGAGAGAGTCCCGGAGGGAGTGCTGTCGCTCTCGACGACGAGTCCAGACGCTATCCGGGGCGGTTGGTGAGCCCTCCGTCGGGTGGCAACCTCGGAAGTTGCGTCAGCTTCCTGAGAATCAGGCCGTCGGACGGACCGAATCCACGCCGGAACTTGTCAGCGAGAGTATCGACTGTGGTTTCTCGCCTCCGTATCTCCTCGTGAAGCACCATTCCCCGGATCTGGACAATCTCGCGGTGTTCGGGCGGCAGATTCGTTTCAAGCAAGTCGGCTAACTGGGCGCGTATCCATCGGAGATAGTCAGATCCACATGCGCGAGCGAGGTATTCGGCCTCCTGCCGAATCTCCTCCCGATATGCGTGAGTCAAGGCACGAGTCGGATTCGTCGGGTCTCGTGGATCGAGGTCGGGCATCTCGTGCCTCTCGTGCTGAACGTTGGTGGCGTGGTAGACATGGTACTGGGGCTCGGGTCGCAGGCCAGGCGGGCGGGGGGCGAGTGAGCGCCAAGACCCCAGCCCGATCCGTTCATCGAGGGAGTCAATCCCGATGAACGTTCCATGATTGTTCGCCGTCCGTCAGATCCGTCGCTTGATGCTCGGGCAGTACGGCTTCGCCTCCGGCCAAATGCAATAAACGACCCCAGTGGAACAGTCCCAGCAGCAGAAGGAAGGCACAGCCACAAGACTTCCCCGATTCCGTGCATTCCGCGCCCGTGAGCGATGAGTCCAGTTCCACACGCCGAGCGAGTACCCCAAGTAAACGAAGCCAAGCGGTCGCGGTCACGGGGCTTTCCAGATGACCTTCTCGTCTGGCCCGAACAGCATGATCGTGGACTCGGGAAACTTGGTCTTGGTCCCGTCCGGCGAGGTTGTTTCGATCGCGCCGATCCCCACGCGGCCCTGTCCATTGCCGTCTGCGAGTCGCAGACGCGGCGAGCCGTCTGACAGGCTCAGAAACACACGGGTATTTCCGTTGTCGTCGCTTAGACTCAGAGCCGGATTGCCGCTTGGCAACACCGTCAGACCCGCACGGTCCGTGCCATTGTCGTCGCGCAGAGCTAGAGCGGGCGAGCCGTCTGGCCCCAAGGTCAGGCTCATGCGGCTCTTGTTCTTGTCGTCCCACAGACCCAGAACCGGCGAGCCGTTTGAAACCAGCGTAAGAATCGCGCGACTCTTGCCCTTGTCGTCAATGACGACCAGTCTCTTGGTGCGAACTTCGTCCAGCACATTTGCCGGCTCGCCGGACCCGCCGATGACCAGCATCGCCACGACCCCGGCCATGCCTCCCACGATCCATCGGTCGCGGCGGGATCTGCGCCGGAAGTGTTGAACGTCGCGTTCCAGATCCGCCAGCCGGGCTTCGAGATTGCTCACGGTGTTCCTCTCAATGTGCAAGATGGTTGATCGCAGCCATCGCGGCCACCACCAGGATGCATCCGACCGGCACCACCACGAACAGGATGAACAAGGTCCGGCGGCTCTGCCTGCGCCGCTCTCGGCGGTTGACCTCTTCGAGGGCCGCGACCAGTTCGTCCTTTGACGGCCCGGCGTTCCTTTTCTGTGGCATGACGGCCAAGATACCACCGTTTCAGCGTTTCTCATAGGGAGACCGCAGTTCGCCGACGCGCCAGCCCAGCCCATTCCGCTCGTCCCGCAAAGGATCGGTAATCCACCCCAGAACGCGGGCCTGCTGCTCCTGATAGGCCCGCAAGTACGCGGCCTGCCCGGCCAACCGGCATGACTCCCAGGCCGAATGCTCGGCGACGTGCGCGACGATGGCGGTCAGATCCCACCGACACGGCCGACCCCGCCGGACCGGGGGCGGAAGCCACCCCTCCGCCAGCCGCCGCCAGACCTGTCGGGTGGAGACGCCCAGCAGGCGGGCCAGTTGTTGAGTCGAGACCGGTTGCGAATCCGGGCGGAAACTCGATGCGGCCATCTGGCATCCCCTAACCCCATCAGCCAAGCGGTGAATAGTAGAACCAGCCCGTAGCGGTTTATCCCACCGTCGCGGATCGGGGAACGGCGGAGGCGGAGCAGCGAGGCCAGATTCTGCCCGATCCGCGGCGGGTTTGGTGTGCCAAAAGAAACTACGGACGGGGCAATCGGGACGCGGCGGACTCAACCGTCTAGGGGATTCGCCGCAGGTTGACAAAGGATGCTTGGGCCACGGTGAGTGGCGTGGTAGGCTGCTGGATAGGGGTCTGCGAGCCACCAATGCACCGCACCGCTTGCAACATCGTGGTGGCCGTCGTCGCGGGAAACGCCGCAGCGCAGCAGCCACTGTTTGTTGGCAGTGGGCCTTCGTCGGAGGGTGGGGTAGCCCGTGCCAACGCCATCACCTTCGATGGTCATTGCGTGGTTGGCCGACTCGGATGGGATGCGGTGATATGGTGCCCCCCAGCCGCACCGCTCGTGATTCCACCACTGCCCGGAGACACCGCCGCAAACGCGCTGGCAGTCTCAGCAGACGGAACGGTTGTGGTGGGGGTCAGTGGTCGGGAGTATCCATACCGCTCCTTCCTCTGGACGGCGGTGGGCGGAACCCAACCCCTCCCACTTCCATCCGGAATCGACTATTGCGAGGCTCGCGGGGTGAGCCCGACCGGGTCGATTGTGGTAGGAAACAACGGCACGGGCACCAATCGCACCGGTTACTGGTGGACCGCTGCGGGCGGGATGCGGCAAACATATCCCCTGTCCGAGCCCACCGAAGTTTCAGGATTATCAAGTGAAGGATCGGTAGCGGTCGGGTTCAGGACATACCCGAGACCGCAAGCGGTGATGTGGACCGCGCCGAGCGAGTTCACTGCTTTGACCGTTCCGCTCGGTGTGATGGCGTCCTATGCGAACGCGACGGCGAATCGTGGCGTTGCTATCGCTGGGAAAGCAACCGTCGGCCCGGCCAATCAGCACGACGAGGCATTTCGGTGGACCCCGTTCGGCGGCATGGCACTACTAGGTCGAATGGGAGGGTCATTCTCAGAAGCCCTCGGAATCTCTGACGATGGGAACACGATCGTCGGCGTCGCCACCGGCGATGCGATGGTCTGGCGAACGCGGTTCGGGATGCAGACAGCGGCCGAGGTCTTTTCCCAAGCTGGCCTAAACACATCTGGCTGGTGGCTTGGACAGGCTCAGTGCGTATCGGCAGACGGAGGCGTGATCGCCGGTTTCGGTGCTCGCTCGGGTGGTCTGCAGGAAATGTGGCTTGCGAGGATTCCGATTCAGGCCCCATGTGATGCCGATTTCAATCACTCTGGGATTCTCAGCGTTCAGGACATCTTCGACTTCCTGGCGGCCTACTTTGCGGGCCAGTTCTTCGCGGATTTCAACCACAGCAACTCGCTGACGGTCCAGGACATATTCGACTTTCTAGCCGCCTACTTCGCGGAGTGCCCATGAACGCTCGACGCTCTGAACGGATGTTCGCTCACTGCTGCGGCTGGATGGCTGTCGGTACTCTCTGCATTGGAGCCGCGCCGTGCTCGGCGCAACACCTCTGGTACAACGACGTTTCGACGGCGGACATGGTCATCAATCGAGTCCAAGCCACGGCCGTCGCACCGAACACCTACTTCGAGGTTCTCGGCTGGAATCCCGGCGGCGAGGCGGGCGGGTATACGGGCATCCAGTTCGGTACAGCCCGGAACATGATCTTCTCGATCTGGGACCCGTCGAACGGGCAAGCCATCGCAGCCGTGTACAAAGAACCGGGAAGTCGGAGCAATCGCTTCGGCGGAGAGGGCACCGGCCTCCACTGGGACAACACGCCGATTGGCGATACTTGGCAGCTCGGAGTGGCGTACACGTTCGTTTGCCGCGCCTGGCCCGTGCAGGCTGGCATGTCCACTCACACGCAGTTCGGACTGTGGACCTGGGAAGAAGCAACCGGCCGCTGGACGCATCATGTCACCATGGATTTTCCGATGGCGGACCAGGGATTCGCTTTCGGGCTGAACTCTTTTTTGGAGTTGTGGGCCGGGTACGACCCGGCGTTTCGGTATGTGGAGTTCAGCGGCGGTTGGGCACGCACGCTCGCGGCGGGATGGCGTCAACTTCGCACGGGCGGCACGGATGGCGGGCTCACGAATCCTCCACCGGCAACCCAAGCCATGGGAGGCGTCAACGGCAGCAGCTTCTTCCTCCGCTCCGGAGCGGGCTTTGCATCGAACGCGAGTATCGCCGTATCCGTGCCTGTCCTTGCTTCCCCCCCTGCGCCGCCTGTTGTGCGGATCGTTTCAGTGCGGAGTCGATTGGATGCCGTTTCCGACACGCTGTCGCTCGGTTGGGAGTGTGACCCCCTCACGGCACCGCAGTTCTGGTATCGGATCGAGGTCTACGGCAATGCCAGCGGCACGGGGACTCCGGTGCTCACGAGTGAGGCGTCAGCCCCGCACGTCCGCTCCATCACACTTCCGCGAGCCCAGTTTCCCCCCGGTACGTACAGCGCCAGAATCCGCGTCCGCGACATCTTCGATCGCGAAGCGGTGCCCTTGTTTGCGACTTTCACTACCCGGGACCTTCATGCCGTGTACCTGAGCGATCTGGCGTGGAGTTCCGCGACGAACGGGTGGGGGCCCGTCGAGCGGGATCGAAGCAACGGCGAAGCGGGCGCTTCGGATGGACACACGCTCTCACTGGAGGGCAGGACGTACGCGAAGGGCATCGGGTGTCACGCCGAATCCGCCGTCACGCTGCTGCTGCCTCCATCGACGTATCGCTCGTTTGCGGCGGATGTTGGCGTTGACGACGAGGTCGGGGACTCCGGCTCAGTCGAGTTCAAGGTCTACTTTGACGGACAGCTTCGCTTCCAGAGCGGGTTGCTCCTGGGCACAAGCGCAAGTCGCTCGGTCGATCTGGATGTCCGTGGTGTGCGCGAGCTTCGCCTTGTCGTGACAAATGCGGATGGCGATGCAACGGCCGACCATGCCGACTGGGCCGGTGGCGCCTTCACGCCGCTGGTCTGCCCGGCCGACTTCGACGATTCCGGTGCCGTCAGCATCCAGGACCTGTTCGACTTCCTTAGCGCGTACTTCGCAACTGCTCCGGCCGCCGATGTGAACGGCGCCAACGGCGTGACCGTTCAGGACATCTTCGACTTCCTCGCGGCGTACTTCGCGGGGTGCCCGTAGCGGGTCGGGGTGTGTCTCTCCCGATGCAGCCGCCGCCGACCGCCTTGTCGATGCTGAGCTTTGCGCACCTGCTGGTTCTCCAGCCTCTGTTCCGGTCTCAGAACCGGGGTAGTCTCAACGTATGAACAAGTTGGCACTGGTCGAAAAATGGGTGCTGGCGAACTGGCGGCCGTTGCTGACGTTGCTCGGCGTGATGCTGATCGCGGCGGGGGTGGCGTGCTTTGCCACGATCCAAGCGCGGAAGCTTGGGGATCGTGAAATGGACTGGCGCATGTGGGATACCGGCTCCCTTTTTTCAGGGCCAACCCACGAACTCTCGGGCCGAACACTTGCGTTGGGTGGTTCGGCGATGTTCGTGCTTGGGATGGGCGGCATCACGACTTCCCGCCTCCGCTGGGCTTCACCAACTCCCTCAACCGCTCGGGTGACAGCTGGTTCAGAACCCCCACCACGACATCGCCCTGCGAAGAACTACGAGCCGGATTCTGACGCTCAGTAGCCGGTGAGCCGCCCTAGCAGGCCGGCCGCCCGGCCGGTCCTCGCCCGGTTGTCCCATTGCTGAGCGGATCGGTACGTCAGATCGCCGCACCGCCGGCAGACGAGCGGGGACTCCGGGAGGACGGCATACAGCACGCCGCATCGCCGCAGGCATCGGCAGCACCGGAAAAACCACCGCGTGCCGTACACGGGCCATGGGCACGGCTCCAGTTCGACGCGAGCCGCCCAGTCTTTCGGAAGCCGGGGGGCCAGCCAGGACGGCGGCGCGGCCAGCGTGGAAAAGATCGGTTCCCCCTTGCCGCTCCACGCGACGCGATAGACCGCAGGGCCATTGGCACCGACCGGGCGGTGGGTGAGCAGAAACTCCGACACCGACAGCCGCCACGCGCACTCGTCAACACGGGTCTTCCGCCAAGTTCGGCCGTTCGTTCCGCCATACCAAGCCACTAGTCACCTCCCGAGGATCTGCAAAACATCGAAATCGACGGACCGGAAACCACGTCGGAAGCGGCTGGGAGTCACCCCAATCGGTGAATCCTCGCGGTTCGGACTATCCGCCGAACACGTACAGCTCCGCGCGATTCCTGCACGGCCGGCGCGTCCCAACTGACATTGATTTCGACAGCGTCAAAATCGAACGTCTCGGCGTCATTGCTGGTCAGCGACAGCGTGCCGGTGAGGGAGTTGTATTTGTCCGCCGTCAGGCCCCAGCCATCCGGGCTGCTGTTCTCGTGAACGCTCGGCGTCTCGTTCAGGTCATACGACAAAGGCGGCGCGGTGGCCAGTTCCAGGACTACCGGCTCGGGCGTTCCCTTGCCGGACCACGCACCCCACAGGCGAACGACCACGATTCCGATGGTGGCCTCGCCCGGAATCTCGGCCGGGTCAAAATCCAACCCGAGTGATGCCGAGTCCGCACCCGTGGCCTTGTACCTCGCGGTCAGCTCGTCAGCCGCCCCGATGATCTGGCCTTCGTCCGTCCATTCCGTTCCACTCAGGATGGACACGGCGGAAACGTACAGGTTCGTCGTTGGCATTGATGCACACTCATGCGGGGCCCGCCGGGTGCTTCCGGCACTGTCCGCGAAAAGTGAAAAATCGAAAAGCCCCCCGTTGACAACGCATTTGAGGCCCCCCGGCCATGGGGTTGGGGGTGGGTCGGGCTGACCGCTGGTCGAAGGACCACCCCTCCCGGCGCTACTCGATGATGTACCGCACAACACGGGGCGCAAGCGCGTCGGCATCAACATCGGCCGTGGGGACCGCGACCCTGCCCAGCGTGCGGTCGAGAACCTCCCGAGCGGCCGGGATGTTCCCCGCCTTGGCCGCCTCAACCAGGGCGCGTACAACGGCGCGCAGGTCGTCGTCGGTCACTTCGTCCAACAGCACGGACCGGAGCCTCGCCACGGTCCCGCCGTGCGGGTTGCCGGGCCCGCCGGCGTTGCCCCGAACGAATCGGCCCGCCGCATCCCTGCCCGTCAGACCGTCAGCAAACGGCACCAACGGCGCTCCCGTCGTCGTTTCGTCCATCATCGTGTTCCCCCTTGAGTGGTCGATGCCCGCACCATTGCCGCGATCCCCGACCGGACGGCCGGGGGCAGGTCGGGCCACGCCGCCACCACCGCCGCCAGGTCGGGATCGGTGGACGGTGCCGGGGGCGTCGCGGGAGCGGAATCGGCCCCGTTGTTGCCGGATTTGCTGCCGCCCGATTCAGAAACCTCCGCATTTCCCGAAGGAAACCGCGAAGGTTCGAATCCCCATGGGGTCATTCACGCCAACGGCACCGTCTCGCACGGTGCCGTTTCTCTTTGCAAACTCGGGGTTTACGCGACCTCGGCGAGCGGCGGCTGCGAGACCGTGCGGGGTCTTTCGGCTCCCTGCTGCAGCGCATTTTGCAGCGCGCTGCCGGGCGCGAGGCCCGCGGCCGCCGCGAAGTGGTGGTCGCGGACCTGCAGGTAGTGGGCGTGGGCCACCGCCGGCGAGCTGCCCACCGCCTCCACCACCGCCCTCGGCGCGATGTGGTCCAGGTACCGGGTCGTCGTGGCGATCGAGGTGTGCCCGAGCTGCTTGGAGATGATCCCGATGTCCACGCCCTCGGCGCGGAGTTCGGCCGCGTGGGTATGGCGGAGTCCGTGGGCGTGGACGCGCTTGTGGATGCCGGCGAGTCCCGCAAGGTGCGGCAGCAGCCGTCGGACGTACGACGCGGTCACGGCCCGGCCGGAGCGGGTGCAGAACAGCGGGTGGCCGTCGCCGACGGGGTAGCGGGACCGGAACGCGAGCCACTCCGCCACGATCGCCAACGCCCCGGCGTCGATCCCCGCCGTGCGAGCGCGCCCGCCCTTGCCGTTGAGGACGCGGAGCGCGCCGCCGCCCGCGCCGTTCCCGTTGTCGCCGCCCCCGCCCGCGTCCACGTCCTTCGGGCACAGGGCCAGCACCTCGCCGATCCGCAGGCCCGATCGGTAGGCCACGGCGAGGATGGCGCGGTTGCGGGCCGCGGTCGCGGGCGGGCCCTTGACGGCGCGGATGAGGCGCAGCACTTCATCGGCGGACAGGACCTCGGCGGGGAAGCGCCGCCTCGGGCGCGGGCGCCGCGCGGCCGATCCCCTCCGCCCGTTACGTTCACCCTGTCCCCCACCCCCGGGCCCACCCCTCCCCCGAGCGGCGGGCATCCCCTGCATGGTTGGTCTCCGTGCCCACGGGCCCGGTCGGGCGCGTAGCACTGACGAGTACCTCGGATAGCCGCATGGGTGCAAGGGGAATCGTGGGCGATCGGGCGGGAATCCGGATGCTCGCAGCGCTACGGGATTGGTGCGGATGCGCAGCGATTCTGAATGCCGCTAACACGGCGTTCGCTTGGCCACCGCTACGGCCCAAAACGGGTCAGCCGGAGCGCGATCGACAAAAGCAATATCGCCGACACGAGGCCCAATGTCGCTAGCTCGCACATCCCCAACACTCTTGCTACGACATCCACACGACGTTCTTTGCGAGTCGGATGCCACTCTCTGCTTTGATCAGTCGTAATAATCGTGATAGCAATGGTCAACAACCCAATCGCCGCAAGACCCTCCATGACAGCCATCGAATACCAGAGTTCGGGCGATATATCGACCATTGTGGTAACGCGACGAATCTTGAACATCCTCCAACACGGCGCAACCGTCCCGCGAAACACTATAGTCAACAGGACACTACAACAGATTGGCACGACGGACGCTGTGATTGCAAACAGCTTATAACCTCGAATCATCGCGCACCACCGGTTTGCGCAGGGTGGCGCCATTCCGGAGGCAGCTGTTCGCGCCACATCTCAATAAGTCGAGCGCTCTCCGACTCAAAGTCGATACCGGCTATACGACTTTGTAGTTCTTGCCTCATTACTCGCTCCATCGGACCGATTTGATTGCGGACGCTTGTGTACTTGTCCATCAACTCGGTGTAGCCTCCTTCCAAGAGCCGATCTGATTGGAACGGTTGGGGCACCGAGCCTTGACGAGTACCGCATCCACCCGTCGTACGCGAACTTCTCGATCTTGTTGTCCGCCCAGATCATGCTCTGCGAGGCTTTCTCGACCGACCAACTGGTATCGCCGTCTCCCTTGAGGAACTTCTTGGCGATCCGCCGCCCGAGGTAATCGTAGCTGAACTCCAGCCTGACCCAATAGGACGAGGAGAGCCGGATTGCCGCGACCTCCGGCCGCATCCACATGGCCTTCAGGCGATTCTCCGCGTCCCACTCGTAGACCCAGACACCGTCCAGCGTCAGGTTGCCGTCAGCGTCGTACTCGAACTGCTCGGGGTCTGCGGCAGGAAGACCGGACCGGTACGCCAGCACGATGATGGCCCGGTTCCGTGCGGCGGTGGCCGGAGGTCTGGCGACGGCCCCGATGAGCCGCATCACCTCGCCGGACGAGAGAACCTCGGCCGGGAACCGGCGCCGCGGCCGCCCGCGACTCCCACCCCTCCCCCGAGCGGCGGGCATCCCCTGCATGGTTGGTCTCCGTGCCTACGGCACCGGTCGAGCGTGTAGCTCTGACGAGTACCTCGGGGGGCCGCATGGGTGCAAGGGGATTGGCGGATTCCCGGCGGGAATCCGAATGCTCGCAGTGCTACGGCCTGGGGCGGTTTCGTACCACCGGCGCCCCGCGACTATTCACTGGAGGTAGCAAAGCAACTTCGCGGATGACATCCGGAGCGGCCGCGCCACCGACCTCAGTTATCACTTCACCACCTCCGCATCTCTCAGTTTGAGAACACGGTTCATCGAAGCCGCAGCGCCCCGCACGCGGTCTCCGGAATCGCGCATCACACACAAGCGTCTACCGCTGCGAGTTACAATTTCCACGTCATGAGTTGCAGTCAACGTCTCGTATCGGGTTCCAATGTTGATGCTCTCTATATCGTTACGCGCAATAGACATGCTCATGGATCGCCGTACACCGAGGCGTCTACGCGATACGGTAACTCCTTCTCCAGTAATACCTATGACTTGATAATTAAACAGACTATAGATCGCGACTCCAACGCCAATTACGGCGGTTACCGCAATTCCAATGAAAAACATCTTACTACCAGCGGGAACTGATTTGTCTAAGGCAGTTGACGACGCCCCTACGCAAAGCAGCGCCAATGGTACGATGAACACGAGCGTCCGCGCAGTCCGTACAGCCAGTCTGGGCGATTGATACTCCAACATCGATCGGACTCCAGGTTACGGGGAGACAGGCAACGGAGGTCCATGCTGTGGTGGCCGGCCGGGTTCGTGGTGCGGCGGCCAGCCGATTTCCACATAGCCACCACCGCCAATCCGGACAGAGTCGGCTGTAACTCCGCCCGCTGCGGATTCGCAAAGGTGCATCGAAAAATTCACCTGAATGCCCGCTTGCGCTTCTCCGCCGAGGAACTCGGTCATGGCCTAAAGTGTGCGTCCTACCGGGCCGAGCTTGCCAATGAGGTCAACGAGCACAATTCCTTCGATATTCGCAGAACACAAGTTGCGTCCAGGGGTTACTATCACTCCAAATGTAAATAGTCCCTTCGGATTCCATCTTCGGAGGCGATTCAAGCGCCCTTCCCAAAAGCCTGCTATTGCACCACCATAGTGGCTGCTTGATTGGCAGCAGCTCGAACTACATATCCCACAGGTAAACAATCGCCCAACGTTGGTTTGATACAGCTCGCCCTCCCAATACCCACTTGGACCAACCCACACGGGTCCGATTTGGAAGCCGAAGCCAGCCCAGATCCAACCAGTTATATCAACGTCTCCATTGCAAAAATTGTAGCCGATTTCAAGCGAGACAACTACTGCCGCACTGAACGATAGAAGCCCAAATGGATCTGTCACCGAGGGCGGTGCATTAGTGAAGGCGGCGAGAAGGTTCGAGCCACCCACCTCTTCAAGGGGATCCCTACTCAGCCATCTCCCCAACCCCGCCGAGTAGTACCGATACCCGTAGTAAACCAGCCCCGTCTCGGCGTCGGTGTACTTGGTGCTCCAGCGGAACGGGTTGTGCTGACCCAGCGGGCCGTCGATGCTGCGGGTCTCGCTGAAGGGCCCGTACTCGTACTTCGCCTCGACCTCCCGGTCGAGCGCCCGCAGGAGCCTCTGGATGTTCCCGTTGCCGTCGTACACGGGCACCATTGGCCCCACGCCGTTCGACGGATGCTCGTTGTCCCAAAGGTCATCGGTCGCGATCGCGAGCCCGCCGATCCCGCCGGCGCCGCCCAGCGTGCCGGAGAGGTCCGGCCCCCAGGCCCAGGAGCCCGTGAACCGGATGAATGAGTTGTCAACTAACGACGACTCATACGCGGCCACGGGCATCCACCCGTCGTACGCGAACTTCTCGATCTTGTTGTCCGCCCAGATCATGCTCTGCGAGGCTTTCTCGACCGACCAACTGGTATCGCCGTCTCCCTTGAGGAACTTCTTGGCGATCCGCCGCCCGAGGTAATCGTAGCTGAACTCCAGCCTGACCCAATAGGACGAGGCGACGGCCCCGATGAGCCGCATCACCTCGTTGGACGAAAGCACCTCGGCCGGGAACCGGCGGCGCGGCCGCCCCCGTCTCCCACCCCTCCCCCGAGCAGCGGGTATCCCCTGCATGGTTGGTCTCCCGAGCTACGCCCTTGGTCGGGGGCGTAGCACTGACGAGTACCTCGGGCGGCCGCAAGGGTGCAAGGGGATTGGCGGATTCCCGGCGGGAATCCGGATGTTGCAGTGCTTCGAGTTTGGCGCGAGAACGTAGCGCAAATGAGCGCGAGATCAAGCGGATCGCGCTCAACCGCAAGAACACTCTGTTCGTCGGCAACCGGCGCGCCGGCCGCACCGCGGCCAGCGTACGTGCGGCCAGCCCGTAACCACAACATTCCGAGTCGTGCCGACCGCCGCAAGCACGCGGGGGTAAGGGGGCGGTCCGCGCCGCGCGCACCCGCACCCGCCCATTCCCACGCCCACATGCGACACTTCGATTCACGGGCCCGATCGGTGAATAATCCGGGCTAGACGCCCTCACACCTGCCCCTACGGCATTATTTGCCATACATAATTTCCAACTGCCATGTCCACTTTCTAGATTGTAACAGGCTCGGGTGAAGTGATAAAGAAAAAAATGGCTTTCCAGATACCGCAATAACTCCATATCGCGACGTAGCAGTACCTTGAACACGCGCTCGCTTCCATTCCAAAATATTTTGCTCGACTATCGATTCTCGGGCCGGACTCCCGAGAAGACATCGCGCCATCATTCGCACTGTGCGCTCCGCAGCCTCGGCAGAATCAGGCAAGCCGCTCAATGTCAGCTCAGTTACTTGTCCTCCCGATCGCTCACCCGATATGCGACATTCAACAACGGCGGTGCATCCATCCATGAACACAACTTGCACATGGCGAGGATCCAGATCAAACATCCTCTTTCCATTGCCGCTTAACCCGGCGATGTCCTTTGTGGGGTTGCTTACATTCAGTGTAGCATACACGTTATCAGTCGCCGAACTGGCCTGGGGACCTGCACTCAAGAGACGCAAAGCGTACCAGGCAATCCCGATCACCGCCATTGCCAAAAGTACAATATAGGTGATACGCCTGCACATTCTCGAATACTCTCTCATAATCGACTCACGGGGGACGCCAGTGCCAATAGAAGCTCAGTCATTGAATGGAGCTGGCGACGACGAACTGCTGTTCTCCGATCGATTTACCAGCCCATTGAAGAGTTATCTCTTTGCACACTCGGGGTTTACGCGACCTCGGCGAGGGGCGGCTGCAAGACCGTGCGGGGTCTTTCGGCTCCCTGCTGCAGCGCCTTTTGTAGCGCGCTGCCGGGCGCGAGGCGGATCCGGCGCGGCTATTTCGTGGGCCGCCCGAGTTCCGAGAGCTCGTCTCGGACCTTCGCAGCCTTCTCAACCTCCGAGGTGCGCTCATAGTGGGCGAGCAGGCTCTTCAGGGCGGACGCCAGGCTCCCGGGCGGGGTGTCTTGGCTCTCACGCAACTTCTTGACCCCGGCCAACAGCAGTTGCTCGGCCGCCTCGCGCTCGCCGAGGTTCGAGAGGCAATCGCCGAGCCTCCATTCCGCTGTGCCGGTCCGCCAGTCGCCGGGCTCGAAGCCCTTGCGGCACAGTTCCAGGCTTCGCCGGAGCGGCTCTTTGGCCCCGGCATAGTCGCCGGCACGTCCGAGATTCACGCCGAGTCTGCTGAGTAGGCGCGCCGTGTCCAGGTCTTCCGGGGTGCCCGCCTCCGCGCTGCGATCGAGAACCAGCTTGTCGTACTTCGCGGCCTCAGCCCAGCGTTTCTCGCCCGCAAAAAACTGCGCCAGGCTGTCCATCGTGTCGATCGTGTAGGGGTGCGTCTTGCCCAGGGTCGCCTCAAACCCCTCCGCGGCCAGACGGAAGTGCTTCTCCGCGTCGGCCGACTTTCCGAGGTGCCGTTCACACCAGGCGAGGTTCGCCGCGTATTTCAGCGTGTCGGCGTGCGTCGGGCCCAGGGCCTTGTCCGATCGCTCGTAGAGCGACGTGAGCAGGGGCAAGGCTTCCGCGTAACGCTTGCTCCGGAGGAACATCGTCGCTAGGCTGTTCACCGCGGCCATCGATTGCGGGTGTGCCGGCCCGAGCGTCTGCTCGCTCGCCGCGATCACCTCGCGGAAGATCGGCTCGGCCTCGGCGTCCCTGCCCAGAAAGCTCAGGGTGTTGGCGAGGCTCCGCCGGTTCACCAGCACCGCGGGGTGCTCAGGGCCCAGCAGGTCGATCATCAGCGGCAGCGAACGGGCGTAGCACCGCTCGGACTCGTCGTACCGCTCCATGTCGAAGTAGAGCGATCCGAGATCGCAGAGCGTCTGGGCCACGTACGCGCTCTTGTCGCCCGTCGCGGCGGTGAACATCTTGAGCGCTTCGAGCGCGGTTTGCTCCGACGCCTTCATGTTCCCTTGCAGCCGCTGGCTCATGCCCAGCGTGTTGGTCAGCCGGGCCAGGGCCACGCTGTTGTCCGGTGGAGGTGCGTGTGAAAGCGAGTTCCGGATGCGGATCGCCTCGCGCAGGGTCGTCTCAGACTCCGGAAAGGTGCCCAGCCCGATCTGGATATCCGCGAGGCACTCGAGCACCTCGGCGACCTTCACGGAGTCGGCCCCGAAGAGATCGGTGGCCCGCGCCAGCGCGTCGCGGCAGACCGGCTCGGCGTCCTTGGAGAGCCCCAGCGACTGCATGTTGGCCGCACGCATGCGGAGCGCGTCCGCCAAGCCCGCCGTGGAGCCGTCCTTGCTTTCGTTCTCCTCACCCGTCGCCTCGCCGTAAAGCTCGATCGCCCGGTCGATGTGCGACTTCGCCTCTTGAAAGAGGCCGAGCGATCGGTAACTCTCGCCGAGCGTTGATCGCACCGACGCCTCGACCTCCGGTTTGCCGGCGAATCGGTCCTGCACCCGCGCCGAGGCCGTGTCGAGCACCTCCGCCACGGTGATCTTTCGTCCGCCCTCGCCCTCCCACGGGTTCGGCGCCGCCAGCATGTCCTTGATCAGGAAGTCGTTGATCGCCTGCGTTGTCGCGGACTTGGTCTCCGCCACGGCCCTCTGGCTCGCCTCGTCAACGCGGGCACGGTCCGCCCGGACGTACATCACGGTCGAGAACGCCAGCCCCGTGACGATCGACACCGCCACCGCGCCGACGCCGATGACCAGCCCCTTGTTGCGACGGGCGAACTTCCTCCACTTGTACATCGCCGTCGCCGGGCGCGCCGTCACGGGCTCATCTGCCAGGTATCGCTCGACGTCTCCGACGAACTCCGCGGCCGTGGAGTAGCGTCGGTCCCGCGCCTTCTCCATCGCCTTCATCACGATCCAATCCAGCTCACCCCGGACCATGCCGCTCAGCCGGCGCGGCTCGGAGTTGCGCGTGCCGGCCACGCTCGCGAGGGTGTCGGTGTTCTGAGACAGCCGGGCGCTGGGCTGCGGTGGATCGACCTCGCGGATGATGCGCCGGATCTCGTCGTACGCGGCCGCGCGAAGGCTGCGGCTGTCGAACGGGGTTGAGCCGGTCAGGAGCTCATACAACAGCACGCCGAGGGAGTAAATGTCGGTGCGGGTGTCGATGTCACCGCCCCCCGCACCCCCGCCCGCCGCCTGCTCGGGGCTCATGTATTCCGGCGTGCCGACGAACTGCCCGTGCTCGGTGAAGAGCGTGCGCTCGGAATCCTTGCCCTCGATCGCCTTGGCTATGCCAAAGTCGATCACTTTCGCCACGGGCCGGCCGTCCACCATCGACACCAGCACGTTGCTCGGCTTGATGTCGCGATGGAGCAGACCCTTGTGGTGGGCGTGCTGCACGGCCCGGCAGACCTGCGTGAACAGGGCCAATCGCTCGTCGATGGTGAGACGGTGCTTGTCGCAGAACTCGGTGATGGAATCGCCCGGGCACAGCTCCATCACGAAGAACGGCCGCCCGCTCGCCGTCGCCCCGGCGTCATGGACCTTGGCGATGTGGGGGTGGTCCATCAGCGCCAGCGCCTGCCGCTCCTGCTCGAAGCGCGCGACCACCTGGCGAGTGTCCATGCCGAGCTTGATGACTTTGAGGGCCACCCGACGCCGGATCGGCTCCTCCTGCGCGGCCACATACACCACGCCGAAGCCGCCCTCCCCGATCTTCTCGAGCACCCGGTAGCGCCCGATGCGCGTGCCGAGGCTGGACCCGCCGGCCTCCGATGAGCCCGGAGCGTCCGGAGCCACGGCCGCGCGTGCCGCGACGATGTCCTCGGCGAGCGATTCAAACGCCAGCGGCGCCCGATCGCCCACCAGCAGGCGCTCCACCATCGCGCGAACCTCGTCGTCGCCGGCGCAGAGCCTCGCGATCTCCTCGTCGCGCTCCAGCGGGGCCAGCTCGCGCACGGCCAGGAAGATGTGCTTGGCTCGCAGCAGAGGTGACCCGGGGGGGTTCGGTTCGCCGGGATCACCCATGTTCGCTCTCCGCGGCGTCGCCGCCGTATTGATCGGCCAGCCACGCCCGGGCGAACTGCCAGTCGGTGGTCACGGTCTTTCGCGATACGCCGAGCACCCGCGCGATCTGTTCCTGCTCCATGCCCCCGAAGAGCCGCATTTCCGCGACCCTCGCGGCCCGGTCATCGTCCCTGGCCAGTCGCAAGAGCAGGTCGTCCAGGTCCAGCACCCGCATCTCGCGGGTTCCCCCCCCCCCCCCCCCCCCCCCCCCCCCCCCCCCCCCCCCCCCCCCCCCC
>CAZVZG010000027.1:0-57099 GCA_964630785.1 uncultured Phycisphaeraceae bacterium | reverse complement strand
GGGGGGGGAGAACCGATGCCCGCGATCAGCACATCGTCATGCCGCCATCGACGCAGATGGTCTGGCCGGTGAGGAATCCGGCCTCGTCGGAGGTCACGTAGGCGACCGCCGCCGCGATGTCGTCGGGCGCGCCCAGCCGGCGCACCGACTGCATGGCCACGACCTTGTCTTTGACGTCCTGCGGCAGGTTCGCGGTCATGTCGGTCTCGATGTATCCTGGCGCCACCACGTTGCAGGTGATGTTCTTCCCGCCGAGTTCCCGCGCGATGGTCTTGCTCAGGCCGATCAGCCCCGCCTTGGCCGCGGCATAGTTGGCCTGACCAGCGTTGCCCACCACGCCCGAGGTCGAAGAGATGTTCACGATGCGACCGAACTTGCCGCGCATCATGGCCCTTGCCGCGGCCCGGATCGAGACGAACGCGCTGGTGAGGTTGACGCGGACGACCTCGTCCCACTCCTCGTCGCTCATGCGGAGTACGAGGTTGTCGCGGGTGATGCCGGCGTTGTTGACGAAGATGTCGAGGCGCTTGTGCTCCTCGGCGATGGCGTCAACGGCTGCGCCCCAGGCACCCACGTCACCGACGTCCACCGCCTTGACGCTCGCCCGGCCCCCGGAAGATTCGATCTGGGACTTCAGGTCGTTGAGCGGGGAAGCGCTCCGGCTCACCAGCACGACATGACGCCCTTCACGGGCCAGGCGCAGGGCGATAGCGCGCCCAATCCCGCGGCTGGCGCCGGTCACGACGGCGACGCGGATCGGGGCGGACGCGGCGGCGTTGGTCGGATCGGACATGTTCGGGTTCCTCGTCAAGCAAAGCGCCCGGACGTGCCGGGCGCGGGAGGGGCGGAGGAGCGGGGAGAGGGGGGGACAGTTCGTGCGATCAGCCGCCGGGGATCGTGATGGGCCCTGCGGGGGTGCTCTTCTTTCGGGGGCCCGGCGCCGAGGGCTGTGCGGGAGCGGGCGCGTTGGGTGAAGAGGGCTCGTCGGCCTGGGGCTTGTGGTCGCTCGGCGCGGCCGTCGCGTCATCGGCCGAGTCGTTGGCCGCGAGCTGGCCCATGCTGAACCCCGCCTCGCCGATGCCGTCGAAGGCCGACGCGCGGGGCCGCTCGTCGCCGTTCGATGGAGCGCTGCTGAAGACCCAGTGTCCGTCGATCTTGTCGGCCTGCCAGCCCATCAGGTATGCGCCCCCGGGGTCCTGGACCGCCAGCAGGATGCCCGTGCCGACCAAGTTCTCGGCCGGGGGCGTCGAGGCCATGACTTTCGCGGCCTCTTCGAGGTGCTTTTTGCCCTCCTGCATCTGCGCGATGAGCTGGTCCGACATCCCCATCTCTTTCATCTTGGCGATGGCGGCGTCCACGTTGGCCTGCAACGCCGACGGGTCGTCGGAGAGCTTGCCCATCGCCTCCTGCACCGCTTTGCGCTGCTCCTGGGGCAGGTTCTCCAGCATCGTGGAGACGACCCCGCCAACGGCCGCGCTGGGCGCGGGCGCGGCCGAAGCCGACGAGAAGTTCACGCCCGGTTGCACGGCCACGATGCGCACGGCCTCGATCTTCGATGTGCCGCTCTCCCAGCCACCGTTGGCCTTGAGCGTGTCGAGGATCGACTGCGCCCCGCGTGTGAGCAGCGGCTGGATCTCCGCGCTGTCGCCCTTGGCCACCGCGTCGGCGAGTTTCAGTACGGCTGAGGCTAGGTCACGGTCTTCGGGTCCGACTTCCATGCCCGGAGCCACCTGCACGCGAGCGTCGACGTGCATCTCCTGGCCCACGTCCTCCAGCTTGATGTTCGGCGGGGGCGGCGGCGGGGGGGCGGGCGCGGGTGGCGGCGGGGGCGGCGGGGGTTTCGAGCAGCCCGACACCAGCGACAGCGCGCCGACGAGCCCGATCAGCCCGGCGTACGCGACCATTCGGACCCGCCGGGACTCAGTTCGTGCTTTGAGCATGGGGTTCATCGTGGGTTTCCACCTTGATCGACTTGTCGATGCGGCGCATCAGCCCCGCCAGGGTCTTGCCGGGCGCCAACTCGTGGTACTCGCCCTGCATATGGCCGGCCAGATAGGTGCAGTCTTCGGCCCAGCGGACCGGATGCGTCAGCTGGGCGACCAGGCGGGCGCGGATCGCGGCCTCGATGGTACCGCCGGCGGGCGCGTCGGGTGAGTGGGGGGCCGCGGTGACGTTGGACATCACCGGGCAGCGCGGGGCCCGGATGGGCGTCCGGGCCAGGGCCGCGCTGAGGCGGTCGGCCGCGGGTTGCATAATCGGCGAGTGGAACGCACCGGCCACGGGCAGGGCGGTGGCCCGCAGGCCGAGCCCCGTCGCGACTTGGATCGCCCTCTGGCAGGCCGCGATGTGGCCGGAGACGACGATCTGGCCGGGGGCGTTGAAGTTGGCGGGGACCAGCACCTCGCCGGCGCGGGCCTCGGCGCACACGCGGTCGGCCTGGTCGGCGTCGGCGCCGATGAGGGCGACCATGCCGCTGCCGGGCGTGCCATCGTGGTTTTTGACCGCGTCGGCGGCGTCTTGCATGGCCCGGCCGCGGAGCAGGACCAGTTCCAACCCCTCCTCAAACCCGAACGCGCCGGCGAGGCATAGAGCGGTGTACTCGCCGAGCGACAGGCCGGCCGTGCCGGCGAGGTGGGCTTCTTCGACCGCGCCGTTGGTGCCCGCGTGCCAATCGGCGAGCAGGCCCGCCCACGCGGCCATCGAGCAGACGAAGATCGCCGGCTGGCTCACGTCGGTTTGGTTGAGCCGTTCCGCGGGCCCCTCGAAGCACAGGCGAGAGAGCACGACCCCCGCGCCGAGCCGGTCGCCGATGATCCTGTCGGCCGACTCGAAGACCCGCCGGGCCTCGGTGGAACGCTCGAACCACGCGCGGCCCATGCCCAC
The DNA here is from genome assembly GCA_964630785.1 of uncultured Phycisphaeraceae bacterium. Taxonomy (GTDB): domain Bacteria; phylum Planctomycetota; class Phycisphaerae; order Phycisphaerales; family UBA1924; genus JADLCX01. The sequence goes on along the minus strand of CAZVZG010000027.1, from coordinate 54,216 downwards.
GGTCTGTGCCCCTTGGCCCGGACAGAGGATGATGCGCGTCGCCATGCCCCAACTCTAGGACTCAACCCCCGCGTGCCCGGCCGGGCTCACGACGGGGGAGGCACGATCCGGTATCCTCCCGCCCATGACCTCACCCCCCGCCCCCCCAGCCCCCCGCGCCACGGCCGCGGACCCACCCGTTGAGAGGCCCGCCGACAACCGCCCGCAGTTGCTGGGCCACCCCGTGGGCCTGTACTTGCTGTTCCTGGTCGAGATGTGGGAGCGGTTCAGTTACTACGGGATGCGGGCGATCCTGGTGCTCTACCTCACCAGCCCGATCACGGGCATGCGCAAGGCCCCGGAGGGCGCCGCGGCGGGCTTCAACCCCGGCCCCGGATGGTCGGACGCCGACGCGAGCACGCTCTACGGCTGGTACACAGGGCTGGCCTACCTCACGCCGGTCCTCGGCGGCATCATCGCCGACCGGCTCATCGGCACACACCGCTCGATGCTTGTGGGCGGGTTCCTCATCATGTGCGGGCATATCGCCCTGGCGGTGAGCGGCATGGGCCAGTTCCACGCCCACCCGATCGGCATCACCATCTTCATCTTCGGCCTGGCGGTGATCGTGCTGGGCACCGGCCACTTCAAGCCGAGCGTCTCGGTGATGGTCGGGCAGCTCTACCCCAAGGGCGACCCGCGACGCGACGGGGCGTTCAGCATCTTCTACATGGGGATCAACCTGGGCGCATTCCTGTGCGCGTTCGTGTGCGGCACCCTGGGTGAGAAGGTCGGCTGGCACTGGGGCTTCGGCTCGGCCGCCGTGGGGATGGCTCTCGGGCTGGTTATCTACGCGCTGGGGAAGCGACGGTTCCTGTCCGGCATCGGCGAGCCGGTCGGGCACGAAGAGACCGCCGAGTGTCGCGAGTGCCTTTATCCGCTGGCGGGGATCAAGGGCGACAAGTGCCCGGAGTGCGGGGCGGACATCCCGCCGCCGCCTTCGACAGCCGCCCCCGCGGACCGATCGGGCAGCGCCACGCGCTCGGCCGCGTTGTGCGTGCTCGTCGGCCTGGGCCTCTCGGCCCTGTTCGCGGTCGCGTATCACGCGGGAGCGCTGGCGGTGTTCGACAAGGTCATGACCCCGTTGGTAACGGCGCCGCTGTTCGTGCTGATCGTCGGCGCGGCGGTCGCCTTCGTGGTCACACGCCCCCGCGGGGACCGCGGGCCGGTCGCGTCGATCTTCATCTTCATGATGTTCAACGCGTTCTTCTGGCTGGCATTCGAGCAGGCCGGCTCGAGCATCACCCTCTTCACCGATCGCTACACCGACACCTCGATTGCCGGGCCGGGCTCGTGGCAGATGCCCACGAGCTGGTTCCAGTCGGTCAACCCCGCGTTCATCTTCATCTTCGCGCCGGTGTTCGCGATGATCTGGACGGGCCTGGGACGGCGGAAGATCGCCGTGCCGCAGCCGGTGAAGATCTCGCTGGGGCTGATCCTGCTGGGCCTGGGGTTCATCGTGCTGGTGTTGGGCGCAGGGACGATCAAGGTGGGCCCGCCCGCCGCGCCGGGCGGTGAGGGCGAGGTGATCGTCAAGGCGAGCCTCTTCTACATCCTCGCGGCGTATTTCCTGCACACGATGGGCGAGCTCTGTCTCTCGCCTACAGGACTTGCGTACGTGACCAAAGCCGCACCGGTCCGGTTTGTCTCGCTGCTCATGGGGATCTGGTTCATCTCCAGCTTCATCGCCAACCTCTCGGGAGGGCTCATCGCGGCCCAGACCAAGCGGATCGAGTCCGGGGCGCTCACGCTCCCGTGGAGCCGCTGGGGTCTGAGCGCGGGGACCGGCACGATCCAGGCCGACTTTTTCTTCCTCTTCGTGGTGTCCAGCATCGGCTCGGGCGTGCTGATCCTGATCCTGACCCCGTGGCTTCGCGGGCTGATGCGCAACCGGAACGATTAGCACGGACTCATGGTGGGAGAGTGGACAGGAGAGCGAGGGCGGGTTCACCGTCGCGGCGCACAGACCCAGGCGGCAGGGGAGATGGGGGGACGAGCAGCCCCGGCCGCCGCCGTCGCGGCGTGAGTTCGTTTCAGCAACCGCCGAAGTATGCAGCGAGGAAGTCGAAGATGTCCTGGACGCTCTGGCCGCCCGCGCCGTTGAAGTCGCCGCGGGGGTCGTTGGCGAAGTAGTACCCCAGGAAATCGAAGATGTCCTGTACGGTGACCTGGCCCGAGAGGTTCACGTCGGCGGCGCAGTAGACCCTCAGCGTGCCGACACCCGTGGCGGTGGTGAATCCGCCCACGCGGATGAGATTCGGCACACCCGCCGCGCCGACCACGGTGATGCTCGATTGCAGGTCGCAGGTGTCGTCGTTGCACGCAAGCGCGGTGTCGGGCGAGCCCGGGCAGGTGTTGGTGTAGGCCGCGAGCCGGGTGTCGAACGCGCTGCCGCAGGTCTGGACCGTGTACTTGCCCGTCGAAATCGGCGTGTAGCGGAACCAGACGTCCTGGTTAATGTTGCTGTCGCCGAAGCCGGTGCAGGCCGCCTCCGTCGGACCCTCCGTCGTTGCCCCGGTCGTGCAGATCGGCACGTCCGCGCCGGCGGCGATCGTCAGCGCGTTAGCGCAGGAGTCGTTGGCCGGGATGTTGGAGGTGGAGATGTTGAGCCGGAACGTGCCGGAGGCGGTGGCGTTCGGGCCGAACTTGGAAACACGGATCAGGACCGTCTGTCCGCCCGCGACCGACACCGTGGCGTAGGAGTCGCGGTGCAAGCCCTGGTCCAGCGATCCGCACCCGTCGCCGTCGGCGTCGTCGTTGCAGACCAGTTGAGCGCCGCCGCAACCGTTGAAGATAGTCATCACCGTGTCGATGCCGGCATCCTGCCCGCCGGTGTCGTGCGTGCCGCAGGTGCTCGCCGTGAGCGTCGCGCCGCAGGGGCCGGGGTTGGTGTAGGCGTACCACACGTCCGGGTTGGTCGCCGAACTGCCACAGTCGGCCGTGCCGTCGTTGGTCGAACCTTCCAGCGTCCCGGTAAACGTGCCGCCCGCCGACACGTCCACCGCGGACGCGCAGGCGTCGTTGGCGGCGGCGGCCGAGATGTGCAGCTGGAACGGCCCGACGCTCGAAGCGCCGTACTTCGACACGCGGATGAGCACGCTCTGGCCGCCGGCGACGTTGAGCGAGACGAGCGAATCGCGGGCGAAGCCGCCGTCCGCGGCGCCGCAGCCGCCGGAGGCCGCGTCGTCGTTGCAGGCCAGCTGCGTGCCGCCGCAGGTATCGAACGCGGCGAGCACCGTGTCCACGCCCGCGTCCTGGCCGCCGGTGTCGTGCGTCCCGCACGTGCTCGCGGTGAGCGCGACGGGGCTGCTGAAGGGGTTGGTGTAGGTGTACCACACGTCGGGGTTGGCCGACGAGTTCCCGCAAGTGGCGGTCCCGTCGTTGCTCGCGCCCACGAGCGTCCCGTAGAACGTCCCGCCCGCGGACACATCAACCGCCGACGAGCATGTGTCGTTCACGGGCACGGCCGAGATGTTCAACTGGAACGGCCCGACGTTCGAGGCGCCGAACTTCGACACGCGGATGATCGCGCTCTGACCGCCGGCGACGGTGAACGCGATGAGGGAATCGCGGGTGATGCCGCCGTCCGCGGCCCCGCAACCGCCGCCGATGGCATCGTCGTTGCAGCCCAGCAGCGTCCCGCCGCAGGTGTCGAACGCGGCGATCACCGTGTCCACGCCCGTGTCCACGCCGCCGGTGTCGTGCGTCCCGCAGGTGCTGGCGGTGAGCACGACGGTGTTGCTCAAAGGATTGGCGTAGACGTACCACACGTCAGGGTTGGACGCCGAGCCCCCGCACGGGGCCGTGCCGTCGTTGCTCGCGGCCGTCAGCGTGCCGTTGAACGTCCCGCCCGCCGAGACGTCGATCGCGTTGCCGCAGTCGTCGTTCGTCGGCGGCACAATCCCCGCGGCCTGCACGGCCGCGAAGGCGTTGACAAAGCCCGCCCCGTACTCGTCGTCGAGGCCGGGGGCCCCGCGATCGACCGCGGTGTTGCGCATGATGGTCTCGACCTGGTTGGCCGTGAGCGCGGGGGCCCGGGAGATGACCAGGGCCGCGACTCCCGCGGCGTAGGGCGAGGCCTCGCTGGTCCCGCTGGCGGTGACATAGTCGCCCGAGACGTAGCCCGCGGCCCCCTGCCGGTCGGTCGTGTCGATGTCGACCCCCGGGGCCGTGAAGTCGGTCCCCGGCCCGTGCTGGCTGAAGCTCGCCCGGTTCCCGTTGCGGTCCACAGCGCCCACGGCGTTGACGACTGGGATGCTCGCGGGGTACGAGATCGTCCCGCCGCCGTTGTTGCCGGTGGCCGCGAAGTGGACCAGCCCCGCGTCGCGGGTGTTCTGGTACGCCGCGTCGATCTCCGCGAACATGCCGCCGTACGCGTTGGAGTTGTTGGTCACCCGGTGCCCATTGGCCTGGGCGAAGTTGAGCGCATCGACGGTCCACGACGCCGCGGTCGAGCCGGACCCGTCGCAGGCGAGGTTCGAGTTGAAGCACTTGGCCGGGCTCACGCGGCACCCGGGCGCGATCCCGACCACGCCGACGCCGTTGTTGATGATCGCGCTCACGCACCCGGCCACGGCGGTGCCGTGGTTGTCGCACGAGTTGAACGGCCCGCCGTTGGTCCCATTGCCGGAGAAGTCGGCCCCGGGGGCGAGGTTCAGGTCCGGGTGCGTGAGCTCGGTCCCCACGTCGATCACGGTCACGATGACCGCGTTGTCGCCGGTGGTGATGTCCCACGCCTCGGGGCCGTCCATGTCCTGGTCGGCCGTGCCGCCCGACTGGCCCGTGTTGTTGATGCCCCACAGGTTGCCGAAGAACGTGTCGTTGGGGATCAGCGCCTCACGCACCGTGAAGGCCCAGTCCGGCTCGGCGAAGGCGACGTCGCCGCGCATGGCCAGCGCGTTCGCGGCCGCGAGCACATCCAGGGCGTTCCTCGACGCGGGCGTAAGCCGATCGACCCCCGGCGTGTAGTCGCGCACCTTCAGCGTGCCGGGCGAGCCGGCGTCCTTGATGATCGCGTCGCGCTCGGCGGCGGGCGTCCCGGCGTCGAACCCGACCATGAGGTCGCCGCACACGAACATGGGGCCGCCGAAGTTGTCGAGGAACACCGGCGAGACCATCTCGACGCCCGGATCGGCGGCGAGCTTGGCCACCAGCGCGTCGAGCTCGGCGGGCGTGAGGGCCTTGCCGAGCGAGGTCAGGAACCACCCCTTGATGTTCGCATCGGTGACTGTTGCGCCCGCAACGCCCGCGGTTGCGAGGGCCTTTCCCACGCTCGCCGCGTCCGCGGCCTTGACGGCGACGCGCGAGGCGTCGAGCGCCAGGTCGAGCCGTTGCTTGTGATAATAGCGAAAGAACGCGTCCGGCCCGGTTCCCAGCGCGTCGTCGGCGAACGCCGGCGAAGCCAACTGGCCGGAACAAACAGCCACCAGGCCCACGCACATGGCGAGGGCACGCACTGACGCGACTTGCACCTTCATCCAAGCCTCCTCGACTGTCCGGATCGGACATGAATGCGGCCCGACCGGCGGGGCCGGGGCCCCAAACACCGCCAGACCGACCACGCGAATGGTCAGACTAACAAGATGCCACAGACTGTCAAGACGAACATTCGCAATCGGGCGGAAGCCGCCGATGTCCATCACCGCGCATCGGCAGTCATGTCCGATAGCATCGGGGTCTCGCAATAAAGACACAAGAATCCGTTGAAGAGACCGATCGATCAAGCACGAGCGGCGCGTCAGCTTCACGCCGTGCGCCGCTCAAAGAGAGTCTCTCGCGCACCCTCCGCTCGCACCGCAGGCCCGTCGCATGCTGAGTCTGGCCCGCACTCGCGCCCGCGACCGTCCGCCGGTGCACGTGTTATCTACAACTGCCACAACCCCGAGCCCCACGTCAGCCCGCCGCCGAAGGCGACGAACATGACTTTCATTCCCGAGCGCACGCGCCCGGCCGCAATCAGTTCATGCAGGCACAGCGGCACACTCGCCCCGACCGTGTTGCCGTAGCGGTCGATGTTGATGTACAGCTTGTCCTCGCGGATGCCAAAGCGATCGCGTGCGGCCTGCAAAATGCGGGCGTTGGACTGGTGGCACACGAACATGTCCACGTCGGCCGCTTGCAGGCCCGCTTTGTCGAGCGTCTCCTCGATCAAGCCCGGGAACGTCCCCACCGCAAACTTGAACACCGTCCCGCCGTTCATCTGCACCTTGCCGAGCCTGCACGCTTCCGGCGTCACGCCCGGGGGAAAATCGCGATCGGCGAGCGGGAGATAAATGTCCTTCCACCCCGCGCCGTCGGCGTGCATGGCCTGGGCCAGCAGGCCCAGCGAAGGGTCGTCGTCGGCCGTGAAGATCGCCGCCCCGGCCGCGTCGCCGAAGATGATCGCCGTGCCGCGCCCCGCCGTCGAGTAGTCCATCAGCGGTGAGAGCGAGTCGGCCCCGACCACGGCGATGGTCCGGTACGCCCCACCGCGGATGAGGTCGTGGGCCAGGTTCATCCCGAACACAAATCCGCTGCACGCGGCCGAAAGGTCGAACGCCCCCGCGTGAGCGGCACCGATGTTGTGCGCGACGCGGCACGCCGTCGCCGGGCAGAGCATCTCGGGCGTCATCGTGGCGCAGATGACCAAGTCGAGGTCGGTCGGCCTCTTCCCGGCGCTCTGCAGGGCGGCCGAGAGCGCCGCCGTCGCCATGCTCATTGTGCAGTCGCCCTTGCCCCGATCGAGAATGCGCCGCTCGCGGATGCCCGTCCTCTGCACGATCCACTCGTCGGAGGTGTCCATCACCTTCTCGAGGTCGGCGTTGGTCATCCTTCCGTGCGGGAGGCCGATGCCCGTGCCCGCGATCCGCACGCCGACCCGCCGCGTGCCGGCGCAGAGCCCGTCCTCCCCCACCTCCCGCTGGGCTGGGGCGGCGGGGGCCGGGGCTCCGGGCTTGGCGGGAGGACTCATGGGTGTGGAGGATATGCCGCGGCCACGGGGTGCGCGCGGGCGAAGCCCGGCTGGAATGACCGGTCGATGGTCGGAACGGGGCTGCGGCGGATCGGCATCTCGACCGGGACCGGCGGTCGCGCGAGGAGTCACACGTGCCCGAGATTGACGCCCCAGCTACCCTACCCGCCGCCAACGCCATCGTGCAGGCGGCACCGATCCCGACGCCTCGATCTTGAGACCGATCATGAAGCTCTTGATGTCCATCTTCTGCATCCTGCTCGCCGTGTCTGACGCGCCGGCGCAAGCCAGCGGCGGAGATTCCGGCGAGAGGCCGAACATCATCTACATCGTGGCCGACGACCTCGGCTGGCGAGATGTCGGGTTTCACGGCGCGACGGACATCAAAACCCCGAATCTCGACCGACTCGCCGCCGAGGGAGCGCGCCTGGAGCAGTTCTACGCCCAGCCGTTTTGCACGCCGACGCGCGCCGCGATCATGACCGGTCGCTACCCGATGCGCTACGGGCTCCAGACCGTTGTGATCCCGAGCAAGGGAACCTACGGCCTGGCCGAGGACGAGCGGCTGCTCCCCGAGGTGCTCCGTGATGCGGGCTACCATTCCGCGATGATCGGCAAGTGGCACCTCGGGCACGCGGATCGGAAGTATTGGCCGCGGCAACGAGGGTTCGACTATTTCTACGGCGCGGTGCTCGGCGAGATCGACTACTTCACGCACTCATCGCACGGAGTGCTGGACTGGCAACGCGACAACACGCCGGTCAAGGAAGAGGGGTACGCCACGCGGCTGCTGGGCGACGATGCGGTGCGGCTCATCGACGCCCACGACGGAAAGAAGCCGCTATTCCTCTACCTCGCGTTCACCGCTCCCCACTCACCGTACCAGGCGCCGCCCGAGTATGTCGATCGCTTCAAGGACATCCCCGACGAGACCCGTCGCACGTACGCGGGCATGATCGCGTGCCTTGATGACCAGGTCGGGCGCGTCGTTGAGGCGCTCGACCGAAGGAACATGCGGGCCAGCACGCTGATCGTGTTCCACAGCGACAACGGCGGCACGCGCGACGCACGCGTGAGCGGCGAGGGAACCGTCAAGTCCTTGCCGTGCGACAACGGGCCGCTCAAGGGCGGCAAGAGCCAGCTCTACGAGGGCGGCACGCGAGTACCCGCCTTCGTCAACTGGCCCGGGCACGTCAAGCCCGGCGAAGTGCGGTCCATGGTGCATGTCGTGGACATGCTGCCCACGCTCGCGGCCCTCGCGGGCGCCCCGACCGACAAGTGCAAGCCGCTCGACGGGCGGAACCTCTGGAGCGCCATCGACGGTCGGGGCGACTCCGGGCGCGACGAGATCGTCTACAACATCGAGCCTTTCCGCGCCGCCTTGCGGCAGGGCGATTGGAAACTGGTCTGGGTCACCTTGCTCCCCGGGAGGGTCGAACTCTACAACCTGGCGGACGACGCGGGTGAGGCCACCAACCTCGCCGATAAGTACCCCGAGGTCGTGAGCCGATTCGAGTCGAGGATCAAGCAACTTGCCACGGACGCGGTCAAGCCGCTGTTCTTTGAGGCGGCCTCCAAGGCGGTCTTCAGCGGCATCTTCGGCCCGGCGCCGATTCCGATGGACAATGACTCCGCCACGGCCGAGCCGTGACCCGCGCCCCGGCCGACTATGCGGGAGTCTCGGCGCGGATCGCCGCGGGCATCGCCCCCGCGACCTCCGCCAGCCGACGCACGATCGCCGCGTTCACCCCGCTCGCGGCGTGCAGCCTTGCGTTGCGGATCGCCGCGCGGATCGTCTTGGCCTGGCTCGACCCGTGAGCGATCACGCACACGCCGTCCACGCCCAGCAGCGGGGCCCCGCCGTACTCGTGGTAGTCGTTCTTGCGGTGCAGCGACTTGAACACCGGCTCCATCGCCAGGCCCAGGTCCGGGTCGGTCGTGAAGACCTCGTGGGCGATCGCCTTCATCAGGCTGCGGGCGAAGCCCTCGGCCATCTTCAGCATCGTGTTGCCGACAAACCCATCGGTCACCACCACGTCGGCCACGCCGTCGAAGAGCTCGCGCCCCTCGATGTAGCCGACGTAGTTGAGCCCCGGCGTCTGCTTGAGCAGGTCGTGCGTGGCCTTGATGAGGCCCGTGCCCTTGCCCTCCTCGCTCCCGATGTTCAGCGTCGCCACGCGCGGGCTCTTGATGCCCAGGGAGAGTTCCGCGAGCACGCTCGACATGATCCCGTACTGCCACAGGTGGGCCGGGCGCGGCTCGGGGTTCGCCCCCGCGTCTGACAGCACCAGCGGCCCGTGGAACGACGGGATCGTCACCGCGATCCCCGGCCTGTGCACGCCCGGCAGCCGGCGCATCTGCACCGTGGCGGCCGCGACGCACGCGCCGGTGTTCCCCGCGCTGAGCACCGCGTCGCACGGCAGATCGGACTTCCGCGAGCCGAGCCACGCCATCTTGACGATCGACGAGTCCGGCTTGGTCTTGATCGCCTTGGCGGGCGACTCGTCCATGCCGATGACCTGCTCGGTGAAGACGCAGCGCACCCGCGGATCGTTCACGCCGCGATCGGCCAGGAGTTCCTCGATGTCGTTCTTGCGCCCGACGAGCACCAGCTCGTCCTCGGGCGAGAGCACGTCGAGCGCCTCGACGCATCCGCGGACGATCGCGTCGGGCGCATGGTCACCACCCATGACATCCACGGCGATCCGCATCGGCTAAGCGCTCTCCGGCTGGTGCGAGACTCTGATAGCGGGTCGGCGAACTCTCCCCGCTCCCTGTCCGGCCCCACACCCCGCGACCACTCCCGCCCCAGGCCCCATACCCCCTGTACCCCCCAACCCCCGCGTCACTCCTGATCGATGCCGATGCCCAGCTTGGGCACGCTGATCCGCAGGCCGGGACGCACGTACCCCGACTCCTTGCAGGCGCGGTGGTGCGCCTTGGGCATGCCCGAGAGCGGGCAGAGCGTCGGGTGGACGGGCTTGAGGGCGTGGTGCGAACGGCGGCGGCGGGTGCGCCCGTGGCTCTGGCGAAGTGACGGTTGCATGGGGCTGGCTGCTTTCTGTGCGGGTTGCTGACTTGAGCGCGGGCCGCTGTTCGGGCCCGTATCCGAGCCGTCGCGAAGGCACACGATCGGGCCGTCCGAAGGGCCGGAAGGTTAGCGCGGACGCCGCGGCCAATCAACGGCCGTCAGAGGTGGGGGGGGAAGGGCGGGAATGGGCAGGGTTGGCGTGAGTTTGGGTGCCCAAGCCCCGCGGCCCGCGCCCCACGCCGCACTGGAAGGCCGGGAATCCCGCGCTAAACTAGGGCACGCCGGCCACGGAAGACCAGCCGCGGCGAGCGACGCCTCCCTAGCTCAGTTGGTAGAGCAGCTGACTCTTAATCAGCGGGTCGAAGGTTCGAGTCCTTCGGGGGGCACTTCGATTTTCGCGGCTCCCACAGCGGGAGCCGCTTTCTTTTGGGACTCGGGACGCTGGCCGCGCGGCCCGGTGACGGGCGGGGATACGCCGGGGATACGGGTGCGCTAGCTCGCCACAGGTGCCGCCGCCGCGGGCTTCGGCTCCGCGGTATCCCAGGCTGGTGCAGCGGTGGCCGCTCCGAGACGGGGCACGATTTCGTTCATGGTGTAGTGGACGAACTGCTTGCCGAGCTCGGTGAGCACGTAGTCCTTGTCGTCGTCGAACGCCGACGTCAGCACCGTTGGCAGGCGGCCCTTCCGCCGCGGGCGCTGACGCACGAAGTTGCCCGCTCCGTCGGTCTCGCGAGCTTGGCGGATGACCGCGCCCATGCTCAGGTCGCGGATGAGCAGCTTGAACAGGTCGGCTTCGGCAGAGTCCTCGCGGACATGCTCGCCGTGGATGATCGACCAGATCTCGGCGCGCGTGCTCCCCGGGTTCTGGTAGATCGTCCTAATGACCTTGAAGTGTGCCTCGCTGTACTGGCGGATCCACTCGATGAAGAGCTTGACGATGTCGTCGGAGCACAGGCGGCACGACGCGGCGTTGGCAAGCAGGTTGCGGATAAGTACCCGCTTCTCCTCGCTCTCCGCGGCTGCCCAGTCGCGGAGAGCCTTGCGCACGAGGGACAGAAACTCCCGGCTCTCGACGCGAGCCTTCACGTCCGCGTCCAGCAGGTCGAGACGGACCAGAACCTCCGCCATCGTCATTCCGATCTCTCGGATCTCGTCCTCGTGCAGCTTGAGCCACGCTTTCAGCACGTCGTTGATGTGGTCCTGCTCGGCCTCGGACCACGCGCCAGCGCCCGCACCTACGAAGCCGCCAACGCCCGGAAGCAGGCCTGCCACCCCGTTGATGAGGAAGCGGGCGACACGCGAGCCGTACTTCTTCGTCAGCGCTTTCTCAAACTCAGCCGCCCGGTCGCCGTCGGGCGGCGGGAGCGCTGGGATGTCAGTGCTCATCGGCGGCTCCCCCGCTTGGGGAAGCCCATCTGATCGACCAGCGAAGCGTCCTTCTGCCGCTTCTGCCTGCGCTGCTCGATGCGGTCCTTTGCCGTCTGGCGCAGGCGATCTTCGAGGCCGTTCATGTCGCTTCGCAGCCGCTGCAGGTAGGTCTGGATCTTCGCGAGCACCTGCTCGAACTCTTTGCGGATGGCTGCGGCATCCTGACGCTCGTCGTGCTTGGTGACCCTGATCACGATCTCGCTTTGCTCGACATCGGCGTAGGGCGGGCTGAAGTCGTAGCTGGAAGGGTGGCAGTGGAAGGCGTCCCGCTGTCCGACGTAGGGCACGTAGAAGCGGTACTCTGTGGCCTTGATATACACTGGGCCATCGTGGTGACGGAACAACGCTCGTCGCGGATCGTGGCTGACGTCGATCTGCACCTCGTCCTCGTCGGTCTCGACCTTGTCCGGCGACAACACGGGGATCTCGAACATGTGATCACGCACGAGCCGCTCAACCAGCGGATCGACGTTGTCGGTCATGAGTGCGGAGTCGGGCAGAGCATCCACCGCCGTAGCGAGCTTCTCTGGCGCTTGGCGCACGTTGGCGGGAAAGTCGTACTTGTTGAACAGGGGCTCTCGGTCTCTCATGGTCGCAGTTCTCCGGAGGGCGTCTGCGACCCCCACGAGGGGCGCAGCCAAACACTTGCCACCAGAGGCGGCAACGGCCGTGCCAGTCCTAGAACCGATTTGAACGTGGTCTGAGCCCGAGATGCCTGTCGGCAACGCACATCACGACCTAACGCCTGCCAGATTGGCAGCCGGTGGTGGTGTGCAGAACGAGGGGCACAGGATATAGCGGTTCGTCGCTGCTGTCAACTTGAATATCTCGTACTGTCGAAGGTTCCAGCGCGGTATCCTTACGGCCTGAACCGGAGTCCAGACCCGTGCAAGAACCTATCAAGCAACTCGGAACGCCGGACGTCGAGCTCCCCGACGTTACCCTGTTCCGCGGCGACTGCCTCGAACTGCTGCGTCGATTGCCCAGTGGCTGCATCGACCTGACCGTCACCTCGCCGCCGTACAACATCGGCAAGGAGTACGAGGAGCCCCTCGACCTGCCGCACTACCTCGACTGGTGCGCGGCGTGGGTGCGAGAGGTGCATCGCGTCACGAAGCCCGGTGGGGCGTTCTGGCTCAACCTTGGCTATCTCGAAGTCGACGGGCGCGGCCGGGCGGTGCCGATCCCGTACCTGCTGTGGGACCGCGTGCCTTTCTTCCTCCTGCAGGAGGTCGTGTGGCAGTACGGCGCTGGCGTCGCCAGCCGCCTCGCGTTCTCCCCGCGTAACGAGAAGTTCCTCTGGTACGTCCGCGACCCGGAGCGCTACACCTTCAACCTCGACGCCGTCCGCGACCCCGATGTCAAGTACCCGAACCAGAAGAAGAACGGGAAGCTCAAGTGCAACCCGCTGGGCAAGAACCCGGGCGACGTCTGGTACTTCCCCAAAGTGACGTCGGGCACCAACCGCGCCTCGAAGGAGCGGACGCCCCACCCGGCACAGTTCCCAATCGCCGTGATTGACCGGATCATCAAGGCGTGCTCCAATCCCGGCGATGTCGTTCTCGATCCCTTCATGGGGTCGGGCTCAACGGCGGAAGCCGCGATCGCGAACGACCGCAGGTGCATCGGGTTTGAGCTTCGGAAGGACTACGTCCAGATCGCGGCAGATCGCCTCCGCTCAGCGATAAGCCGCGGGGAGCAGGAGCGAGCCCAGCTACAGCTTGCTCTTGGGAAATAGGTCGAGCAGCTTGAGACGGTCGGCGGCGTCAGTGAGGTGTGCCTGCTGGCCGCTCGCAGCCGCCTGCCCAACCCAGTCGGAGTGGTCGAGCCACCCGAAGCGGATGCGAGTGATGAGCGGTCGCGCCTCTCCAGCGAACTTGGCGAAGTTGACGGTGAGGTAGTAGCCCGCCTTCGACTTCTTCTCGCCCTTCTTCGTTTCTTGGGCGTAGCTCCTGTTGCCGAAGATGTCGGACTTGTGCGACGAGGTCTTGATCTCGATCGACTTCAACGGGTCCGGCACGTAGTTGATGTCTTTGTCGGCAGCGGTTTCTTCCGCTCGCCAAACGCCGGGGTAGCGAGCGGCGAGTTCCAGCGGGATGAGCTCGTGCAGCAAGAAACCCATGATCTGCGGCTTGGGGAAGATGTCCTTACCGATCTTGAAACCCTTCGGGCCGAATGACGAGTCGAAGATGTCGGACCACGCCCGGGTGACGACCTCGACCAGTTCGGCGGCCTTGAGCGGGTGGGTGGCGATGATCGCCTTGGTGCGGGCCAGGATGGCGGCGTCGCCCCGGCAATCGGCATAGGGAGAAGTTGGTGTGGGCATCGCCCAACAGGGTATCAGGTGACTTGTCGTGCGTCGTGGGGGCCGCTAACTCGGCGGCGAGCAAGTTGTTACGGGCACTCGGACACCACTCAGACAGACCCGCCCAACATGGTCGTCGTCCAGGCGTTCGTAGTGTCTATTCACGGTGTGCCCCGCCGAAGTGCCGGGCACCCAACCCCAGCGCGGCGAACCGCGGCGGGGCCGGGCAGCGTGCCCGGCTCGGTGGTGTCGTTGCGCGGCGGGTCGGAAGCCGAAAGGCACGTTGCATGCAGTCGTATTCCCGCTTGACCATCGAAGACTTTGGCCGCCACCTGCTCGACACCAACGAACTCGACCCCATGTACGTGGCGCTGTCGGGAGCGCTGTTCAACCGCCACTTCCTGCAACGTTGGCTGCTGGCCTACTGGTGCTTCTACGACGCGGGTGTCGCATGTCACGCCGCCGAGCACGAGGGCGAGTATTTCTGGAAAGTGATGGACGTCGCCGCCCGGAACGAGAAGCCCTGCCCGGTGGGCGGCCGCTGGCCCAGAGCGGCCGAGCGCCGGCACTTCCGCGGCCAGCAGGCCATCACCGCCGTCGCCAAGCTCCGCGAGCGGTACGCCGAACGGCCGGAGGGCATGGTCGAGTACGTCGCCGGGGACGGCGGCCCGTTCGCGGCGCTGGCGAAGCGGGCGAAGTCTCACTACAAGTTCGGCGACTGGATCGCCTTCAAGTGCGGCGACATGGTCGAGCGCGTCCTCGGCGTGCCGGTCGACTTCACGGAGGCCGATGTGTTCATGGCGGAGAGCCCGCGCGAGGCGGCGCTCATGGTGGCCCGCGAGAAGTTCGGTCTGCTCGCCGTGACGTCGGAGCAGGATCGCCGCGTTGCAATCCGCACCGTCGTCGAGCACCTCGTCTGCGAGTTCCGTGGCTACAAGGCCCCGCCGCGGGGAGACCGCCCGGTGGGGCTGCAGGAAGTGGAAACCGTGCTTTGCAAGTACAAATCGCACGTCAACGGTCACTACCCGCTCTACAACGACATCGACGCCATCCGCACGGGGATCGTGCCTTGGGTCGGCATCAGCGAGGCGGCCCGACGGCTCGCAGAGGCGATGCCGAGCCGACCAGCGGTCACGGCGGCGGCCTGACAATACTGACGCGCTCCGGGGCGGAAGCTCCGGGGTGCGCTTCGTCTACAGACTCTCGAACAGCGTGCGAAGTTCGGAGAGCGTCGTGTCATTCGTCAGGGAGGCGAGCACCTTGCCTTGCGTGGTCTTCTCGCGGAGCTCGATGGTCCCCGCCTTGTGGTTGTATGACATCGCGTACCGCGACTTCTCGGTGCGGAACCACAGCACGTTCTTCGTCTCGCCCTCCCGCTCCATCACTTCGAGCGTGCCGACCTTCCGCCACACGACCGCACCGGCGAGAGCGAGCGAGATCAGGTCGACACCGCGGGCGTGGTGGTCAGCCCGACCGAGCACACCCTTGAGGTACTCCTGCAGGACATCAACTTCGGCAACTTCGAGCGGCATATGCGTCCTCCCTATGTGGTCCCATTCTACGTACGCATCGCATAGGTCCTCAGCCCAACGTTCACGACCGGCCACCCCGTCTTGACGAGGTAGTCGATGTACACGCGGGCGTGCCTCTTGTCGGTGCCGAGCCGTTCCGCGATGGCGTCAAGTGTCAACTCGCCTCCGGCCCGAAGCATCGCGAGCAGCGCCGCGGGCCGCGAACCCGCTCGCGGCTCTATCGGAACGTCGGGGAGAGGATGCTTGCGGTGTGGTCGCGGCGGTGCCCACTTCCCTGGCGTTCGTTCCCGTGGTGCCTTCTGCTGCATCCAGAGTGCCGCCGCCTGGGGTGACTCGCCCAGGTAGGCCGCTCGCACTTTCGCCAGCGCATCGAGGTGCAACTGTCGGGTTCGCTCCTTCGTTCTGCCCAGGCCGCGGCCGATTTCCTCGTACGTCCGCTCGGCCATCCGGAGCGTGAGGACGTGCTGCTCGTCCGGCGTAAGTTCGGCGGCGGCGACAGCCACACGCAGTCGCTCCACGTGATCGTCTTCCCGCTCGCTGGCGTGGTACTTGGCGTAGCTCTGCACGGCATCGCCGATCCGCATGGCCTCGTCGCCCGGGCAGAGCGGCATCCGCTTTGCTCTCGCGGCCCGTTGCGCAAGGGCCTTGCGCATCGCCACTGATGCGTAGGTTGAGAAGGCAAAGCCGCGGAAGGGGTCGAACTTCTCTACCGCCCGGCAGAGAGCTGCTGTCGCGTGCGAAACCCGGTCGTCGAAGTCGCCCCGTCGGCGCGTTTGCGGCGGCGAGCACCGGCTCACGATCGCCAGCACCAGCGCGAGGTTCGCGGCGGCGACATCATTCCGCAACCGATCCGCCACGCTCGCCCAGTGGGGACCGTCCTGGTCTCCGGCTGCCGCCCGGCGATCGGCATACCGAAGCTGCACCAGCATCACATGGTTCTCGGCGCGGTTCGCTGACCAGCCCGGGCGGACGCTGGTGTCGCCCGCCATCGCGGCGGCGAACCAGCTTGTGTCGGGCCGCGCGATCTCGGGGGCTTCGCCGAACAGCACGCGCTCGGCGTCGTGCCGGTCGTACACCGGGTGGGCTTCGGGCGTCGCGTCGTCCGCGTGCATCGTGAAGAACGATCGCGGCCGGACGCCCGGCGACAACAGCGCTTGTCGCGGGCCGCGATATGCGAGATGACTCCTCTGGACGCCGCGGGATTGCCGCGGCCGAGCGAAGGAGCCATCAATGGACCGCAACGCCCTCGAAACGATGTCCCTCGGAAACCTCGTGAAGCTCTACAACGAGCTCGCCCCCGGGAAGCCCGTGAAGAAGTTCGCCGACCGCAAGAGCGCCGTGCGACGGGTTCTCGCCGCTCTGGAGGAGCGTGCGCCCGCGGAGCCCGCCCAGCGGGAGCCCGCCAAGGCCCCGGCCCGAGAGGGCCGTCCTAGCCGCCGCGAGAAGCCTGCGGAGGGGCGGCAGCACACGCCTACCGGGGAGCTCCGGCCGCCGCGCCCGGGGTCGAAGCGCGGCCGCCTGCTCGCGGCGCTGTTGAAGGGCGGCATGACCGCCGCGGAGATTGGGTCCGAGTTCCAGTGGAAGCCGCGGGACGTCGCCGACGCCCTGCGCCTGCTGGCCGTCGCGAACGGCTACGTCGTCTACCGCGCGGAGGGCGGCGAGACGTGGCACGCTGCGGAGCCCGAGCGCGACGGCGCGGCGAAGGCGGTCGCTCCGTCGGCGAAGCCCGGTCGGTCGCGTCGTTCCAAGCCCGCGTCGTGATTGCGTCGTGTTCCGCCTGTCGCGGGAGCGACGGGATGCGATCTCTTCGTCGTTGGGCACGACTGCCCACAAGGAGCCAACCCATGCGAGCCATCACGATTGCCGAATCCCACTGCGAGTTCCGTTCCGGCCTCCCCCGCGGCGAGTGGACCGGGCGCGACCGGGTCTACATCACCCTGCGGCTGACGCTCGGCCGCGGCTTCGTTCCGGAGCTTACCGCCCAGCCGCTCGGCGGCGGCCGCACCTGGACCTTCCGCGGGTGGCGGGCGCTGCGCCTGTTCGAGGCGCTGGCGAACAAGGTCGTCGAGCCCAAGGACTTCGAGGCCCGCGGGATGCGGAAGGCGGCCTGAGCGCAGAGCGCCGCCCTCGGGGTGCGCCATACGCGGGCGCACCGTTCGCGAGGGACGGCTTCGGATCGGGGAAGCCCGCCGCGAGGTGAACAACAACGCGGCGGGCAGCCGGTGACACACGCACCGGCGAGGAAAACCGGCCGCCGGGCGAGGAGTAGTGCCCGGCGACCGGCTGCAGTTTCAGTCGTTATCTCGTGCGTGCGGGTGCGGGCCGAAGTCGGGCGGCACCCGGTCTCGGGGCTTGTCGTAGTGCTCCGGCGGCACGACGATCACCTCGGTGTAGATCGGCCGCCCGGTGGCCCGGAACAGGGCGAACAGGCACAGCGATTCCGCGTCGCCCGCAACCACGGCACGGACCGCGTGCTCAGCGGTTACGTCCACAAGGTGCGCGGGCGAGCCCATCACCGGCAGGAAGCCGAAGTACGCCGCGACGGGTGCAACGCGGGCACCGGCCCGCTCGCACGCGGCGCGAATCGCGTTCAGGTCGCGCCCGGCGGCATCGCCCAGGGAGGCGATGGCCCGCGCTGTTTCCGGGGCGACGATCGCAGCGAACACCCCGGCGCGGAAGTCTTCGACAGTGCGCATCGGTTAGCTCCCGCGGGTGCGCTCGCCCGGGAGGATGGCGTCGCCCTCAAAGAACGTCGGGTTCATGTTGCCCGGCAGGTCGGTGGCGGCGACCTGAGTCGCCTCCCAGGTCGACGGGATCTTCGTCTCGCCCGTCGGCGCGTTCGCGGCAGCGAGCGCCCGGGCGGCGGCCTCGTTGGCGGCCGAGACGAGCACGGCATGGATGCCGCTGCTGTTCTTGTCGTGCGAGAGGGTGCGTCGGATCAGAAAGGTGGCCATATCGGGGGTCTCCAGAAAGGGTGCGGGGTCGGGAGTTACTTCCAGCGGCGGCCGGGCATGGCCCGGCCGATGGCGTTCGTGTCGGTGGGTTGGGCGCTCGCCGCTTGCTGTCGCAAGCCCAGTGCGATGCGGCCGGTGGAGTCGGCACGCCCGCCGCGTTCCAGTTGGCGATTGGCGAGCAGCATCGCCTGCAGCGCCGCGCCCGCCCGCTTGGCGGCCTTGTCGATTGCGTCGTGCTCGCCGCCGACGAACTTCTTGGCGAAGTCGAGAGACGAGAACAGGCGGCCCTTCTCGCCCAGAGCGTCGTTGCGGCTCACGATGGCAGCCGCGAGGGCGCGGTCGTTGGTTGCAAGGGCCTGCCGGGCGTAGGTCGAGAGTTCCGCGGGTCCGGCGTGCGCCAGCGCGGCGACGTACTGCGCCCGCCGCGGGTCGGCGACGGTCGTGCCGGAGAGGTACGACGTGGGAGTGGGATAGACGTGCAGCAGCGATGCGAGCGCATCGGCGTGCGACTTGGCCTGCCGAAGTTGCTCCGTGCGGTCGTGGTCGGAACTCTTGAGCAGGTCGGCGGTGAACGCCCGAAGGTCGCGCTCGATGGCGGCCTTGACCGCGCCGATGATGCCCTGCACCTGCGACTTCGGCACGTCCGGGGGCACAATGGACGAGTGCTGCGTCTCGAACCGCTCTCGCGCCGCGGACACCGCTTCGTTCAGATTGCCGATGGTTGCCCGGAAGGAGGTCACGAGCGCCTCGGCCTTCTCGGCCAGCGCCTCGGCGGTCTTCGGGTCCGGGAGCCCAGTACCAACCGAGATCATGTCGAGGTCCATGTCGGAACCTCCGCCGATCGTCCGTCCGCTGCCCGGGTGGCTCCAGCCGTTAGGAGCCGCCGTCGGCCCGGGCGGGCTCGGCGATCAGAGAAATCTCTCCCGACGCACAGGACCGCGACAATCGGCGAGGCGTCACGACTTGTCAGTAGGACCGTACTCGCCGCCGTACTTAGCAGCCCACTGCTCCGGCGTCAGCGGTGGGAAGACCACGAGCCCGCCGGTGGGACGGCCGCGCTCGTCAACGCTGCCGCCGACGATGCGCGGCGTGTCCGCCAGCGCCCGCACCTCATCGGGGGTCGCGTGCCCAGCCGCGGCACGGAGCGCGAGAAGTTCAGGGCTGCGCTGGCGGGAGGGCTGGTCGGGCTGGGACGGTGGCAACGACTCGGGCATCTTCGTTCTCCCTTCGGGCGTCCTCGACCTTGTCGAACAGTGCGAGCAGCGCCCGCTGGTCGTCGGGCGATAGCAGCGAGAGGTCGCGGGCCGTGACGCTAAACCCCGGTTCGGCGGCGGCGAGCGTGTGGGTGTGCTCGTGCTGGTGGGCGATCTGGCCGGAAAGCTGCTTGCGCGGAGCCCAGCGTTCATCCATCCTTTCAAGTGCGCGGAGCAGCAGCAGGTTCGCGTCGCGCATGTTCTCTTCGACGCCGATCTGGTTGCCGTTCTTGTCGAAGATGGGGCGACGGTTCGGGGTGCGAAGTCGCTCTTGCAGCAGATTTTCCAAGTCGCCGATGTAGGCGTCGATGGCTTCCTGCACCGCAGCCGCAAACGTCGGGTCTTTGCGCATCGTGTCGCGGAAGCTCTCGGAGCCGCGACCGAGACGGTCGGCGCGATTGTCTTCGCCCAGGTGGGGGCTCGCCGCGGTGGCGGCGCGGCGGAAGCTGCCGGTTGCCCGCAGCACCTCGAGGAATGCCTGCTTGCGGGCCTCCGTGACGCGGGCGTGGGCGCGGGGCTGGGGGTGCTGGCTCATCGTTGAATGATTCGGAGACGACACACCGGCGGGCAGGTGTTCCGGCCGCGCACGCGATCATGCGAATAGTCGTGAGACTGAGCGTGTCGTCGGTGCAGGGTTGTCTCGTCGGGGAGGGCCACCCGGCTCCATTTCTCCATGAAAGTCCAACGACTTCACCAACTCCACTCGCTCGAGCTGCTTCACTCGCTCCACCGCGTTCAACGAATCGCGCAGGTCGTCTCGCTCCACCTGCTTCATCACACGCCGCAGATCCATTCGCCCGCAACGATCATCTCGCCTCGTCTTTCGTCATCTGGTCCACCGACTCTCGCCCTCGGCGTGACTCGTCTTGGGTCCGAATCCCGGAATCTCTGCCGCGGAGTATCCCCTGCGTATCCTCGCGTCCTCCTGATGCGCGTTTGGCACAGTAAATCATGTGGTTTTCTGAGCGCGACCCGGCGACAGCCAATCCGCGGCATGGGTCGATGGCCGTTGTACGTCGTGCCGACGATTCGACTCGCGAAGGTCGTGCGCCCAGTGCTCGTCGTCCAGTCGGGGTAGGGTAGGTCCACTCTCTCCACAATGCTCACTCGATCCAACGACTCCTCCGGATCGTCCCACTTCACCATCTTCACTATCTCCAACGACTCCACTAGATCGCGCTCGTCCACGCGGCAGGTGGATCTGGTGAGACGGCCGGTGCTCCACGCCCAGCCGACACGCCTAGCGCTGCTCCGTTGCCCCTCCCCGCTGCCCCCGCCCGGCAGCGCCGCAGGCACACGATCCGCTGTGTTTCTATGAGCGCTGCTGGCGCTGTCCCCTCTTTATTGAAGAGATCGGAAGATGGAATGGGGAGCGAAGGGCGGCCGCCTCCTGGGCGCACCAACGCAGCGCCTAGGGACTATTGAGCAAGGGGGGGCTCGCAGCGGCTTCGGGGGCAGCGCCGGGCGCAGAGTCCGGAAAGGAAGCACGCCACAGGCTGCGGCACAGGAAATCGGGGTTGCGGCGGCGCTGCCGCCCGGCACGCCGGGGCGCTGCAGCGCTGCCCGCCTCGCGGCCCTTAGAACGGGATCTCCGGTTCTCCAGCGGCGGTCGGGCCACTTTCCTCGGTATCGCCGGGGGCAGCCTCCACAACCCGCCAGCCGCCCTCCTGCCCCTCTACCGCCAGCGCCTTCTCCCGCTCGGCCGCCGTCCCTCGGAGGTAGACGTACTGCGGCGAGCCGCCGAATCGCCGCCACTTCCGCTCCCATCCGAGCCGCCGCATCACCTCGCCCAAACGGTTTGCATCGTCTTGCGTCCGGTGACCGGAGTCGGCCTTGCCCACCAGCTTCCAGACATCGGCCGTCCGAATCTTCCCGACGACGTCGCCCAGAAGCGGCTGCAGGTCTTCCATGAACGGATCGCCCACCAGCCGGTCCTCCTGGGCGTCGGCCGCTGCGGCGTACAGCGCCGGGTCGAGCCGGATCGGCACACCCGCCGCCTCCCGTGCCGCGGCTTCCGCCCAAAGCTGGTCGCGGTCCCGGACGAGCTCCGGGAGGTGCAACTCGCCGGTGCGGACGGGCCAGAAGCGTCGGTTGCCGGTGCTGTCCTTGAGGTACTTGTCGCTGTTGGTGGTGCCGATGATGATGCACTGCCGGGGAAGCTCGGTCGGCGCTCGGCCATAGGCCATTCGCGCCCGGTCCACCCGGCGCGACAGGAACCCCTTGAGGGCTTCTGCGTCGCCCTTGCGCATGCCCTTCAACTCGCCAGCTTCGACGATCCATCGCCCTGCCAGCGCCTCCATCTGCCGCTTGGTGTCGGCGTTCAGCGGAAGGTCGTCGGAGAACCAATCCTCCCGAACCGCCAGCGTCGCCAGCAGCGACGACTTGCCCTTGCCCTGCGGGCCTTCCAGCACCAGCATCTCGTCGAACTTGCATCCGGGCTGCCGAACCCGGCGCACCGCGGCGACCAACGCCAGCGAGCCGACGGCGCGGGTGTATTCGCTGTCTTCAGCGCTGGCGTAGGTCGTAAGCCACGTGTCGAGTCGCGGCGTGCTGTCCCACAACAAGCCCGCGAGGTATTCGCGCACCGGGTGGCGACGATTGGCGAGCGCGGCATCGGAGACGACGTCGTAGAAAAACTCTTTGCCGACTGCGAGCCGGAACTGCTCGTCCACCTGCAGGCGCAGTCGATTCATGGCCTTGTCGTCCAGGTAGGGGCCGAAACCCGCAAGCCCGCGGATGTAGTCGCGGTCGGAGAAGTCGTCGTGCTCGACGCTCACGCCCAGCTTGCCGAGCGCGAAGCGGATATTGCCCTGTGTCGGCAGCGGTCGGCCATTGTCGTCGGTGGCGAACCCGGCATCCTCGGCGGCAACTCGCTCCCGGGCACGGTCCACCTGCCGCTGAGCGTACTTCGCCGGGTGGCGGCCGCCCTTGTCGCGAACATGGGCGCTGACGCCGAATCGCTCATCGGTGATAACGCCGACGATGGTTCCGTCGTCCACCCCGCGGCGCAGGAGTTCGCAGCAGACCCGCAGCACGAGCTTTGAGCGGTCCTTCCACTTGTCCGGATGGTCGGGGTCGCCGCCCTGCACGATAAGCACACGACACCAGCCCGGTACCTCGGCCGGCAAATCGTCAATGCTGGCAAGGCGGCGAGCGATGGGCTCGGCCACACTGGGCGCTGCCGACGGTGGCGCCACCTTGGGCGGAGCCTTCGGGAACTGCGCGGCGTCGTACGTCCGGGCAGGCTCCGACGCGACCACGGACGCCAGCGCGGGCTCACGGCCCTTGGCCCGCTTCTTCTGGTCGGGCCAGTTGATGGTGCCCGGAAGACGCAGGACGCGGTCTACGTTGTGTGTGTTGTCCGCGCCGAACGCGAGCTCCAGCGCCCGAGTGTGCCGCTCGGCTTCCTCGGCAGCCGCTTCCTTCTCCGCATCCGCGGCTTCATCGGCGGCCAGCGCGATCGGTGCGGCCAGCGCCCAGAGTGCTTGGTACCCGCCGCCGCTGTCGATAATATGCGAAGGCGGCGGGACACCTTGCGGCAGGCTCGTGGTTAGCAATCGCAGGATGCGCGCCCGTTCGTCGGCGAGGCTCTCGCCAACCCGCGGGTCTACATCGGCGTGCAGGAAATGCACCGCGGCGACATCGGTTTTGGTCGCCTTCTTGGCGAGTTCGCGCCGTGGTTGATTCAGGTGGTAGTAGACGCCCCGGTCACGGTTCTGCTCGGCGATCCACGCGAGGCACTCGGTCTCGGTCGCTGGGCCGAATGTGTGGGTGCGGGTGCCGGACTTCTTCTCGGGGTCGATTGACGTCAGCGCCCAGCGACCGTCGGGATAGAGCGATCGGAGGAAGGCGATCGAGTCGTCATAGCGGGGCTGCGGTCCTCCCGCGGTGGCGTCGTTAGTGTGCATGGTGGCTCCAAGCTCAGCGGTTGCTCTGCGCCGGGGCCGGGTTTGTGTCGCGGGAGACCCGGTTGGCGACGTACCGCGTGACGGTGCCGTCGTCGCGCCGGACATCGGCGACCCTGCCGAAGACCGGGTGCTCGACGATGGCCACCAGCACGCCGGGGTGCGCGTCCCGGCCATGCTGGGCTACGACCCGGTCGCCCGGGCGCAGGGGATTGGGAACACCGCGTGGCATCAGGACGCCACCTTCGCCGCGGCGCGGCTGTCGCTGGTCTCGCGACGGTTGGCCTCGATCCAACGGTCAAGGTCGCAGCGGCGGTAGCGCACATTGCGGCCGAGCTTGACGAAGGCGGGGCCGCGGCGCTGGGTGCGCCAGAAGTTGAGGGTGGACGTGCTCGCCGATAGGTAGGCGGCGGCCTCGTCGTCGGTGAGCAGTCTGTCAGTGTCGGGCATCGGGTCGGGCATGGCTCGGTTCTCCGCGGGCGTCAGTGCCCACGAAGAACCAATACTCGATGCGCGGCGTGCTGGCTCGTGTCCAAACTAACTCAGTCCGAGTGCCGTCCGAGTCGTCCGCTCATCGCACCGGGTGCCGCAGGTCTCGGGCGTCCTCCGGCTCTAGGTCGAAGGCAGCGACCAGTTGTCGGACGTTGACGACGACGCGCTCGCGCGATACCCGGAACCACCAAACGCCACCGTTCTCGACTTTCTCGCGGAACCACCTCGATACGTTGGCATTGACGTCCCGCGCTCGCGGTCTGCGCTCCCTGTTTGCGACGACGTCGTACACGTACTCCTTCGACACCGGAGCCGAAACATCGTCGATCACGGGGAATGGCCCATCCGCCCCGCTCTCGTCCCAGAGCCGGAGAAGCTCCCCGAGTCCCCGCAGCACCGTGGCCTGCAGCACGAGCTTGTGGTCTACCCAGTCGCCATCGAACCCGCAGAGCTTGTCAAACTCCGGTTCCCAGAAGCCCTCGCCATCGTCGCGCTGCTTGGTCGCTTCGTACAGACGCTGCGCCGGGGATAGCGATTGGCCTGGCTCGCGCTCGGGTGACGCAAGCCACGACAGCGCCCGGAGCATCCCCAGCAAGCTGGTGTTGTCGTCGCGTGTGCTCACACCGCCTCCTTCCGCTTGGCCATCTCCTCCATCGCCGCCGCCGTGCGGTCCACCGCCGATCCCACCGCCCTCTGGGCGAGCCGCACGTACCGCTGCGTCGTCGCGATGCTCTTGTGCCCAAGCTGCCCGGCGATGACCTGGATGTTCTCGTTCTCTTCGGCCATGATCGTCGCAAACGTCGCACGTAGATCGTGGATGCGGATGGTTCCGCGGTCGATGCCCGCGATCTCCAAGATGCGCCGCCACGCCTTGCGCACGTCCACGAGGTGCGGTGTGTCGCGACCCGGAAACACGTACTCGGCTCCCTTCGCTGCGGCCGCCCGGCGGCGCTCCAGCACGCCGACGACATACTCGGGGAGCTTCGCGACGTGCGGCTGTCCGTTCTTGAAGAACTCCCCGGGGATCGTCCACGCCCGACCGCCCAGGCTGACATCTTGCCAGCGCATCGCAAAGACGTTGCCGCGGCGCTGGCCGGTCCAGAGCAGGACGCGGATGCAGTCGGCGTGCGTCTCGCTCCCGCCCTCCGCGACGTACTGGTCGATGGCCTGCGCGAACCTCGGGAACTCCTCGGCCTTGAGGCGGCGGTCGCGCTGCCGCTCCGGGAACCGCGGGACGTCGCGGCACGGGTTCGGCGCGCCGCGGCCCCGCTCGAAGCTGAACAGCGCCGACACCAGCGCGACGAGCCGGTTCGCCCCGATGGGCGCTCGCTTGCCGACGATGCGGTGCAGGCGCTTGAGCCAGTCGGCGTCGATCTCGTCGAAGGGCTTGTTGCGGAACCGCCGGAGCCGCCGGTTGTACAGCCGCTCGTCCTGCTCCCACGTCCGCTTGCGCACCTTCGCCTTCTTCTCCAGCCAGTCCGAGAAGACGTCGCCGAGCGTGCGGGTCTCCACCTTGGGCCGCGGGTCCGCCCCCTCGACCACCTGCCCGTGGATGCGGGCAGCCTCCTTCCGGGCCTGCCGCACCGTCACCTCGCCCAGCCGACCGATCTTGATCTTGCGGGGCTTGCCTTTGACGCGCCTGTAGTACAGGAAGGTCTTGGCCCCCTTGTCGGTGACGCGGAGCACGAGGCCCGGCTGGCCGTCGTCGTACAGGAAGACCGTCTTGGGCGGCGCGGGCCACCGCTCCAGGCGGTCGTCGGTGAAGCTGAGGTGGTGCTGCGGTGATGCCACGTGGATACGCCCCGGATACGGAAGGCCCGTGTGGCTACGCGCCGGATACGGTCCCGCCGTGTGTTCCGGGAGTAACTCTCGGCCAGAAACGCCTGCAAAACAAGCGGTTCCGTGCGGAACCGTGTTTCGTCGTGCCGACTATTCCGGAGCCTCTTAATCAGCGGGTCGAAGGTTCGAGTTCTTCGGGGGGCACTTTCCCATATTCCACCGGGTCACACCCGACGCCACACCCCACCATTTCCGCAGGGATTTCGGGGTTTGTGGATTTGTCGTGTTCGCCCGTGGGATCGCTTGGGCGGGTGTGTGTTGCCGGATTTGTTGCCGTTGCGATTTGGCAACTATCCCCATCCCCCGAACCAATCCCCGCCGCCCGGTCGAAGTTCGCATCGCGGGTTTGCAGGTAGTGTTGGGCCGCGATCATCGGGCTATGCCCCAACCAGCCCGCGACAACGTGGGCCGGGAACCGCTCCACCCAATCCGTCGCGCACGATGCCCGCATGTTGTGGAACAGCCGGGGCCAGGGCTTCACCCCCGCCTTGGCGATGATCCGCTCAAACTGGGTCCGCAGGTTCACCGCCGCCCCCCCGACGCGCAGCCGGGGTACAACCGCTTCCGCGCCGACTTCGGCCCGGTCGAACAGGTCTTGCAGGATCGGGCGCAACTCGGGGGCGATCGGCACAACCCGAACCGCGTGGCCTTCGTGGTTGGCCGTCTTGGGGCTCCGCACCGTCATCCGGCCCTTGTCCCAAACAATGTCACCCCACCGCAGCCCCACAACTTCGGAAGGGCAGCGCAGCCCCGCGAACCGCGACAGGGCGATGATCTCCCGCCATTGGTCATCGGGGCACACCGCCAGAATCGCCCGGATCGACTCGACCGTGACGTAGTGCGCCCGATCGGGGTTGGACTGTGAACCGGCCCGCAGGTCCGCGAACGGGCTGGACGCGACAAGCCCCCACCGCACCGCCTTCCGAAACACACCCTTTGCGATCACAACGCGCTTGGCGACGGTGGCGCGGGCCAGGGCCTTCGCCGGCTCGGTCTTGTCGTCGGGGTTGGCCTTCGGCTCGGCGATCGACTTGCGCCAGTTGTCGGCGTGGGCCGGCGTGATTGACGCCAGCGCCTTATCCGCACCCAGGAACGCCCGCAGACTCTCCGCGACCGCTCGGTACTTGTATTGCGTCGTCGGCTTCACCGCTACCGCCGCGTCGAATCGGTCCAGCAGGTTCGCCAGCGTCACCACTGCCGCCCCCGCCCGTGGTTGGCATAACCCCAGCGCCGCCACGCGGGAATACAGCACGTCGTCGATGCCTTCAAGCCACCGCACCGCGTCGGGGTGGGGTACGCCGTTGTGCCGCTTGGCGATCACAAGATGCCCGACCGCCGCCCGCGCCGTGCGGGCGTCCGCCTTCGGACACTCGCCCAGCCGCAGGGTTTGTTGCTTGCCCGCAGAATCGCGGAACAGGATGCGCGCCCGCTTGCCTTCCCATCCGATGCTCGCCATACGTCACCGTCCCTTCCGGGTCTTGCCCGCCTTCGCCGTCAGCACCAGCCCCAGGTAGGCGCACAGCCGGTCGATATTCTCCGATCGCAGCCCGCGCCCGCTTGCCACGAACCGCGACAGCACCGACGCCGGGATGCCCGTCGCCTTGCTGATCGCGTAGCGGGATTGCCCGCTCCGCTCTACTGCTCGCCGCAGTTGATCCGTCACCGTTGCCATGCCCATCATTCTACCCCATTGGTTCGTGTAGTGCAACTACGCCCCATCGACTCCCCGACCGCCACCAGCCACGCCGCCGATCCGGGGTGGATCGCCGGGCGACGCTGTAGCCGGGAGGGGTCGGTCGGGTGCGGGTTCACGGTTCACCCCAGCCGCCGCCGGCGTCAACACCGTCTACGTCTACGGAATCCACGTTCCCGGCATCACCAGCGGGGTTTGTGTAGACGTTGACACCGTTGACGGGAGCCAACACGAATCGCCGGGCCTTCGGTCCCCCGGGCCCGCATTGCTTGGGCGTCACCCCATGATCCCGCGCCGGCCTCCACAAGCGCCGACAGGGCCGCTTCCGCATCGGCCACCTTGGGGAACGCGCGGGATGCTTGGACCAACTCCCGCCCGCTCACGTCGCCGCCCCTGCGCTGGATCATCGTCATCAAGCGGCGGACTTGGCTCTCTTCGTCCCGACCCCCCGCCAACGCATCATCGGCGCTGACGTTCACGGGGCCGGGCTCCCAGGCGACCACCGGGCAACCATCGACCCCGAGCGGCTCGATCCGATAGGCCAGGCCGCCCGTATCCGGCGCGATGTTGTTCTTGATCGGGACGAACAGACGCCGGCGCGGATCGGGCTCGTCCTTGGTCACGGCCCACGCCGCCCGCGCCGCGGCCGCGAACGCAAGCGATCCCATCGCCCGGTAGATCGCCGGCCCGCCGCTCGCCTTGTTCAAGTGCGTAACCGCGACCACGGCGACGCGGTGCCGCTCGGCGAGAGCGCCCAGCGGTGCCAACAGCCCTCGAATGTCCGCGTTCTTGTGCGAATCGACGCCGCCCAGATAAGCCGTCACCGGGTCGATCACTACCAGGCGGCAGTCCCCCACCGATCGGATCGCCTCTTCCAGAGTGGGTAGATCGCGAGACAGGTCGAAGGCTCGGGCCGACTCGCGCCCGCCCCCCCGCACGTCGCCCACCGACCGGATCGCCTCCAGCGCCACGATCCGAGAAACGTCCGCGCCCGCGGCGTCCAAGCGCGGCCGGATAGTGTCCCCGAGCGCATCCTCGGCGCTGAGCAACACCACGCCGCCGGGGTCGGTGCGCTGGCCGGGGGAATCCGGCCACCCGGCCCCCGTCGAAACCCGCGCGGCCATGTCCAGCGTGAGGAAAGACTTGCCCAAGCCGGGATCGCCGGCAACGAGCGTGAGTTTGCCCAGCGCGATCCGACCCGGCCAAAGCCACTCCACCGACTCGGGCTCCACGTCCGAGAGACGCACGATCACCGCTCGCCCCGCTCTCTCCAACCCCGTGTCCGGCGCGTCGGGCGGCACCGACGCCGGCGTAAGCGGCTCGGCCCGCGCAGCAAGGTCGAGGAACGCCGCACGGCCCGCGCCCGCGACCACCGCCGCGCGGGCGTCCTTTGCGCCGTGCGGGGGCTCGATCGTGCGGACGGAAGGGCACCGAGCCCGCAGGGCGTCGGCGATCTTGGCCGTTCCCGCGCGACCCGCCTTGTCCGCGTCCGAGACGATCACCGCGTGCCGGCCGTCCAGCAGGTCGGCGAGCATCGGGCCGCAGTGCCCGGCCATCGGCACGCCCACCGCGTCGAGGCCCAGGCCGAGCAGCGCGGCCGTGTCCGATGCGCCCTCACACACGAACACGGGATCGGCCGCGCTTGTGCCGGCGTAGGCGGGCAGCGGCCAGGCGACGATGAGCCCGCGCTTGCCGCCGGGCTTGAAGTTCTTGCCGCCGTCGGCATCCCGGTAGGCTGTGCCGATCACTGCGCCGTCCGCGTCGCGCTCTGGGATCGCCCAACGCCGCCCGTCGGGCTTGGCAAGCCGGAGCCATGCCGACTCGGGCACGCCGGCGGGGATCGAGGGTGCGTCGGTCATCGCGTCCCCTCTTCCTGCCGGCCGGCGTCAGCCGATGCCCCAGGGCCGGCCGTGGCGAACGTGGCCGCGGTCCACGCCGTCGCGGGACGGCCTGACTCCGTGGGGCGCCGGCGGCCGGAGTCTCGAACCAGCCCCAGCAAGACGAGTTCACGACGCCGGGGCGTGTACGTCTGGGGCTTGATCCCCAAGGCCGCTTCGCCTTCGTCGTCGGTCGCGCCGTGCGGGCCTTGGCCGACGATGAATGCCAGGACGCGGGCGCGCAGGTCTTTCGCGTGGCCGGCGATCCGATCCGCCGCGACACCCGACGTACCCGCCGGAGCGTTGTGCCGCGCGGGTGGTGTCAGGGGCAAGCGTGTACGATGCTCGGAAGTTCGATCGTCGGCGCTCGCCCCGTTACTGCCAGGTCGCGGGGCGTCGTCGTCTTTGGGTGGGCCGGGATCGAACAGGTTGGGGGTGATCACTGGGCCACCCCCTTCCGCGCTTCGATGAACCGCCGCAGGTCGGCGACGTCAAACAGCCGACGCGCCGCAATCTTCACGCTCGGGAGTTCGCCGCGCCGCCGCAGGTTGTCGATCGTGTTGCCGCACACCCCCAGCAGCCGGCCCGCCTCTCGGCGATCGACCAGCAGCGGGGCCGTCGTCGGGGAGTTTGTGTCATTGGCCACGCGACACCCCCTCGCGCTTGGCGCGTTCGATCAGCAGCAGTTCAACCGTGGCACGATCGAACAGCATCCCCCGATCCGTCTTGACGTGCGGGAGCGCACCCCGTTCGGCTTCGGCCCGCAGCCACGTCACAGAAACACCCAGCAGCCGGGCCATTTCTGCGAGTTTCAGCGGGCGCTCGCTTGGTGTGTTCAACATGCCCAAACGATCGCGGGCACGTTCCAACGATGCGCCGGAGTTGTGTCGGCATTTGCGCCGGAGTTATGTCGGCGATGCGCCAGGCAACCGCCCGCGCCCCGCGTCCGTCAGCGCGTACCCCTTCCGCTTCCCGTGGGGCCGATCAACCATGCCGAAACCCGCCAACTCACCCAGCAGCCGCCCCACAGTTTCACGGTTGCGAATCGTGCCGACGCTCGAAACTTCAATCACGGTCATGCACTTCGTCGGAGTCTTGCCCAGGACCGCCAAGATGGATTCGTGGTCAGCGGTCAGGGCGACACAAGCGGGAAGGGTCTTGGGTTTCGCGTCGCCGCTCCCCGCCGCCTCACTCTCAGCCCACGCCTCCACAGCGCGCAACATTTCCTCGGCCAACGCCGGCGGAAACCTCCGTGGGTCCGGCCCCTTGCTCTCGTCGTCGTCGAGAGCCGGCATGCGCTCGATCCAGTTCGCGGCCGCGCCTGTGTCTGACGGCTCGGGCACGATACGAACGACAGCGCCCAGGTCCGCGAGCCCGCCGAGCCGGAAGAGGCAGATGGTGCGGCGCTCCTCCTCGGAGAATCGGCCCAACTCCGAAACGTCGTTGGTCCACGGGTCGGGCGGATCGTCGGGCCGCGGCTTCGGCGGCCGCTTACCGCCCACGGCGGAGAGGAACGCGGCGTGCAAGGCTGGGAAACCGCTCACGGTGGCCTCAACGATCGCCCCGGCAAACCACGGGTGCGGCTTGGCCAACGCCCGAACGCGGTCGCGCACCGGGCCAAGCCGCTCAACGCCCGATTTGATTTCACCGTTGATTCGACCGTTGATTAGGTCGCCGCTCGGGCGGCCTGAGCCGTCGGGGGTAAGCCCCGCGATACACCCTTCGCACCACCGAACAAGAGCGACGAAACGCTCCTCCCCGGCATCCGACTTCGCCGGCAACTCAGGAAGGAAGGGATCGCGGTTACGCAGGCCCTCAGCGTCCCGCCAAAGAAAGTCCGTCGGGCGCGGATTGTTCGCGGTTTCTTGCAGGTCAAACAACCAGTTGTGTTCGATGCTCTTCAGCCGTGCCAGAAGTTCAGCGGGCGATCTAGGCGGGGTCGCCGGACCAAACCCATGCTCCGCATACGCCCGCGATTCTGCGTCTCGAACCGCCCAGGCCAGCGCTTCGATCCGCTTGAATGCTTGTGAGTCTGGATCGCACCCCGTGGGATGTTCGGCCGTGAGCCTGTTCAGTTCCACGCGGAAAGGCGCGGTCGCGTCCTCCGCGGCACGTTGTGCCAACTTCCACCGCTCGCCGTGGTCAGCGGCAGCCCGGAACACCGGATCGGCGAGCAGGGCCGCCTCATCGGCCTTGCTCTGCGCAGCGTGGCGTGTGAGCGCGTCGTCAATCGGATCGCGGGAGAGAGACGCCGGTACGGGGTGCGCCTTTGCCGGCGCGGGCTTGCGCTTCCGTGGCATGGTCCAGTACCTTGATATGGGCCGGAACGGGTGGGCCGTGGGGTACTGGTTCCAAGGCCCAACCCGATCCGTTCATCGGGGGATCAATCCCGATGCCCGTGGTTCGTCGTTGCTTTATAGACCCCGTGGCCGATGCCCGCGCTCAACCGACACCCACGCCGGCCTGCATGGAGTGCGGGCGCGCGACCCGACTCTCGCGGTGCGGGCACGCCGGCCGTACCGACGCCGCTCTCACCATCGACGGATCAACGGCCAGAACGCCGCACGGAGAGCCGGCGACACTCGCGGCCATGAATGCGTCCCCGGCGGGATCGTGCATTGGATCGCCGGTTGGTCCGGCCAGCGGCACAGCCCACCACCGGGCCGGTGAGGCCATGCGTAGGCGGGACAGGTGCAAGGGGGGCAGTTCGTGCGGTAAGGCGGGCCGGTGCATCCCGGCGGGCGACGGCCCCCGTGGGCCGCGCAGCGCCCCAGGTCATCGCCCCAGACCGACCAATGGGGACAGGGCCGCCCGTCGCGGGTCGTCGCCCGGCACCGGCGCAGTCGCTCGGCTTTCTTGGTGTAAGCCATGCCGTTCCTCCAAGTCGTCACAGCGTGCCGGGGTCAGCCCAACCGGCGGCCGCCCTCACCATCGCCACGATGCCCGCCCGCACCGCCGGCGGTAGGTCGGTCCACGCCGCGACCACCGCCGCCAACTCGGGATCGGTGGGCTTGGCCGGGGGCGTCAGGGGACCAAAACCAGCCCCATTGTTGCCGGATTTGCTGCCGCCCGAATCAGAAACCCGCGTATTTCCCGCAGGATTTGCGGGGTGTTCGAGTCCTTCGGGGGGCACTTGAAAACGGCTCTGGCGTGATGCCAGGGCCTTTTTTTTGGTTCATCCGGTATTTTCGGGGTGAGGGCGGGGTGAAGAAGGGCAGGCGGTTCCTGAGCAGCTTGGTGTTGGACGCATCAAGCACAAGAAGACCGCCGTGCCCGAGGCCGAGTCTATCGGCCGGCCCGGGGGCTGGGAGGGGTGCCGGGCCGGCACCGGTCAGAGGTTCGAGGCTGGTGAGAAGGGGCCGCGGGCGCAGACGTGGGTGGAGTTGCACCCCGACCCGCGGCGTCGGAAGGTCTGCGCTCGCTTCGGCGCAGGGTTCTCGCGCATCCACGACCGCAGCGAGCGCTGGGTGCGCAACCTGAGCGTCTTCGACGCCGACACGCACCTCCCGGTGCACCGCTGCCGCCTGGAGTGCCCGGCCTGCGGCCCGTCGCTGGAACGACTGAGTTGGCCGGCGCCCGATGCACGGGTGACGACGCGGCTGGCCGAGAGCGTCGCGCGGCTGTGCAGGGTCCTGCCGATCAAGCACGTCGCGGAGTGGATCGACGTGGGATGGGACGCGGTGAAGGCGATCGACAAGGCGCACCCGGAACGAACGCTGGGGGCGCCGGACCTCGACGGCCTGGCCCTCCTGGCGATGGACGAGTTCGCCATCCACAAGGGCCACCGCTACGCCGCGGTGGTCATCCCGCCGCGCGGCGGTGATTCGCCTGTACAACCCTCCGGCCCGATCCGAGACTATCGGGTGGCGTCGCGATCGGGACTGTCGTACGAATGCTCATGCAACACCACGCCCTCCGATTCTGCGTGATCGTGCTCGTGGCCGCTGTGTCCGCGGCGGCCTCCTTCGCGGCGCCTCCCCCTCCGCTGGTCGGTGAGGTTGTTGCGGTTCGATCGAAGGATGGTCTGGCCACGAGCGATCCGGCGGCCCGTATCGTGCCGCGGGGCTCACAGCCCGATGTTCTGCTGATCCAGCGCGCCACACCTTCGCGCAACGGACCCGACGCGGGCGCGATTCTTTGCTATTCGCTTGCGCTCGCGGGTGCGCCCGATGGAGCCGAGGACACCGCGGGCGCCCGGCTTGTGCGCTCGATCAGCGTCGATCAGGGGCGTTCGTGGTCCGACGCGGAGCCGGTGGTCATCAACGGCTGGCCCAAGGACCTGGAGGGCCGTACGCCCGCCGCGCCGTCGGCGGTGCAACTGCCGGACAACCGCGTCCGGCTGTACTTCACGGCCGTGGGCGACGGCGCACATCAACCCGACCGACAGGACAAGAACCAGCCGCCGCCCGGCCGCGTGTACAGCGCGATCTCGAACGACGGCAAGTCGTTCGCGATTGAGGACGGGGTGCGGTACGAACTCGCGGGGCTCTCTTCGCCCGACGTCATCCGACTGCCCGACCCTCCCGCCGACGACACGCGCAAGATTGGGCCGTGGCTCATGTTCCTGACGCGCGACGGTTCGACCTTGCTGGCGACTTCGCGCGACGGGCTGGCGTGGAGCCGTGACGAGACATTCGTGTGGACCAGCGCGCACGAGGCGGGCGCGATCCTGGCAGCCGATTCCGGTCGCGAGGTCCGCCTGTACGGATGCGACCGAACGGGCGTGGTGTCGGTCCGCTTTGACCCCTCAACAGGTGATCTGCACGCGGATCGGGGCACGCGCTGGGGCCCGGATCACGCCGACCCCGCGGCCGCCCGTTGCGGCGACGGGGCCCTGTTGCTTGTTTGCGTGCGAGAATCGACCGATAAACCTGACCGGCCGCGGCGCGAACCGCCGGCCTTTCCGCCGCCCGACCGCCCAGTTGTCCCGCCGGCCTGGCCCGGAATTCCCAAGTGAACCGCCCGCGTGTGCGATCGCGGCGATCCCGAATCGGAGTCTGTGAATGAACCGTCGTTCGTGCGTAGGTCTGCTTGTCATGGTTTTGGCTGTCGTGTCGGCGGTCGGTATCCGGCCCGTGCCCGCCGCGGCCGCCGTCGCCGGGCCGGACGAGCCCCGGATCAACCTGCGCCCGCGCTACACCGTTGGGCAGGAAAACCGGTTTCAGGTTGTCATGCACTCACGCACGCAGACACAGTTTCTGGACACGCCGCGCGTGCGCCTGCAGGAGTACGAGCAGCGCATGCGTGTGCGGCGCAAGGTTCTGGAGGTCGGCCCGAGCGGGGCGACCATTGAGGTGACGTACGAGGCCGTGGTGGTGACGCTTGTGGCCGGCAACAAGACCATCACCTACGACTCCGAAGGCATCAACGGCGCCGAGCCGGAAGAGGTCCTCGGCCCGACCACACGCAACGCGATCAACCGCCCGTTCACCGTCAAGGTGGATGCGGACGGCAACGTGCTCAGCGTGTCGGGGAACGAGCAGGACGGCACGAAGATGGCCGCGGCCAGCCTGATTGACAGCGAGATCCTCACCCGGTCGCTCGGGCCGATCTACGGGCTGGGGAAGGTGCCCGAGCCGATCGCGATCGGCCAGGAGTGGACCGAATCGCGCGCGTCCAAGCCCGACCTCAGCGGCGTGTTCACCACAACGATCAAGAGCACGCTGGCATCGGTGACCGGGGCCCGTGCCACGATCGACCTCTCCGGCGGACTGGCCCTGGAGCCGTCGCAGAAGGCCGTCGAAGGGCACGCCCAGCTGACGGGCCAGTCGGTCGCGGGCGTCCGGGTCTGGAACATCTTCGAGGGCGTCATCGACCGCGCGGTCTATCAGCAGACCATGAAGATCGAGGCCGACGTGGAGTCGATCCAAGCCACGCAGGAGCACGGCACGGTGCGTCGGCGCGAGGGCCGAACGCTGCTGTACGTCGCGATCGACCGGATCGACGACGGCGTGGCGCCCCTGCCGCCGCTGCCGCCGATTCCCGAGGCGACCGCAGCCGTGGTGCGGCCCGCCGCCGCGACGGACGGAAAGTCCGATCCGATACCCAACGTCATCCTGACGCCCCCCGAAGAAGAGAAGCCCGCCCCGGCGGGCGGGCATTGACCGCGGCGTCATGGCCCCACCCATCCGCCTAGCCTCAGACCGCGCCTGTTTCTTCCTTTCTTTCGTCCGACCATTGCGCCCGCAACAATCGAACATCACCCCACGCGGCACGGTGACGCCCACGAACTCGCGACACCGCTCCCGCGGGATGGAGACCCGACCCATGCTCAGCAAACTCGCGCCCGCCTGCCTCTGGATCGCCTGTTCTGCCGGCCTGCTGGCAACGCCGTCGATGGCGCTCGCCCAGGAGTCCAAGCCCGCACCGGCGCCCGCGGCCGTTGAGGCGGTGACGCTCAAGCCCACGTTCAAGCAGGGGCAGGTGTTCAAGTTCACCTACCACATCGTGCGCACCGACACCAACACGATCGGCGGCGGCGGGCCGAACGCGGGGGCGTCACCGGCCTCGACCGTCACCGCCGATGCGGACATGACCGTGAGCGTCAAGTCGGTCTCCGAGGGGGGATACTCGCTCGACCTGACCGTGACGGCGATCAAGGCCACGGCCAAGCTCCCCTCCGGCACCTCATCGTTCGATTCTTCCAAGCCCGAGGACGACAAGGACCGCGGCAACCCTTCGTTCAACGCCTTCAAGCCGCTGGTGGGCATGACGCTCACACTCGTCGCGGACTCCAGCGGCGTGTTCACGTCGGTCGAGGGCGATCCCGCCGTGCCCCTGGGGAGTGTGGCGCCGACCGCCGCGGCGTTCTTCGTGAATACCGACTACCTCAAGTTCCGTTGGAACAACGCCCTCATCGGCAAGCGAGACGGCGCGCCCGTGAAGCCCGGCGAATCGTGGTCGCAAACCGACGTGTTCACGGCGGCCCAGGTCGGGCGCTTCGAGCAGACCATCAAGCGCACACTCAAGTCGGTCAAGGACGGGATCGCGACCATCGACGGCGCCGGCGACATCAAGGTTTTCCCAGCCAAGGAGGGTGCCCCGCTCGCCTTCGAGCTCAAGGACACAAGCATCCTCGCCACGTCCACCTGGGACGTGAAGGACGGCATCTCCCGTTCGTTGCAAATGAAGCGGGACTTCACGCTCGACGGCAGCGCCCAGGGCATCGCGGTGACGCGTAAGAGCGAGGAGACGTTTACCATCACCCGCGTCGAGTGATCGACCGGGCCGGCCATCCGGGCGCGAATCTCGACGAATACCTCCGGAGCGTGAGTCTTTGATAGACTCCGCTCCATGTCCCAATCCATCTATAGCCGGCTGTTCCACCGCTTCGCCTCCCCCGCCCAGCGCGAACTGCTGGTCTCTCGTCGCGAGGCCCTCAAAGCCACGCTCGCGGCCTCGGCCGGGCTGATGCTCTCGGCCTGCGCGGGTTCGGGCATGTCCGGGCCGGGCGACGGCGCGGCCAAGCGTAATGGTCGGCGCGTGGTCGTGATCGGCGGCGGGTTCTCCGGGCTCGCCTGCGCGTACGAACTGCTCCACGCCGGGTACGAGGTCACAGTGCTCGAGTCGCGGGCCCGCGTCGGCGGACGCGTCGTCTCGTTCACCGATTGGATCCCCGGCGCCAACGTCGAGGGCGGCGGCGAGCTTATCGGAACCAACCACCCGACGTGGATGGCGTACGCCAAGCGCTTCGACCTGGGGATGTTGGAGATCAAGGAGTCCGACGATCTCGCGTTCCCCATCTTGCTCGGCGGGACTCTGCTCAGCGACGACGACGCCAACTCGCTCTGGGAGGAGCTCGACGCGGCCCATGAGAAGTTCAACGCCGATGCCGCCGCGGTCAACCCCGACGAGCCCTGGCTCACCCCCGGCGCGGCGGAATGGGACGCCCGCACCACCGGCGCGTTCATCCGCGGGTTGGACATCTCCGATCGGTGCAAGGTCGCCCTTATCGCCGAGTGCGAGGCCAACAACGGCGTGACCATCGACCGCCAGTCGTACTTGGGCAACCTCACGCAGATCAAGGGCGGCGGCGTCGAGACCTACTGGACAGACTCAGAAAACCGGCGCTGCGCCGGGGGCAATCAGCGACTGGCGTTCAGGCTCGCCGAGGCGCTCGGTGACCGCAGGATTCGTCTCAGTTCTCCGGTCGCCGCGATCAAGGTCGGCGAGCGAACGTGCGTCGTCACCGGGGCCGACGGCGCCAAACACGAGTGCGACGACGTTGTGCTCACGGTGCCGCCGAGCGTGTGGGGACGGGTCCGGTTCGATCCCGGGCTGCCCGCGACGCTCAGGCCGCAAATGGGCGACAACGTCAAGTATCTCGCGAGGGCCAAGCGGCGGTTCTGGCTCGATGAGAAAAAGGCGGCCGACGCCTTTAGCGACGGGCCGGTGCAGATGACCTGGGAGGGCACCGACGGCCAGGACATCAAGGGCGACGCGGAGTTGACCGCATTTTCGGGTGCGGCCGCGGCCGACACCTGCCGGGCTGTTCCCGCCGATCGGCGCGACGCGTTCTACCGCGAGCAGATCGGCAAGTTTTATCCCGCCTTCGGCGACAACTTCGTCGCCTCGCGGTTCATGGACTGGCCGAGCGACGAGTGGGTCCGCGCGGGCTATTCGTTCCCTGCGCCGGGCCAGATCATGGGCATGGGCAAGACCCTGCGCGAGGGCCTGGGGCGGCTGCACTTCGCCGGCGAACACACGTGCTACAAGTTCG
Organism: uncultured Phycisphaeraceae bacterium; assembly: GCA_964630785.1. GTDB lineage: Bacteria > Planctomycetota > Phycisphaerae > Phycisphaerales > UBA1924 > JADLCX01. Next base: position 16,200 of record CAZVZG010000027.1, on the reverse strand, counting down.
TCGGTTATATGGAGGGAGCGCTCAACTCGGGCGCATCGCTCGCATCAAGGCTGGCTAAGAGGGATGGTGCCGCCGGGTGAAGCAAGGGCTCTGCTCCGCAGCCGGAGCCCGCGTTCATTCGCGTTGTACCGCGCCCAGCTCCGCTACACCGCGACCATCGCCCCCGCCCCGCACACCTCGCGCACCGCCCCGATTGCACGCTCGATGCCCGCGCGATCCACGTCGAGGTGGCACACCGCCCGCACGCGCTGCGGCGCGGTCGGCAGCATCCACACCCCTTTGGCCCTGAGCCTTTCGCACACCGCCGGGGCCGTGCCTAGCGCCTCGCTGACGTCGAAGAAGACCATGTTGGACTCGACCGGCAGCGGGATGCTCACGCCGCGCACCCCGGCCAGGCCCTCCGCCAGGCGTCGCGCGTGGGCGTGGTCCTCGGTGAGCCGCTCGCGGTGATGCTCCAGTGCGTGCAGGGCCGCGGCCGCGAGGATGCCCGATTGGCGCATCGCCCCGCCGAACATCTTTCGGAAGCGGTGCACCCGTGAAACGGTCTCTTTGGTGCCGCAAACCGCGCTGCCGACGGGCGCCCCCAACCCCTTGCTGAAGCAGCAACTGACCGTGTCGAAGTGGCGTGCGTACGCCGATGGCTCGTTTCCCGTGGCGGCGCAGGCGTTCCAGATTCTCGCCCCGTCGAGGTGCAGTTTCAGCCCGTGCTTCCGGGCCGCGGCCGTCACACGCTGCACTCGATCCATCGACCACACCGAGCCTCCGCCTCGATTGTGCGTGTTCTCGACCACGAGCAGCCGCGAGCACGGCGAGTGAGCGTTGTTGGTCCGGACCGCAGCCTCGACGTCCGGCGCGTCGAACAGGCCCGCCGGGCCACGCAGCGGTCGGATCATGCACCCCGAGAGCGCGGCCGGCGCGCCCGTCTCGTAATGGATGATGTGGCTGTCTTCGTGCGCGATCACCTCGTCGCCGTGCTCGGTCTGGGCCCGGATCGCGGTCTGGTTGGCCATGCTGCCGCTGGGCACGAAGCACGCGGCCTGTTTGCCCATGATCTCGGCGATCCGCTCTTGCAGGCGGATGACGGTCGGGTCGTCGCCCAGCACGTCGTCGCCGACCTCGGCCTGGGCCATGGCCGCACGCATCGCGGGAGTGGGGTGGGTGACGGTGTCGCTTCTCAGGTCGACGATGGGGTTGGGCATGGGGGCCTCGACGGCAAGCGGTTCGGATCGGATGGATCACGCGCGGTTCGACATGGTTCGCACCCGGACGTGCGAGTGCGAGAGGGTGTCGGTTCGTCGCCGTCGTTCGGCACGTGACGATCGGCAGGTGGTGGAGCGAACCCGGGCGCCGCAAAAAAATTCTGGAGAAGTGTTCGTCGGATCGCCTGAATAAGGGGTCGAGCGGGTGAGTTAGGCGACCAAGCGGTCACAGGTCCCCCGGATCGGTTGCAGGCGACGGGACCAACACTTGTCATACCCGTATTGGGGTAGACTTTGGCAAACAGTCCTGTAAAATCTGCCCTTGATGGGGTGCGGTCAAGGAATTGAACGCGCGATACGGGTGTTGAACAGTCCAGAGCGGTAAGTCACGGGTTGATACGGAGTTAGCCTCCCGGCGGGGGAGTTTGTGAAAGTGGGGGGTTTGGCGACGGTGCTGGGTGACGCGGGAGCGCAAGTGCGGACGGCATCGGAATTTCAGTCAAAATGCTATTGCACCCCGATTCCGGTTGTGGTACAACGCGATCTGCTCGCGAGCAAACGAGCGGGTCTTGAGCCAGGACGCTCAAGCGAGAGCCAGGGTGCTCCGGTTGGATTGGGTTTTCACTCGAGTCGTACCAGCCTCACAGGCGTGAACGTCACGCACTTGTGGGTGGTGGTGATGGCACACGCACCAAGGACGAGGCGAGTTCGTTGCTCGCCCCTGCGCAAGCCAAAGCGTTGGAAAACGTTCCGAGTTGTTTCGAAGGAGGTTTTGTAATGGTCCGTATGTCTCAGATGATGACCCTGGCCTGTGCCACGATCCTCGTGGCCGGCAGCGCGGCTGTTGCGGCTGACAAGGCCGCCACTCAGCCGGAGGGTACCGCGACGAAGCAGCTGTCCAAGGCTCAGATGAGCCTTCGTCAGCGCGTCACCAACTGGAACTTGTCGGCCTCGGCCTTTGCGGGCCCGGGCTGCGAGTGCCTGTGGGAGAATGGTGATTGGGATGGGCGGGATGCGCAGGCCTCGCACGAGGGCGGCGCGTTTCCGCAGGGCGTGAAGGCCGCCGACGATTTCTACCTCTGCGAGGGGTTCGTCTACGACCTGCACTCGATCTCGGGCTTCCTGTGCACCGACTCGCTCCCGGCGCTCTACAAGGCGCGCCTCGAGCTGTACTCGGACTGCAACGGCAAGCCGGACGAGCTCCTCTACACGTTCAAGAACTTCGTGGTCAATCCGACCGGGCAGTTCGTGGACGGCTTTGAGCTCGTCGGCTACACGTTCAACGTCGCCGACCAGGGCGACCCGTCCGTGGACGGTCAGAACGCGCTGGCCTGCGCCCGCAACATCGTCCTCAAGGGCGGCACCTACTGGGTGTCTCTCATCGGCATCAGCGACAACCGCTGCATCACCATGCCGAACATGTGCGACAGCAGCTTCTTCGCCACGACCGGCAACGGCGTGATCAAGGGCTCGGTCGCTCACAAGATCGAGGGCGTCGACACCGGCCACTGGAACCAGTTCAGCTACAGCGGCCAGTCGTGGGAGCCCCTCGACGAGTGCTGCATCGGCTGCACCGACCTGGCGTTCAAGGTCTGCGCGACCCCGTGCAAGATCCTGATCGACAACGGCGGCGCCGATTCGGACGACTCGAACGGCCGTCGCGTGGGCGATCGCTCCGAGCGGTCCACCAGCCCGACGCGCAACAGCCGCGCGGCTGACGACTTCGTCGTCAACCCCTGCAACGACCTGCTGATCTGCTACATCGAGGGTTGCATCTACAGCAACTGCTCGCCCGCGCAGGACGGCAGCCCCGGCTTCACCGGCTGGTACGACATCTACGACAACGACTGCAAGTTGCCGTCGTACGTGCTCGGTCGCGACCCCGTCGCCACCGGCCGCCACACCTGCATCGTCGACCTCGGCTACACCGTCACCATCGACGGCCGCCCGGGCCTGAACGCCTACCGCGTTGAGTTCCATGACCTGTCGGTCCGCCTTGCCAAGGGCAAGCAGTACTGGATCTCGCTCAACGCTCAGGACACCTTCAGCCAGAACGAGCGCGCCTACTTCTGCTACAACGCCGACTGCGACCGCAGCTGCCTCATCCGCTTCAACGCCGGCGCCATCATCGGCGGCCTGCGTCCGGACGGCCTGCTCCGTACTTCGTGGGAGAGCGTCGGTCGCGACTTCTCGTTCCTGATCGCCGGCGACAGCGTCGAAAGCGACGGCGCTTCTTCGCAGCCGACGTGCGCCGCGGACTTCAACCGCGACGGCCAGTCGTCTCTCGAGGACCTCTTCGGCTTCCTCAACGCCTGGTTCACCGGCTGCCCGTAATGCAGCCTGAGACCGGGACTCGGACCTGCGTGTAACCCACGCCGACTTCGAGTAAAGGCCTTGTGCCGAAAACCCAACGCCCCGGACCGCAAGGTCCGGGGCGTTCTTCTTTTTGCCCGATTCTTGTAGACCGTTCGACCGACGCCCCCACAACTCGCCGCGCCTGCTTACGCGGGTGGATGAGCAGCACCCTTCACAGCCGACGAATGTTCACCAGGCGTTCTCGCCGACACCGGCGGTGTCGCTGTTGGGCCAGAACTTGCCGCTGGCGGCGTCGTAGTTCCAGCCCGCATTGCCGCTCGTGGGCGGGGTGGCCGCGTTGTAGGTGACCGGCGCGATCGTGCCGGAGTTGTTGTAGGGGTTGATGGGGAGCGGCTCTTTCATGACCGTTCCGGTGGTCCGCATCTGGACGAGCGTGGGGTAGGCCCCCACACCGTTGTTGATGACCTGATTGGAAAAGTAGGTGGCGATGGCGGCGCGGACGGCGTCCAGGGTGGCGCGGCAGGCCGACTCGCGGGCCTTGGCCGCGTAATCGAAATACTTGGGGATCGCCACGCCTGAGAGGATGGCGAGGACCACGATCACGACGATGAGCTCGATCAGTGTGAAGGCAAGGGACCTGCGGAGGGCGGCGGGATTCAAGGCCATGACGTCATCCTTTCCGGTGCCGAGTTCATCGAGCAACTCAAGGCAGGCGATCAGTGGATGACGGTAAATGCAGCGAACGACTCGGCGGACCCGCGGAGTTATCCGGCCGCTTTGGACCGATTTACACAACGGCGCAGGAGCGACGCCTGCTGGTGTCGGCGTGCGGACGGCCTTGACGTTGTGTCTGGATAACTACGGAGCCGGCGGGCTCTGCGCGGGCGGCGGGGTCGGAGAGCGTGCCGCTTTGTTCAGCTTGGCGAGCCCCGCCATGTCGGCATCGAACAGCAGTTGAATCTCGTGCGTGCGTGCCGGATTGCTGGCCATGGCCGCGGCGCGAACGTCGCGGGCCCGATCGTTCACCCATCGGAGATTGTCCGGTTGATTGAGCGCGGCCGGGCCGTACAGGTCGGCGAGCGTCTTGAGCACGAAGCGGTGCAGCGCATCGTCCTGGGGCCCGACACTCATCCCCGCTTCGAGTTTTCGGAGCGTCTGTTCCGCCTCCAGCAGATCCGGGTCCGTCAGCTCCGCGTTCTCGATCCAGACGTCCCGCTGCAGGTGGCGTTGAACGACGACGATGGCCTTGAGGCCCGCGCGGACGGTGCGCCAGTGGTCGTTCGCGTCGAGCTTGCCCTCCCAACCCTCGTCGGTGCGGGCCAGGAGTAGCTCCGCCTGCCGGAACTGATTTGATCGAAGGAACCAATACGCGGCGGTGTCGCTCCAGAGCAGCGTTTCGATGCTTTTGCCCTGTCCCTTGAGGGTGTTGTCGACGATGAATGCGGTGGCCACTCCGCTCCGCCTGGCCCACATGTCCATACGGGTCTCGCGCGGATCGAAGAAATACGGGCCGGTTACGGACTCGAGAATGGTTGTCGCGACGAACCAATCGTCCTGCTTGCGCTCGACCCGTCTGCGGATCTCGGGCATGACCTGCGAGAAGAGCATCCGCCAGTCCTGCTCGGTGTCGGCACGGGCCTTGTTCGACTCGGCCTGGGCCCGCGCGAGCTCGGTCTGCGTGCGCCCGCGGGCCCAGACATAGGCAGACGTCGCTACGCCCAAGGTGAGCGCGGCCGCGCCGGCGGCGACGGCGAGCACCAGCCTGGGCTCGCGTCTGACGAGCAGCGACCCCCGGCGCCACAACGGCGGGTGCCGCCACGGCAGCGGCTCACGCCGCAGCCAGGCATCGAGGTCGTTGGCCAGCGCCTCGGCGGAGTGGTAGCGGTCTTGCGGGCGCGGCGCGAGGGCACGCCGGCACACCTCGCCCAGATCGGCGTCGAATCCGTGCAGGGAGGATCGCACCGGTGGAGCGACCGTCCGTCCGCCCTCAAGGGCATGAGTCTGTGCGACTTCCTCGGCCGTCTCGCCGTTGGGCATGCGCCCCGTGAGCGCGAAATATAGCAGGCCTCCGAGGGCGTAGACGTCGACCGGAGCGGAGGTGCCGACGTCCTCGCCGCGGAACTGTTCCGGAGCGATGAACGCGAGGTTGCCGCGTTGCTGGCCGGGCGCCGCCGGGAACTGACTCTGCTCCGCGGCCGCCGCGATGCCGAAGTCGGCGACCTTCGGCTCGCCGTCGGTCGAGAGCAGGACGTTCGCGGGCTTGAGGTCGCGGTGGATCAAGCCCGCGTTGTGGGCGGCCTGGACGCCGCGAGCGGTCCTGGCGATGAGGCGGGCGATCTCGCGTGCGTCCCGCTTGCCGTCTCTCAGCCACCGGTCGAGGTCGCCGCCCTGGACGTATTCGTAGACGACGTAGTCTTCGTGGTCGTCGCCGGACCCGCGGTCGAGCACGCGTACGACGTTGGGGTGATCGATGCGTCGGGCGCGGGTGGCCTCATCGATGACGCGCCAGCGATCGGCGTCGCTCCAGGGCGCCTCCGCGAGGACCTTGACGGCGGCAAGGGCGGGGCGGTCGGGCTCGGAGAGAAGGCGATCGATGGCCCGGTAGACTTCGCCCTGTGAGCCCGCCCCGAGTCGCTCCACCAGTTCGTAGCGGACGCGCCCGTCACGCATGCGCGGGCCAAACTCGCACGGCAACGCCCGCTCGCACGCGCCGGTGTCGAGCCGCCGAAGCGTCCGCGTCGTCGCGAGGCCCTGGCTGAGCGCCGCGGCGTTGCGGATGCTCAGCGACAGGCCGGGATGTGCGATCGAGAGGGCGCGGATGGCGTCCGGCGTGGGACGGCTCGATCCGCTGAGCGCCCGGAGTGCGAACTCGATGGCCGCGTCGAGTGAAACGGGTCGATCGGCGAGGTCGGGCACGATCGCGAGGTACCGCTCCAGAGTGACCGGGAGTCGACTGTCCAGCCGCCATCGGGCGTCGGCCTCGATGAGTTCGGCGAGCTCGTGATCGCGGATCGCGCGACGCGCGACGATCGCTTCGAGGGAGCGGACATCTTGCGCGGCCAAGCCCGCTTCGAGCTCGCCGAGGAGTGGAGAATCCCGCGCGATCATCACAGCGCTCCGGAGGCGATCTGGGCGCGCAGGTGCTCGCGGATGGAGCGCCACCGCTGACGCACGGCCTCGGGCGTTGAGGAGATCTCCTCGGCGATGCGGGTGTGCGGCACGTCGTTGAGCCAGAGGGCCAGCACCTCGCGGTCCACGTCGCTTCTGAGGCTGCGGAACGCGGCCTCGAGTTCGATCTCGCCGCCCTCGGCGCTCTTGCGGTCCTGCTCACGCATGCGGCTGAGCAGGCGCGATGCAAACTCCGAGTCCTCGCCCTCGACCTTGTTCAGGCGGCGGTAGGCGCGGGCCTTGTCCACCAGCGCGGCGTCGATCATGCGGAACAGCAGCGACCAGAGCTGGGGCTCGCTGTCGGCGCGGAGATGGCCAGCTTTCACGTAAAGGTCCAGCCGCCGGCCGACCGTCGAGAGGATTTCCTGCGAGTCGAAGATGCGGCGCATGCCCGAGTTGAGTTTGCCGCGGACGCGCCGGCGGATCAGGTCGCCGAACTGTTCGACGAACCGGAAGGCGGCGTCGCGGTCCCCACTGCGCATACGGCCGAGAAGCCCCGCGGCGTCGATCGGAGTCAGCGCGTGAACATCGCCCGGATGCGGCTGCACGGCGTTCGTGGAAGCGGGGGGCATTTCTATCGGCTGCATAGCTTCAGAATTTCCGCGCGGTGCCCTCACACACACCCATCGGCAAGCGACTGAACCTCCGCAGAGGTCGTTCGCCCCTGTGCGCACGGGCCGCGACGCCCGGTGGAAGCGAGGTGCTGTGTGTCTCGATGCTCAGATCGGCAGTTTACCATGCGTTCGGGTGGAGTTCACGCGGGTTTTGTCGTGTTCGCGTTTTTGTCGGTGATCGCGGTTTCAGAGGCCCGGGCTTCTTGGCTGCCTTCCCCGGTGGATATCGGCCTCTCGGGCGCCAACCGCTCGTCGGCACTGTGGATCGATCGCTTCATCGATGCGACGGACGACCTCTGGCAGCTCTTGGAGTGTTCGCCGGCCCAACCGCCGTCGAAGGACCCGAACATTCGCATGCCGGAGCTCGCGGACTGCGCCGATCAAGCGCAACCGCCGAAGGTCCCGGACCCGGCCGCGCTCCGCGACGTCGATGATTCGACGTTGCGCCTCATCGAGGTGCTCAGCGACCCCGCGAATCCTGCGGACCCGGAGAAAACAGCCGAACTCAAGGCCTCTCTCTACGCGATGCTCTTCCGCTTTGGCTTGTGACCGGAATCTATTCCGTTCTCGCCCTCCTCGGGGCGAACTGGCCCCGAGGCCGGGCGACGGATGGTGGCCGATGGCGATGGGCGCGGCCGCGTGGGGTTGATACGCTGGTGATGTCCGTCGGGCGCTTTCCGGCGGCACCGGTATCACCTCAACACGGAGGCGCCCCATGCTCGTCGCCATCGCCGTACCTGTCGCCGCGTTCGCGCTCGCGGCCGAACCGCTGCCCACGATCGAGGTCCGATCCGACAACACCGTCGTGAAGTCGTCCTGCCGCGTGGTGATCGCCAAGGACGCGGTCATCGCCGATGCCGACGACAACGGCGTGATCCAGGTCGCCGCCGACGGCGTGACGATCGAGTTCGCGCCCGGATCGGTGCTGCGCGGCGCCGACGCGAAGACGCCCGACGACGAGCTCAAGGGCATCGGCATCCGCATCGACGGTCACAAGGACGTGAACATCCGCGCGGCCCACATCGAGGGGTTCAGGGGCGGCGTCTGGGCTACCCACGCGGACGGGCTGAGCGTCGAGGAGGCGAGGGTGACGCGTGGCCGTCGCCAGCACCTCCGGTCCACGCCACAGGCCGAGGACGGGTCCGACTGGCTGTGGCCGCACCGCAACGATCAGAATGAGTGGCTGACCAACTACGGCGCGGCCGTGTACGTGGAGGACTCGTCGCGGGTCACCCTGCGCGGCAACTATGTGCGCAACTCGCAGAACGGGCTGGTCATCGACCGCGTGAACGACAGCAAGGTCTACGACAACGACACGTCGTTCCTTTCGGGCTGGGGGCTGGCCATGTGGCGGTCGAGCCGCAACACGATCAGCCGTAACGCCATCGACTTCTGCGTGCGAGGCTACTCGCACGGGGTGTACAACCGCGGGCAGGACTCGGCGGGTATCCTGTGCTTTGAGCAGTGCAGCGACAACGTGTTCATCGAGAACTCGGTCACGCACGGCGGCGACGGGTTCTTCGGCTTCGCCGGGCGCGAGGCGCTGGGTGACGGCGACGCAGCCCGGGAGGGCTTCGACCACAAGGGCGCGGGGTGCGACCGCAACCTGTTCGTGCGCAACGACCTGTCGTACGCGCCGGCGCACGGGCTCGAGCTGACCTTCTCGTTCGACAACTGGATGATCGATAACCGCTTCGTCCAGAACAACATCTGCGGCATCTGGGGTGGGTATTCGCAGCGCATGCACGTGCTGAACAACGAGTTCACCGGCAACGGCTACAAGGGCGCGTGGGGGGGCGGCGGGATCAACAACGAGCACTCGCGCGACTCGACCTTCGTGGACAACCGCTTCGCGAGCAACTCGACCGCCATCGGCATCTGGTGCAACGACAACCCCGGCCTGCAGAAGACGCCGTGGGGGCAGGCCAACAACACGTCTTGCGACGGGAACATGATCGTGTCGAACACGTTCGACAACGACACCATCGCGCTGCGGCTCAACGACGCGGGCGACGTGAAGACCTACGGCAACTCGCCCGAGAGCATGAAGATCGAGGCCAAGGGCAAGACCACCATCGTGCCGCTCGAGAAGCGGCCTCCGCTCCCCGAGCCTCCGAAGGTTCCGGAAGCGATCGGCACGTCGCACCCCGTCGGGGCCAGGGACGCGCTGCGGGGTCGCGAGAACATCATCATGGGCGAATGGGGTCCGTGGGACCATCAGTCGGTGATGGTGCGGCCGTCGGGCCGGACCGGCTCGGGCGTGGAGTACCAGGTCTTCGGCGATGTGCCGGATTTCAAAGCCGAGCCGATCGCGGCGTACCCCGGCCAACCGGCGGGGGGGGTGAAGGTCGAGTTGCGTGACGGACCTGTGAAAAACTCGCGGACGCTCGCGGTCGTGGCCCCGGGCACGGGCGTCGCGCCCTACGCGGTGAGGGTGACCGGCAACGGGCTGGACCAGACCTTTCGAGGGACCATCATCCGCGCCGACTGGAAGGCGACGTTTTTCTCGTGGGCCGATGGGCCCGACCCCCGCGAAAAACTGGCCGAGTGGCGCGCGCTGGCCGCCGGCGACAAGGCGGTCAAAGTTGACCTCAAGAGCCTCGACGACCTGGCCTACGGCGGCGGCGGGCCGAAGGACCTCAAGCAGTTGAGCCAGTACCGCGACCGGCTGCCGGGCGCCGACAAGTTCGGAATGATCGCCACCGCGACCATCGACCTGCCCAAGGGCGCGTGGAAGTTCTCGACGCTGAGCGACGACGGCGTGCGGGTGAAGGTGGGCGACCGTGTCGTCGTCGACAACTGGACGTGGCACGCGCCGGCGCGCGACGAGGGTGTGTTCGAGCAGAAGCAGGCCGGGCCGGTGCAGATCACCGTCGAGCACTTCGAGATCGACGGCTTCGCGACGCTGTCGCTGACCATCGAGCCTGCGAACCCTGGGTAGTAGCGTGGCCACGGATTTCACGGATGCCACGGTGGGTGAAGAAGGAACTCAGAGAAAGGGGAGAGCGCAGAGATACTCAGAGAAATTCATGGAACGGGCTCTGAGTTTCTCCCATGTCTCCCAGTTCTCCGAGTTCTCTTGGGAGGATGTCGCGATTCGTAGCGAAACCCGGCGATGTCGGCGCAGCCTTACAGTTTCGGGAATGAGCAGTGCGCCAGTTCGTGTGGGTGAAGGCGCCTCGATTCAAAGAAATCCGCGTTCATCCGCGCAATCCGCGGCTGCATTTCGCCTTTGTTTTCCGCGGCGGGCGGTCGTCGCGAGTGAGCGTCATCGGGCCCATCACCGCGGCAGTCGGTCGTCGAGCGACGGCAAGGGCGGGATCGAAGTTGGCTCGGCCATGTACACCCACGCGGCCGACGCGATGTCGTCGGTCAGGGGCTGGTACTTGCCCGTCGGCCACCAGCCCAGCGCCTGCATCGTGACGCGCAGGTCTTTCTCAAAGCAGATCGGGTCGGGGATGTGCCATCGGTAGAGCGCGTGGCTGGGGAGGCGCGGGCCCGATTTGTCTGTGGGCCCATAGATCGCCTGCGGGTAGCCGAGGAACGGCGTGGAGTAGGTCGTCGGGCGCATGTCGCGTGCGTGGTCCATCACAAACCCCCACGCGCCGCCGAAATAATCCTCGGTGCCCGTGCCGCAGATGGTGGGGGCGTCGTCGGGGTCGCCGTCGATGAAGAACTTGGCCTCACCCTCGCCCCACCAGCCGTTGGAGAGCTGGTTCCAGACGAGGTAGGTGCCGACGTACCGTCCGTTCCCCCGCAGTCGGTCGATGATCACGTGCTCGGGCCGGGCCCGCGTGGTCATGGATCGGTTCCAGAGGACGTGGAGATAGCCCGCGTCGGCGGGGACGTCCTGCTCGAGGTACGAGACCTGGTAGAAGAGCTCGGGGATGGGCTTGGGCCCGTCGTTGCGCACCTCGATGCGGACGTGCTTGCGGAAGGGCATCGGCCAGTACGAGTTCATGCCGCCCTTGGGGTTGACGGCGATGGGGAGCGAGGCGACCAGGGCCGCGCCGTCGAGGCCGTTGGCGAAGAAGTCGCCGATGGGAACCTCGATCGAGGGCTCGGGCCGGTTGTCGTAGAAGACCCGCAGGCTGATCCACCGGTGGACATCGTGCAGGACAGTCACCCAGATGTGCGTGATGACGCCGGGTCCGGCCAGGTCGGCCAGGACGAACGTGCGTCCCGGATCGAAGTTGCGCAGGCAGGGCCGGACCTTCCAGCCGCGCCCGAGTTGGGCGGCGGCGGGGGTGCAGTGCTCGTCGGCGCCCGGCGCGGCCGCGGCGCCGCCGGACTTTCGGCCGTCGGGGTTTTCTGCTGAGACGGAGCGAGAGCGGGCGGGGAGAATGCGAGCGACATCGAAGCCGGACAGGTGGTCCATACCGTCCGATAGTACAGAGGGATCGAGAGTTCGGCCGGATTCACAGGCGAGCGCGGACCACGCGCATCAGTTGGGCGTGTTGGGGTCTGGGTAGTACTGGGCCTGCGGGTCGGTGTTGTTGTTCACGAGCACCTTGTGCAGCGAGTCCTTGCGGAACGGGGTGGTGCCAACGTGGCCGTCGAAATACGCCACGTTCATGGAGCGGTTGTGGCGTCCGAGGTCGAACTGTTCGATGAACGAGGTCTGCGGGGCGCTGATGCCCACGTACGCCCGGTTGTACCCCCAGAGCGAGAACCGCCGCTTGTTGACGGCGTCCCAGACGGTCATGAAGGATCGGTCGAGGGTGCGCTTGGGCTCGCCGTCGGCGACGAAGAACGTCTCCGACGGGAACTGGATCCGCTCGATCTTCCCTTGAAGCCGGGGCTTCGAGCCCGGGTCGCTGAGACTATTCCACTGTCCGAGCGCCCACTCGTTGAACATGAACGACGAGAGCTCGGGGACCACGTTTCCGCCGGTGGGGCTGGAGTTGGTGGGCATGTCCCACCAGCCGCTGGCCGCGAGCGTCTGGCCGTAATGGTCGAGGTTACCGACCTCGAAGGTCTTGTCGGACGGGCAGCGGTTGAACTCGAAATAGCGGCCGACCCGCTGGGCATTGGCGGGATCGCCGATGCCCAGCGAGGCCAACAGGTTCGGGCGAGACGACTTGTCAAGCTCGACGCCTGCGTACTCGGTGAGAGTCGCGTAGATGGGCAGGGGCCGGATGTTGCGCCCGTCCTGGTAGAAGGTCAGTCCCGAGGGCAGGTTGGACTGCACGAACGAGTTGGTGTTGTAGTCCCAGAAGAGCCCGGCGAGAGGGGCCTGGCCCTTGCGCTCGGAGGCGAACGAATCGGTGAGTTGCAGCGTGGACCGCTGGTTGGCCGCGCACTTGAGGGTCTTGGCCGCCTCGCGGGCCTGGCCGAGGGCGGGCAAGAGAATGGAGATCAGCAGGGCGATGATGGCGATGACCACGAGCAGCTCGATGAGCGTGAACGCGGATCGGACGGGTGAACGGCACGGTCGCATGGCCACACCTCGCGTCTCGCGCCCGGGCCGAACGGACTGAGCGACCCGGCCGCCGGAATGGTGAACCCCCGCGGCGAGAGCGTCCCGGGGAGCAAAAACCCGCGCCCCGCGAGACTCGCGGGCGTTCAGGGGTGTACATCAAGACTACACCCGGGATGCGTGCCCCGTCAAGGAACCGGCGGGTCGGGCAATAAACCACCGGGTTGCGTATTTGCCGAATCCCGAAAAAGGGGTTGCTTCCGGCGGAACTCTTGGTAGGTTGGAGATAGCGGCGCGCCGTGCCGCGGGTGATTTGTCCGCAAGGGAGGCCCGTCCTCCGAGGAGGTACCGCCATGATGTTTCGCAGTCGATGTATCGCATTCCTGGCCGTTTGTGGGGCCTGCACGTCCGCGGCGATGGCGGACGGGTTCGGGTTCGAGGGGGCGCAGTATGTGGTGGGGGGCGGGCTCAACAACGTCGTGGACGGCAACGGGAACACTTGGCAGAAAGAGGGCACGGAGACGAGCGACTGGATTGTCGACAACGTCGTCGTGAGCCCGCTGGCCAACCCGCTTGTGGGTGGGGCGAGCACGAAGTCGGTTCGCTTCGACATGGCCGGCCCGTTTGCCCGGTTGGGCATGGACTTGGCCAACCCGGTGCTCACCGGCATCGTGACCCTGCAGTGGGATTTCCGGAACGATGTCCGCCTGTCGGGCAACAGCGTGTGCAACTTTTACATGCTCAATCGGTCGGTGGCTCCCGCGGAGGTCATCAACACCAACGTGGACATTCTCTGGCGGTTCTACATCCAGAACGGCGGCAACTTCGCCGCGGCCCAGAACGTGCAGACGGGCCTGGGGGGGAGTGCATCGGTCGCGGACTTCTTCGGCATTTTCGGTGACTGCCGGGGGCAGGCGCCGGCGTTCCCGGACATCTACTGCAACAACGCCTTTTCGCCGCAACTTTTCCCGGAGGCACAGGGCGCGAACGACCGGTGGTACCGGGTGAAGATGTGGCTCGACCTGAGCGACACGGCGAACCCTGGGCGGCTGCTGTACGCCGCGATCTACGACATCAACTGCGGGAGCGAGGTCCAGGTCGCGGAGCACCACATTGTCAACCAGCTCACGCCGATCAAGAAGTTCAACAACACCGCGCCCACCGAGCTGCGGGCGTTCCAGTTGCGCGCCACCGGTGGCGACCCGAACGACGCCAACCCGATCGACCATCGCATGTGGGTTGACAACATCGTGATCGCGGCCGACCCCACCTTCGTGGTTCCCTCTCCGATCGCCTCGCCCCCCGTGCCGGCCACGACGCTCAACGCCGACGCCGGCACGCAGGAAGTCACGACCGCCTTCACCCTGCCGACCAGCGCCGGCGACTCGCCGTCGATCTGCCGGTCGGGTTCCAACTTCTACACGCTCGACAACTCCAACGGCCTGACGACGTGGAGCGGCGGCGGCTCTTCGACGTTCACGGACGATGCCCTGGAGGTCGAGTTCAGCTCCGACCCGACCGGTATCATGACGGCGGACACCTCGGGCAACCTGTACGCCGTGGCCAATCTCGTGGGGAGCCCGGGCGCCGGATGGCGCGACCTGCTCCGCTACGACTCGGGCACCGGCACCTGGGTGCAAGTCACCGATGGCGACATCGCCGGCAACACGGGCAACCACTCGGCCGCGCTGCTGACTTTCGGCGGCACGAACCACGTCGTCCACGCGTGGACCGGCGCTCCCGAGTATCCGAGCCTGAACACGGACGGCACGCGCGGACCCTCGCTCCTCAACGTCGGCAACCGCTGGGCGGGCGCCTGCACGGAGAAGTTCGCCGACGGATCCACGGGCAACGAGCTGTACTTCCTCCAGCAGACCGACGCCGTCGGTAACCCGATCAGCAACAACGTGCAGGAGTTCAACGCGATCTACCGCGCGGGGTACGGCATCGGCTGCGACGCCGGCAACACGCTGCGGACACGCGTAAGCAACACCGCCAGGCTTCTGCCGTGGGTGACCAACGCCCCGGACGGCGCCGACGTCAACCGCCACGCGATGGAGTATGAGCCCGCACGCGACCGGGTGTGGGTCATCCGCGCCGGCGGCAGCAACGAGATCGGCATCTACGACACGGCCCAGGACCGCTTCGGCGTGCTCAAGCTGACTCGCAACAGCGTCCCGCTGGCGATGGACCGGGCCGACATCCAGCTCTCGGCCGACGGCAGCCAGATGTACATCATGTCGCGCGGCGAGCCGGCGGTCTACGCCGTGAGCACGAACGTCACGTTCGTGAACACGGGCGCCTGCATCGTCGGGCCCAACTGCTCGCTCATGACCATGGCCGATTGCGCCACGGCCGGCGGCGCCTACCAGGGCGACAACAACACCTGCCCGCCCCCCGGCGCCTGCTGCAACGGCGACACCTGCACGATCTCCTACCAGGTCACCTGCGCGGCCGGCGGCGGCACCTTCCAGGGCGACAACACCGTCTGCAACGACTACACGGTCGGGGCCGGCGGCGCGTTCGAGGACATCTTCGCCACCGGCACCGACGTGCCCGGCATCGGCGACGACGACAGCGTCACCATCCCGATCGGGTTCAGCTTCACGCACTTCGGCAACACCTACACCGATGTGCGCGTCGGCGCCAACGGCTACCTGTCCTTCTCCGGCACCGACGGCGCCCAGTCCTGGGTGCCGAACATCGGCAGCGCGGACGAGCCCAACAACCTTATCGCGGGCCTGTGGACCGACCTGAGCCCGCAGTGCACCGTCGGCGGACTCAAGTACGAGGTCCGGGGCACGGCCCCGAGCCGTCGGCTCATCGTCCAGTGGACGAACGTCACCCAGTTCACCGGCGATTGCAATACCCCGGTCGATCAGAACACCTTCCAGATCGTGCTCTTCGAGGGCAGCAACAACGCCGAGGTGCACTTCGGCCTGCTCAACGAGCCCGACAGCACCCCCCTGCCCGCCTACCAATCGGGCGTGGAGAACGCCGACGGCAGTCAGTCGGTGCTGGTCGACAACAGCCTTATCGTGGACAACGGATCGGTGGCCCTCACCCAGACGCCCAACCCCTGCCTCTGCCCGGCCGACTTCAACAACAGCGGCACGGTGAGCGTCCAGGATATCTTCGACTTCCTGGCCGCCTACTTCAGCGGCAACCCGGCCGCCGACGTGAACCACAGCGGAACGGTCAGCGTGCAGGACATCTTCGACTTCCTGGCGCTCTACTTCGCCGGCTGCTGAATCGCGAACGATCACCGATCGTTCAAGCAAGTCCTTGTTTCGGGGCGGTCTCGCGAGTGCGGGGCCGCCCCTTTGCTTTTCCAGAGCGACCCCGCCCGCGTCCGCGGTACACTCGTCCTCACGGCCGGTGGCGAAGCTTCGGCGCGGGGAGTTGGGGGGGGGGGGGGGGGGGGGGGGCCCGGGGGGGAAGCAGGGGGACCTCCCAGGGGAGGAGCGGGGGGGGGGTTGGGGGG
>CAZVZG010000026.1:0-57593 GCA_964630785.1 uncultured Phycisphaeraceae bacterium | reverse complement strand
GGGGGGGGCGGGGGGGGCGGGGGGGGCGGGGGGCGGGGCGAACTTCTCTCTCGGCGGGTCGCCCGGCATCACCTGCCCCGGACGGCGCTCGTGGGCCTGTTTTTCCAGGTCAACCAGCGGCCGCTTGTAGATCCGGCCGCGGCGGACAGGGCGTGCAGCCGGAGTGCTCGACTTGGCCGCCTGCGGTTTGGCCGTGCTCGTGCCACTGGACTGCGCCTGCGCTGGGCCAACGCCGATCGTGATGGCCGCGCCCGCCAAGATCAGCGCCGCCCAACGACCCACTGCCCGATTCATCCCACCGCCCTGAGTTCGCGTGCTCACCGGCCTGTTCCTTCCTGAAGCGATCATCGAGTTTCGGCTCGTTCCAACCTAACTCCCCCGTTGACCTCCCGCCTCATTTCCCCGATTTCCGCAAGGGCGTGCCCTGAATCCACTCTCGCGGTTTGCTGGGCGTGGCCGTCGGCGCTGCGGGCGGAGGAGCCGGAGCGGCGGTGGGGGCCGGCGGCGTGTGCGCGGCCTCGCGCTCGATCGAAAAGTCCGTCGCGGCCGGCGGCAGCGGCTCGGCCTTCGCGCCCACGGAGCCGTCAGCGCTGGCCACCGTCGATGCGTCACTTGTCGTCGTCGCGACTCCCGGGGACTCCATTGGGGACGGCGTCGCAGCAGCCAGGGGCGTCGCCGGCGCGGCCTCGACCGCCGCGGCCGCGGCCAGACGAACGTGCGGGCGCTCGCGCTCGCCCATCGCCGTCCGCACGCCGCTCATCACCGTCAGCAACTGCGCGCCGGTCATCCCCTGGTACGGCTTGGCATCCGCGGGCATCAACCCACGCGCCGCCATGCGGGTCATCGCCTGCTCCTGAGAGAGTCGGTCGCCCGCGGCGGCGCCGTCCGACACGCGCACAAAGACCTTCGCCACCTCGCCGAGCGTCGCGGCCTCACGGGCCGGACGGTCAAAGCCGCTCTCGACGTAGCCGAGTCGGCGCGCCAGCATGACGCGGTCCGCGTACGTGGGCCCGCTCTCGCCGTTGCCGAGCAGCAGGGCCGCGTTCAGCACGTCGTCATGGCAGACCAGTCGGGCGGATTCGAGCGAGTCGAAGAAATCCAGGTCGCTATCGGCGCCGGAGGCGGCGCTGGCCTCCACGGCGGATGTTTCGAGCACCGGTCGGTGCTGGGCCGTGGAGCACGCGCCCATCGACGCGAGCACCACGCCGAGCGCGACACCCCGGATCACACGTTTAGGTTCAGGCACGGTGTTGACTCTCCTCCGGCGGACGGACCGCGGCGTGGGCCGCCCGGCACGGCGACGGTCCCGTAGTTGAGGCCGCCGAAGCCGGGGTGTCAACTTCTCGCCTGAGCGTGGGAAACCGGAAACCCGGCCCGCCGGAGCGGGTATGCCGGACATGCGCCTCACCGCCCGGGCTTTTCGGATGCTCGTCGTCGCGATCCCGCTCTCGCTCACCCTGCTCCTGACCGCGTGCGGCCCGTCGGAGCAGCAGCGAGTGGAATCCATCTACGCCCTGGCGGCGACCAACCCCGCGGGCGCCCAGGCCGAGATCGTCAAGCAGTGGAACGCCCACACGATCAAGCTCGACACCTGCATCAACCTGGCCCACTCGCGGCTTGAACAGGGAGGAGCGGGACAGACCGGCGCGATCGTGTTTGCGGTGGCCGTGCTCGGGGCCGCGAAGGACCTCGCGACCGCCGCCGATCAAGCGGGCGTGACCGAGTTCTACTGGTTCCGCCTGGGCACGCTGGCCGGAGCCGGCGCGGCAGCGGCGCTCAATCAGGGCGATCTCCCGACGGCCCGCGCCCTCGTGCTGGCCGGGCCAAGGCGGTGGCAGGGCGAGAACTACTGGCGGATGCACCCCGATCACGACGCGCTGGCCTCGTGGATCATGCACAAGTCGGGCGAGAGCACCGAGGCCATCGCCCGGCTGCGCGAGAGAGGCGAGCCCGACGAACAGGTCGTGCGGATGATCGAGCGCATCCAGGCGGACCAGCGGACAGCGACAGCCGCGGCCTCTCGCGAAAAGAGCGGCAACAAATAGGCGCACGGGAAGCACCGTCAGCGCTCGCCGTCATCGTGCGCCGCACGCATCCCCTCTCGGTCGTTGACGAACGGCAACAGCGCCAGCCCCGCGAGGAAGAACCCGCACAGCACATACAGCGACGCCGCCCGCCCGATCTTCCCGCTCACAAGCCCGAAACACACTGGCCCGACGACGCCGGCGAGTTTGTACACCATCCCCCAGAGGCCGAAGAACTCGCCCGACTTGGCTTCCGGCGTGAACGCGCCGACCATCGCACGGCTGCCCGTGCCCACCCCGCCCAGGGCCAACCCCAGCGCAGCGGCGATGCCCCAGAAGGCCGCGCGCGGCAGCTCGGCGCCCGCGGGTGATCCGCCATGGTCGGAACGAGACATGACCGCCATCGCCAGTGTGCCGAGCACCCAGATCACGAGCACAATCGCAATGAGCCGCTTGTGACCGATCCGGTCCTGGAACATGGCCGCGCCCGCGGCCGCGACGCCCGCCGCCGCGCTCATCGCCAGCGCCATGAGGATCAACTCGCCGATGCCGAACCCGAAACCGTCGCCGATGGCCCCAAGGAAGAAGACCACCGTGTTGGTGCCAAGGCTGTAAACGAAAAACACGCCGAGGAACCGCGCCAGATGCTTGTACCGTCGCGCCTCTCGGATCGTCTGCAAGAGGGTTCGGACGCTGTCGCCAGCGACCGAAGCGAGCGAACCCCGACGCCCGCTCGGGTTCGCCGGTGCGGCACGCCGCTCGTGCAAGAGCAAGATGGACGGGATCATGCCGCCGAGGAACCACAGGGCCGCAAACACGAACATCCACCGCCACTGCGACGGCTCTCTGGCCCCGAACCCCCAGACAACGACGGCGGCGACGCCCAGCAGCAGCAGCGCGCCGATGTATGACATCGTCCACCCGATCGCGCTGATGCGCCCGACGGTCTGCGGCGTGGAGAGTTCGGGGAGGAACGAGCCGAGGAAGTTTTCGCCCAGGCCGACCAGCAGTTTCGCCGTGATGTAGAGCGCGGCGGTCTGCCAGACCATGCCCGGCCCCATGAACGCGATCATCGCCGTGAGCGGCACGGCCAGCAACCCCGTGCCGATCAGCAGCGGCTTCTTCCACGAACGGGCATCAGCGAGCGCCCCCAGCACCGGCGAAAGAACCACCACCAGCAGCATCGACGTGCCGACAATCGGTCCCCACATCGCCTCACCCCGCGCAGGGGTCGGCGCCACCACGCGCTTGAAGTAGATGACCAGGAGCAGCGTGTCGACCAGCAACTGGAACGACTGGTTGGCCAGGTCGTACATGCCCCACGCCCAGACCTCCCGCCCGCGCGGGATCGACGCGAAGGGGTTGAGCGTGCGGAGCGTCACCAGCGCAGACTACACGAACGCGGCGCTTGCCGCGTGAGAACCGTGCTCGGTTGGTGACTCAGGAGTGCGAGGCCGCGCCTTTGCCCTGCTGCGTGACCACCTTCACCTGCGGCTGCGCGTGCGTGGGCTCGACGTGGCCGAGCGCCCGGGCGACCAGTTCGCCTCGGCTCGACGCGTTGAGCTTGCGGTGCAGACTCTTGACGTGATCGTGCACCGTGTGCGGCGAGCGACCGAGTTCCTGCGCGATCTCGCGCACCGATTTGCCCAGCAACAGGTGCTGAAGGATGATCTGCTCGCGCTGGGTGAGCCACACGGTGTCGTCGGTCGCTTCCAGTCCGATCGCCATGATGGCGCGGCGGGCAAGCGAGGGCATCACCGCCTCCATCGCCTGGGCATCGCTCTCCAGCAAGCCGCCGTGCGACGAGCCGGTGATCGCCACCTCGGCGATGAGCAATCGCCGGTCATGCCCGATGCCCGTGGCCCCGAGCATGATGCCCGCGAACCGCACACCCTCCCACCGACGAAGCAACCCCGCGGGCGCAGACGCCGACGGGTGTGTGCGATCGACAACCGTGACGCGAGCCCCCGCGATCGGCAACGTGCCCGGGCCCCACGAGAGTTCCCGGGCCTGGGCCAGGCTGGTGCGCACGCGCATGAGCGACGAGTCGTTGGGGTCGAGCGCGACCATCGACGTGGACGAACTGGGTGAGCGCCCGACGGTGGTGGTGACCTCCGCCGATACGTACCCGGCGACGCCGGTCGCTTCGGTCCGGATGATGACCCCGTGCTCGTCGACCTGCCCGATCAGAACCACCGCAATTGAGGGTTGGTCAACCGGGAGTAACGCCGCGGCGGCCCGATCACACCAATCCTGGGTGGCGACCGCGGGAAGGGAACAGACCCTCTCTGTCAGCCGCACGGCGGATCGAAGGGCCGGCTGTGTTTCTTTGGCGAGCATCGTCATGCAAACACCTCCGGGACGACTGGACCGCCCGCGCCGCCGGGGCCGCAAGAACTTGCGGTCCCGGGCGTTGGGCCCTCGGCGGGGTCATGGCCGGAGGCGCCCCGGGCTGGACGTCGGCGTGCCGTGCGCTCAATAGAATACCCAAATCCGGCACCCAAAAGACACCTTGATTTCGGAACTTTGCTCAACGGGTGTCAAACCCTGCGGCCTGTACGACTCGGGGAAGCATCGACGACGCGAACCACCGAATCTCGGGTGAAGTCGCGCCCAACCCCCCTATCTCGTCGGCCCCGGGGCGCAAAAATCTTCAAGATCGCGTGTGAAAACAGATCGACCCTCCGCCGCAATCGGGGTGTCGACTGATGCAAGTCTTGCGCTGACAAGCATCTGCGCGATGAATCCGCGCCGGAGCCGTGCCAACCGTTGTGCCGCTATCCTTGTCGCCCAAATGCTGGCCGCCGCGCGCGGACCGGAGTTCTGGTTGAACGTCCGAACGGAGAAATCGAGGATGTCCGCAAGCCGCTCACCGAACAAACCCCCTCAATCAGTGGAGACGAGTTTTCCACCGTCGGGAGGGACCGCCACGCCGCGGATCGTGATCCTGGGGGCCGGTCCGACCGGTTTGGGCGCGGCCTACCGGCTCAAGGAACTCGGGTACGACAACTTCGCGGTGTTCGATCGTCACCCGTACATCGGGGGGTTGGCGCACAGTTTCGTCGATCCGCAGGGCTTCACGTGGGACATCGGCGGGCACGTGATGTTCAGCCACTACAAGTACTACGACCAGTGCTTCGACCGGCTCATGGGCGATGAACACACGCTCAACAACCGGGAGAGCTGGGTGCGGATGTTCGCGCGGTGGGTGCCGTACCCGTTCCAGAACAACATCCGCTACCTGCCGCGCGAGGTGGCGTACGAGTGCATGGCGGGGCTGATCCGCGCGCAGAGCGGCAAGGGCGGCGTCCCCTCGCCCGCGGCGGCCAGGAACTTCGGCGAGTTCATCGACGCCGTGTTCGGCGAGGGCATCGCCAAGCACTTCATGCGTCCGTACAACTTCAAGGTCTGGGCCCACCCGCCGGAGATGATGAACAAGCACTGGATCGGCGAGCGGGTGGCGGTGATCGACATCGAGCGGGCGCTGCGGAACGTGCTGCTGGAGCAGGACGACTTCGGGTGGGGGCCGAACAACCAGTTCAAGTTCCCGCTTCGCGGGGGCACGGGCGAGTTTTACAGGCGGTTCGGCGACGTGCTGGGGGTCGCCACGGGAGAGGCCCGAGCGCAAGCTCAGGGCGGGCACATCCACCTCAACAAGCGCGTCACCTCCATCGACATCGACCGCAAGACGATCCGTTTCGCCGATGGCGACACGGCGGGGTACGACATCCTCATCAGCGCGATGCCGCTGGATGTGCTGTGCCGGGACGTGTTGACAAGACGGGAAGGCATCGAGGCAGCGGGGCATCAAGGCACCGAGTCGCTGGGAGAGATCGCGGCGATCGCCTCCGGGCTCAAGCACTCATCGGGTTACATGGTGGGCATCGGGCTCAAGAGCCGCACGCCGGGCGGCGGCACGCCCGACACCAAGAGCTGGATGTACTTCCCCGAGGACAACTGCCCCTTCTATCGGGTGACGTACCTCTCCAACTACTCGCCGAACATGACGCCGGACAAGGACAACTATTACTCGCTGCTGTGCGAGGTGAGCGAGAGCGCGTTCAAGCCGACGCCCGGGCGCGAGGGCGCCGACGAAGGGGCGGTCGTCGAGCAGTGCATCGCCGGCCTGGAGAACGCGGGCCTTCTCGAACCCGGGGAGCGGGGCAACATCGTCAGCCGCTGGTGCTACTACGCCGACTATTCGTACCCCACGCCGAGCGTCGATCGTGACGAGATCCTCGGGCGAGTGATCCCCTGGCTGGAGGCCCGCGACATCTACAGCCGCGGAAGGTTCGGCATGTGGAAGTACGAAGTGGCCAACACGGACCACACGCTCATGCAGGGTGTCGAGCTGGTCAACCGGCTGCTGCTGGGCGAGGCCGAGCACACGATCGGCATGGTGTACACGGTCACCCAGGACGGGCGCGAGGCCGCGGTGCACGAGCGGAGCATCCACGCGGGCAGCGGCGAGAAGAAACTCGGGGCCGCGGCCCAGGAGCCCGCGGCCCTGGTCGCGGGCACGGTGCCTACGGCGGGGCCGGTCGTGGTCGTCCGCACGCGTGCGATCGGCGATCTTGAGGAGGCCGACGTGGCCGAGGAAGAGCTCGGCGTCACCACGCCGCGCAATTGATGATCGTGGAGCTCACGCCGGTCCCGCGGCTCAGCCGCCCTTGTGAAGCGGTTGCCCGGGCACCCACGGCGCCCGTGGCGACTCGGCGGGCTCCGGCGCCTGGGGAGGCTCGGTCGGCGCGGGCTTGGGCTCCCCTGGCTCGGTCGAAGAGTCGGGTGTGGACGGCGCGGGCGCCGCGGCGGCGGCGGAAATGAGTTCGGTCAGCCTCTCCTCCAGCAGCCGGTCCTCTTTGTACGCCACGGCGTAACTGGGCTGCATGGCCCGCGCCCCGAGCTCGGGGTCGTAGTAGTACGACGTCTGGCTGACCGCTTCGGGCTCGAGCTTGCGTCCGGGGATGTGCACGCGCTGGATCGTAACTTGCACTCGCATCGTCCGCTCGACAGCCGGAGCGGCGCTGGTCGCGGCCGGCGCACTTTCGGGCGGTTCCGGTGGGTCAAAGGTGATCCGCACGACACGTTGCTGGCGCTCGAACAGGTCTTCGACCTCCTGGCCAAACGTCTGCTGTTCGAGGTCCCACGGGGTGAGCAGGCCGGCGGTGGTCTTGGGCTGGGTGGTGATGACGCCGTCGTGGGCATCGACCCGCTCGAGAATGAAGCCCCGATCGCGCAGAACCTGGCGCGCCGCATTGAACGTGGTGTCGTAGCGACCGGCCGCGACTGGGAGAGTGGAACCGGCCGCGTTGAGCTCCTCGACGGACGAAGCGCACGCGCCCAGCCCGGCGCACACGCCGATCAACAGTCCCAGCCGCAAGAACATCGGGTTCATTGGTGGAAGAGGATACCGCGGCCGCGTGAATCGTGGGGGTAGGGTGCCGGCGTGGCGGTCTATTCCGAGCCGCGCGGGTCACGCTTCACGTACGCCCGGTGTTCGCCGCGCAATCACGGACGAGGTCCCACGCCGCACGTACATGGCGCTCCTGGGTGGCCGTCCCGCCGATGGCCATGCGGAGCACGAACACCGGTTGGTCCGCGGGTCCGCCCTGGGCCGTCACCGGCAGCACGGTGTGCGAGAGCAGCGCCCGGCCCGACCGGTTGACGGACTCCAGCAGTTGGCGGTTTCGCTGGTCGCAGGCCCCGATGCTCTCACCCGGACGTGGGCGCAGGCGAAAGCAGACGAGCGTGATCGTCCGCGGCGTGACGACCTCGAAGTGATCGTCCGCCCGCACGCACGCCTCGAACATCGCCGCCAGACGCATGTGCTCGCGGATGTGGGCTCGCAGCCCCTCGACGCCGTAATGGCGGATAACGAACCAGAGCTTCAGGGCCCGGAACCGGCGCCCGAGCGGGACCTGCCAGTCGCGGTAGTCGATCACGCTCCCGGCCGCGCTGGCGGAGTTGCGCAGGTATTCGGGCGAGATCGAGAGCGCGTTGACCACCGACTGGCGGTCGCGGGTCCACAAGCAGTCGCAATCGAAGTTGGTGAGCATCCACTTGTGCGGGTTGAAGCAGAACGAGTCGGCGTGCTCGACGCCCCGGATGAGGTCGCGGTGTTCCGGGCAGACGCACGCGGCGCCGGCCATCGCTGCGTCGACGTGCAGCCATACCCCACCGAGCCCGTACGGCCCGCCGGCGTCGTGCCCGCGGCAGACAGGGCCGATGCGATCGAGCGGGTCGATCGCGGTGGAGCTGGTCGTACCGACGGTCGCGCACACGAAGAAGGGCACGAGGCCCGCCTCGTCGTCGCGCGACATCGCGGCCGCGAGGGCGTCGGGACGCATGGCCAGGTTCCCGTCGGTCTCCACCATGCGCACGCGCCGGCGGTCCTCCGGGTGGGCCGCCAGACCGGCGATCATCGCGGCCTTGACCACCGACGAGTGCGCTTGAGCGGAGGTGTAGAGCACCAGCCGGCCGGCGAGGTCGGTGGTGGCGGCGCGAGGTGCGTGCGAGCGCATCGCCCTGTGGCGGGCCGCGACCAACGCCACTAGCGCCGCCTCGCTGGCCGTGCCCTGGATCACCCCTCCCCCGCTCGGCGAATGCGAGAGAAAACTCTCCGGCAGGCCGATCATTTCACCGAGCCAGTCCAGGACGCGCGTTTCGAGCTCGGTCGCCGCGGGGCTGGTCGCCCACAGCATGCCGTTGACGCCGAGCCCGGTGCTCACCAGGTCGCCGAGGATGCCGGGGTGCGATCCGTTGGCGGGGAAGTACGCGAAGAAGTTGGGGCTCTGCCAGTGCGTCAGACCGGGGACGATGATCCGGTCGAGATCGGCGATGATCGCGCGCCAGTCCTCGCCACGAGCGGGGGGCTCGGTCGGGAGCATCGCGGCGATCTCGCCGGGCTCGACACGCGGACGCACGGGTAAGGACTCAACGCCGTCGAGGTAGCACGCGATCCAATCCACGAGTTCGTGACCCAGGCTGCGGAACTGCTCGGAGGTCATGTGCGGCACGGACATCGGTGGAGCATAGAGGGCGGGATGCGCCACGGATTTCACGGATGGGCACGGATCTGAAGCAGGGCAAGCCGCCGTCGGCGCAGGTGAACGCAGATTTGAGCTGATTTTCTTGATCCTGATCCGCGTCATCTGCGGCCGCAATCCAGAACCGTGCCCATCCGTGCCATCGGTGGCCGTTCTCCTTCGGGCAGGGGCTTGCCGAATCGACCCCGGGGGGGCATACTGAGGCAGACCGCGAGCGAGGGCCACCCCATGTCCAAGACCGCGCTCATCGTCGTCGCCGAGGGCTCCGAAGAGATCGAGGCCGTCACGCCGGGAGACGTGCTGCAAAGGGCGGGGGTCCACATCACCTACGCGGGCGTGGGCAGCATCGCCCCCCGCGGCGGGCACGCTGTGCCCCTGCGCGCCGACATGTTCGTGGAAGACGTCGGCGAGATCCTCTTCGACGCGCTCATCCTGCCCGGCGGCGGTAAGGGCGCCGAGAGCATGGCCCACTCGCAGGCCGTCGGCGACCTCATCATGCGCCATTGGACGGGGGGAAGAATCGTTGCGGCGATCTGCGCCGCGCCCGCGGTCGTGCTCGCGCCTCTGGGCATCCTTGCCGACAAGCACGCCACGTGCTACCCCGGCCTGGAACGCCGGTTCCCCAAGAGCGTCAAGGACTGCACCGCCTCGGTGTGCGTGGACGGTCACCTGGTGACCAGCCGCGGCCCCGGCACGGCCATCGAGTTCTCGCTGCGCCTGGCCGAACTGCTCTGCGGCGCTCAGGCGGCGATCAAGGTCGGCCAGGCGATGCTCGTTCCGAACATGTGACAGGCGGTACGCGCCCAACAATGCTCGGAGCCTCCCCCTCCCCCCCCCCCTCCCGGACTTACCGCTTACCGCCCTCGC
Organism: uncultured Phycisphaeraceae bacterium; assembly: GCA_964630785.1. GTDB lineage: Bacteria > Planctomycetota > Phycisphaerae > Phycisphaerales > UBA1924 > JADLCX01. The sequence continues at coordinate 47,656 of CAZVZG010000026.1, read as the reverse complement.
TTACCCACCCCCCATGTTCCCCGACGACGAAGTCTGTCTCTGCTTCCACGTCTCGCTGCGCAAGATCAGGAACTACCTGGCGCGCGAGAACCCGCCGGTGGCGTCGCTCATCAGCGAGTGCCTGGGCGCAGGGACGGGCTGCCAGTGGTGCGTTCCGTTCCTGAAGCACTTGCACGCGCAGCACGCGCGGGGCGAGACGCCCGACCTGGCCGTGAGCCCGGAGCGCTACGTGCAGGCGCGGCTGAGTTTCCACAAGACCGGCACGCGCGACCAGACCGTGGTTCCCCCCTCCGGCCCGGAGGGAGGGGGAGCGTCGGCGCGTCGCGATCGGCCCGACGACCGGCCCGCCTCAGACGGGACCTGACCGGTGGCCCCGTCCGGACGAGCGACATCGATGGCGCCCGCGCGGCAACGATCCGGCTTGTCGCTCGCGTGAACGCCCGGGTGCGGCGGCCAAGTTCACTCCGCCCGCTCGAAGTTCACCGCGAGGAACAGATGGATGCACAGGCACGTCGCCAGCGTGACCGACGCGATCTTGTGCCACAGGAGCGACGGTGCCCAGAACGGGTGAGCATCCGTCGGCCAGAGCCAGGCGAGCGAGGCCCAGGCCAGACAGATCAGAAGGATCATCGCCGAAACAGACGAACGCTGCTCGTCCATCAAACGACCTCCGGCCGCGAACATGGCGGCTACGAAGATGCGGACTTGGCGCCTTCGGGGTCTGGTCGAACTGAATGGAACGACAAACTCAACCGCGGCGGAAACACGCGGGGAAGGCCGACGAGCGTCACCCCCACCCCCCCCTCAACCCCACCACCCGATTCCCCATTCCCCCATCCGCTTGGCCGCGAACACGGAATCTTGATCGCCACGACAGACGTTGTTATCCAGAGTTCTCGGATGCCCGTCAAGCAGAGCATAAAAGAAAATCGCCTCCACCCCGGATGGGTGAAGGCGATTGTGGATATCCGAGATGAGCGAGCCGGAGCGAGAGGCGGCGGGTTGGGCCGCTACTCGTCGAGATTCCGCAGACGCAGGCCGTACTCGCCGAGCTTGTCCTTGACCTCCTGGAGCGAGGTGGCGCCGAAGTTCTTGATGCCCATGAGCTCTGCCTCGGTGTGGCTGATGAGGTCGCCCATGGTCTGGATGCTCAGGAGTTGGAGCGCCTTGCGGGCGCGAACGGAGAGGTTGAGCTCCGTGACCGTCTTGGCGAGCATCGCCTCGTTGCCGCTGCCCTTGAGCTGATCGAGCAGCTTGCGTCGCGCAGCGCGGTGGGCGTCTTCGACGCCCTGGCCCAGGCGCAGGCCCTTGGTCGAGAGCATCTGCTTGATTTCGATGAGGCTGCTCTCGCCGAAGTTCTTGTAGGCCATGAGCTCGGCCTCGGTGGTCCGCAGCAGGTCGCCGAGCGTGCGGATGTTCATCTTCTTCAGGCACGTGCGGGCCCGCACCGAGAGCTCGAAGTCGGTCACGGGCACGTCGAGCATCGCGTTGCGCTTGACCTTCTCGCGGTCGGTGTCGTCGTCGATGACCATCTCGCGCGAGGCCTGCACGTCCTTCATGAACAGGCGGGCCCGCGGGTGGTTCGGCGCGGTCTCCAGCACCTGGCGCAGGCAGCGCTCGGCGCGGGCGAAGTCGCCGCGGTCTTCGTAGAGCACGGCGAGGTTCATGAGCGCGTTGATCGGCGCCGGGGGCATCTCGCACGAGCGCTCGTACATCGCGATCGCCTCTTCCTCCTCGCCGATCAGGTCGAGCTGGTAGGCGAGCTGGAAGAACGACGCCGAGGTCGGGTCGGCCGCCACGGCGCGCCGAAGCTCGCCCACGGCCTTGAGCCGGTCGGCGGCGTCGATCGCGGCCTGCGCGCTCTTGAGGTGCTCGGCGGCCTGCTTGGCGTTGCGCTGCGCCTCGCCGGCGCCGATCACCAGGTCCAACGTGTCGGTCTTGGCCATGTCCAGGGTGCTCCGGGATGTGGAAAAATCGGGCCGAGAGTATAGGCGACCGAACCGATCGCGAACACAGTCGATCAAGCCGAGTTTGGACTGACCACGATCGGCTCGCCCTCAGCCGCGGCCGGCGCGATCGGGGTCACGCCGGTGGGCGTGTGCAACAGCTTGATGCGTCGCCATTTGCCGCTCAGGAATCGTCCGAGGATGACCAGGGCGAGCGTGACGATGTACGCGGCCGCGGCGATCCACGGACCCAGCGACTCCAGGCCCGGCGCGAGATTCACCATCGCCAGCCCGCCGCCGACGATGATCGTCCACGAGAGCGCGAGCGTCGCCAGGCTGGGGAAGCGCGTGTCGCCCGCGCCGCGCAGCGCGCCGCACAGGCTCATCGCCACGCCGTCGAAGAACTGGAACGCGGCGGTGGCGATCAGGAATCCCGACGCGAGGCGGACGATCTGCTCACGCTGGGCCGCGGGCGTGTCGGACTCAACGAACAGGCCGGCCAGTTCGTGCCTGAACACGACGAACACCACGCCGCAGAAGGTCATCCACGCGACCGCCAGCGACAGGCCGAGCCATGTGCGGTGGGCGGCCATGTCGGGCCGGCCCATGCCCATGCACTTGCCCACCGCGGCGGTGATGGCCACCGAGATGCCCAGAGAGGGCATGAAGCTCATGCTCATCCACTGGTGGGCGATCCAGCCGGCGGTGGAGTGCATCGTGCCGAAGCGCCCGACGAGGTACACCATGAAGAACGCCCAGCAGACCATCTCGTTGCCGAACATGAGCGCGTTGGGCCAGCCGATCTTGTACAGGTCTCGCACGTGGGCGAGCGATGGACGCCACTGAGCCGCCGTGCCGAAGTGGCGCATGTATCCGGGCGAGAGGAACACCACCATCGGAATGAGGAACTCGACCAAGCAGCCGAGCACGGTCGCGTAGGCCGCGCCGTCGATGCCGTGGGCCGACCAGCCCCAGTGCGAGCAGAGCGAGGCGGTGAAGGCGAACCATGAATCGATCCAGGCGATGCCGGTGTCGTGGGGGGCGGTCGGGCCGTAGATCAGCAGGCTGTTGAAGACCAGGTTCGTTAAGTTGCCCGCGACGCCGGCCGCGAGCACGACCACCGGCCTGTGCATGCCGTAGAAATATTGAGCGATCGCACGGGCGGCCATCGTGAAGAGCGAGCCGTACATCAGGATGCGGGCGTAGCCGGTCGCGAGTTGATCGCGCCGGATGAGTTGCTCGACCATCGCGGCGTCGTGCGGGGCGCCGCCGGCGGAGCGGATGAGCTGGAAGACCAACGGCAGGGCGAGCGCGAAGGGGATCATGATGACGGCCCAGTACGCCACGGACAGCCACAGGCCGTTCCACGCGTACGCCGGGGCCTTCTCGGGCGTGCCCGCGCCCAGGTTCTGCGAGACATAGGTGTTGACCATGGTGATCAACCCCGTGAGGATCGACACCAGCACCCAGCAGACCAGCCCGCCGTTGCCCTGAGCGCCAACGTAGATCGGGTCGGGCCCGATCCGCGAGACCATCAGCTTGTCCACGAACTGCATGAGCGTGAACGACGACATCGTCGCGACCGTGGGCGCGGCCAGGACGATCATCTCCGCGAGCGGCGAGCGCTCGCGGGGTCGGATGGGCGACGATGGGGGCATGGGGCGGGCGAGTTTAGGAGGGGCGGGCGGTGGGATGCCAACGAACCCCGAGCGTGAGCGAGTGGGCCCGGCCCGCTGACTCTGATCATCCTGACTTGGCGTTCGGCAGCGAGACGGACTCGGCCGCGGGGCGCGGCCGACATTGGCTGGAAAGCCAATGCCACGAACGAGGGCGGCCCGCTCGCTCACGCTCGGGGTTCTTTGGGGCGCTGCTCGCACATCGAGATCGCAAGTCCGATCGCCGCGCGCATCGAGCCCGGGTGGGCTTTGTTCTGTCCGGCGATGTCGAACGCGGTGCCGTGGGCGGGCGAGGTGCGCACGGTGGGGAGGCCGACGGTGACGTTTACGGCGCGCTCGCGGTCGAGCAGTTTCACGGGGATCAGGCCCTGATCGTGGTACATGGCGACGATGCAGTCGAACTGGCCCTTGCCCGCGGGCGGCGCGGCCGCGGCGAGGAAGAGCGTGTCGGCGGGCCACGGGCCGGTGGCGTTGATGCCCTTGCTCTCGGCCATCTCGATCGCGGGCTGGATGATCCGTGCATCCTCGTCGCCGAGGATGCCGCCCTCGCCGGCGTGCGGGTTGAGGCCGCAAACGCCGATGCGGGGGCTTGCGATCCCCATCTCGCGGCAGGATTGCGCGGCGAGGTCGATCGCGTCGAAGATTCGGCGCGGGGTGAGGTGGTCGGCCACGGCCATGAGGGGGATGTGGATGGTGGCGAGCATCACGCGCAGGTTCGGGCCGACGAAGAGCATGCCGTGGCGCGGCGCGTGCAGGTGGTGGGCCAGCAGTTCGGTGTGGCCGGGGTATTGGGTGTGGCCCGCCAGCGTCCAACTGGTCTTGGAGATCGGCGCGGTGACGATGGCGTGAGCGTGAAGAGGGTCGGCGGGCGGGCGCAGGGCGGCGTCGATGGCGTCTTCGACCCAGCGGAAACTGGCCGCGCCGCCGGGGCGGCTGGGGCCGGGGTGCGTCAGGCCGATCTCGCCCCGATCGAAGTCGAGTTCGGGGTAGTCGACGATTAGCGCGTCGTGGTGCAGCGCGGCGTGAAGCGTCGCGGGGTCGGCGCGGTGGTCGACGTGCGACCAGCACGGCGCGACGCCCGCGCTCAGGGCCGCGGCATCCATCACGCGCGATGAGCCGTACACGCGGAAGCGGGCCCGCTCACGCAGCGTTCGATCCGCGATCGCCTTGACGATGATCTCGGGTCCGATACCCAGGGGGTCGCCCATCGAGACGGCCAGCATGGGGCGAAACCGCGAGGAAATCCCGGGGTTATCGGGTTCGGCGCACACAAAGGAAGTGTAGGGGCGCGTGCAACGGGCACGACCCCGGTGGAAAGCGCGATTACACTCTCACGCGGCCGCGGAGCACGGGCGACGCGGTCGATCGCGGCGGGCGTGGACGCCGCGCATGGGAGTCTGCGATGAAGCGTGCAAGCGTCTGGATGATGGTGTGCGTGTGCGGCGCGGCCGCGGCTATCGGCGCGGGCTGCAAGGGCGAGAAGCGCAACGACAAGCCCCCGCCCCCCCCACCGGCGGCGACGGCGGACACGGGCGCAACCAAATCTGCGGCGCGAGCCCACGCCGACGCCGCGCCCAAGGGCGCGCCCGAATCGAAGCCCGCCGACGCGGCGAAGTCGCCCGCGGCCCCGGGTGTGGACGTGTCCAAGTTCTCCGGCCCGGACGCGTACGACGCCAAGGCCGAAACCCGCGTGGACCTCCCCAGCGGCCTGGTGATCGAGGACCTGCGAACCGGCGAAGGACCGTCGGCGCTGCCGGGCGCAATCGTGACGTTCCACTACCGCGGCAAGGTGAAGGACGGCAAGGAGTTTGACTGCACGCTCGATCGCGAGGGCGGATCCAAACCCGAGGAGCACCCGATCAACAAGCTGTTCATGGGCCTGGCCAACGGCATGATCGGCATGAAGGCCGGCGGGCGGCGGCGTCTGACCATCCCGCCGTACATGGCGCCCGGCATCGTGGGGATGAAAGACAGCGAGGGCAAGGTGCTCATCCCGCCCGACGCGACGCTGATCTACGTGATCGACATGGTGGAGGTGAAGCCGCAGGCGCTCGCGCCAGCGATCCCCCCCCCGCCGCCCGCCTCTTCTCCCGCTGCGAAGCCGGCCGCTCCGTCGAAGGGCGGCGGGGCACCCTAATAGTTTTCGTACCGCGAGAAACCCGCGCAGTGTTCTTCCAATGTATGATTGGGGGTCACCGGACGGGGTTGTGCGATCCGTGCCGGGTTGACCACGCGACACGCCGCGTGGTATCGATTCCCAATGCGCGTGGCACGCACCCAAAGCCCGGCGCCGTTCGGCGACACGGGGAACGAACCAAGGAGTATCAGGTCATGAAGAGCACGAAGGTCTTGCTTGCGGCGGCCGCGACCGGTCTGTTGATCGGTCTGGCCGGCTGCGAGGAAAAGAAGGTCGCGCCGGCCCCGGCCAAGCCCGCGGCGACGCACGAGACGCCCAAGCCGGCGGACAAGCCCGCCGACAAGCCGATGGACAAGCCGGCCGACAAGCCCGCCTCCGGCACGCACTGACGGACGAAGGGCCAGGATGAAGCGGCCGGGCCGCGGAAGCGCGGTCCGGCTTGTTTTTTGAACGGGGGAGGGGGGCGGCAGCGGGCTCGATCGTGCAGCGCGATCAGACCCGGAAGATCGACCCGAGCTTCTTGCCCAATAGCAGCGAGGCGCCGACGAGCGTCACGCCCAGCAGGGCCATGCCCCAGGCGCCCATCGCCGACGCGATGTTGGGCCCGTCGCCCATGCGGTTGAGGAAGCCGTAGATCTGCGTGGTGATCGGATAGTCGGCGGGCGACTGCGCCATCACCAGCGGCTCGCTCACGGCGAGCATGGCGAAACTGAACGCCAGCAGCCCGCCCGCGATCAGGTTGGCCGTGATGAGCGGGACGATCACCTTGCGCACGGCGGTGAGCCGCGAGGCGCCCAGGTTGAGCGCGGCCTCTTCGAGCTCGCCGGAGGTCTGCTCGAGCCCGGACACGGTCGAGCGCACCACGTACGGCAGCCTTCGCACGGCGTAGGCGACGATGAGCAGCGGGATGGGGTTGGGATCGGCGCCGAACACGCTGATGAAGCCCAGCGGCCCGTCTTCGCCGAAAGGCCAGCGCAGGCTCATCGCGACGTAGCCGAAGGCCAGCACCAGCCCCGGCACGGCCAGGGGCAACATGCACAGCACGTCGAGCACGGCGCGCCCGCGCACCCGCGTGCGGACGATGACGTAGGCCGCAAGGAGCCCGAAGACGGTGTTGAGGACAACCGACGCGCCCGCGAGTTTGATCGAGTTGACGATGGAGCGGAAGGCGTCGGGATGCCCGAGGGCCTGCTCGAAGTTGTGCAGAGTCCAGCGCGAGGGCAGGACCGTGCCGTACCACGCCGCGGGCGCGCTGAAGGCGGTCAGCACCACGCCGACGTGGGGCAGCACGGCCAGGGCCGTGACCAGGACAAAGCCCGCGGTAACGCCCCATCCCCACGCCCCCGGCAGGGCGCGCTCACCGCCGGCCCGCGAGGCCTTGGAATACATCGCATAACCCGCGCGCCCGAACACGAACTTGCCCAGGCCGTAAATGGCCAGAGCGAGGGCGAGCATGACCACCGTGAGGGCGTACGGCTCGGCGGAGGACTCCACCGCCTTGAGCCGCACGAAGATCTGCACCGGGGTCACCTGTGTGTAGTCGAAGACCAGCGGTGTGCCGACGTCCGTGAACGCGTAGATGAAGACGATGGTCCCGCCCGCGAACAGTCCGGGCCGGATGAGCGGCAGGGTGATGCGGAAGAACCGCCGCCACGGTCCGGCGCCGAGGTTGTCGGCGGCCTCTTCGAGCGCGGGGTCGAGGTTGGCCATCGAGGCGGTCGCGTTGAGGTAGATGATCGGGTAGAGGTGCAGGGCGATGACGATCGCTACGCCCCAGAACTTGGCTTCACCCAGGAAGTCGAAGCTTGTGCCCAGGAGGGCGTTGATCGCGCCCTCGCGCCCCATCAGCGCCTGCATGCCGATCGCGCCGACGAACGGCGGGAGGATCAGCGGTACCAGGATCACCGCGTTGAACAGCCCCTTGCCGGGGTAGCGGTACTTGGCCCCCAGCACAGCCAGCGGCATCCCGAGCACCACCGCGAGCGCCGTGGCGGCCGCGGCCAGGTACAGGGAGTTCAACAGCCCGCCCACGAGCGTCGGGTCCTGAAACAGCAGGCTCAGGCTCGTGAACGAGAACCGGTCGCCCTCGCCCGTGTGCGCCACGAACGCGCCCTGCACCGTCAGCACGATCGGGTACACGAGCGTCAACGCCAGGATCGCCAGCAGCACGCCGATGAGCGCGTGCTGGCTGATGCTTCTCGTGATGGTGCGGCCGGTGAACATGCGGGCGCTGCGAGCTCCTGCTCGGAGGGCCGGCAGTGTACCCGCCGCCGGAAGAATGGGGCCCGCACCGGGCGGACGCCACGCCGGGAGCGCGAAGGAGCGTCGTTCAGGCGGGGCGGTTGAGCGCGGTCTGCCCGAGCGTCACGATCGTGACGTCGCCGAGAGCACGACGGGAGAGGTAATCGTTGACGTGGTCGAGAGTAATCGCGGCGTACAACGCGACCACCTCGTCGAGACTCCGGGCCCGCCCCAGGCGGTGCTGATCGCCCGCGAGGGCCGCCGCCCGCGCGCCCGTGCTCTCGCCGGAGAAGATCAGGGCCGACTTGATCCCGATCATCGCCCGATCAAACTCCTCCTGGGTAGTTCGCCCGTCGCGGGTGTTGATCCGGTGCAGTTCCGCCATGAGCACGTCGAGCGACTCCTGGGCCCGCTCCGGCGTCGTTCCGACATAGCCGACGCACCGCCCGTAATCGCGCTCCGCGGCGTAGGACTCGCTGACGGAGTAGCAAAGGCCGCGCTTCTCCCGCACCTCGGTGAACAACCGCGAGGCCATGCCCCCCGAAAGCACCCCGGCGACCACGCGCTCCATCTTGGATTCGAGTCGGCTCTCGGCGGGCGCATCGTGCATGAGCACGATCTGCACCTGGGCGGAGGGATCGGTGACGTGGTGGTAGCTGCCGCGGGCGGGCGCGTCGCCCGGCGAGACCATTGGCGCGGCCCCGCTCCAACCGGCGAGCAGGTCGTCAAGCCGCAGGGCCAGCGCGTCGGCGCCACCGGCGGCGTCCACGTCGCCGGCGATCGCCAGGATCGAGCCGACGGGCCGCACCTGCCGCTGCCAGCCGGTCACGAGGTCGTCGCGTGTGATCGCCGCGAGCGATTCGACCGTGCCCATGCCCGAGCGGTTGATCGGGGCCGGCGCGTGGCGCTCCTTGAGCGTGAGCATGGCCCGCTGGTGAGGATCGTCCTTGAGCGACTCGATGGCCTGGATGCTCAAGTCCCGTGTGGGCTCGATCGAGTCCTCGTCCATCCGCGGCCGGCGCACCATGTCCACGAGCACCGGCAGGGCGTCCCTCAGCCGCTCGCCGAGGAGTGTGAACCCCAGCCTCAGGTGGAATGTGGATGGGTCGCAGCCGCGACTGATCCCCAGCCGGTCCAGAGCATCGGCCTGTTGACGCGAATCCAGGTCGCCCGCGCCGCGGAAGATCAGCTCGCTCCACATGGTGCACAGGCCCTGGCGATCCTCAGGGTCGGTCGCGGAACCGGCCGGGAGCAACCAGGTCACGCCCACCGAGCGCACCCCGGGCATCTGTTCGATCAGGAGGGGCATCCCGCAACCAAGCGTGCGGGAGGTGATGAGCGTTGCGGGTGGATGGGTGGGCATCGACGGCTTCCTGCTCTTGGCCGCGACGAGCGCCGCGGATGGGTGGCAACGGGACGACCGGCGGTCCACCCCCCTGCTCCCACCCCCCTTTCACCGTCCCGCGGCCGGCCGAGGGCGAGTGTATCGCCCGCGCCGCGGGGTTTTCGGACCCGTCCGCGGGTCGGACGGCCAGCCCGCGCGGCGCAGGCGGCAGAGTTGCCAGAGCCCGAAACGGTTACCCGCTTCCCCTCTCGCGGAGCCACGATACCCCGCCGATAGGGCGATGAGCCGGTTTCTTCGACCGGCGTGAGGGCTCGGGGCATTCTCGGCCTCGAACAGGGAGCACGGCGATGCGCTGGATGCGGGACGTTGTGGCGGCAATCGGGCTGGTGGGCGTCGTGGGCGGCGCGCTGTATGTCCAGCGCGCCCACCGCGAAGAGGAGGCCCTCTTCCAGCAGGCCCAGTCCGACGTTCACCGCATGGAGCTGGAGATCAAATACCGGGCCGCGACCAAGACCACCGAGCTCAACTCTCGCGGCTGGCCGGTGACCGTCGATCCGAGCTGGTTCCAGAGCGATCCGCCGGTCAATCCGCTGCTCGACGACGACCGCCCGTGGGTCGAGGTCGCCGGGACTCAGCAGGCCGATCTGCTCCATCCGCCGGTCAGGATGGCGGTGGACAAGAACCTCGCGGCGTTCTGGTATAACCCGTACCAGGGCATCGTTCGAGCACGCGTGCCGGTGATGGTGTCCGACGACCAGGCGACCGCGTTGTATAACCGGGTCAACGGTGTCGGCATGGCGTCGATCTTCGTCCGCGAGCCGGCCGCGGTGGATAACCCACCCAAGCCCGAAACGACCAAGCCCGCGGACGGTGAGCAAGCCGCGGGCCAGAGCGCCGACAAGCCGGTCGCGACGTTCACGATTCGACGCACCGATCGGCCCCACGGCAAGCACTGAGGTCGGTTGCCGCTGCGCCGATTGCGCGACGATCAGCCGCGATCTTGCTTCGATCGCGCACCGATGCCGAGCACATCTTCGATGGTGTACCAGCCCGGCGCTCGGCCCGCGATCCATCTCGCGGCGCGGAGCGCGCCCAGCGCGAACAAGTCCCGCGAAGTGGCGCGATGGGTGAGTTCGACGTACTCGCCGGGTCCGGCAAACCGCACGGTGTGCTCGCCGATCACGTCGCCGCCGCGGACGGCGAGAACTTGATCGTCGCGGACGTTCGCCCCGGACTTGCGGGCCGCATCGGCCAGGCGCAGCGCCGTGCCGGAGGGTGCATCCTTCTTCCGCGAGTGGTGAGACTCGACGATCGAGCACTCGTACGCGGGCCCGAGCAGCCCCGCGACGGCGGAAACGGCGCTCGCGAGCGCGGCGATCCCGATCGAGGTGTTCGGAGTTATCAACATCGGGATGCGCGACGATGACTCGCGGAGCGACGCGATGGTCTGAGGCGAGAGCGCGGTGGTCCCGACGACCATCGCGGCGCGGAAGTGAAGCGCCAGCGCGAGCGCCTGCGCCGCGCCCTGATCGGACGAAAAGTCGATCACGACGCCGCCGTGAATTGCGTCGATTTCGCGGGCTTTTTCGGGGGAAATGAAGCGCATCGCGCCGCCGTCAACGTCTCTGACGACTTGGCCCTCGCGCGGTGAACTTTCCCTGACGATCGCCGCGATGAGGCGCGTCGATGCGTCGCTCGACGCGAGCGCGCACAGACGCGAGCCCATGCGACCGGATGCGCCGAAGATGATGACGGTTGTGGATGAATCGCTCATGGACTTGCACTCGGGAACCGTGTGAGTGTATTGTGCGCATGTCTTGCTCAAGAGGTGGTCGGGTCTGGTCCGATACACGTCTTGATCAACGATGGCCGGAGCGCGTGCTCCGACCGTCAATCAGCGGTGCTGAGCAAACAGGCGCTCCGAGCCGCTCGAGTCACTCAACGCTCCGTTTGGAGTTCGAGGAGAACCGAAATGGCCAAGAAGAAGACCAAGAAGAAGAGCTCGAAGAAGAAGTCCTCCAAGAAGAAGGGCAAGTAACCCTTCCTGATCAGGCGCCGAGCCGCGCCCGGGCCCGAAGCGCAGGACACAGACGTCCGACGCCGCGGCCATCCGGAACACGTGCGGCCCCGCCCCTGATTCGACGTCGAAACCTCCGTGAGAGAGAGTGTGCCGCCGTGCCACGGCGGCACCCCCAATGAATGGGGCCTCTGGGCGCCGTTGCCCGGGCCCCCTCTGGAGCGCCTGAACGAACACGGGGCCGGCCTCGACAGGTCGGCCCCGGTTCTTTTTTGTCCATTCACTCCATCCGCCGACCCCGCGGTGACGGTGCGCGAGATGAGTTATCCACAATCGGCGTCGTTTCGAGGCGGTCCCGGCCCGTTGGCAACCCGGTGGAGCCGGGGCCGTCCGGCGCCGACAATCCATCATGGCCGGCGCCGCTCATTCATTTCCGCCGCACGAACGCGACGACTCGCGCGACGGGCACCGCCTGCTCCGTCGCTACCACGAAGCCACGCTGCAGTACCACGAGCGCCGGGCCGAGGTGCGGTACGTGATCGACGGCGCGGTCGGTGACCTGGTGTTGCCCACCGATCCGGGGTTCGCGGGCGAGGTCGGCGGGCGCGACGCCGTGCTGCACCTGCCCGATGAGTCGCAGATCGACCTGCAACTGTCCGTCACCGCCGAGCCCATGTCCCGCCCGGAGTCCGAAGAGGCGGTGGACCGCTGGCACGCGTACCACGCCGCCTCGGGAATGCTCCCGGGCGCCCGCGTCTGGCTCCGCTGCCGCATCGACGGCGGCAAGGCCCCGCGCATGGCCGGAGAGGTGTACTCGGGCGAGTCGCTCATGCGGGCCAACCCGTTCTGCCGGGGCGAGTTCGGGCTGGTGAAACAGCTCAACGCCGATCGGGCCGCGCTGGCGCGGCTGTGCAGGGCCCGCGCCCGAGTCGAGATCGCCGACCCGCTCTGTGTGGGGGTCGATCCGTTCGGGCTCGACGTGCGGGCACGCTTCGGGATCGTGCGGGTGGAGTTTGACCTGGAGGCGGGATCGCTCGATCAGGCCGCGGCGTGCGTCCACGCGATGCTGGAGCGGCCGTCTTGAGAGAGGCCCACGCGCACATCGCGGCGTACGGCCAGGCGCTGGGCATGCCCGACCTGCGGGAGGGACATGGGTGCGCGAGTGTCGAGGAGTGTCTGGACGTGGTGCGTCGACACGCTTCGCGCTCGGCGCCGACCGACGGCCCGCCCGAGTGGCTCCGCATCCATGGCGCGCGGATCGAGTCGTGGGCCGTGCCGCGCTGGCCGTCGCTCGCGGAACTGGACGCGGCCGCGGGCGACCGGCCCTGCGTCATCATGTCGTTCGACCACCACGCCGCGGCGGCCAACTCGGCCGCGATGCGGGCGGCGGGACTGAGCGCGGGACAGGCGGTCCCGCCGTCGGGGATGGTCGTCGCCGACCCCATCACCGGCGCACCTACGGGCCTGCTGATCGAGCACGCGGCGTACCGCGCGTGGGAATCGGCACCGGAACCCGCGCCCGAGCAACGGCGCGAGCACGTGCACGCGGCCCTGATGTCGCTGGCCTCTCTCGGGTTCCGATCCGTGCACGACCTCCATAGCCAGGACTGGCTCGGGCCGGTGCTGGCTGACCTCGAACGCTCGGGCCGCCTGGGCGTCGAGTCGGTGCGTCTGTACCCGCCGGTCAAACGGCTCGGATCAGTCCACTCCGCGCGCGGCCGGTGGGAGTCGGCACGCGTGCGGCTCGCGGGCGGCAAGGTCTTCGCCGACGGCACGCTCAACAGCCGCACGGCCCTGATGCTCACACCCTATTGCGAGCCGCTCGACGGCCGCCCGCTCGGGCGCGCGATGGTGTGTGCCGGCGAGCTGGACGATGCGATCCGGCTGTGCGAATCGCTCGGGCTGCACCTGGCGGCGCACGCGATCGGAGACGGCGCGGTGCGGATGGTGCTCGACGCGCTGGAACGGTCGGCCACGCCGCGCGAGCCCGGCGGGCGGCACCGCATCGAGCACGCCGAACTCATCGACGAGCGGGACGTCCCGAGGTTCGCAACGATCACGGGCGGCGTGGTCTGCTCTGTGCAGCCGTGCCACCTGCTCGCCGACGTCGAGGTGCTCACCCGTCGGCTCCCTCACCGTCTCGATCGCGTGTTGCCGCTGCGAGAACTGATCGACGCCGGCTGCACGCCCCGCGGGAACGACGCCCTGCTCTGGTTCGGCAGCGATGTGCCGATCGTGCGGGCGGACCCTGGCGACAGCGTGCAGGCGGCGGTGGAGCGGCGGCGGACGGGTCGGCCGGTTCACGAAGCGATCGGGTGGGCGCAACGCGTGAGCGAGGCTGAGGCTTGGGCGGCGTTTGACGAGCGCGGCGTTCTTGCTTGAATCACGGAAACATGACAACTTCGATCCGTTCGCGCTCCGGCCTCAGGGCCAACGCATTGACCGAGCTTCGGCTCTCACGATCCTTCGCCGTCGGGTCCAGTCCCCATCGGGGCTTAGTCAGTCGTCGGTGATGCGTTCGCCCTCCCCCCGGCCCCCTCCCTCTGGGAGGGGGAGGGTGGCGCCCAACAATCGCCCATGAGCGAACTCCCCCTCGTCGCCATCACCCGCGCCGTACCCGCTCGCGGCCACCACGAGCCCGCCACGCCGCCGGAGGTCCCGGGCGCTCGCGTGAAGATGGCCCCGGCCCTGCCGCAACTCACGCGGGCGCAACTCCTGGAGTTCATCGGCGGTGCGGCCGCGGTGATCTCGATGTTCCACGACCGCGTGGACGCGGAGTTCCTCCGCGCCGCCGGGCCGCAGCTCAAGGGCGTGTGCAACTTTGCCGTGGGCTTCGATAACATCGACCTCGACGCCTGCCGCGCCCGCGGCGTGACCGTCACCAACACGCCCGACGCGGTCACCGAGGGCACGGCCAACATCGCGTGGGCGCTGTTGCTCGCGGCCGCGAGGCGGCTGTGCGAGGCCGATCGGTTCGTCCGCTCCGGACGCTTCGAGCGCGAGGGCAACGTCTTCCCCACCGGCTGGCTGGGCGTTCACCTCACCGGGCAGACGATCCTCATCGTCGGCGCGGGACGGATCGGGCGCGCGGTCGCGATGCGGGCCCACGCGTTTGGGATGCGAGTGCTCTACACCGCCCGCACGCGCCACCTGGACTTCGAGCAGGCCCCGCTGGCGGCGAGAAAGGTCGAACTGGACGACGGCCTGCGCGAATCGGATTTCGTGAGTGTGCACACGCCGCTCACCCCGGAGACGCGGCACCTGATCGACTCGCGACGGATCGGGCTGATGAAGCCGACGGCGGTGCTGGTGAACACTTCGCGTGGGCCCACGGTGGACGAGGGCGCGCTGGCCGCAGCGCTCGCCGAGAAGAGGATCTGGGGCGCCGGGCTTGACGTCTTCGAGCACGAGCCGAAGGTCCATCCCGGTCTGCTCACGCTCGACAACGTCGTGCTCGCACCGCACATCGGCAGCGCCGAGCGCTACTGGCGCGAGGAGATGACCCGCATGGCGTGCGAGAACGCCGCGGCGGTCGTCGCGGGCACCGCCGCGCCCAATCGAATCAACTGAGCCCGGCCTACCGCCGTCCGGCATCCTTCTCCGCCTTGGTCTGCGCCGCCGCGGCGTGCGCCCTGGCCAGGAACCGCTTCTCCTGCGGCGTGAGTTTCTCGAGCCGCTTGGGGTTTTCGCTGATCTCGGCCATCAGTTTCTGACCCTTGGTCACGTCGAGTTCAGGCTCGGGTTTGGGCGCGAACAGCGCCATCAGGCCCGTGGGTTGGGTCTGCTGCGGCGTGGGCTCGTTGATCGCCGAGGTCTGCTGGGCGCAGCCCGGGCCGAGTGTCGCGGCCGCGATCAGCACACACAACGAACTGGAAACCGTCCTCACCACTCGGCAACACTCCGGTCACGGGGCCGAGCATAGCGCCGTGCGCCTCGCGAGACCCGCCACCACTTCAGATACGCCCGGCAACCCCTCACGGCTCCCTCCCCTCGCTTCCCAGACCCGGATCGATGCAGCGTTATCCGTTGCGATCGGACTTCTTCCCGAACGTCGAGAGCCAGCGGAGCAGAAAGAAGCCCCCGCCGAACCAAGACTCCATCAACCCGAACTTCAAACCGCCGCTGACGCCCTTGGGCTGGGTGTCCCGGCGTGACTTCCGGGACTCCGCCTGCGCCAGCACCGATCCGACGTCCACGGATCGCTTGTTGTACTTCTTGTAGAGCATCGGATCGATGGCCATGTTCGATCTCCTGGTGGGATGGGCCGGGGCGCCGGCGGCGCGTGGATGCCGACGATTTCACCGGGCGGAAGCCCGCTGCTACGGCAGTCTACTTCGGACGCTTCCCGCGCCAAACCCCTACGGACTCCCTAACATGATCCCGAAATCTCTGGGGCTGGACGGGCTAGCCGCGGGGCCGTATATATAGGTGTAACCGACCGCGCCTGGTCGGTCCGGCGAGGGGTCATTGATCGTAAGCTCGGTTTTCTAAACGACTTACACACGAAGCCTCTTTCGGTTCGGAGTTCCCCCCATGCGGTCCGACATCCGGTACAACAACATCATCGACTCCGGCGAGGCTCGTGTTGCCCAAGCCGCGGCCGACGATGCGCCCAACCTGCCCGCGGCGCGGATCGACGCGAACCGGTTCTACATCACTCAGCGGTACACGCAGTACACCCGCGCCGACCACGACGTGTGGCGCGACCTGTTCACGCGGCGCTGGTCGGTGCTGGAACAGCAGGTCTCGCGCCAGTTCATCGAGGGGATGCAGGTCCTCCGGCTGACGGGGGACCGACTGCCGCTGCTGGACGACGTGGTGCTGGACCGGGACATCGAGATCGCGGGCGGCGTCAAAGTCGCCAAGGGAACGCGCCTGGACGGGATCAACAAGTTCCTTCAGGCCCAGAGCGACTGGGCGAGTTACGGGGTGCCGGGCTATCTGCCGGCCAAGGCGTTCTTCGCCTGTCTGGCGCAGCGCGAGTTCCCGACCACGGTGCTCATCCGGCCGCGGGAGGTGATGGACTACCTGCCCGAGCCCGACATCTTCCACGACGTGTTCGGACACGTCCCGCTGCACACGCTCAAGGTGTTCGCGGACTTTCTGCAGAGCTACGGCAAGGCCGCGCTGCTGTGCGAAGACGAGCGGCACATCAAGCGTCTGGGCCGGCTGTTCTGGTTCACGGTGGAGTTCGGGCTCATCCGCGAGGACGGCAAGATCAAGGTCTACGGCAGCGGCCTGGTGTCGAGCCACGGCGAGAGCGCGTACTCGCTCAAGGGCGAGTGGGAACGCAAGGGCCGCGGCGTCCCGGACTGCACGCCGCGGGACGTGCCCGAGTACCGGCCGTTCGACCTGGAACGCATCTGCGAGACGGACTTCGAGATCGACCATTTCCAGCCGATTTATTACGTGCTGGAGAGCTTCGAGCAGTTGCGCGACGCGATGAACGAGTACGCGCATCAGGTTATCGGCGCGGCGGCGGCGGATTTGGCGAAGGTCGGGGCCTGAGGCCCGTCGCGCCCGGCCTGTTGCGGCCGACCGCGGGCGCGCGGTAGGCTGCACGCCATGACGACACTCCCGCCCAGCGTCGAAGCGGAGGCCGGCGTCGCGCCGCCCGCCGAGGGGGCGCCGATTGAGCAGAGCTTGACCCTCACGACCGACCGGAGCTGCGTGCGGTGCAGTTACAACCTGCTCGGGCTGCCTCTGGCGGGAAAGTGCCCGGAATGCGGCACGCCGGTGACGGACTCGCTCAAGGGAATCCTGCTGCAGTTCGCCTCGCCGGAGTACCTGAAGGCCCTCCATTCAGGCCTGTCACTCATCCTCAACGGCATCCTGCTGATGATCGTGGTGTGGGTTACCGACGTGCTGCTCGGGATCCGCGGTGGCGGCGGACAGAGCGCGCGGCTGTTGGCGAGCGGGCTTGGGCTCATCCCGTCGATCATGCTGATCCTGGGGTATTGGCGGTACACCCAGCCGGACCCCGGCTTCGTCGGCGAGGAACTCCCGAACGCCGCGAGGAAGGTGATGAGGGTAACGGTGCTGATCCAGGCCGCCGCCACGGCGACGATGTTTGTGCTGCAGCTTGTTCTTGAAGCGACGGTGATGAGCGCGGGCGGCGCGGCCTCGATCCTTGCCCTGGTTGTCCTGGTGGTGAATGTGGCGGGCGTGGGCGCGTGGGTGGTGCAGTTCTTCGCCACCATGCGGTACACGCGCTGGATGGCGTCGCGCGTGCCCGACGTCCACATCATCAAGCGGACGCGGACGTACATGTGGCTGCTGCCCCTTGTCGCCATCGTCGGGACGGTCGCCATGTTCATCGGCCCGCTCATCGCCCTCGTGTTGTATTGGAACCTCCTCGACCGCCTCCGCAAGCAGGTCAAGGCCATCCGGTCCACCGGCGTGCCCGCGGCGCTCAAGGGTGCGTTAGGCTGAGCGGCTTGTCCGACCTCCCGCCCAAGCTGGTTGATGCCGATCGCCCCTGCGTCCGCTGCTCGTACAACCTCCGCGGCCTGCCCAGAGGCGGAGTCTGCCCGGAGTGCGGAACGCCGATTGCGGACTCGCTGCGCGGCGATTACCTCGCCTTCGCCGCTCCAGAGTACCTCGCCGCCATCCATTCCGGGCTGAACTGGGTGTTGGCTGGGGTGCTGGTCTACGCCGTTGCGCTCGTCGGCGGGGTGGCGATCAAGATCGGCCTCGGGGGATACCTGAGCCCGGCCCTGGTCGGCGAGATTCGGCGCACCGCCCTGGTGATCCCGACCGTGATTCTGCTGGCGGGGTATTGGCGGTTCACACGCCCCGACCCGGGCCCGGCCGGGCGAGAGTCTCCCACGTCGGTCCGGCGGGTGATCCGGGCTTCGGTCGTGGTGCAGGCGGTGGCCGCGGTCGCCGGCGTGCTGGCGGCCGCGGGCGGACCCAGCGGTGTTGGCCCAGTCGCCCTCCGGGGCACGTTCGGGACCCTCACCGTCCTGCTCGACCTTGCGGCGGTGGTCGCGTGGATCGCCCAGTTTTTCGCCACGATGTCGTATGTCGGATGGCTCGGCCGGCGCGTGCCGGATCGGGTGATCGTCTATCTCAGCGGCTACTACTCGTGGGTCCTGCCGGTGGTGTTTGTCCTGGGAGCGGTCGTGCTGCTGATGGGACCGGTCGTGGCGGTCGGGATGTACTGGACGCTGCTGGACCGACTTGGCAAGCACTTGCGCTCGATCCGTCGCACGGGCATGCCGGCGCGGTTCGGGTGAGCGTGGCTTTGCGGGCTCGCGAGGCGCGGCGACCGGGCCTCCCTTTGCACAAAACTTGTGCTATTGTTTTTCCACAACGACGCGATCCGAGCGACCGGCGACAGCGGCGGCGAGGAAACGGTCGGGTGGGTGTTGCGTGCGGGCAGGGACGATCGCACGCGGTTGAGTCTGCACACGACAGGAGCAGGGTCTTGCGCCGCGCGGCATCGACGCCGCCCGCGAGCATGGGCGCGCACCGCTCGCCGGGCGCGATGTTTCCGGGGTCCGCAGTCGGGGTTGGGGTAAGGAGTCGCCGTTGGCCACAGTCTCGATGCCGAAGAACGCGTTTCTGCACGGTCGCTGGACGACCGAAGACTCCGCCCGCCTCTACGGCATGGCCGACTGGGGCAAGGGGTACTTCGGCGTCAACCCCAACGGGCACGTGACCGTGCTGCCGTCCAAGAACCCCAGCGAGCAGATCGACCTGCTCGACCTGGTGAACGGGCTGGCCGACCGCGGCGTGCACGCGCCGGTGCTGGTCCGCTTCTCGGGGATCCTGGAGCACCGCCTGCGCGAGGTCCGCGGCGCGTTCGACAAGGCCATCGCCGAGAACCAGTACGGCGGGCAGTACCACTGCGTGTACCCGATCAAGGTCAACCAGCAGCGGCATGTGTGCGAGGAAATCGCCAAGATCGGGCGCGAACTGAAGTTCGGCCTCGAGGCCGGCAGCAAGCCCGAACTCCTGGCCGTGCTGGCCCTGACCGAGGGCCAGGACGAGATGCCGATCGTGTGCAACGGCTTCAAGGACGACGAGTTCATCGAGACGGTCGTGCTCGCGACCAAGCTCGGGCGGAACATCATCCCGGTGGTCGAGAAGTTCAGCGAGCTGGAACTGATCGTCCGCCACGCCGAGCGGTACGGCGTGCGCCCGAAGATCGGCGTCCGCGTCAAGCTCTCCAGCCGCGGCGCGGGCCGGTGGGAGGCCAGCGCGGGCGCCCGGAGCAAGTTCGGCCTGTTCGTGACCGAGGTGCTCGAAGCCCTGGAATACCTCAAGGCCCGCGGCATGGCCGACTGCCTGAACATGCTGCACTGCCACGTGGGCAGCCAGCTCTTCGACATCCGCCACCTCAAGAACGCGGTCAATGAGCTGACGCACATCTACACCGAGCTTGTGCGGCTGGGCGCGGGCATGAGGATGCTCGACATCGGCGGGGGGATGGGTGTCGACTACGACGGCTCGCAGAGCGCCTGGACGAGCTCGATCAACTACACGGTCGACGAGTACGCCGCGGACGTGGTGTACCGGATCAAGACCGTGTGCGACGATGCGGGCGTACCGCACCCGACGATCCTGAGCGAGTCGGGCCGGGCCATGGTGGCGTACAACAGCGTGCTGGTGCTCAACGTGCTGGGCAAGAGCCAGTTCAGCGTCGAGCCCGACATGGAGCGGATCAAGAGCGACCTGGCCGCGGAGAAAGAGCCGCCCCAGCCCGTGCTCGACCTGATGGATGCGTATGAGCGGCTGGCCGACCGCAACGCGGTCGAGGTGTACCACGACGCGATGCAGGCCCGGGATGAGGCCATGAGCCTGTTCAGCCTCGGCTACATGAGCCTGCCCATGCGGGCCGCGAGCGAGCGGCTGTTCTGGTCGATCGGGCGCAAGGTGCTGGACATCTGCGGCAAGAAGGGTGAGGTGCCCGAGGAGTTCGAGGCCCTTCCGGAGATCCTCAGCGACATCTACTTCTGCAACTTCAGCCTGTTCCAGTCGATGCCCGACTCGTGGGCCATCGACCAGCTCTTCCCGATCTGCCCGATCCACCGGCTGAATGAGGAGCCCTCCCGTCGCGGCGTGCTGGCCGACATCACGTGCGACTCCGACGGCAAGATCGACAACTTCGTGGACAAGCGCATCGAGAAGAAGGCCTTGGAGCTGCACGACCTGCGGTCGGGCGAACCGTACTACCTCGGCGTGTTCCTGCTCGGGGCCTACCAGGAGATCCTGGGTGACCTGCACAACCTGCTGGGCGACACCCACGCCGTGCACGTCTCGTACAACCCCGAAGGCGGCGCCAACGACGGGCCGGACGGGGGCAACTGGTCGATCGACGAGGTCATCGAGGGCGACACGGTCAAGGAAGTCCTCGGGTACGTGCAGTACGACGACCAGGACATGCGTCGGGCCGTCCGACGCGACATCGAACGGGCGATCAAGTTCAACCGCCTGACCGTCAGCGAAGGCAAGAGCCTGCTTTCGTTCTACGAGAGCGGGCTGGACGGGTACACGTACCTGGAGGAGTAGGAGCGATGACGAGTAACGAGGTTCAAAAAGCCGTCAGGGCCGAGCCTTTCCGTCCGTTCCGGGTGCACATGGGCGGTGGCCGGGCGCTCGACGTGCCGCACCGCGAGTGCATCACGATCTCGCCGAACAATCGCATTGCCGTCGTCTTTGATCAGGATGGCGCCCCTGAAGTCGTGGACATCTTCACGATCCAGTCGATCCAGTTCCTTCCGGATCGGCGGACCGGGCGCGGGCGCAAACAGGCGGGGTAAGCTGCGCCTTCGTCCCCCCCTCCTCCTCGTTACCCCCCGCGGCTTAGACTGCTCGCATGTCTACATCCGCCGCGCCGGCCCACCCCGACCCCTCGCTCCTGGCCGCCCTGTCGGCCCGGTTCCCCACCACCGAATCCGCTCTGGCGGAGATCGCGGGCCTGGCAGCGTCGCTCGACCTGCCGATGGGGGTGATCCACGTCATCTCCGACGTCCACGGCGAGGACGAGAAGCTCCGGCACGTCATCCACAACGCCTCGGGGGCATTGCGTCCGCTGGTTGAGCAGGTGCTCAAGGACCGACTCTCCGCCGAGGAGCGGCAGCACTTCCTCGCGATCCTGTACTACCCGCGCGAGGCGATCGCGCACTTTGCGCCGCAGATCGTCGCCCGCGGCCCGGTCGCACGCACGGAGTGGGTGTACACCACGCTCGCGCTGCAGTGCGAGATCATCCGCGCTCTGCGGAAGACCTACCGGCGCGAGCACGTCGATCGGCTCACCCCACCGGAGTTCCGCGAGCTGTTCGTGGAGATGCTCAGCGGCCAGCGGCCGGAGTTCCCCAAGGCCATGCTCGCGGCTCTGGGAAGGGGGACCGGCGAGGGGAGGGCTGGGAGTGAGGGACCGGGGTTCGACCGCGACTGGGACGCGATCGCCGCGGCCTCGCGCCTGATTCGGGCCCTGTCCTGCGCCGAACTCATCGTCGCGGGCGATCTGGGCGATCGCGGGCCGCGCATCGACCGCGTCATCGATCTGCTCATGCACCAGCCCAACGTGACGCTGCTGTGGGGCAACCACGACCTCATCTGGATGGGGGCCGCGCTGGGCCACGACCCTTGCCTGCTCACCACCCTGCGGTTCAGCGCCCGCTACCGGCGCGCGGCCCAACTGGAAGAGGGCTACGGCATCCTCACGACGCCGTTGGAGAAACTCGTCCGCGAGTGCTACGCCGATGATCCGTGCGAGCAGTTCAAGCCCAAGGGCGATGGCCCACGCGATCCGCTCACGGTCGCGCGGATGCAGAAGGCGCTGGCGATCATGCAGTTCAAGGCCGAGGGGCGCATGTTCGCGCGGCGTCCGGAGTGGGGCCTGGAGCACCGCCGCCTGCTGCACCGCATCGACCTCAAGCCGGGCACGGTCAGCATCGACGGCAAGACCTACCCCCTGCTCGACACGCGCCTGCCGACGATCGATCCGGCCGATCCGTACGCGTACTCGCCCGAGGAGCGCGAGTGCCTGGAGCTGGTCCGCGGCTCGTTCGTCAACTCCGTCCGCCTGCGCGAGCACATGGGCTGGCTGGTCCGTCGAGGTGGGATGTGGACTCGGCGCGACGACGTGCTGATCTTCCACGCCTGCGTCGCGGTGGACGAGCGGGGTGAGCCGCTGCCGCTGCGCGTGAACGGTCGCGACCTGGCCGGTCGCGACCTCATGGACGCGCTGTGCGCCGTGGTCCGCCGCGCCTACCGCGCCGACCGGCGGTCGTACGTGCGCGGGCGCGAGGTCGGCGAAGACGGCGCCAACCCCGACGCCGACTGGCTCTACTACCTGTGGGGCGGGCCCCGCTCGCCCCTCTTCGGCAAGGACAAGCTCGCCACCTTCGAGGGCCACTTCGTCGCCGACAAGGAGGCCCGGAAAGAGCACAAGAACCCGTACTTCGAGCTCTTGAACGACGCCGCGTTCGTGAAGAAGATCGGACGCATGTTCGGGTGCGGCGACGACTTGCTGCTCGTCAACGGCCACGTGCCGGTCAAGGTCGAGCAGGGCGAACGGCCCGTGAAGCGCAGCGGCAACGCGGTCACCATCGACGGCGCGTTCAGCGAGGCCTACGGCGACAGGGGCTACACGCTCGTGCTCGAGCCCGACCGCATCGAGCTCGCCGAGCACACGCACTTCTCCAGCATCGAGGAAGTCATCGACGAGGGCGCGGACATCGTGCCCACCATGCAGACCATCCGCACCTACCCCAGGCCGCGGCTGACGCGCGACACCGATCACGGCCGTCAGACGCGGCGCAAGATCGCCGAACTGACCGAGCTCGTCCGCGCTTACCAGGAGGGAGAGGTTGTCGAGCACTAGGCGGCACGGATCAGCCCGCGAGCAGGTGGCCGATCTCTGCGCACCCCACGCACCAGCGCGGCCGGCGGTAGCTCATCTCCCAGATCGCCCCGTTGGGCACCGACACACCGGTCATCATCTCCAGCGCCCGGGCCATGAGGGCCTCGCCCGCGGCCGGCGGCTCGCACACGCGCAGCAGCACGCCGCGCAGGAACCGGCCGTGCGTGAACACGAGCACGGGCCCGTAGTCGGCCACTGCCCGGAGCCGCTCCAACACGCCATCGACCCGCGCGATGAACTGGTTGAACGACTCCGCCCGCGGTCCGTCCACGTAGTCCGGGTCTAGGCGCTCCCAGTACTCCCGCATCCCCGCCTCGCGCTGAGCCTGGGTGGTGCCGACGTAGCGCTGGCCGCAGAGGAACGTGAACTCGTGCACCGGCCACTGCTCCACCCGCGTGAGCGGGAAGCGGTCGGCCGTGAACCGGGCGGTCTGCTGCGAGCGCGTCATGCAGGACTGGACGATCAGCCCGGGCGAGGGGCGCCCGAACACACCGGAGATCTGGCGCGCCTGCTCACAGCCCGCGTCCGTCAGCGGCGTGGACCACACGTCGGGCGTGGGCAGCCCGGCGTTGGCCTCGCTCTCGGCGTGACGAATCCAAAAGACGGTCGGGGGCATGGGGGGAGTATCGGGTGGGTTGTGCGTTTTCGCCCATTTTGCCGCGGCGGCGGGGGATTGGCAAGGGGCGGGGTGGGGGAAGATGAGGTGAGGGGGTGAGAGGTGAGGGGTTCCCGACGGTCGCTCGCTCTCTCACCTCATCACCCGATTCCTCTCCGCCCTCCCCCCGCATACCATTTCCCGCGCCCCGCCACCCCCGGGGCCACGAGCACAACCACACCGGCCAGGGGGGCTTGGCCAGACCTGGGTACCCCGCCGCTCCGCGGCGGGCCCGTGACCTCTCCGAAGGAGTGTTTCGCATGGCCAACGGCAAGAACAACTGGACCAAGAAGGACCTGCTCTCCCGACCGATCAAGCACGTGGACATCACCGGCTTTGACGGCCGCGCGATCATCGACAGCTACCGCGACATGGCCTACTCGTCGCGCACGCTCGCCCACGCGGCCGACATCTACTCGATGATGCTCAAGGACAAGGACTGCGCGGTGATCGTCACGCTCGCAGGCAGCCTGGTTTCCGCCGGGCTGAAAAAGGCCCTGGTCACGCTCGTCGAGAACAACATGATCGACGCGATCGTCTCGACCGGGGCCAACATCGTCGATCAGGATTTTTTTGAGGGCCTGGGCTTCAAGCACTACATCGCCCCCGGCAGCCCCGAGGCCCCGCCCGTCGACGACATGACGCTGCGGAACATGATGATCGACCGCATCTACGATACCTACATCGACGAGGACGACCTGCGGGCCTGCGACGAGACGACCTACCGCATCTTCAACAGCTTCGCCCCCGGCGCGTACTCCAGCCGCGAGTTCGTCGAGGCCATGGGCGCGTACCTGGCGAAGAACCACGCGAAGAACGAGTCGCTCGTGAAGTCCTGCTACCTCAAGCGCGTGCCGATCTTCGTGCCCGCGTTCAGCGACTGCTCCGCGGGCTTCGGCATCGTGCTGCACCAGACCGAGGCGCTCGAGTCGGGCCGGCCCATGGTCGCCTTCGACAGCGGCAAGGACTTCCGCGAGCTCACCGACATCAAGCTCGCCTGCAAGGACACCGGCCTGCTCATGCTCGGCGGCGGCGTGCCCAAGAACTTCGCGCAGGACATCGTCGTCGCGGCCGAGCTCCTCAACGAGCGCAAGGGCGGCAAGGCCCGCGGCGACATCGGCATGCACAAGTACGCCGTCCAGATGACCGTCGCCGACAGCCGCGACGGCGCGCTCTCGGGCTCCACGCTCCGCGAGGCGTGTAGCTGGGGCAAGGTGGACGTGGTGCACGAGCAGATGGTCTTCGGCGAGCTCTCGGCCCTGTTCCCCATCCTCGCCAGCGACGCCTACCACCGGCGCGCGTGGAAGGCCCGCAAGGGCTTCAAGTTCGCCGACCTCTTCGAGAAGGGCGATGGGCTCCCCACCTTCAACGCCGCGGCGGGCAAGGGCAAGAAAAAGTCCGCCGGCGCGCGGTGAAGCCTTGACTCCCCCTCCCAGAGGGAGGGGGCCGGGGGGAGGGCAAGCGAACACGCAGGCCACCCCCGGCACACTCCACGTCCACCTCCTCACGCCCCGGGCCAAACCCGGGGCGTTCTCTTTCGTGGCATGGGCATCCTGCCCTTGTCGGGGCGCAGCCCCGAGCGTGCGACCGCCCGCATCCCGCACTCCGCCGCTCTCGTAGAGTCTCCGGGCACCCATCCGCATTTCGCTCGGCCATGCGTTCGCACCGCCCCATCCTCGCCCGTCCCCTCACGGCTCTCTCCGCCGCGGCGGTCTTCGTCGCTTCAGTCCTGCTCCTCCCCATCGACCGCCACGGACCTTCGTTCGCCGGCCGCACATTCGCGATGGTGCGCGATGCGGCGCTCGGCCGAGCCAGATCGACGTATTGCGTCATGCCCTACGCGCAGAAGTTGTACGCGCTCGATGAGCGCGGCCGGTTTATCGAAGCTTCCGATGAGCTGGTGAGCACCGTGCCCGCCGGCGTGCCATTGGTGCTTGTGTCCGCCGACACGTCCCCGTCCGGCAAGCACGGACTTTGGGCGCCAACGAGCTCAACTTGGCAGGTGCGAATCTCGGTCGATACGTCCGGGATCGCAGCGAGCCAAGCCGCTGCACTTCGTGTCCAGTTTGTCGATGAACTAGCGGCCGCCGGCGCTCCGGCTATTCAGCGCGACCAGATCACGCTGCGCACCGCCGACATCCTTCGCCGGAAGACCCTCTGGTCCGGCTACTTCCACAACACCGCCTCGCTGGCCTCGTTCCTCCTCTTCGCCATCTCCGCCCCACTCGCCACCCGCCGCGCCTGGCGCGCGTTCCGCACTCTCCCCGGCCACTGCCCCCACTGCCGCTACGACCTCTGCGCCACGCCGCCGGGTCTGCCATGCCCCGAGTGCGGCCGATCTGCCGCTGGTCGGTAAGCTCTGGGCGATGCGGTCTCGCGCTCGGACATATCGCACAGTCGCCGCGTGCGTGGCGCTCGGGATCGCGAGCGAGCTGGGGATGGTGGGCGCGGGCGTCTGGTGGGCAGGCTCGCTGAGCCAGGATCGTGCACAAGGGGTCGCCGTAAGCGGCCGTCGCCCGCTCGGCTTCACACAAGACCAGACCGCTCTCGTGACCACGCACTGGATTCGCTGGGAACCCGGTTCGACCCGAGTGTACGACGTCTCCCGTGTGACCCTCCCCGATTGGTCTTTCGGATGGAACCTCGCGGACAATCCTCGGACCCAGAAAGACGTGGTGCCGGAATACATCGAGATCGCCTACGGCTGGCCGTGGCGTTCCGCGCACGCCCTCCTGGTTCGTGATGGGTGGGGCCCGCCGCCGCGAACCACTGTCCGCGCGATCTCGGGCATCCAACTCCCCTCGCGTCGCGTGGTGGAGCCGAAGTACACCTTCTTTCTCCTCAGGGCGCTCCCGACCTCACCCATCTGGAGCGGGCTCGTCGCCGGCATCGCGCTCTTCACGCTGGTCTGGGCAGCGTTGCTTCTTGGTGTCGGCCGGCTGCGAAGGTGGAACCGCCGCCGGCGCGGACGCTGCGTCGAGTGCGCGTACGACCTCCACGCCACGCCGCAAGGCTTGCCCTGCCCCGAGTGCGGTCTTGTTCGCACACGCACCGGCAGTGCCCACCCGCGGGTACAACAACCTTGATACCCGCCATGACCCCCACGAACGCTCAATCTCCGTCTCGCTCGCGGTCACTTCGGCGGACGATCGCGACGATCATCAGGTTGACCCTGCTCGGTGCCCTGACCACCCCCGCGGTCGCGTGGATCGGGGCATGCTTTCCGGCGCAATCCCCCAAAATGATCGCACAGAACTACCCGCGTTTCGACGGCGAGGCTTACATGGTCGCGATGAGCACACTCAGCCCGTGCATGTCGATCGTGTTCTGGCGGTGCGAACCGGAAGCCCTCGGTTACTCGCAGGTCAAGGTCGGCGATCAAGGTCGCCCGGCCCCGCACTGGTCAACGATCTGGTCATCGGAACTCCGTCGCGCCTCCGCCGCCTCCGGCCGATGGCCGGACGACGCGCACGGGTTCGATCTCGCGTCGGGATGGCCGCTTCTGTCGATGGTCGGCACGAGCTCGGCAGGCACGGCGGGCCCGAATGGAAGGTGGCACCGCATCGGCACGATGCTCATCGGCCCCAATCGAGTGTGGACAGTGTCGCCAGGTCGAGCGATGGGCCAAGGCCGTAAGATCCCACTCACCCCGATGTGGCCCGGCTTCCTCGCCGACACGGTCCTTTATGGCCTCGTGTGGTGGGTGTTCTTGCTCGCGCTGGCCGCGTGGATTCGCCGTCGAAGACGGCGCGCAGGGCTGTGTGTCCACTGCCGATACGACCTCCGCGCCACGCCGCCGGGCCTGCCCTGCCCCGAGTGCGGCACCCTCATCAAGACTTCTTCTCGGCCACCTGATCCGTCTCGATCACCACGCCCCTGAAGATCCTCGCCACGTCCGCCACCGGCACCTCGAACACGCCGGCCTTCGTCGGGTAGCCGTTCTCGAACCCCGGCTCGCCCATCTTCCGGCCGCGCCCGGGGAACGTGTTGCCATGCGGGTTCCAGATCGTCAGCGCGTCCTTGTCCGCGTCGAACGCGAGCACCGCGTACGCGTGCCGCGGCGAGATGCCCGGCGGGAGCTTCTCATCGCCCGTGCCGATTGTCACCAGCCGGTTCGCGGCCAGCGCCGCGCTCACACCTTTCCGAACCTTGGCCGCAAGCTCGTCCGCATCGCCTGCGAGCGAGAGCGAGGGGCCAGGCGGATCGCCCGCGCGGTGCGGCTTGCGGGCCGGCCGGCGCGTCGGCGCAGGGCCGTCGGCCTTGGCGTTCGGGTCCTTCGGCGCCCGGCGCAGAGCGATGACCTCAGTCGTGTGGCCGGTCAACAGGCGGATGGTCACCCGCGTGCTACCGCCGCGCGCGATCGCGTCGGTCGCGGCATCCATCGTGTACTTCTCCGGTCGGTCCTCCAGCCGCATGGTGCCGAACGCCTTTTCGAGCACCGCGAGCCAGATGCCGCCGTCGCCCGTGCGGTCCGACGTCG
The DNA here is from genome assembly GCA_964630785.1 of uncultured Phycisphaeraceae bacterium. Lineage (GTDB taxonomy): Bacteria > Planctomycetota > Phycisphaerae > Phycisphaerales > UBA1924 > JADLCX01. The sequence goes on along the minus strand of CAZVZG010000026.1, from coordinate 19,284 downwards.
TGGATGACAGCGCCACCTCGGCATCCGTTAGCGGAGAGACGACGATCGCACGGCCGCCCGCGAACGTCACGTTGTATCCGCCGCCCTCACCCGCCGCACGCGGCTTGATCATCGACGTCACCGCGCCCGAATCCCGCTTCACCACCGCGCCGACCGTGGACACGAAATAGCAATCGCCCAGCGGCCCCTGGTGCACGTGATCGATCGAGGGTGCTGCGCCCGATACGAACAACTCGCGGCCCGAATGCTCGATCCTCGAGAGACTCTGCCTGAACGCGCCCTGCCAGCTCGGGACGCGCGTGGTCGGCCCGGCGGGCTTGTTCGCCGCCGCCTTGTCAGCCGACGGTGCACCATTCTCAATACCGGAGTCGTCTGCATCGCCATCCTCGGGCCGGGCTTCACGCGGCGGCTTGCCGGGTACGGGCGGATTCATGAGGTACGCCTTCGTCAGCGCGGGCAGCTCATACCGCTCGCTGCGCACGATCCGCTTCAACGCCGCCACGGCCGCGGCCTCGGCACCCTTGACTTCCGGGTCCACACACCGCGAATCGATCTCGGCCGCGGAGAGTATCCCGTCGTGGTCGAGGTCCCACGCGTCGAACTGCTGCTCCACGATGGACGAGAGCGTGGGCTTGGGCGGCATCTGAGCGGACGCGACGCCGCCAAGGCCTGCACACAGGGCCAGGGTGATGCCGAGCACGCCGATCGGAGGCTTCTTCATGATCAGGGCACAACGCGGCCGGGCGCCAGATGTTGCCGTCGCCCGGCCGCGAAGCCGAATCCGGAGAGCTGACGCCCGATTACCGCCTCCGGCGCATCACGACCAATCCGGCCAGCCCGAGCAGCCCCGCCGTGCCCGGCGCGGGGATGTTCACCGTAAAGTCGTCGAAGAAGTTCTTCCCGCCGACACCGTTGTTGGTGGCGTCTTCGAGGTGCCAGCCGATGTTGGTCAGGTTGTTCATGGCCGCGCCCAGAGGCGTGCCCGCGGGCGCGAGGTTGACCCACAAGTTGGTGGCGACCTTGTAATAGTCGAGCGTGAAGGTGTCGGCGGTGAGGTCGATGCTGACCCGCACGCCGTCCCAGTTGCCGCTGTTGGCGATGACGCTGGTGTAGGTCCACGGTCCGCTCGATCCGGCCCGCCAGTAGACCTCGTTGTCGCGGGCGTAGCCCCACTGGGCCCCGATGTTGCCCGACGAATCGACGAACGACATGTAGAACTTGTCGCCCGCGCGGGTGCCGGGCTGAGTGGGCACGTCCGGGCTGGGCAGGAAGTACATCTGCGCGCTCACGGTGCCGCCGGTGATGGTCGCGGCCGGCGTACCGCCGGTGTCGTAGGTGTCGATGGAATAGTCGTAGTTGGCCGCGCCGGTGCCGGCGGGCGTGTCGTTGCGGAAGGCCAGCGCGCTGTTGTCGGTGCGCCCGGGGCCGTGGTCGCCGACGATGTAGATCGGCAGAGCGCTGGCGGGCACCGGCCCGTACGCGGGCGCTCCGACTGTCGCCGCGACCCGGGCAGCCGAGGTCGTGAAGAAGCCGCCGACTTGGCCGACCACCTTCCAGCGTCCGGAGTCGGGCACGGTCTGCGTCCAGCCGCCCCCCCCCGCGTTGACGCCGTACTGACCGGCGTTGAAGTAGGTGACGTCCACCCAGGGCTGAACGATGTTGTACCCGTCGTTGGGCGTAAAGGAGCCCAGGTAGCCCCACGCCGGTGCGGCCAGCGACACCGCCAGCCCGGCCCCGGCAAGGGCAGCAACGGTCAGCGACGGACGGACACCCGGGCGCGCAGTGCGGCCCGAGACGACGAACGGATGCCAGACCATAGTCTCAATCTCCTCGCCTGCTAGGCGCGTACACGGGGAGCTTTCCACGGCTCCTTGTGATCAGAATGTACCCCAAATCTCGGGACCTTGCAGTTTGGGGAGCCGAAATTTGGTTATGGGATCAGAGAAAAAGGTCTGTCCGGGTGGAGGAGGTGCTGTTTGCGGACCGCGGCAGTTCACCCATACCGATACTCGATCGGCGCCTCCACCTCCGGGTGCAGGCTCGCGTGCACCGGGCAGGTGTGCCCCACCCGCTCCAGCCGCTCGCGCATGTCCACCGGCACACCCGCGGGCATGGTCACCACCACCGGCAGGCGCGCGATCCGTCGCGGCGTGGGCGGCGTGGTCATGTGCTTCTCCACGCTCGCCGTCGCGCCGGTCAGGTCGATCCCGTGCCGCTCGGCGTACATCGCCATCGTCGTCAGGATGCACGCCGCCAGACCGCCCGCAACCATGTCAGTCGGGCTGAACCCGGAGGCGTCACCGCCGATGTCGCGCGGCGCGTCGGTCCGGAGTCGGGCCCCCTCGGGATGGGTCAGATCGCACTTCTTGTGGCCGGAATAGACGACCGAGATGTTGACCATTCCGAAGGATATGGCCGGCCTCCGATAGCGCCCCGGGCGACACCGCAGAAACACCGCCTCGGGCGTTCTTGCGGTGGGATGTCGGCTTCGGACCGGGCCGAACCGGTAGACTCATCCCATGAGCCTCCCGCGCTCATCGCGCCGTCCGCGCCCATTTCGGGGAGTTGTGTTCGCGCTCGCCGTGGGGCTGGCGGCCACTTTGTTCATCGCCTGGCCGCTGACGAGTGTGCTGCTTTATTACGGCGTGATCCGGCACCAATACGGCGGGCGCTTTCCGGTGGAAACGCCCAGCGGGCTCGGCTCGATCACCGTCTCGCTGCACACGCTCTCCGACGCGTACCAACTCAGGCTCGTTCAGCCCGAGGACAGCTTCCTTCCCTTGGGCGATCCAGCCCGGCTCCCTCGGTGGGTGGCGGTTCCGCCTGGCCCCGAACCAGCGCTCGTCTATGTGGACACCGGCGCGTCCGGATGGCCGCTGCGTTGCTTCGCGTCCGAGTCTTGGCAGCGACGGACCAACTCGGGCACGCCGGACTCGCCCCGCTACGCTTGGCGGGAACAACTTCGCCACAACATCCTGCTCGCGACCACACCCAACGGGCGCGTGTTCCTGCCACTGCGACCGATCTGGATCGGCCTCATCGGCGACACGCTCGTGTTCGGAGCGTGCGCATGGCTCGGGGTGGCCGCGGCCACCGGCCTGCGTTCGTACCGACGACGCCGACGGGGTGGTTGTCCCGAGTGCGGGTACGACCTGAGCGCCACGCCGAACACTTCACCGTGCCCCGAGTGCGGGCGCATGGCGGTCGCGGCCGTCGCGAAGGCCGCGTCCGCCGATCGCGGACGGCTCGTTCGCGCCGCATTCGTGCCGGCGTTGATCATTTCGTGCGCGGCGTGGGCTGTTTGGGTCGGGCCGTTCGGCCTGCTCGCCCTCCGCGAACTCCTGCGTCTGGGCGAGGCCGCGGGCATCACCCCAACCGCGGCCTCGGGCCAAGGTTACCTCGCCGGACAGATCCTGGGCTTCAACTACTCACGTCCGCCCGCGTGGTACGACCTGGCCGCGCGCGCCGCGGCGTTCGCAATCATGGGCGCACCGGTGTTCGCCGCCTCGCTCCTGCTGTACCGCGGCAGCCGCTCGCGAGAACGCGTCGCGCCCACGCCGTGGCGCCGAACTTTCGCCATGTTGGCGCTGTCCATGGCCGTTGCCGGCGGCGTCTTCGCCGCGCTCGATCGATGGCTGGGTGACTGGCTCTTTCTCCGCCTGCTCGCCCTCGGCGAAGCGGCCGGCGGGTCGGTCTCGCGGCTGAGTGGAGCGATCAATATGACCCCGGACGGCCCGTTCGCCGGACATACAGTCGCCGACTCGCTCGCCAACCGTCTGGTCCGCGCCGGCCTGATCTTTATCCCCTCCCTCGCGGCCTTCACCGCCGCCTACGTGCTTCACACCCGCTTCCGGCGGACAGCGCACGCGGCCGCGCACCTTTGTCCGGCCTGTGGGTACGACCTCTCCGCCACGCCGAACACGTCTCCCTGCCCTGAGTGCGGGCGAAAACGCCCGGACGCCCCCGCCCAGCCGCCCGCCCCGGCACGGTAGTCTGTGGGCATGTCCATCACTCCGAAACTCGTCGCCGCCACGCCCACCGCCGGTGCGCTCGCGTTGCTCCTGCTCCGCCTGGGCAGCGGCGGGATGCTGGCCGTCGGCCACGGCCTGGTGAAACTCCGCACCATGAGCCCTGACACATTCCCAGATCCGCTCGGCATAGGCAGCACGGCCAGTTACGCCGGCGCGGTTACGGGCGAGTTCTTCTGCGGCGTGCTCATCGCCGTGGGCCTGTTCACCCGGCTCGCCTGCCTCCCGACGATCTTCACCATGCTCGTCGCGGCCGCGGTGGTCCATCGGGCCGATCCGTTCTTCATGGGCGGCGGTGCGGCCAAGGAACCGGCCGTGATCTACCTGGCCATGCTCAGCGCGGTGCTGCTCGCGGGGCCGGGGAGGTTTTCGCTCGACCACCTGATCTTCGGCCGGAGGAAATCCGCATGAACACCCCCACGCCCCGGGCCGGGAGACCGACCACGCCGTCCAACCCGCTCTCACGCCGCGACCTGCTCGCCGCGGGCGCGATCGCCGCGGCGTCCGCCTCGCTCACCGCGTGCGCACGCACAACCCGGGCCTCCGCCGCCGAACCCTCCACGCCCGTGGGCCCCGCCGACGGGCGCAAGCCCAACCCCATCGGTGTCTCGACATATTCCTTCTGGCGTTTCAACGACGACTCGAAGGTCGAGATCGAGGAGTGCATCCACCACGCCGCGGAGATGGGCTTCGACGGGGTCGAAATCCTGCAGATGCAGATGCCGCGGGAAGACAACGACTATTGCCAGCGCCTCAAGCAGGCGGCGCACCTGGAGGGGCTGTGCCTGATGGGCTTCTCCACGCACCAGTCGTTCATCTCCACCGACCCCGCCAAGCGCCGCGAGAACATCGACAAGACCAACGCCAGCATCGAGCTCGCCTACCGCATGGGCATCCCCACGATGCGAGTGAACACGGGGCGTTGGGGAACCACCAAGAGCTTTGATCAGCTCATGGCCGACCGCGGCGTCGAGCCCCGCCTGCCCGGTGTGACCGACGACCAGGCGTTCGGTTGGGTGATCGACTGCATGGGCGAATGCTGCAAGACGGCCGCGCGGTGCGGGGTCACGTTGGGGCTCGAGAACCACTGGGGTCTGGGGCTGACGCCGCAGGGCGTGCTGCGGATCGTCAACGCCGTGAACAGCCCGTGGCTCATGTGCACGAGCGACACAGGCTGCTTTCTCGAGGACCCCTACGACCGCCTCGAACTGATGGCCGACAAGACCTGCCTGGTGCAGGCGAAGACCTATTACGGCGGGGGCAAGTGGTACACGCTCGACCTCGACTACGACCGCATCGCCCGCATCTATCGGCGGCACCGTTACCGCGGCTGGGTGAGCCTCGAATACGAGGGTAAAGAAGACTGGCGGACGGCGATCCCCAAGAGCCTGGTCATGCTGCGCGGCTCGTTCACGCGCGCCGCTTCGGAATAGGTCGCCGCCCACCGCGCCCGCTGCTTACGCAACACCTTCGCTCTTCGATCCCTCAAAATAGTGGATTATTGTAGTTTGTTCGGGTTTTTTCCCCCGCCCGATTGATGTACATTTGTTCCAATCTTCGGGCCCTCCACGCGTGGTCCGCACTTTCCGGTCCGTTTGGGAATAGAGGCGTTTGATGTCATCGCGAACTGTGATCGTTTTGATCGCCGGGCTGTCTATTTCAACTTCAGCGTTCGCCGACAACCGGTCGATCGACGGCTCGGGCAACAATGTTGCGCACCCGGCGTGGGGGACGGCCGGCTCGGTGCTCCTCCGAGGGTCGATGCCCGCGTATTACGCCGACGGCCTGGGCGCCCCGATGCCGCGCCCGAACCCGCGGATGATTTCCAACATGGTCTCCGACCAGACGGCCGCGGGGCTGGGCAACTCGCGAAATCTTTCGGCGATGGCCTGGCAGTGGGGCCAGTTCATGGACCACGACTTTTCACTGGCCGACGAGTCCACAAACGACCCGATGCCGATCGCCATTCCCGCGGGCGACCCGGTCTTCGATCCCGGCAACACCGGCACGGCCACGATGCCCTTCATGCGCTCGGTGTGCGTGGACGGGGTGACCACGCCGCGCCAGCAGCCCAACATGATCACGCACTGGCTCGACGGCTCGCAGGTGTATGGGTCCGACACGACGCGCGCGGATACGCTGCGATCCCACGTCGGCGGGCGGCTGGCCACCAGCACGGGCGACATGCTGCCGTTCAACACTACGGGTCTGCCCAACGCGGGCGGCACGGACGCCTCGCTCTATCTGGCCGGTGACGTGCGCTGCAACGAGCAGATCGGCCTCACGGCGATGCACACGGTGTTCGTTCGCGAGCACAACCGCCTCGCCGATCAGATCTCCGCCGCCAACCCCGGCTGGAGCGACGAACAGGTCTACCAGAAGGCCCGCAAGCTCGTCGGCGGCGAGATCCAGGCGATCTCGTACAACCAGTGGCTGCCCGCGATGATGGGCTCAACCGCACCCGGTCCGTACTCGGGCTACAACCCGAATGTCGACGGGAGCATGAACACGGCGTTCACCACCGCCGCGTTCCGCATCGGGCACACGATGCTCAACGACCAGTTGCTGCGCGTGAACGCTGACGGCACGACGTACTCCGGCGGCAACCTGAACCTGTTCCAGTCGTTCTTCAACCCGTCCATCATCACCGCTCCGGGCTCGCTGGACTCCATCCTCCGCGGCTTCGTTGTCCAGCAGTCCAACGAGATCGACACGCAGGCCATCGACGGCGTGCGCAACCTGCTCTTCGGCGGCACCGACGGGCGCGACCTGATCGCCCTCAACGTGCAGCGCGGGCGCGACCACGGCCTGCCCGATTACAACGCCCTGCGCGTCGGCTTCGGCCTGCCGGCGCTCTCCGCCTTCAACCAGATCACCTCCGACCCGTCGCTTGCGGCCGCGCTGTCGGCGGCCTACGGCGGCGACATCAACAACGTGGACCCCTGGATCGGCCTGTTCGCCGAGGACCACCTCCCCGGATCGAGCCTCGGCGCCACGGCGACCGCGATTTTCATCGACCAGTTCGTCCGCCTGCGCGATGGCGACCGCTTCTTCTACCTCAACGACCCCTCGCTGACACCGCAGGACCTGGCGTTCCTGAACAACGTCTCGCTCGCCGACATCATCCGCCTCAACACGGGCGCGGACCTCAACGGCGACATCTTCTTCTCTCAGACGATCCCCGTCCCGGGCACGCTCGCCCTGATGGGGGTCGCCGCCCTGGGCATCCGTCGCCGGCGGCGCTGAGATTCCGCCTTCAGCACTCGGGCACGCCCACGCTCACAAACACCGCCAGCCCGCCCTCGGCGGTTTCCTTGTACTTGCTCTGCATATCGAGCGCCGTCTCCCACATCGTGCGGATAACCCCGTCCAGGCTCACCCGCGCCTTGGTCGGGTCGCCCTCGATGGCCATGCTCGCGGCCGTGATCGCTTTCATCGCGCCCATCGTGTTGCGCTCGATGCACGGCACCTGCACCAGCCCCGCGATCGGGTCGCACGTCATGCCCAGGTGGTGCTCCATCGCGATCTCCGACGCCATCATCGCCTGACCGGGAGTGCCTCCCATCACCTCGCACAGGCCGGCCGCGGCCATCGCGCTGCTCACGCCGATCTCAGCCTGGCACCCACCCATCGCCGCCGAGAGCGTCGCGCCCTTCTTGAACAGGCTCCCGATCTCCGCGGCCGTGAGCATGAAACGAATGATCCCCTCGTCGTCGCCGCCCAGCACGCCCCGCGACCCGCGGCAGAAGCACCAGTAATACAGCATAACGGCGGGGATCACCCCGGCCGCGCCGTTGGTCGGCGCGGTCACGACGCGCCCGAACGCCGCGTTCTCCTCGTTCACCGCGAGCGCGAACGTGCTCACCCACTTGAGGATGTGCTGGAACCCGCTCGGCCCGCCGCCGCCCGTGCTTGATCGGACCAGCTCCAGCCAGCCCTCCGCGTCGGAGTACTCGCGGTAGCCGCTCGAACCCTCTCCGTAGAGGAGCTTGCGGTTGATCCCCGCGGCGCGGCGAGTGACGCCCAGCCCGCCCGGCAGCACGCCCTCGGTGTGACAGCCGCGGTAAGTGCACTCCACCATCGTGCGCCAGATCCGCAGGAGCCCCGACCGGACCTGCTCGTCCGTCCGCCATACCCGTTCGTTGCGCATGACGATCTCGGAGATCGCGCACTTCTGCTCGCGGCAATACTTCGCGAGTTCCGCGGCCTTTTCTATGGGAAACGGCAGGCGGATCGCCCTCGCCCCCGTGGCCTGTTCTCCCTCCTGCACGACGAACCCGCCGCCGACCGAGTAGTAGGTTTCTTCGACCCTTGACCCGTCGTCAAGGATCGCGCGGAAGGTCAGCCCGTTGGGGTGGAACGGCAGTGATTCCTGCATGTGGAAGAGGAGGTCGACGCCGTACTCGAAGTCCACGCCGCGCTCGCCCGAGAGCCGCAGCCGGTTCGCCGACTTGATCGCGTCCACCTTCGCGTCGATCAGCGAGGTGTCGCACGTCTCGGGGTCCTCGCCCGCGAGCCCGAGCATCACCGCGACGTCGGTGCCGTGCCCGCGCCCGGTCTTGGCCAGCGAGCCGTACAGGTCGATCTGCACACGCCGGATGCGCCCGAACACCCCGCGTTCGCGGCACGCCGCCGTGAACTTCTGCGCCGCCCGCCACGGGCCCATCGTGTGCGAACTGCTCGGGCCCACGCCGATCTTGAAGATGTCGAACGCCGAGATCGATTCCATGGAATCTGATCGTATGGCCGAGCGAGATCGTCGCCGATTGTTCAAGAAACACGGACCGGATCGCGCTCGCGAAAGCCTCACGGCCCCACGAAGAACACGTAGATGAACGTCGGGTCGGTCCCGAGCGAGGGAGCGGCCACAAACAGTCTCCGCTGCTCCGGCACCCACACGCTCGTGCGGCAGCCGACGTTGGTGCGCTCCTTGTGGTACTCGGTGTACTCGCTCACCTTGCCCCCCTCGCTCGCCTGCTGGTAGACCTCGACGAACCCGCCGTCCCCGCCGCACGACACATAGGCCCGCTTGAGCAGCGTGTCCCACCAGCAGTCGTCGGCGTCGTCGGTGCAGTCGAGCCGGCCCAGTTCCTTGCCCGTGCGGGTGTCGAAGACCACGAACTTCGCCGGGTTGCGGCACACGACAAACAGGTGCCCGCTGGCCATGTCCATCGCCATGGGGTAGTTGCCGGTGGCGTCCTTGATTTTCCAGGTGTCGGCGATTTTCATGACGTTGTCGGCGCCGCGATCAAGCACCACGATCTCGCCGCTGGAGGGGATGTTCACAAAGACCCGGTTCGACGTGGGATCGATCACGAAGCCCTCGGGCATGCCGGGCAACTTCACGCTGGGACCTCGCTCGCCGGTGGCGAGGTCGAACGAGCCCAGGTTGACCCCGTGCCCGACGAACACGCGCCCGCTCGCCGGGTCGTAGCGGATCGGGTCGGTCTCGCCCTCAAAGCTGATGCTCCGCTCGGGCGTGGGGTCACCGGCGTCGTTGAGGTTGAACACACGCACCGAGTTGTCGCCGCCGCACGCGACCACGAGCTTCCGCTTGTCGCTCACGACCAGTAGCCCCAGCGGTTCGGCGAGCCCGGTGATCGCCGGCTGCTGTTTGCTGCCCGCGACGTCGAGCATCTCAACCGAGCCGTTGTTCTTGGCCGCGACGTAGAGCCGGTTCGACACCAGGTCCACGCCCATGTGGTCCACGCGTCCGGCCACGTTGTTGAGCACCGACCGTTGGATCATCGGCAGCTTCGCGTCCTTGAACATCGCGAACGGCGGGTTGTTCACGGGCTTGATGCGAATCGGCTGGGCGTCCGGCGGGTCCATCGGCTTTGCGGGCGCCGCGGTCCCCCCCGCCCCCCCCGCCCCTCCGGGGGCCGAAGGAGCCGGCGACTGGGCCAGGCACACCGCGGAAGTCGCCGCGATCAACGTCGATGCGATAACGCGCAATACGGGGTGGTTCATGGCCAATTGTAAGGGCCCGGCGACGCGGGGCTGCGGCCGACCACGAAAGCACCGGATCCCGGCCCCGGGCCCGGCGCTTACGCGGCCATGGCCTGCACGGCCGCCATCAGGGCCTCGACCTCGGCGGGTTGGGTGCCCTCCAGCCCCAAGCGGGCGCAGACCTTCTGGGGGCCGTCGGTCGCGGGGTTGATCGTGCAGGAGATGATCCGATCGCCCTCTTGCCCGGTGAGGATCGCGATCACCTCGCCCCCGTTGCCCGGCTCCAGCTCCACCCTCTGCCCACCCACGAAGACGTGGTCGCTCCCGCCGCGGGATTCGAGCCGGATGGCGCGGCCCATCTGCTCGTCCATGAGCGAGATGACCTGCCGCTGCACGGCGTCGGCGAGGTCGTCGACGTTCTCGCAGCGATCGGCGATGTCGGAGAAAAGCTCGATCGTCGCGCGATACTCGGAGGCGGCTCGCTTCACCGCCGCTTCGACCGAGGCCGAGTCCATGTCGAAGAGCCGGCCCGCGATCGACTCGAGCGGGATCTCCTGCTCGGGCGCGCCTTGGCTGGTCACCTGTACGGCCCCGCCGTAGTAGGCGACGCGCTGAAGCATCGTGCCGGCGTTCTTCGTCGGGCCCGGGCTCGGCAGGGTGTGATGCCACGCGATCGGGCGCGACAGCAGCGGCGGCAGCCGCCAGCGGCGCAGGAGCACCGCCGCCACGTCCACGTGCGTGAACTCCAGCCGGTCGAACTCCGCGGCGTGCAGCTTGGCGGGCGAGCGGAACTCCCGTCGCAGGTTGACGTACGGCTCTCCGAGCATTCGCGCCATCAGCGGCTGCCCGCAGTCGAGCATCAGCCCCACGATGTACGCCTCGGCGGCCACCGAGGGGCACACCGCCTTGGCCATCGAGGCGCACAACCCGGCGCGGTACACCGACTCACCCCAGACCGCGCGGGAGACGGCCTTCTCTTCCTTGGGCGACGCCGCCCGACTGAGGTAGAAGCCCAAAGAGATCGCCTTGGTCCGCTCCAGGCCCAGCAGCACCAACGCCCGGTCTAGCTTGGTGACCGGGGTGCGCTGCGCGTAGAACGCGGAGTTGGCCAGCTTCAGTAACCGGCCCGTGAGCGTCCAATCCGCCTTCACCACGTCCGTGAAGTCGCGGAGCGCGGCGTCGGGGTTCTGGACCAGTTCGAGCAGGCGCACCGCCACCGTCGGTTGGGTCTCCAACCCCAGGCGATCCAGCTGCCGGTCGAGCCGCTCGTGCAACTCGGCGACTTCGACCGCAGACAGTTCGCACCTCGGTCGGATCATGCACACCCCCGACGCCGGACGCAGGTGACGGCCCGGCGCACCCATCCGGCGCGGCGGCGACTTCCCCCGGTCGATCGTGGTAAACAGGCCATCTGAGTGTGCTATCGGCGGGATAACCGTTCGGCTTTGCCCCCGTCCGGCCATCCAGATAGGGGAATTCACCCCCCCCACCCTCGCTACTCAATCAAGCGGGCAAGCGCGCTTAACTGTTTGATCCTACTTGCTTTATGACATAAAAAACGTGCGATTTGTTCGTGTGCGAGCCGAAGCCGATCATCCAGGCATGTCCCTAACCCCGTGATTCTCGGGGGCTTGCCTCTGGACAAGCTGTCGTCACTCCCCGCGGCGGTCGCGGATGGCTTACGGTGCTTCCTGCATGACGACCGGCCCGTTCAATCTCTTCGGCGGCGGTCCCGGCGACGCCGGGCGGGCCGAAGGCCGCGCACGGAGCGGTCAGGCGGGGGGGGGAGGGGGTGCGCCGGCCGAGCGCATCAGTATCGAGAAACTCTTCGACAAACCCCCGCCCTACGCGCCCGAGGCCGAGATGGCCCTGCTGGGCGCGATGCTTTTGGACCCTCAGGTCATCCACGAAGTGATCTCGATCGTCAAGGGCGGCGATGCGTTCTTCAACGAGGCGCACGCCGTCGTCTTCGACGCGCTGATCAAGACCTACGACCTCAAGCAATCGGGCGATCTGGTGCTCATCGTCGAGCACCTGCGCGACAAGGGCCAGTTCGCGGACATCGGCGGCGTCGACTACCTCGAAAAACTGATGCGCGAGACGCCGGGCCCGGCGTCGGCCCCGCACTTCGCCAAGATCGTCGCCGACAAGGCCCGCCTGCGGAAACTCATCCGCGTGGGCGGGCAGATCGTGTATGACGCGTACAACGCGGGCGCGCTGGGTGACGAGGGCGCCCGCCTGGTCGTCGATCGCGCCGAGAGCCTGGTCTTCGAGATCGCCGAGCAGGAAGAGACAAGCGACGCCCAGGCCCTGGCCGTGCTGGTGGAACAGGAGTATCAAAAGCTGCTCGCGCTGCAGGGCAAGGGCGTGAGCGGCGTGGCCACCGGCTACCACGACCTGGACGAGCTCACCAGCGGCCTGCAGAAGGGCGAGATGATCATCATCGCCGCACGCCCCAGCATGGGCAAGACCGCGCTGGCTCTGAACCTCGCCGAGCAGATCTCCATGGGCGGAGCACCGAACCAGCGCCGGCCGGACAACTTCCGCCCCGTGCCCGTGGCGTTCTTCAGCTTGGAGATGTCCAAGGCGTCGATCGCGCAGCGCCTGCTCAGCGCGCGCTCGGGCTACAGCTCGCACGACATGCGCTCCGGGCGCATGCGCGACGAGGACTACGACCGGCTCTGCGAGGCCATGTACGAGCTCAGCGAGGCCCAGGTGTTCGTGGACGACACCCCCGGCATGTCGGTGCTCCAGCTCCGCACTCGGGCCCGCCGGTTGGTCGCCCAGCACGGAGTCGAGTGCATCATGATCGACTACCTCCAGCTCATGAGCGCGCCGCAGTCCGCGCGCGAGAGCCGGCAGGTCGAGGTCGGCGCCATCTCCCGCGGCGTCAAGGCCCTGGCCCGCGAGCTCAACGTCCCGATCGTCTGCCTCAGCCAGCTCAACCGCGGCCCGGAGAACCGCGGCGACAACCGCCCGCGCATGTCCGACCTGCGAGAGTCCGGGTCCATCGAGCAGGACGCCGACGTGGTCATGCTCCTGCACCGAGAGGCGTACTACCACGTCGGCGACAAGGACTGGGAGATCGAGAACGAGGACAAGCTCAACATCGCCGAGCTCATCATCGCCAAGCAGAGGAACGGCCCCACCGACGTGGTTCGGCTCATGTGGGACCAGCGGCTGACGCGCTTCCGCAACTTCGCCTCTCACCCCGGCGGCACCGGCCTCTCCGGCGGTTACTCCGCGCCGGGGCCCGCCAAGCACGGCGGGGGTGGGGGAGGGGGGGGCGGCTATTCACAGCCGGTCATCAACGATCCCTTCAAGGTCGAGGTGGTCCCCTTCAGCCCGGGCAAGAAGACCGGACCGATCAGCAACCACCGCGATGGGGGCGGCCCGGACCGTGAAGAGCCGCCGCTCTCCGAGCCGCCGTTCGACGACGCGGGAGACGTGGGGCTGCCGATCTGATCGGCCGAGCCTGCGCGGATCGATCGCCTGACGTCAATCGGCTGATTCCAGCGTGACGATCCGGACCGCAGTTCCAGCCGCATCCAGCACCAGCAGCCGGTTCGAGCCGCACGGTCCCTGTCGCACCGCCAGGCGCAACGCCAACCCGTCGGGCCAGGCCGGCGTCGGCGGCACGGGCCGGAGGTCGTACAGCCTCCACCCCGCCTCCCCCTCTCCCCCCCCCCCCACTCCCGACGTGGCGTCGGGCAGGAGCACGATCTGGACTTCCGCCGATTTGAACGCGCGGAGCCCCATTTTCACGGTGTTCCCGAACCGGTCGACCACCACCGGGTTGGGGTCCAAGTCCACCGTCCCGCGCCCGCCGAGTGTCCCCTTCACCCGGGCCGTGTGCACCTCCTGCCCGCCGATGACCAACGGCGGCATCAGCGGCACCGTCCACAACGACACGCTCACGGCCTTCGTCACCGGCGTGTTCTCCTTCGTCGGCGGGTCGTCGGTTCCGCTCGCCGCCACAAACCCGATGCCCGCTCCCGCAATCCCCGCGGCCGCGAGGAGCCTGATCCACCTCGCACTGGTCATGCTCGGCTCCCGCTCAAAGGCCGGCGACAGACTCCCACGGTCGTCGTAGGGAGCCTGCCCCGACCGTCGTCATTGTTGTCGTCGCTCATCGCTCACCGAGCGGGTCGCCGCCGGCCCGCCAGCACCAGCAAAGAACCGGCGAGCATCGCAAGCGTCCCGGGCGATGGGACCCGCGTCTTGGTCCACTCGTCCACGAGCGGTCCGCCCGCGGACGTGCCCGGCCTGGGCTCGAAGATCGGCGGCATCCCGGTCGCGTTGCCGTAAGACAGCACGCCCATGACCTTCAACATGCCGTTGTCGTTGTAGAACATCGGCCCGCCGGAATCGCCCGGTCCGTGCAGCCCTTCGCCCGCGATGCCGTTGGGGATCGTGAGCGAGTACTTGACGGTCGGCTCGCCGCGCAGGCCGGTGTCGGGCCCGTCGATCACGTTGTAGAACACGCGTTTGGTGCCGTAGACACCGTCCCACACCGACGTCGCGGTGCCGCCCGGATTGCTGGAGAACCCGAAACCCACGCCGCAGAACTGAAGGCCCGTGGTGCTGCCCGTCGGGCAATAGAGCGGGTACGTATCCGAGAGCATGACGCCGAGCTTGATGATGGCGATGTCCGCCGTCGGGTGACGCATGATGTCGAAGCCCGAGTAGGTCGTCGCCCCAAGTCTGAACTTCGCGTCCTGCGGGTTGGTGATTCCGGTGAGGCAGTGGGCTGCGGTCAGCACGAACATGCCGTTGCCAACCACCGTGCCCGAGCAATCGAAAATCGAGCCGCCCATGCCGTCGCTGTGCCCGACCTGGCCGACACACGGGAAACCAGTGGTCGGCCCGGAACCCCCGCCCGCGACGGCCCAACTCGCCCAAGCCTCCGCAGAAAGGCCGCAACTCGCGCACGCGGCCACCGCGCACACCAACAACCTTGCTCTCATGTTCGCTCTCCTCTTGGAGGCGGCGGCGCACGCGGCGGCCGCCAGCAGCGCGCGGTATATCACCTCGTGCCCGCGGCTGTCAACGAAAATCTACGTCGTCGGAAAGAATCCGCCGCTGCAAGCGTTGACATGCAACGGCGTATCGACTGAACTCGCGCCGATCCACCCCATTCACGGTTGGAGATCGACGCGCCACGCGCGGACGCTCACTTCGCCTTGGCGAGCATCGCGTCGCGCTGAGCGTCGGTCGCCTTGGCCCACTTGCCCTTGCAACCCGGGCAGCAGAAGGCGACCGTGCGGCCCTTGTACTGGGCGGTCACGGACGGGTCAACGTCCTCACCGGTGTACGGACAGGTCGTGTTGACCGTCTTCACCGCGGCACTCGACTGGGCCTCCGCGGTCTTCTTGTTGTTGTTGCAACCCGCGACCGAGATCAGCGCGATCGCGCCCGCGGCCACCACGACCAACATGCGAGACTTCATGGGTACTCCTTGATACAGCCCCGACTCCCCGGGGACATGGTAACCGCCAAACGGCTGGGGTGTCCGCGACAGCGGCCGCACATCACGCAGAATGGCGCCGATTCAAGCCAACCTCCCGGAGTCAGATGACCGATCATCTGCGCCGTGAGCGGCCTGCGGGCCGATAGTGCGGACCGGGCCCTTGTGGTTTGCCCCCGCCCTGAGCCTCGCCCCCCCCGCCCCCTACCGGCTCGACCTCTCCCGCCGATGCCCGACGCGATCCGCCAACGCTGGGACGACCTGTGCTCACGCGTGGGCGCGTTCAAGCACGCGCACGAGAGCGACCTCACCTTCGAGATGCTCGCCACGATGTACGGGCACCCGCCCCGCGCCTATCACAACCTCGACCATATCGAGCAATGCCTCCGTACCTTCGACTCCGTCCGCACCCTGGCCGGAGACCGCGACACCGTCGAGTTCGCCCTGTGGTTGCACGATTGTGTCTTCTTCGCCGAGCGCTCCGACAACGAGGACCGCAGCGCCGACGCCGCGGCCATGATCGCTGGCCTGCTGGGCTGCTCGCCGGAGTTCACCGAGAACGTGCGAGCCCTCATCGCCGTCACCCGCCACAACGAAGAGCCCGCCCGCGGCGATCCCGCGCTGGTCGCCGACATCGACCTGTCGATCCTCGGCGGGCCGTGGTCTGCGTACGACGCCTACCGGCTCGCCATCCACGAGGAGTACCGGTTCGCCGGCGAGGCCCTCTTCCGCCAAGGCCGCATGGCGTTCCTGCGCCGGATGCTCGACAAACCGAACATCTACTCGACGCAGTTTTTCAAGCGTGAGTCGGAATCGGTCGCTCGCGAGAATATGCAGCGCGAGCTCGACGAGTGGGAAAGCGCGACCCCGTAGCACCCTTCTCTAAATAGGTTCACCGCGGCGCGGCTTTGAACTTGCTGGAGCCGGGCGAGTGACCGGCGTTCAGTCCGCCTTGGGCTTGTCGGTGAACTCCACGCGCTCGCGCATGTCGGGCAGGGGTTCGCCCGGGGGCAGGGCCAGCGATTCCACCATCGTGCGGTGCAGGTCCTGGTTGTGTCCGGTGGGCGCGATCGACTCGCACCCGGGCCCGAACGCCGTGACCTCGACGTCGTCGGCCGTGTGGTTGCCCGACACGAACCCGACGCCGTACGAGTTGGCCAGCAGCCCGCCGAGCACCTGCGAGACCTTGGACAACTCGCGGAACGGCGAGACAGGCTTCCCGGCCATCGCGTCGCGCAGGATCGACTTCTCATCGGCGCTCAGGCTCAGCCCCGTGGCTTCCTCGATCACCGACGGCGCACGCTCCGCGCGCTCCTCTCGCGGGAACGTCCCGATTTTGGCGAAGACCCACTCGAACGACCGCTTGGCCTGCGCCAGGCGATCGAAGCCCCGCTCGGCCGCGCGCCCGTACACCGTGAGCCCGGGATTGGCGTTGCCGTGGTCGGTCGTGATGATGACCAGCGTGTCGTCACGCTTGCCGTCGTCGAGGAACCGCAGCACCTCGGCGATCGCGTCGTCGAAGTCCAGTTGCTCACGCACGAGGCTGGGCGCGTCGTTGGCGTGGGCCGCGTGATCCACACGCCCGCCCTCGATCTGCACCACGAACCCTTCCGGATTGCGGTCGAGCCGGCGCAGCGCCACCCGCGACATCTCCGCGAGCGTCGGAGTTGTCTCTTCGCGGTTGAGCACCATCGGCACGTGCGAAGCGGCGAACAGACCGAGCAGCCTGCCGCCTTCGCCGGGTTTCTCGCCCGCGGCGAGTAGCGCGGCGCGATCGCGAACCACGCGCATGTCGGCGTGTTGCCCGATCAAGTCCGACGTGACGTGCCCGGACCCGCCGCCCAATGCCACGTCCACTCGTCGATCGAGCAACTGGTGAGCGACGAGGTCTTCACGGTCGCGCTTGGCCGCGTTGGCGATGAACGACGCAGGCGTGGCGTGCGTGACCCGCGCCGTGGTCACCAGGCCCGTCGCCTTGCCCGCCTGCGACGCCTGCACCAGGATCGGCATCCGCTGCGTTCCGTCCGACGTGATGTTCAGCACACCGTTGTTCACGCGGTAGCCGCAACCCCAGCACGATCCCGAGGCCGACGAGTCGGTCACCAGCGAATCGGCCGAGCAGGTGCTGTAGAGCCCCCGCCTCACGCCCGGTCGCGCCAAGAGCGAGAGCCAGACCGACTGTCGCTGCTCGTGCCGCCGCCGGAACATGTCCGCCAGCGTCAGCGTGCCGAACGACATGCCGTCGCTCACCATGAAGATGACGTTGCGGGCCCGACCCCCGCCCCCCCCGCCCCCCCCGCGCCTCGCCGCCGACGGTCGGACCATCGGCACGCCCGCCGCCGCGCCCGTCGCGCCGCCGGCCGCCATCGCGGCCGCGGCCGTGAGTTGCAGGAACGACCGGCGCTTCAAGTTTGGTGGTTCGCTCTTGAGGGGTTTGGATGCCGGGGGCGGTGTGGGAGGGTCGGCGTCGTGGCTCATCGTGACTACAGGATTGTGCGCCCGGGCACGCCCGACCACCGCGGGCTCGCCTTCGGCCGTGGCGCGGCATCAGGGTGCGATCGGCAGGCGCCGCGTTGAAGGGAACCCGTGGCAATCTTCGATAACTCGGCAACCCACGGCACGGGCCGTCGTAAAGGAGGCCGCATGGATCGGTTATCGGATATTTCGGTCATGGTGGTCCGGAGATTTGGTCGCTCGGTTTGCGGCGTAGCGCTCGCGGGCATGACCCTCGCCATTTCCAGCACCGCCGCACATGGCGGCGTCGTGCCCGACTACGACTTCCAATGGGCCACGATCACACACGCGGGCAACCGGGCGGCGAACGCGACCGAGGCCCCGTTCTTGCTTGGCGCGCCGTCGCCGGGCCGCGTGGACTACGAGTACCGCATCGCCACCAAGGAAGTGACGGTGGGGCAATGGTATGAGTTCGTCCAAGCTTATGCTCCGTTCTACCACGGGGATAGGAGCGACCCAAGCCTCACGGGGTTGGACATTTACCCGACATCACTGGATCCTCAACAACCAGCCGGGTTCCGGATTGTGACCGGGCGCGAGAACAGGCCCGCGACGATGTCTTGGCAGTTCGCGGCCCGGTACGCAAACTGGCTCCACAACGACAAGGCGATGACGGCGGCCGCCTTTGAGACGGGCGCTTACGACGCCGCCGGACTTCCGGGCACCCCGAACGTTTTTCCTCGACGGCTTCCGGGCGCCCGCTTCTGGATCCCGAGCGTTGACGAATGGACCAAGGCCGTGTACTTTGACCCGGATCGCTATGGAACCGATCAACCGGGGTATTGGATGTACGCCTTGGGAAGCGACCGTCCCGGCATCCCCGGCCCGCCCGGCGTGGGACAGACTGCCGCAGGGTATTCTCTAGCGGGCTCAACATCGCTGGATGTTGGTTCGTATCCGGAATCTTTGACGCCTTGGGGGCTTTTGGACGCATCCGGCGGCGTGCAGGAGTGGACGGATTCGAGCCAGACGACGGACCCCGAACGCTGGTTTCTTCGTTACTATCGTGGGAGCGAGGCGGGGTCATCATTGTCGGATGTCGATTTACAGGAGCGAATCGACGAGTATTGGGCGAACGCCGGTCAGTTCGCATCCACCAACTGGCCTGGGCTGCGACTCGCATCGACCATCCCAGCAACGCCCGCAGCGATACCGGTGATGCTGGCGATCACGAGCATGAGGAGGCGACGAAGATGAACAAGTATTTCACATTGATGATTATGATCGTTATGATGCTGGCATCTTTGACTCCTGCATCGGCGCAGCCATTTAGACGCTATCCCAAAACGGTGGTTGAAGCCGATACAGAGTCGCGACAACCTGAGC
>CAZVZG010000025.1:0-59245 GCA_964630785.1 uncultured Phycisphaeraceae bacterium | reverse complement strand
CACCACCCCGCTCACCATCCGCCGCCGATCGGCTGCCGTGACTTCCAAATCGCCCACCCGCCGGGCGCGCCCAGACCCAGGAGCGTCAGGCCGAAGCCCTTGAGCCACGACGGCTTGTGCACGTCGATCACCCAGCAGTTCCGGGCGTTCGCACGGACCACCGGGGCGAGCTTGCGCTGCTCGTCCGGGTCGAGTCGATCAAAGGGCGATTCGACAAACCCCACGATCTCGTCGGCGTTGGGCCCCAAGAGCGTTTGCATCGCAACAAGGTCGTCGTTGTCCCTCGCTCCCCCGTCCCACGCCAGAAGCACGCACTGGGGCTCGTCGGACGGGTCGGCCGCGTCCAGCAGCGGCAGATAGGCGCCCTTCATGGCGGAGCCGGTCTTGGCCTTGGTGACAATCGCGATCCGGCTCGCGGCCGCACGTACGCCCGTCACCCGGACGTACCCGTGCGAAGCCAGCGCGTTCATCCCCGCGGGCGAGAAGGCGACCGTCGTCGGCCCGAGCAGCACACGCCCGCACCGCCAGAGCTCGCCGACACCGAACACGAGCGCGAGCACCACCAAGGCGATCAGGGAGAGCACCAAGCGGATCTTGTATCGAGTGAAGAGCATGGCACGGTTCCATCCAATACAACCACACCCACCCGACCCAGTGGGCCACATGATAACATCGATGACAGTTGGTGAAAAGGCCTCGGCCCCGACGCTCGCCGATCGCTATCCGCCCGACGCCCCGGCCTCGTCCGCCACCGCGACATCCGCAGAGGGAGACTCCGGTTCGTGCACCGGCATCGGCCCCGACCTCGCCACCGCCCACACCGCCGCGAGCCAGCCGACCGCCGCCAGCGCCGCGCTCACAAAGAACGTCAGGCCCGGGACCTCGATGCCGCGGTGGGGCGAGAGCGAAAAGGCGAACACCGCCCCGCCGATGAGCGGGCCCAAAATGCCCGCGATGCTGTTCATGCTCTGCAGCGCCCCTTGAATCTCACCCTGCTCATCGTGCCGCACCGTGTGCGTGATCAGCGCCTGCGCGGCCGGCTGCGCGAGCCCGCCGAAGGACGCGATCGCGATGATCGTGTAGATCATCCAACCCTGCGTGGCCAGCCCGTATCCCACGTACGCCGCGATGCCGAACCCCACCCCCAGCAGCAGCGAGCGCTTCTCTCCGAGGGCCGGAATTATCTTGCGAGCCAACCCCCCCTGCACGATCGCCGCGCCGATCCCGACGGCAAAGAGCGAGTAGCCGACCTGCTCGGGCCCCCAGTCGTATCGCTTCCCGGTGTAGAGCACCCAGGTCGCGTGCAGCCCGAACTGCGCGAGGTTGAGCAGGAACATCGCGGCCGCGAGGCCCGCGACCAGCGGATACCTCCCCAATCCGTGCAGCGCGCCGAGCGGGTTGGCCCGCTTCCATTGAAACCGTCTGCGGCGATCCTGCGGCAGTGACTCCGGCAGGATGAACAACCCGTAGCACCAGTTCACGAGCGTCAGGCCCCCGGCGACAAAGAACGGCAGCCGCAGGTTGATCCCGCCAAGCACGCCGCCCAGCAGCGGGCCGAAGACAAAGCCGATCCCGAACGCGGCGCCGACCATCCCGTACGCCGCGGCCCGCTTCTTAGGCGGAGTGACGTCAGCGATGTACGCGTTGGCGACGGTGATGCTCGCGCCCGAGAGCCCGTTGATGGCCCGCGCGATGAAGAACCAGACGATGTGCGGCGCGATTGCCTGAGCGAAGAAATCGATCGCCGACCCCAGGATCGCCACCAGCAGCACGCTCCGCCGCCCGAAACGATCCGACAGATTCCCCAGCGTCGGCGCGAACAGGAACGACATCGCGAACCAGGTCGTCATCAGCGCGGCGACCACCGGCGCGGCCTCGGCCTCCGTGCCGCCCTTGCCGCCGTGCAGCAGGCTCATCACCAGTTTTGGCCCCACCGGGATCAGCAGCCCGAACCCCAGCACGTCCAGCGCGATGGTCACGAGGATGAAGTGCAGCGCGGGCTTGTGCGGCCTGTGCAGCCCGTGCCCATGCGGCTCCATCACCTCTAACGCCATGCGCTCGCTCGAAGACCACTATCGACCGCCGCCCCACAGACGCGGCGACAGCATAGCCGCCCCTTCAATCGCGGGTGCCGTTGCCGGTCCGCCGCCCCGGGTGGACCGGCGTCGCGATAGTTCCGTCCCCGAGCCCCGCAGACAAACGGGCCGCGCCGGAAGACCGGCGCAGCCCGCTGAGGAATCGTTGGGTTTCACCCGAAGTAACGGGGTGCATCAGGACTTCGTGCGAGCAACCTGAAGCGTCAGTTGATCGAGCAGGTCGGCGCTGAGCCCGGCGTCCTTGGCTCGCTCACGTGCGTTCGCGGCCTGGTCCGAGTCGCCCGTGATCGAGCGGAGCACGGCCACGGTAAACCAGCCCTCCGCCGTCTTCTCGCTGTCGGCGCCGCGGACCGCCTCGTCAATCATCGTCTGCATGGCCGCGTCGCCGCCCAAGTCAGAAACCCTCACGGCCCTGTCCATGAGGTCGGGCTCGAGCTGATAGCCCTTGGCAACGTTGGCGAAACCGTTCTTCACGTCGCCGCCGGCGATCTGCGCCAGGCCGAGGTTGCGCTTGGCCGTGCCGTCCTGGTCCCACGCCGCGAGGTATCGCGTGTACACGCGCACCGCGTTCTTCCAATCGCTCAGACGCATGTACGCATCGCCCAGCTCCCGGTCGCGGTAGGCGCCGGTCGCGGCGGTGACCTTCGGTTCTGCGGTCGCCACCTTCACGACAGACGCGGGCTTCTCGGCGGTCTGATCGACGTACAACGTTTGCTGGGCGGCACGCTCCACCGTCACCGGGCGCGCGACAACCAGTGGCTGGCTGTACACCACGCGCGGCGGCACGTACGTGCTGTACACCGGCGCGACGTACACCGGCTGGGGGCACGGCGCCACCACCACAGGTGGAGCACAGTACGGCCGCGGCCAGTATCCAGAGCCGTACCGATACCCCACGCTCCACAAGGGGCCGCAACTCGAATAGCCGCCCCAACCTCCCCACCCCCCCCACCCCGACCCGATGCTGATCGACCACGAGGAACCGCTGCCGCAGTTGGAATAGTGCGAGCCGTAGTAGCCTGAATGCCCGTGCCAACCGCCGCCGTGATATCCACCGTGTCCGCCGCGATCGGCCAGCGCCTGCCCGCTGCACGCGAACACCGCTGCCGCCGCGATCAGCACCGCGCCGGCCCCGATCCGATTCATCCTTGAACGTGCCCAGTTCATGGCCCAACCTCCCGAGGAGCCGCGGCCGAACGGATGCTCGCCAGCCGTCGTCACGCTTGCGGCGGGCGGAAGTCGCACGCCCCGTCTCAATACTCATACGCCCACGCCGGCCGGAAGTTGCGTGGGCACTAGCATCGAGGTTGAACACCCGCGAATTCCGACGGTAAACGCTTGCCAAGAATCACTTTGCGATAGGGACCCAAACGATAACCGAACGATCAGCCTTTCGGTCTCACTCACCAAAGCCGTTCTGGCCAATCCTGAACGCCACTCCGCAAGCCAGAACTGTCCACAGGATCATGAACGCGACTTCCCTGACAGTGAAGACGTTCGAGGCGGAGTTCGCGCCGGCTTCCGCCGCGATGGCTTCCATATCGGCCCGAACAAGGACCATGATCTGCTGCTTGTAGGCCTGCTTCTCCGAAGCGGTTTTCTTGGCCCAACGCGCCTTGGTTTCGTTCTGGACGATTACGGGATACTCCTCCATTGCCGCCCCGCGTCGCTCCTCGATCTCTGCGTTCTCCAGATACTTTGGCCAGACGTTCTGTCTTCCTTTCGCTTCCATCTCCGCGGCCACGTCGAAGACGTAATACTCCATCGCGATCGCATCGCCGTCGGGACCGTTGAGATCGGATTCCACGGTCGATACGGTGAGCGCGGGCGCGGCGCTCACGGCGGCGGAGAGCAGCAGATACGCCGCGATCTTCCACCCCGCGACGCAGAAGAAGGCGATACCCGCCGCGATTATGCCGCTGATGGCGTTCAAGTGATTCTGGCCGGTGATCGCCACGCCCCCCCCGACGAGCGCCCCCACTCCGAGCGCGACAAAGCCATACTCCTTTCCCACGTACCACGCGATCGCAATCCATATGGTCAGGCCGATGGCCCCGGCGATACCTCCGCCCAGCAGCCACAGCCCCAGGCGAAACGAGCTTCTTCCGGCGCCCGCCGCGACGCTCCCGACCGTTACGCCGCCGTCGGAACCCGTCTTGATCTTCAACTTCTTCCCGGTCTGCGAGTTGTAGCCGCAGAGGGTGCAGACCACGGCGCTACCCATCATCGGCGCCCCGCACGAGCCGCATCGGACCGTCGGCACGCCCTCCGCCGGGTTGGGCGCGGAACTCGACGGGGCGTCCCAGAAATCGGCCGAGAGCGGGGGCGACTCCGCATCGTCCAAAGCCAACGGGGCATCCGCCGGAACCGCGGGCCTGGGCCGTTGCCCCGGCGTGCTCCGCGATTCCGGCCCCGGCTTTGGATCGGCGCCCGCCAACAGAGCGGCCTCCGCCTTCCTTTGCGCCACGCAGGCTTCGCAAAAGTACCGTCCCTGTGCATCCTTGATGCGGGGTTTCTTCGAGCAGTCCTGCTTGCAGATCTGACAGGTCTTTGCTGGAACGGTCGTCACGTTCGAGCCTCCACGCGGGATGTACAACCAACCTCGAAGGCAGCCCGGCCAAACGGCCTTCGCCCATCGAGATCAATATAACGTTTGACCACGGTCGCCGCAATCGGCCCACGGCCGCCTGTGGTGTTGTTGATCCCGCTCCGGCGATGTACGGTCCACTTCTTTCACCAGTGCAGGCCGAACCCGCTCCCGCGCCCCCCCCCCCCTCCAACCCTCCCCCCCCCTCCTCATCCAGCCCCGCCGCCGGGGAGTCCACAAGCGCTTGAATACGTGCCGCCGCCCAAGCCGTACCATCCCTATCCATGCCGAACAGTCCTTCCACCATCCCCCCCTCCCCCTCTTCTCCCCCCACTACTTCCGGCCTCCCGGCCTCGGCGCAGCCGCACCCGCCCTTCCCGAACCCCCATCACTGGACCGCCAACCGCGTCCGAAGCACGTTCATCGAGTTCTTCAAGGCCAGACCGTCGGCCGCGGACGGGCACACCTTTGTCCCGTCCTCGCCCGCCGTCCCCGTGGACGACCCGACCCTGCTCTTCACCAACGCGGGCATGAACCAGTTCAAGCCGGTGTTCCTGGGCCAGACCAAACCCGGCGACGCCCTGCACGGGCTCAAGCGGGCGGTCAACAGTCAAAAGTGCATCCGCGCCGGCGGCAAGCACAACGACCTTGAGGACGTCGGCAAGGACACCTACCACCACACGTTCTTTGAGATGCTCGGCAACTGGTCCTTCGGCGACTATTTCAAGGCCGAGGCGATCACGTGGTCGTTCGAGTTGCTCACAAAGGTGTACGGCATCCCGGCCGATCGCCTGTACGCGACATATTTCAAGGGCGAGCCGGAGCTGGGCCTTGAGCCCGACGAGGATTCGCGCCGGCTCTGGCTCAAGTTTCTGCCCGAGAGCCACGTCCTGCCGGGCAACATGAAGGACAACTTCTGGGAGATGGGCGAAACCGGCCCGTGCGGCCCGTGCACCGAGATCCACTTCGACCGTCTGGGCAACCGCAACGCCGCGGGCATCGTCAACACCGGCGACCCGGACGTCATCGAGATCTGGAACAACGTCTTCATCCAGTTCAACCGGATCGACGCAGCGACGCTCAACCCGCTGCCGGCGCGGCATGTTGACACGGGCATGGGCCTGGAGCGGCTCGTCTCGGTGATGCAAGGCAAGCGCAGCAACTACGACACCGACGTGTTCCTGCCGATCTTCGCCGAGATCGAGCGGCTTACCAAGGGACGCCACACCTACCGCGGCAAGCTCGGCGCGTCGGACAAGGACCACGCCGACACCGCCTTCCGCGTCATCGCCGACCACATCCGCACGCTCACGTTCGCCATCACCGACGGCGCGACGCCGAGCAACGAGGGGCGCGGCTACGTGCTGCGGCGCATCCTTCGCCGCGCCGTGCGGTACGGGCGCCAGACGCTCGGGCTGGACTCGGGCTTTTTCGCCAAACTTGTGCCGACGGTCGTTGAGCATTTCGGCGAGTTTTTCCCGGAACTCCGAAAGGACCCCCAGCGCGTCGCCGCGGTGATCAAAAACGAGGAAGAGAGCTTCGGGCGCACGCTCGACCGCGGGCTCAAGCTCTTCGACGAGGCCGCGTCTCGCGCGATGGCCGCCCGGCAGGCCGGGGGCGGCGAGAAAGACTTCGCCGTGATCTCCGCCGCCGACGCGTTCAAGCTCCACGATACCTACGGCTTCCCGATCGACCTCACGATGCAGATGGCCGAGGAGCGCGGCGTGCGCGTCGACGAGCCCGGATACCAGACGCTCATGGAACAGGCCCGCGAGAAGGCCCGCGCCGGGTCGGGCACCAAGTTCGCCGGGCTGGGCGGGGGAGCTGGTTCCGGTGGCGGCCCGATGGTCCTCCAGCCGGAGAACATCGCGCAGCTCGAAAAACTCGGCGTCGTGCGCACCGACGACCACGAGAAGTTCCACGGCCGCCAGGTGCGGGCCCAGATCAAGGCGATCTGGAACGGAAGCAACTTCGACGAGCACACGCGCCTGGGCACTTCCAAGGTCGGCCAGCCCGTGGCGATCATCCTCGACAAATCCAGCTTCTACGCCGAGATGGGCGGGCAGGAGGCCGACCACGGTCGCCTCAACGTCACCCGTGAGTCCCGCACCGGCCACTCGCTGCACGAAGGTCAGGGCGGAGAGTTCCGCGTGGAAGAGGTCCGGTCATTCGGCGGCTACGTGCTGCACATCGGTCGCGTGACACGCGGCGAGCTGCGCGTGGGCGACGACGTGCTCACGCACGTTGATAGCCACCGGCGCCACGCCGTCGCGGGCAACCACACCGCCACACACCTGCTCAACCTCGCCTTGCGCGACGTGCTCGGCGAGGGGCTCGACCAGAAGGGCTCGCTCGTCGCCGCCGACCGGCTCCGGTTCGATTTCAGCCACGGGCGGGCCCTCGGCGCGGACGAGCTTGCCCGGGTCGAGCAGCACGTGCTCGAATCCATCCGCCACGATCTGAAGGTCTACGCCGATTCGGCCCCGCTGTTCCTGGCCAAGGGCATCACGGGCCTGCGGGCGGTGTTCGGCGAGACCTACCCCGACCCCGTGCGAGTGGTCTCGATCGGGCAGCCCGTGGCGACGCTCCTGGAGAAGCCCAAGGCCGAGTGGCAACGCTACAGCATCGAGTTCTGCGGCGGCACGCACGTTGGTTCCACTCGCGAGATCGGACGCTTCGTTCTCACCGCCGAGGAGGCGGTGGCCAAAGGCATCCGTCGCATCACGGCGCTCACCGGCGTGCCCGCCCAGGCGTCGATCGCCTCGGCCGAGGGGCTCGCCGCGCGCTTCGCGGCCGCCGCCAAGCTCTCGGGTGCGGCCCTCGCCGCCGAGGTGGGCGAGCTGGTCTCGGAGATGGAGACCATGACCATTCCCGCGGTCCGCAAGGCCGAGCTGCGGGCCGCCGTCACCTCGCTGCAGGAACGCGTCAAGGGCGAGCAGAAGGCCGCTTCCAACGCCAAGGCCGCCGAGGCCGCGGGCGTGGCCCGGCAGATCGCGCAATCCGCGGTCACTGCGGGCTCGACCGTGGTGGTGAACACGATCGACGTCGGCGACGACCGCAAGGCCCTCCAGGCCGCGCTCAACACGGTCGCTCAGACCTGTCCCAAGTCCGCCGTGATGCTGCTGGCGCCCGATGCCGCGGGCGGCACGGTGGCAGTGATGGCCGCGGTCCCGCCGTTGCTGGTCGGGCGCGGCCTGAGCGCGGGTGACTGGGTGAGAGAGACGGCCGCGATTCTCGGCGGCAAGGGCGGGGGTCGCCCCGAGGCCGCGCAGGGCGGCGGCACGCAGGTCGGCAAGGTGAAAGAGGCTGTTTCCACCGCCATGACCTTCGCCCACAAGAAACTTGGGCTGTAACTCTCCCTCCCAGAGGGAGGGGGCCGGGGGGAGGGTAAAAGAGGCAGCCGTTCGCGAGACAGTCGCGAAGCAGCGTGTGAAATCCACCCGATCTTCTCGCCGCCCGCGCTCGCAGAGCCGAACCGGCCGCTACAACCCCACCGTGCTGACCCCACAGTCCACGTAGATCGTCTCGCCGGTAACGCCGGAAGCCAGGTCGCTGGCGAGATAGACCGCCGTGCGTCCGACGTCCTCGCCCTCGACGTTGCGTCGAAGCGGGGCCTTCTGCGTGTTGGCCTCAAGCATCGCCTCGGCCCCGCCCACCGCGCTCGACGCCAGCGTGCGCAGATAGCCGCCCGAGATCGTGTTCACGCGGACCTTGTCCGGGCCGAGCTCCCACGCAAGGTACCTCGCGGTGGATTCCAGCGCGGCCTTGGCCACGCCCATGACGTTGTAGCCGGGCACGACCTTCTCGCCGCCGTAATAACTCATGCACATGATCGACCCGCCGCCCGAGCGGGCCATGATCGGCTGGGCCCGGCGGGCCACCGCCAGCAGCGTGTATGCCGAGATATCGATCGCCTGCAGGTACGCCGCGCGCGGCGTCGCGGTGAACTTCCCCGGGCTAAGCCACTCGCGCTCGGCGAACGCGATCGAGTGCACCAGGAAGTGCATGTGGTCGAACTTCCCGGAGTATTGCCCGAACACCGAGTCGATGTCCGCGTCGCTCCCGGCGTCCATCGGCACGAGCCACGGGTCCTTGATTCCGATCTCGTCGACCGCGCGGCGGGTACGGCGTTCGTTCTTCTCGCCCGGCAGGTGCGTGAAGGCGCACCGGGCCCCGTGGTCCGTCAGGCTCTTGGCGATGTGCCACGCGTACGACCGCTCGTTGGCGATGCCGACCACCAATCCCGTTCTGCCGTCAAGCAAACCCATGCGTGCGCTCCTGAAAAGTGCCGCCAACAGTATGACGACGCCGGGGCGTACGCGAAGGGCCGCCGCCCGCACCACTTCTATTCCCCAACCCCGCAGCCCGCCCGTACCATCCCCCGTGCCAGCCCCCGAAGCCCTCACACTCGACGCGTTCTACGAGCGCATCACCGCCGATGGCCACGTCCGTCGCCTGCTCGAACTGGCCCGGGACGAGGACCTCGGCCCGCCGCCCCCGGGCGGTGTCGGCGATGTCACCTCGCGCACGATCATCGACGAAAAGGCCACCGGGAGCGCCTCGCTCGTGGCTCGCCAGGGCGGGGTGATCGCCGGCCTTCGGTTCATTCCCGAACTGCTCGACGTCTTCGGCACGGGGCAACTCATCGAAACCAACATCATCGCCGCCGACGGTTGCTCGGTAGAGCCCGGCACGGTGGTCGCCACACTCCACGGGCGTGTGCGTGCCCTGCTCGCGGTCGAGCGAACGCTCCTGAACCTCGTCGGCCGCCTCAGCGGCGTGGCCACACGCACCGCGGCCTTTGTGCACCTCACCCGCGGCACACGGGCCCGGACTCTCGACACGCGCAAGACCACGCCCGGCCTGCGAGCGTTCGAGAAGTACGCCGTGCGTTGCGGCGGCGGACACGCCCACCGCCTGGGCCTCTACGACGCGGTGCTCATCAAGGACAACCACCTCGCCGGTGTGACTATCGGGCGTGTGGCCCACGTGGTCGCCGCAGCCGCGGACAAGGCCCGCGCGATCGCTGCCGAGCACCGAGCCGACCTCTCGTTCATCGAGTGCGAGGTCGATCGCCTCGATCAACTCAAAGCCATCCTCGATGCGGGCGGCTGCGGCGTGGACATCGTTCTCCTCGACAACATGACTGTTGACGACCTCCGCGAGGCGGTCCGTCTGCGCGACACGGCCGGTTTGCCCATCCTGCTCGAAGCCTCCGGCGGCGTGAACGAGATCACCGTGCGGGCCATCGCCCAGACCGGCGTCGACCTGATCAGCATCGGTGGACTCACCCACCAGGCCGTGAGCCTCGACATGGGGCTAGACATGGTCTGAAGCCCCGATCCGGATAGCCTTCAGTTTTCACCGATGAGCCGGCGGATGGACGACTCCACGCTCGTGAGCACGAACGACGCGAACCTCGCGCCCTTCCCGGCGTTGGCGTCCCCTAGCGCGCCGAGGTACTCCGCACGCTTCTCGACCTCGACAAGGGCGTGCGGATAGCCGCGGCGAAGGCGGTGATAGTTCATCAGCAGCCTCGCCGTCCGACCGTTCCCATCGGAGAATGGGTGGATGGCGACAAGGTTGTGATGGAGCTCCGCGGCCTGGATCGCGGAGTGGACGCCGGAGCGATTGGCGAGCTCCAACATCTTCGGTAGGAATACTCCGAACCTGTGGCTCCCCGGCGGGATAAACCGCGTCCCCTTAATGAGCACACGATCGCTTCGGAATCTTCCCGCAGACCTGGGGTCGATGTCTGCAAGCATGTGCACGTGAACGTCGAGCAGGTCTTGCTCCGTCAGGGGCGCCTCCCTTCCCCCCCCACCCCCCCACCCTCTGCTCGGCCCATCCCTCTATGGTCCGCAACGCCCGATCGTGGTTTCTCGCCTCGTAGATCTCACGGAGGGTCTTGCCGCTCGTGGGAGCGTGGCCCTCGATCACGAGCTGGGTCTCGCGGAGCGAAAGCGTGCTGCCCTCGATCGCGTTCGAGTGGTAGGTGAGCTCCACGCGGAGGGCTTCGACCGAGTTGGGGAGGATTCGTCCCGCGTCCTTGAGTGTTCGAAATTCGGTGAGGGCCGCATCCACGCGCCCGATCGACT
The DNA here is from genome assembly GCA_964630785.1 of uncultured Phycisphaeraceae bacterium. Lineage (GTDB taxonomy): Bacteria > Planctomycetota > Phycisphaerae > Phycisphaerales > UBA1924 > JADLCX01. The sequence goes on along the minus strand of CAZVZG010000025.1, from coordinate 48,464 downwards.
CCGACAACTCTCCCGCAAATCCATCAAAGGTCAGGAGAGGATCAGGAGGATTCTGCTTTGTGCCTGCCATGCTCGAAACGATCTCGATGCCGGCCGTCAGTTGTCATGCACCATGTGAACGTAGACCGGTTTGACACGGCTTCACAACCCCGCCCCGATCTTCGCGGCCAGGTTCTTTCCCTCTTCCCCGTCCAGCTTCCCGGCCCCCCACTTGATCCCAAGCCCGCTCCCGTCGGCGAACTTCGGGATGATGTGGAAATGCACGTGGTCCACCGCCTGGTGCGCCAGAGCTCCGTTGTTCTGCAGCACGTTGTACGCCGTCGCGCCCGTTGCCCGCATCACCGCCCGGCTGATTCGCGGCAGCACCCGCCCGACGGCCGCGGCGGCGTCGTCCGACAGTTGGTCGATCGTCGCCGCGGGTTCCTTGGGAACGACCAGCGTGTGCCCCCGCGAGAGCGGCCCGATGTCGAGAAACGCGAAGACCTGGTCGTCCTCGTAGACTTTGTGGCAGGGGACCTCGCCCCGGATGATCCTTGTGAAAATTGTGTCGGCCATGCGATCAGTCTACCTCGTCCGGCCGCCTGTCGGATGGCGGGGCCTCAGCCTCCGACCCCTACACTTGCCGCGGATGGAGACTCAGACCCCACCCGTGCCCCTCGCCCCAGCGCGCCCGCGCCCGGCGATCCGTCCGCTCGACGCGCTCCTGGTCAACCAGATCGCCGCCGGCGAGGTGGTTGAGCGCCCTGCGAGCGTCGTCAAGGAGCTCGTCGAGAACTGCATCGATGCCGGTGCCCGCTCAATCCGCGTCGAGCTCGAACAGGGCGGGATCGAGCTTATCCGCATCACCGACGACGGCGGCGGCATCCCCGAGTCCGACCTGCCGCTGGCCCTGGCCCCGCACGCCACCAGCAAGATCCGCGAGGCCGCCGACCTTGACCGGATCGCCACCATGGGTTTCCGGGGCGAGGCCCTAGCCAGCATCACCAGCGTCGCGCGGGTGACGATCTGCTCCCGCACCGCCGACCAGGCCGCCGCGGCCGAGATCGCCGCCGAGGGCGACGCCACACAGCCGGTTCGCCCCGCGGCGGGCCCGGTGGGCACGCAGGTCAGCGTCCGCAATCTGTTTTTCAACACACCCGCGCGTCGAAAGTTCCTTCGCACGCCCGCGACCGAGCAGGGCCATTGCGTGGACATCGCGCTCACCATCGCCCTGGCCCACCCGGCCATCGGATTCACCGTCGTATGCGACGGCCGGGTGGTGCTCGACCTCGCGCCCGGGCAATCGCCGCGTCAGCGCGTGGTCGAGGGATTGGGCAAGGAACTCGCGCCCCAACTCCTGGAAGTCTCCGCCGACCGGTTCGACGACGCCCGCGGCCTGACGCTCTGGGGCATGGTCGGCCTGCCCGAAATCGCCCGCGCCACCGCCAAGGCTCAGCACCTCTACCTCAACGGGCGAGCCGTGCGCGACAAGACGCTCCAGCACGCCGTTCGCGAGGCCTACCGCGGCCTGATCGAGCCCGGCCGCTACCCGACGGCGGTTGTCATGATCGAGATGGACCCCGGCGCGGTCGACGTCAACGTCCACCCCGCCAAGGCCGAAGTCCGCTTCCGCGACCAATCGATGGTGCACGGCGCGGTACTGCGGGCGGTGCGAGAGTCGCTCCGAGCCGCCGACCTCACGCCCGTGGTCTCATCGCCGGGCGGGGGGGGGGAAAGGGTGGGCGGGGCGGCGTGGTTCGGTCGCGGCGACGGTGCGGCCGCCCCTTCCCGATTCGCATGGAACCAACAGCAGAGCACATCTCCCTCCGCACCGGTCCCGCCCGCCGCGTTCGTCGAGTTTCTCAGCCGCAGGCCCGCGCCCGAGCCGGTCTCGTATTCCGAGCTCAAGCGGGCCCTGAGCGAATCACCGCCCGGCGCCAACGGCGGGCCCGCGTCGATCGGCTCGGAACCCGGGTTTTCCCCCCCACCGGCCGCCATTGCGGAGCCGTCCGCGGCGACCGCCGATCCCTCACTCATCGACAACCGCCCGACCGATCGGCTGATCCAGGTCCACAACTCGTTCGTCGTCACGCAGGATGAGCAGGGCCTGCTCATCGTCGATCAGCACGCGCTGCACGAGCGGGTCATGTTTGAGGCCCTGCTCACCCGCATCGCGTCCGAAGAGTGCGGAGCGGGCGCGCTGGAGAGCCAGCGGCTGCTCATGCCCGTCACGCTCGACCTCTCGCCCTCACAGATTGCCCGCCTTTCCGAGCTCGGGCCGATCCTCTCACGCATCGGTGTGAGCGTCGAACCCATCGGACCGCGCTCGGTGGCGGTGCACGCATTCCCCACGTTCCTCTTCGACCGCAACGTCGAGCCTGCCGAGTTCCTCATGCCGCTCTTTGAGCGGGCCGAGACCGACGGCTTCGCGCCGGGCGGAGAGGAAGCCCTGCACGAGGTGCTCGACATGATGGCGTGCAAGGCTGCGATCAAGGCCGGCGACCGCCTCAGCGAAACCGAGATTCGCGACCTGCTCCGCTTCCGCGAGACGGTCGAACGCTCCAGCAACTGCCCGCACGGGCGGCCCACCAGCATCCGCCTGACCATCCGCGAACTGGAAAAGCGGTTCGGTCGGACCTGAGTCGCCCGCCCGACTCGCCGACCGCAAACCTCGAAGACCTCGCGGCGGCCTCGCTCCATCGTCAGTCGCTGGGCACTTCGTCGTCGTCAGGGCGGGCATCGCCACCCGCCTTACTCGGGACCGTCGCGCGGTATGCGTGGACGAACGTCCGGCCACGGTCGATCTCGTACCGGGCCGATTCAGGTAACTCGATCTCGTCGAGCATGAACCCGGCCGCGCGCAGCCGATCGCAAGCGGGCGTCGGGTCGATCCCCGCGACCGCTTGGTCTCGCACGAGCAGGATCGCCGACCGACGCGGTCGCACGCTCGCCGAGAGGAACCGGTGCAGCCGTTCGAGCGTCCACGGCACGCCGCCCGCCATCGTCGAGTTCACTCGCGGGTCGCCCAGCGCCCGCACGCGATAACCGAAGTAATAGTCCAGCGCGGGCGTAGCGAACTCGAAACTGAACACTCTCGTACGCTCGCGCACGTCCATCTCGCTCCGAACGGCCTGAGCGAAAGCCTTCGGGCTCCGCTCGCTCGCGCCCGCCTCTCGCCCGTAGCCGTACCACGCGGTCTGCGCGAGCCCAAAGACGATCAGCCCGCCCGCGACCGCCGCCCTGAGTGTGTGCGTCCCTCCCCGCAGCCGTAACCACCGCAGTCCGTGATAGACCCCCCACCCGCCCACGATCGCGACCCCCGGCCACACCGGCGTCAGGTAGCGCGGCACGCCCTTGCCCAGCACGCTGAACGCGAGCAACCCCAGCCCGATCCACGCGATCAGGTGGGTCCACGCGGGCGTCCATCGGGCCCCGCGCCGGCGCACGGCCCACACCAGCACGCCAATCGCCGCGGCCGAGCCGAACCCCACGCCGTAGGCGAGGGCCTCAAGGTTGTTGATCGGAGCCTCGGCCACGAACAGACGAACGTTGTCCTCGACCTCGGCCTTGCCCAGCGACTCGGCCGTACCCGCGCCGACCAACCGATCGACCCACATCGCCCAGCCCAGCCGCAGCAGCACGGGCACGCCGAGCACAATCAGCGGGTGGATGCGGGCCATCGCGCGAACAATCCGCACCGATCTGTCCACCGCGAGCGCCGGCAGGAACGCATCCACAAGCACGAAGCACCCGATCCCGACGATCGCCCCCCCAAGCACATCCACCGCGCCGCCCGCGTTCAGGAGCGCCGCGATCGTCGCACCCACACCCACGAACGCGGCCAGGGCCGTCCGCCAGCGGTTCGCCCCAGGTCGCGGCTCCCGCGCGTGATAGAGCACCACCGCGGCGAACCCGCCGAATCCGACGATCATCACCGCCGTGTCCTTGGTGAGCACGGCCAGCGCGGTGAACAGCGTCGCCCCAAGGACCGCCGGCCAACTGGTTCGTGACCGCTCACGAAAACTCCGCCACGCGACCACCGCGCACGCGATCGCCAGCGTGCAAAGCGGCATCAGGAACACGTCCAGCTCCCCGATCCGTGCGCTTCGCGTCGAGAGGATGCCGGTCGCCAGCAGCAACCCAGACCAGAGGGCGATCGACCTCGCGCCATCCTCCTGCGCAAAGAGCACCCGCCCCAGCACGTACGCCGCCATCACGCTCGCGATGCCCCCCAGCGCCACCGCCAACCGCAGGTGCCACAGCTCAACACGCTGGCCGAACGGTTCGGCCAGGGCCAACTGCACCCAGTACACCACCGGCGGCTTGGCCAGGTACGGCTGGCCGTTGGCCGTCGGCACCAGCCATGCGCCCAGCCGCTGGGTCGGGCTCACCGCGACGTGCACGAGGTGCTGCATATCGCGCGCGACCATCAGCCGCTTGGCCTCCTGCCAGTTGGTCACGCCGTGACGGTCGAGCCCGGGCATGTAGAACACCGCCGAAAGCGCCGCGAGCAGCGCGAGGTCGATCCACCACGACGTGCCGCCCGACCGACGCTGGACCGAGGGGGTGGTCATCAGTTCCGAAAGCGACCTCAGGCGTTGTCGAGGACCTCGACCGTCTTGAACGGCTTGCCCGCGAGCATCTCCAGGCTCGCGCCGCCGCCGGTGGAGACGTGGCTGAACTTCTCCGCGAGCCCGAACTGCTCCGCGGCCGCGGCCGAGTCGCCGCCACCGACGATCGAGATCGCGCCGGCCCGCGTCGCTTCCACGATCGCATTGGCGATCATCCGCGTGCCCACGGCGAACGCCGGCCACTCGAACACGCCCATCGGTCCGTTCCACACAACGGTCTTGGCACGGCTCAGCCGCGCGCCGAAGTCGGCCTGCGTCCTGGGCCCGATGTCCAGGCCCATGTAGCCCGGCTTGATGCCCTCGTCGGTGGTGAACGTCGCGATGTCGCCGCCGGATTCCTCGAACACCGTGCCGCAGACGTGGTCCTTCGGGAGCACGAGCTCGCTCTTGAGTCTTAGCGCCAGGTCGATGATCCGGTTCGCCTCGCCGAGCATCTCCCCTTCGACACGGCTGGAGCCAACCTGACGCTTCATGGCCGCCAGGAAGGTGTAAGCCATCGCGCCGCCGACCAGCACCTGGTCGGCCTTCCTGAGCACCTCCTCGATCATCGGCAGCTTGTCGCTCACCTTCGCGCCGCCCATCACCACGATGTAGGGCTTGGCCGGGCTCGCGAGCGCCGATGAGAGGTACTTGAGCTCCTTCTCCACCAGCAGGCCGACCACGCGCGGCTTGCCCGCCATCGCCAGCGGCACAGCGTACATCGAGGCGTCCTCACGGTGGCACGTGCCGAACGCGTCGTTGACGTAGATGTCGCCCAGCGCCGCCAGTTTCGCGGCAAAGGCCGGGTCGCCCTTCTTCTCCCCCTTGTTGAACCGCAGGTTGTCGAGCAGGACCACCTCGCCGTTCTTCATGGCGTTGACCGCGCCCGCGGCGGCCGCGTCGGTGGGGTCGTTCGAGGGGAAACCCACGGGCTTGCCCATCAACTCACCCAATCGGACGGCGCACGGCTTGAGGCTCTCGCTCGCTTCGTAGCCCTTGCCTTCGGGCCGGCCCAGGTGCGACATGAGCACCGCTCGGCCGCCCCGTTCGATCACGCTCTTGATCGTCGGTGCCGCCATACGGATCCGCCGGTCGTCGGTGATCTTGCCGTCCTCGATCGGCACGTTGAAGTCCACGCGGATGAGCACGCGCTTGCCCGCCACGTCGATCTGCGTAACTGTCTTCTTTGACACGGCGGCCTCCGCGTGAAGGACTGGATCGGCGCGTCGCTCAGAGCGGCGACCGATCGGAGCGTAGCGCGACGGCGGTCCCCCCCTCCCCCCGCCCCTACTCCCCCGCCAAGCCGCCCCCCGTTAGTCGATCATCCGATCGGCCCGCGCCCGAATCTCCGCCAACCCGTGCGTGCCGATCTGGTCACGAAGCCGGCGCAGCCCGCTCGACACGCTGGCGTCGATGAGCTGATCGCCGATCTGCAGCTTGATGCCCCCGATCATCGCCGGCTCGACGTACGCGTGCAGAACCGGCTCCTTGCTCAGCACCGTCTGCAGCCGCGCCTTGATCATCCCGACCTCGGCGGAGTCCAGCGGCGCGGCCGTGTACACGTCCACCTCTACCCGCCCGAACACCCGCTGAACCATCTCGTCGTACGCCGCGGCAATGGAAGGCAGGCGGCTCAGCCGCTCCTTCTCGTTGAGCACGAGCAGGAACCGCAGCGTCAGATCGCTGACGCGCCCCGTGAAGATCCGCTTGATCGACGCCGAGCGGGCCTCGACCGCGAGGATGCGGCTGGCGAGAAACTCGCCGAACGCGAAGTCGCTCTGGGCCAGGCCGAGGATCGACTCCAGCTCGTCGGATACCTCTTCGATGCGCGCCTGCCCGCCGTCGGCCTGGGCCAGCTCGAAGAGGCTGGCGGCGTAGAGGCGGGCGAGAGCGTCGGGGAGTGATTGGGTCAGGGGCATGGGTGGTCGGCTCCGCTCAACGGCCAGTGAAACAAGGGATCACGAACTCGATGCCTCAGTTGTTCCGAGCAACCGCTGTCTGCAGCTCGCCAAGGCTCTCCTGGATCAGCCGCTGCTGATCGTGCGAGCCGATCTCTCGCTTGAGGATCTTCGCGGCCATCGCCGTCGCGGCGCTGGCGGCCTGCCCGTAGATCTCGTCGATCGCCGCCCGCTTGGCGGTGTCGATGTCGCGCTTGGCCTTCTCCCGCATCGCGTTGAGCTCGACCTCGGCCTTGGCTTTCAGGTCGGCCGCGAGCGCCTGCTGCTGGGCCTTGGTCTCGTCGAGCATCCGCTGCGCCTCGGCGCGGGCCTGCGAGAGGTTGCTCTCGTACTCCTGCAACGCGGCCTTGGCCTGCTTCTGGGCCCGCTCCGCGGCCTCGATCTCGTTGCGGATCTTGTCCTCGCGGTCCTTGAGGCCCTTGACGATCTTCGGCCATCCGGTCGCGCTCAGCACCGCGAGCACGAGCCCGAACACCACCAGCGAGACGACCATCGGGGCGACGCCCTGCTTCACGGTGGGCAGCACGCCCGCGGGCGCCTCGTGGCCACCGTGGGCCGCGTCCGCGTGCCCGACCGACTCGATCGGCGCGGCGCCGTGCGAGTGGTCGTCGTGGGCCTGGGCCATCGCCGAGCGGGCGCCGAAGGCCCCCATCGCCAGCAGCATCAACGCGATGGCCAGCAGCCGGAGCGAGCGGGGAGCAGTAAGTCGGGTGTTCATGGGCGGGGTCTCTCGGTCGAGCCTTGAAGGCTTTGAGGTGGAGCCGTACGGATGCGGGAGTCGAAAGCTGGGCGTCCGGCGTTGGCCGGACGCCCGCGTGCGTTGGATCACTTGATGAAGCCGACCAGGAGGCCGACGACGATGGCGAACAGCGCCACACCCTCGACCAGCGCGGCCGCGAGGATCATGTTCGTGCCGATCGGGCCCGCGGCCTCGGGCTGGCGGGCGATGCCCTCGACCGCGCCCTTGCCGACAAGGCCGATGCCGATGCCGCCGCCGATGACGGCCAGACCCGCGCCGACGGCGCCCAGACCGTGACCGATCGTGCGACCCTCGGCCGCGGCCTGGGCCATCGCCATGGCCGGTACCGCGCCGATCGTGATCGCGCTGACGAGGAACTTGCTGATCTTCATTTCCGATTCCACCTTTCTCGAAACTTCCGCGAGTGTTTGGATGGTCCGCGCCCGTCGCCGGGGGCGGGGATACGGCCCGTTATTCACGCGGCCCGGGGCGCCTCAGTGGGCGTGGGCGGGTGCATGGGCGTGCTCGTGGCCGTGAGCCTCATCATGCTCGTGGTCATGATGGTGGCTGAGCTGTGCGATGAACACAACGGTGAGGAACATGAACACGAACGCCTGGATGAACGCGACGAGCAGTTCCAGGAAGTAGACGCCGACGGCGAAGACCGCCGACGCGACGGTGATGACCGGGCCCGCGACCGCCAGCAGCCCGCCCTTGGAGAGCAGACCGAGCCCGGTCACGGCGAAGCTGAACAGCACCGCCACCAGGATGTGGCCCGCGGTCATGTTGGCGAACAGACGCAGCGCCAGCGCGACCGGCTTGACCGCCGTGCCGACGATCTCGATGGGGATCATCAACGCCCAGAGGTACGGCGGGGTGCCAGCCGTCAGGTGCTTGACGTACCCACCGACGCCCAGCTCGCGCAGCCCGGCAATGTTGATCACCACGGCGCACACGATCGCCAACGCCGCCGTCACGAAGATGTTCTGAGTCGCCGTCGCGCCGAACGGTGTGCGGTGCGAGGCGTGCCAGTCGCCGTTGACCAGGTGCATCGCGTCCGCGATGGGCACCAGCCCCAGCAGGTTATTGATCAGGATGAAGATGAACAGCGTCCACAGGAACGGCATGAACCGATCGGTGCGGCTTCCCAGCAGCGGTCGCACGGTGGCCTCGCGGAGGTACACGCACATCACCTCGACCATGTGCGCGAACGTGCCCCGAGTCAGGTAGCGGTTGGTCCCCTGCGACTCCGGCCCGGTCTTGACCTTCGAGGCCGTGTACAGCACGATCAGCAGCGTGAGCAGTCCGGCCAGCACGAGGTTGCCCACGTGCGCCGACCACAGCCACCAGCCCGACGGCGTGACGTAGAACGGCTGGTTCACCACGTGGTCGACGGGGTTGGCCTGCGCCAGCGTGAAGAGCGAAGCGAGCATCATCGGGCGACGGCTCCGGGAGTGAGGGTCGGGTTGGGTCGGGGAGCAAGATGGCGTGCGTGGTCGCGTCGAAGCGCCGAGACCGCCCACGCGCTCTCGACCGCCAGGCACATCACAAACGCGACGCACAGCGCCGTCAGGAACGTGTAGACCTCGGGCGAGGCCAGGAACAGCACGGCGACGACCGCGCTCAGCGAGGCGAGCATCCGCACGGTGGACGCCGCGAGCACCATCAAGCCCAGTTTCTGCACCACGCGGCTCGACGCCGGCCAAAGAATTGCCAGCCCGAGCACCGCCCCCAGCCCCACGCCCGCCGCTCCCGCGACGGCCGATTCTTCCACGCCCATCCCGCCAGCCCCCGGGCTCCAACCCCGCAGATTCGCCACGCCGATCGCCACCGCCACACCAACCATCACCGACGCGAGCATCATCGGCGCCAGCGTCGCCGCGCTCGCCACGGGCGAGGCGGGGGCGGAGGCTGTCGCACGATCGGTGGTCATCACGCGTGTCTGGTCGAAAGGCGTTCGGGCCTGCCCATCCGGCGGCAACGATACCCCACGGCCCGCTGTCGTCACGCGGGAGGGGTCCAAAATTAGGGCCAAAGGATAGGGCGGCCACCCGGGTTCGGCGAGTCCTTCAACCGCCAACCAACCCGTCGAACCGCTACTTCCCGCCCCCCTCGGGTGGCCAGTCCTCGCCCTCGTCCACCTTGTTCCAGTTGTGCTTGCCCCGGATATGGGCCGCGGTCTCTCGGTTCAGCGCCAGCCCGTCCCGGACGAACTTGATCGTGCCGCCCACCAGCCCTAGCACCAGCCCGCCGATCAGGAACCACGGGTCGGTTTTCAACCAGCGATCAAGCAGGTAGCCCAAGCCCGTGAACACGCCAACCGTCGCCGCGAAGTTGATCGCCGTGGCATACAGCCAGCCCATCCGCTGGGCCTCGCGGTTGAGGGGGTCTTGCTTGGCACGGGGGCTCACGGTGCACAGCCTATCGGCCGCCGGTCGGCATGGCCGCGAGCGCCCCGAACCCAACCTCGCCCCCTACCCCTCCCCCGCACCCCACCGGCGGCCCGTTCCGGTCAAATAACCCCTATCTGTAGGAAATGCTGAAGCCCCGCTCGTTGCGCGGCCGATGCCCCGGTATGAGCCTCTTCGGCACGCCCGTGGTGCAGTCGATCGCCGGCCTCTCCCAGGCCGAGCGGGCGTCCACGCGCGGCGAACGTACGAAGGCCCAATCCGTCCGGCGTCCACGCGATGGCGACCGGCTCGACCTTGAGGTGCAGACCGCCGAGGCCGACGACGCCGTCCGCGGCCTCAGCGGCAACGCCCACGAAGAGACCGACGAGGACCGCCAGAAGCAGGACCACTACCGGCCGCAGCAGAAGATGCCGCCGGAGGACCGTCCCCGCCTGGACGTTCAGGGTTGAGGGCCGAGCCCTCTCCGGGTCAAGCCGCCTGCATCCGCATTTCGGACCGCTTCTCAAGGGCCTCGATGACGCGCTTGAGCAGTTCGACGTCGGCCGGACGGCTCCGCAGCCAGCCCGCGTGCGAGAGGTCGTCGAGCAGGTCCTCGCGCAAGTAGTGAACTGTGTCGGTGGGCGCGGTCGCCCACGCCAGCGCGATGCCGGCCGCCACACGGCCCAGCGCCATCGGCCCCGGTGCGCCCACTTCCACCTCACCCATGATGAACGGCAGCGGATCGGTGTCGCACGCGCGCCCGGACAGCCGCAGCGATCCCCACGCACCGAGCACGGCGCACCGGGCCTGCTCGTTCTGACCGGCGGCGAAGTACGCCGCGGCCGCACGCAGGCTTGCCTCGGGCTCCTCGCCAACCAGCCGGGCCGCGAGCGCGATGCCGTCCGCGAGCGACTCCGCGCCCGCGGAGGATGAGGTCGAAGTGAGGTACGCGCCGCAGGCCCTGGCCGCGGCCTTGACGAAACCGGGCGTGACCGCCGTGGGGCCCTCCACCGCTTTCGCGAATTCCTCCAGCCCGTGCGCGATCCGGCGCATGATGGCGGTCAAAGGACCGTCCTCAGCGACGAGCGCGGCCATACCCGGCCGACCGCCGAGCACCCGCCCGAACGCCGTCTTGCCGAGGCCCGCGCGCCCGGGAACACGGGCGAGCATTGCGCACGCGATCGCCATCCTCGCGGCCAGTTCCGCGTGCCGCGACTGCTGAAGGTCGCACGACGAAAGCGCCACTCGCGCCGGGTCGATCCTCGCGGGGAATACCGACGCGTAACCGAGCGGCTGCGGGATGCCCCAGTCCTGCCAGGCCGCGGGGTGGTCGGGGTGTTCGGCGACGAACAGGTTGATGTCGCCGCGCCGTTCCCGTCGCACCAGCACGTCCAGTCCGGCCGCGGCCATGTCCTTCTCGACGTCGGCAACGAGCCCGGAGCGTGCCTTGCACCACTCCACCGGCACGCCAAGGTTCCCCTCGTGCAGGCCGTAGGCGATGAGCTCCCGCGCGTCGAACTCGGCCAGGTCGACGCCGATGCGCAGCGTGTTGGCCGCGGGCACGACCTTTGAGCCGAGCGAGCCGATTGTGCGTCGTGCGTTCCTCGCGGTTTGGGTCGGCACGCCGACCAGTTCCAGCACGCCCTCGACGGCCGCGGCGCCGGGGAGGACCGAACGCACCGCGGCGAGCCGCCTCATGCCCGACAATGGCAGGTGGATGCGCTCGCGGAAACGACCCAGGAGCGACTGTTCGTCAACGCCGGGCTCCGCCGACGCGCCGCTCGCTTGATGGCGGTACTGCGCAAAGAGCATCGCGAGCCCGACGATCCACATGCCCAGCGGCAGCACGAGGAAGCGCGACGCCAGCCATTCCATGCCCAGCGTGTACGCCGTGAGCACCACGACGCACGAACCGACCAGCACCGATGTTCTCGGGCCGATGAGCGTGAGGAGCGTGTGACCGACGGAGCGATCCCGGCTGTGCGCAGTGTCACCCATAGGCGTGCGGCATCGGCGATCGGCCGACCCCGGCTGAGCGATGCGCCCACGGTTCGGGAGCTTGATCGCCGACTCTGCCGCCCGTGCGGCCGGACGCGGTTATCGGCGCTGACCGTGCCTCACTTGCCCGTGAAGAACCGCTTGAACGAGTGGATCGTCGCCGCCCGGCCCATCGCCGCGATCGATTCTGTGAGCGGGATGTGCTTGGGGCAGACCTTCACACAGTTCTGCGCGTTGCCGCAAACCGTCACACCGCCCGTGCCGGCCATCACGTCCAGCCGATCGCCCGAGAGCTCCTTGCCGGTCTCATGCATGTTGAAGAGCCGGGTCTGGCTCAGCGCGTGGACGCCGACGAAGACCGAGTCCCAGTCCTCGGGGTTCTCCTCCAGGTTGAACTGCGGGCACGCCTCCAGGCAGCAGCCGCAGCTCATGCACTCGCTGAGCTTGTAGCGGACCTCCTGGCTCTGCGGCTTCTCGCGCGGGCCCGCGCCCAGGTAGTAAGTCCCGTCGATCGGCACCCACGCCTTGATCCGCTTGAGCGAGTGGAAGAGGCGAGAACGGTCGACCCACAGGTCGCGCACGATCGGGAACTTGCCCATCGGCTCAAGGGTGATCTCGTCGCCGTCGTTGGGCGCGTAGTTGTCGATCAGGCACGAGCAGCTCTGCCGGACGCGCCCGTTGATGACCATCGTGCAGGCGCCGCAAACCTCTTCCAGACAGCCTGCGTCCCACACCACCGGCGTGGTCTTGGTTCCCTCCACCGTCACCGGGTTGGCCGCGATCTGCTGAAGGCAGGAGATGACGTTCGCCCCCGGCTCGACCTTGACGGCGAACGTTTCCCACCGCGACGGCTTGCCGGGCCCGTCGCACCGGCGGATGCGGACGCGGACGGTGCGCCCGGCCTTGGCGTGACGGGCGTGCGCGGGCGGCTGACTGTTTCGCGTTTCGGCGGTAGCGGTGCTCATGCGTATTTCTTCCAGAACTCGAGCGTGGGCATCCGTGTGCGCCGCGGCTCGTGAACCTGCTCGACCAGCGTCTTGAACGGAGCTCGGAGGTCCTTCGGCAACTTCGGCGCAAAGTCCTTCCTGAGTGGGATGCGTTCGATGAGATGAATGACGTGCCCGATGTCCTTGGATCGCTTCACCGCCGTCAGTCCGATGGTCAGCTTCGCGCGGATCAAGTCGGCCAAGCCGATGACCTTCACGCCCCGGATGATGCTGATTCGTTTGGGCGGACCCCCAAGAGAATCGTCCTTCACCATGTGGACCGCCACGCCATCGATCACATGCTCGTGCCGCTCGGCGCTCCAGAGAATGCCCGCAGCTTCGAGCTTCTCGTGTGTCGCCCAGAAGTCCGTGCTGTAGATGTCGATGTCGCTGGTATTCTGCCCGCCTCCGTGGAGCATCACCGCCACTCCACCCACCACCGGACAACCGCAGACCTCGGTCACACGACGCGCCAGCGGCAACAGGTCGTCCTCTCCCAGCATCTTGCCGCGGGATCGAGGGTGTTCGTCGAAACGGGCTTGCTTGCGCTTGGCAGTCATCGCTCAATCTGCTTGCTCAAACCCCCGCTCCAGCCGCGGCCTTCGCCGGCTTGGCCCCGCCCGCGTCCTCCTTCTTCCCGTACGTCCTCGCCGTCGCCTTGACCAGCGACGAGTCCACGGGCACGTACTCCAGCTTCGTCGTCCGCGACGCCGCGTCGAACTTCGCCAGCGTGGTCTTCATGAAGTTCGCGTCGTTGCGCTCCGGGAAATCGCTTCGGTAGTGCGCCCCGCGGCTCTCGCGCCGCTCGATGCCGCCCAGGGCGATCGCTTCCGCGAGCACGAGCATGTCGCCGACGGCCCGCGCGAACGTGAAGCTCTGGTTGGTCCAGGTCGCGCCGTCGCCCAGGCTCACTCGCGAGTACCGCTCGCGCAGCTCGCCCAGTTTCGTCAGGCACTGCTTCAGCCTCGCCTCGCTCTTGACCACCGTGCTGGCCGCGGTCATCTCCTCGCCCAGTTCCTTGTGGATGATGTACGCGTTGGTCTGCGCGTCGCCGCCCTTGCCGACCGTCGCCATCAACGCCGCGGCCCGGGCCTCCTCCTCCTTCACGCCCCGGTCGAACGCGCCTTGGGCCAACTGGTCGTGCGGCCGCTTGGAGGGGGCTCCGTCTCGGAGGTAACTCAGCACGCTCTGGCCGCAGAACAGGCCGTCGAAGATGCAGCTCAGCAGCGCGTTGGCCCCCAAGCGGTTGGCCCCGTGATATGCGAAGTTCACCTCGCCGAAGGCGTACAACCCCTCGATGTTCGTCCGGGCGTTGTTGATCGCGCCGGGCTGCATGCCCTGCCCGATCCTCGCGTCCAGCGGCGGCGTGCTCCCCGACTTGTGCTTCTCGCGCGGCTCGGCCGGGTTGTACGTCCCCTTGGTGAACGTCGTCCACAGCCCGCCCATCGAGTAGTGCACGGCCGGAAAGATCTTCATCGGGTGCGTGTACGGGTCCTCGCCGGCGAACTTCGAGTAGATCTCCAGAATGCCCTCGAGCTTTCGCCGCAGGTAGTCCGCATCCATGTGCGTCAGGTCGAGGTACACGCGGTTCTCGCCGCCGATCCCCATGCCCTGATGCACGCACACGTCGAAGATCTCTCGCGTCGCGATGTCGCGCGTCACGATATTGCCGTACGCGGGGTACTTCTCCTCAAGGAAGTACCACCGCTCGGCCTCGGGGATCTCCCGCCCCGGGCGCGGGTCGCCCTTCTTTCTGGGCACCCACACGCGCCCGCCCTCGCCCCGGGCCGATTCGCTCATCAGGCGCAGTTTGTCGGCCCCGGGAATGGCCGTCGGATGGACCTGGATCATCTCCGGGTTGCCGTACCACACGCCCGCCTGGTAGCAGCGCGACGCCGCGGCACCCGTGCACATCACCGAGTTGGTGCTCTTGCCATACACCAGCCCGCACCCGCCGGTGGCCATGATCACGGCGTCCGCACGGAACGCCCGCACCTGCATCGTGCGAAGGTCTTGAGCCACGATGCCGACCGCCCGCCCCCCGCTCCCTCCATCGTCCTCGTCGATCACCGGGCGCAGGAACTCCCAGAACTCGTACTTGGTGACCTTGCCCTCAACCTCGTATCGGCGCACCTGCTCGTCCAGGGCGTAGATCAACTGCTGCCCGGTGGTCGCCCCGGCAAAGTGCGTGCGCTTGTAGAGCGATCCGCCGAAGAGTCGCAGGTCGCGGAATCCTTCGTTTGTGCGGTTGAACGGCACGCCCATCCGGTCGAGCAGGTCGATGATGTTCGGCGCCCAGTTGGCCATCTCCAGCACCGGGTGCTGATCGGCCAGGAAGTCGCCGCCGTAGACGGTCTCGTCGAAGTGCTCGTACTCGCTGTAGCCCTGCTGGCGGGCGACGTCGTTGCAGGCGTTGATTCCGCCCTGGGCGCACACCGAGTGACTGCGCTTCACCGGCACCAGCGAGAACAGGTCCACCTGCATCCCCGCCTCGGCCAGCCGCACCGACGCCGCCAGCCCCGCCAGCCCGCCCCCCACCACAATGACCCGTTGCTTTCCCATAGGTTCTCTTCGGTCGCGTGCGCTTGGATGTCTTCGATCAGTGTCCGTTCATCGAGTTCGGGTGTGCACCGGTCTCGAGTTCACGGAAGTCGCTTGGCTCCGCTCCCCACCTCTCCAACCGCGCCCGGCGCCACCTCCGCGACGGCCGACGGCAGCATCCGCTTCTCGATCGCCTGCGCCTTGGCCGGGTCGAGCGTCGCAAACCCGATCACCGACGCCCACGCCATGCCCATCAGCGCGACACCCAGGACCGTGCACACCACGCCCCATCGCCGCATCGCCCGCGTCGAGATCGTCAGCCCCCACGTGATCGCCGCGGTCCAGAGCCCGTTGGCGAAGTGGAACACCAGCATGCTCACGCCGATCATGTAGGCGATCGAGACGGCGTAGCCCGTCCACGCGATGCCCGAATCGCCGCCGCGGAGCGCGGCCGCCAGCGTGCTGGCCGAGTACGCCGCCGACCACTGCGCCCCACCCGGCACCAGCCAACTCCATCCCCATCGCAGCGTCGCGACGTGATAAAGGATGAACAGGATGCCGACGTACCCGCTGACCCGCTGCAGCGAGTATCGCCAGTTATCGCGGTAGTCGTAGTGGGAGACGTTCGAATGCCCGGTCCGGGCGATGTACACGCCCACAACGGCGTGGAACGCGATCGAGACCCACAGCGCGACCTCGATCAGGATCAGGTGCGGCACCTGCCCGTTGATCCACGTCACTTCTTTCTGGAAGTAGTGCACGCCCGCGTCACGCCAACCCTCGCCGCCGCTCTCGGCTCGCAGCCCGGCCTGCCCCCAGACGATCGACGAGTTCGTGAGCAGGTGCACGATCAGGAAGAGTCCGATCGGCACGAGCCCGGTCAGCGATTGCAACCGTCGAAGAATGAAGTCGTTTCGCACGAAGAAGGACTGCTTCGCCACGCGTCAACCTCTCCACGAGCCCCGCCCCCCCCGCCCCCCGCCCCCCGCCCCCCCCCTCCCCGGCCCCTCCCCCTCCGCCGTCGCTTGAACTCACTCCGAACGCAGCCTGAGGCCCGGCCCGGCGCCCGAACCGGGCACGCCCCCCATTCCTCCCATGCCGGGCCCCCCAGCCTGGGCCTCCATCGCGGCCTTGGCCTGCATCTGCGCGACCGCCTTGGAGATGTCCACAAACCGCAGACGGAGCTCGTTGAGCGCCTGCGACAGGTCCGTGTCCTCGTCCGTGCTCAGATTGCCCTTGGTCTTGGCCTGCAAGACCGCCAGCAGGTCGATGTGAAACTTCGCGTGCTCCAGCGAGACGATCGCACGCCCGGTCTGCGGATCGGGGAACCCGCCCAGATAGAGGATCGCCTGCGTCACAATCGTGCCCACGAGCGAGGCGAAGTCCGCCGGGGGCATGTCGTAGTCCCCGCCGGCCCCGCCCATACCCCCCGCTCCCCCCGCAACGCCGGCCTGACCACCAACCCCCGTGGCCCCGCCGCGCGGAGCCTTGAGCGCGGCCTCCTTTTCCTGGGCCGCCAAGCGTTCTTTTTCCTTTTGTGCCTGAGCCTTCCAATCGCTGTCGATGATGATCTTGGGCTCGCCGGGATCGGGCATGGGTACTCTTTTCACCGATGGATGGCCGGAAAACCCGCCGCGGTGGTACAGCCGCGCTCGACTTTCCACGCCGTTTGGCCAGTATAGGCCCCGGTCTCGCGCACTCAGGCGGGTCGAATAGGGTACCGTGGCGAGTGAATCGCGGGCGCGCCGCCCGATGCTCTCCCGAAGGGACGAAACCATGAACAACCGCCAGCCCGCCTTGCCGCTCATTCTCGCGTTAGCCGCGACAGCGGCCGCGACGATCGCCGGCTGTTCGGGCGGTTCGTCGAACATCGCGGGCGCGGAAGGCAAGGCCACCCCCATCACCGCCGAGTCGTTTGTCGCCACGGGCGAAACTTCGACACCCGTAACCGCCACCGCGCCCACCCTCGCGAGCGATTCCCCTGGCGCAGCCGCGCAGCCCGCGCCCGCGCCCGCGCTGACTCCATCACACGTCCCGGGCGCGAGTACGGCGGTCGCGAGACGGCCTTCGCCCCCGCCCGTTGCAGCGCGGCCGCTGCCGCCGGATGCGGTCCTCGACACCCAGGCGACCGTCGGGCAGCCGGCGACCGCGAACACCGCCGCCGACGCCGTCAAGTCGCCGGTCGTGCTCGAATCGCTGGTCGGCCAGGTCAACGGCCGCCCGGTGTTCGCGTCCGAAATTCTTGAGCCGCTCGACGCCCAGTTCCGCGCCGCGGCCCGCAGGTCCAAGACCAGGGCCGAGTTTCTCGAACAGGTCCGCAAGCCGATCGTCAACTCGCTGATCCGCATCGTGAACGACGAGCTGATCCTCGCCGAGGCCCGCGCATCGCTCACGCCCGAGCAGAAGCAGGGACTGTTCCACTTCCTGTCCAAGATCAAGGAGGACGTCGTGAGTCAGGAGCGCGGCAGTACCGTCGCTGCCGACGAGGCCATGCGCAACAGCGCGGGCCTCACACTCCAACAGGCCGCCAAGGACCGCCTCGACCGTGAACTCATCGCCAACGAGGTGCGACAGCGCATCTCGCCGCGGGTCATCGTGTCGTGGCGCCAGATTCAGCAGCAGTACGAGAAGGACTACGCCAAGTACAACCCCCTGCCCGTCGCGACCTACCGGCTCATCTCCGCCGCGGCCGACGATGCGCCAGCGGTGGAAAAGATCAAGGCGGAACTCGCCTCGGGCAAACCTTTCGCTGACGTGGCCAAGAGCGACCTGAGCTCGCTTTCCCGCTCCGACGGCGGGCTGTTCCCACCCATCAAACTCACCGGCAAGCCCGATCAGAAACTCTTCCAGTTCCCCGAGCTCGACGCGGCTGCCAAGTCGCTCACCATCGGTCAGGTCGCCGGCCCGGTTCGAGTCGGCACGTTCGACTACTGGGTCTCGCTCGAGTCCATCGCGCAAGAGCCGAGTGTCTCGCTTTACGATGCTCAGCTCGGAATCGAGCAGACGCTCAAGGACCGGCGCCTCGAGACCGAGACCGACCGCTACTTCGACCGCCTGCGCCGCCGCGGCAACGTGAGCAATCTCGCCGATATGGCCACAAGAATTTTCGTTGTCGCCGAGCAGCGCTACATGGGCGCGGGCGTCCAATAGCGATCGGGAACCCAACCGTGGCGTTGCCCCTTCCCAAGTGGTTGCGAGGCCCGCGGGTGTCAGAGCCCGCGACGCGCCGCCTCGGCCGCGCGGGCGAACGTCTTGCGGCCAAGACCCTCCGTCGCGCCGGCTACCGTGTGCTGGGTCGCAACCTGCACGTGCCCATGGGCGAGGCCGATCTGCTCTGCCTCGCGCCCGACCGACGCACCATCGTGCTCGTCGAGGTCAAGACGCGCATCGCATCCGATGGCAGCTCGCCGTTCGTCGCGCCCCCGCCAGAGGCCGCGGTCCACGCCGAGAAACGCGACAAGCTCCGGCGGATCCTCCGGCACCTGGTCGCCGCCAACCGTTGGCACGACCGCCCGTGCCGCATCGACGTGGTGGCGATCGACTGGCCCGCCGGCGGGGGCAAGCCGAACGTGCGGCACCACGCCGACGCCGTGCGGTGATGTTCGCGGCGTGAGCGAAGCGGCTCGCGCTCGCGCACGGGCCGCTTCGGCGACTCCTTGATGAGCAGCCCGCCGCGGCGCGGCGGGGTACCCAGTGGCGTTCACTCCTCCGCGCCGTCCTCGTCCTCCTCGCCGGGGTTGGGCTTGCCCGCGACGGGCGCCGTCGCGGTCTTGGCCACGAGCACCTTCCGGCGCACCTCGTCGAAGAGCTCGCGGCTCTCACGTAGAAACCGCTTGGCGTTCTCGCGTCCCTGGCCGAGCTTGAGGTCGCCGTAGGTGAACCACGCGCCGCTCTTGTCCACGACCTTGGCGTCGACGGCCATGTCGAGCAGGTCGCCCGCGACCGAGATGCCCTCGTCGAACATGATGTCGAACTCGGTCTCGCGGAAGGGCGGGGCGACCTTGTTCTTGACCACGCGCGTCCGCACGCGGTTGCCCACGGCGATGTCGCCCTCCTTGATCGAGCTGGTCCGCCGGATGTCGATCCGCACCGAGGCGTAGAACTTGAGCGCCCGCCCGCCCGGCGTGGTCTCGGGCGAGCCGTACATCACGCCGATCTTCTCGCGGATCTGGTTGATGAAGATCACGGTGCAGTTGCTGCGGGCGATAATGCCGGTGAGCTTGCGCATCGCCTGGCTCATCAGCCGAGCCTGCAGGCCGACCGAGGCGTCGCCCATCTCGCCCTCGATCTCGGCCCGGGGGATCAGGGCCGCGACCGAGTCCACCACGATCACGTCCACCGCGTTGGATCGCACCAAAAGCTCGCAGATCTCCAGGGCCTGCTCGCCCGAATCGGGCTGGCTCACGAGCATGTCGTCGATGTTGACGCCGATCTTGCGGGCCCAGGAGGGGTCCAGCGCGTGCTCGGCGTCGATAAACGCCGCCACCCCGCCGGCCTTCTGCGCGTGGGCCGCGACCGTGAGCGCCAGGGTCGTCTTGCCTGAGGACTCCGGCCCGAAGATCTCGACGATGCGCCCGCGGGGGATGCCCTTGCCGCCCAGGGCCAGGTCGAGCGAGATCGCGCCCGTCGAGATGCCGGGAATGTTCAGGTAGGCGTGCTCGTCGAGCTTCATGATCGAGCCCTTGCCGAAGGCCTTCTCGATCTGCGAGACGGCCTGGCCGAGCGCCTGAAGCTTTTCCTTGCTGGGCTTTGCATCCGCCGCGACCGACTTGGCCGGGGCGGGCGTGCCTGCGGGCGTTGGCGCCGGGTGCTTGGCGGAAGCCACGCCCGATCCGGCGGCGGCCGTCGGGCGAGCCGTGATCGCGGGCGCCACCGCGGGCCGGGCTCCTCCCGCACTTTGGGGCTTCACTTCGACGGTGCCGTTCACGGACGGGGCGGACGACGGCGCGGGGGAGGGACGACCTGCCATGATTTCAGACCAACCTTTCTTGCTGCCGCGAGGGGCTGGGGTCGAGACGCTCCGGAAACTCCGGAACGGCCCGCCGCAGGCTCGCGGGGGCCGGCGCGATGTCGGGGGCCGCGGAACAAGCACGGGCGAGCGGAAACGCAACCCACACGTGCCACGACCCTTCCGAACCGGGGGCGGCGCTGGACGCGGGCCCGGCACAGACATGGTACCAGAACCCCAACACCCGTCAATGTTCGGACGCAGTTTGTGGATAAATTCCCAAACAAACCGGAACCTGTTGTCGTTCCAGAGGTTCAGGAAGACCCGTCATGGCACGCCCGCCTAGCGTGACCCTGTCACCGCTCGCGCTGGCGGCCCCGGCCTTGCCCCTTTCTGAGGCCGCTCCCGCGCGACGCCCACCCAGCCCGCACACCCGCCCGCTCGCAAAGGAGCCCTCCGATGCCTGAGTCGTTCACTTCATTCTTCAGCGGCGAGAACGTCTCGACCCTCCTCCGCTCGCTCGCGATCATCGCGGCCGCCATCGTCGGAGCGCTCGTCGTCCATCAGATCGGCTTCGGCGTCGCCCGTCGCATCGTCGAACGCCTGGGCGCCGTGGCCGGCCGATCGCTGGTCAAGCGGTCCAGCCGACCGATGGCGTTCATCCTGCCCGTGATCGCCCTGCAACTCGTCCTCCCGCTCGTGCCGCTGCCGCCGGGGCTGGCCCGCGTCGTGCCGCACGCGATCAGCATCGCGTTGATCGTCGGCGTGACCTGGCTGCTGGCACGGCTCACCCATGTGCCCGCCGACATCGTCGCGGCCAGGTTCCCCATCACTGTGGCCGACAACCTCCGGGCCCGGCGCCTCACGACCCTCGTGCGCATCATGCGTCAGGTCGCCGCGGCGGTCATCATCGTGATCGGCGCGGCCGTGGCGCTCATGACCTTCCCGCAGGCCCGCGAGCTGGGCGCGAGCGTGCTCGCCTCCGCGGGCATCGCCGGACTGGCGATCGGCATGGCCGCGCGCCCCGCGCTGAGCAACGTCATCGCCGGCATCCAGATCGCCCTCACCGAGCCGATCGCGCTCGACGACGTCGTGATCGTCGAGGGCGAGTACGGCAACGTCGAGGAGATCACCATGACGTACGTCGTCGTGCGCGTGTGGGACCTGCGCCGGCTCATCATCCCGCTCAGCCACTTCATCGAGAAGCCGTTCCAGAACTGGACCCGCACCAGCGCCGCGCTGCTCGGAAGCGTCATGGTCCACACCGACTTCACCGTCCCGGTCGCGGCCCTGCGCGCCGAGCTCGACCGCCTGCTCGACGGTAACCAGCGATGGGACGGCAAGGTCAAGAACGTGCAAGTGACCGACGCGATCAACGGGCGGGTCGAGTTGCGCCTGCTTGTGAGCGCGGCGGCCGCGGGCGTCCTCTGGGACCTGCGCTGCGAGGTCCGCGAGGGGATCGTGGGCTTCATCCAGCGTGAATACCCGGGAGCGCTGCAGCGAACGAGGGTTGAACTCGGGCCCGTGGGGCCGGGGCTCCCGGGAGGTGAAAACAAGCAGGGGCCGCGCCCCGAGCCGATCGCGGCGTAGGTGTCCCGCTGCACTCGCGCCCGATTCAAGGTAGCATCCGAGCATGGCCAACCTGTGCCCCAGTTGCCAGGCGGACCTGCCCGCCGGATCGATCAACACCGCCGAGGGTGTGGCGTTGTGCCCGGCCTGCGGCGAGTTGACTCGCTTGCGGACCGTCGCGAAGAGCAACGAAGACTCGCCGTCGCCGGCTCCGCCCGGCCCGCCGCCGCCGGGCTGCCGCGTGGTTGATGATGGGGTGCGGGCAAGGCTCGTGGTGAGTTTGCGATCACCGGCCGGCGCGCTCGTCATGCTCGGAGTCGCGGCGTTCTGGAACGGCATCGTGTCCGTCTTCGTTTCGACCATCGCGGCCAGGTGGTGGACCCGACTAGTCGGTCCGGTCCCGGAGTGGATGCCCCAACCGCCGATTCGCGTCATCGGTGTTGAGCTTGACGAAAGTACGGCCTTGGGTCTGGGCATGTTGATCTTTTTGACGCTCTTCATTACGCCGTTCGTGGTGGTTGGGTTGGGGTTCATCGCGGGCGTGCTCCTGTCCATCGCCGGGCGAATCGAGATCACCCTGGGCGACATCAGGGCGTCGGTGTTCACTGGCGTCGGCCCCGTCGGTTTGACGCGCCGCTTCGATCCCCGCGGCGTCCGATCGGTACGGATCAAGCGGCCACGCGTGCTCACGGCCGGTCAACGAACCGAGCAACTGGTCATCGAGGCCGATCGCACCATCCGCACGGCCTCCACCTGCCGCGACGAGCAGCGCCGCTGGCTGGCGGCCGAGCTCCGCCACCGGCTTCATGGACACACGCCCGAATAGCCGGGAGCCAGTGCGAGATCGCGCCCTTACACTCGGGCCTATGCCCCCAGCCCAGCCCGCAACGCCCGCCGCACCGGCATCGCCCGGCTCGTCGCTCCGCCAACTCACCGACGACTATCTCAAGACGGAAACCAAGCTCCGCCTCGGCGGCGGGCCGGCGGCGATCGAGCGGCAGCACGGCAAGGGCCGCCTGACCGCCCGCGAGCGCATCGACCGCCTTGTCGATCCGCACACCACGTTCAGCGAACTCGGGTTGTGGTCGGCCTTCGGGATGTACAACGAGTACGGCGGCGCGCCCGCGGCCGGCGTCGTCACCGGCGTCGGTACGGTCGCCGGGCGTCGGGCCATGATCATTGCCAACGACGCCACCGTGAAGGCCGGCGCGTTCTTCCCGATGACTTGCAAGAAGATCATCCGGGCCCAGACCGTGGCGCAGATGGCCCGGCTGCCGCTGATCTACCTCGTCGACAGCGCGGGCGTGTTCCTCCCGCTCCAGGAGGACGTGTTCCCCGACACCGACGACTTCGGGCGCATCTTCCGCAACAACGCCGTGATCTCCGCCGAGGGCATCCCGCAGATCGCGGCCATCATGGGCTATTGCGTCGCGGGCGGCGGCTACCTGCCCGTGCTGTGCGACACGCTGCTCATGACCGAGGGCTCGGGCCTCTACCTCGCCGGGCCCGCGCTGGTGAAGGCCGCGATCGGGCAGGTCGTGACCGACGAGGAGCTCGGCGGCGCGAAGATGCACGCGGGCATCAGCGGCACAATCGACTTCCGCGAGAAGGACGACGAGAGCTGCCTGCGAAGGCTGCGAGAGCTGTTCGCCAAGTACTACTCCCCCTCCCAGAGGGAGGGGGCCGGGGAGAGGGCGAACGAACACCCCACGGCCGCCATCGACCCCCGGCTCCGCATCCCTCCCCCCTACCTCGACCCGCAGTCGATCTACGACTCCTTCACCGACAAGCCCGGTTCGCAGTACGACGTCCACGCCGTCATCTCGGCGACGGTCGATTCGCGGAATGACAACGGCACGCTCGCCCCGGACTTCGACGAGTACCGATCGGAGTATGGCCCGAGCATCGTCTGCGGCTACGCCCGGATCAGCGGCCGCGCGGTCGGCATCGTCACCAACCAGAAGAAGCTCACCAAGACCGCCCCCCCCGCCGGAGCCGTCCAGCTCCCCGGCGTCATCTACCACGACTCGGCCGACAAGGCCGCGCGGTTCATCATGGACTGCAACCAGCGGAAGTTGCCCCTGATCTTCCTGCACGACACCACTGGGTTCATGGTCGGCAAGGAGAGCGAGCAGCACGGCATCATCCGCGCCGGGGCCAAGATGGTCAACGCGATGAGCAACTCCATCGTGCCGAAGATTGTCGTGATCCTCGGCGGCAGTTACGGCGCGGGCAACTACGCGATGTGCGGGCGGGCGTTCGACCCGTTCCTCTCTTACGCGTGGCCCAGCGCCAAGTGCGCCGTCATGGGCGCCAACCAGGCCACCGGCACGCTCACGACCATCGAGGAAGCCAGCCGCAAACGCAAGGGCGACGAGGTCGACGACGCGACCCGCAAGGCGATCTACGCGGCCATCCACGCCGGCTACACCGAGCAGGCCGACATCCGCCACGCCGCGGCCCGCGGCTGGCTCGACCGCATCATCGAGCCGCACCGCACCCGCGAAGAACTTATCGCCGCACTCGACATGACCGACGGCTGGGACTACTCACGCCCGTTCAAGACCGGGGTGCTGCAGACGTAAGAAGCACGCGGGGTCGGCGGGGGCGGAGGAAGGGAGGATGGGGCCCCACTCCCCGCGCACCCTTCGACCGCGGGGGGATCCAGTGTGCCAACGTCTCCTTCGGGCATCAGTCCATGTCCTTTAAGAAGCGCGGGGGTGATGCGGGCCTCGTGGAGGAGACTCCCGCACGGACGGCGGCCCGCCTCGCCGACGCGTTCATCACCGCGGCGGGCGAAGTGGCCGACAGCCTCCCCGTCGAGCCGCCCGGGGCCGACGGCCGAGTGTTCCTGGGCGACTCGCGCGATCTTTCCGGCGTTCTGGCGGATGGCGGCGCGCGGTACTCGGCGGTGACGCTCGGCCTGGTCGCCATCGTGAGGAACGAGAAACCAGACACCTGGCATCGGGCATCAGGCATCGGGCCGGACGAACCCGTCGCATCGCCGCTTTCACTGATGCCCGATGCCTGATGCCTATTGCCTGCCTCCACGAGTTTCACCCACCCCTCGGCCCCGAACACACCCCTGGGCCGGGCGCGGTGCGTAGGGGTGGAAGGATCGGCGGGGTCGCGGCAACCCGAGCGATCACGGACGACGTCAAACTCCCCTGTCCGACCGATCGCTTGCGCGATCGACTCATTGATCGTGGGGCGGCCTGGGCGCGAGTAACGGCGGCGCCAGCCTGCCGCCCCCCTCCCCCCCATCCCCCCCGTCCCCCCCCTCCTCGGTCACCCACCGATCGCCCACGCGTCGGCACACGACCTGCCTCGCTCTGGCCGCGGCGGCCGCGAGCAGGCGCTCGAGCGGTTCGTCGGCACGCTTCTCGCCCATGTCGAAGGTCGAGTGGTGCATGGGGAGCAACCGCGAGCGGTCGGCCGCGGCGTGGCGGAGGAACATCGCCCAGGCCTGCTCGGGCGTCGCGTGCGAGCCGTGCCAGCCCTCGTACGCGCCGATGCCCAGCACGGAGAGATCGACCGCGCCGATGCAGTCGAACGCGTCTGTGTAGGCCGTGTCGCCGCCGAAGAGCACGCGCTGGGCGCGGTACTCGATGAGGTAGGCGTTGTACCCGCGCCGGCGGTCCAGTCCCGCCCTCGCGCCCCAGTGACGCGGCCGCATCGCTTGGATGCGCAGGTCGCCGAACCTCGCCTGGCGCCCCCAGCCGAGCTGGACCACCTCGCCGAAGCCGGACGGGATCAGCGACCGGGTGCGATCGGCCGTGACCACCGTGGCGCCCTGCGCCGGCCCCCCGGCCAGCCGACGGAGCGAGGGCTTGTCGAGGTGGTCGAAGTGCGCGTGCGAGAGCAGAACGAAGTCCACGCGGGGCAGGTGGCCGACGTCGAGCGCGGGAGGCAGCAGCCGCGCCGGCCCGAGCGTGACGCCGCCCATGCTCATGCCCACACGCTCGGAGAACACCGGGTCGGTCAGGATCGTGACCCCGTCCGGGCCGCCCATCCGCAGCAGCACCGTCGCGTGCCCCAACCACACCGCCCCGAGCCGCGAGGACGTGAAGCCGCTCATCGGCGCGATCGGCCGCACCGCCCGCGGCGGAGTCCCCACCTCACGCAGCGACGCCAGCAACTGCCGCGGATACCGGCGCAGTTGCGAGCGGGTCACGTTGCCGGCGAAGGACAGGCGTTCGGTCAGTCTGCGCGTGGCCGGACCCGCCCCCGCGGCCGGGTCGGCGCCGTCGGCATGAATGAGCGGTCGGCCTTCGTGCGAATCCATCGCCGCGCCCCCCTCCCCCTCGGGAACCCCGGGACCGCCTCTCGCCCCCGACCCCTTCCCGCTCCCGTCTCAACTCTACGTCGGCCGGGGCGGCGAGGCCGGAGGGATCGGAGATTGCTTCGGATGGCGCCCGCGGGTATGTTGGCGGGCTTCCCACCCGGAAGGAGCTCGATCTGTGGTCAACCTCTCGTTCTACGGCGCGGCGGGCGAGGTCACGGGTTCGTGCTATCTGATCGAGACCGGCCAGGCCCGGGTGGTCGTCGATTTCGGCCTGCACCAGGGAGATGCGGATTCCGAGGTGCGCAACCGCACGGCCCCGCCGCTGGATTACCCCAACCTCGACGCCGTCGTGCTCACGCACGGCCACCTCGACCACTGCGGACGGCTGCCGCTGCTGATCCAGCACGGGTACCGCGGCCGGATCTACACCACGCCCGCCTCGACGGAACTCACCGAGATCATCCTTCGAGACTCCGCTTCGTTGCAGGAGGCCGACGCCGAGGACGACAACCGCCGAAGGGCCCGCGAGGGCAAGCCGCCCGTCCCGCCGCTGTACGGCGTGCAAGAGGCCGAGGCGACGCTCCGGCGGTTCAGCGAGGTCCCCTACGGACGGACGCAGGAGATCGCCCGGGGCGTGTCCATCCGTTTCTACGACGCCGGGCACATCCTCGGCTCGGCGAGCGTGGTGATGACGATCAAGGGCGAGCCGGGGCAAGGCCGGGACGGCCGTGACACGGTCGTCCTTTTTTCAGGCGACGTGGGCGTGAAGGGCGCGCCGATCCTGCGCGACCCGCAGACGCCCAAGGAGCACGTGGACGCGGTCATCCTGGAATCCACCTACGGCGACCGCGACCACCGGCCGCTCGATCAGACGCTCGATCAACTCGTGGAGGTGCTCAACACGGCCCGCGAAGAGGGCGGCAAGGTGCTCACGCCCTCGTTCGCCGTTGGGCGCACGCAGGACCTGATCTACCACATCGCCAACCTGATGCGCGACGGCCGCCTGCCCCCGACGAGCGTGTACGTGGACAGCCCGATGGCGACGGCGGCGAGCGAGCTCTACCGAAAGCACCACGAGGTGTACGACGCGGAGGCCCGACGCCTTCTGCACGACGGCAAGGGGCCGTTGTCGCTGCCGGGTCTGCGGTACGTCCACACGCGCCAGGAGTCTCAGGAACTCAACGAGCGCGACGGCGGGATCGTCGTGATCGCCGGCAGCGGCATGTGCACGGGCGGACGCATCCTGCACCACCTGCGCCACAACCTGCACAAGCCCACGACCCACGTGATGATCGTCGGCTATCAAGGCGCGGGCACGCTGGGCCGGGAACTGGTAAACGGGGCCAAGACCGTCCGCATCTTCGGACAGGAGATCGAGGTGAAAGCCCGCGTCCACACGCTCGGCGGATTTTCCGCCCACGCCGGGCAGACCGGCCTTGTGAACTGGTTCCGCGACGTGTCGCCGTCCAGACCCCGGCTGTTCCTGACGCACGGCGAGGACGGCCCTCGCGCCGTTCTTCAAGCCAAACTCGCCAAGGACTTCGGCATCACGGCGGAACTGCCCGAATGGGGCGCCACGGCCACGCTCTGACCGTGTCCGCGCCGTGAACGCTCACACCCACGCGGCCGCCTACGCGCGGGCGCGGGAATCCCTGACCCGTTCCAGCACCGCCCGCGCCGTCTGCCGGACGACCTCGCTGGTGTCGTCCTCTGCGAGGGCTTCGAGCCGCCGGTC
The DNA here is from genome assembly GCA_964630785.1 of uncultured Phycisphaeraceae bacterium. GTDB lineage: Bacteria > Planctomycetota > Phycisphaerae > Phycisphaerales > UBA1924 > JADLCX01. The sequence continues at coordinate 20,726 of CAZVZG010000025.1, read as the reverse complement.
CCGATCGGCCGCGTGGGCGGGGTCCGCCTGGTTGCCCAGGGCGATGACCGCGTTGCGTCGCATGGAATCGAGGCTCGCCCGCTTGCCCGCGCTCACGGTCAAGACCGCCTGACGCTCCTCGGGGGTCCAACGCAACACCTCTTCGAGCGGCAGCCGGCCGCCCGACAGCCCGGCACGCTCGCGGTAGAGCGGGTTGATTTTCGTCGGCGCCGCGCGCTCAGAGAGGGGGTGGGTGGGTGCGTTGTACGGGCACACCTCCTGGCAGATGTCGCACCCGAAGAGCCAATCGCCCATGCCCGCGTGCAGCGCTGGATCGATCGGGCCCTCGTGCTCGATCGTCAGGTACGAGATGCACCGGCGAGCATCGATCCGGTACGGCTCGATCGCGTGTGTGGGGCAGGCGTCGATGCAGCGCGTGCACGTCCCGCAGCGGCTCTCGACCTCGCCGGAGGCCGTCGGCTCCAGCTCCAGGCTCGTCGCCATCCCACCCAGGAGCAGGTAACTGCCTCTGCGCGGGTCGATCAGGAGCGTGTGCTTGCCGATGAACCCGAGGCCCGCCCGCGCGGCGTGCTCGCGCTCCAACACCGGGCCCGTGTCCACGAACGAGCGGAACACCTCGCCGGGGAATCGTTCGTGCAGGCGATCGGCGAGGGCGTGCAGCCGTTTGCGGACCGCGCTGTGATAGTCACGCCCACGGGCGTACCGCGCGATGCGACCGGTCCCGATCACGTGCTCGGGCTCGTCTCGCCCGCCCCCCCACCCCCCCCCCCCCGCCTCCCCCACCTCCTGCGCGGCGTACTGGTCGGCCACCACGATCACCGAGCGGATCGTGCGACCCGGCTCAAGCCCGCGGATGTCCAGCCGCTGTTCCGTCCGCTCGTGCATCCATGACATCGTGCCCGCAAGGCCGCCGGCCAGCCAGGCCTCAAAGGCCGCGACGTAACCGCCGGCTCGCGCGGCACAGATACCCGCGCCGGCGAAGCCGAGCGATTCGCACGCCTCCACGATTTCAAGCGACAGCCGCGACACCCGGAGCAACCTCGGAGTAAGCGCCCCTTGCGTCAATGTCGGGCGGCCGCAACGTGGGCCCGCTGAGCCGTGCCGTTCGCCCCGGTGGCGGCGTCGGGAGCGGCCACGGTGCGCCCGCCGAGCCACGACCAGATCCGCGAGGCCGCCCCGCCGAGCACCTGCTCCGCGGGGGCGAGGTCCGGCATCCACGCGCGGTCCCATTCATACACAAGCGGGCCGCGGAACCCCCTCGCACGCAACGATTGAACGAACCTCTCGCACGGCACCTCGCCCGTGCCCAGCTCGCAGGGACGCCCGTGCTGGAGGTCCTTAATCCGGGCCAGCATCAGGCGGTCGCCGAGTGTACCGATCGCGTCCTCGGGCCGCTCGCCCGCGTCGGACCCAACGGCAAGGTTGTAGCTCGCCCCGAGCAGGGTGCTCTCAGTGGCCCGCATCAGTTCCAGGAGGTCGGGCGCCGTACGAAACGCCCCGCCGTTCTCGATGACCACCTTGACGCCGGTTTTTTCGGCGTGATCGACCACCTTCGCCAGCCGGCTCGCGATCCGCCGGGTTGCCCGGGCTCGCTTCTCTCGCAGGGGATAGTCGAACGCGAACACGCGGACCAGGGGCGCCTCGACGGCGACGGCCAGATCAACCGCACGCTGGCCCTCGCGCACGCTGCGCTCCGTATCGGAGACGGCAAAGCCGATGACCGGCGGGCTCACCGGTTCGTCGAACCTCACGCCCGAAGCGATCGACAGGACCTCGATCCCGCGGTCGCGGAAGATCCGACGCACCTTGTCGCCCCGCGTGAGGGCCGGGTCGCACGCAAACTTCGTCGAGGCGTCGCCGAACGTCCGCAGCTCCACCGCCTCGAAGCCGTTGGCCTGGGCCCGCTCGGCCACCTGCAAGAGGCTCCACTCGGGACACGACACGGTGCTGAATGCGGGTTTCATCATGGTCGAATCTGGTCCTCGGGCCGCGTGCCGCCCGCCTCCCCCCAACCCCCATTCCCCCGTCCCCCAAATCCCATTCCAATACCTCCATCAATCGCCCGGAGCGGCCCGGCCCGCTTTGGGCGGGTGATGATAAGGTCGGGCCGCACCAGCCTCAAATCGCCCGCCGGTCCGCGGCCCGCTTGCCCAGTTTGCCCACGCCCAACCCGTTGTGTCCGTTCGCCAGATTCCGCGGGTCTCGCAGGGGGACGCGCAAGCCCGGTCGCGGACACGACGACAAGCCGGTATGCGGCCCGTCTGCCTGCGGCCTCTGCGCCGAGCAATCCCCGCGGCACTGCTCATCCTGACGGGCATTTTTCTGCTCGGCTGTGGTACCACCACCCGCGAGCGGTACTACCAGTCGCAACGTGCGTCGTTTGCACCGCTCGCCGAGGTTCCGCCCGTTCAGGTCCGAACGGCCTCGGCCGAGGCCGATCCCCGATGACCACGCGCTGGGTATTCGCGCGATTCACTCCGGCAAAGGCAGAACCACGACAAAGTCGGCACCGCGACCGGGCCCGGTGTGCAGTTCGATCCGCCCGCCGTGCTCCTCGACCAGTCGGCGCGAGGTGGGGAGGCCTAGGCCCGACCCGCCCGACCGGGTGGTGAAGTACGGGCTGAAGATCTTCGCCTTCGCCTCCTCAGAGATGCCCGGGCCTGAATCCACGACGTGCAACCGGGCGACCGGGCGACGATCGGCGTCTTCGCCGGCTTCGGTGCGCAGGATCAGTTCGCCCGCCGCGCCGGGGGGCAATGTCTGACGATCCCCCCCCCCAACCCCCACACCCCCCCCACCTTTGGCCGCGTGCATCGCCTGGGTGGCGTTGAGCATGAGGTTGAGCAGCGCCTGCTTGATGTGCTTGGCGTCCACATCCGCCACGAGCGGCGAGGGATTGAGTTGCAGGTGCAACCGCACGCCGTGACGCTCGGCCTCGGGCAGAAAAAAGTCGGCGAGTTCGCTGACGGCGGCGTTGAGATCGACCGGGCGGCGGTCGAGGTGGATCGCGCCGGCGTATTCCAGAAAGTCGGTCAGGATGCCGCCCAGCCGCTCGGTCTCACGCCGGAGCGACTTGGTCCGCGAGAGCAACCGGCTGCGATCGTCCTCGTGCAGGTCGAGGTCCTGGATCGACTCTTGCAACAGTTGTGCATTGAGCCCGATCGTCGAGAGCGGATTTTTGATTTCATGCGCCAGGCCGCCGGTCATGGCCCCGATCTCGGCCATGCGCTCTGCGGCCCGGGCCCGCCGCTCGGCGACACGGACGCGAAGCATGTGCCGGCGCTGGACGTGCCACGCGGCAAAGGCCGCAAAGCCCACGCCCACGGCGAACCCGATCAGCCCCGACGCCACAGCTCCCACGTCGCTGGTTCCTCCGGCGGGGACGAGCCGCCCCGCGTCCCCGCGATCGCCCCAGAGCGGTGGAGTGTTCGCCGCTCAACGCGCGCGGTCGAGCGGCCGGGCGACAAGAGCCACGTCCGCGGTTCGATTGGATGAGCGTGCTATCCGGGACGATTGGGCCTCAGCGTCTCGGCGAGCGCGAGTAGCCCTTCCGCGGCGGCAGTACGACTTCGAGCGACTCGGTCCGCTGAACGCGGGTGGCGTGCCAGCCCCGCTCCGTCAGTTCAGCGTCATAGGCCACCGTAGAACCGTCCTTGAGCACTCGAAAACCGTCCCCCGCGATCTTCGAGTAGTGAACGAACACGTCCTGTCCCTCAGGCCCGATGAGGAAACCGAAGCCCTTCTTCGGATCGAACCATTTCACCAGGCCTTGTGCGTCAGTAATCCGTGACGGACCAGATTCTGCCATCGACTGCACCCCTTGATGCCGTTCCCTCACCGGCCGACTTGGGCCGATCGGCCTCACATCAGGGAAACCCAGAAGCGGTCGAACGCACGCTCCGACTTGTCCCGCCGCACGCCCGTGTCGCACGGCCTGCCTCCGAACCGCGGTCGTCGTCGCCCTGAAGCGCCCGCGAACACGATGATTCATTCGTGTTTCGGGGGCCTGTCCGTTCAGTTTTCAACAACTCCGCCACGGGGTCGCCGCCCAGACTACCAACATGTCCCCGATTCCGCCACGCTCAAGACTCGGAAACTGTGCATAACTCTTGGCCCCACCCAAACGAAAAACCCGCCGGGCGGCCGGCGGGCTGGGGGCACTGGCGAGTTTTGGTGACGGTCGCGACCGATTGTGTTACTTCTTGCCGCCACCCGAACCGGTCAGTTCACCGGACTCGATCATGGCCTGCTTGCGGCTGAGCTTGATACGTCCCTGATCGTCGACGAGGATGACCTTGACCTTGATCATGTCGCCGATCTTCACAACGTCGTGGACGCTCTTGACGTAGCCCTCGGCCAGTTCGGAGATGTGGCACATGCCGTCGGTCCCGGGGGCGAGCTCGACGAAGGCCCCGAAGTCCTTGGTGCTCACGACCTTACCCGTGTAGACCGTGCCGACCTTGATCTCTTCGCACAGGGCCTCGATCTCGGAGCGGGCACCCTCGATCGCGTCGCCGTTGGGCGCCGCCACCATCACGGTGCCGTCGTCCTCGACGTCGATGGTCACTCCGTACTTGTCCTGCAGGCCGCGGATCATCTTGCCGCCCGGGCCGATCAGCTTGCCGATCTTCTCGGGGTTGATGTGCAAGGTCACCAGGCGCGGCGCCAGGGGGCTGATGTCGGGCCGGGGCGCGGCGATGCATGCCTCCATGGTGTCGATGATCTCGAGTCGGCCCTTGCGGGCCTGGGCGAGGATCTTCTCGACTTGCGCGAGCGTCAGGCCGCGGGCCTTAAGGTCGAGCTGGATGCCCGTGATGCCCTCGCGGGTGCCGGAGACCTTGAAGTCCATGTCGCCGAAGAAGTCCTCCTCGCCGATGATGTCGGTGACGAAGACCTCGTTCTGGTCGTTGTCGTCGGAGAAGCGGCCGACGCTGATACCGGCGCAGGTCGCCTTGATGGGCACGCCCGCGTCCATCAGGGCCAGGCACCCGCCGCAGACCGAGGCCATCGACGACGAGCCGTTGGACTCGGTGATGTCGCTGACGATGCGGATGGTGTAGGGGAACTCCTCGGGGCTGGGCAGGATGCCCATGAGGCTGCGCTCGGCCAGGGCGCCGTGCCCGATCTCGCGCCGGCCCGGGCCGGTGATGCGCTTGGCCTCGCCGGTGGAGAAGGGCGGGAAGTTGTAGTGCAGCATGAACTTCTTGCTGTACTCGGGGATCAGCCCGTCGACGATCTGCTCGTCCTTGCCCGTGCCCAACGTGCAGGAGACCAGGCTCTGAGTCTCTCCCCGCTGAAAGAACGCCGAGCCGTGCGTGCGCTGGAAGACGCCCACGTTGCACTCGATCGGGCGGATCTGGGTGAACTTGCGCCCGTCGGCGCGGATGCCGCTCTCGACGATCAGGCGGCGGGTGATCTTCTCCTCCAGGCGGCTGAACGCAGCCTTGGCCATGGATCGGCGCTTGGAGGTGCTCAGAAACTCCTCGTACGTGCCGCCGGTCTTGACCTTGAAGTGCTCATCGAGCATCGCGTCTTTGATCTTGTCGACCTGCTCGCCGCGGGCGGCCTTGCCGTTGATCTTGCGGGCCTCGGTCAGCGGCTTCTCGACCAGTCGGCGGACCTCTTCGACAACCTCTGGCGAGGGGAGCAGCAGCTCGCCGGCCCGCTTCTCCTTGCCGGCCCTGCGGACCAGCTCGTCGATCAGCGACAGGGTCTGCTTGATGGCGTCGTAGCCGAACTCCATCGCGGCGTGGACGTTCTTCTCGTCCACCTCGGCCGCGCCGACCTCGATCATGTTGATGCCGTCCTTGTGGCCGGCCAGCACCAGGTCAAGGTCGGAGTAGTCGAGCTGCGTGATCGTCGGGTTGATAACGAAACGCGCGCCGTCGTCGGTGTGGACTCGACCCACGCGGACGGTCGCGGTCGGGCCGTCGTACGGCGCGTCGCTGAGGGCCAGCGCCGCGGCCGCGGCCGTGCCCGCCAGCACGTCCGAGTCGTTCTCGCCGTCGTGGCTCATGACGAAGACCTGGATCTGGACCTCGTCGAGAAAGCCGTCGGGGAACAGCGGACGGATCGGGCGATCGATCATCCGCATGGTCAGGATTTCCTTCTCGTTTGGGGCGCCCTCGCGCTTGCGGAAGCCGCCCGGGAACTTGCCCGCGGCGCTGGTCTTCTCGCGGTAGTCCACAGTGAGGGGGAAGAAGTCGATCCCCTCTCGCGGCTTGGACCGCACCACCGTCGCGAGCACCGTGGTGCCGCCGTAGGTGGCCAGCACGGCCGCGTCGCACAGCTTGGCGATCTTGCCCGTCTCCAGAGTCAGCCTACGGCCGCCGATCTCACGCTCAACCTTCACGTATCCCATGAAACACTGCCTTTCGCACCAGGAATCGGTGCATCCGGAGCCCGTGCGCGCCCGGCCGGTCGGTCCCGACGCGGCTGCACACATGGCCCACTGGGTTTCGCTCGCGGCCCAGCGCGACACCCCAGAGGCAGAAGGCATCGGGCAGTCCAGCGACTGCCCCGTGCCCACTGCCGCCCGGGCTCGAGCCAGGCCGCACCCTCCCACCCGTTGCCGATCGGGCACCGGCCGCGCCGCCCAATGCGGCGGGCACCTCGGCGCCCATTCCAAAACCGAAAAGGCCCGCGGGTCTCTCGACACGCGGGCCGTGAAGCTCGTTACTTGCGCAGGCCGAGTCGGCCGATCAACCCGACGTACCGCTCGCGGTCGCTGTGGGCGAGGTACTTGAGCAGGCGGTTGCGCCTGGCGACCTTGAGCACCAACCCCCGACGGGAGTGGTTGTCCTTCTTGTGGCCGTGGAGGTGCTCGGTGAGCTCGTTGATCTGCTCGGTGAGCAGCGCGATCTGCACCTCGGGCGAGCCCGAATCCTTGCCGTGGATGCGGTACTCTCCGACCAGTTGCTTCCGACGCTCCGCCGCGATGCTCATGCCGTTCCTCGAGACCTTGAAGGGAAAAATGAGAATGGAATACGAACAGAGAGGATAGGCGGGGCGGGGGAGGGGATCAACGACGGACCCGACGCGCGAAGCCGGCGAATCGCCGAATCAAATCCGAACCGAAGCCCCCTCCGCCGCTCGCGCAGAGGGCCCGTACCCTGCTTTCATGCAACTCTCCCGCCGCGTACTCGATCTCAAACCCTCGGCCACCATCTCGGTCATGAACCGGGCCAAGGAGATGCAGCGTCAAGGGATCGACGTGGTGAGCTTCGCCGCGGGTGAGCCGGACTTTGACACCCCCGAACCGATCAAGCAGACCGCAATCAAGGCCCTGCTGGCCGGTCAGACCAAGTACATGCCCACGATGGGCGATCCGGACACCCGCAAGGCGATCGCCGAGAAGGTCACGCGCGAGAACGGCATCCCGGGCGTCACGGCCGATCACGTCGGCATTTCCTCCGGCGGCAAGCACGCCCTGTACACCGCCTGCCAGTGCGTCTTCGACTTCGCGTTCCCGGGCGAGCCGGCCCAGGAGTGCCTCATCCCCGTGCCCGCGTGGGTCTCGTACATGCCCCTGGCCGAACTGGCGGGGGCGAAGGTCGTCGAGGTGCCGACCACGGTGAGAGGCGACTTCAAGATGACGCCCGAGCAACTCCGCCGGGCGATCACGCCGCGGGCGCGGATGCTGATCCTCAACTCGCCCTCCAACCCCTGCGGTACGATGTACAGCGAGTCGGAGCTGCGTGCGCTGGGGGCGGTGATCGCCGAGGCCGCACGCACGACCGCCCCGGACTTGGTCGTCCTCTCCGACGAGATCTACGAGAAGATCGCTTACGGCGGCATCAAGCACTTCTCGATCGGTTCGATCCCCGAGATCGCCGAGCGTGTGGTCACCCTCAACGGCCTGTCCAAGGCTTTCAGCATGACGGGCTGGCGCGTCGGGTACACGACCACCAGCGGCGCGTGGGGGTTGAAGTTCATGAAAGCGATGGCCACGCTGCAGGGGCAGATGACCACGAACATCACGAGCTTTGTGTACCCGGCGATCCGCACGGCGCTGAACGAGTGTGGCGCGGAGGTCGAGAGGTTCTGCGCCGCGTTCAAGGGCCGCGCCGAGTTGATCCACTCGCGTCTGAGCAGGATGCCGGGCCTGCTCTGCCCCCGCCCGACCGGAGCGTTCTACGCGTTCCCCGACGTCTCGGCCCACTTCGGCAAGACAACCGCCGATGGCCAGCGCGTCGGCTCAGCGCTCGACTTCTGCGAAGCCCTGCTGGGCACCGAGAAGGTCGCGGCCGTGCCCGGCGAGGACTTCGGCGGTTGCGGCAAGAACCACGTCCGCATCAGTTTCGCCTGCTCAGAGGCCAACATCACCAAGGGCATGGACCGCCTGGAAAAGTTCGTCTCCGCGCTTCGATAGCCGGCCCATTATCCGCCGCTGGGATCGTCCTCCACCGGCGGTGACCCAGTTTGGTGAACATCGCGCGGGTGCGGCAGGGGCGGCAGGCCGGCCTTGGCTCGCAGGGCATTCTGAGCCTGAAGCCGGGCGTCGAACTGCGAGGCGAGAATCGGCGTCGGCACACCGTCGGTGGTGGTCACCAAGCAGAACGGCGGCGGATTGTTTCCGTGAATATCCGGGTCGGGCCACGCGATCAACAGCCACAGATCAGGCCCCAAGTCCATCGGTTGCCCGGCACGCACGCACACGACCAGATCGCCAACGCGGTAGGCCGCGTCGGACGCCGGGACGGCCGATGTCGCGGCCTTCACGGCTTGCGTTCTTTGCTCGGGCGTCGCACTTTCAAACTCGGCGAGAGTCAGGCCGCCGATGCGCACGTCGGCGGGCGAAGTCTGCGACCATGCACTGGGTGGGACAATAAGCTGGTCGGCCGTGAGCGTTCCATCGGCGAGCAACTGGGCGACGTGGCCGGGCCAGCCGCCCGTGCGGTGGACACACGACAGGAGCACCGCGGCCACCGTGGACGAGGCCCCGCTCGGGCCCGGCATGGTATTGGCCGCGGCCCCAGCCGCGGCGGTCGGGGCCGAAGTGGCCGCGGCCCCCGCCGCGGCCTGCGACATGGCCCAGTACATGAACCAGGCGTATCCGCCGATGACGAGCACAACCGCGACGACCACCGGGCCGATCACCGCGACCACGGCCCTCCACGGTCGCACTCGCTGAACCGTCGCGAGCATCGCGGTCCCGCTGCCGACCCACCAGACCCAGCCGATGTACGCCCCGATGCACGGGATCGCCGAGAGCACGTTGGCGCCCGAGGAGTACGCCATCGCGGTCATCGTCCGTCGCGGCCCGCCGGCCCGCGGGCCGGTCAGGACGAGCAGCAAGTGGGCGATCATCGCGAAGACCATGCCAACACCGATCGTCCCCGCGAGCCCGATCGCAAAGAGCACCAACAGGAACCAGATGTCCGGGCCCAGCGGCCCGCCGCTCCGACCTGTGGCTCTCCCCACGACGCGGAAGCCCATGATCGCCCACAGAGGGACCGCCGCGACGATCCAGATCAGCGTTTGCGAGAGGAGCATGAACAGCAGGGCTGGACCGAGCATGGGCCGCTTGCCGGTCCCCTCGGCCTCCCGCGAGACCCGGGTCATCAACTCCCCCGGCGCGACCATTGCCATGCCGACCGTGCGCACCCACGCACGCGGGAGCCCGATAGATTTCCGCTCCAGCCAAGCGGCCTTGCGGTTCTGGGTCTGTTGTTCCTCGACGCCCGCCGCGGGCTCGACGACCATCTCGGCCATCGTGACGTGCCGGCCGCAACCGATGCAATCGAACTCGGACGGCACCAGCCGCCCGCGCTCACCGTCTCCGTAGTAGACCTGCCCGCAGTGCGGGCAGTTGAAGCGGACGGCGTAGGGGACGAAGTCGTACTCGGCCGGATTGAACGGCTGGCCGCACTCGGGGCAGGCGCGCGGCTTGATCGTCCACAGCGGGTACTGGCAGTTGCGGCAGTTCACTCGCCGGAGAGTCTACATCGCGCCCGTTCTGACCGTTGCAGGCGCGGCCTCGGGTTTCCTCCACGAACGCACCTCGCGCCTGATCTTCGGGCGGATGAACCAGACGAACAGGAACGCCGGAAACGCGATCGCCCACATGGCGACCGCCGCCCCGGATGCGACCGCCGTGGCGGTTCCGACCGGGCCAGAGGCCGCGGCAACCGCGGGGTTGTTCGCCGCGGTCGTCGCCATGCTCACCGCAACCAGTTCCTGCTGCATGAGCCCGGTGACGACGGCCAACGCCACGCCCTGGATCGTCCGCAGCGCGGCGTAGGTCAGGCAGACGGCCCGGCACGCGGGCTTTCTCCTCACGATCAGGATGCCGCCGAGCAGCAGCACGCCCGCGACGAGCGCACCGGACGCCATCACGGCGATCATCGGGAGCCGCCACCGATCGTACACGGCGCCCATGGCCTCCTGTCCCGGCACCATGGCGGTGAGGTTCAAGATGAACACCTGCTGCAGCACTCCCCACGCGCTGGCGAGGATGCTCAGGGAGGCGATCACGATGGCGATGGTGCCGACAACGCCGGGCCAGCGTGAGGGCGCGGTTGCGTGAACGATCGGTCGCGGCGAGGTCGGCGGGTGGAGGCGGGCGGGCGGGGGGGGCTCGGGGGGCGGGGGGGGCTCGGTCATGCGTCGCCTCGCGTGCGTTCAAACGGTCGGCGAGGGCTCGACGGTGGCCGGAGCCGTGACGACCACGGGTGCGAACGCTATCCCGTCATCACCCAGCATCAGCACGATCTCGCCCCGCTCCGAACCTTCAACTGCTTGGGTTCCTTCGGCGGTCTGGCCCGGTTCCTGCCGCACCAGTACGCGCTGCTGCTTGACCAGTTCGAGCACTGCGAGGAACATCCCGATCATCTCGGACCTGGTCCGTTGAACGAACAGCGAGGCGAACGCGATGCTCGCGTATTCCCTGGGCGTGCCCGCGGCGATCAGGTCGGTCAGCCTCCGCACGATCCGCTCGCCGTGGACCTCGACGGGCGTGTCGTCCACCACCACGCGGTGCTCGCCCACGCGATTGAAGTCCACGCTCTCGACGATCCTCGCGAACGCCTCGACAAGGTCGATGATCTGGAGGTCGTCGATATCGACCGCTTCCGTGCCCTGCTGCCCCTCCGCGGCTTCGGCGGCAACCTCCTCGACGCCCGGCCTGCCGACGACCGCCGCGGCGGAGGGGAAACGCTCGTCCCACGCCGTCCGCCATTCCTCGAGCCGATCGGTCGCGTCGCGGAACCTCTTGTATTCGAGCAGTTGTCGGACCAGTTCGGCCCGTGGATCGACCGCCCCATCACCCCCACCCACCCCTTGTACCCCGCTTCCCTCCCCCTCGATCCCCCGATCCCCCGATCTCGCTCCACCATCCCCCCCGATCATCCGCGACTTGATCTCCATCAACGTCGCGGCCATGACCAGGAACTCCCCGGCCTGCTCGATATCGAGCCGTCCGCGCCCGCTCCGCCCTCCTGCCGTCCCGTTGGATGCGCCCATCCCCGCGAGAAACGCCAGGTACTGCTCGGTGATCGCCGCGATCGGGATGTCGTGGATATCCACCTCGGCCCGGCGGATGAGGAACAGCAGGAGGTCCAGCGGCCCCTCGAACGCTTCCAGTTGCACGGTGTACTCGCGGGCGGCCATATGCCCAAGAGCGTAGACGCCAAGGAGCCCTCTGCGCAAGCGGAGGTACGGGCGACCACCGATCAGCCCGTCGGCGAGCCGACAAACGGGGCCATGCGAGGTGTTCCGCGGCGACCATTCTTGATCCGATCCACGTTGTCCGCCAAGGTGGTCGCCGACCCTCCGCTTGCGCGGACGGCTCTCTTGGGCTTCGGCGTGGGGCGGGGGGCGGGGGTTGGGGGTCGCCAATAATGCGACATGCCGTACTACATGAAACTCGGGCTGCTGCCGAAGAAGCGTCACGTCCAGTTCCGCCGGCCCGACGGGTGCCTGTATTCCGAGGAGGTCTTCGGGACCGAAGGGTTTGTCGGACCGACGACCACGATGTACCACATCCACCCGCCGACCCAGGTGTATGGGTGGACGCCGAAGTATTCGACGAAGGCCGAGTACGTCGAGACCGACATCATGCGGATGCGGCATCTGAAGAGCGCGCCGATCCCCCCCAAGGGTGATTTCGTGACCGGAAGGGTCGTGCTCTTCGGCAACAGCGACGTCGAGATGGCCGTGTGCAACCCGGCTGAGCAGATGGGCTACCACTTCAAGAACGGGCAGGGCGACGAGTGCCTGTTCGTCCACTTCGGCTCGGGCGTGTGCCACACGATGCTCGGGACGATCCGGTTCGGACCGCGGGATTACCTGGTGATCCCCAAGGGCGTGATCTACAAAGTGGAATGGAACAAGCGCGAGACTGACCCCAAGACCGGCAAGGCCGCCGACGGCGGGCCGCCCGTCGAAAAGATGCCCTACGGCAAGGTGCTGCTCATCGAGACCGCCAACGGGAGCCACATCGGGCCGCCGCCGCGGTACGTGAGCAAGACCACCAGCCAGTTCCTCGAGCACGCGCCCTACTGCGAGCGCGACTTGCGCGTGCCCGAGGCGCCGATGACGTTCGACGAGAAGGGCGACTTCCCCGTGCGGATCAAGGCGCGGGACATGGTGCACGAATACGTGTACCACTACCACCCGCTGGACGTGGTCGGGTGGGACGGGTGCTACTACCCGTTCGCGTTCAACGTGGGCGACTTCTCGCCCATCACCGGCGCCCTGCACATGCCCCCGCCGATCCACCAGACCTTCGAGGCGCACAACTTCGTGGTCTGCTCGTTCTGCCCGAGGATGCTCGATTATCACCCCAAGGCCATCAAGGTTCCGTACAACCACTCGAACCTCGACAGCGACGAAGTGCTGTACTACGTCGAAGGGAACTTCGGTTCTCGCAAGGGCATCGAGGTCGGGAGCCTGACGCTGCACCCCCAGGGCATCCCGCACGGGCCGCATCCCGGCACGGTCGAGGCCTCGCTCGATGCCACGTACACCGCCGAGCTGGCCGTGATGTGCGACACGTTCCGCCCGCTGTTCCCGACCAAGGCCGCGCTGGAGATCGACGACAAGGCGTACCCCGCGAGCTGGCAGGGCGAGCACTTCCCGGGGCTCGCGTCGGGGAAGATGCACCTCAACGGCGAGGGCCACGCCGGCAAGGTCGAGGTGATGGAGCACCGGCACGTCGCCAACGTGTGGGCACCCTGAGGGAAGCACAGCAAAGCGGCAGAGCAGCAAAGCCGCAAATGGGGACGGGCCTGGAGCGAGTTGCTCATCTGGACGCCGGGCGGTTACCATCGCGACCCGATGCCGCCCTCTCCGTTCCGGTCCGCCGCCGCGCTCATCCTTGCCGCCGCACTGTGCGCGCTCTCACCGCCCGCCCATGCACAACCTTCGGGCGCCGGCCGCGACATCGCCGCCCACATCACCGGCGCGACGTTCTCCGGCCTGCGCCTCCCGGGCCAGAGCCGTTCCGCCGACGTGTCGTTCGCCGCGACCAGGGTCTGGACCTGGAGCATCGACGACCCGACCGTTCCCGGACGCCTCGCGAGCGGGGGGGACGGGGGCGGGGGCGGGGAGGTCCAACGTCTTCTGCTGCAAGGCGACGTGAGCGTCGAGCTCGGCGAGCACCACTTCACGGCCGCCCAGGCGTGCGTGTGGATCCAGCGACTGCCCGATGCGGCCGACGCCGCGGACCCGGCAGGGGGCGGCGGGGAGGGGGGCGCCCACACAAGACAGATCGCGATCTATTTCGACCGAGTGGCCGATCCCGCGGCCGCCGTCGGCTTCTCGCAGGCGGGCGACCGTCTGCTCGTCACCGGCATCCTTCGCGGCGGCGTCACGCTCGCGGCCGATTCGCTCCGCCGCGGCAGGCCCGAGGTGCTGCCGACCACCCGCGACGTGGACCCGGTACGCATCGCCGCCGCTTTCACGGCTGAGGGCGAGCAACGGCTCGCGCGGCACCTCCGCCGGCTCGAAGGCCTTGGTGACGAGACCTCGCCCCCCACCGCCGGCGAGCCCGAAGCGGCCGACCTGGCCGCCGCGGGCAGGGGCGCGGACGTGTACGGCCCGCTGCGGCCGATCAGGCCCGGCCTCTCGCGCGTGTATGAACCCAACTCGCCGATGGCGATGTCGGTGGCGGAGGGGATCAGGCAGGTCGGGCCGCCCCCGCCGCAGGACCTGCCGCCGATCGAAAAACTCGAACCGATCTTCGCGGGCGGCGGGATCATCTCTTTTGCCGCGGGCAACGACCGAACGCTCAATCCGGACATCGACGAGAACGGCGAGCGCACGCCGATCCGGCTCGTCCCCGGCGAGAACGGCGCGGACAACACGCTCCTGCTCTCGGGCGGCGTGGTTGTGCAATACACCGACACGCGGAAGAACCGGAACCTCCAGGTCTCGGCGGAGCGGGCGGTGGTGTTCCTCCAGCCCGGGCCCGTGACGCAACTGACCACCTTCGGGGCCGACGCGGTCAAGGGCATTTATCTCGAAGGCGACGTTGTCGCGACCGACGGGCGTTACACGGTGCGGGGGCCGAAGGTCTACTACGACCTGGCCACTCAACAGGCGGTGATGATCGACGCGGTCTTCTGGACCTACGACGAGCAGCGCGGGCTGCCCCTGTACGTTCGCGCGAAGGAGATCCGTCAACTGGCGGCCAATCAATGGCAGGCCAGGAGCGCCAGGCTCGCGACGACCTCGTTCTTCGATCCAGTGTTCTCCCTGGGCGCGAGCTCGGTGACGATCACTCGCCGGACCGACCCCAACCAGGGCACGGGCGGCCACGGAAGGTCGCGGCGCGGGCGTGCGGCGAGTACCGAGACCGGCGACGTACCGGACCTGCGCGGCGATACCTCGATCGCCGGCGGTGTGGCGACGGGGGCAACGGTGAGCGGGCGATCGGGCGAGGGGGGGAGAGGGGGCGGGGCGGGAGACGGCGTCAGCGTTGCGGGCACAGACGATGCCGAATCGACGTACCTCGACGCCCGCGACATCACGCTGCGAGCCGGGGGCGTGCCGTTCTTCTGGGTGCCGCGAGCACGCGGGGAAGTGGAGAACATTCCGCTCAAGGACCTCCGGATCGAGAACAGCTCGAGTTCAGGGACCGCCTTCAAAACGGGTTGGGACCCGTTCAGCGTGCTGGGGGCACGCTCGCCGCGCGGGCTCGACTCGACCGCCCTGCTCGACTGGTACTTCGATCGTGGGCCGGCGTTGGGCTACAAGGGCGACTACCGCTCCCCCGACGGCAACAGCCAGGCCAACTTCTTCGCCTACACACTGCCCGACGACTACGGGCGTGACGTGCTCAGCTCGGGCGCCAAGCGCGGAATCGACAACGAGTTCCGCGGCATGGTGCTCGGCGACTACAGCGTGAAGCTCGACGACAAGTGGGCCTTGCAGCTTGAGGGCAGCGCGATCAGCGACGAGAACTTCGTCGATGCGTTCTTCCGCCCGCTGGCCTACTCGGGTCGCGAGATCACCAACTCGGCCTACCTCAAGCGGCAGACCGACCACACGCTCTTCACGGTGCTGGCCAAGGGCGAGTTCATCGACTTCACGCCCAACCAGTACCTGCTGGAGAGTCAGGGCTTCAACGTCGACAAACTGCCCGAGGCCGGGTATTACCGTTTGGCGGATGATTTGCTCGACCAGTCGGCCCCCGGCGCGCTGGTGTGGTCGCAGGAGTACCGCGTCGGTCGGATGAACATGAACTTCACCGAGCCCACGGCCGCGGAGTTGGGGTTCGACACGCCCAAGCGGGCCCAGGCGGCGTTCGGGTTCAGCAACCCCAACTTGTCGCCGGCGGACGAACTGCGTGCTGAGGGCTACACCGAGGACGCCGTGACGCGGGCCGACACACGGCAGGAACTCGCCGGCACGTTCCAATACGGTGTGTTCAAGATCAGCCCGTTCCTGACCGGCCGGTTCACCGCGTACGACGACACATTCGAGTCGTTCCGCCCGAAGGACGGACCCAACGCCGACAGCCAGTACCGATACTGGTACTCCGCCGGCGTGCGCACGAGCACGCAGATCACCCGCATCAACGACGCGGTGGACAGCCAGGTCTTCGACCTGCACCGCACGCGGCACATCATCGAGCCGAGCATGACGCTGTGGTACGCCGGGTCGAACCTCTCCCAGAACGACCTGCCCGACTACGACGACAACGTCGAGTCCATCGCCACCGGCACGGTGGGCAACTTCAACATCGCCCAGACCTGGCAGACCAAGCGCGGCGGGCCCGGGCGCTGGCACGACGTCGACGTGCTCAAGGTCAACACGGGCATCACCGGCTCGACCGACGACGCCGACCGTGAATCGCCGATCGACCGGTTCTTCGCGTACCGGCCCGAGTATTCGCAGCTTGGCAACTTCCTCAACGCCGACGCCGCGTGGCAGGTGACCGACGTGGTCGCGCTGACGTTCGACGAGATCTACGACCTGGACATCCACCAGTCTTCTCGCACCGGCGCCGGCGCGGTGATCCAGCACTCGCCCGACTTCTCGTCGTACGCCGAACTGCGGTACATCAACGCGATGGACTCGACGTACGTCAACTTCGGCTGCGACTACAAGCTCACGCGGCGGTACCTGCTCGGGTTCAACTCCACGTACGACACGGACCTGAACGAGTTCCAGTCGTACAACATCCGAATCCGCCGGCGCGTGCCCGAGGCCAACATCGGCGTCAGCCTCGGCTACGACAATATCACCGACGAGACGAGCTTCAGCCTGATCTTTGAGCCCGCGGCCGCGCCGCAGGCGCAGGCCCTGAGCCAGCGGCTTCGGGACATCGGGCGTTGAGGCGGGATCGCGTCGGGATCGGTCGCGCGGGCCATGCCAGCGCGTGATACCCTCCGGGCTTTGAGGAGGTCCCGCGCCTTGTCGATCACCCGCCCACTCGGTTTCCGTGCCGCCGCCGCCACGGCCGGCCTCAAGCCCTCGGGCAAGCCCGACCTGGCCCTGATCGTGTGCGATCCGGCCGTTCCCTCGTCGCTTCGGGCTCACGGCCGTCCCATCGAGTCTCGTCTCACCTCCGCCGCGGCGTTCACGCAGAACGCCGTCGTCGGTGCCCCGGTCATTGTCGGCCGGCGCTGGCGCGAGGCCCACGCCCACGGCGGACATGCCCTGCGGGCCGTACTCGTGAACGCGGGCTGCTCCAACGCGGCAACCGGGCAACCGGGCGTGGACGACGCCCTCGCCACCATGCGCTGCGTCGCCCAGCACCTGCGGTGCGAGGCCGACGAAGTCCTCCCATCGAGCACAGGCATCATCGGCCACCGACTGAACGTGGACAAGGTCAACGCGGCCGTGCCCGGCCTGGTCGCGGGCCTGTCGCGCGGAGAGAAGGCCGACGCCGCCGCGGCCGCGGCCATCATGACCACCGACCTGGTGCCCAAGCACGCCCACCGCGAGTTCGAGCTCGAGCGGCACCAGGTGCATCTGGGCGCGATCGGCAAGGGCTCGGGCATGATCGCTCCGCAACTTGACTCATTCGGCCGCGCCGCCGCCGCCGCTCCGCAGGCCACGATGCTCGCGTTCGTGACGACCGATGCGAGCGTGGAGCAGCCGTGCCTGCAGGCCGCGCTGGAGGACGCCTGCCGCGAGAGCTTCGACCGGGTGAGCGTGGACGCGCACCCGAGCTGCTCGGACACGGTGATCCTGATGGCCAGCGGGGCCGCGCCGGTGCGGACGATCCACCGCGACGACCCGGAGTTCCATGCGTTCCGCGCGGCGCTCACATCGGTCTGCCAGGACCTGGCGTTGCAGATCGTCCGCGACGGCGAGGGCGCCACGCGGACCTTCCGCGTGGAGGTGCGCGGCGCCGTGACCAACAGCGACGCGGTGCGCATCGCGCGGGCTGTGGTCGATTCGCCGCTGGTCAAGTGCGCCATCCACGGGAAGGACCCCAACTGGGGCCGCATCGTGACGGCGGCGGGGAACGCGGGGATCCCGTTCAACACCTCCGAGGCCGGCCTGAACATCGGCGGGGTCGAGGTGTACCGCGCGGGCGTGCCCACCGGCGTGGCCAAGACCGACCCCAAAATCATCGCGGCGATGGGCGCCGAGTGCGTCTCGTGCGTGCTGCACATCGGCCGCGGCGAAGGACACGGCTGGATGGTCGGGTGCGACCTGAGCGACCAGTACGTGCGGATCAACGCGGACTACACGACGTAAGAGCGCTCCATGCCCGAACTCGTCCGCATCACGGATGTCGCGCCGCGGGACGGCCTGCAGAACGAGCCGGGGGTGATCCCCACCCCGGACAAGGCCGAGCTCGTGCGGTTGCTGTGCGCGACGGGGGTCGATGAGGTCGAGGTCACCAGCTTTGTCAGCGCCAAGTGGGTGCCGCAACTGACGGATGCGGGGGAGCTTCTTGATCGCTTGCGATCGGGCTCCCCCTCCCAGAGGGAGGGCGCCGGGGGGAGGGCGGAGGGGTGCACGCAAACCCCATCGATCACCGGCATCGGCGGCCGCCACGACGGTTCCCTCACTCCCGCGAAAAATGAGATCGCACTCAACCGCGCCCAGGGCCTCCGCAAGGCCGCGACCGGTCCGGAGCAGGAACTCTGGAAGTTTTTGCAAGGCAAACAGCTCGGAGGATTCCGTTTTAGACGGCAGCATCCGTTCGGCCCGTTCATCCTTGACTTCTACTGCGTCTCCGAGAAACTCGTGGTCGAGATCGACGGCCGGACACACCGAACGGTTCATGCGCGACAACACGATGTAGATCGCACAACGTACTTGGAGTCTTACGGCCTCCGCGTCGTGCGATTCTCCGATGACGACGTGATCGAGCATGGCGGGCAGGTCGCAGCGACGATCCTGGATGTGCTGCAAGGAAAGCGCGTCGCACCCCGCTCCTCGCCCTCCCCCCCGCCCCCTCCCTCTGGGAGGGGGAGTCCGATTTTGTCGGCCCTCGTCCCCAACGAGCGCGGCCTGCAAGGCGTGCTCGACGCCAACGCCCGCGCCGGATGGGCTCAGATCGGCAAGGTGGCCGTGTTCACCGCCGCGAGCGAGACGTTCTGCAAGCGGAACATCAACGCCACGATCGAGGAATCCATCGCTCGGTTCGTGCCCGTCATCCTCGGCGCCAGGCGGGCCGGGCTCCGCACGCGGGGGTACATTTCGTGCGTGGTGGCGTGCCCGTTCGAGGGCCCGATCGCGCCGCGGTCCGTGGCGGACGTGGCACGCCGTCTCATCGACGCCGGCATCGACGAACTCGACCTCGGCGACACGATCGGTGCCGGGACGCCCGAGACGATCGGCGCGGTCCTCAAAGCAGCAGGGCACATCCACACGCTGACCGATCCCGAGACGTTCACGCTCCACCTCCACGACACCTTCGGCCGCGCCGCCGAGTGCGTGAAGGCCGCGCTCGCGATGGGTGTGCGATCGTTCGACGGTTCCGTCGCCGGGCTCGGTGGGTGCCCCTACGCGAGCACGCCGACCAGGCGTGCCCCCGGCAACATCTCCACGCGGACGCTCGTCGAAACCATCCACGGCGCGGGCTACCGAACGAACGTCAACATGGATAGGCTGGAGGACGCGGGGCGGTTCGCGATGCGCATCGTCGCGGCGGCCAGGCTCGGCACCGCAGATCGACCCAGCCAGTAAGGACCCGGCATGATCCGCACGGAGTGGAGAACCCAGTCGCCCCGCCCGGTCGCCGTGGTCTGGCTCGACCGGCCCGCAAAGAAGAACGCCCTCACGCCCGCGATGCTCGACGACCTCTGCTCGTCGTTGGTGCAGGCGGGCTCGTCGGCCGCGACCGTGGTGCTCGCGGGCAAGGGCGACGCGTTCTGCGCGGGGTTTGACCTTACGCTGTGCAAGGACGACTCGCGGGCTCTCCGGGACCTGCTCATCGGGCTCTCGCGGGCGATTCGACTCATGCGCGACCTGCCCGTGCCGGTGGTGCTCGCGGCCCACGGCGCTGCGATCGCCGGCGGGTGCGCGCTGCTCGGCGGGGCTGACGTCGTCGTCACGCACGCCGCGTGCAAGCTCGGCTACCCGGTGGTGCGTCTGGGCATCTCGCCCGCGGTCTCGGCTCCGTTCCTCATGCCGACCGTCGGCCCGGGCCCGGCTCGCGACCTCATGCTCGGCGGGCGGCTGATCTCGGGGCAGGGGGCGTTCGACCTGGGCCTGGCGCAGGCGATGGCCGCCACGGCGGAGCAGACCGTGGACGAGGCGTGCATCATCGCGGACCGGCTCGCGGCCAAGCCGTCGATCGGCGTCTCGGCCACCAAGCAATGGCTGAACGAACTCGACCCGGCCCCCGCGGCGACAGCCGCGCTGAACGTCTCGCTCTCGCTCGTCGGCGCCGCCGAGGAGCGGGAGCGCCTCGCCAAGCTCTGGACTTGAATCACGCCGCCCTTCCTGCCTTTCCCATCCGCCATCCGAAATCCGCTATCCGATATCGCCACACCCATGACCCCCTTCCCCCCCCTCGCCACGCTCACGTTCTCGCCCCCCATCGCCACGCTCACGCTCAATCGGCCGGAGTCACGCAACGCGCTCTCCATCGATCTGCTCGCGGCCATGCACGCCAGGATCGACGAGGCCGTGTCGCGCACCGACATCCACGTCCTGATCTTGACAGGAGAGGGCAAGAGTTTCTGCGCGGGCATGGACCTCAAGCAGGTGCTCGGTCACCCCCCCCCCCCCCCCCCCCCCCCCCCCCCCCCCCCCCCCCCCCCCCGGCGCGCCCCCCCCCCCCCCCCACCCCCCGCCCCCCCACCCCCCCCCCC
>CAZVZG010000024.1:0-60707 GCA_964630785.1 uncultured Phycisphaeraceae bacterium | reverse complement strand
GGGGGGGGGGGGGGGGGGGGGGGGGGGGGGGGGGGGGGGGGGGGGGGGGGGGTGTCAGTGGGCGTTTTTGTGGACGAAGCCGCGGAAGAGCGTGAGCAGCAGGATCTTCAGGTCCAGGCCCAGCGACCAGTTCTTGACGTAGAACAGGTCGTATTGCAGGCGCTTGCGCAGCGAGGTCTGGCCGCGAAGGCCGTTGACCTGGGCCCAGCCGGTCATGCCCGCCTTGACGTGCTGGCGGAGCATGTACCCCCGCCAGTCCTCGCGGAACCGCTCGATCAACTCGGGCCGCTCCGGGCGAGGGCCGACCAGCGACATCTCGCCGAGGATCACGTTGAAGAGTTGCGGCAGCTCGTCCAGGCTTGTCCTTCGCAGCCAACGCCCGATCGGCGTGATGCGCGGGTCGTTGCGCTCGGTCCACGACGCCGGGTGGGGGGGGCGGGGGGCCGCGGGGTCGCCCTCGCCGGCCTCTACCTCTGCGTGGTACATCGTGCGGAACTTGAAGATGTCGAAGACCTGCCCGCCCAGCGAGACGCGGCGCTGCTTGAAGATGAGCGGGCCGGGCCCGCTCATGCGCACGAGCGCCGCGATGAACGCCATCGGCAACGCGAAGAGCGCCAGCGCGACGGCCGCGCCCACGATGTCGAGCGCTCGCTTGCTCACACCGCCCAGCCCGCTGGTCGGGCACTCGCGGTAGCTGAGGATCGGCATCCCGTCGAGTTCGCTCACGGTCATGCTCTGCGGCACGTACCTCGGGTTGATGTCGGGGACGATGCGCACGTCGACCGGGAATTTTTCGAGGCGGCCCAGGAGGCTGTGCAGGACCTCGCCGCGCGAGCTCGGCAGCGCGACGTACACCGCGTCGGGCTTGTTGTCGCACAGGATGCGCTCAAGGTCGGCGAGCCCGCCAAGCACGGGCCTGTCCAGGCACTCCTGTCGGCGCGTCTTCTCCTGGTGCGAGACGAAGTACGAGATCTTCAGGCCGGTCCACGAGTTGCGTTCGAGCGTGCGCCCGACGATCTGGCCCAGGCGTCCGCACCCGATGATGGCGACGTGCCGGAGGTTCCAGCCGCGACGACGCAGGGATCGGAGCCCCCACCGGAAGCACAGCCGTTCGAGCGCGAGCGAGGCGGGCAGGATGACCGCCAGCAGTCCGAGTTGCACGCGCCCGGCGTCGAACCTCACGCCGCGCCAGAAGACCGGCGACCACTGCCGGGTGTCGGGCGGTGAGAAGATCGCCGACTCGAAGACGTAGGCGACGGTGACCAGCACCAACATGCCGGCGAGCGAGGCCTTGATGATGTCCAGGACCTCGCCGGAAACGGACCGGTCGCGACGCGCTCTGTACAGTCCGAACCAGCGCAGCGACATCAGCATCACCGGCACCATGTAGAGGACAAGCGCCTCTTTGGGGTACTGCTCCCAGGATCGGGGCCACCAGTTGTGCGGCAGGATGCTGTATCGGGCGATCCAGGCCGCGAAGCACGCCGCCACGATCACCGCGCCGTCCACCACGGCGAGCAACCCGACAAAGAGCTGGTGCTGTTGTTTGAGCAACTCGTTCTTCCGTGAGGATCCCATCCCGGTCGCGATGCCCGACTGTCCTCGACCGTGGAGGCGGGGCCGTCCGTGGCCTGAGGAGATTCGCCTGCTGCTCCGGGGGGCAACTTTGCCCGATCCGGGGGCGTTTGTCAAATCTGTCGGGCGGGGCGGTTGAACCTCAGGTTCTTGAGGGTCACATCGATGACAAGATTGGCGATCACCGGCCGTGATCGGGGTGGGTTGGGGTTGAGGAAGCGGAAGGAGGGGAGGCGGGACCACCTATTCGGCTGGTCGGTGACTCCCGAAGTAAGCGTCGTACATCTCGTCAAAGTCCGCGCTCGCCGACTTGCTCGCACGGGTCTGCTCCGTGGCGATGTTGCTCCACGTGTACCGCGGCCCGGTTCCGGTCCGCCCGCGCCCCTTGTCGGGCCGATTCGGGCTTGCCAGCAACGCGTCGTACTCGGCACGGAGCGCCCGATCCGAGAGCACCCCGTAGGCTTGCGAGACCTCGGCGAACCTCTCCGCCGCGTCGGGGGACTTGTTCACGTCCGGGTGGAGCGAGCGGGCCTTGTCACGGTACGCCCGGCGCACCTGCGCCGTCGTCGCGGTGAACTCGATCCCGAGGGTCTGGTAGTGCGTGAGTACGGCCACGGTGCTCGCCCGCTACTTGGGCTTGTCCGCGCCGCTGTCCGTCGATCCCGCTGCGCCATGCGGAGCCTTCGGAATCGGCGGAGTCTGCGCCGGGGGGGTCGCGGCGGTCGGCGGTGGGGGCGGTGTGGGTTGGGTGTTGTCAAGATGCACACACTCGACGTCGAAGATCAGCGCGGAGTTGGGCGGGATCCGCCCGTCACGCGTGCCCCGCTCTCCGTAGGCCATCGGCGCCGGGATGACCAGCCGCCGCCGCTCGCCCTTGGCGACATCCGCCAATCCCTCGTTCCAACCCTTGATCACCGGTCCGGGGACGCGCAGCGTGAACGGGTTGCGCCCGGGCTGACGCGAGGAGTCGAAGCGTGTGCCGTCGGTCAGCCATCCGGTGTATTGCACGGAGACCTGTCCGTTCTCGACCAGTTTGGGGGCGTCGGCCGGCGGCGGCACGAGCGTGACCACGATCACGCCGTCGTCCATCCGCGTCACCTTCGCGCCCGTGCCCGCCGCCTTCTTGAACACCGTCTCCGCGGGAGAGTCTCCTCCCCATACCCGGGCGCCGTCGGGCGCGAAGCCCGCGTCGCTCATCCGCAGTTCGCCGTCGCCGATCGCGATGGTGGCCGTCATCTCCACCGCCCCGTCACGCGCCGTCGGGTAGGGGTGGGGCGTCGCTCCGCTCCATCCGTTCGCGGTGCGGGAGAGCACCAGGTCGAGGTTCGGGTCCAGTTGAGAGACGTCCAACGCGGGAAACGCGTCGGGAGCGGCCCAGAGGCCCGTCACCGCGTCCCTCAGCCCGGCCGGGCCCGCGAAATCGAACACCCGAAGCCGCAGTTCGCCCTGCCGCCGATACGCGTGCAAAACCCCCTGCCGGAACGCCGACGCCGGCGAGTCGGCCCGGGTGATCTCGAAGTACACCGCGTTGTCCAGGCCGTGAACATCCACCGCGGCCGCGTTCAGCCGCAGCGCGGGGTGATCGCCCGCCGCGTCGGCGCTGAACGAACCGACGAGCAGTCCCATGAGGCGCTCGATCTCGGGATCGTCCGGTTTGGGCGCATGAGCCGTCGGAGCGATCGTCGCGGGCGAGTCGGCCCGCGACGCCGTGGCCGCGTCGAGCGGGCTGGCCCGGTGATCGGTTCCGCCTCCTCCCTGCGCGAAGGCCGCGCTGGCGATCACCAACGCGGCGGAAGTCGAGATGAACCAACGCGGGTCGAACATGAAGGTCTCCGTCGGGACGCGGCTGTGATGTATGCAC
The DNA here is from genome assembly GCA_964630785.1 of uncultured Phycisphaeraceae bacterium. Classification (GTDB taxonomy): domain Bacteria; phylum Planctomycetota; class Phycisphaerae; order Phycisphaerales; family UBA1924; genus JADLCX01. Next base: position 57,271 of record CAZVZG010000024.1, on the reverse strand, counting down.
CCAAGGCCGCGCCGAACGCAAGCGAGGGGTCAGGCCATTTCGGGGTACAGCTTCCGCACAACACCGACAAGGTCCTTCACGTGGCTGATGGACTCGTTCATGAACTTCTGCTCGGTCTCGTCCATCTTGAACCCGATGATTTTCTCGACGCCCCTGCCGCCCAGCACGCACGGCACGCCGACGAAATAGCCCTTGCCCTTGGCGCCGGGGGCGACGCCGAACTCGTCCTCGCAGTAGCCCGCGCACGCGACCACGCGCTTCTTGTCGCGCACGATCGCCTCGACCATCTCGACCACGCCCGCGCTCGGGGCGTACCACGCGCTGGTGCCCATGAGCTTGACCACTTCGCCGCCGCCGGCCTTGGCCCGCTCCACGCACGCGTTGATGCGCTCGGCGCTGAGCAGGTCGGTGACGGGGATCCCGTTGACGCTCGTGCGCCGCGGCAGGGGCACCATGTCGTCGCCGTGCCCGCCCAGCAGCAGGCCCTGGATGTCCTCGACGCTCACACCCAGCTCCCACGCCAGGAACGTCTTGTAGCGGGCCACGTCGAGCGCGCCGGCCTGGCCCATCACGCGCTGGGCGGGGAAGCCCGTCGCCCTCCACGCCACGTACACCATCGCGTCCAGCGGGTTGCTCACCACGATCACGATCGCGTTCGGAGCGTGCTTCTTCACGTTCTCACTCACGCCCTTGACGATGCCCGCGTTGATCTGGATGAGGTCGTCGCGGCTCATGCCCGGCTTGCGCGGCAGGCCGGCCGTGATGACCACCACGTCCGAATCGGCGATGTCGGCGTACTCGAACGTGCCGGTGATCTTGGAGTCGAAGCTCTCGATCGGCCCGCAGCAAGCCAGGTCGAGCGCCTTGCCCCGCGGCATGTGCAGCTCGGGCTTGTCCTTGTTGGCGATGTCGACGAGCACGACGTCGCCGAGCTCCTTCATCGCGATGGAACGGGCGCACTCGCCGCCGATGTTGCCGGCGCCGATGACGCTGATCTTGGCACGCTTGAGCATGGACCGGGATCCTCTCTGCTGAGTGGGTGAAAACCGCGCGTGTTCGGGACCCGATCGGCGTCGCCGACTCGGGGCCCGCATCGTAGGTCAACGCGACGCGGGAGTCAGCGTTCGCGGCATCTCTCGTGGCGAAACCCGGCCTTCAAGGGGTGGATTTCGCATCGCCGAACACCACCGGCACGGGCTTGAGGTCCGCCATACCGGGGATCGGAAGCGTGACGGGGCGCTCCTCGCCGCCGAGGATCGCGCTCACCAGTTGCGCCTGGCCCGCGGGCAGTTCGCCGTCCATCGGCTGGACCAGATCGCGGGCCACGCCGCCGCCGGCGCGCATGCCGAAATCGAACTGGCGGTACACCTGGCGCATGACCCGCACGCGCTCGGGCTTGGTCACTTCGGGCCCGCCAAGGTATTCACGGATCATCTCGCGCTGCTCGGCGCTCGGGTCCTGTCCCGCCGGGCCGCGAGCGAACCCGGCCGGGCATCCCTTGAAAAGCACCGTGCCGGGCACGGGCAGGTACAGGTCGCCGTCGAACCCGCCCGACAACAGCGCCGCGACGAGTTCGGCGGGGTGATCGACGACCAGCCGCTCGCCCGCGACGCACCATTCCAAGCCGCCATCCTTCGTCGCTGCCAACGCGGCCCGTGCATCGTCGATCATGCCGGTCAACTCCCCGTGCATGGGCTCGCCGCGCCAGAGTTGGTGCAACGCGCCCGCGTGGCTCTGGATGCCCACGGCGGCCCGGTCCTGGGCCGCGGCGCGGTCCTCGCCGGGCGCGAGCGTGTCGATCTCGCCCAGCGCGTGGGTGATGGCCTGCAACCCGACAATGGCGGGCACGGCCGCCCGCCACCGCTCGCCCTCGGCGTTCTTCGGCAGGGCGAGCGAACGCTGGGCCAGCGCGGTCCAGTGGGCCAGCAGGCCGGTCCATGTGGCGGTGTCGGGCATGGGAGATGGTAGAGATATCGGATATCGGATGGCGGATATCGGATGGAACGGAACGGCCGCTGACGGCTGTATCATCGCTATCCGCTATCCGCTATCCGCTATCCGCTATCCGCTATCCGCTATCCGCTATCCGCCATCCGCCATGCACCTCGACCCCGCCACACTCTCGGTCGCCGACCGCTACAAGCTGCTCATCGGGTGCATCGTGCCGCGCCCGATCGCGTTCGTCTCGACGGTTTCGCCGGCGGGCGACCTCAACCTCGCGCCGTTCAGTTTTTTCGCAGGGGTCGGGTCGAACCCGATGACCCTGCTCTTCTGTCCGGCCAACAAGGCGGACGGATCGGAGAAGGACTCGCTCCGCAACGCCAAACCGATCGCCGAAGGCGGCACGGGCGAGTTCGTGGTCAACATCGTCGCGCACGAGTTCGCCCGTCGCATGGCCGCGTGCGCCGAGCCGCTGGGGTATGGCGAGAGCGAGTTCGACCTCTCCGGCCTCACGCCCGTGCCGAGCGTGAAGGTGCGCCCGCCCCGTGTCGCCGAGAGCCCGGCCTCGTTCGAGTGCCGCACGGTGCAGGTCATCCGTACCAACCCCGGCCGGCAGGCCGGGGGCAACATCGTGATCGGCGAGGTGGTCTACGTCCACGTCCGCGACGGCCTCACCAACGAGCGCTTCCACACCGACCCGGCCCTGCTCGACGCGATCGGGCGTATGGGCGGGCTGGGCTACTGCACCACGCGAGATCGATTCGAGGTGCCGATGGGGCGCAGCGCGCTGGACGAGCCCAACACCGCCCCGTTGGGGTGACGGAACGGGGGTGATCCGGGGGCCCGGCCGCACCCTTCGACCATGTTCTCCCGGCCCCGCTCCAGCCGCTTATTTTTGCCACTCTGTTGCGTATTGCGTCGTCGCTGGAAGTTTGTCGCCTTCTGAACGAGAGGGGGTCGGTGGTGCCGGGAGGCTTGTTCCATGGCCTGCTCATTGAACGTTCTGAGTCGGAGAGCCGTGCCGATCGGAGGGGCGAGAGCCGGTGTGGCGTGGGCCGTGGCGGTTGGCGTGCTGACAATCATCGCCGGGCACGCCCGCTGCGACGAGCCGGTGCTCACCATCATCTATCCCGAGTCCGACATCTACGCCCTCGACGCCGCCGAGATGAACGACGCGGGCGAGGTCCTGATCAATCGCCAACCGCAGTCGGCGGATCCGCCCGCCCCGGCCTATTGGGCCGCGGTGTGGAAGCAGGGGGTGTGGCACCCTCTGCCCGTTCCGACGATCGCCTCTGTGTGCCCGACGAATGTGCAGTATCCGGCGCAATACGACTCCTGGCGAGGCATCCGCGCCAACGCGCTCAACAACAGCGGCACCGCCGCCGGCGGCCTGTTGACCTACACGTGTTCGGGCAGCTTCATGGCGGTCTGGTCGCGCGGCGACGATGGAGAGTGGGGACAGCCGGTGATCTCTCGGACGAGCCGAAACCCTGATTGCCTCTATCCGTACCCGGCCTCCGGCGCTATTCACACGGCGATCGGAGACGACGGCACCGCCGGAGGCATGGGCAACGCGGCCGTCAGCAACGGGTGTGCAGGCGCCGACAGCTATCTGATGGTGTCTCCGGGCGGGTTCCTGCAAGGTGCGGCGAGTCTCAACGGGATTCACACGAGGATCGTGGACATCAACAACGCGGGCGTCGCCGTGGGAATCGCCCACGACGGGTCGTACAACAACCACGTCCAGGTCTGGACCGCTCCCGATCAGGTCATGGACCTCGGTCCGGGGGTTGCGAGGGCGATCAACGACCTGGGTTGGATCCTGACCGCCACCGGAATGTGGCGCGACGGGCAGTTCACCCCGTTCAACCCCGAGGGGACGCCGGCGGAACATCGGATCGTTGGCCTGGACGTCAACGACGTGGGCTCGGTTCTCGGGTCAACTGTGGTGGAGATCGACGGTGTGCGACACACGCTCGCGAGCCTGGGACTCTCCTTGCTCGGGTATTCGCAGTGGTCGCCGATCGCCATCAACAACCACAACGAGATCGTCGGGAACGTCTCGCCCAACGCCGCGCCGACCCAGACGCAAGTGTTCATCCTCCGGCCGAATCTGCCGTGCTTCCACGTGACCGCCCAGCCCTTGCCCGCGAACGCCTGCCCCACGGGCTCGGCGATGTTCGCGGTTGCCGTCTCAACTCCTGCGCCGATCATGTGCCGGTGGCAGGTTCAGACCTCCCCCGGGGTTTGGCAGCCGCTCGGCAACGACCCCGCCCCGCTCCCGTGCGCAGGCGGTGCGTTCGCCTACGCGACACCGATCGATTCCCCGGAGGTCACCATCGGTATCCGTCCATGCCCGGGTAGTCCGATGCCGCCTCAGCACTTCCAGATCCGTTGCATCGTGACGAACCTCTGCGGCAGCGTGACTTCCGACGAGGCGACCTACACCGTCTGCCCGGCGGACGTCAACTGCTCGGGCGCGCTGAGCGTGCAGGACATCTTCGACTTCCTTGAAGAGTACTTCTCCGGTGCGTCGATCGGCGATTTCAACGGATCAGGCGCCGTCTCCGTTCAAGACATCTTCGACTTTCTCGCGGCGTACTTCGCCGGTTGTGTGTGAAGCGTGTGCCGAAATGGCACGGGATGCCGGAGCACAAAACGGCCGCGGGGCCCCGGTCTCCCGGAGCCCCGCGTCTGACGGCCGCGAGCGTGTAAGCCGAGTTCTGTCGCCGCCGCGCCGTTTCGGCCCGCCCCAGTTTGACGGGGGCTCGGGGTCGGACCGACTCGCGCGGCCGGGCGGCCATTTCTCTGGGCGACCCGTTGCCGGGGCGCTCAAGCGGTCTACCCGCCTCCTTTCTCCCGGACAGGGAGCCCCCGAGTTTCCGCCTGCAAGAGGCGGGAAACCCGGGGCGGAAGCTGCTCGACCTTGCACGCGGCGGGGTTTTCCGTGCCCCGGTCGTCGCCGACCGGGCGGTGCGCTCTTACCGCACCTTTTCACCCTTGCCTGATCCCCCCTCTCAAATCCGCACGCTCGTCCTGAGAATCCGGATTTCAGAGGGGGGCCATCGGCGGTTCGTTCTCTGTGGCACTTTCCCGCGCCCGTCGCCAGACCCCTGCTCCCCGAAGGTTGAAGGGCGCCGGTCCCGGGCGGGTGGGAGTTACCCACCACCGTGTCCTGCCGTGCTCGGACTTTCCTCCGCCCGGGCGTGGTGCCCGTGCGGCGGCCGCCTGCTCGCGGTTGTACGCGCAAATCATAGGTTCTGTACAATGCCCGAGTGACTGCCAGTGCGCCCAGCGCCACAAGAACCGTCGTCGTCTGGCTTGAGCCGGACCAGGTCGAGTTTGTCCGTACCGCGCTGGGTGCGCTCGGCGCAGGCGGGGCGAAGGGGCTGCGAATCGTGGCCGTCGGCTGTCCGCCGACCCAACCCGGCCGCGCGCGTGAGGTGGCCGAGGCTCTGAGCGGTGGCGCGAGCGAATCCGGGTCGATCTCCCCGATGGACGACCTTCGGACCGCGCTGACGACCAGCGACGCCGACCTGTTCCTGCTCGCCGCGCCCGGCGATTTTGGGAGTGACCGGACGGGTGCAGGGGGGGGCGGGGGCGGGGGAGCCGGCCGGGCCGCGACGGGCGGTGCTAACCCCGCGAGCGGCGGCGGTGGCGCCGACGACTGGGCCGTGCTCGATCAGCGCCGCGCGGCCGGCGGTGCCGTCCTCACGCTGGAGCCGATGCCCGCCTCGGTGCTTCAACTGCACACGCCCACGCTCGGTTCAGGACCCGAACCGCCTGTCGTCGTTCTGGGGCCGGGCGAGAGCGTGGGGGGATTCACCGGCATGCCGGGGATGGGCGAGAGGGGGGGTGGGGGCGCGGGGGGTGAGTGGGCCGTGTTCGCCCCGTCATTCCGGCGCGGGCCGGCGATGCGGGCCGCGGCCGACGTGCTCGATCAGGTCGGCCCGATCCACACCGTCAACGTCGAGTTTCTCGCCGGTCGCGGGGAGGGTTCGCTCGGGGCACGCCTGTTCGACGCGGCCGAGACCGTCTGCGGCCTGCTCGGCGAGGCCGAGTCCGCCGACGCCGCGTACGTCTGGCCAGGGCGCGGCAAGGTTGTGCACCCGACCGTGGGCGAGTCTCTGCGAGGTCTGAGCGGCATGATGAGCGTGAACCTCCGATTCTCCGATGGCCGGGCCGCCAGCATCTTGGCCGGCGACGCGTCCGTCGGCTGCGGCCGGTGGTCGCGCCGGGCCTGCATCGTGGGCGAGAAGGGTCGTCTGATTGTCCACGACGACGGGTTCGAGTTCTGCGGGGCCGACGGCCGATCGTTCGATCGCTCCGCGCCGGTGCTGCCTGAATCCCCCGGCGCAGAGGGTCAGGGCCTTGCGGGCGTGCTGCTCGCAGATCAGTTGCGGCGGATGATCGAGATGGCCCCGCCGGCCGCACCGCCGACCGACTATGCCCGCGTGCTCAGCGTGACAGGCGCGGCCCTGCTCAGCGCGCGCACGGGTGAAGTCGAATCGCCGGAGACGATCCTGCGCATGGCCCGCACGGGCTGAAATCAGTACCGGTCCGGCGACGGTCAGGGCCGGTAGGTGTACTGCTCCAGGTACGAGATCGTCTCGCAGAGCACCTTCACCTCAGCCGTGTTCAGGTCGCCGATCGACACCATGCCGCAGAGTTTGCCGTCCTCGACGACCGGCACGTGCCGCACGCGCTCGGAGCGGATGGTGTGCCGTACCGCGTCCAGCCCGGTGTCGGGCGTGCACGTGAGCACGCGATCGGTCATCACGTCGCGCACCCTGGTGGCGGCGGGGTTCTTTTCCGCGGCCACGACCCGTGTGAGCACGTCGCGCTCGGTGAAGATCCCGACCGGTCGCCCGCCCTCGACCACGACCAGCGACCCGATGCGGTGCGTGTTCATCAGGCGCGCCGCCTGCAGCACCGTCGCCTCGGGCTCGATGGTGACCACCTGTCCCCCCTTGCCCCTGAGCAGATTCGCCACGGTGGACATCGTGTCCCTCGCTTTCGGCGGGCGGATGCGGACGCGGCCGGACCATCGGGGCACAACGACACACAATGCCACGCCGCGGGCCGGCACGCATCCGGCCACGCTCCGTCGGCCCGCTTGAGTGGTGGTGTTGTTAAAACTGCCTTTGCGGGAAACTCGGTGCGGGCCCGCGACGTCGCCATGACCAGTATGCCATGCCGCGGGCGGTCTGTCGAGGATCAAGTGCCGGGGGACGGGGGAAGGGGGGAGGGGGGGAGAGGGGGGACCCCGGGTGCCACGGCTTGCCCGGCATCGCGGGCAAGCCGTGCGATTCACCAACCGCCCCGATGCTTTAGACCCACCGCGTGATGTGCCAGTTCTTCTTCCCCTTGCGAAGCGCCACAAGGTTGCCGGAGACGAGCGAGGCCTGGGATACCCGGGCGTCGGCCGCGGCCACATGTCCGTTGACCGAGATCGAGTTCTGTCCCAGCAGCGTCCGGGCCTCGGTCTTGCTTTTGGCCAGCGAGGTCTGCGGGAGCAGATCGACCAGCGCGATCCCCACGCCGTCGAGCAGCCGGCGTTCGTGCTCGGACGACGGCGCGGACGCGAGCAGGTCTTCGGGCAGGTTGAACGGGCCGTCGGCCGGGCCGCCCTTTCCGAAGAGCGCGCCGGCGGCCTGCTCGGCCTTGTCGAGCTCGTCGCGCCCGTGCAGCATTTCGGTCATGTGGCGGGCCAGGGCGCGGTGGGCCTCGCGTTTGGACGGGTCCGCCGCGTGAGCGCGGGCGAGCTCGTCGATCTGCGCGTGCGAGAGGAACGTGAACGTCTTGAGGAATCGGACCACGTCCGCGTCGGCCGCGTTGAGCCAGAACTGGTAGAACCGGTACGCGCTCGTGCGCGAGGGTGAATCGTCGTCGGGCCCGCTCGCGGCCGAGAGCCAGATCGCGCCCGACTCGGTCTTGCCGAACTTGCCCCCGTCGGCCTTGGTCACCAGCGGCCAGGTGAGGCCGAACGAGTCGTTGCGTCCGGCAGGCTCGCACCGCCGGATCAGGTCGCACCCGCCGACGATGTTGCCCCACTGGTCGCTCCCGCCCATCTGGACCGTCACGCCCATCGCGCGGCGAAGGTGCAGGAAGTCGTACGACTGCAGGATCATGTAGCTGAACTCGGTGTAGCTGATCCCCTGGTCGCGGTTGTGCAGCCGCTCGCGGACCGAGTCCTTCTGGATCATCATGTTGACCGAGAAGTGCTTGCCGATGTCGCGCAGGGCCTCGAGGTAGCCGATCTTGCCGAGCCAGTCGAGGTTGTCGGTCATCATGGCCGCGTTGGGGCCGCCGGAGAACTCCATCACACGGTCGAAGATCTTCTGGATGCTCCGCACATTGGCCGCGACCCGCTCGGGCGTGAGCAGTTGCCGCTCGGCCGACTTGCCGCTCGGATCGCCGATGAGCCCCGTGCCGCCGCCGGTGACGACGACCGGCGTGTGACCCGCCCGCTGCCAGCGCCCCAGCGTGACGATGCCCACGAGGTTGCCGATGGTCAGCGAGTCGGCGGTCGGGTCAAAGCCGACATACGCCCGGCGCCCGCCCTTGCTCATGTCGGCGGTGCGCAGGTGCTCGGCGAGCGCGGCCTCGTCGGTGCACTGGTGCAGCAGGCCGCGGAAGCGCAGGTCGGCGAGGAAGTCGGGGGTGCTGGGAGGCATGGGGACGATGGTACGGGGTGGAGAAGTGGGACGTGCCACAGGCACGACCGCTCTGGGTCGTGCCTGTGGTGCCTTTCGCCAACGTGCGCGTCTCCCACAGGCACGACCCGTGCCACAGGCTCGGCCGCTCTGGGCCGTGCCTGTGGTGCCACTCGTCATCGTCCGCGTCTCGCCACAGGCACGACCTCAAAGCAGGTCGAGCCTGTGGCACCTATTTCCCCGCCCGAACCTCGATCACGTACCGCTGCGACGGATCGAGCTCGTTGAGTCGGGCCATCAACTGCTTGACATCCCCCGCCGTGCCCACCTCACCGCTGATGCGCATTCGGTCGGGGTTGTCGATGTGCGGCAGCACGGTCACGCCGGCGAAGGCCGGGTCTTGGCGCAGTTCGGCCGTGAGTTCCTGAGCGTGGCGGATCTCCGGCGTGAGCCGGATGCGATCGCCGGGGCCGCCGCCGCTGAACGCCAGATAGACCACAATCCACGCCGCGCACGCCAACACCACCGGCGCGGCCACCAGCACCGCCCTCCGCTGGCGAGCGTCGGGGATGCGGCTCTCGAACCACAGCCTGAGTTTGAAGAGGCGGATGTCGGGCATGGCGGCGGCTTCCCGGTCTCTCTCCGCCGCGGGTGTGAAAGGGGGGTGCTCGGTCTATCCAACCGGCTGCGCAACGTAGGCGCTCAGCCGCCGCTGAGGACCTGGACCTGGAACGTGTAGTCGTTCTCCGGTCGGACCTCTTTGAGGAACGCTTCGAGCGCGGGCAGGTCGGCCTGCTTGTGGACCGCGCCGACCACGGTGAAGTGCATCGGGCTCTCGGTCTCGACCACGAAGCCGACATCGCCGAACTCGGGGCGAGCGAGGAGCTTCTTGTTCATCTCGTCGGCGATGCGCCAGGCGGGCGTGTCGAGTTTCTCGGCGCCGCCGCTCCAGTTGATGGACGAGGCGATGTAATAGGTGAGCCAGCCGATGCACAGCACGCTGATGACCACCGCGGCGATGAGTTTGGCCCGCTCTCTGGGATCGCTCGGCAGCCAGCCGGACCGGCCGTGGTGTGTTGCTCGGCGGACGTTGCCAGCCATGACTGCGGAAAAGGTCACGGGCACGTCGGCGCGAAGTACAACGCCAAGTAGTCAAAGATGTCCTGCACCGACACCGTACCGCTGTTGTTGATATCCGCCGCCGGGTCTTGGGCGAAATAGTCCGCCAGAAAATCAAAGAGGTCTTGCACCGACACATGGCCGTCGTTGTTCCAGTCGGCTTCGCTGCACTGCGCCGGAATCTCCCACGCGCCGATGTCCACAGCGGATCCAAAGATGCGACCGGTGAGTATGCCTGTTGTTAGGACACCAAGGTCAGCAGGAATCAGCTCGGTGATTGAAAAATCATCATCAATGTCACCTTCGTCGTGAGGGATAGCGAAGTCGTCGCCTGAATCCTGGCAACCTGATCCCGGCAGAATATCGTAGGTGCCGGGAGAACTAAAGATCGGGTCGGCATTGATGTTGCCAACTCCCGACCACGTCCCGCTCGCCATCTCAATGTCTGAATAAATAATGCTGACGGACGCCGAACTGTCAACGCTGATGGGAGTACGAAGACTCATCCCGTCCTGAGAGTAAAACTCGGCAACAATGCTGTTCGACACGGACACTGCCGCATCAATGTCCGCGCGGATGCCAATTCCCGCAGAGGCGAACGTTGGGCTTGTCGAATCGTAGTAGCCGCCGATTGTCGAGCAATCCACGCGAGCATCAGCAACATTCCGAATGAATAAGCACGTTTCGTCCAAGGGTCCCACCTCCGGCGATTCACGGCCACGAATTTGGCAGTTGATGATGTGTATTGCCGCCGCATCAAGTCCGGCGGCAAAGGCCCTCCAAGAGGTCGAGAGCGTTGAGCCCCAACTATCAGGAGGGTCAATTTACCCGCCATCGAGGATGCAATGTGATACTATGGTCGTGCCGCCAATCGCACACAGGGTATCAACGTCAGAGCGTTCGCCGACGTCGCCGCCCGGTCCCTTGATGGTGCTCCGCCGAACCACCGCTCGTGCGGTTGATTCTGCGTCGCCGAGGTCGATCAAGACTGTGGCTCCAACCGGTGCTGGTGGCACAGCGTCATAAGCTGGCGCTACTCGACAATTGACACCTTGAATGTTTGTAAGAGTCGCGGTTCCGGAGGCGGATTCGATCGCGACGAACGTTCCCGACGCCGCTCCGTCCTTCAAGCCCTCAAGAGTGTCTAAATAAAGGTCGCCCGCGATCGATCTCGCATAGACAAGACCCCCTACGCCGTCCACGTTGGAATGTAATGTTTCGACATTCGACGGCGAATCGCACTGCTCCGACGTTTGTTCAGAAAAGGTAAGGTCATAACCAGCCAAGCAATCTGAACTGTTGCACGACGAAATATATGCCGACGAATCAGCGTCCACGAAAATCGCGCCTCCACGAACTACCGCATCGGGACTTTCGTCCGAAGATATTGCGTAACAGGATTGAAAACGGCAATTGTCGGCGCTAAATTCGCGACAGTAGGCTACAACGGCGCCCCCATGCCCATCGGTCGCTCCGGATCGCGTAAACTCACAATCGGAAAGCGTGAACAAACCATGCCCGCTCCCGCAGCTCGTGCCTTGATAGTAGATCGACCCGCCGGTCGTCGCGAAATTATTGAAGAACTTGCAGCTCGTCACAGACACATTCGCGCAACCATTGATGAGCAAGGCGCCTCCTCCGCAACTCGAGCAGTCTGCGTTGCCGCCGCAAAACTGCAAGTGGGTCAGCGTCACAGTCGGGGCGCCACCGGTGCCACTTTCAATAGTCATGATGTGGTAGGATCGGTTCGTGGCGCCGGGTCCAAAGAAGCCGGAGAGTGTCGTTACCTGATCTTGGGTGTCAGGGTCGATTGTGCCACCACGAAAGCCGCCGCTGATGGTCAGGTTGAAATCGATCGTGAACGTGCGGTTGCGCGCGGTGCCCAGCGAAGGCACATACTCGCCGCCGGCGATCTTGATGATATCCCCCGAACTCGCAGCCGCAATCGCGGCGTCGAGGGACACCAGGGCGTCGGTCCAGGACGTTCCTCCGTTCGACGAACTCCCGTTCACGACATCGACGTAGTACGTGGCCGCGCTGGCCGAGCGCGACATCGCCAGTGTGAGAAGGAATGCTGCGACGAACATCAAGCGAGTGCTGCATGCCTTTACCATCGTTGCCGGTCCTTTCTTGCGGGGGGGGGAGAACATCCGATTGACGAAGTCTGCACTCGCCAATCTGTCCTGTCAAGTGAATTGCGGATGCCACAGCATTTCGTCCTCAAACAGGGCAATATTAGGAGAGTGGTCGTCAACTGATCGGGGGATGCACTCTAGCAGGCCGTTGAACAACCCGGCGTGGATGGCGGGATCGACTTGACCGGGCGTGGCTGGATGTAAGTCGTGGATGTCGTAGTTGGGGCGTGGCCGGTTTGCGTGCCGCGGGGGCCTCTGGAACGGATGTCGGGTCCGAAGGCGGTTCCGCGACGCTTCTCTTCCCGCGCCGAACGCGGCCGGCAAGCCGGTCGCCCGGCGCTCTTGCCCCGCTCCTCGCGCTTTCACGCCAGCAGCCGGCTCATCCGCACCATGTTCAGGGTCGAGAGCGCGACGTCGGCGAGTTGCTGGATCTTCCAGCGGCCCACCACGCGGCTGCGTCTGAGCCCACCGAACTGCTTGAGCCAGCCGAAGATTTCCTCGATGAGCTTCCGCTTCTTCTGACTGATCCGGCAGCCCTCGTCCTGCTGGAGCTGCTGGTTGAACCAGCGTTCCCACGAGGGCTCGTCGTGCGGCTGGATCTCCTTGTCGGCCTTGCACGCCGCGTGCGGCTCGACCCCGCGCTCGTGCAGGTCCAGCAGGAACCCGCCGCTGTCGTAGCCCTTGTCCGCCCCCAGCGTGCCCACGTCCAGCCCGAGCACCCGTCCGGCCCGGTCGATGAGCTTCACGGCCGATCGATGCTCGGCCCGGCCGTCGGCCGCGTCGATCACGATGTCCACCCCCAGCCCGTGCCGGTTCTCCATCAAGACGTGCATCGAGTGGTACAGCAGCGCGGCCTGTCCGGAGCTCTTGGTGTACAGCCGGGCCTCTGGGTCGGTGGTCGAGCGGTGCGTCTGGTTGCTCCGCTTGTCGCCCTTGAAGTCCACCCAGGCGTTGGAGTCGGGAGGGGGCGGTTGGTCATCCCCGGCGTTCTTGTCGCGACCCGCCGCGGCCTGCTTCTCCGCCTTGATCTTCTCGATGTGCTTGAGGCTCTTGAGCGAAGCGTGGCTCTGCAACAGCGAACCGTCCACCGAGAAGTGCTCGTCGCTGATGAGCCCGGCGTCGATGGCCTGGAACACGATCTGCTCCTTGAACTTGCGGGTGATGTCCAGCCGGTCCAGCCGCTCGCGGCCGTGGCTGAACACGCTGTGGTCGAAGCACTCCTCGTCGGGCGTCATGTCCAGGAACCAGCGGAAGAGCATGTCGAAGGTGATCCGCTCGCACAGAGCCCGCTCCGAGCGGACCGTGTACAGGCTCATCAGCACCAACGCCTTGAGCAGCCGCTCGGGGGGCACGCTGGGCCGGCCTGTGCCCGAGTACGCCGCCGCGAACGTGCGGCTCATCGCCGATAGCGCCCCGTCCGCCATCCGCTTGATCGCACGCAGCGGATGGTCCGCGGCCACGAGCTCCTCAAGGTTGATCCTCACGAACAGGTTGGTCTGACGGCTGGCTCGTCCTCTCATGCCCACCCGTTCGCACCAGAACCACCCCCGGTTGCGCTATTCGGCGCATGTTCGGTGGGTTTTTCAACGGCCTGCTAGCGGGAAAGCGCCTCGACCATGACCCGGATCGTTCGGTCCTCACCACTCAGCGTCGAGACAAACTCCTCAAGCGACGCGGCGTCGGCGGGCGAGGCGACCTCCCCCACGATCAGCAGGACGGATTGATCGGAGTCGTCGGGCCTTACGGCCACCCACTTGAATCGTGGGTCTTCGTGGAGTTTCTCGGCGAGTTTGCGGGCCGCATCCCACGCGGGCGAGGATGGCGGTTCGGCGTGACTCGCGGCCGAGGAGGCGAAGAGCCGTGAGAGGCTCACGCCCGTGTAGATCAAAGCCAGTCCGATGATACCGCTCAAGATCAAGAGCAAGAGGGGGCGGCGTTCGCCCCGCATAACCCCCGCCCAGAAAGCCGACTTGGTCGAAACGGGCATCGGTGCGAACCTCTCCGAAATGGAGCCGGCGCAGTGGAGGCCATCCACTGCGCCGGAGGATATCGAGAGTAAGTGACGAACGCTACCAGTCTCGCTGGCCGTGTGACCAGTTGGGCGTGGTTGCCAGATTCGACCAAGTGCGCATGTCTCGGAGGTCTTGTATGCTCTGCATCTCGACATGACCATCGAACAGGACCGTCACGGCCTTGTCGAAGTGCCTGGCATCGACCTGGCCCCAGAAGTTCGGCGGCCTTGATGCATCGAACTTGTTGCTGGTGTTCCAGTTTGTAAAGTTGCCCTGCCAGGACGGGCTGGTAGGCAGCGAACCGGGGGGCGAAAACACCGTGGGGTACTTGGGCGGCTGAACATCGTGTGCGCCCGGCACAACCGGACGCCCGTTCTGGTACGGCACGGGGCTGCCGCCGTAGCCGTCCGATCCCCGTCCCGCGCTCTTGATGTCCACGGAGCGTGCGGACGAGAACACCATGAGCTTCTGGGCGTATCGCACTTCGCTCAGATTCGTAATCCAGAACTTGTAACCGGGGTACTGCACATGCCAATGGTCGGTCCCGTTCTGGAAACCGCCGCGACGATAGTTTCCTCCGACGTAGGTTTCGTTCATCCCCAGGCTGGGGTGCCACGCCATCGCGTATTGGTAGGTGTTGGGGTCGTCGTAGAGGACAGTGTTCGGTACGCCAAATATGCCAGTCTTGGATCGAGCGTTGAATGCCGACCATGTGGGTCTGTCGATCTGGACGCTCTTTCCGGGAATCTCCATGTAGTTGAAGAGCCGCAGAGGCCAGACCTTCACCACGTCACCCTCGATGAATCGGCCGCGATTGTCCGGATCTGGAGGGAGCATGTCGATTGCGCCAGCGCCTCCACCGACGTGAGCCCACGTCCAGTTGATGTATGCCGGGACGACAGAGCCCCGAAAGTCTGTCGCGTAGGTGTGGTACGTCTCCCCCTGCTGAGCACCCGCCGCCTGCTCGCGAAGCATGTTCGCGGTTTTCCTCGCTTCACCGAGCGCCGGGAGCAAGATCGAGATCAACAGCGCGATGATCGCGATCACCACGAGCAACTCGATCAGCGTGAAGCCTGAGCGTCGCATCTGATCCCGCATGTGAAACTCCGTTCTTCGCGGCCTCACGCGGAACCGCGTGCAGACCTCTGGTTGGGCGAACCCGCATTCCACCTCAGCCGAACCGACGCATCGCACCGCCTCACGCCTCGCCGGGCGACCAAATCACCGGCGATGCAGCGCGAAACACGCCCGCTGCCGCGAACGCGGCCAGTCTGAATATACCACGAACAGATGGTTTCGGTCCAGCCCGCCAGAACGGATCGACAATTATTTTTTTCTTCGTCGGGTCTTCCACCGTGAACGCCCGGCGTCGATTCGCGACAGGTATCCGTTCGGTGTCCGCGTATTTCCCGAGTAAGCAATCGGTAGCCGTCCGCCTACTTCGGCGTCCCCAGCGTCCAATCCGCCTCCGTCGCGGTGTTGCTCCACATCCGCATGTCCGTCATCTGGTCAAAGGACTTGGTTGTCCCGTGTCCATCCAGCATGATCGTCGCGGCCTTGCCCCGGTGGCGGAAGTCCACGTAGCCGCTGCCGGCGCCGTTGTCGCCGTTGGCGGCCGCGGATTCGGCCTCGGCCAGGCTCGCGGCCCAGCGCCGGGTGTCGCGGTAGGGGGAGTCGATGCGGAAATAGCCGGGCACGAGCGTGCCGCCGCTGGCGTCGAGGCCGTGGGCGGTGGCGAAGACGAGCAGGTCGCTGGACATGTGGGCCTGGTCGTCGCGGGTGATATAGAAGTTACCCCAGGCTTGGCGGTAGATGGGCGAGAACCCGCCGCGGTCGGAGTCGCCTCCGAGGAAGGTGCTGTTGAGCCCGTACGAGGGAGACAGGCTCACGACGTACTGCACCAGGCCGTCGGTGCGGCTCTGGTAGCGTTCGAGGACGTTCTTGTCCTCGTAGAGGCCGTAGAAGTTGTAGTCGAGGTAGGGGGCGATGCGCCAGGGGTAACGCCGGGCCAGCGGCCCGTACAGGCGTTTGCCCTCGTTGTCGTGGACGAGGAGCGAGGCGTTGTCGGGGGTGTTCTGGTTGGTCTGGGCCTCGGTGCCGTAGCCGACCATGAGCGTGCCGCGGTGGTCCTGGGTGTAGAGGGCGTAGGCGGTGTTGAGTTGCTGGCCGCCGGCGAGTTCGCGGGTCTGGCGGGCGGCCTCGCGGGCCGAACCGAGTGCGGGCAGGAGCACGCCGGTGAGGATCGCGATGATCGCGATGACCACGAGCAACTCGATCAGGGTGAAGGCCGCGCGTGGGCGGGCGGATCGTGGGTGGGGGTAGGGAGCGATCATCGTGGACTTGCTGCTCCGGTAATCGGCTTTTCCGCTACCCGGGTTGGCCAAAGGTAGGGCTTTGGTCCGGGTTCGTCGTTGCGGTCTGGCCAGAATCTTTCCCGTGGCGAAGGATTATTGCTTGATTGAGACTGAGTCTCAACAATAATCCCGAACACCCGCCGCGGATCAGCAGTTTTCCACGCGGCGAGTCCGGGAGGATTGGACCATGGACCGTTCGACCTTCACACGATGCATCGCCGCTGTGCTGGCCGCCGGGCTGGCCGCGGGTGCGAACGCCGATTCGATCGTGGTCGATTACGGCGTGCCGACGCTGGACCGGTGGAACTACACGTTCGGGTCCGAGGCGGGCGCGGAGGCCGAAGCGACGGTGTTCTCGATCCTGGGCTCGGGGTACGAAAACCTGTTCGACATCCGCGACGGGCAGTTCCTCGTGGGATTCGACACGCAGCCCGCGATCCCCTCGGGGCGGCCGGTGACGAACTACCGCGTCATCTCCGCGACGCTGACGGTGCGGACCAGCCGCGACAAGGTGTTCCGCTACGACCCCACGTTCGATCCTGTCGGCACGGGGTATGCCGGCACCGACCCCGGGTACGTCGCGGACACGGACCCGGACCACCCGATCGAGCTCTACGCGGTGGGCTATCGCAACGGGTACAGCGTCGCGACGTACACCGAGAGCACGCCGTTCTCGCCGGGCAACCCGCAGCAGAAGTCGGTGCGGAACGTGTTTGCGGCGCAGTACGCCGGACCGGGCGCAACGGGCGATTTGATCGACGTGTCGAACAACTCGATGGACCTGCCGGGACAGACGCGGTTTGAGGTGCGTCCGCTGGCGCTGGCGACGTGCTCGGCTGCACCCGGGGCCCAGGTTGACGTGAACACGGACATGACATTCAGCATCGACCTGAGCAACCCGGACGCGGTGCGGTACCTGCGCGAGAGCCTGGCGGCGGGCCGGCTCAACCTGATGATCTCGACCATGACGCCGACGAGTTTGCAATCGTCGTCGACGCCGGCGTTCTGGACCAAGGAGGCGCCGACCTCGCTGGGGGCCGCGCCGGCGCGGCTGGAGATCAACGCGTGCGTGGGGCCGGCGGGTGACTGGAACTGTTCCGGCACGGTGACCGTGCAGGACATCTTCGACTTTCTGGGCGGCTATTTCACGGGGCACGGCGACGCGAACGGGGACGGCGTCACGAGCGTGCAGGACATCTTTGACTTCCTCGCGGCGTACTTCTCGGCATGAACCAGACACCACGCAAGCCGTTTTGTTGGACGATCTTCGGTGGGCGCGGGCGCGACTCCGCGGAGACCGCGGCTCAGGCGACTCCGTGTCCCTTGCCCCGCGCGGCGCGCCGGCTGGGCGCGGCGGCGTTCCTGTTCTTCCTCATCAAGGGGCTGCTGTGGCTGACGGTGCCGGCGGCGTTGGCGATCTGGCGGGGATGGTTCGGGGGCTGAGAGCGTCCGCATTCCTGAAGAAAGCGGGGCGGGGAGCGTTTGGAAAACTGAGACCGTGGGTGAACTCCGGCCGCGGGGCGGCGGAGATCCCGCGAAAAAAGGATCGGCGACCATGATGAGCCAGGCTTGCACCACCAGCGTGATGTCCCGTCTGAAGGCCGAGACCAGCGAGCACCACACCCGGGCCGAGGGCAAGGCGCTGCAGCGAGCGATGATCCAGGGCGGGCTGGAGCGTCCGGTGCTCGCCGATTTCTTCGAGCAGTTGTGGCTGGTGCACTCGGCGCTGGAGGCCGAGATCGACCGCCACCGCGACGCCGAGCCGATGCTGCGCGTGGTGCCCGACGAGCAGCGGCACACGCCGCGGCTGGAAGAGGACCTGCGCCACTTCGGGCGTGCAGGGTGTGCACGTACGGCGGGCGAATCCACGGGTCGGCTGATCGAGGCGATCACGGCGGACGGGCGGGCCTGCCCCGCGTCGCTCCTGGGGATGCACTACGTGCTGGAGGGGAGCATGAACGGCAACCGCTACATCGCTGCGGCGTTGCGAAAATCGCTGGGCCTGACCCCCGGCAATGGCGATCGGTACCTCGACCCGTACGGCGAGCAGCAGCGCCCCAAATGGCTGGCGTTCCGGGCCGAGGTGGACGCGTTGGCGTGGACGCCCGAGAAGGCCGACGCGGCGGTGGCCGCGGCCGCGAGGATGTTCGACGGGATCGGCGAGATCAGTGATGAGGTTTGGGCGAAGGGGCGGTGAGAACGAACTGGGGGCGGGGGGGGGAGGGCGGGGGTCGGGGGTGAGGGCGCGGGGAATCCGGACCGTCGCTTGACATTCACTACGCGTTGCCGTTTAGTGCTGCCGGCGGTTGATGGTCGGGCACGGGGCGGTGAACGTGGGGCGGCGTTGTGGGCAACGGGATCGCTTGTGAACGATGGTTGTGGACGGTCGCCGCGGTGTTGATCGTGGTGAGCGCGGCGGTGTGCCGCGCGGCTTCACCCGATGAGGCGGAATCACTGCTTCAACGGTTTATCGCGGCGCACGCCTCGACGCAAGCGCACGAAGTCTGGTATTGGACGCCCGCGTTCGAGACGCCGGAGGTGGCCTCGCTGTTCGAGCGGGCGAAGGCGGCGGGGGGCGAACTCTCCCGGACGACCGACCCCCAGTCCGGTCGCGCGGTTTGGCGGACGATGGACTATCACCTTATCTGCGACGGCGTCGGAGACGTGCGAGTCGAAAAGAAGTCGCTCTTCGAGGCCGGACCGGAAGATGGCAGGACGCGAGTGGAGATCTGGCGCCCGGACGAGCGGGCGGTCGTGTCCCCGATCGGAGCAACCCGCGGGACGCTCGATCGCTTCGACGTGCTGACTCCGGATCAGCAGGTGAGCCTGCGGGCGCGTGGACGCTACCCGTACGCGATGGAGCGTGCGGAGCTCGGCTACCTGCAGGCGGCCCGCTACGCGATCTCGATGCTTTCGGGCGCGCCCGATGTTCGTGTCGTCACGCTCGGTCGAAGTGAAGAAGCGGTGCTCGGCTCGAGCGTGCGGGGCGTGGCGGCGAAAATAGATGCAAGCACGGGTGAGCTGTTGAGGCTTCGGATTCAGAGCGGGGCCGACTCGCTCACCCTGATGGAGTTCACCGGGCGGTTCGATGAGCGGATATTCCCGGCCCGGTATCCCCGCAAGGTTCGCTTCGCCTATATCGATGGTGACTGGACGAAAACGTGGCGCGGTGCCTCGGGGGAGAGATGGGCGACGGAGGCTATCCCCGCCGATCTGTCGGGCGCAACTTGGATGATCGAGAGGGTCGAATCGCTCAAAGCAGCGCCGGAGGACGCGTTCAGTTGGCGTCGGTTGGTTCCGTCGGTCACCGACACCCACGCGGGGTGCGTTTTCTGGGCGGACAGCCGGGACCCCGCGGCCGCGGAGGCGGCCGCCGTGACGCCGACGATGGGCACGTTCGGCCGGTTTGTGGGGATCGACGATGGCCCCGATCGGCGTGCCCCAGTGAAGAGCCGTTGGAATGGTCGTCGCATCGCGGCGGAGATCGGTATCGCGTGCGTCGTGCTGGGCCTGGTTGTTTGGGGTCGATGGTGGTGGGGGAAGCGGGCGCTCAGGACAGGAGCAACTCCGCGATCTGGATCGCGTTGAGCGCGGCCCCCTTGCGGAGCTGGTCGCCGCAGACGAACAGGTCGAAGCCGACGCACGGCGCGCCGGGGTCGGCGCAGCGGCTGGGGTCGGGGCGCACACGCCCGACCAGCACGTCGTCCCGGCCGCTGGCCTTGAGCGGCGTGGGGAACCGATTGGCGGCGCGGTCGTCCTCGATGCCCACGCCGGGGAAGCGGGCCAGGCAATCGCGGACCTGCTCGGCCGTCGCGGGCTTCTTGAGCGTGACGTTGATACTCTCGGCGTGGGCCCGGCGCACGGGCACGCGGATGCAGGTGGGCGAGACCGCGACCGAAGGGTCGTTCCAGATCTTGCGCGTCTCGTTGATGACCTTCTGCTCTTCCTGGTTGAGGCCGGTCTCCGGATCAACGGCGGTGTTGTGGCTGAAGAGGTTGAAGGCGTAGGGCTCGTGGAAGAACGCCGCCGCGAGGGGCTCGCCGGCGAGGTCGGCGCGGGTGAGACGCTCCAACTCGTCGATCCCCTTGGCCCCCGCGCCGCTGGCGGCCTGGTAGGTGCTCACGATCACGCGCTCGACGCCGAAGGCCCGGCGCAAGGGCGTGAGGGCCATGAGCAGGATGATGGTCGTGCAGTTGGGATTGGCGATGATGCGTCCGCGCCCGTCGGGGAGCCTGATCGCGGGCGAGCCCGGCCCGAGGGCCTCGGGGTTGACCTCGGGGATGACCAGCGGGATGCCGGGGTCCATGCGGAAGGCGGACGAGTTGTCCACGGTCGTGCACCCGTGCATCGCTGCATCGGGCGCAAACTGCTTGGAGATGCCGCTGCCGGCGGAGAACAGAGCGATGTCCACGCCCTTGAGCGACTCGGCGGTGAGGGCCTCGACCGTGTGCTTCTCGGCCCGGTACTGGATCTTCTGTCCGGCGGACTTCTCGCTGGCGAGGAGCTTGATCGAGGCGTGGGGGAACCGGCGCTGCTCAAGGATCGCGAGCATCTCGCGACCGACGGCGCCGGTGGCCCCGGCGATGGCGATGTGAGGGCTGGTGGTCATGTGCGGAGGGGGGGATCACCGCGGAGGCGCGGAGGTCGCGGAGGGAAGTCTGGGTGGGCCGGGGGTGGTGAGGGGGGAGTTGCGGGACGAGTATTGGCGCGTCGGCCGAGGCCGTCGATAAGTCGGGCGACGTTGAAGTTGATGAGCAGCCCGACGGGAAACCGGCCGAGCCGCAAAGTAGGACATCAACTGGGCGGTGTGGATGGGGAGCAATCTCTCGATGGCCTTGATTTCGACCACGACTCGGCGCTCAACGACGAGGTCCATCCGGTAGCCGCAATCGAGACGGTGATCCTTATCGATCACCGGAAGCGGCGCCTGACGCTCGTGCTTCATGCCGCGTAGCTGGCGTTCCCAGGCCAGGCAGTTCTCGTAACTGGACTCGAGAGCTCCAGGGCCGAGTTTGCGGTGGACCTCGATCGCGGCCGCGATGATCTGCTCGGTCAGCGCTTCCTTCTCAAGCATGTCGTCTCACCTCCGCGCTCTCCGCGTCTCCGCGGTGGAGAGTTCTTCGCAATCGTTCAGAATGCCCTTCCCACCACCTGGTCCGCCATCAGCAGAAGGAGCCGGCGCGCGGGCGAATCGGGGAGGGGGTGGATCAGGCTCTTGGCCTGGGCCACCAGTTCGTGGGCCTTGGTGGAGGCGTGGTCGAGGGAGCGCGTGGACTGGAGAGCAGAAAGGAGTTTCCTCGCGGCCGCGGCGTCGTAGGCGTCGGTGTCGCGAAGGAGCGAGAGCGTGCCGCCCCGGTCGATCGGGTCGGCGGTTTCGAGGTGGTGGATGACCGGGAGGGTGAGCTTGCCGAGCTCGATGTCGCGTCGGAGCGGCTTGCCAACGACGGCCTGGTTTCCGGTGAGATCGAGCAGGTCGTCCTGGATCTGGAACGCGACGCCGACGCACATGCCGAAGTCGCCGAGCCGCGCGGCCGTGCCCGCGTCGGCCCCGGACTGCATCGCGCCCAACCGGCAGGCGATGCTGATGAGCGACCCGGTCTTTCGCCGGACGATCTCGAAGTACGTCGGCTGGTCGATCGAGAGGTTCTCGCGGTGGTGGAGCTGCAGCAACTCGCCGGCGCAGAGCTGCATGCCCGTCTCGCCGATGAGCAACGCGGCCGACTGCGAGTCGAGCGTGGAGCAGAGCCGGTACGCGGAACTGAAGAGGTAATCGCCGAGGATCACCGCGGCCTCGTTGCCGCGGAGGCGGTTGACGGTCGCGCCCTTGCGGCGGACGTCGGCCTCGTCGAGCACGTCGTCGTGCACGAGCGTGGCCATGTGGATCATCTCGCACACAGCCGCGATGGTGACGTGGGCGTCGGTAACCAGGTCGTCGGGCGCGGCGGCGGCGCCGGGCCCGCGCGCGGCCAGCCCGGAGAGGATCACCAGCGCGGGGCGCAGCATCTTCCCGCGGTAGGATTCGACGTGCTGGACGAGGCTCTGCACCGGGGGCAGGTCGGAGCGGAGGGCCCGATCGAACGCCTGCTCCACACGGCGCATCGCACGCCCGACCAGCTCTTGAACGGGCATCAGGTCGGTGGGAATCGACACGGCGGCGGTGGGCTCGGGGGCCATCGGGGCAAGCGTAGGGGGGAGGGGGTGGAGCGTGGTGTGAGCGGTAAGAGGAAAGCCGTGAGCCGGGAAACCAGCGCGCGCCGCGGCCCTTTCCGGCTTGCGGCTTTCCTCTTGCCGCTTACCACCCCCGTTCCCTCACCTCTCTGCGCTCAGGTAGCAGATGTAGCTCGGGCACGCCTCGCCGTCCTGGGTGGCGGTGAAGACGCCGTTGCCCCCGCCCTTGTGGTCGTCGCCTTCCCAGTAGATCGTGGAGCGGGTAAAGCCCGCCTCGGTGAGCAGGTCGCGGAGTTCGGGCAGTGTCCACAGCCGCCAGTGGTAGGTGAAGGCGTTGCGCATCGAGGAGCCGTCGGGGAAGCGGAAGTGGATGCGGCAGATCAAGTCGCCGGTGATGGGGTTGTAGTGGTGCTGGTCCCAGAGGTACGTGAACGGCCCGTTGTAGCCGCCGGAGACAAAGCCCTCTTCGCCCGGCTTGGCGCGAGGGATCGGCCGGCGCTCGCGGATCTCCTTCAGCGCGTCCGAGCCGCCGTAGAAATCCATGAACAGCACGCCGTCGTCCACAAGAGCTTCGCGCGCAGCGCGAAGGTACCGCAGCAGCATCGCACGCTCTTTAAAGCACCAGTATGAAAAGTTCATCGCAAGCACGGTGTCGAAGCGGCTGCCCGCGACGAGGCCGCTCACCGGCACGGGCGCGAGCACGTCGCCCTCGTGGACGAGCACGCGCGATCGCTGTTCGGGCGTGAGCGAGGCCAGGTGGTGCTCGCGACCCCAGGCCAGGGGAACCGGGTCGAGGTCCACGCCCAGCGCGATGTTGCCCTTGCGCCGGCGGACCCACTCGCACGAGGTGTTCAGTGTGCCACAGAAGTCCTCGCGGAGCGTCACCGCGTTGCGGCCGCGGAGGGAGGTGAACGTTTCGTCGATGAAGTCGATCTCCGCCTCGACACACTGCACCGCGCGCTCGTAGAGGGTGTAGCGGTCGCATCGGGCCGCGATTCCGCGGAGGGCGGGGGCCGGAGAGGCGGCGGTACGGGCGGTGGGGAGGGCGGGGGCGGCCGCGGACTTGTCGGCGTGGCGGACGCGGACGCGGGAGCGGCGATCGGAGGGCTGAGGCATGGGTGAGATCGGTTTGATGAACAGGAACGTGGAGGCGAAGAGTGTGGCCGGCGGGAGTGGGGGGACGGAGGGTCGGGAGGGGCCGGAGAAGGGGGGCGGAGTGTAACGATCCCCGGACCGGGCGGCGACGTACCACGCGCACCTGCTTGCACGCGGCCCGCCCCAAGCCCGAGCGGCATCTGGTCGATGACGGTCGGAGCGCACCCGTCAACTGTTTGGGGGGACGGGCCTAGACTGCGGCCCCGCACGTCCGAGAACGGCGGGTTCAACGGCTGAAGGAGCTGATCGATGCGTCTGACGATGGTTGGTACCGGGTATGTCGGGCTGGTGACGGGCGTGTGCCTCTCGAACACGGGCAACGACGTGACCTGTCTGGACGTGGACGCGTCGAAGATCGCGATGCTCAAGCGGGGCGAGTGTCCGATCTACGAGCCCGGGCTGACCGACCTGATGGAGCGGAACATCGCCGCGGGGCGGCTGCGCTTCACGACCGACAAGGAGCCGGCGCACCGCGACGCGGACATGATCTTCATCTGCGTGGGCACTCCCAGCGACGAACGCGGGCACACCGACCTGAAGTACGTGCTGGGGGCCGCTGACGACATCGCCGACGTCATCAAGAAGCTCGGCCCGAACCAGAAGCCCAAAGTGGTGGTGGTCAAGAGCACGGTGCCGGTGGGCACGACGTTCATGGTGCGCGACCGGATCCGCGAGCGGGTGGGCCCGAATATCCCCTTCGAGGTGGCGGACAACCCCGAGTTCCTCAAGGAGGGCGCGGCCATCGACGACTTCAACAAGCCCGACCGCGTGGTCGTGGGCGTGGAGAAGGAATCGGTCGGCGAGATCATGCGCGACCTGTACGACCCGTTCGTCCGCAACGGGCATCCGATCTACGTGATGGACGTGCTCAGCGCCGAGATGGTCAAGTACGCCAGCAACAACTTCCTGGCGACCAAGATCAGCTTCATCAACGAGATGGCCAACCTGTGCGAGGCATACGGCGCGAACATCAACCGCGTGCGCGAGGGCATGTGCAGCGACAAGCGGATCGGCTCGCAGTTCCTCTACCCCGGGCTGGGTTACGGCGGGTCGTGCTTCCCCAAGGACACGCTCGCGTGCATCATGATGGGCGACAAGGCCGGCATCGAGGCGACGCTGAGCAAGGCCGTGCACCATGTGAATCAGAAGCAGCGCGACCGGTTCTTTGACAAGATCGCCGGGCACTTCAAGCGCGACGGCGGCGTGCAGGGCAAGACCTTGGCGTTCTGGGGCATCGCGTTCAAGCCGCGGACCGACGACATCCGCGAGGCGCCCGCGCTCACGCTTATGCGAAAGGCGCTGGGCTTCGGCGCGTCGGTGCGCGCGTTCGACCCGGTCGCCGCCGAGAACGCCCGGCGCGAGCTGGGCCCGAGCGTGAAGGTGTGCGAGGACATGTACGATTGCGTGCAGGGCGCCGACGCGCTGGTGGTCTGCACCGATTGGGACGAGTTCAAGAGCCCCGACTTCGATCGCATCGCCAAGCTGATGAACCGCCGGGTGGTCTTCGACGGGCGGAACCTGTACCGGCAGGCCCAGATGGCGCAGCTGGGGTTCGCGTACTACTCGGTGGGGCGGGCGGCGGTGCGGGCGGAGTAGGTCGTCTGCTTTTCTGAGTTCGGGCATCCGCAACCGACCGTACCGGCGCCGTCGCTCATTGTTCGTCGCCGAGATTTCCTTGGGCATCCTCTGACGCGTTGCGGACCGCTTTCGGGTCCAGCTTGAACCCCGGCACCGCCTCGCTCGCGAACCGGCCGCGCACGGGTTTGGTCTCGACATACCGGCCGCGCTTGAGCCGCAGAAAGGTCACCGCGCCGTCCTGCGAGTCGACAATCCAGTACCCAAGCACGCCCTTTCGCTCATAGTCCGCACGCTTGGTCTCCCGGTCGAACGCGGTTGTGCTCGGCGAGAGCACCTCGACGACCAGGTCCGGTGCAAAGTCGATCCGCTTGGGTCGGCGCGGGTGGTCATCGCCGTTGATAAAGAGCAGGTCCGGGCGGTAGACCAGCCGGGAGCTCAGGCGCACATCGGTTTCCGATCCAACCCAACCGCACTTGGTCTTGCGAACGTGGGCCCGCAGTTGAAACTCGATCTCGCCCCGGACGTCCTGGTGGTCGAAGTCCGGGCTCGGCGTCGTCACGATCACTCCATCGATCAGTTCATAGCGGAGGCCGTCGTCCGCCAGCGACAGATACTCATCCGCACCCATGCGGAGGCCCGCGTAGCGGGGGAACCGTGTCTTTCGGTTTGCGACGGCGAGTACCATACTCCAAGTGTACACGCCCGTGAGATCGGCAACCCTGGACGAAGCGGCGACCGGCGAGGTCAGGCACGCCGATTGGCTCTCGTTCGTCCGCACGCTTACCCCGTGCTCCATCGACCTCCTCTACGCCGACCCCCCCTTCAACACCGGCGACACCCAGACCGACCGCAACGGCTCGTACGCCGATCGCTTCAAGAGCACGGCCCACTACATCGCGTGGCTGCGCGAGCGGATCGCCGCGACGCTGCCCGCGCTCAAGCCGACCGCCAACATCCTCATCCACGTCGATTGGCGGGCCAGCCACCGCGTGCGCGTGCTGCTCGACGACCTGCTCGGCGAGGACCGGTTCGTCAATCACCTGGTATGGCAATACGGCCTGGGCGGCTCGTCGCCGCGACGGTTCGCACGCAAGCACGACGACATCCTCTATTTCTGCGTCGATCCCGGGCGGTATTGGTTCGACCCGCCGATGGTGCCCGCGACCAGCGTCCGCATGCGCGGCCAACTCAAAAAAGCCACCGACGTGCTCGACATCCCGTCGATCAACAACATGGCCGCGGAGCGGACGGGGTACCCGACGCAGAAGCCGCTGGCCCTGATGGAACTGCTTGTTCGGGCCTGCTGCCCGCCCGGCGGCACGGTGCTCGACCCCTGCTGCGGCAGCGGCACCACGCTCGTCGCCGCGGCCCGGGCGGGCGATGGCCGACGCGCGATCGGTTGCGATATCAACACGGAGGCCGTCACGATCGCGCGGGAGCGGCTGCGGGCGGCGGAGGGCGCGAAATCGACCGAACCTGTTCCCCAATCCCACGGCTAGGATTTCCCCGGCATGTTCCGACGAATCGGCGACCTTTATTCCCGGCGCATCGTCAACGTCAACGTCAACATCCTGTTGGCGGGTCTGATCGCGCTCGGGCCGACTTTGCTGGTCGTGCGGCTGGCCGAGCACCTGCTGGCCTCGGGCGTGGTCAGCCCGGCCCGCATCCATGTCGGGGCCAAGGCGCTGATCACGGGCGTGACGTTCTTTGCCGACCTGCTCTTTGACGTCTCGACCTACTACCTGCTGCACTGGCTGGCCAACCACTCGCGCAAATCGCACCGGCAGGAGCGGCTGGAGGTCATCGCCGAGGCGGCCGTCGAGAACGTGCCGTTCTTCCGCGACGCGACCAAGGTGCAGATCCAGCGCATGGTGCTCTCGCCGGTGCTGTACATCGTTTTCCTGGGGGGCCAGTTCGCGCTCATGACCCTGCTGCAGGTGCGCCCCGTGCACGCGACGTTGATCGGCTTCGCCAGCGGCATCCTGATCGCCCGCACGCTGCACACGTTCTGGATGCTCGGCGAGGAGCGCGGGCGCCAGGCGGTCGCGGCGGGCAAGGTCTGCGGCAAGTGCGGGCACGACCTCAGCCGCATCGGCAAGCAGTTTGACCGCTGCCCGTCGTGCGATCAGCCGATCCCCAAGCCGCCACCCCCCCCCTCCGCGAGTCGCGTGCGGCCGTCGATCCCCGGGGCGGTCGATGGCGTCCGGACGCCGTCATCGGCCCCGGCATCGTCTCACGGGCGCGGCGACGGCGAGCCCGCGCGGCCGCGGGTGCATCGCTGAGGCCGGGCGCTGCTCAGGCGCGGGGGCTCTCGGCCGGCACGGGCTTCATGCCCAGCTTCGCGTGCATCGCCCAACGGCCCGCGTAGATGAACGGCGTCAGCCCGATCGCGATCACAAACTTGAGGATGTAGCCGGTCGCGGCCGTCTCCATGATCTCGTGCCAGGTGTAGGCGGTGTGGGTCTTGGGGTTGGTCGTGGCCGCGAAGAGGATCGCCGTGACCAGGAACGAGTCGATCATCTGCGAGAAGACCGTAGAGCCGGTGGCCCGCAACCAGATCATGCGGTTTCCGGTGAGCCGCTTGAAGACCCCGAAGAGCCAGATGTCGCTCATCTGCCCGGCGAGGTAGGCCGTGAGCGAGGCGACGTAGAGCCGGTTGGACATGCCGAACACCGCGTCGAACGCCGGCTGCGGGATCGGCGAGATGTCCGACACCGGGGCCTTGCGGGCCAGGAAGATGAGCGTGAAGGCCAGGCCCGACATCGCCAGGCCGATGTAGGTGAGCCGGCGCGCGCCGCTCCGGCCGTAGTACTCGTTCACCAGGTCGGTGAGCAGGAACGTGATCGGGAACGAGAACATGCCCACCGAGTGGGTCACGAAGTTGTACGATCCGACGAAGGGCAGCGTCACCGTGAATAGGTCGAAATGGAAGAACTTGGACCCGGTGATGTCGGCGATCATGATCGACGCGACGAACACGGCCGCGAGCCAGATGTAGACGCGGGTGCGGATATCGAAGCCGTCGGATGAGACCGTGCCGGTGGACGCGAGGGCGGGCGAGAGCGCCGGGGGCGCGGGGGGCGAGCTGCTGGATTCTGTCTCGGTCGGCATCCGGGTCCAGCATAGCCGAAGCGGCGCGGACGACGGGCGGGACCGTTGCGCGTGCCCGACCTTCACGTCCGCTATGCTGCCGCCGCATGTGCGGCATCGGCGGCATCCTGCGTGTCTGGCCGGCGGAACAGCGTGATCTGGCTCTGCGCACGGCGCACGCGCAGAGCATTCCAGAGGCATGGCTCGATATTCTCGATGAATCCATCCGCCACCGCGGCCCGGACGGTCATGGCCGTTTCCGCGACCGCGTGATCCGCTCCGACGGCTGCGTTGTGGACGTCGCGCTCGTGCACCGCCGCCTGAGCATCATCGACCACGCCGGCGGCGCCCAGCCGATGGTCCTGCGCTTTCCCCAGGGAGCCCCGAGCGCAAGCTCGGGCGTTTCGGCCCAAGACCGCGCCCAAGACCGCCCGATCCCCGGTCGGTGGTTGTCGGCCGAGGAAGTCGCCGCTCACACGCGGCATGTGCTCGCGGAGGCGCACGTCGCACCCGGCGCGGGGTCCCACCCGCCCCCCAGCTCCACACCGACACCCGTGGCTCTGGCCCGCCCGATCCCCGGTCGGTGGTTGTCGGCCGAGGAAGTCGCCGCTCACACGCGGCATGTGCTCGCGGAGGCGCACGTCGCACCCGGCGCGGGGTCTGCTGACCCCGAGCTTGCGCTCGGGGCTCCCTGGGCTCGCGTCGCGGTGGTGTTCAACGGGTGCATCTACAACCACCGCGAGTTGCGGGCGGAGTTGCAGCGCTACGGGCATGAGTTCACCTCCGATCACAGCGACACGGAGGTGTTGGTGCATGGGTGGCGGGCGTGGGGCGGCGGGCTGTTTGATCGACTCGACGGCATGCACGCGCTGGCGATCTGGGACGGCGCGGCCGGCGATTGCATCCTCGCGCGGGACACGTTCGGTGAGAAGCCGATGTACCACCTCGGCAGCCTCTTGCAAGGGCCGGGATGCTTCGCGTTTGCGAGCACGGTGCCGGGGCTCTTACGGCTCGATCCGGTCTTGCTCGGCGAATCGCGACCAGGGGGTGGGGGCGGGGATGAACCCGGGTTCTGGGTTCGCCCGTGGATCAAGCACGGATGGAACCAGGGGTTGATGCCGACCGGACGCGTGAAGGAAGTTGTCGGCGGCTCGCGGTGGGTTGTGCCCTCGTTGCAGAGCGACGATCCGTCTCACGGGCTTTCGTGGGCACCGCACCTCCACGAGTACCTGAATCCCACGCACGTGCCGCTCTCGGCGGAGCGGGCCGAGTCCCTGCTCCATCACGCCGTCGCCTCGCGCCTGGAGGCCGACGTTCCGCTCGGCTGCTTCCTCAGCGGCGGGCTCGACTCGGCGATCATCGCCGCGATCGCGGTGCGAGAGCGCCCGGACATGCGGGCGTTCACCGTGCGCATGCCGGATGCGTCATACGACGAGTCCGACCTGGCGCAGGCCACGGCGAAGGCGATCGGCGTGAAGCACGCGGTGCTGGATTGCGATCCGCACCCGGCCAACGACCTGCTCGCGCTCATCCATCAGATCGGCCTTCCATTCGGCGATTCGTCGCTCCTGCCGACGCACTGGGTCAGCCGCGCGGCGCGCCGCGAGGTGAAAGTCGCCCTCGCGGGCGACGGCGGCGACGAGATGTTCCTCGGTTATGACCGGCACAGGGCCGTCCCGTGGCTCTCGCGCCTGAGCCGCTTGCCGCCCGAGACGCTCCGGGCGCTCGCCGACGCGCTGCCGATCGGGGCGGGCGGCGGTCGGCGATCCAAGCGGGACCGGCTCGCGAGGCTCGTGAACGCGGCCGCGGCGGATGGATACAAGGAGCTCGTCGCGATCTTCCCCGCGCCGCTCGATGGGCAACTCGGCATCGCCCGCGCCGATCGGCCGAGCTGGGGAAGGATGCCGCATTACGGGATGACGCGCCCGTGCGACGATCTCGATTTTCTATGGAAGCTCGCGCTGCGGTTCGATCGGATGTTCTACCTGACCTGCGACTTGCTGCGCAAGACCGACACGGCGTCGATGGCGGTCCCGCTGGAGGTTCGCTCACCGATGCTCCAGACGGACCTGGCCCGGGCCGCGATCAACGCGCCGATCTCCAGCCTCATGCCTCGCGGCGAGCGCAAGGGGCTCCTCCGTCGCGTCGCCCGCAAATACCTCCCCGCCGAGATCGTCGATCGCCCGAAGATGGGCTTTGCGATCCCCATCGGCGAATGGTTCCGCACCGACTACGGCGGCCTGCGCACGATGCTGTTGGATCACCTCAACTCGACCGAGCCGTTCGGCCCGCCGAGCCTGGGAATCGACCTGAACATGCGATTCGTACGGCAAATGCTGGACGAACACCTGGGCACAGGCCCCGGCGGAATGGTCAAGCGCGACCATTCGCCGCGCCTGTACATGCTCCTGGTGCTGAGCATCTGGGCCAAGTGGGTCGGCGGTCTGCGGGCCTGACAAAGGGAGCGAGGGGCGCCGACCGCTATCGGCGCCCCAGCATGTCCGGGTACGGCGTTCGGCGTCCGGGTCAGAACGGGATCGACATCACCGCGAAGTAGTTGATGTTGTTGCGGTTCTTGTCGTCGCCCGGTGAGGCGTCGTAGGTGTCTTCCAGGCCGAGCTTGAGCGACAACCCGCTGGTGGGGTCCACGACGATCTCGTAGCCGGCCTTGATGAAGAACCGGTAATCGGGGATCTCGTCCAGCGGCCAGTAGGTCTCGCCAGTGACGAAAAACTTGCTCCGCTCGTCGATGGTCCAGTTGAAGTCCGCGCCCAGCAAGCCTTCGGGGTGGATCTTGTTGTCCTCGCCGCCGAACTCCTTGCTGGCGCCGATCCCAAACCGGGGCATGAACAGGATCTTGTCGGTCTTGATGAGCTCGTAGCCCAGCCCGCCGAACGCGCTGGTCCGCCAATCCCAGTCCTGGAACGTGTCGTACTCGACCGCACCCTCTACGAACGGACGCCACTTGCTCTCATCCTGCGGCAGCCAGTCGTGGCGGGCGTCAAACCGCCCGTTGTCCTTGTTCTTTTCGCCCTCGCTGGTGCCGTAGTTGTACGTCAGACTCAGCGCGGTCTTTTCCTTGCTCGTTTCGCGGGTCATGCCCAGGCCGAGCCGGGCCGAGAGCTCCTCGGTATTGCCGCTCGATCCGCTCAGGCCGCCGTCGAGGTTGCCCTTCCAGCCCTTGAAGAACGAGTCGGGGTCCGGAGGTGGCGGGGGCGGTGGGACCTTGTCGGCCGCTTCCGCGGCCGCGGCCGTCGCCTTGACCGCGTTCTCGCTCGACATCGTTCGGACGCTGGCCACCGCGCTTCGCGGGAAGCTGACGCGCCCGAGCACGGGGTGCTCGATCACGACAGGGTCGCCGTCGCTGACGAGCACGCCGCGGATGAGGTCGCCGTTGGTGAGCGTGACCAGGGTCTGGTCGGGCGAGGAAGCCGGGGTGGGGGGGGTGGGGGTTGGCTGGCCGATCACCGCGCCGGCGATCAGGAGCGAGCCCACGAAGGCGGTGAGTGAGTTTCGCATGGGGCGGGGAGTATACCGGATCGGGGACGTTGGGCGTCTACGATCCCGACCCCGGTCTCGGGCCGGGGCCCATCATGCCGCTGATCAGCATCACCAACCTCAAGTACGCCATCGGCACGCGCGTGTTGCTCGACGGCGCTTCGTTCTCGATCGAGAACGGCGAGCGCGTCGGCCTGGTCGGGCGCAACGGCACCGGCAAGACCACGCTCATGAAGATCATCATGGGTCGCGTCAAGCCGGACTCGGGCACGGTGATGCTTCAGAAGGGGGCACGCACCGGGTACCTCAGCCAGGACCCGGAACTGAACCCCGACAACACGCTGCGTGAAGAGGCGATCGCGGGCTTTGCGGAGTTGTCCACGCTCCACGCCGAGCTCGACGAGGTCTTCCACGCCATGGCCGAGCCTGAGAACGGCACGCCCGAGCGTCTGGACAGGCTGATGCGCCGTCAGGCCGATCTTCAGGAACGAGTTGAGGCCTGGGGCGGCGGAGGGGGTGGATACTCGGTCGAGCATCAGGCCGAGGCGATCCTGCACGGCCTCGGGTTTGTCGATGCGCAGTTCAACATCCGCGTGCGCGACCTCTCGGGCGGACAGAAGGGGCGGCTGGCGCTGGCCAAACTGCTGCTGGAGTCCCCCGACCTGCTCCTGCTCGACGAGCCCACGAACCACCTCGACATCGCCGGGTGCGAGTGGCTGGAGGAGTTCATCGTCAAGGACTATTCCGGCGCGGTGCTGATGATCAGCCACGACCGGTACATGCTCGATCGCGTGGTGGACCGCATCGAGGAGGTGGAGCAGGGCCGGCTGATCGAGTACCCCGGAAACTACTCGGCGTTCGTGGACATCCGCAGGCAGCGCCTGCTCACCCAGCACCGGGCCTACGAGAACCAGCAGTCCAAGTGGGCCAAGGAGGAGGAGTTCATCCGGCGGTTCCGCGCCGGGCAGCGGGCCAAGGAGGCCCAGGGCCGTCTGGCGAAACTCGAACGAGAGAAGGAACTCTTCGCGATCGAGCGTCCGCCGGAGATGGCGACGCTGCGGATGGAGTTGCCGACCGCACCGAGGTCGAGCGAGCAGGTGGTCGCCGTGCGCGGCGCGGGCAAGTGGTACCCGCCCGCTCCCGCAGGGGAGGAATCGCAAGCAGTCGACGCCGAGGCCAAACACGTCCGACGCGAAGTCGAGCCGGGCGACAAGGTGCTCTTCAAGGACGTCGACGTCGCGATCAACCGGGGCGAGCGGTGGGGGGTGATCGGCCCCAACGGGGCGGGCAAGACCACGCTCGTCCGGGCAGTCCTCGGCGAGATCCCGCTCAGCGGAGGCGTGACCAAGACCGGGTTCAACGTGGTGACCGGCTATTACAGCCAGTTGCCCCCAGGTGAGAACGACGACTGGAAAGTGTACGAGTACCTTCAGGCCATCATCCGGCGGGAACTGCCGGATAAGCCGCTGAGCGAGCAGGCCGCGAGGAACCTGGCGGGGGCGTTCCTCTTCAGCGGCGGCGATCAGGAGAAGCTGCTGTCGGTGATGTCCGGTGGCGAGCGCAGTCGGGCGAGGCTGGCGGGCCTCTTGGCCAGCGCCAAGAACCTGCTCGTGCTCGACGAGCCGACCAACCACCTCGACATCCCCTCCGCCGAGCGGCTGGAGGAGGCCCTCGCCCCGACCGAGAAGGGCGGGACGTACGACGGGACCCTGATCCTCATCAGCCACGACCGGGCCCTGATCGATTCGACCTGCGACCACCTGCTGATTCTCGACGGCAAGGGCGGGACGACGGTCTTTGCGGGCAACTACACCGACTGGCAGCGCAAGCAGCGCGAGCTGGCCTCCGGGGCGGCCGCGGCCACCGGGTGGAAGGCCGCCGGACCGTCGCGGGGCGGCCGATCCGGCAAGGATGCCCAGTCAGGACGCAACGGGCAGGCGACGCGCAAGGCCCCGAAGCAGGCCCCACCTCCGCTCCCGGTACCCGCCGCAACTCCCGCGCCCGCGGCCAAAGGCAGCACCCCCAAATCCGCCCGCAAGGGCGGCAAGCACTCGTGGATGCCCGTGGACCGGCTGGAGGCGGAGGTCGAGAAGGCCACCGTGCGGCTCAAGGAAATGGACGACGATCTGGCCAGCGAGGAGGTTTATCGGGACGTGAAGCGGTTCCAAGCCCTCTTGGGCGAGCGGGAGACGCTGGCCGCGGAAGTAGCCTCGCTGGAGGAGGAGTGGCTGAGGCGGGCCGAGGGGTAGCCGGATCGGGGCGGTAAGTGGGTCAGACGGTGCGGGTCGCGCGCCCGGCTTCTTCTTGTACGATCAGTCCCGAAAACAGGTCGATTCTGCCGCGGTTTCACGTACAATCTCGGCCGTGCGATTGATGCCGCATCCGTGCAGCGTTCGCGGGCGGTGAGCCGATGGAGTAGGTATGTACACGCCTCAGGGTGATCAGGGCGCGCGCCCGGAGTTTTCACGGCGCGAGGTGGTGGGCGGCGGGCTTCTGCTGGGCCTGATGGCCCTTGGCGGGTGTGCGTCGAGTTCGTCGTACTCGGGCCTGCCCCAGCCCCGGTGGAACGCGACCGGGGCCTCGCCCGTGTACGTGCCCCCGGCGATGCAGCCGGCCCCTCCCCCGCCCGCGATCGCGGCGGTGAGCGGCGATGTGCCGGTGATCCCGCGATCGGCGTGGACCAGCGCCGGCCCGAGGATGAGCAACATCAACCCGATGAACGGCATCAGCCGCATCACCGTCCATCACGACGGGATGAACGCGTTCACCTCCACGGCGCAGCGCGACGCGGCCAGTCGGCTGAACCAGATCCGCGCCTCGCATCTGAGGCGCACCGCCCGCAGCGGCGAGAAGTGGGCCGACATCGGCTACCACTACATCATCGATCCGGCCGGGCGCGTGTGGGAAGGGCGCAACATTCAGTTCCAGGGTGCGCACGTTCAGGATCAGAACGAGCACAACCTGGGCGTCATGGTGATGGGCAACTACGACCGCCAATCGCCGACCTCCGCTTCGGTGGCGACACTTGACGCCTTCCTGGCCATGCAGATGCGCCGCTACCGCGTGCCGATCTCGCGGGTGAAGACGCACCGCGAGTTGGCGCCGACCGAGTGCCCCGGCGACACCCTCCAGGCGTTCATGCTCAGGACGCGCTCGCGAAGTGGGCAGTTGCTCGTGACGGCGCGGGCGCTGAGTCTGGCCTGAACGCCCCCCCTCCCCGCTCGCCGCTTCAATCCGCGATGCTCATCGCGAAGGGCTCGATCGCGCTCGCGCGCCGGCCCTCGACGTCGATCGTGACAACGACGCCGCGGGCTTGATTGTCGTCGCTGGCCACGTCCAACGGCGCGGGGGCCTGACGCACCATCGCCGTGAGCGTGGCCCGGACGTCGCGCCCGATGACGCTGCGGTGCGGGCCGCACATGCCCACGTCGGTGATCGCGCCCAGGGCGTGGTCGATGATCCGGGCGTCGGCGGTCTGCACGTGCGTGTGCGAACCGACGACCGCGACGACCCGCGGCCCGCTGGTCGAGCCGTGCCGCTCCAGGCAGTGGTAGGCCATGGCCTGCTTCTCGCTGGTGGCCTCGGCGTGGATTTCGACGATCACGAGCGCGTCGCGGGCGTTGCCGCCGGACTCGGAGGCGATGGCCGCGATCTCGCGATCGACAGCCGCGAAGGGGTTGTCGCTGGGCAGGGGCATGAAGATGCGCCCCAGAACGGTGACGATCGCGATGGGCGGCAGGCCGGGCTCGCGGACGAGCGTGAATCGCTTGCCGGGGGCGTCGAGGGCGAGGTTGGCGGGCCGGGCGATCGGTTCGTGCGGGTCTTCAAGCGCGGGCACGATCGCGCGGTCCTTGTAGCAATGGTCGCCGAGCGTGACGGCGTGCACGCCGGAGCGAATCAACTCGCGGTAGTTATCCATGCTCAGCCCCGACCCGTTGCGGCTGTTTTCTCCGTTGGCGATGAACAAGCGGACTGAGCGGTCGGCCCGCAGTCGCGGGATGCCCGCGGCCACCGCGCGCCGGCCCAGCCCGCCCACCACGTCGCCGAAGAATGCGATGCGAAGGTCAGACATTCGCGCCGCGTTCCGCTTCCGCGGCCATGACGGGGCTCGCGGCGATCAGCCCGGGGACGTACGGGTTGGGCAGGCGTTCGTCGCCGGGCACGACCCGCACGCACACACCGTATTCGCCTTGCGCCGGGGTCGTGCTGTGGCCGTTGACCGAGGCCCGGTCGCCCGGCTTGTGGACGCGGAACACGCCCTCGTAGTGGAAGGTGGTGTCGCCGAGCGCGCTCTTGACGGTCATCCGCTCTGCGCGGCCAACGGGGATCTCTCCCGACTCGTCCGTCCGGCCGTGGTAGACCTCGACGTGCACCTCCTCGGGTCGCAGACCGGCCAGTCGCACCGCGGCGGTGACCTTCAGCGAACCGCCCGCGCCGTTCGGGGCGGGTGAAAGAGGGGCGGTCTCGACGCCCTTGATCCGCACGCCCGCCCACGCGCCGCGGTAGCGGGCGATGTGGTCGGCCACCTCGCGGGCCTCGCGCAGGTCGGCGACGCCGTCGCCCTCCCCAACGGCCAGACGCGACGCGAACGTGTGGGCCGGGAAATAGTACTTCAGGGCGTACTCCTTCACCATGCGGTCGGTGTTGAACTCGGGGGCCAGGGCCCGGATGCACGCCCGCATCCGCGCCGTCCAGCGAGCGGGCACTCCGGAGGCGTCGCGGGTGTGGAAGTCCGGCAGTATCTGGGTCTCGATGAGCCGGTACAGCGCGGCCGACTCGGTGTCCTCGCGCTCGTCGTCCGGCGCGTCGTTGGGGTAGATTCCGCTGTCGTCGATCTTGTAACCGGCGTCCGGCGAGTAGCCCTCGTCCCACCAGCCGTCGAGGATGGACGCGTTGAGCACGCCGTTCATCGCGGCCTTCATGCCGCTGGTGCCGCTGGCCTCCAGCCCGCGGATCGGGGTGTTGAGCCACACGTCGCACCCGCGCACCATCTCGCGGGCGACGTCGATCCCGTAGTCTTCGAGGAAGAGGATGCGTCCCTTGAAGCGGTCCTCGCGGGCGAACTCGACCACGTCGCGGATGAGGTGCTTGCCCCATGTGTCGCCGGGGTGCGACTTGCCCGCCACCACGAGCTGGAAACCGGGCCCGGAGCACAGGAGTTTCTCGAGGCGGTCCAGTTCGCGGAAGAGCAGCGTGGCCCGCTTGTAGCCGGCGAAGCGCCGGGCGAAGCCGATCGTGAGCAGGTCGGGGTTCAGGCGGCTGGCGCACCCGCCGCTGGCGCCGCCCAGCGCCCGCGATTCGCAGTATTTCACGAACTGGGCGCGGGAGGCGTTGCGGGCGTCCCACAGCTCGCGGTCGGGAATGTCGCCCGCGCCCTTCCACGTCGCCGCGTCGTCGCTGCGCGACTTCCACCCCTTGGGCAGGTGCTTGTCATACAGCGCGGCCATGGCCGGCGAGATCCAGCCGGGCGCGTGTACGCCGTTGGTGACGTGGCCGATCGGCACGTCGCCCTCGGGTACGCCGGGCCAGATGTTGCGCCACATCGTGCGAGAGACCCTGCCGTGCAACCGCGAAACGCCATTGCACCACTTGGCCGTGCGGATGGCCAGGATGGCCATGCTGAAGGCCTCGGCCCGGTCCGCGACGTTCTCGCGCCCAAGGGCCATGAACCCTTCCATGTCCAGACCGAGCGAGGCGTGGTAGGCCGCGAAATAGTGCTGCACCAGCGCGGCGTTGAAGTGGTCGATGCCCGCGGGCACGGGTGTGTGGGTGGTGAACACGTGCGACGGGGCCGCGGCCTCGCGGGCCTGATCGAACGTGAGGTGAGGGAACTCGCGACGGAACTGCGCGATCCGCTCCAGGGCCATGAACGCGGCGTGACCCTCGTTCATGTGGAAGACCGTCGGCTGCTCGCCCAGGGCCGCGAGCGCCCGCACGCCGCCGATGCCCAGCACGATCTCCTGCTCGATGCGCCGGCGCTGGTCGCCCAGGTAGAGATTGGCCGTGATCTCGCGGTCGTCGGCGGAGTTGTCGTCGATGTTCGTGTCGAGCAGGTAGAGGCGGACCTTGCCCACATCGGCGCGCCAGACCGCGCACGCGCACCGCCGCTCGGGCAGTTCAACGTGCACCTTCAACTGCCGGCCCTGCGGGTCCATCACGCGCCGGACCGGCTGCGTCTCGGGGTCGAGCGCGGGGTACAACTCCTGCTGCAGGCCGTGCTCGTCGAGGGCCTGGTGAAAGTAGCCATTGCGGTAGAGCAGACCCACGGCGATGAGCGGCAGGCCGATGTCGGTGGCCGATTTGAGGTGGTCGCCCGCGAGCAGGCCCAGCCCGCCGGAATAGATCTGGAAGCACTCGGCCAGGCCGAACTCGGCGCAGAAATACGCCGCGAGGAAGGGGCGCAGGTTCTGCGGCAGGGCCACGCCGGTCCCGTGCCCATCCACGCCGAACCAGCCCGGGTCGTGCAGGTGGCGGTGCAGGTCTTCGCGGGCCGCGTGGGCGAGCGCCACCAGTTCCTGGTCCCTGGCCGCCTCGGTCGCGCGGGCCGCGGGAAGTTGGGCCAGAAGACGCACCGGGTTGTGCTGCGTCGAAGCCCAGAGCGCGGGGTCGAGCCGCTCAAAGGCCCGCCACGCGGCCGGGCAGTAGGTCCAGCGGAGGTTGTACGCGACCTCCAGCAACGCCGCGATGGCGTCGGGGAGGGGGTGGGGTGGGGTCCAGCCCTGAAGGGTTGTGCCGGGGGCGGGGCCTGTCGAAACGGAGGGTTCGGGCATTCGGGGTTCCTGGGACGGCAGGATATTCGTGCAAACAGGGGGCGCAGCGTGGCGTGCTCGTTAGTATCCCCGCAACTGGGGAGTTTGCCTGTGCCGGATTCAATACGGACCGGGAGCGGCGACCGCCGTGCCTTGGCCGGGCGTGCGGCGAATGCGTAGATGCATGCACTTGAGGTGCATTGCTCACCACACCCCCAACCCGACCCCGTCCCGCGCGCGGCCCGAGCATGCAACATGCAATAAGTTCCCGAACGTCGAGTTTCGGGTTGACAAGCCCCCCCCCCCCCCCCGGTTAGACTGATGCCAACTCAGCCCAAGGAGCACATGAATGATTATTTCAGCCGCCCTGTTCGTGTCGCTGGCGCTGTCCGCCGCCGCTACCCACGCGATGATGGATGATGAGATCCCGGTCACCGCGGTGTACGTCGATTCGGAGGGAAAGGAGGTGGACGCGGACAAGGCGCCGGACTACACGGTGCCGCGCGCGAAGTGTGTATTCCGATCGGGTGGATGCACCGGCGGCATCAAGTGGACTCCCAAAGGAAACTTCTTCGGATGTACGCGTGATCCTGGGGCGGTGCTCTGCCATGGCAACTGCGAACGGTGCGAGAACGGCACCACGCCCGGATACCAGTGCGTCGTTGCTGATGAGGGCGACTGCAAGATTCCCGGTGGTCAACCGGTCTACAACTGCGGCTTCTCGGCGAAGTACAGCTGCACGACGACGGTTCAACCCGGCCAGCCGGTTCCCGAGAATGGCTGCTACTGTGATCTCGGGAGCGCGATCTCGCCGCCATCCGCGGCGTGCTACGCCTCAGACTGCGCGCCCTGACAGAGAGGACCCGGATGCTGCTTTGCACGCTCTTTGTGATGGGCATGATGTTGCCGTCGCCATTCCACGCGCCGGCGATGCCGCCTCCCTACGACGATTCCGAGAGCGGCACGCGGGAGGAGGCCCGGGCGCTCGTTGCCGCAATGGATATCAACGACCGGGTCTTGCGCTCCCTCGAATGGACGCAGAAGAACGAGAGGGCCGTCGGAGAGGGCTGGGAGTTGGCCGAGCAGAGCGAGCGGGCGTTTGACGGCGCGAGATGGGCGTGCGATCAGACGGTGTCGCTGCCCGTGGGCGGTGGCCGGACTGTCGACATTTCCAGCACGTATGTGTTCGACGGTCTTGTCCTGCACACGCTGGACAACGCGCGAAAGACCGGGCTCATCCGAGAGTCGAAGCACGCGGACGTGGCGATGTGGAGCACCCCGTTGAAGTTCATGGGGAGATTCCTCGATACCGTGGAGCATCGATCGCTTTCCGAGCTTCTCGATGGCGCCGCCGAGCTACGGGTCCGGGCCGGAACGTCCGACGAGGTGCGAGTTGTCAGCGGTTACGTGGAGATTGGTCAGCACGCCTACTTTCTCCGAGCCGACATCGACACGTCACGCGGGTTTGCCCCGATCAGGATCACTCTGTACGACGGGCTGGTGCGGCGCCCCGTCGAAACTCTGGAGGTCACGCGCCTCGAACAGACCGCGGGCGCGTGGATTCCGGTGTCGGGAATCGACACACTCTACACGCTGCCCACCGAGATCGACGATCCCCGATGGTCCAAACTGCAGGAGAAGATGCGGTCCCTGGTGTCGGACGACGGGACGATCCACGCGGGGGAGGCGGCGATCAGACGGGCGGCCAAGTCGGCGATCGATGAGGTGTACGGTGCTGGCGGTGTCCCTGTTGAACTGCTCTCGCCGCCGCATCGACTTACGGTGACCGTGCGATCGGCCAATGAGCGCGTGCCAGAAGCGAGGTTCCACCTCCGCCCTCCGGATGGCGCCGTGATCGTTGACGGTCTGCACCTTCATGCCTCCAACGGAAACCCGGTGGTGATTTCCCCTTGAATCGGGCGGGAGCGAGTATTGTGCTACTGAGTATCCGCTGCATGGTGGCGATTGCCTGTACCGCGTCGTTGGCCGGGGTCGTATCACAGGCCGGACCGCCTGATGAGAAGCCACCCGTGCTCGATCGGAGCGCGTCCATCGTCGAGGTTGTATCCCACGATGCCGAGGATAAGGGCTCGGTACCGATGAACCAGCCGGTCAGTCGGCGGATCGTCGTGCGGAATATATCAGTATCACCGATTCGGATAATCGTTCATGCGAAGAGTTGCGGTTGTTTGAACCCGACGATGACCCCGGAGTTGGTCCAACCGGGCGAAACCAGCACGCTGGTGTTCGGGGTCGCGGCCGCCGTGACGCCGAATCAGCAGAAGTACACCGTGGCGTTCCGAGCGGTCGAGGAGATCGAGGGCGCGAGCAGCCACCGAACGCAGGACGTCATCGCGGGCCTTCGCTACACCACAGACGCGCAGTACCTCATCCGCCCGAGCAGGCTGTACCTGGAGGTGACGCAGGGTGAGCCTATCCAGGCCGCGTTGTTTCTCCAATCGCTCGCGGAGGAGGGGCTTCGCCCGCGGGAGGTGACATCGACGATCGCGGCGTTGTCGGTGGCCCCGGACAGGGCACCCGTTCACGAGGGGATCAACTCCGTATGGCCGCTGCGGATCAGCGGGAGGCCGGAGTCTCCCGGGCTGCATCACGGGATTGTGCGTTTGGTGATGGAAGGTGCAAAGAACGCCGAAGTCGACGTGCCGATCGTTCTTCGCGTGCTCCCACGCTGGCGGGCAAGCCCGCCGGGCGTTGTCGCCGACCTCCAACACGCCGGCCAGACGATCACCCGGCGGGTCTCGCTGACCGACTCACGCTCCGGCGGCGGACTCGCGGGAGTGCGCCAGACAGGATTGTCCGCCGGAATCAGCGCCAAGCTTGAGGCGGCGGCCGAAGGCACCTACGGCCTGGTAGTCTCGATTGATGCAAGGGCGGTGTCGGGCCCCGCGACGGACTCCCTCGAA
The DNA here is from genome assembly GCA_964630785.1 of uncultured Phycisphaeraceae bacterium. Classification (GTDB taxonomy): domain Bacteria; phylum Planctomycetota; class Phycisphaerae; order Phycisphaerales; family UBA1924; genus JADLCX01. The sequence continues at coordinate 15,892 of CAZVZG010000024.1, read as the reverse complement.
GTCTTCGATCAGAACGGGCGCGTGGTTGGGGTCGTCCCGGTGGTGCTATACAAAGCCACGACTCAGCCGTAGACCGGCAGTTGGCGACGGCGGGCCGCGATGGCCTCCCGCCTTCACCGCCCCTGCTGCATCGCCGCGATCTTCATCGGCAGGCCGAAGAGGTCGATGAACCCGCGCGCGGCCGTCACGTCGTAGCCGTCCATTGCGAACGACGCCAGCGCGGGGTCGTAGAGCGACTTCTCGGCAACCGCGCTCACGGCCTGCACACGCCCCTTGAACATCTCCAGCGTCACCTCGCCGGTGACGAACCGCTGCGTGTGGTCCACGAACGCCTGCATCGCCTCGCGCAGCGGGTGGAACCACTGGCCGAAGTAGACCAGCTCGGCGTACCGCAGCGCGACCTGCTGCTTGAAGTGCATCGTGTCGCGTTCCAACGTCAGTTGTTCGAGCGACTTGTGCGCCTCGTAGAGGATCGCCCCGCCCGGCGTCTCGTACGCGCCGCGGCTCTTCATGCCGACCAGCCGGTTCTCGGCCAGCACCACCTGCCCGATGGCGTGCCGCCCGCCCAGCTCGTTGAGCGCGGCGATCAGGTCGTGCCCCGCCATCTCGCGCCCGTTGACGGCCACCGGGTTGCCGCGGGTGAAGCGGACCTTCACCGTCTCGGCCTTGTCCGGGGCCTTGTGCGGCGGCACGGTCATCAGCCACACCTCGTCGCTCACTCGCTTGTCGGGGTGCTCGATCTCGGCCCCCTCGTGCGAGCAGTGCCACAGGTTGCGGTCGCGCGAGTAGATCTTCTTTTTGCTCTGCGCGATCGGGATGCCCTTGAGGTCGGCGTACTCGACCGCGGCCTCGCGGCTGGTGAGCTCAAAGGTCGGGTCCTTCCACGGCGCGATGATCTGCAGGTCGGGCGCCAGCGCCATGTAGGTGAGCTCGAACCGCACCTGGTCGTTGCCCTTGCCGGTCGCGCCGTGCCCGACGGCGTCGGCCCCGGTCTTGCGGGCCGCGTTGACCTGGCCCTTGGCGATCAGCGGGCGGGCGATCGACGTGCCCAGCAGGTAGTCGTTCTCATAGACGGCGTGGGCCCGCAGCATGGGCCAGCAATACTGCTCGGCGAACTCGCGCCGGAGGTCCTCGACGATCACCTCGTCGGCCCCGCTCTTGCGGGCCTTGTCCTCGATGCCGTCGAGCTCCCCGGCCCCCTGGCCCAGGTCGGCCGCGTAGGCGACGAGCTTGACGCCGGGGTAACGATCCTTGAGCCACGGCAGGATGACCGAGGTGTCCAGCCCGCCGGAGTAGGCGAGCACGATCTTTCGGGGTGTTTTGCCGTGAATTGCGGGGGTATTGGGCATGGGCCGGTACTATAGCCGGAGCACGCGGCCAACCCGCTTTAGAGCCGGCCTTCATCGTGAAGGCCGCCGCCCGATCAGCACGCGAAATAGAACCCCAGGTAGTCGAAGAGGTCCTGAACGGTCACGGCCGGATTGGTGTTCATGTTGGCGGAAGGGTCGCCCGCGAAGTACGCCGCCAGGAAATCGAAGATGTCCTGCACCGAGACCGACCCGCTGCCGTTGAAGTCGGCCTCGTGGCAGTCGGTGAAGCACGCGGGCGTGGGTGTCTGCTCCTGGTCGTCGATGGTGTTGCCGTCGCAGTCGGGGGCGATCCGGAACACATACGCGCCGAACTCGGCCGGGAGCGTGCCGCCCACGCACGACGCCGGCCACTCGGCCGCGAGCGGGCCCGCCACGCCGACGCACTGCACCGCGTTCTGCTTGGGCACGATCCGGTAGATGCCGGGCTTGGGGAAGATGTTGTTCTCGCGCGAGAGCCGGATCACGCGGGGCTCGGTCCAGCCCGCGTCGCCGGGACCGTGGAAGTCAAAGCCGTTGGAGACGACGATCCAATCGCATGGGTCGCCCGCGGAGAGAGGCCGGCATTGGATCTCGAACCCGCTCCGCCATGTGCTGTACGCGCTGCCGCGGGTGATGGGGCCGTAGAACGGGATGACGATGACCTGATCCGTCTCGGTGGCGATATCGGCCTCGAAGATGTCCTCGCCGAACTGATCCACATTCTCGCTGTTTCGGTGCTCCGGGTACGACGCGTTGATGTGCATGTTGAAGGGCGCGAGCCCGACAGAGCCGCCGCCGAGTTCGCTGGGCAGGCGGTTGTAGTGCGGGGCCGAGTCGTCGGGGGACGCGGTGTTGTTCGACTTGAGTTGGATCGTTCCCACGTTGACCGTGCCCGTCCAAGTGCCGCCGGTGTTGGCGGCGTTGATGGTGACCTGGCCCTTGAGGCCGTTGGCGGGGAGGGTGATCGTGCCGGCGAGGTTGTCGCCGACTTTGACGGTGTTGGAATCGTTGAGCGAGCCCTTCAGCGTGATCGAGCCCGTAACACTCCCATCCACCGTGATGTTGGCGTTGGCGCCTGAAGTGGCCGGGTCGGTCCCCGTGGTTGAGAGCGAGCCCGTGAGATCACCGGTGATGACGATGTTGCGATTGATGGATTGCAACCCGCTGGTCAGCGGCGTGCCAAACGAGACGCTGCCGCCCAAGTCTCCTTCGACGCGGAACTCGTCGGTGCTGGGCGTGATCGTATCGAAGAGCCCCGTACCGGTTGTGATCTCGTTGGCGAGGGGGTCCTCTTGTCCCACATCGCGCTCAGCGAGGAAATCTCCCATCACCAAGAAAGGCGCGCGGACGTCACGCACGATGGAGAGGGTCGCGGCCAGATCGCCGACGATCCGGAACTCGGGCGTCACGGCGGTCACGCCCTGCGGGGTTGCCAGCGGTCCCAATCGTTGCGTGTGGATAGAGCCGGTGAACGCGCCGTCCGTCGTCTCGAAGCGGTGAATCGTGCCGTACCCGTCCTCCGCGCTGATGAACGTGTCCACGTCCGCCTTGATGCTGGCGGCCTTCAGATGGTAGACTGACCCCGGAACGGTGATCGCCACCGGTGTGTTGCCCGCGACCGGGCCGATGAATCCACCCGCCCTTACCGCCAGCAACGATCCTCCCGCGGCGATGAGAATGTTGCCCTCAAGATTGCCGGTCACGTCCAGCGGCCCCAATGGCCGTCCGGGGCCGAAGCTTCGGATGCCGCCAAGAATCGAGCCCTCAACCATCAGGCTGGGAGAAGTGTCCGCGCCCGATATGCCATCGGCCTCGATCGCATAAATGTCCGGTCGGTCGTAGCCCACGTTGCCCGCCACGCGAAGTTCGGTGACCAACACGGTGCGGTGGTCCTTGTCATCGGTGGTGCCGATGTAGCCGACGCCACCGATCAGCGTCCCGGTTTGGAGACCGCGTATTTTCAGCCTGGCCTCCGAACCCGTGGCGTCCTGGTTGTCCACAAGCACTCGGCCGAGTTGGGTGGTGCCGCTCGCCGTGATGAGCACCTCGATCGTCGATCCGGTTTGCTGATTCAGAACTACGATCACATCGCGGTGGTTTGTTTGTGAGTTTACGCAGCACGTCGCGGTGCCGGCGGATGAGGGCGTGATGGTCACGTTGATGCCGGTGCCGCCGCCGCAAGTGCATTGTGCCCCCGCGACGGAACACCACCCACCGGTCATCACCGCGAACGCCGCTGCGCAAACCTGGAATCGGTTGAACATCTTCTTCTCCTCCGGCGTAAAAGAACGATTGTAAAGAAAGTGAGCGAAGGTGGGGACGGCACCACACCCGCCAGGCGCAACCCGATGAGTCCGCCAACTGAATCAGTCGCGCTTGCGCCTCCAATAGTGTCCAGTCGGTCGGTCCAAACAGGGTCGTAACCCCCGAGATACCCGTAAGAACCCTTGACGTCCCGGACGTTCCCCTGGGTCCACCCGGTGCCGAGCCATTCACTCACGCCCCCCGAAGCGTCCAGCAGCCCCCACGGCGTGAACACGTCCGGGTACGAGCCCACATCCAGATATCGAAAGCCGTCCTCGCCTGTCGGCGGGGGAATCCCCGCGGACGTTTGCCCGCCTTCCTCGGGATAGCCCGGGATCAACGGTGAATCGCTGCGGTTCGGGCGCGTCCAATATCCCTCTACCCCCTCGCCGTACCGATCCGGCGAGTAGTACGCGGCCTTGATCCATTCGTCGAGCGTCGGGATCCAGAAATGCGAACCCGGGCTGCGGTCGCTCGGCACAGGCCAAGTGCCGTCCGGGTTGCGAACGAACGTCGAAGTGTCATACACACCCGACTCGAACGCTTCCCGTGTGTTCTGTTTCCCGTTCTCCAACCAGTTGCAGTACCTCGCCGCCATGTACCAGCTCATGCTCGCGGGCACGCGCTCGAACCCCGGCGTCATCGCGTACGCCGGGGGTTGATCGGGGTCGAGAACCGTGGGATAGATGAACAGACTCGTGAAGGACGTGTGTGTTCTTGCCCCCTCGTAGAACGGCGCATAGGCCTGGACGAACTCGAACCACTGAGCCGTCGTCACCTCCGTCACACTGATCCGGTAGGTGTAGTCCACACGCCCCTTCAGGAGCGCCGGCGTTGAATACGGTGGATAAAAGTCCGGCGCCTCCATCTGGCTTGCCGGGCGATTTCCGGGATGAGTGACCGTCGCCCATTGGAACCCATAGTCTGGCACGCCGCGCCCGCACGCGACATCGCCCACCAACAGCCACACCGCCGCGGCGACGACAGCGATCCCCCAGCAACGATTGAGCGCTCGATTCGACATTCGGTTGCTTCTCCTTTCGCAGCCCCCCCCCCCATCCCGGTTTCGGGGGTCCATAGGTTTTTTTGGATTCCTTATCCCATGATCGGATGCTCGTCGGGCTGATCGACAAACCGATCGAGTGTGGCGGTCCGACGGACTCGCGGGCGTCTGGAACCGATCGCGGGTGACGCGCGTCCCAACCGCCGCGCGGGTAATCGCGTGCGGTTACACATGCTCGGCCGACCCGCCCGATAACGGGCCAACTCAGGCCGTCAGGGCAATGCCCGGAACTTGCCCGCATCCCCCGCTTGCCCCGGGCCGTGCGTGTGGCAACCTTTGCTGGCCCGGGCGACGGCCACGGCGGCCGCGAGCGAGCCGGGTATGGGTTGTTCGTTGGCCGGCGCGGCCGAGGTGTTGATGGCACGGAACCGGATCGGGAGCGTTGTGGCGGTGGCGGCGGCCGTGGCCGCGGGGGTGGGGGGGACGGCGACGGCGCGCGCCCAGGTGCGCGTCGGCCAGTGGAACATCACCAACTACAGCGGGCCCAACACCCGCGATCCTGACTTTCAGACCGCGATCTACGGCATTGTGCCCAACGGCCTTCAGTTCGCGCCCGACATCCTCGTCGTGCAGGAGATCCAGCAGGGCGGGAGCGGGAACACCGCGGCCCACCAATCGACCGGCCAGACCAACGTCAATATCTTCCTCAGCGTGCTCAACACGGCGTCGGGCAGCCCCGGCGACTGGGCGGCCGCGCCGTACGTCGCCAACGGCGGCGACACAGGCAACGCGATGCTCTATCGCACCAGCCGAGTCGCGTGGATGGGGACCACGGCGCTCACGGCCAACACCGGCACGGGGCCGGACCAGGCCCCGCGCGACACGCAGCGCTGGCAAGTGCGGTTGGTGGGATACTCGGGCGTGCCGGCGCAGTTGTATCTGTACGGAACCCACTTCAAGGCCGGGAGCTCGGGGGCCGATCAGCAGCGCCGCAACCCCGAGGGCGAGCGCATCCGCATCGACGCCAACGCGCTGCCCGACAACGCCAACTTCCTGCTCTGCGCCGACTTCAACATCCAGAACTCGAACCAGGACTTTTATCAGTACATGATCGGGCTGGACACCTCGCCCCCGCCCGGCCAGGAGTTCCTGTCCGATCCGAGCGGGCGGTTCTTCGACCCGATCAACTCGCCGGGCACGTGGGAAAACAACTCCGCCTTCCGCTTCATCCACACGCAGGAACCATCGACCCAGATGGACTCTCGCCACGACCAGATCATCGTCGCGGCCAATCTGCGCGACGGGATCGGCATGGAGTACATGCCGTTGGTGATCGGCGGCAACATCTTCGCGGCCTACAGCACCACGAGCTGGAACGACCCCAACCACAGCTACCGCTGCTGGGGCAACGATGGCATGAGCTTCAATCAACCGATCAAGACCACGGGCAACACGATGGTCGGGCCCGTGATCGCGCAGGCGCTGATCAACTCGGTGGATTCGGGCGGTCACTTGCCGGTGTATCTCGACTTGCAGGTCCCGGCGCAGGCGAGCGCGCCGGCGATGGTTGATTTCGGAACCGTGGCCCTCAACAGCATCGCGCAGATGACCGTCGCGATCGGCAACGGCGCGAGCGTCGCGATCTGGAGCAAGGACGGCACGGGGCGAGGCATCGACGCTCTGAACTACACGCTGGGCGCCAGCGCGGGCTTCTCCACGCCCGCGGGACCGTTCGTCGATGCCGCCGGGGGCGCGCTGAACTCGCACATCGTGAGCATGAGTACCTCCACGCCGGGCATGAAGTCTGGCCTGCTGACGATCAGCAGCGACGACCCGGACTCGCCCGTGCGCACGGTGATGCTGATCGGTGCCGTGGTCGCCCAACCCGATTACGACGTCAACAACGACGGGCTCGTGAACATCGAGGACCTGTACCGTTGGTACTCGGGGCCAACGGACGTGGACGGCAGCGGCGCGATCGACGCGGCCGACGCCGTGGCGCTTCAGACCGAGCTGCGAGCGAACGAGGTGGCGGACATGATCTCGGGTCGGCGGTAGGCGTGGCATCAACCTCCAGCCGATGTCGGGCTGATGGCCCGAAAGTTCGGTAAGTTGAACGGCTTGGCCGTCGGGCCAACATGGGCTGGAAGCCCATGCCACTTACTCGCCGCCCGACTCCGCATCCTCATCGTCAAACGTTCCGGGCTTGGGCTCGCCGAAGAGCGCGCTGCCTACGCGGATCAGGTTCGCCCCCTCCTCGATTGCGACCTCGAAGTCGCCCGACATGCCCATCGAGAGCACGTTGAAGTGCGGGTTGACAACGCCCGATTCGCGGACCTCCTGGAACAACTCGCGCGCGCGCCTGAACGTGGGCCGGGCCTGCTCGGGCGTCGCCGAGAGCGGGGCCATCGTCATCATGCCGCGGAGCTTGACCTGGATCATGGTTTCGATCTGCTCGGCCAGGTGGATGGCCGCGCCGATCGCGCACCCGAACTTGCTCGCCTCGCCGGAGCAGTTGACCTGGAGCAGGGCCTCGACGGGCTTCTCGCGTTTGGCGGCGATGAGCTGCAGCTCCTCGGCCAGACGCAGCGAATCGACCGAGTGAATCAGGCGGCACAGCTCGACGACCTTCCGGGCCTTGTTGCGCTGCAGGTGGCCGATCATGTGCCATCGGACCTGCCCGGGGCCGACCGCGGGTCCGAGCGCGTCCGCGCCCGCGCCACGCGGCGTGTTCACACCCGGCATCGAGCGGTGGCGGGCCAGCCACTCGTCGATCATCGGCGCGCGCTGGATGAGCTGCTGTACCTTGTTCTCGCCGAAGTCCACGTGGCCCAGCCTGATGAGCTCGCGGATCTGGTCGGGCTCGGCGAACTTGGTCACGGCCACCAGCACGATGCCCGCGGGGTCGCGTCCCGCCCGCTTGGCGGCCGCGCCAATGCGGGATTTGACCGAGAGGTAGCGTTCGCGCAGGGTCGCGTCGGGGGTCATGCTCTCGACCGCCGTGGGTTGGGTGGAGGGCGTGGGGGTGGGCGTGGGGGGCATGGGAGGTACCGACCAAAGGGCCCGGGTGTGGATGCGAGCAGCGTAGCGACTCCGCCCCGATCTGGGAAGCGCCCGGCGGTTCGGAACGCCCGGTTTCCGGGCGGGCGCGCTACGCTCACGCGAACCCACGGCGGCTCTCGCGGCCGCCGCCCAGCACCCACCGCACCCCGCACACATGCTCGCGGCCCACGGCCGATGGGCACCCGATCGGAGGATGTCCATGGCCAACGAAACGCTCACGCCCCGCGACAAGGCCATCGCCGTTGGCGATGCGGTCCCCGATTTCACACTCCAGACCCAGGACCGCAAGGACTGGCGCCTGGCCGACTCGGTCAAGCAGGGCGACGTGGTGCTCTGCTTCTTCCCGTTTGCGTTCACCGGCGTCTGCGGCAACGAGATGCAGTGCGTCACGCGGGAGATGGAGAACTGGCGGAAGAAGGGCGCGACCGTCGTGGGCGTCTCGTGCGACTCGCCCTTCGTGCTCAAAGCCTGGGCGGAGAAGGAAGGCTTCAAGCACCCCCTGCTCTCGGACCAGCACCGCCGCGTGACCAAGGGGCTGGGGCTCTACTGGGCCGACATGAACACCACCAACCGCGGCACAGTCGTGATCGCCAAAGACGAGAGCGGGCGGGGCAAGGCCAAGTGGGTGCAGACGCGACAGCCGGGAAACGCGATGAAGTGGGATGAGGTGGTCGCGGTGATCTCGTAACCGCGGGTCGGGGGTCGGGGGTCGGGGGTGGGGGGTGGGGGGTGGGGAAGGGAGCGGAGCGGACGCCGTGTGCCGTCACTGACGCGGCATAGACTCCGCGCATGGCCTCCAATCCCACCAACACCCCCTTCGTGCTCATCATCCGGGACGGGTGGGGCGAGAATCCGCACCCAGAGCACGACAAGTTCAACGCGATCAAACTGGCGGACACCCCGGTTGCCGACCGGCTCGACCGCGACTGGCCGCGGACGCTGATCCACACGAGCGGCGGCGACGTCGGCCTGCCCGATGGCACGATGGGCAACTCCGAGGTCGGCCATCAGAACATCGGGGCGGGGCGCGTGGTCGAGCAGGAGTCGAAGTCCATCTCCGACGCGTGCGCCCGCGGCTTTGATTCCATCCCCGCCGTGGCCGCGGCCATCACTCGGGCCCGCGATGCCGGCAAGGCCGTGCACCTCATGGGAATCAACTCCGATGCCGGCGTGCACGGCCTGCTCGAACACCTTTACACGTTCCTCAAGGCGTGCGGTCAGTTGGGGCTGTCGGGGCAGAAGGTGTTCATCCACCTCTTCACCGACGGGCGCGACACGGGCCCGCAGACCGGTCTGGGCTATGCGGGCCAGGTCGAGGCCGCGTGCCGGCGGATCGGTGTCGGGCGTATTGCCTCGGTCATGGGACGTTATTACGCGATGGACCGCGACAACCGATGGGAGCGCGTTGCACGGGCCTATGCGTGCCTGACGGGCGTGCACGCGGGCGAGCTCGAGGTCGGCTTCGCGGCCACGGCCGAAGAAGCCATCTCCCGGTACTACAAGGATCCCACCAACGGATCGCAACAGGGCGACGAGTTCCTCGTGCCGACCATGATCGGCCCCACGCCGCAGGACGCGCGCGCCTACCGCATCGCCGATGGCGACACGGTCATCTTCTACAATTTCCGCGGCGATCGTCCGCGGGAGATCTCCGCCGCGTTCGTGTTCCCCGACGATCAGTGGTCGAAGGTCAAGCCCTCGCCCGACTCGGGCAAGCGCGGCTTCGACCGCGGGCGCAGGCTCGACCTCGACTACCTCACGATGACGGAGTACTGGGAGGAGCTCAAACCCTACGTCAAACCCGTCTTCGTGCGCCCGCCCAGAATGATCAACATCGCGGGCGAGCTGTTCTCGGGGCTGGGCTTGCACCAGTTCCGTTGTGCCGAGACCGAGAAGTACCCGCACGTCACCTTCTTCTTCAACGATTACCGCGACCAGCCCTTCGAGGGCGAGCGGCGGGAAAACCCGCAGTCGCCCAAGGTCGCTACCTACGACTTGAAGCCCGAAATGGCGGCCGACGAGGTCTGCGCCGCCGTGCTGCGCCGGATCGCCGCTGCCGACTGCGAGGAGTTCATCGTCGTCAACTTTGCCAACGGCGACATGGTCGGCCACACGGGCAACCTAGCGGCCGCGATCAAGGCGTGCGAGAAGGTGGACCAGTGCGTCGGCAAGGTCATCGACGCGACGCTCGCCCGCGGCGGATCGCTGATCGTCACCGCTGACCACGGCAACGCCGAGCAGATGTGGAACCCCGCGACGAACTCACCCCACACCGCCCACACAACCTACGACGTGCCGATCTACGTCGTGGGCGGGCCGTTCAAGGGCCGGGCGCTCCGCTCGGGCGGCCGGCTGGCGGACATCCTGCCCACGGCGATCCAGATGATGGGCTTGAAGCAGCCGGCGGAGATGACGGGGAAATCGCTGTTGGCCTGAGCACCGGTTGCGAGGCCCGGGGGACGGCGGGCTCACGTGCCCGGCGTGCCGCCGTCGCGATCCTCCACCTTCTCCACCCGCTCGACCACGCCGCCGAGCCTTCCCTCCAGGGCCTGCACGCGCCCGGCCAACTCGTGCAGGCGGGAGTTGAGCAGGCGGACTTCCTGCGAGAGTTGATCGACGGCGTGCTCGGCGAACCCCGCGTGCTCTTCGAGCCGAACCAGGCGGGCCTCGATCGACCGGTGATCCTGTGGATTGTCCGGCGTGGTCATGCGCGATCCTAGCCGGATGGGTACGCTGTGCCGCGATGATCCCCAAGACCCGCCCCACCTTCCTGATCGCCCTTGCCGTCGCTGTGAGCGTCGCCGCCGCGGACTGTCGCGCGGATGCGGGATCGTCCGGCCTGGGTCTCGACGACATGGCCCGGGCGTACGCCCAGCCGGAGGCGGTCGGCAGCGCCGTCGCACCAACCCAGGACAACGCGGCCCCGCCCACCACCGGCGGAACCGGCGCGGGCTCGACGCCGGCCCCCGAGCGAGAGAAGCGGTTCGGTCGCTCGGGGTCGCGCTGGTGGAGCGTCGGCACGGGCATCGCCAACGACTTTGGCGACGACACCGACATCAATGTGCACGGCATCTACAGCACGTTCCTCGCCGACGAACTGGAGTTCGGCGTCGAGGTCGCGGGCTGGTATTTCAACCAGACCGGCCAGGACACCGGCGGCCTCTCGGGCAGCATGATCTTCCGCTGGCATTTTTGCCATTGGGGCGGCGACGACGGTTTCCGCTCGACCGTCTTTGGCGACGTGGGCATCGGCATCCTCGCGGCGTTCGACGAGGTGCCCGACGGGGGAACGGGCTTCGATTTTCTGCCGCGCGCGGGCTTCGGCTACACGCACGCGCTGACCGACAACGATGCCGGCTCTCGTTTCACGCTCGGCGTGCGCTGGCACCACATCTCCAACGCGCGGATCGAGGGCGACGCCCGCAACCCGGCGCGGGATGGCCTCATGGTCTACGCGGAGATCCAGTTCCCGTTCTGAAACCCGGAACGCGGGCTACGCGGCCTTGGCCGCGGGGGTGTGGGGGGCGGGGTGGGAGGTGGCGGCGTCGCCGGGCGCGGGGTCCAGTCGCCGACCGCTGATGAGTTCGCTGGCGACGACCTTGTTCCGCCCGCTGTGCTTGGCGGTGTAGAGGTTCTTGTCGGCCAACTCCAGCCATTTCTCGGGGGTGATCTGGTCGCAGGGCCCGTCCGTGCCGACCAGGCCGATCGACATGGTCACGGGGTGCTCGGCGTGCCGCGGCCAGACGATGCCCTTGAGCGCTTCGCGGATGCGATCCGCGACCACGAGCGCGTCGGCCGGGCCGGTCGAGGGCATGATGAGCGCGAACTCCTCCCCGCCGAAGCGGCACGGCACGTCGGGCGTGCGGCACTCGGCCTGGAGCAGTTTGGCGACGCCCTGAAGCACCTCGTCGCCCGCGGGGTGGCCGTAGGTGTCGTTCACGCGCTTGAAGTAATCGATGTCGATCATCGCCAGCGAGAGCGGGTTGGGGTACCGCCTGCACTCGGCGGTCTTCTCCGCCCATCGCTTGTTGAAGTGGGCGCGATTGCCGAGCCCCGTGAGCCCGTCCACGTTGGCCCGTTCGGCCAGCAGGTGCAGCAGGCTGTCCAGCCGCAGGGCCGCGCGCAGGCGGGCCCGAAGTTCGGCCAGGTCGAAGGGCTTGGTGACGTAGTCGGTCGCGCCCAGATCAAACGCGGTGACCTTGTCCTCGCTGCTTGAGAGCGCGCTGAGCACGATCACCGGGATGTTGTTGGTCGTGGTGTCGTCCTTGAACTGTCGCAGCAGCTCGAAGCCGTCGATCTCCGGCATGTCCAGGTCGAGCAGGAGCACCGCCGGCCGCTCCTTGCGGGCCATCGCCAGTCCCTCGGCGGACTTGGTGGTGCCGACGAGCCGGATCTGCTCGTGACGCAGGCGGACCTGCAAGAGCCGGTGGACGTCGATCGAGTCGTCGATGAGCAGGACGAGCGGGTTTTCGGCGGCGGTGGGTGGCACTGATCAAAGATCCCGAAGGAGTCAGATTCCGGGTCCAGTGCCGCGACCATGGCGGACAACAGCAGGCTCGTTCGAGCCGGCCGGCGAGCGGGGTGTCGAAGCCATCACCTCGACACGCGCCGGCACAGATCGACCAGCTCGTCAACCCGCGAGCGCAGGTCGGCGAGGTGGCTCTCGGGCGGACTGTCCGGAGAGGTGCGCTTGAGCAACTCCTCCAGATGTCCCGCGGCCTTGCCCACGGACGTGAATCCGTAGCCGCCGCTGGCGCCCTTGAGCTGGTGCGCCACCCGCGTGAGCGTTCCCAGGTCGCGGGCTTGCCAGAGATCCTCGAGCGATCGGACCCGCTCGGGCATCTCGTCGACGAACATCCCGACAAGCTCCTGCATGTCGGGGTCGTGGGCGAACTCGCTCACCAGCGGCTTGCCCGGAACCGGTCGTGGGTTCGGGTACATCGTCATGGCCGGGAACCTCCCGTCCCTTCCATCGGCCGGGAGGGGGGGGAGGGTTGACGGCTACAGGCGTCACGTCCCCGATTTCGCCCAGATACGGGCTACCCGCCCAGCACAACCGTTACCGGTCCGAGAACCGCGCAGGGCTCCGGCAGCGCGGCCTTTCGTCGCCGAGCGTTGGGCCCCGAACTGCCGCTACCGGATTGCGCCCACGAGGTCCTTCTTTTCGACGCCGTCCGCCCGGCGGATCAAGGCTCGGGCCGCCTCGACGCGCTCGAACAGGTTGCACATCATCGCGCCCCGCACCCGACCGTCCCGCAGGTAGTACACGACACCGGTCTTGTTCTCTTCCTGCCAGTCGGTGAAGGTCTCCAATCGCGAATCGACCTCGCCGACCGCCTCGTACCCGAACTCGAAGAGGTCGGAGAAAAAGAACGGCATGTACTCGAAAGGCTTGCCGGCGCCGGCCATGTTTGCGCCCGCGTGCTTGCCCTGGTTGAGCGCGTTGTCCCAGTGCTCGATGCGCCGCGGCCCCAGGACCGCCTCCGGAAAGTACGCCACGTCGCCCGCGGCGTAGATGTTCGGGTCCGACGTGCGGAGGAAGCTGTCCACCACAACCCCGTTCCCAACGTTCAATGCCGCTGCCCGTGCGGCCTCGACGTTCGGCTCAATGCCGATCCCGACCACGACGATGTCCGAGCGGATGTCTGCGCCCGCCTGAGTGACCGTGCGGAAGCCCGATTGGTCGTGGGCGATCGAGGTCGGCTTGTGACCCGCCAGGACCTCGACGCCCTTGGCGCGGTACGCCGCGGTGATCGTACGTCCGAGCGATTCGGGGAACACGCGCGCCCCCAACCATTGCCCTGGAAAAGCGATGGTGACGCGGAGCCCGGCTTGCGCGAGCGCGGCCGCAACCTCCGAACCGATGAACCCGCCGCCCACGACCAGCGCGGAACGGGCCCGGTTGGCCGCGACGCGCAGGTCCCTGTAGTCCTGAACTGTGCGGAAGTACGAGACCCCGTCCAGATCGCCCCCCGGAATGTTCAACCGGCGCGGCGTGCCACCCGTGGCCAGGAGCAGCTTCTTGTAGCGGCACGCCGAGCCATCCGCCAGTGTGAGCGTGCGTGACGGGGGATCGAGGCCCACGGCTTTGGCACCCAGCCGCACCTCAACGTGCTGCTCGGCGTAATACGCCTCCGGGTGCCGGAAGATCCCGTCCAACTTCTGCGCGCCCGTCCACAACTGCTTGGAGAGCGGCGGTCGGTCGTACGGCGGGTCCCGCTCGTCACCGACGAGCAGGATCGAACCGCTGGGATCGTGCTGGCGAATCCCCTCCACCGCAGCAGCGCCCGCCAGCCCGGCGCCCGCGATGACGTAATCGTGCGATCGTTCGACCATGAATGGGCTCCTGTCCTCTGCCCACCGTTTGCTGGACCATGCTATGAGCGCGGCGAGCGGCAAGGCCCGCACGCCGATCGATCCCATACAAATCACGAAACGAAAAACCCCCGCCGGAGCGGGGGTGACGCCTCAATGGGGAGGCCGAAGAAACTCGATTGTTCCGTGTGGCCAATGCAACCAACTTCACGGACACCCGGCAAAGTACGCCGCGAGGAAGTCGAAGATGTCCTGCACGGTGACCGAGCCCGAGCTGTTGAAGTCGGCGGGGCAACCGCTGCGGACGCCGAGGGCAATCTCCTGCGACACGGTGCCGCAGAGCGTGATGAGCGTGCAGCGGTACACGCCGGTGTCGCTGGGCCGGACATCGGTGATGTTGATCTTGGCGTCGACCATCTGGAGCCGGCTCCCGTTGAGCGGAACGATCTGGACGCCGTCCTTGAAGAACTGCCGGGTGACCAGCGTGGACGGGTTGCACGGGAGGTTGAAGTCGAGCCCCGCGAAGTCGCCGGGGTTGTGGATCTGCGCTCCCGGCACAACGCCGTTCGGGGCCGCGATCGGGGTGCCGGGGAAGACCACCTGGAAGCCGGTGAGTGTGCTGTCGTCGTACTCGCACGGCAGGATCGGCGCGACGAAGTACTCGTACGTCAGGCCCGGGACGCCGCTCACATCGCCCCAGGCGTGGCCCCCGGAGCCGAGCTCGCCGAGCACGGTGGTGACGCCGTTGTGGCGCCGGCGGATCTCGTACCCGGTGGCCTCCGGGAACGTCGCCGACCAGTTGATGGTCACGCCCACACAGCCTTCCGAGTGCGTGAGGTTGGGCGTCTGCACGTCGAGCATGTGGCCGGCGACGATCGATGAATAGGGCGCGCCCGACGGGCAAGAACCCGGAAAGGTCTGGCCGGCACGGACGAAGTAGTAATAGTCCGTGTTCCGCAGGGGCGGGGTGTCGTCAAAGCCGGGCTGGTTGGGGGCGGTGAAGCCGACCAACGTTGCTCCCGAGGTCGAGTTGACGGTGTTGCGGTAGACCTCCCAGCTCCCGAATGGCAGGGCGCCGACCGACGTGCCCCAGGTCAGCCGCACGCTGCACGCGTGCGCGTCCGCCCCGAGGTTGGTCGCGACGGGGCACTGGGCGGCGGCCGGTTGCACGCCCGCGGCGAGCGCCAAAGCCGCGACGCCGAGACAGGAAAGAACCTTGGGGGAAATCAGACGGAACGATGGGGAGGACGGGATCATGGGAAACGCTCCTGTTTGGGAGACCGGAAGTGGCCTCACCAGCACAGACGAGGTTTCCCGTAGGGGCGCGAAGGCCGTGCGCGGATTTTTTCAATAAAGATTCCATCACGCAAAAAGCGGGCGACGGGTAGCGCCGTCGGCGAAAACATCGTTTCCCCGGGTGATGCACCCCCCCTTTGCTACACTCGGAGAATCCCTCATGCCGCGTGGGTGGTCGATGACCGAGATGCTCTCCAACGCAACGCCGGGAGACCCCGACTCCGTGAAGCGGCTGTTGCCGCTGGTCTACGCCGAGCTCAAGGCCTTGGCCAACAGCTATCTCCGCGGCCGGCCCGGGCACACGCTCCAGCCCACGGCGCTCGTACACGAGGCGTACATGAAACTCGTCGCCAACGACCGCCAGTGGGCCGGGCGCGATCACTTCATGGCCACCGCGGCGACGGCCATGCGTCAGGTGCTCGTCGATCACGCCCGCGGCAAGGGCCGGGAAAAACGCGGCGGCGGCCGGAACCGAGAAGACCTCCACATGGAGTCGCTCGCCGACTCTCCGGGCCGAGTGGTTGGGGGGGGCGGGGGGGGTGGGGGGGGCGGGGGGACCCGC
>CAZVZG010000023.1:0-78929 GCA_964630785.1 uncultured Phycisphaeraceae bacterium | reverse complement strand
CTGCTGTGGTATCGCCGCGTCAAGCTCCGAGATTGTGTTTTGAGATAGCGTCTAAAGGTAGAAGAACATGGCCGACTATCTGCCCGGACCGGATGCCGACTATCAGGCGTGGGTGACCAACTTCGTCACCTACGCCAACGCCAACCTCGCGGCCCTCGGCCTGGTCGCGGCGGACATGACGCCCGTCACCACCAACCAGACGCTCTTCAACACCAACTTCGCCGGGCACATCGCCGCCAAGAACGCGGCCCAGGCCGCCAAGCAGAGCAAGGATGAGTCGCGGGCCGGGCTGACCGCCGCGATCCGCCCGCTCGTGCGCCGCTTGCAGGCGTCGAGCGTCGTGAACGATGCCGAGAAGGCGGCGCTGGGGATCACCGTCGCCAACGTGCCCTCGCCCATCGGCCCGCCGACGACCGCGCCCATCTGCTCCATCGAGTGCGGGGCACGCCTCCAGCACACGCTCCGCTTCGTGGATGAGACCACGCCGACCCGCAAGGCCAAGCCCGCGGGCGTGCTGGGCGTCGAGATCTGGAACAAGGTCGGCGTCACGCCCCCCGCGGGCGAGGGCGAGCTGCGCTTCGTCGCCGTGGACACGAGCGCGCCGTACGTCCTCAACTTCGCCAGCGAGGACGGCGGCAAGACCGCGTACTACTGGATGCGCTGGGTCTCGCCGACCGGCGAGCGCGGGCCGTGGGGCGAGCAGTCGCAGGCGACCATTGCGGCGTAGGGCCGCCTCGGCGTCCAACTGAACAGGCATGATCGACGGCCCCCGTGCGAGCGGGGGCCGTTTTCGTTCAAGACCACCGACGCCGACCGCGCGACGTTCGGGATTCGCGCGCGCCCCCCCACGAGGGCGGCCTCGACCGCGCCGACCAGCGCGCCCGTCGCGCGGGTCGAGAGCGGGCAGCGCTTGACGCACACGCTGCGCTTCACGGATGAAGCGACGCCCACGCGGAAGGCCAGGCCGCGCGGCGTGCAGGGCGCGGAAGTCTGGCTCGCGCTGGCGGGCCCGAACTCGCCCGCGCCGCCGCCGGGCGACTCGTACGAGTTCCTCTCGCTCAGTTCACGCGGGAACCTGCGGACGGGCTTCACGAGCGCGGATGCGGGCAAGACGGCGTACTACGCCCTGCGCTGGGTCAGCACGCGCGGGGAAAAGGGGCCGTGGAGCGAGGTGACGACCGCGACGGTCGCCGCCTGAGCAACCGCGCCCGTCAAAGCCGCGGCGACGGCGGCGGCGTGGCGTGGTTGTTTCGCGGACGCGCGGGGCCGCTCCGCATCCTTCCACGCGGACGCTCCGCCCATCGCTGCACGGTCGGACCGCCCGGCCCCTTCGGCGGTCGATGCGCCGGCCCGCGGCGCGGGTGCGGGGCTCCGCGCCGCGGAGTGGGTTGCACGTCGTGTGGGGAGCAAGCCGCGGCCGCGCCGCCGGGGATCGCTCCGGGTGGCCGCCGGGGGAACCCCGGGCCCGGTCCGCCCGGGCTTCGGGTGGATGGGCCTGGGTCGGATCGGGGCCCCGGGCGCGTACGCTGGGGGAACGGCCGCGGCGGGCCGATGACCGCGATGCCCGGAAGAGAGACCTCCCATGCTTCACTCGATCCCGATGGGCGCCTGCGTGATCGCGGCGTCGCTCGCCGTTGCTCCCTCGCCCGCGCAGCCGCCGGAAGAGCGGCGGCCGTACCCGGTCCCGGTCACCGAAAGGACCCGCGCCGATCCGCGTGCCCTGGCCGCGCTGGAAGCGCCGGGGACGATCATCTTCTCCGACACGTTCGATGCGGCGGATGCGCTGGATGCGGCGCTCGAGGTGGGCGGCCGGAAGGACGGCCGCGCCGTCATCGATTTCACGCCCGGCCATGCGCACGCCGGAAAGGGTGCGCTCCGCCTCACCGCGAAAAGCAACGACGGGAAGTCCTCGGGCGCCGGCCCCGTGTACTGGTTCGGCGACCCTCTCAGCGGCTCGGCCGTCGCGGGCGCGACGCCCTCCCCCTCCCCCCCCTCCCCCCCGGCGACGCGCGAGGGCGGGTACGAGCGGGTCTACCTGCGCTATTACATCAAGTGGGCGGACGGCTACGACCAGGGCAACCTCAACCACACCGGCGGCGGGCTCTCCGGCGTAGCGGGGAGCAACAAATGGGGCGGCATGGGGACCGCCGGGATCCGCCCCAAGGGGGACGAGTACTTTTCGACCGGCTTTGAGTCGTGGCGAGACTGGGGCCGCGTCGCGGCGCCCGGATACATGTTCTGCTACACCTACTGGATGGACATGCGGATCGACAAAGACGGGCACTACTGGGGAAACATGCTCGGCCCCGAGCCGGCGGATCGCTTCGTCCCCGAACGCGGGCGCTGGTACTGCATGGAGGTCATGGTGAAGGCGAACACGATCACCCCCCCCACGCCGACCCCCGGCGAATCCACGGAAGGTGGCAAGAACGGGAGCCCAGGCGGGAGAGGAGCGGGCGTCGCCAACGCCGACGGTGAGCTTGCGGCGTGGATCGACGGGAGGCTCTACACGCACTTCACCGGTATCCGCTGGCGCGGCAGCGACGCGGTGCGGATCAAGCGGGCCTCGTTGGGCGTGTACATCCACGAGTCCCGGCGGGACAACACCGTCTGGTACGACGACCTGGTGATCTCGACCGGGTACGTCGGCCCGGCGGCGCCGCGGCCGGAGGCCGGCGCGCCCGCGGCGGGCGACGGGGATCTGCTCGCGAAGTAGCCCGGATCGTGCATCCACGGCGGCACGCTCGCGGCTGTCCCGTGGATGGGCCGCGCGGGCACGCGCGGCATCACCCCTCGATCCAGCCCGGTCCGGCGGTCATCGACGAGTCGCAAGAGGGGTGCCCAGGCGCGTCAGTCCCTGGCACTTGCGGTTCCTTCCAGAACTGCGGCGATGGACCCCACCCTGATCTATTCCCGCTATCGGGACAAAGCGTTTGTCGCCCAACCGACGGCCGGGGCGGGCACTGCGTTCAACCCCTTGATCCGCCCCGCGTCCTCCGATCGTTCACTCCATTCGCCGCTCGCTTGCTCGCCCCGATCCCTTGATCCCTGGTCACTTGTTCCCTCCCCTCCCCATCCCGCTCACTTCGTTCGCGGCTCGTTCTTCGCCCCGGCCCCCCCTCCCCCCCCTCCCCCCCTCCCCCGCTATCATCGCCCGCCATGGCCAATCTCACGCTCGTCCAAGCCATCAATCTCGCTCTCACACAGGAAATGGAGGCCGACCCGCGCGTGGTCGTGCTCGGGGAGGACGTGGGCAAGAACGGCGGCGTGTTCCGCGTGACCGAGGGATTGCAGGCCCGCTTCGGGGCCGAGCGCGTGGTGGACACGCCGCTGGCCGAGTCGGGCATCATGGGCACGGCCATCGGCCTGGCGATGGCGGGGATGCGCCCGATCCCCGAGATCCAGTTCGAGGGCTTTATGGGGCCGGCGTACGACCAACTCGTCAACCACGCGGCCCGCTACCGCACGCGCAGCCGCGGGGCCATCACCATCCCGCTCACCGTGCGGGTGCCCGTCGGCGGGGGCATCCACGCCCCCGAACTGCACAGCGACTCGCCCGAGGCGATCTACGCGCACACGCCCGGGCTCAAGGTGGTCATGCCCAGCACGCCGCACGACGCCAAGGGCCTGCTGATCTCCGCGATCCGCGACCCCGACCCGGTGATCTTCTTCGAGCCCAAACGGATCTACCGGGCCTTCCGCGAGGAAGTGAGCGAGGACGAGTACACGGTGCCGATCGGCAAAGCCAAGGTCATCACCGAAGGCACGGACCTGACGATGATCTCGTGGGGCGCGACGGTGACGCAGTGCCTGGAGGCCCTGGACAACCTGCCCGAGGACATCAGCGTCGAGATGATCGACCTGCGGACGATCTACCCGATCGACATCGAGTGCATCGCCCAGAGCGTCGAGAAGACCGGCCGGTGCGTGATCGTGCACGAGGCCCCCAAGACCTGCGGCATGGGCGCCGAGATCGCGACCATCATCCAGGAGCGGTGCTTCCTCCACTTGGAAGCCCCCGTGCAGCGGGTGTGCGGGTTCGACACGGTCATGCCGTATTACAAGCTGGAACTGGAATACCTGCCCGACGCCAAGAGGATCGGGGAGAGCGTGCACCAGTGCCTAGCCTATTGAATGCGTGAGACGGGCGCCCCGCCCCGGCACCCCACCCATCACGGATCGCGAACTCAGGTCTCGTTTCGACCGTCTCGGACGTGAACAGGCGACGCTTCGGCGATATCCTTGCGCTCCTACAAACCGCCCCCCATTCCTCCCTCCCGCCGGAGCCAAGCCCCATGGCCCACGCCAAGAGCACCCCCCCCAACCCCAACCAGTTCATCCTCCCCGACCTGGGCGAGGGCGTCCACGAGGCCGAGCTGATCAAGTGGCGGGTGAAGGTCGGCGACACCGTCGCCGAGCACGACATCCTGGCCGAGATGGAGACCGACAAGGCCCTGGTCGAGGTGCCCAGCCCCCGCGCGGGCACCATCGCCAGCCTCAATGGGACCGAGGGCGAGATCCTCAAGGTCGGCAATGTGCTGGTGACGTACGAGCCCGCCGATTCCAAGGGCTCGGTCTCCACTTCCCAGAAGGAGGGTGCGTCGGGGGCCGGGGGGAGGGCCGGCGTATCGCCCCAGACCAACGGCAAGCACCACGCCCCGCCGGCATCCTCCGCCGAGCCCCCGACGCCCCCCGCCCGCACCGAGGACGACGGCACAGTCGTCGGCAAGATGGGCGCGGTCGGGGGCGTGAGCGCCGAGCCCGGAAAGGCGCTGGCGACGCCCGCCGTCCGCCGCCTGGCCCGCGACCTGGGCGTCAACATCGACACCGTCCGCGGAACGGGCATGGCCGGGCGCGTGACGGACAAGGACATTCGCGACGCCGCGGTCGGCGGCGCGGGCTCCCCCTCCCAGAGGGAGGGGGCCGGGGGGAGGGCCCAGAGCGCCCACACACCAACCGTCCACGCCCCATCGCCGACGCACGCCCACGCACCCGCACCCGCGCCCGCACGCCCGGCGCACACCCCCCCCGCCCCTTCATCCGTGCCCGCGCCGGCACGTCGGGAGGCCGCCGCGTTCGCGTCGGACCAATCCACCCTCCGCATCCCCTTCCGCGGCGTCCGTCGCACCATCGCTAACCGTCTGCGCGAGAGCGTGAACCAGGCCGTTCACTTCAACGTGATGGACGAGGCGGACGTGACCTCGCTGGATTCGCTGCGTCGCAAGCTCGCGGCCGCGAGCGGGGAGAAGGTCTCGTTCCTGCCGTTCGTCGCGGGCGCGGTCTGCCGCGTGCTCACGGCCGAGCCGTTCCGCTCCATGAACGCCCGCGTCGACGAGAAGCCCGGCGACGAGGGCTACGACGCCGCGATCGTGCAGCACCGCGCGGTTCATCTGGGCATCGCGACCGACACCGACAGCGGGCTGATGGTGCCGGTGATCCGCGACTGCGATGCGCTGGGCGTGCTGGAGATCGGCCGCCACATCGCGCACGCGGCGGAGAGCGCCCGCAGCCGCACGGCGGCCCGCGAGTCACTCATGGGCTCCACGTTCACCATCTCCAACGTGGGCAGCCACGCGGGGCGCTTCGCCACGCCGATCATCAACTACCCGGAGGTTGCGATCCTCGCTGTCGGTCGGGCCCGCCCGTCGCCGGTGGTCCGCAACGGCGGGATCTTCGTGGGCAACCTGCTGCCGCTGAGCCTGGCGTGCGACCACCGCGTGGTGGACGGCGCGACGGCCGCACTGGCGCTGGCCGAGATCGTGAAGATGCTGCAGGATCCGGAGCAGTTGCTGGGGCCGGCGCGGGGGTGAGGCTCGACCACTCGTTCGGGCGTTCGCTCGCGGCGCACTGATTCGCGGTGCGGCCGCACCCGTGGCGTGGCGCCCATGGCGATGCGCCTATAGACCTCAGCGCTGCAAAGGACAAGCGGCCTGTCCTGCCGAAAGAAGGACGATGCGAACCAACGGCACTCCGGCGGAGCTGGAGGCGCCGCGGCTGCCGGCGGCGGAACTGCTGGGCCGGAGCAAGGGAGCCAGCGAGGTCGCGCGGCTGGTCGGCGTCACCTCCTCGTGCGTGAGCGAGTGGAAGAGCCGCTTCGCAAGCGCGGCCGCGAGAGGCTCAAGGCCAGGCCCCATCCCGGACGCAAGCCCCGGTTGGACAAGTTCAACGTGCACAAGCGCGCGGTGAAACGCTGGCCGGCCTGGCGCCCCAAGGACGCTCTGCGCGTGATGGTCGAGCGGCTCCCGCCCTACGCGCCGGGCCTGACCCCGGCCGAGCAGCTTTGGATCCACGGCCAACGCGTGGACCTGGCCAACTACGGCCCCTGCCGACTCGGGGGTTGCGGGCGGCTGAAGAGTTACACGTTCAATACGGAAGCGTCAGGGGATCAGCACGCGCTCCGCGGGCTCGACGCGCGTGCCGCGAGTATCGGAAACGGTGTGGCTGAACCCGGGGCGGATCGCGGCGGAGGCCCAGGCCGGGCTCTCCCCTTGCAATGGGCCCACGACGATCATCGCGACCTGGTGGTCTGCGTGCAGAGCGAACGCGCCGAGGATGCGTTGGAGCGACTCGACGGCCGCATCCATCGGCGATGCGCCGCGTCGCATCAATTCCACGGCCAGGAACGAGGCGCACGTGCCCATGACCAGTTCGCCGTTGCCAGTGGCGGCCGCGGCGCCCGCGGCCGGGTCCACGTACAGCCCGTGCCCGATGATGGGCGAATCGCCGACGCGCCCGGGCACCTTGAACGCCATGCCCGAGGTGGAGCAGGCCCCGGCGAGCCGGCCCGCGTTGTCTATCGCGATGATCGAGACGGTGTCGTGCGACCGATCGGCGTCGCGGTAAAGGTCGTTCGCCCCGCCTCGACCAAACCCGCCCGCGCGGGCCTGCTCCTCGACGTTCAAGGGCGGGATCCAGCCGCGGTAACGATCGCGGTCGACGGCGGTGGCGCTGGCCCGCCACTTCTCCCACTCCGCCCGCCCGTAGTCGGTCAGCAGTTCCCGGGTCGGAAACCCCTCGCGGGCCGCGAACTCGTCGGCGTCGTCGCCCACGAGCATCACGTGGATCGTCTTCTCCATCACGCGCCGCGCGACCGCGACGGGGTTGGGATGCCGGCGCAGACACGCGACCGAACCGCAACGCGACGGTGCGGCCATGATGCACCCGTCGAGCGAGACTCGCCCGGAGGCGTCCGGCAGGCCGCCCACACCCACCGAGTTGATGTTCGGGTCGTCCTCGATCGCGCTCGCGGCAATCTCGACCGCATCGAGCGCCGAAGCCCCGGCCCGCATCGCCGCCATGGCCGGCTCGTTGCCGACCGGACCGAACGACCAGGTGCTGAGCATGAACGGGAGCATGGCGGCGGAAAGATTATCAGGAATTGTGCGGGTGCCACCGCATGGCCGGTGCTCTGAGCGGCCATGCGGTGCGACAGTCCCGGGCACGCACGGCACCGCAAGGCCGGTCAGAGCACGGGCCTTGCCGTGGAACCCAGCTTGCGGGCCGGTTACTTGATGAACAGCAGTTCGCGGTAGGTCGGCAGCGGCCACAGGCCGGCGGGCACGACGGTTTCGAGGTCGTCGGCGACTTTGCGGAGTTCCGTCATCGCCGGGCGAAGGACCTTCTTGATCTGCTGGGCGTGCCTGAACGGGTCGGCGTCGTGGTGCTCGGCCGCGTGATCGACCTCGTCCGTCAGCGAGCGGAGCTTGCCGACCCGGGCGACGAACGCCTCGAGCATGTCGCGCTGATCGTCGCAATCGACGCCCGCGGCCTCGGTTGCGGAGACGCCCTGAGCGATGCGGGTCTGGTACTCCAGGCACGCGGGGAGGATCATCGTCCGGGCGATTGAGACCATGGTCTCGGCCTCGATCGCGACCTCCTTGTTGAAGCGCTCGATGATGATGAAGGCCCGGCTCTCAACCTCGGGTTTGCTGAGAACTTTGTACTTCTTGAACAGATCCACGGCCTTCTTGCTCTTGAGCACGGGGACGGCCTCGACCGTGTCCTTGAGGTTGGGCAGTCCGCGACGGGCGGCCTCGGCGTGCCATTCGGGGCTGTAGCCGTCGCCGTTGAAGATAACCCGCTTGTGCTCCTTGACGACCTGCTTGAGCACGCCCTTGACGGCGGCGAGGAGCCTGGCCTCGCTCGGGTTCGCGCCCGCGGCACGCTGCAGGCGCGTCGCGAGGTAATCAATGCTCTCGGCGATGATCGTGTTGAGCACGGTGTTGGGCCACGCGCTGGTGGCCGAGCTGCCGACGGCGCGGAACTCGAACTTGTTGCCGGTAAATGCGAACGGGCTGGTGCGGTTGCGATCGCCGGAATCTCGGGGCAGGTTGGGCAGCATCCGTGTGCCCAGATCCAGCGCGCCGCCCTTGAGCGTGCGCTTGGGGTTGCCGCTCTGAATCTGCTCGATGATGTCGGTGAGCATGTCGCCCAGGAAGATCGAAATGATCGCCGGAGGGGCCTCGTTGGCGCCGAGGCGGTGGTCGTTGGCCGCGCTGGCGACGCTGGCGCGGAGCAGGTCGGCGTGCAGATCGACCGCGCGGATGACCGCGGCCACGAACACCAGGAACTGCATGTTGGTGTGCGTGTCGTCCTTGGGGTCGAGCAGGTTGACGCCGGTGTCGGTGGTCATCGACCAGTTGTTGTGCTTGCCGCTGCCGTTGATGCCGGCGAAGGGCTTCTCGTGCAGCAGGCACTGCATGCCGAACTTGGGCGCCAGCCGCTTGAGCGTCTCCATCAGCAGCATCTGGTGGTCGCAAGCGATGTTGGTCGTCTCGAAGATCGGGGCGAACTCGTACTGCCCCGGCGCGACCTCGTTGTGGCGCGTCTTGAGCGGAACGCCCACGCGGTACATCTCGCGCTCGACCTCGCTCATGAACGCCATCACTCGCCCGGGGATCGACCCGAAATAGTGGTCTTCGAGCTGCTGGCCCTTGGGCGGCTGCGTGCCGAAGAGCGTGCGGTTGCACACGACCAGGTCCGGCCGGCCGTAGTACAGGTTCTTGTCGACCAGGAAGTACTCTTGCTCGGGTCCGAGCGTGGTGAGCACGCGCGACACACCCTTGTCGGCGCCGAAGAGCTTGAGCACCCGCATCGCCTGCTCGCTGAGGGCCTCCATGGAGCGGAGCAGCGGCGTCTTCTTGTCGAGCGCCTCGCCCGTCCACGAGACGAACGCCGTCGGGATGCAAAGCGTGATCGCGCCGCCCTCGTGCCGGGTCAGGAACGCGGGGCTGGTCGGGTCCCACGCCGTGTAGCCGCGGGCCTCGAACGTGGCCCGCAGGCCGCCGGAGGGAAAGCTCGACGCGTCCGGCTCGCCCTGCACAAGAGCCTTGCCGCTGAACTCGAAGAGCACGCCGCCGGTGGCCTCGGGCACGAGCATCGCGTCGTGCTTCTCCGCGGTCAGGCCGGTCAGCGGCTGGAACCAGTGCGTGTAGTGGGTCGCGCCGTTCTCGATGGCCCAGTCCTTCATGGCCGCGGCCACGATGTCGGCAATGTGCGGTTCGAGCCGCTTGCCCTGCTGAACGGTCTGCATCAGGGCGCGGTACACGTCCTTGGGCAGGCGCTGGCGCATGACCCGCTGGCTGAAGACGTCGGCCCCGAAGATCGCGTCCACACGCTGCTGGCTGTTCATGATGCCGACCTCGTGGAACCGTTTGCCGTTCCCACCCCAGCCGTTGCCGTTTGCCGCCGCGATGGCCTCGATGCGTGCCTCGTGCAAGCCGGCGATCCCGTTGCCGTTGCCGCTGGACATGTTCGCTCCCTCGAAAAAAAGGACTCTCCCGGACGGTCCGGCTCGCCGAGTCCTCGCGGGGGCCTTCCAATGCGAAGCCCGGCATCCCACATCGTTCGCCCCGTAACCGGGGTCAATCGCTGGAAAGCCGGAACCTCTGCCGCACCTTGGAGTCGCCCGCGTGGTCGCCGGAACCTACGGGCTTGATTGTTGCAGGCTTGACCACCCGAGCAAGCCGCCGCCCTGTCGGTTGTGAGATTCTCCCCAAGCCGTTGGGGCCAGCCCCCAGTATGCTCCAATCGAATGGGGTGCACATGCGGGTTCATGTCAGCCCGGCCGCGAGTTCCCGCACGAGGCTCGCGCCCGCTTCGACGGGATCACTCCCCGCGTGCGCAGCCCCCCCTCCCCCCCGTCCCTCACCCATCCTGCGCACCAAGGCGCTGCCCACAATCGCGGCGTCGGCGTGCTCGACGACGGCCCGGACGTGACGCGGAGTCGAAATGCCAAAGCCGCAAGCGATGGGCAAGTCCGTAATCTCGCGTAGACGGCGCACCGGCTCGGCGATGTCGGGAGCGTCGCCCGACTCCCCCGTGATACCCGCACGGGCGAGCAGGTACACAAACCCTGAGCAAGCCTTGACGATGCGCTCCGCCCGGCGCGGCGTGGTGGTCGGGGCAACCAACAGGCTCGCCGTCATGCCCGCGGCGCGGACCGCTTCGATGACCTCCGGCCCTTCTTCGGGTGGAAGGTCGGGAAGGATGAACCCGTCCACGCCGGCCTCGCGGGCCATCCGGACCGTCTCGCCGATGCCAATCCGCCAAACGATCGACACGCTGACCATCGCGACCAGGCCGAGCGAGGTTTGATTCCTGGCCGCACCGATCTCCTCGAACACACCGCGGGGGGTCGCACCCTGTTTGAGAGCCTCGTGCATCGCGGCCGCGATCACCGGACCGTCGGCGATCGGATCGGAGAAGGGGACCCCGATCTCGACGACGCTCGCGCCGGCGGCCTCAAGGGCGGGCAGGGCCCGCGTCAACACGCCAGGGGATGGGTGCCCGGCGCACAAGAACGGCATCAGGGCCTTGGCCTTCCGAGCCCGCAAGCGGCCGAAGATGTCGTCGATTCGTCCCATCAATTCAGGTGGACCCCTTCGCCCTCGCGCCCCCCTCACTCCCACCCCCCACTCCACCTCCCCCCAAGCATCGTCCCTACCCCATCTCTCGAACCATCGAGGGCCTAGCGTAGCCGGTCTTGTAGAATGCGATCGGCCGCGGGCTGGTACCGCCCTTTGGCCGCCGGCCCCGTAGCTCAGCGGTAAGAGCGAGGGACTCATAATCTCTTGGTCCCCGGTTCGAATCCGGGCGGGGCCATTCATCACGGCGCGTCGAGCGGGATGCGTCGCCAAACCGTAACCGAACGCACGCAGCCCAAGCTCGTGCGGCGACGACGAAGCGTCGTATCTCCGAATCCGACCGCAGATTTCCGGCCCTTTTTGAGGGGCTTGCTCTGGCATCGGCGACCGGAAGGCGTAAATTGATCTCTTCCCGGACTCCGCCAGGCGGGTCTGGGAATGTGTCCGGCTGCGGCGCTTGTTGCCGACACCGGAGATGGCGGACGGGGTGGAGCGAGAGAGAGCGTTGTAACCATCAACCCCCGAGCGGTTTCGCTCGCGGGTTGGGGAGGCTTTGTTCAACAGGCTCTCAGCACCAGGGGACACCACGATGCATCTGACCAACAACCCTGTTTCACGTCTCGACCGCGGCCGCCGCAAGATGCCCACGGGCTTGTCGCCGGTTTCGATGATCGAGGGTCTCGAGCAACGGGCGTTGCTTTCGGTCGACCTGGCCTACCACGGCCTGGGGGTGGCCAACAACGCGCTTCCCGGCGGCACGATCACCGTGAACTCGACGGTCGACAACCACGGCGACACCGACGCGTCCGATCCTTTCGACGTGGCGTTCTACCTCTCCTCGGACGCCGTGTTCGACTCTGGGAGCGACACCTTCCTAGGCACGTTCACCAACAGCGTGACCATCCCCGCCGGGGGCAACCGCGGCTTCCCGATCGACCTGACGATCCCACTCGGCACCACGGAGGGCGATTGGTACGTGGTGGCCGTGGCCGACAGCGGCAACGCCATCGCCGAAGCTAACGAGTCGGACAACACCGAGGCCGCGGCGTTCTTCGTCGGCAACACGGCCCCCACGCTCGGTGCGACCACGGTTGCCCCGAACCCTGTGGGCAGCCACGGCGTGTTCACGCTCAGCGCGTTCAACGTTACCGACAACGACAACATCGGCGATTCGCTGGGCGTGAAGTTCTACTTCGACGACGGCGATGAGGTGTTCAGCCCGAGCGGAGACACGTTCATCGGCGACGCGGCGCTCGTCAACGGCGTCTTCACGTTCAAAGGTGCGGTCCCGAACGGCGTGCCCGCCGGGGCCGGCAAGATCATCGTGGTCGCCTCCGACGGGCTCGATCAGACCGTTGCCTTTCAGAACGTGACGATCGTCGAGGCGGCGTCGCCGACGATCTCCGGAATCTCCGGGCCAACCGAAGCCGTCCGGCGCGCGCGGGACATCACGCTGACGGCCAACGGCGTGACCGGCACCAGCCCGACCGTCGAGTTCTACCGCGACAGCGACGGGAACGGTGTGTTCAACGATGGCGTTGATGATCTTCTCGGGACCTCGGCCGATGGATCGCTGACGTTCACGATCGACCCGGCCTGGGGCCCGGATTCGCAGCGGTTTTTCGTCCGCGCCACCGATTCGCTCGGCCAATCCAGCGATGCTTCGGCCGTCGACGTCGATCTGGTCTTCAACCGTCGCCCCATGGTGGGACGGCTCATCACCGATCCGTCCGCGCTCTCCAAAGGCCAGACACTCCGGCTGGTGGCGAGGAACGTTCGGGACGACGATGGCCTGCCGCAGCACGTGTTCTTCTACCGCGAGAGCTCGGGCAACTCGTCGCTCGATGCCAGCGCCGACACGCTGCTGGGAGAGGGCGTGCGCGACGGGAGCTCTCGCCGGTGGATCCTGTCGCTCACGGTCCCGACCTCGTTCGCCAACGGGCTCAACCGCTTCTACGTCCGCGCGGTCGACATCGTGGGCGAACGGAGTTTCAACAAGACCGCCGTCGCCCAGGTCTCTCGCAACGCGCGCCCGGTGATCGACAACTTCCGGATCAACCGGAACACCGCCGAGTCCGGATCTCGCGTCCGCTTCATCGCCAACAACATCACCGACAACGCCGAGGTCGGGCGGGTCGAGTTCTGGTTCGACGCCGACGGCAACGGCCGCTTCAACGCGGCCGGTGATCGCTTCATCGGCGGCGGTATCCGCCAGGGCCAGAGCAACAACTGGTCCCGCCGCCTCAGGTTGCCATCCGACCTGCCCACAGGGCAGGGAACCTTCTTCGCGGTTGCATTCGACAACCTCAACGTTCGCGGAGGGGTCCTCTCGGACACGCTGACCATCACCTGAACGGGGCACCTTGAAAACCGATCTGCCGGCCCCTGGCACCGGGACCAATCAGACAACCGCGGAGCGTGTCAGGCGACCCGCTCGAACGCCGCGAACGTGTCCACCATGAACAGCGGACGGAAGCGCCGATCGGTCACGACGCGCTCGGCCACCGCGCGAAAGATCCCTGCAAACCTCGCGTCCACGTCGTGGAACGTGATGCAGCCCCCGGCTCGCACCAAGTCCGCGTACGCGGTGAAATCGGAGGCGACCGCGGCCTCGGTGTGCAGTCCGTCGATGAACACCAATCCCGCCCGACCCCGAAACTGGGCCAGGTCGCCGATCGCTTCGTCGGAAGTTTTGACGATCTGCCGCAGCCGCCGGTCGTAGCCCTCGACCTTGAAGAGCGCACTCATGACGTGGCGTGTCGGTGCATCGGGATCGATCGACCAGATCTCCGGCCCGCAACCGTTGCCCGCGTCGGTGGCCGCGGCCATCAACAGGGTGCTCCCCCCGATCGCCGAACCGATCTCGACGATCGGTGAGTCGGCGGCGAACGCCGCGGCCGACACACCGATCGCCGTCTGCTCGCAGGCGGTCATGAACGGCGATCCCAGCGACCGGCCGGTCGTGGTGCGGATCACCGTTCGCTCGAACGCCGTCTCGCCCATCGCGTGCCTGCTGTCGGCGGGCAGCACGCGATCGACAGCCGCCGTCATACCCGGCAACTCACGCAGAAACGCCCTTGTGCTGTGGATCGCGAACGCCGCGTCGTGGTGGTTGGATTGCCCGTCGATCGCGACGAACGCGCCCTCGTAGGCTGCGGTGAGGTGGGCGAGCGGCTGGTCCGCGGGGCTGGAACTCAGGTCCAACACCGCGGGCCCCGTCGCGCCACGCCCGAGCCGGGCGACTTGTCCACTGGAGAGGTGTGGGATGCACGCCGGTCCCACGCGCCTGGTCTCGCGCCGGATGATCCTGAGCGCCAGGGCGAGGCCGTGATCCCGGGGGATCACGGTGTCTCTCTCGAAGCGCAGGCCCCGCGCCGCCGCGGCCGTGGCTGTCGTTCGGCCGAACGCGAGCAGCTCGGCGCGGTCGTCCCACCCGAGCGAGTTATCCATCACGGCACGGCCGGATAATCTCGCGGCGTCGATCAGTCCCGCAAAGGCCCGCGGGCGTGTCAGCGGCGAGCTCACCAACGCGGCGTTCGCCAGTCGCGAATCGTCGAGCATCGCCGCCGAAAAGCCCAGACGGGCCGCTTCCGCCGAGCGTGACGCGTCGGCATCGACCACAAGCAGACCGTCCGGCTTGTTGGCGTGTTCTGCGAGCATCGCCGCGATCCGCCGTCCCTGATCGCCGAACCCCAGCAACGCGATCGGTCGCCCCCCGGCCGCCGCGGTCAGTCGGTCCACGCGACGCCGAAGCAGGGCGTCCCGCGAGAGATGCGGCAGGACCACGTAATGCTCGAACTCCTCGGCACCGCGCGCGACAAGTTCGGCCAACACCGGGTGCGTTCCATCAGCAAACACGAAACACACGCCGGGCGTCGGTCGGACCCGATCGGCGGGCCACTCCCGCAACGCCGAGGTTCCGATCCGAGCGAAATCGTCCGATGCGGATAGACGCGGATCGCTGAGCACGAACTTCTGCGCCGTGTTCCACGTGTAGTGCCCGGCCAGGTCGCCCAGGGCCAAACGCGAACCCGCGAACACCAGCGCGACGAAGTCGCCGCGACCGATCCCGTGGGCGGCGACAGCCACGTAGTCGATCTCTGCGGCGTCGCAGGCCGGCCTCGGCGTGTCGGTTTCGGGCGGCGCTATGCTCGCGATCATGGCTCTCCCCACGACAGGCCAGCGACCCGGCCGCGTCGCGACATATCGGCCGCGAAGCGACCATTGAGCGAGAAATCCCCGCCCCCTCACGCCCGGTGTCCCCTTACTCGACCGCCCAGCACGCCACGCGCCGTTCGCCGGCGTCGCCATCCCTCGTTTTCAGCGGCGGCATCTCGCGCCGGCACCGCTCCGTCACCAGCGGGCAGCGCCCCTGGAACGGGCAGCCCGCCGGCGGGTTGAACGGGCTCGGGACGTCGCCCTGAAGCACCGTGAGCGGCGTGCCCTCCGGCCCCCGCTGCGATGGGTCGTCGATCGGGTTGGCCGCGAGCAGGGCCTTGGTGTACGGGTGGCGGGCCCGTGCGTGGATGTCGCGGCACGGCAGCTCCTCGACGGCGTGGCCGAGGTACATGACGATCACGCGGTCGCAGAAATGCTCGATGACTTTCAGGTCGTGGCTGATGAACAGCAGCGTCAGCCCGAACTCGTCCTTGAGTTCGAGCATCAGGTTCAGCACCTGGGCCTGGATCGAGACGTCGAGCGCAGAAACGGGTTCGTCGGCCACGATGAACTGCGGACGCAGGGCCAGCGCGCGGGCGATGCCGATCCGCTGCCGCTGCCCGCCGCTAAACTCGTGCGGAAACTTGTCCTTGGCGTCGCGGCGCAGGCCCACGCGGGCGATGAGGTGGTCGATGTAACCCTCGTCCTCACCGCCGGGCACGGTCTGGTGAAAGCGGATGGCCTCGCGCAAGAGCTTGCGGACCGTCAGCCGCGGGTTGAGCGATGAGTACGGGTCTTGAAAGATGATCTGCATCTTCCGGCGGAAGGGCATCATCTCGGCGTGGCCGAGGCGGGTGATGTCCACGCCGCCGTAGCGGATTGTCCCCTTGGTCGGCTCGATCAGCCTGATGATGCACTTGCCCAGCGTGCTCTTGCCGCAGCCCGACTCGCCCACGATCCCCACGACCTCGCCGCGGTTCACGCTCAGGCTCACGCCGTTGACCGCCTGGACGTGGCCGATCACGCGATTGAGCACGCCTCCCCGGACCGGGAAGTGCTTGACGAGGTTGGTCACTTCGAGCAGCGGGTGCTTTGCCGGGGCCGAGGCCGGGGCGAGACGCCCCGTCTCTCTGCCCGCTGTGTTGATCGAACTTGTCACGCCCTCCCTCCATCCACGGTCACCTGCACTCGCGTCTCCCCCAACGGGAAGTGGCAACGGACCTGCACGGTTCCGTGCTCGCCGCCCAGTTCCGTGAGCGCGGGCTCCTCGGCGACGCAGCGATCCTGCTTGTACTTGCAGCGGTCCTGGAACCGGCAGCCCGGCTGGATCTCGAACAGGCTCGGCACGATGCCCTCGATGGTCGGCAGGCGCTTGCCGTGCTCCCTGCGGCCGGCCTTGGGGATGGAATCAAGAAGCGCCCGCGTGTACGGGTGCCGCGGGTGGTGGAAGATGTCCCACACCGACCCCACCTCGATCACGCGCCCGGCGTACATCACCATGACGCGGTCGCACACCTGGGCCACGACGCCGAGGTTGTGCGTGATGAGCACGATGGCGGTGCCGAGGGTCCGCTTCAGGCCATCCATCAGCGCCAGGATCTGGGCCTGGATGGTCACGTCGAGTGCGGTGGTCGGCTCGTCGGCGATGAGGATGTCGGGCTCGCAGCAGAGGGCGATCGCGATCATCACGCGCTGTCGCATCCCGCCCGAGAGCTGGTGCGGATACTCGCCGTACCGGCGAGCGGGCTCGGGGATCTCGACGAGTTTGAGCATCTCGATGGCGCGGGCCTTACGAGCGGCACGCCCGAGCTCGCGCTTGTGATACTTGAGCGCCTCCTCGATCTGCCAGCCGACGGTGAACACCGGGTTGAGGCTGGTCATGGGCTCCTGAAAGATCATGGCGATCCGGTCGCCGCGGACCTTCCGCATCGCGCGCGCGTCGGTCGTCGCGAGGTTGACACCCTCGAACATCACCCGCGAGCGGGGGTCGATGACCGCGGTGCGTTCGGGCAGCAACCGCATGATCGACTTGCTGGTGACGGTCTTGCCGCAGCCGGACTCACCGACAATGCCGAGCGTCTCGCCGCGGGCGAGGTCGAACGACACGTCGTCGATGGCGGTGACCACGCCCCGGTCGGTGCGGAACCGGGTCGTCAGGCCTTGCACACTGAGGATGGTCGCGTCGTGGCTCATGTCGTTGAAGCGTCGCCGAATCACTTACCCGACGTGCTTGGGATCGAACGCATCCTGCAGCGCGTCGGACACGATGTTGAACGCCAGCACCAGCACGAACATGAACACCGTGGCCGCGCCGATCTGCCAGAAGTTCCCGTTGATGACCTCCTGCGTCGCCTCGCTGATCATGCGCCCCCAGCTCGGCCCGGTCTTGACACCCAGGCCGAGGAAACTCAGCACCACCTCGAACTTGATCGCCGCAATGAACAGCAGCGAGAAGTTGATGAACATCAGGTGCAGGGTGTTGGGCAGGACGTGGCGCAGGAGGATGTACGGCCGTCCGAACCCGATCGCCTTGGCGGCCTGAACGTACTCCAGTTCCTTGAGCTTGAGCGTCTCGCCGCGGATGATGCGGCAGGGCCCGATCCAGAACGTCATGCACATGGCCACGTACACCGGCACCAGCGAGAGGAACGGCTTGCTGGTGTCGTCGAAGTAACTTCCCGTGAACATGTACGCCAGCACGGCCAGCAGCACGAGGTCGGGCACGCTCGAGAGCGTCGAATAGAGCCACTGCACAAACCCGTCGATCCACCCGCTGTAGTACGCCGCGGCCGCGCCGAGCACGGCGCCCAGCAGGACCGACACGACACCGACGATCAGCCCAAGCTCAAGCGCGACCTTGATCGAGTATACGGCCCGGGCGAAGATCGATCGGCCCTGCCGATCGGTGCCCAGGCTCAACCGCAGGTCGTACATCACGGCTTGCGCCGGACTCATGGGGGCAAAGAGCGAGTTGACAAGCGTCTCCAGCCGTGCGAGCTCGGGCTCGGCTTTGGCAATCTGTTTCGGGTCGTCCAGGTCGTCATAGACATCGAGGGCGCGGTACCGGGCTTTGGCCTCGGCGATGATCCTCGCGGCATCTTTTTCGCCGACGCCCACGCGGCGCTCGCCGAAGCGGATCGATTTGAGAGCCAGGCGCCGATACTCCGGGTCGCTCAGTCGCAGGGCCTTCTCGAAGCGGCTCATGTAGTACTTGACGTTTCGGGCCCGGGACTCGCCGGATTCGGACTCAAGCCAGCCCCGCTTGCTCAAAGGGCCCACGCGGGCCTCGACCTTGTCCAGGGTCATGGCTGTCCAGGGCGACCACGGCGCGCCGGCGTCCGCGGAATCCGCGGCCGCGCCCGTCCACAGATCGCCGGCGACGAGCCAGACCCCGATGAGCGCGTACACGGCGATGATCGCCATCGACGCCATCGCCAGTCGGTTGCGACGGAACTTCCCGGCCGCACGCCCGGACCACGCCCGCCTGATCGCGCCGAGGGCCATCAGGACAGCCTCACGCGTGGATCGACGAGCGCGTAGAGCACGTCGGTGAGGATGTTGCTGAGCACAAAGATGCCCGCAAACATCGCCGTGAACGCCTGGATGACGGGGAAGTCCTTGTTGGTGATGGCCTCGATGAGCGCTCGCCCCATGCCGGGAATGCGGAACATCGTCTCGAGCAGGATCGACCCGCCGATGAGGAACGGGAACGTGATCATCACGCGCGTGATGATCGGGATCATCGCGTTCTTGAGCATGTGCACGAACATGATCTTGGGCTTGGTTGCGCCCTTGGCCACGGCGGTGGTGATGTAGTCGCGCCCGGTCTCCTCCACCATCACGGCGCGGTAGAACCGCGTGTCATAGCCCATCGCCAGCAGCACCTCGATCATCACGGGCAGGGAGCAGAAATAGAACCACTTGGCGAGCCAGAACGAGCCCGAGTCGGTCTCCTCGAACAGCGGTTCGTACCCGCCCACCGCGAACCAGTCGAGGCCGAATCGATCCTTCAGCCAGTAGGCCCCGAAATACTGCCCGAGGATGATGAGCACGAGCACGCTCACGCTCATCCCCAGCACGATGAGCACCATGAGCGTCCGATCCACCGGAGTCCCGCGGAAATAGGCCGAGAGCAACCCGACCCCGATCGAGATCAGCGTCGTGATGATGAACGCGGGGATCGTGAGCGCGAGGCTGGGCCCAACCGCGTCGGTCAGAACTTCGCCCACGGTCTTGGTTTCGTATCGCCAGCTTCTGGCCTCGAAGTTGAGCGTCCCGACGTGGCCCAGGAACTCGCCGTACTGCACCAGGAAGGGCTTGTTCAGGCCCATCGACTCGCGTTTCAGGTCCACTTGCTCCTTTGAGGCGTGCTTGCCCAGATAAGCGTTCACCGGGTCGTTCACTCGCAGCGCGCCCATCACGAGCAAAATGATCCCGAGGTAGATCGGGATTGAGTAGAGCAGACGGCGGATGATGAAGGACCACATGGGGAGGGGACTGGGAACCAGGGACTAGAGATTGGGGATGAGGGGTGAGCGGGGAGTCGATTTACGGCCGGGGCCATGGAGCGGTTTGGCGGCGTCCGCTGCTCACTTCTGCTCCGCCAAGTCCAGATACTTGTACCAGTTCTGAAAGTCCTCCGACGGCTTGAAGTTCTTCAGCCACGGGTTGATCGCGTAGAACCTTGTCCGGGCCATCGAGCCGATAAACGGCACGTCCTGGATGAGCATGTCCCGCATCCCTTCGTACAGCTTCGTCCGCTCGGGGCCGGGCGGCATCGTCCGGCTCTTCTCGTACATGCGGTCGTACTCCGGCCGGTCGTAGTTGAAGGCGTTGGACCCGGGCGATTTGTTCTTGCTGTAGAACATGGCGAGATTGCTCTCTGCGTCGGGGTAGTCGCTTCCCCACGCGTAGCTGAACATCTGCGCCTTCTTCTTGTTGATCGCCTCGATGAGTTCGGAGAAGTCCACCTCGCGCGGGTTGAGCTTCACGCCGATCGCGCGGCAGAACCGCATCTCGGCCTGCATCTGCTCGGCGTTGTTGCCGCCGCGGCTGCTGTAGTACACGATCTCGGGAAGGCCCCGGCCATCCGGATAGCCCGCCTCGGCCAGGAGTTTCCTGGCCCGCGGGATGTTCGGGCCCATGTAGCTCACGTCCGCCCGCCCGCCCTTGGGATAGCCGTCGAGCCCCGGCGGGATCGGCCCGTCGTACACGATGTTCGTTCCGTTGTAGAACGACTCGTTCATCTCGTCCAGGTCGAACGCCAGCGAGAGCGCCTGACGCAGTTTGCGGTGACGCTCGACGACCTTGCCCCCGTCGAGGCCCGGGTCCCCCATGCCCAGCACCGGGTCCTCCATGTTGAACCCGCGGAAGATGAAGTCGAGCAGCGGGATCGGGTACAGTGTGACGCCCTTGCTTGCGTACGCGGGTCGCAGCCTGAGCGTCCGCCGGTTCACCGCCTTGTCGAAATACTCCGCCGGGATCTGCACGAACCCCAGCTTGCCCGACTCGAAATCGAGCCACATCGCCGGGTCCGGCACGTAGAACGGGGATTCGATCCGATCGAGAATCGGGAGCCTTTGGCCCGCCGCCTTGTCCAGCCCGAGCGTGCGATCCCTGGCCGCCTCCTCAGGGTCGCTCGACATCTCCGACGGGTAGTACTCCACGCGGTACGTCGGATTCCTTGTGAAGTTGATGAACCGCCCCGGCTGCCAGTCGCCATCCTTCACCGTGTACGGGCCCGTGCCCACGGGGTGGCGACCGAAGTCGTCGCCGTACTTCTCCACCGCCTCGCGGGGAACGACCGACAACTGGAACTGCGCGAGTTTCCAGCGGAACTGCTGGATCGGCTTCACCAGTACGACTTCCAGCTCCAGGTCGTTGATGACCCGGAGGCCCGGCACGTCCGCGTCGTAATCGAACCGGCCGGGCGTGGCCTTCTGGAACGCCGCGACCAGTTCAGCCTCGTCGGCCCCACCCGCTTGCTTCCTCGCGGCCGCGATCAGGCCCTTCTTCGCGGCGTCCAGTTCCGTCACTGACTTCGCGCCCGCGGCCGCGCCCTGCGCGATCTTGTACGCGTTGAACCCGACGATCATCCCGTCGATCATCCACCAGTTTTCGAGTTCGTACTGAGGGTCGGCCAGCCGCTTCCACGAGTAGAACACGTCCGCGGCCTTCAGCTTCCGCCCCTTGCCGCCGGGAAAGCACGGGTCGTCCTGAAAGTACACGTCGTCGCGCAGTGTGAAACGCCAGGTCTGCGTGCCGTCGGGGTTGTCGGTGATCTTTGGAAGCGCGGCCGCGAGGCAAGGTTCGATCTCGAGCGGGCGCGCCAGATACTTGTACTGCACGAGCCCGTCGTAGACCTGCGAACAGACCTGGTTGTCGTACTGGGTCGAGCCCTTGGCAGGGTCGAGACTCTTGGGGCCGTCGGTGCGGATCGGAAGACGGGCGATGCGGACGGCGGAGCCGGTCGAGGGCGATTTCTCGCTGACGGGTGCACCCGCGGCGGGCTGCGCACCCAGGGCCGGCTGGGGGGCCGCGCACATCGCGACCAACATTCCGAGCATCGCCGCGCCGGTCACGAATCGACTCCGCGTCATGCCGCAGCCGCGATGCCCTGACATCCCGTCGCTCCTCGATGGGTCTCTGCGCCGCCTCAACGAGCATACCTGCGCACACGCAGACGGTCGCGATGCCGGGACTGAACGCTAAACAGGTGCCTGCGAGTTACGCCGGGATGCGGGCCAGTTCTCGCTCGACTTCACCGACCAGCCGCCCGACCGTCGCCGGTCCGAAATCGAACTCCAGCCCGGCCGCGTGGAAGAGCTCGGGCAGCGGGCGCGAGCCGCCCAGCGAAAGGCCGGCTTTGTACTGCTCGATCGCCCGGCGAGGGTCGCGCCGGTAGTTGAGCCAGACCTGCAGGGCGCCGAGCTGCGCGATGCCGTATTCGATGTAGTAAAAAGGCGTGCCGAACAGGTGGAGGATGCGGTGCCAGCTCGCGAGCAGGAACTTCTCCAAGCCCGACCAGTCGAAGCCCGGCCCGTACCGGGCCACGAGTTCCGCCCATTGGGCGTCGCGCTGGGCTCGCGTGTGCCCCGGATTGGTGTATAGCCAGTGTTGGAACTGGTCCACCATCGCGATCGAGCACAGGCTCTGCACGATCCCTTCCAGATGAGTCCGTCGGGCACGGTCCGCGTCGGGACCCGGGTAATACTCGTCGAAGAACGGGTGCGAGGTCAGCTCCATGCTCATCGACGCGACCTCGCAGAACTCCAGCGGCATCTCGCTGCGGTAGGCCAGCAGCGGCTCCGACCGGCAGAGCAGCGAATGGAACGCGTGACCGGCCTCGTGGACGATCGTCTCGACGTCGCGCTGCACGCCCGCGGCGTTCATGAAAATGAACGGCTTGCGCACCCGATCTCGGTTGGCCTGGTATCCGCCCGGGGCCTTGCCCTTGCGGGACTCAAGGTCCAGGCACGAGGAGTGCGCCCCGCCGCCGCTTTCCTGCAGATACTCAAAGAGCGCGGCGAGCGACGGGTCCATCCGTCGGAAGACGCCGTTGGTCCGCTCGATCATCTGCCCCGCCCCCTCGAACGGGCGCAGGCCGGGCCGGCCCTTGGGGTCCACCTGCCCGTCCCACGGGCGCAGCGGAGCGACGCCCATCACCGCGCTCCGCTCGGCCATCAGCTTCCGCAGCAGGGGCACGCACACCCGCTCGACGCCGCGGGCGAACTCGTGACAGGTCTCGGGCGTGTAGTCGAACCGGCGCTTGGCCTTGTGCGCGTAGTCGCGGAAGTTATCGAACCCCGCGTTTCTGGCCACCCGCCCGCGAAGGTCGAGCATCTTCTGGAAGATCGCGTCGATCGCGTCGGAATCGCGGAGCCGGCGCTCCGCTACGGCGCGCCACGCCCGCTCGCGCACGGCACGGTCCGGGTCTTCGTTGTACCGCGACATCTGCGGCAGCGTGCGCTCCTTCCCATCAAACTCCACGGTCATCGCGCCGCTGATCTGGCTGTATTCCTGGTCGAGCTTGGTCAGTTCGGTTTCGAGCGGGACGTTCTCGGGACGGAACAGGTCCACAGCCACTTTCAGGTCGCGCAGGTACACCTCGTACCGCTTGGGGTCGAGCTCTTTCGCGTGCGGGCTGTTCACGATCTTGCGGTCCAGCTCGAACGCGGCCTCGCGCAGCTTCGGTTGCACGTTCTCCACGAAATCGAGGTAGGCCGTGTTGGCGGCCTGGTCGTCCGTGTGGCACGTCATCGCGATGTACAGGTCCGACCCGGCTTCGCTCACCGCGGCGTCGAGTTCGCTTCTGTCCAAGATCAGACGCTGCAGGCAGTTCTTGCAGTGCAGCTCACGCCCGATCAGTTCCCGGTACAGCGGCTCCAGATTCGTCCACTTCGTGGCGTCGAGATCGGCCGGGACTTTTTCGGACGACGGCGTGAACACGGGAATCATGCGGAATCCTGCGGAAAAAGAGGGGAACACGAAAGCGGTCGGACTCGCCGAGTTCTGAAGCCCGGCCCGAAAGTTGATCCCGCCATGATACCGCCCAGGGATGACCGCGTCGCTGCTGCGGCCGCCGTTTGCAAGACGGTCGCCGCTCACTTCGCCGGCGCGGCCGCCGACACGGCCGTGCTCACCCAGTTCCCCAGCACCGGGCCCAGTTCCAGCAGGATCCACAGGATGAAGTGGGCCAGCGCGATCACGCTCGTCGTCCGTCGGTCTTTCCTGAAGAGCAGCATGACCGCGCCGAAGTACAACAACGCGCCGACCACGAACGACACTCCCGTCGTGAGCAGCGGGCTCCCCAGAAGCACCGGCCGCGTACGGCTGATCGCCTGAAACAGGGCGAACGCGGCGAACATCCGCGCAAGCGCCACGTCGAGCCGGCCGAACGGCTGGGAGTTGAGCCGGGCCGCAACGGCGACCGCGGCGACGCCCGTCGCCGAGTTGATCCCGATGGTGTAGAGCGTGAGCAGCACCCACGCCGCGACCACGCCGAACGAAGGAGCGGGCGCGTAGATGCCCGCCGCGACCATTGCCGCGACGGTGAGCACCGCCCCCACGATCCCGAGCGTCTTGGGCGAGAGTCTGCCCGGCACCACGAAGTCGGTCTTGGCCGGCTTGGCCCCTTCCGGCGCTTCGGGCACCTCCACAACCCCCGTCTCGACCTCGCGCACTTTGTTGGCCCTCTGGTCGTAGCCGCACTTCATGCAGACCACCGCGTCCGAGGGCATCGGTTCGGAGCACTTGGGACAGCGGTCCTCGGCGATCTCGAAGATCGGTTCCGAGCCCGACGTTCCACCGTCCGCCGATCTCGCCGTGGGGATGTCCGATCGCTCCCCCACGCCGTTCTTTTTCGGTCCGGTCTCGCCCGGCCCATCGCTCTGGCTCATGGATGAACTCCCACCGGGCGCCCTCGCGTCCACTCAGTCCAACCGCCCTTCGAGGAACAGCGGCATGATCCTGTCGCCCGGGTCCACACGCAGCGACTCCGGGCCCGACACCGAGCGCTCACAGTACCGAACGCCCGCGCCACTGCGCGACGCCCGCATGTCCGATCCGGCGATGAGCCACGGCACCGGCGTGTTGTCGTGCTTGCGAGTGCCGACGAGCGTGTAATGGTCGGGCATCACCAGCACCCGCCAGCCCCCCGGGTGGCGCTCACACAGGTGG
This sequence comes from uncultured Phycisphaeraceae bacterium, assembly GCA_964630785.1. GTDB lineage: Bacteria > Planctomycetota > Phycisphaerae > Phycisphaerales > UBA1924 > JADLCX01. Next base: position 54,228 of record CAZVZG010000023.1, on the reverse strand, counting down.
CGAACCACGGGCCCAACGATGTGCTTGTCGATAGCTCCGATCGCCGCGGTCTTGGTCTTCCAATCCCCTTGGTGGGAGGCCTCGTCCGGCGATTCCACGTGGCTGCACACCACGTCGTACCGCTCGATCGCCTCGCACGTCACCCGCCCCTGCGCGGCGTAGTCCGTGTCGTGGAAGCTGGAAATGCCCGGCGATTCCACGCGGTCCCACCCGATGAACGCCGCGATCCCCGCCAACAGATCCACGGCGGTGATCATGGCCCCGCTGCGCCCGCCGAACCGCTCCTTGAAGCTCGGCATCCGCGGGCGCACCCCCTGCCCCCAGATCCACGACGCGTTCGCCGGTCGCTTGCCCGCCGCAAGCCGGGCCAGGCTCACCGGATGCCGCGGCAGGTACGCCAGGGCCGCCTCCATCAGGGAGTTCAGGGCCGCGGCCCCGGCCCGCTCTCGTTCGTCGCTGCTGTCCGACCTCGGCACGAGGTCCCGCCAACGCTGCCGTGGGATCTCGTGCGGCGGGCGGGTCCGAAGCGTGCGGTAGCTCCGCCGGCCCGCGCCGCCTCGATCGACGAGGATGTTGCGATAGGCGACGCCGGGCGTGAGCTCGAAATCCCTCGCCAGCTCGGGCAGCGCCGATTTCCAATGCTCGACAAGCCCCCGGGCCAGTTCCCGCCCCTCCTCGCCCGTGATGGCCCCGGCGGAGTGGTCCACCATCAGGCCCGCGTCCGGCGTGCCCTCTTCCCCCACCGTCACGAAGTTCAGCCGGAAGATCCAGTCTGTCGGTTTGAGGTTCAGCCCGAGGGCCGCGGCCTCCAACGGCGCTCGCCCCGTGTGGTACTTCGCCGGGTCGTAGCCCAGAAGACACATCGAGCAGACGTCGGAGCCCGCCTCGAACCCCGGCGGTGTGGTCGCGGCCGTCCCCATCCGCCCCGACGCCGCGAGAGCGTCGAGGTTCGGCGTATGTGCCGCCTCAAATGGTGTCATTCCCCCGAGTTCCGCGATCGGGAAGTCCGCGCCGCCGTCCGCGATGATGATCACGTGCTTCACGGGCCAAGGGTAGCGAGAGCAAGACGTTGACACTGGGGACGGCGCGGGCGGCGGGAGCGTGGTGGCTCGCGCCGGGTGCGCCGCTACCCTCGGCGATGCCCTTCGACCCCGACGCCGCCGCTCAGCCCGGCTCAGGCATCTTCGGCCTGCCCCACACCCGCGACGAGGCCGCGATTGTCCTCATCCCCGTACCGTTCGACGCCACGACGTCGTACGGGGGCGGGACTTCCGCGGGCCCGGAAGCCATCCTCAGGGCGTCGATGCAGGTGGACCTGTTCGACCACCAGTTCGGGCGCACGTACGAGCGCGGCCTGTACATGGAGCCGATCTCCGAGTCGATCCTCGCGGACTCCCGACGCGCGCGAAAACTCGCGAGGCCGATCATCGAGCGCGGCGGGGCCACCGCCAGGGACAAGCGGGCGGTCGCGGAGGTGAACGCCGCGTGCGAATCGGTGAACAGGTTCACGTTCGATACTTCGCGCGCGATCCTCGACGAAGGCAAGACGCCCGGCCTGGTCGGGGGCGACCACTCCACACCGTTCGGCCACATCCGCGCCTGCGCCGAGTTCGCCGGCGCGATCAAGGGCTCCAAGGGCCTGGGCATCCTGCAGATCGACGCGCACATGGACTTCCGCGAGGCCTTCGAGGGCTTCGAGTGGTCGCACGCCTCGATCATGCACAACGTACTGACACGAATCCCCGGGGTCACCCGCCTCGTGCAGGTCGGCACCCGCGATTACGGCGAGGGCGAGCGAGACTTCGGCAAGGCGCAGCGGAAGCGTGCGGTCACCCATTTCGATTTCGACCTGGCCGACCGCCTCGATGGGGGCGACCCATGGCGCGAGGCCTGCGACGACATCGTCGAACCGCTGCCCGAGCACGTGTACGTCTCGTTCGACATCGACGGGCTCGACCCCGCGCTCTGCCCGCACACCGGCACGCCCGTCGCCGGCGGGCTCTCGTTCAACCGCGCCTGCGTGCTCCTGGAGACCCTCGCCCGCTCCGGTCGCCGGCTGATCGGCTTCGACCTCAACGAAGTTTCCCCGGGGCTCGAGCCCATCCCGACCGAGCCCGAATGGGACGCCAACGTCGGCGCGCGGATGCTCTACAAGCTCTGCGGCGTGGCCTCGATCGCCACCGGCAAGCGGACCCGCTGACTTTCCACTCTCCGTGCCTGCCCCGGCCGCCCTACCACGGCGATCCCGGCCCCACGCCCATGCCGTGCAGCAGGTCGAGGATGCCCCCGGTCCCCATCGTCCACGCTCTCATGCCCAGCCCGCCCATCAGTTCTCCCACATAGAAGAACGCGACGATGAAGAGCGCGAAGGAGAAAAACTGCCCGCCCTGGGAGCGCAGAAAATCGCGATACTGGAGCGAAAAGTCGGCGAGGACCCGCGATCCGTCCAGCGGCGGCACCGGGATGAGGTTGAACAGCCCGAGCAGGATGTTGATCGAGCAGCCCACGCCCAGGAAGATCATGAGGTTCCCGCGCAGGTGCGAGGCCTGAGAACCCGGCGCCGAACCCGGGAGCGAAAGCACGACGATCACCGTGCCGACGATGCACAGGGCCGCCAGCGCGAAGTTCATCAGCGGCCCGCAGAAGGCGACAAACGCGTCGGCGTGGCGGCCGCGCATCCGCGACGGCGTTACGGGCATGAGTCCCCAGGCGATACCCGTCACCGCGAACACCACGAGGCTCATGCCGCCCATGTGCACCAGCGGGTTCCAGGTCATGTGCCCGGTGTCGATGGGGGTGGTGTCGCCGCGGCTGATCGCCGCCCAGCCGTGGGCCAGCTCGTGGAGCGTGATCGAGACGATCACCCAGATCACCCACGCCGAGAGAAGCGCCGCGCCTCCGGCCTTGAACGCATCGGTTACCCACCAGCTCGACATGCGGCCTCCCCTCGATCTTGCCCGCCCCCGCGCCGGACGACTCGATGTTCACGAAGAAACAGGCCCGGGAGCACGCCCCCGGGCCTGTCATTGAACCGTGATTGTTCGCCGAACGCAAACGGCGTCGGACGGTGTTCAGGCCGCCTTGGCCGCGCTCGCCCGCGTGTGCTTCATGGCGGTCGCGAGGATCTGGTCAAACACCTTGGGGTCCTCAATCGCGATCTGGCTGAGCATCTTGCGGTTGAGCGTGATTCCCGACATCTTCAGCCCGTTGATGAACTGGCTGTAGCGTGCCCCGCGCATGCGGCAGGCCGCCGTGATGCGCGTGATCCAGAGCCGACGCATGTTCCGCTTGAGGCGGCGACGGTCGCGGAACGCGAACACCCCCGCGCGGATGAGGGCGTAGTCGGCCTTGTACTTGCTCTTGTGGCCCGAGCCGTAATACCCGCGGGCCAGGCGGAGGATCCTCTTGCGGGACTTGGTTCGGTTGGAACCCTTGCGGATGCGCATGTGCCGACTCCATCAATGGTGTCCGGACGCGGGGCCGCGCGTGGGTCGCGCGGTCTTGATCCCGGCGGACGGGTGTGAACTGGGAGGAACTGACTGCCGAGACCCGCGAACTCGCGCGCCGGCGCCGCCGCGCTAAGCCTTGGCCGCTACGGCCTTTTTCGCCGCGGCCCGCTTCTCGGCCCGCAGGGCCTTACGCTGCTCGGGGTTGGGGCTGCGCTTGAGCGTCGCCCGGGCCTGATCGCGCCCGCGCAGACGCCGGAAGAGCAGCTTCTCGAGACGCTTGGCCTCGGGATTGGACATGAACTTGTCCGTGCGCAGGCGGCGCAGGCGCTTGCCGCTCTTGTGTGAGCGGAGGTGCTTGCCGAAGGCCCGGTTGTGCTTGACCTTGCCGGTCTTGCTGATCCGGATCCGCTTCAGGCTGGCCTTGTGGCTCTTGTTCTTGGGCATGATCGACGCCAACTCCAGCGGCCTGCTTGGTTTCTGCGGTGGGCCGGTGCGCCTTCTGAAAAAGCGCGGCCATTCCGGTCGGGCGCAGGCCTGCCCGGAGCCGGGTCGAGAGGATAGGCCCGCTCAAGACGGAAGGCAAATGTTTGGGTCGGCGGCAATCGTGTCGACGCCTGTTGACCCGACTGCCCCAACTCTCCCATGTCCCCCCACCCCCCCACCGCTCGCACATCCCGCAATGACCAAACCCGCCCCTTGCCGATTTATGGGATATGTGTATATTTTTATCGTTTAGACAGCTGCACCGCGATCCAGACTCGACACGCCTTCTGGAGTCTCCGCATGACGTTCGCCCGCCGTTCGCTTGTCGTGGCCGCCATCCTTGCCTCCGTGGGAGCCGTCACGTCGGTCGTGCTCGCCACGATCTTCGACATGACGTTGAGCGACTTTTTCGTGCCCGGCACGCAGATCGGCTCGCTGCCGCCCACCACGCTCATCGAGAGCACGACCTGCTCCGCCTGTCACTCGGGCTTCGACGCCGCCGACGAGCCCTATTCCACGTGGAGGGGGAGTTTGATGGGTCTGGCCGCCAAGGACCCGCTCTTCTTCGCGCAGGTGTCGTTGACCAACCAGGACGTGGCCAACTCCGGGTATTACTGCCTGCGTTGCCACGTGCCCGACTCGGTGGTCACGGGGCACGCGATGCCGCCCGACGGCTCTGCGCTTGGGCAAGCCGAGTCCGACGGCGTCTCTTGCCACCTCTGCCACAGCATGGTCGACCCGATCTACCGCCCCGGCATCAGCCCGCCGGAGGACGAGCCCATCCTCGCGGCCCTGGGCGCGAACAAGCCCGACTACTACGGCAACGCCGCGTTCGTCATCGACCCGCAGGCTCGACGTCGCAGCGCGCGGCCCGACCCGAACACGCCGCACGAGTTCATCCACTCACCGTTCCACGCCACCGGCAACTTCTGCGGCACGTGCCACGAGGTCGGCAACGTCGCCGTCACGCGACAGGACGACGGCACATACCGGTACAACGCGATCGATGCGCCGTCTCCCACAACCGACCCGTCGCACCAGTTCCCGCTGGAGCGGACGTACTCAGAGTGGCTGCTCAGCGCGTTCGCTGCGGGCGGCGTGGACATGGGCGGACGATTCGGCGGCACGAACGTCAGCGTGGTCAGCACGTGCCAGGATTGCCACATGCCTCGGACTTCGGCGAAGCTGTGCATCCTGACCCCCGAGCGTCCCGACGCCCGGCGGCACGAGTTCGCCGGGGCCGCGGCCCAGGTGCTGGACATCATCGCTCGGCACACGCAGAACGATCCGACGGTCAGCCAGTCCGCAATCGCCGCAACCCGCGCCGCCGCGGTCTCGATGCTCCAGCGTGCCGCCACGCTGACGGCGTCGCCCGATGGAGCGGCCCTGGACGTGCGGGTCACCAACGAATCGGGCCACAAACTGCCGACCGGCCACATCGAGGGCCGGCGGGTCTGGCTCAACGTGCAGTTCCTCAACGCCGCGGGCGCGGTCGTCCGGGAGCACGGCGCGTACGACAACGCGACGGCGACGCTCGACACCGAGTCCACGACGGTGTACGAAATGCACGTCGGCCTGAGCGCTTTCGCATCGGGTGCCACGGGACTGCCCAGCGGCGTGACCGCGCACATGGCGCTCGCCGACACGATCGTCAAGGACAACCGCATCCCGCCCCGGGGTTTCAACAACGCGGCCTTCGAGGGGCGCGGGGCGCCGGTGGTCGGCGCGACGTACGCCGACGGGCAATACTGGGATGATCGCACGTTCGCGATCCCCATCGGCGCGGTGCGGGCCACGGTGTCGCTCTTCTACCAGAACACACCCCGGGAATACATCGAGCACCTGCGCGACGCCAACACCACCAATGAGTGGGGTCAGACGCTCCACGACCTCTGGAGTCAGACCGGGCGGGGCGCGCCGATCAAGATGTCGGGCGTCACCGCCGAGTTCAACACCGCGTTGCAGGCCGACGTCAACCACAGCGGCGCCACCGACCTGCAGGACCTGTTCGATTTCCTGTCGGTCTGGTTCGCGCAGAACCCCGGCGCGGACTTTGACGGCTCAGGCCTCGTCAGCGTTCAGGATATTTTCTCGTTCCTCAACCGCTGGTTCGCCGAGCGAACCTGAGGCCCGCCTCACGGCCCCACGAACCGATCGTCCACGCCCGCGGGCGTCTCTGTGCCCTTGATGGGGGCGGCCCTGTCCGGCTGACCGAGCCTCACGAGCAGGTCCTCGATCATGCGGGGCAGCCAGATGTTGTCGCCCGTCTCGAGCACGGGCGATGTGATCCACTGGACCGAGCCGTCGGAGAACAGGGCGTTCTGGCCCTTGCCCAAGTGGTTCATCGAGTTCGCAAGTGGGTTGATGAGTTCTCCGCGGACGGCGCGGCGCACGACCGGGGAGGCATCGACGATCAGCAGCGTCCGGGCCCCGCCGTGGTCGTGGAATGTCGCCCGCTTGCGACCGAACAGGTTCTGATAGCTGTACGAGACTTCGCTCAGCGAGCGCCAATCTCTGGCCTGGGGGCCCAGGTCCGTCCGACAAGCGTCGGGGTTGCCGGCACAGGCGAGCTGCCCCACCTTGCTGTACCCGGTCCGGGCGAGGGTGAAAAGGTTGGCGGAGTTGGAGTGCTCGGGCTGGCCGACCATCCACCACGGGTTGCCCGCGAGCGACGCCGACGCCATCGGCATCTCGTCTTTGTACTCCGCCGCGTATGACCCGAACCCCAGCCCCGCGGCCTGAAGATTGCTCTGACAGGCCATCCGGCGTGATTGCTCTCGCATCGCGCCCACCATGGGCCCGATGGCGGCCGTCGCGATCAGCAACAGCGCCGCGACGGTCATCAGGTCGGCCATCCGGATGCGCCGCCCGCCGATCGGGGCCCGGTCGATCCGCATGCGCGACCGCTCGGTCTCGACCGCCGACTGCACCCGGCCCAGCGTCTTTGAGATCAAGCCGCTCGCGCCGCTCAACTCCTGTCGGCTCGGTCCGAGCAGGTCGAGCAGTTGGGCGTGGCGGGTCGCACGCCGGCGCAAGGCCGCGGGCACGGCCTCAGCCCGATACCCCGCCGCGATCAACGCCTCAAAGGCGTCCTCGTCGTTGGCCGTGAGCGCAAACTCGGGCGCGGCGTGTTCGTCCCCGGGCCGCCCCGCCAACCGAACCCGGGCCAGCGTGGCGTCGATGAGCGACTCCTTGTCCGCGAGCTCGATGTCGGTGTGCAGCAGGGCCAGCACACCGGCCACCCGCGCGCCGCGTTCTCGGTGTACGGACGCTACTCGCGAGGGATCGAACCCGGCCTCGAAGAGCGCTTCCATCGCCGCAGCGTCCGCGGCGCTCAGGTCGGCCTGATCGGAGAGGGCGGGAGTGGGCAGCAACGGTTCGGGATGTTCGCCGATGGGGAAACTCATTCGTCCTGCGGTCCTTGCTGCGTATCGGGCGCCGAAGGTTCAACTGGATCGGCGGTAGAGGGATGGGTCTGAAATCCCTCCCGCTCAACCACCCCGCCAGCTTCGTTTCCTCCGCCCCCCCCACCCCCCTCGACCGTGCGGCCCGATCCAGACTTGGACTGGGCCTGCCATTTCTTTGCGAACGCGGCCACCGCCGCGTGCAAACGGGACTTCACGGTCCCCAACGGAATCCCAAGTGAATCGGCGATCTGGTTGTAACTCAAACGCTGGAAGTAGGCCAGCAGCAGGATCTCTCGCAGCGACCACGGCAACTCGTCGATGGCCCGCTGCACGAGCCGGCTCTGCTCTTGTTCGTCTAGGGCCGCGTCGGGGGCCGGAACATCGATCTCCATCAGGTCCACGTACGTCTTGGCGCCTGACCCGTCGCCGTCGTTGCCGGATCGGCCGCCCGAGCCCCCGACCGGGGCGGAAAGGTCGAGCGTGCGACGGCGTGCGCTTCTACGCAGGGCATCTCGCCCCTTGTTCGCCGCGATCGTGAATAGCCACGGCTTGAACCGCCGGCTTGTGTCGAAGGTCTCCGCCGATAGATGCACCTGGAGGAACGTTTCTTGGAAAGCGTCTTCGGCCAGGGCCCGGTTGCCCACCAGGCGGACGAGAAACCGCAACAGATCGTCGTGGTGTCGCCGCACGAGTTGCTCGAAGGCCGCGGCATCGCCGGCCCGGTAGTCCGAGACCAGTTCCTCGTCCGTCCTTTCGCGTCGCTTTTCGGCTGGCATGAAGCGGGTCGGGGCGCTCCGCGAGTTGGACACGAGAGGGTTTGGACCGCCCAGGCCCAGACCCGCGAGAACTCCGGCGACCGGGGATATCGCGGCCGCACCGGCGACCGGCCCCAGGATCGGGTGATGTCCGCGAGGCGTAACCATGCCAGTGTACGGACGATCGAGCCCGGCCACGGGTTCGACCTGAATCGGGGATTTGGTGGAGATCCGGGTCCGAAAACGGCCCGACCGGTTGGCGGACGCTAGCATCCCTTCCGGGACCGCTCATTTGGAGGGTTCGCGGACAAGGGAGGCGTTCTACACCATGGGTGTGCCGGTAAGTCAGATGTGGACGGTCGCCAGCTACGTGCTCTCACAGAGGCTGCGCGGCCGCAAGCGTTATCCCCTTGTGCTCATGCTCGAGCCCCTCTTCCGGTGCAACTTGGCCTGCGCCGGATGCGGGAAGATTCAGTACCCCGCTCACATCCTCAAGCGGCAACTCACGCCGGAGGAGTGCTTCAAGGCCGTCGACGAATGCGGCGCGCCCATGGTGAGCATCCCCGGCGGCGAGCCGCTTCTGCACCCGCAGATCGTCGAGATCGTCGATGGGCTGGTGGCCCGTAAGAAGTACATCTACCTCTGCACCAACGCGCTGCTGCTGCAGGAAAAACTGGAGGCGGGGTGGTTCAAGCCCAGCAAGTACCTGACCTTCAGCGTGCACATGGACGGGCAGGAGGAGCACCACGACTTTGCCGTCTGCCGCGATGGGACGTTCAAGGTCGCGTTGGAAGGGATCCGGCTTGCGGTGCAGATGGGGTTCCGCGTCACGACCAACACGACGCTCTTCGACGGGGCCGACCCCAACTCGGTGCGGGCGTTCTTCGACGAGATGATGGCCCTGGGCGTCGAGGGCATGATGGTGAGCCCCGGCTACGCCTACCCGAAGGCCCCCGACCAGAAGAGCTTCATGCAGGAGCGGCAGCGGACCAACAACTTCTTCCGGATGCTGCTGAGCAACCGCAAGCCCGGGTGGAAGTTTAACCAGAGCCCGCTGTTCCTCGAGTTCCTCATGGGCAAGGCGGGGCGCGAGTACGAGTGCCTGCCGTGGGGCAACCCCACGTTCAACATCTTCGGCTGGCAGAAGCCGTGCTACCTCCTGCAGGACGGCTATGTCGAGACCTTCGCCGAGCTGATGGAGACCACGGAGTGGGAGCGGTACGGGCGCGCCAGCGGCAACAAGGCCTGCCAACAGTGCATGGTGCACTGCGGATACGAGCCCAGCGCGGTGGACCACACCTTCTCGTCTCTGGCCGGGATGTTCGGCACGATCAAGGCGATGCTCGCGTCGAGCTACGTCGATCCTCAGGCCGCGGCGATGCTCGCCGAGGAGGCCAAACGCCCGCACGGTCCGATGGTGCAACTGGGGATCAGCGTGAAGAGCGCGCGCCCGGAGGCCCAGACCGTCGGCGTGTGAGCGGGGCGGCGCGAAGGCCCCGCAGGGGAGGCTCGTGTGGGTTCGACGTATCCCGAGATCGACCAGAGGGTCCGCGCGTTCATCGCCGAGCAGCGGATGTTCTTCGTCGCCACCGCTCCGCTGAGCGGAGACGGGCACGTGAACCTCTCGCCCAAGGGCCTCGACACCTTGCGCGTTCTCGGGCCGCGGCGGGTCGCTTACCTCGACCACAACGGCAGCGGCGTTGAGACGATCGCCCATGTCCGGGAGAACGGGCGGCTGACGATCATGTTCTGCGCCTTTGAGGGCAAGCCCAACGTGCTGCGACTTCGCGGGCGCGGGCGCGTCGTCGAACCGGTGGATGCGGAGTTTGCAGTCCTGATCGCGGAGTTTCCGCCTGGCGAGCACGTCCGGGCGATCGTCACGATGGACGTGGACCGGATCGGGTTCTCGTGCGGGTTCGGCGTGCCGCTCTACGAGTTCAAGGGCGATCGTGCCCAACTCCACGAGTGGTCGGAAAAGAAAGGGACCGACGGCCTGCGCGAGTATCAGCGCAAGCACAACGCCGCGAGCATCGACGGGCTGGCGGGCCTGCGGTCGGTCGAGTAGCGCCGACGAACGCCCGCCACGGGCGATCAGCTCAAGCCCCCCATCGCCGGATCGCTGATGGTCCACGCCCCGGTCTCGATCCGTCCCGCGTAGCGGCGGGCGAAGTTCCGGTGGCCGTCGGCCCTGATGGTCACGTCGTACCAGCCGCCGCTGCGTTGCGTCGAGACCCGGATGGACCTGCCTTCACCCGGCGCGAGTCTGACGGATTGCTCCGGCCCGCCGAAGGCGTTGTCGCGCACCTTCAGCGTGGTGGCCGGGCCCGACGCTCCGAGGCCGACGACAAACTCCGCGGCCTCGGCGACCTTCGGCGTGCCGGGACTCGGGCCGATCGCTCCCAGTCGCAGGCCCACCGGCGGGTCGTCCGCGGCGCCGGCGAACTCACGGAAAAATCCGTTGGGGCCGTGCACTCGGATGCGATAGACGCCCCCCGGGAACGAACTCAGCGTCCAATCGTCCTCGATCCATGCGCCCGGCTCCACGGCGTAGTCCCGGCAGGTGAACTCATCGCCCGCGAACGCGTACGCGGTGAACGGCGCGCCGGCGGCCCGCTCGCCGAACAAGGCGTTGCGGGCCTCGAAGCGGACCTTGAACGCCGCCAGGTGCGGGTCGAGCTCCCCATCGACCGCCAGTTCGTAGGGTAGCGGACACGCGGGGCGCGTCCCGGGTTCCTGCCGCGGCAACAGGTCCGGACCCGCCGGATCGGACCGGAGCGCGACCAGTTCATCGGGGGTCAGCGGCCGGAAGTCCCGCGGTTCGGGCTCGAACTGGGCCTTGTGGATCTGCTCCACGAACCGGTCCCGCTCGAGGAACTCCAGGGCCGGCTCCTTGCGATCGGCCGGCCCGAACGCCGAGGTGAGGTCGCCGCAGACGGCCCGCCGCCACGCGGTGATGTTCGGCTCTTCGACCCTGCGCTCGAGTTTGTGGGAAAGGAGTTTTTCGAGCAGGCGCAGCACGGACGTGTGGTCGAAGACCTGCGAGCAGACCGCGCCGCCGCGGCTCCACGGCGAGGCGACGATCATCGGCACGCGGTAGCCCAGCCCGATGGCGCTGTCGCGGGCGCCACGCGCCCCGCGACGGGCCAGGTCCTGCTCGCGCTCAACGTACTCCAGCGCCGGATCGATGCCCGCGGTGACCCTTCCCGTCTCCGGCCGTCGCGGGTGGGGCGCGACAAATGGCGGGACGTGGTCGAAGTACCCGTCGTTCTCGTCGTAGGTGAGGATGAAGATGGTCTTGCGCCACACGTCCGGGTTGTGGGTGAGGATGTCCATGACCTCGGACAGATACCAGGCGCCGTACCAGGCCGAGGACGGGTGATCGCTGAACCGCTCGGGCGGAACGATCCACGACACCGCGGGCAGCTCGCCTCGCTCGACGTCCTTGCGGAAGGTGTGCATGACATCGCCCGCGGGCACCTTGACGCGACGGTCCTTGTCGCCGTCGCGATAGGTGATCTCCACCAGGCGCCGATAGTCGGGGTCGTCCGCGTTGGTGCTGAACGCGCGATCGTGCAGCCGGCGCGAACGCTCGGAGAGCGCAGCGAACTTCTCCGCGCCGAACTCCTCCCGCTCCCGCGTGAAGCGATCGAGGTCTGACCGGAGCGAGGCGATGCGACGTGCCAGGTCCTTGGCCTTCTTGGAGTCGTCGTTCTTTGACGCGAGCCCGGCGGCCTGCTCCTGCAGCTTGTCAAGCTCGCCCGGGATTTCCTTCAGCCGCCGCTCCGCGTACTCCCGATGCGTCTTTGCGAATCGGACGTTGAACTGCGTGAACCACTCGATCGGGTTGTCCCCGAAGTTCGCCAGCCACGCATCCTCCTCGCCGCGAAGGCCGGATTCGAGCGACAGCTCGTTCTGATAGATCTTCCACGTGACGCCGAGGTCCTCCAACCGCTCAGGGAACGTGGTCCAGTTGGCCCAGTGCCCGTAGTCAGTGTCCTGGTTGAGCGTATGGGCGGGCGAATCGGGCGAGGGCTTCTCGCGGATCGTGCCCGTCCACAGGTGCAGCCGGTTCGGCGTGGTTCCCGTGAGCGACGAGCAGAAGTTCTGGTCGCAGACCGTGAACGCGTCTGCGAGCGCGTAGTAGAAAGGGATGTCCTCGCGCGTGTAGTGGCCCATCGTCAGCGGCAACGCGGCGTACGGGCCGTAGCCCGATCGCTTGGTTTCAAGCCAACGGTCGTATCGCCCGTTGTTGCGTGCGTCGACCTGATCGGTCCACGTGTGCGGCAGCGAGCCCATCCACGTCGCCTTGCTCTGGCGGATGTTCAACCTGAACGGCAGGTACCGCTCGCCCTTGGGCCCGGGTTGGGCCCAGACCGGGAATCCGCCGGGAATGGTGATCGCGCGGGGATCGTTGAAGCCGCGCACGCCGCGCATCGCACCGAAGGCGTGATCGAACGACCGGTTCTCCTGCATGAGGATGACCACGTGCTCGGCGTCGAGGAACGTCGAGCCTTTCACCGGGTCGATGGCCAGGGCTCTGCGGATGGACTCGGGCAAGGCCCCGAACGCTCCCGCGGCTCCGGAGAGCATGGCGGCGTACTTAACAAAGTCGCGTCGGGTGGAGGGCATGGGCGGTCTCGCGGAAAGGTCGGGCGGGCTGCGGGATCCAAAGCGGTGGAATACCGCGCCGGGGGCTCGCGCGGCAAGTGGGCTGCCTTGTGTCGCGGCTGGGACTCTCGCACCGCACGGCCGCCGCCCAGGGCGGCGGCCGTGCGGTGGCACCCGGCGGGTGTGGGCATATCCTTCGGCCCACTGACGCCGCCGCACCGCCGGAGCCCGCATGAACCGCCCCGCCGCACTCGCCGCCTGCCTGATCGCCGCGTGTGTTCTTCCGCTCTCTGGCTGCTACAAGTCGCAGTACGAAACCGAGAAGGCGCGAACGTCCGAGCTCGAAAAGAAGTCCGCGGACCTTGAGAAGCGGCTTGAGCAGACCCAGAGCGACCTCGCCGCGGCCAAGGCGCGGACTCAATCTCTCGAGACCCAACTCAGCGGGATCCGCTCAGGCGGTACGCTCGTCGGCTTTGTCAACGGCAAACCATCCGGGACCGAATCGATCCGTTGGGACGGCACGCAGTGGGTGCGCAACGGCGACTGCTCGCGCCCCGGGGGTGTGGTGAAGTTCGAGAACGGGCGGCTGGCCGACCAGACGCTGTTCATGAACCAGCCCAGCGGCAAGCCGTGGTACACCGGCGCGGTCAAGGCCGGCAAACCCGAGGGCGACTGGATCTGGTTCGATTCACAGGGCAAGCCCCAGACGCGCGAGACCTGGGCCGCCGGACGACTGGTCGAGGTGTCGCGGGCGAGTACGGCCAAGGGCCCGCTGGCATGGGGCAAGCTGAACACACGGGACCGTGAGGCGTGGGTGAAGTCCACGATCGCGGCCACGCACGACCTGCCGGAGCTGGTGCGCGACACGAGCGTGCCCCCCCCACCGCCACCTGCCCCACCCACCCCCGCGCCCACGGGTAAGCCCAAGCGTTGATCGACGTCGGCTATTGAACCTCGCCGATACGGCGCTCGAAACTGACCCCGCGATCAGACCCGAAGAGCCTCAGCCCCTCGGCACGCAGCGCCGGGGCGTGGTGCTCCACATAATGGTCGAACAGTTCCCTGGTCGAAAACAGGTACTGCGCCATCACGCGATAGGCCGAGTCGGGCAGACCATCGCCCGGTGATCGCTCCAGCCGCACGATCATCGCGGAGTGCGCCCCGCAACCGAGGACCGCGTCGATGTGCCCGTCCTCAAGCCAACGGATGTAGGCGTCGGCCAGTTCCGGCGTGGGCAGGGTGGCGGTCACCGCGTAGTACACTTTGGCCATGCCCAACCCTAGCCGATAACGCGGAATCGGGGGGGAGGCAATACCGCCGGCGACTGGGCGTTGTGCTCACAGGCCGCGAGGAACGCGATTGAAGGACCCCGAAGGCCGGGCCAACCTGTCCTCTCTTCCGGACCCAACGCCGCTGGGGATGGATTTGGCGCGCTTGCTACGCGCCGCGGGCGCAGGCGACGAGGACGCTTGGCGCTCGATCGTGCACCTCTACGCGCGGCGCGTCTATGCGTTGGCCCGATCGCGGCTGTGCCCCCGGGGTTTGAGCGAGCGTGTCGGCTCGCGGCGTGGAAAGGGGGAAGGTTTGTCCGGCGGCGACTTTGTGCAGGGTCACGACGCCGCCGAGGAGGTCACGCAGTCCGTGTTCGTCACGATCGCCGGCAAGCTCTCTGGGGGGGAATACACGGAGCAGGGACGTTTCGAGGCCTGGCTGTTCAGAGTGGCCATGAACCGGATCCGCGACGAGGTGCGGCGCTCGCGTCGCCAAGCCGCGCCGACGGACCCCGAGACGCTGGACGGGCGCGCCGGCTCGCACGGAGGCACGGAAGCGCCCGCGGACTCGGGCGACGAGATCGCGGCCCTGCGCCGGGCGATGGATGAGTTGTCTGAGCCAGACCGGGAGATTATCGAGTTGCGGCACCACGCGGGGCTGTCGTTCAAGCAGATGGCCGACCTGCTCGCCGAGCCGCTGGGCACGCTCCTGGCCCGGCACCACCGGGCCCTGCGAAAACTGAAAGAACTGATGTCCGGCGGGTCGAACCCGCCCGAGCCGGCGCGAGCGACGGGGGATACACGATGAGCGAATATGCACGAGAGCTTGACCACACGGTGAGCCCGGAGCTCGCGTCTCTGGATGCCGCGATCGGCCGCCTGGCCTCGGGGGACGCCGCGGGCGCGCCCGCGGGCCTTGAGGAGCGGGTCTTTGCCGTTTCGCGCACGGCGATCTCGCCGTTGCCGCGGGATATCGCGCCCGTGTCCGCGAGGCTCGATCAACTCGCGAACGCAGAAAAGGCCGCCGCGCGGGCCGGGCTCGAAGATTCGGCTTTCGAGCTCAGCCGTGAGGCGGTGGCGAGCGGACGATTCCTGGACCCCGCCCCGACCGGCGCAACCCGGTCGCGCAGGCTTGCTGGAGATGGTGAGTTCCCGCGCGTGAGTGTGCGAAGCCGCTCGCTGATGCGGGCGCTGAGCCTCGCGGCGGCGATCGCGGTGGCGGGCGGCGCTGTGGCGGTCTGGCGCTTCAGCCGCCCCACGCCCGTCCCGGATCAGAACGTCGCTGTCAATCACGCGCAGGGTCAAACGGCGGATCAACTGGCCGCGAGAGTCACCGACGAGATGGACGTGCTCTTCGAGGTGATCGGGACGGAGCACGCGGCGAGCTCGACAGACACGACCGATCCGGATCAGGATCACGACGCCGCGTGGATCGACAACCTGTTCAACAAGGAGTCGTTGTGATGGTCACGGCATCGCACCGACGGTTCGGGATTTTGGCGGGCCTTGCGGGCGCGGCGTTGCTGAGTCTGGGCGCGCAGGGTCAGCCCGCGCCCGCCGCGAACAACAATCCGCCGCCCGCTGCCGATGGCAACGCGGGCGACCGGGAGGGCGCCCGTGATTGGCTGCCGCGCCAATGGTTCGACATGTCGAAGGACGAGCGTGCCAAGCGGTTGCGCGAGTTCCTCGAGGTTCGGCGCGAGCGGCTGATTCGCACGAATCAGGCCATCGATCACGCGCTCAAGTCGATGGACGAGGGCGTGGACATCGACCGGGTCATCGCGGACTTCCCCGCAGACCTGCGTCCGGGCTTCGGGCGCAGGCCCGGCGGACCCAGGGGCGACCACGCCGATGCGCGGCCCGAGAACGACCCCGTCCTGAACAACCCGGACCGGCTCGGCCCGGCCTCGCCGAACGGCGAAGACATGGGTTCGACCGACGACCGACGACCGGGACCGGCTGCGGGGCGCGGGCGTGGACCGGGGGGAGGGGGGGGGGGCGAGATGCGGGCGCCCGGTGGCCCGGTGACGGACGCGGACCGCGAGACATTCGACGAGTTTCTGGGTTCGGCCGCACCGCGATTGCAGACGCTCATGCGACAGTTGCGGCAGACCGATCCGGAGCGGGCCGATCGCAAAGTGCGGGAGGCGATGGCGCACATGCACGGTCTGCTTGAACTTCGGGAGAAAGACCGCCCGATGTACGACCTGCGGCTGAAGGACATTCGGGCCGGTCGCGAGGCGATGGAGGCGGCACGCGCTGTGGTGCGTCACGACCGCGATCATTCCAACGGCGACGACGCCCAGGGCCGCGAGCGGCTGATTGCCGACCTCCGGCAGGCTCTGGCGAGTCAGTACGAAGTCCGGGGCGAGATTCTTGAACGCGAGGTCGCGCGGATGCAGGGCGACCTGGCCCGACGGCAGGAAGAACTGACGAAACGACCTTCGGGCAAGGATGGCGCGATCGATCGCAACACCAACGACCTGTTGCGCCGGGCCCGGGAGCGCTGGCCGGGGAGACCGCACGCCGGCCCCGAGGACGACGCGCCGCCTCGCGCGTCTCCGCCGCAACCACCATCCGGTGCGCGCGATCCTTCGGGCGACTGAGGCTGGTTTACGAGACGATGGACCCCGGGGCGATGTCCGCGTCGGGGCGGAGCAGGATCACCTGACGCTCCGCGCCGCTCGCGGCGGCGGCGTCCTTGGGCAGATCGCTGGCCGCGAGCAACATGCCGCGGGACTCCTCGCCGCGGATCTTGCGCGGTTCGAGGTTGGCGACGATGATGATCAGTCGTCCCACGAGCTGCTCGGGCTGGTAGCGGCCGCGGATGCCCGCGCAGATCTGACGGGGCGTGCCGGACCCGTCGTCGAGTTGCAGTTTGAGCAGTTTGTCGGCCGAGGGGTGGTTCTCGGCGTGAATCACCCTGGCCACGCGCAGATCGACCTTCGCGAACTCGTCGAACGGGATGATCGGCTTGGCCGAACCGGCCGGGGCGGGCGCGGTCGGTGCGGGTGCGGCGGTGGCTGACGGGGAACCGGGGTTCTGCGACATCGGCGGCCTCTCGTGGATCGGACGGGCCGTTCGGCCCGCCGGAAGGCGAGTCTACGCCGATGGCTAGCGGCGCGATGGTGTAGCTTCCGCAGGCGGGAGTGGCGGGGGTTCCGGACCGATCGGTCCCGACGGCGACGATTGGGGCGCGGCCGCCGCCGATGGCTCCTTCGGCGCGTTGGGGTCGCGGACCCACGCGCCCGCCCGCCAGTACGCGCTCGCGGCGTCGACGCCGTACACGTCCGCGAGCACTTCCACGTCCAACTCCCGCATCGGCGCGCCGCCGTCGGCCACCACCTGCGCCGCCCATGACCGTTGGATGCCGTTGAGCAGCAGCGATTCGAGCCGGAGCTGACCGATGAGTTCCTGCGGGCTGAGTTTCGGTCCGGGCCGACCCTGACAGGTCGGGCACAGGTGTATGCCGTCGGCGTTCTTGATGTACCGCCGGTTGCGGCACTCGGGGCAAACCGGGTACTTCTCGGCCAGCGATCGAATCCGCGATGCCCCACCGCTCAAACCGCCGGGGCTCAGCAACCCTTCGTAACGGTTGAGCAGCGCGGCGACCGCGGGCTTCTCGAGGATCTTCTGGGCTCGCCGCCCCTCGCCGCTGCGGACCATCCCCAGCGCGGTCGCCAGTTCGAGCGCGGCCGAGTCGCGGACCGCGGCCTCGGGCGCGATCCCGTGCGGCCCGGAAGCATCGCTGGGCGCGAGCGTGCCCGCCAGCGCGGTGAGCCAACGCCGGTCCTGCTCGTTCGGCGCGAGCGCCGCCAGTCCGAGCGAGGCGCTCGAGGCAAGCCACGGTGGGGCCGCCGATTCATCGACCTTCATGGGTTTTCCCGCATGGTGGGGCGCGAGAATGGACAGGACGTACAAGCGCCGGGCCAGGTCTCGCCCTTCGGCCGTACGGACCTCGGCGGCGATCTCCTCTGCAAGCCTCATGTACTCGAGCGGATGCGAGGGTTCCAATGCGGCCAAGCGTTCGGCGTAACCCTGTAACGGGTCGGGCTGTCGCTCCGTCACTCCCGATGTCGCCGATTGCGGAGCAGGTTGCCGCGCCGGAACCGCCGGGGCGATCACGACCAGAGGCAACAGCCATGCGAAGACCATGCGGAGCGACAAGGTCATGGCGTCACCACCTGCTCTTCGGAGAGCCGCAGAAGCCAGAGCCTCGCCATCGCTCGCTCCGCCGCCCAAACCTGACCGAACACATGCCGGGCCTTGCGTCGCTGGGCCGACAGGTCGTCGAGGATGGCGATGGCCGCGGCTTCACGTTCGGGACGTTCGGCCGCGACGAGGTACGCGGTGACCTCGGCAAGGCTGGTCTGCTCGGCGCTGAACGCCTGCACGGGTCCGATCGCCTGGGCCCTGCGCTGATCGCACCGACGCCGGACCTGATCGAGGTCGATGCGACGCGCGCGGGTGATCGGCAGGCCCCCGGCCTCCCGAAAGGCCTTTTCCACGAGCAGCTCGGCGCCTCGCCGCGCGCCCGTGGCGGAGGCGTCGATGGTCCCCGCGGCGGCGGACTCACCGGCCGCGTCGAGGTACGCACCGGCGATGCGCGAGGCGAGCTTCTCGATCTCGCCGTGGATGCCCTGATCGGCGATCATGGCGAGCAGGCGTTCCACGAGGGCGCGCCGGGTCCGCAGCTCCCAATCGCTGTCGGTCGGGCGCGGGAGCGACGCGAGGGCGACACGGGCGTACGTATCGGCGACGTTCCGCGTTCGCGGCGCCGACGAGACCAGGTCGAGCATCGCGCTCACCATCGCGGGCTCATCGACGAGTTTGGCCACGACCCGCTGGGCCGCGGCACGCACCTGCACCGGAGAACCAAAGCACGCGACCTCGGCCAGCACGCCCGCGTCGATCCACCCGATCGGCGCACCCATCTGCTCCAGTTCGCTGATCCGCTCCAAGCGGATCGGGATGCTGCGCTCAGCGGCGAAATAACGCTCGGCCCAGGCGCCATCCGCGGCCTGGCCGGTGACCTTGCCCAGATTGTTGTCCGTGTCGAGTGTCTTGATGAGCAGATTCGGGTTCGGCGGCGGGGCGGAGCTACCCGTCGATGAAGGCTCGCCGCGCCAAAGCCTGGAGGCGTCGCGGTCGAGCTCGGCGAGGTCGGCCGCGGCGGCGAGCAGCTTGAGTTCGTCCGCGCCGGGATCGAGATCAACCGCCGCGCGGGCGCGCTCGACCCAGGCCTGGGTGTTCTCAGCGTGTGCGGCCGCCTCGGCGATGCCCCACGCACCGGCATACCGGGCCCGCAACTGCTCGCGATCGTCGGCGGAGGCGCTCATGGAGAGCACCATGGATTGATCGACACCCTCGGCGCTGGAGCGCGTGGCGATCGCCGACGTGAGGTTGCGCAGTTCGGTGTCGGAGACGTGTGGATCGCGGAACCACTCCATCAGACGTGCCCGGGCGGGCCCGCCGGCACGCCACGAGATCTCCGACGCCAAGAGCGAAACGGCCGCAAATCCACGGGCATCGGAGGTCGAGCCCTGATCCTGGGCAAGGATCCATTCCAGGGCGTCGGTGAGAAACCGCTCGCGCCGGTCCAGATCGGATCCGCACATCAGCGTGACGCCCTCGATCCACCGCTTGAGGGCCTCGATCGGGACCTTGGCCGCGGCGTCGTCGAGCTCGGCCGCGGACGCCTTTCTCGCGAAGATCAGGGGAGGCAGGGCACGCATGGCGCCCGCGATACCGCCCTCCAGCGAGAGGTCTCCTGCGGGGTGCACGGCCCCGAGCGCCCGCGACATGGCCTGTGCGAGCCGGGCCGTCGTTTGGGGCGGAAGATCGCGTTCGCGGTTGATCCTCGCCAGCACACCGGCCGACCACGCGGCGGGCCAGACTTCGTCCGCGGAAATCAACCGATCGTCTCCACCCTCAAACACCGCCGTCGGCTCGGTGATGATCGCGAGAAACTTGTCGAGGTGATCGGGTCGCGACGAGGACTGGTAGATGCACTCCACCACCGCGTCCGCCGCGGCACGGACCTCGCCCGTGTCGTAGCGGCACCACCAGTCGGCGATGGTCGCGTAGGCGTGCTCGAAGAGCGCCAGGGCGCGGTCCGGATCGGTCTTGAGTTCCGCCGAGGCCGTCCGCAGGTTGCGGAGCGCGGTCTGACCATCGACAAACTCGCTGCGGCCGCGCTGGCGGAGCGGGGCCAACGGCGGCGGTACGGCGACGGTCGGCGGCTGCTCGCTCGGCGCACCGGCCGGCGCGGCGTTGGGGGGGGCGGTCGCGATCGGCGACGCCGGGTTCGACGTCGATTGAGGCGCCGGAGCGCCCGGCTTCGCGCCCAGGCCCGCCGGGCCGCCGGGCGAGAGCAGCCACACACCCACCGCCAGCATCAGCAGCATGAGCCCGAAACCGGCTCCGCCGAACATGAGCATCCGCTTGACGAGCGGGTCCCCATCGATGGTCCGCTCGCGGCGAACGGGCGCGTGGAGCGGCGGCGAGATGCCCGGCGGCTTGGCTCTCGCAAGCTCAGCGGCAAGCGGCGACTCGAGGGCCGGTGCGGCCGGAGGCTGCACAACCGGCGGCGCGACAGATTCGGACGCCGCCGCCGGGTCCGCTTCAGCCCGGCGATACTCCGCGATCCACTGGGCCCGCATGACCGGATCGAGCAGCTCGCTCGCCGCGTTGTCGAGCGCCAGGCGTACGGCGTCGGCCGCGGGAGAGTCCGCGTCGGGGTGCTGAGCGATCCGGTCGAGCTGCCGCTCCAGTGCGGCCTCGACGCCGCTGGGCGTGCAGGCGCCAGGATCGAGCCCGAGCAGGCCGAACGGTCCGCCGCGTGCGGCGTCGGGGCCGAGGAACTTGTCGATGAGTTGCGATCCGCGGGAGCCGGTCACGCGCCACCCCCTTCCCCCCCACTTGCTCCACCCCCGGCCCCAGGTGCGGCGGGCCCCGGCGCGGGCGCCGGCGCCGCAGGGATGGTCGAGTCGAGTCCGCGGAGCTTGTCGCCCCACGGCGTCGGCCCGAAGTCGGGGTAGAGCAGCTTGTGCTGGTCCATCGCCTGACGCGCCCGTACGCCGTCGATCCGCGCCAGCAGGCGCAGCGACTCGTACCTGGCCTCAAACCAGGTCGCCGAACTCTGCGGCGAGGCCGAAAAGATCGTGTTCCAGCATTCCATCGCGGTCGAGTCATCTCCTCCGGCCTCTGCGTTCGCGGCGAGCCTGCGGAGCGACTCTTCCAGTCTTGGCTGCGCCCGCAGCACCGCCCGGTCCAGCGTGATCGCGAGCTCTCGCATTTCCGCCGACTCACCGCCCGTCCCGTGCGACAGGGCGGTCGCGGCCTCGGCGACGTTCGAGTAGAGCGTGAGCACCGCGGGGTCACGCATGGCGTCGTTGCTCCCGCCGATCTGGTCGATCACGCGCCGGCCAACCCTGACCACCAGGCCCGCGTCGGAAGCCGAGCCGCTCGTCTTCCACTGCGCGAGCACGCGCTTGTACATGAGCCGGTTAGCGGCGGCGGCGAACTGCGCCGCGCCGGGGCCCATGCCCGCCAGCCGCTCGCCCAACGAGACCTCCTCGTCTCCACGCCCGCGGGCGAGCGCAATCTGGAACCGGCGGTACGTCAGTTCGGCCTCGTGCCCGGAGAGATCAAGGTTGTTGAACTTCGCGACGTCTTCCAGCACGTCGAGCACCGCCTGAGCCCGGTCCGCGTCGGGGCTGTCGCCGCCGAGCAGGGCGTCGAGCATCTGCCGGGCCCTCAGCACCAGTCGTTCGCACGCCGGGCGCGCCTCGGCCGGCATTCCTTTCATCGCGGCCTTGCGGTCCAGAGCGATGAGCTCCTCGGCCACGGACACGAACCTCATGGCCGCGAAGTCGCGCTCCTGCCCGCGCGACGACCGGACCTTGTTGTAGAGCAACCGGGCGACCTGGCGGCGTGCGGGCTCGTATACCGGCGAGTCGCGCGGCACCTCGCTGAGGATCCGCAGCGCTTCGTCCTCGCTCAACTCGCCCCCCGCGGCCTGCATCAGCACAATCCGCGCCGCGTGGGGTGAGTCGGGGTAGTTCTGCAGGTACAGCGCCGCCAACTCGGCGCGCCGTGCGTCGGTCTTGGTGGTCCCAAGCGTCGTTGCCGAGGCCGTCGTCTTGGCCGAGCGATCGTACGCGACAATCGCCAACCAAAGGGCTTCCTCCGCCGTTGTGCCCCCCGCGTTGCGACCGGCGAGGTCCCACGCCTTCGCGAACTGCTCACCCGCTTCGGTAAGGTCGCCCGCGAAGAACAGGGCCCGCCCGAGCGTCACCGCGGCCTTGGCCCGGTCCGCTTTGAAGGTCTCCGCGTCGGGCTGGTCGAGGGCGCTCTGGAGCATGGCCGCGGCCGCGCGATAACGGTTCACCGTCGGCGCGTCGTTTGTCGGCTCCTCCGCATCGCCGCCGAGCTTTTTCTGGTCGTCGCGGGCCTGGTCGTATTGCAGCAGCCCCCGAACGTAGTTGACGATGAACCCGGTCTCCCCGATCGGCGCGGTGCCGTAGCGGCGCACGAGGTCGATGACCTGCCCGATCTCCTGGCGTGCGACGAGGTCGGCCAGTGCCACGCGGGCGAGGCCTTCGATCTGGTCGCCGGCGATCCTCTTGTCGGCCTCCAGCACGATGACCGCGAGCAGCCGTGCGGCGCCCACGGGCAACGGCTTGACATCCGGCCCGCCGCCGTTGCGATCGGCATGGCGGGCTTTCCGAAGCACGTAATCCAGGTCGGCCCAGCGCTTGGCGTCTCCGAGAATGGTGATGCGTCGCACGAGCACCTGCTCGCGGATCGCTTCGGAGATTTCTTCCGAATCGTCCACCGCGTCGAGCCAGCGCACGGCGTCGCCGTCCTGGCCGCGCAGGCCGCAGGCGAGCGCACATCCGATCGCGGCCCGCGCGATGTGCTCGTAGCGCAGCAACGCCGCGGGCATCCGGTCCGGGCTGGCGGCGCGACCGTTGGGCGAGTTCAGCAGCCAGCCGAAGCACTTGAGCGCATCCACCGCGCCGGTCTCCGATTTGGAGACGTAGGCGATGTAGTAGTCGCTCCACCCGGCGTAGAAAAACGCCAGTGAGCGGATACGGCGTGCATCCGCGAGCGCGGTTGCGAGCTCCTCGGTGGAGTCGCCCGCGTCCTCCAGCCGTTCGAGGCTCTCGACTCGCCGGTTGGCCTTGACGGCGATATCCGAAAACTGTGGCTCAAGCGCCCGGAGTTGACGCTCGGCCTCCTGCAACTCCGCCGGCTCGGCCAGGCGCAGCCGACCGCGTTCAATCGCCTCTTCCGCTCGCGCGTAGATCGCTCGGTTGAGGCTCAGCCGGAGTTCGGCGGTGTCGGCCTCAGGCACGTCACGCAGGAGCTCGCGACCCCGCTTCTCCCAGCGGTCCCGATCTTCGGCTGTGCTCGCGGCTGTCAGCAGTTGCACGTACATCTTGCCCAGACGCTCGGCAAGCCGCACCTTGTCGTCGTGCGAAGCCGACTTCAGCCGCAGGGCCAGCTCTTCGGCAAGCAGGCGCGTCATGCCCAGCCGTTCGATGTACGACTCGACGGCCTCATCCGGGTTGAACGGTGCGGTGTCCTGCGACGAGGACTGCGCGAAGGTGGTCGTCGGAGACCACACCGCGATCACAGCGACCGCCACGCACGCGATCCAGACCGCCGTGCGTCCGGAGTTTCGCGGGATCATGGGCCACCTCCCCCCCGGGGCCCCGCGGGCATGTTGCCGGGCGGCGGCGCTTCCGCGATCGGCGGCGCCTCGGCCGGTTTGGGCGGCGTGCTGCCTGCCTTGATGTCGAGAAGGCGGCTCCACGTCAGCGCCGGATGGGCCGGGTAGGAAGCGGCGAGCTCCTGCTTCAGAGCGACCGCCGCCTGCGGGTCGCCGAGGTCCCACATCGTCGTCGCGCATTCGGCCAGGCACACGCCCGCCAGATACGGCGACGACCGTGACAACCGCGCCGGCACGTGCAACATCTGCACCACGCCGCGGATCTTCTGCTCAGGGTCGTCCTCGCGAATCAGCGAGCGACCAATCGCGGCCCTGCACCACGATTCCTGCCACGACTCGACGCCGTCGCCGGCCATGATCCCCAAGATCGATTCGCGCGCCGCGGCCCGCTGCGCCGCATCGCCCGCGCGGGCCTGCACGATCAGCCGCACGAGCCTCGGACCCGGGGCATCGCTCCACTTCTGCGGCCACTCAATCGCGCTCCCCGCCTCATACCGCCCCGCGATCGTGTACCAGGCGCCGAGTTCGGACGCAACGGGCGAGCCCGCGCCGGCCGCCCGCGACCAATCGCCCTGCGACGCCGCGAGCTCCAACCCCGGCTCGCCGACCCAGATGGGCGGGAGGGACGGCGCAAGGCCGGTCTTGAGATCGATCACGGGCATCGCGTCGATCGTGCCGCCGATCCAGCTCTGCGGCGGCTCCCAGGTCACCCCTGAGACACCCGAT
The DNA here is from genome assembly GCA_964630785.1 of uncultured Phycisphaeraceae bacterium. GTDB lineage: Bacteria > Planctomycetota > Phycisphaerae > Phycisphaerales > UBA1924 > JADLCX01. The sequence goes on along the minus strand of CAZVZG010000023.1, from coordinate 29,790 downwards.
CGTTGATAGACCGCCAGCAGTTGAAGCCACGCCGAGATCGAACCGGCGCGAGCGCCGCGGGCCAGCCGACACCGCAACAGACCGTCGAACACTACCGCGGCGGACGGTCCCTTGCCAGAATCACCCTCAAACCGATCGACCAACGGCGTCAGGAGCGGCTCAGCGCCGGCCCAATCCCCGCGGTCGAGCCTCGACCGGGCCCGCCAGATCGCATCGCTGAGCGGCGCGAACACCGCCGCGGCTTGGGCTCGCTCGCCGCCGATCGACTTGACACGGTCCCACCCGACGATCCGTCGCACCGGCTTCGCGTCTGTGGGAACATCGACGCTCACGCCCAGCGGGGACACGTCGGCGACTGTTCCCGCGACTTCGCCCCGCCCCTCGCGCAACTCCACCTGGGCCGCGGCGAACCCCGGGTGAAAGCAGACCGCCGCGCCCAGCAGAAGAGCGGAAGCACGCCCGAACGGGCCAAAGCAACCGATCCTGTCGCGGAACGCTCCGCTCTTCACCGCGTCCCCTTGACATGGGTGTACGTGCCGCCAGACTGGCTCGCGATCCGTCGCAAAAGTTCCTCGGCGGCCTCATCGCCGAAGGCGATGCAGTGGATCGGCACCTTGCGGGCTCCACGGTTGCGAACGGCGATCTTGTCCGCCACCTCGGGGTCGAACTGACCGTCGGTCATGAAGTAAATGGCGTCGGGCGCGGGCCTCATCGTGAGCACCATCTCCATCGCGCCCCACGGCTCTGTCCCGCCCTCGGCCTTGAGCTGATGCACCATCGAGCCGGCCCAATGTTTGCCCTCTTCGGTGGCCCCTGTCCACTTGCGCCGCTCGCCGAGGGGTTGCGGCGTGTTGGAGAACGCCACGACCAGGTACGACATGTGCTCCAGCAGCGCATTGATGGACGATGCCAACTCGACCTTAAGCTGCGCCAGCTTCTCGCCCTGCATCGAGCCGGACACGTCCACCACATAGGCAAACCTTGAACCCTGGGCCTCGACACCGAAGAACTTGGCCGCGCCGCCGCCCGCACCGCCCGCGCCCAACCCCTCCCCATCGCCGATGTCACCCCCGCCCGCCCCGCCGAGTCCGTCGGCGACCTGACCGAGCCCTTGACCCGAGGCCGGCGCATCAACGCCACCGCTTCCTTCCATCACCCCGGCTGTCGGCAGCTCCGGCAACTCGGCGTCCACAGCCGCCGCGGCCGGAGCAACCGCCTCAAGCGGAGCCTCGGCCAGACCCGTGAGCGTGACGTCGGTGGTGGTCAGTTCGTAGTCGTGCGACGGTCCGCCCCCGGCCCCGCCCGCCCGCGCGATCCCGACGCTCATCACCGCCGCCATCAGCACCATCACGACATGGATTGCGATCGACAGCCCCACGCCCACCGAGATCGCGCTGGCCACCCACTGACCTAGACGGACCACGACCGGCGCGTGCTCCTCAGAAGCCGCGGCGGTCGCCGCTCCGACCTTCTGCACCGGCCATTCCTGCGTCATGCTCACACTTATACCCACCAACCGCCCGGGCGACTCATCCCGGCGGCATCCCGGGTCCGAACGCCGCCGCGGCCGCCCCGACTCTGTTCGACGCCCGGCCCGGGGCGGTTCGGGGCCGGCGTACGCAGGATGTTCCCCATACTTGCTCGGCTTGACACCCCCCCGACTTTCCCCTTCAATCGCGGAACGGGCCGCCGCGGGCCCGAATCCGCATCCTTGCCCGGCTGCCGCCCGCGATCTGATTCGCCCCATCCGACGGCGCATACGCGAAATCCGCCGCCGCGCGATGGAGTTCGCCTGGCCGTAAGCAAATACGAAAGCATTCACCCATGCCTGCCGCACCCAGCCCCCGTCACGCTCCGCGGACTGACCGCAACGGATCGACGGAGCCGTCGTCCGGTGCCGGGACCCAAGCCATGCCCGATCTGGACCGACCGTCGGCCACGCCGTACCACCGCGTGCTGCTCAAGATCAGCGGCGAGGCCTTCGGGGGACCGTCCACCGGCGGCGGTATCGATCCCGAAGAACTCGCGCAGATCGCTTCCGAAATCAAGGACGCGTTTGTGTCCGGCGTGCAACTGGCCGTGGTCGTGGGCGGGGGCAACTTCGTCCGCGGGGCCAAGTTCGCCAAGGCGGCGCACATCCATCAGGCCGTCGCCGACCAGATGGGCATGCTCGCGACCGTGATGAACGGGCTGGCGCTCAAGGAAGCTCTGCTGCACATCGGTGTGGATTCGCGGGTAATGACCGCGGTCGACATCCGAGCGGTGGCCGAACCGTTCGTCCGAGGCCGGGCCCTCCGCCACATGGAAAAGCGGCGCGTCGTGATCCTCGTCGCGGGCACGGGCAACCCGTTCTGCACGACCGACACCTGCGCCGCGCTGCGGGCGACCGAGCTGGAGTGCGACTTGTTGATGAAGGCCACGAAGGTGGACGGGGTCTACTCCGCCGACCCGAAGAAGGACCCCAGCGCCAAGAAGTTCGACGCCCTGACTTTTCAGCAAGCAATCTCCAAGGGCCTGGGTGTCATGGACATCACCGCACTGGCGATGTGCCAGGAGAACAACGTGCCTGTGCTCGTCTTTGACTTCAAGGCCAAGGGCAATATCCGCCGAGCCATCGAGGGCGGAAACCTGGGAACGCTGGTTTCGCCGCCGTAACCCGCGCCGGGTTGTGCTCGCCCATCGCTCACCGGTCGAGGATGCACCAGAACGGGTGGGGACCATACGATCACGCCCGCGGCATTTGAACCGCGGTCACCCTTCGAGACCCCAACCACATGTCCCACACCTCTCCCGACGAAATCCTGCTGGAAACCGAAGAGTCGATGTCCAAGGCCCTGGAGTATCTCAAAAAAGAGCTCAAGGGCATGCGCACCGGGCGCGCCAGCACCGCGCTGGTCGAGTTCATCAAAGTGGACTATTACGGCGAGTTGCAGGACATGAAGAACATCGCGGCGATCAGCGTCCCCGAGCCGACGCAGCTGCTGATCAAGCCGTTCGACCCCAGCGCGATGACCGCGATCAAGAAGGCGATCGAGACCAGCGGTCTGGGCCTGAACCCGATGGCCGAGGGCAAACAGTTCCGGCTGAACCTGCCGCCCCTTTCCGGCGATCGACGCAAGCAGCTCGCCTCGCACTGCAAGAAGGTCGGCGAGGAGACCAAGGTCACGCTCCGCAACGCCCGGCGCGACGGCAACAAGCACGCGGACGTGCTGGCCAAGAACCCCGCCGCACACGTGCCCGAGGACGAGATCGAGACTTTGAAGGAAGAGGTCCAGGGACTGCTGAAGAAGTACGAGAAGGACACCGACGAGCTGGTCGCCAAGAAGGTCAAGGAAGTCGAAGAGGTCTGATCCCTCGTTCAGACGGGCGCCACGCCTCGGCGCAGCGGGGATAATCACCACATGAAGAAACTCCTCCTCTTCGGATTTGTCGGGATACTGGCCCTCGTGATCGTGGCCGTGCTCGTCGCCATCGCCGCGGTCAACGGCATCGCCCGGACCGCGATCGAGAAGGGCGGGACCTACGCCCTCGGGGCCAAGACTGACGTCGCGAGCGTCCACGTCGGCCTGCTCAGCGGCGAGTTCTCGATGGCCGGGCTCACGGTGGACAACCCTTCGGGCGGGGCCTTCGCCACTTCGCACTTCCTGTCCTTGGGCAAGGGTGGCGTGGCCGTGTCGTTCGGCACGCTCAACAAGAGCACTGTCGAGCTCCCCAGCCTCACGCTCACCAACCTCGACGTCAATCTCGAGAAGAAGGACGGCAAGACCAACTACGGCGCCATCCTCGATCACCTGAAACAAGCCACCGGTGGCGATCAATCCAAGCCCGCATCCAAGCCCGCCGCCGACGAGAAGCGGTTCATCATCCACGACCTCGACATCCAGAACGTCGTCATTCACGTTGACCTGCTCGGGGGCCCGGCCGCGTTGAGTAACGCGACCAAGCTCACCGTGCCCATCGATCGCATCCAACTCACCGACGTGGGGCAGACGGGAACCGGCGTCGCCGGCTCGGGCGTCACCATGTCCGAACTATCCGGGATCATCGTCAAGGCCGTGCTCGCGGCCGCGAGCCAGAAAGGCGGCGGCATCATCCCCGCCGACGTCCTGAGCGACCTCCAGGGCCAACTCGCCGCGTTCGGCGACCTCGACAAGCTCAAGATGAACGTCACCGCGACGGTGAAGGAGAAGGCCGAGGAGGTCCAGAAGAAGGTGATCGACGAGGGCCAGAAAAAACTCGACGAGGCCGCGGACAAGCTCAAGGGGCTGATCCCCGGCGGCGGCGGAAAGAAGTAGCTACCGCGCCGCCAGCTCACGCCCGCGGTCTCGGCCTTTGAGAATGGCCTCGACCACGGTCCGCATGACGTTTCGCTCGGTGAGAACGCCCACGGCCGCCTCGGTCGTGCCGCCCTTGCTCGTCACGGCGGCACGCAGCTCGGCCGGTGATGCCCCTTCCGACCCTCGCAGCAGCGCGGCCGCTCCGGCGATCGTTTGACGCACGACCCTGTCGGCCAACTCTGACTCAAAGCCCATCTCCACGCCCGCGCGGACCATCGCTTCCACCAGATAGAACACGTACGCCGGGCCGCTGCCGGCGAGCGATGTGAACGCGTCCATGAGCGATTCGTCGATCCGGACCGTCGGGCCCAGGCCGTTGAGCAGCCGCTCCGCCTCGGCGAGGTCTTTGGCGGTTGCGCCCCCGCCCGCGGCCACCGCCGTGATGCTCTGCCGAACCCGAGCGGCCGTGTTGGGCATCGCCCGCACGACCGCCGCGGCCCCGAGTGCGCTGCCGACCGAGCCGGTCGAAACACCCGCCAGGATCGAGATCACCAGGCATCCGTTCCCGGAAAAATGCGTGCGCATCTGGGCGGCCACGGCGCCGAGCATCTGCGGCTTCACCGCCAGCAGGACGATCGGCCGGGCCCCGCCCCGGGTGTCCAGTCGATCGAGTGCCCCGGCGGGGCTGGGCGTCGAGGCAACCCCCCAGCGAGCGAACTCTTCGCGCTTGGCGCCATCCGGCTCCACCACCACCACGCCGCCGGGCTCGATGCTCCCCGCGTCGATCGCGCCCCGGACGATGGCCCGGGCCATGTTCCCGCCGCCGATGACCGCCAGTCTGAACGCCATGGTCATAGACTATCCCCCATGTCGTTCTTCCAACTGGATTTCGAGAAGCCCGTGATCGAGTTTGAGCGCCGCATCGAGAAGACAGACGCGATGCTCAAGCGTGCCCGGGCCGGCGACGCCGCCGGGGGGGGAGGAAGAGGAGGGGGGGGAGGCGGCGAACCAGCCTCGCTCAACCCGACCGCTTTCGACCCCGACCTTGCGGACGACGCCGAGGCCTCCGCAGCCGCCGATCCGCGAACGCTCGCCGCCCAGCTCGACGCGCTCCGCAACGCCCGCGACGCCAAGCTCGGCGAGGTCTACGCCAACCTCTCGCCGTGGAACACCGTGCGCGTGGCCCGAGTGCCCAAGCGGCCCCAGACGCGCGATTACATCGACATGATCTGCAAGGACTTCACCGAGCTCCACGGCGATCGGCGCTACGGCGACGACCCCGCGATGGTGGTCGGCTTCGCCCGCATCGGCTCGGTGAAGTGCCTGGTCGTCGGCCACCACAAGGGGCGCACCACGGCGGAGAAGATCGCCTGTCACTTCGGCTGCGCCCACCCCGAGGGCTATCGCAAGGCCCTCGCCAAGATGCAGTCGGCCGCGAAGTTCGGCCTGCCGATCGTGACCTTCGTCGACACGCCGGGCGCCTATCCGGGGCTCGGCGCCGAAGCCCGCGGCCAGGCCGAGGCCATCGCCGTCAACCTGCGCGAGATGTCGCGCCTCAAGACACCCATCATCTCCATCGTCATCGGTGAGGGCGGCTCGGGCGGCGCTCTCGGCATCGCCGTCGCCGACCGCGTCGCCATGCTCGCCCACTCCTGGTACAGCGTCATCAGCCCCGAAGGGTGCGCGGCCATCCTGTGGAAGCAGGCCAACGAGCAGACCAACTCCGCCGCGGCCGACGCCCTCAAACTTACGGCCCGCGATAATCTGGAACTCGGGATCATCGACGCCGTACTGAGCGAGCCGCTCGGCGGGGCGCACCGAGATCCCGCGAAGATGGCCGCGACCATCGAACGCTGGGTCGTGGACCAGTTGCACGAACTCAAGGGCCAGAATCCCGAAACGCTGCCGCGGAAGCGGTACGAGCGGTTCAGGAAGCTCGGGGCATACACCGAAGCCGTGGCGACCTGACCCGAGTTCGCTCGAACCAGAAGGACACTCAGCGATCACGGCGAGTGTTCGCATACCCACAATCGGGTATTTTCTTGCCCATTCACCGAGGGCGAGCAGGCACACACCGCCGGTTCACGCCCCGCGCGGCTTTGACCCCGGCGCGAGGTTTCTGTATACTCGTCGGCCCTTCGCTGGGCATGTGTTTGCTTTTTGATCGGCTAAACCACCATCGTGTGCTCCCGGGAGGGGCAGAAGGGGCGTCGAGTGGCCAAGAGCACCAAGTCCGCAGCACACACGAAAAAGCCCGCGGCCGCAAGCAAGGCCAAGCCCGCGGCCAAGTCCGCGAGCAAATCCACCGGCAAATCGCCTGAGAAAAAGGTAGCGGCCAAGGCGCCGAAGAAGCACGAACCGGCGAGCAAGGCCGCCAAGGCCGACGGCAAGGCTCCGGCCAAGTCCGCGTCGACCTCCAAGGCGAGCACTCCCGCCGGCGCCAACTCTGCCGCCTCCGCGGCGGGAAAAAAGGCCCCACCCAAAGGCATCACGGTCGTGCAGCAGAAACCGCTGCGCAGGCCCAAGCTCAAGCCGAAGCTTGAGATGCCCGTGTCGGAGCCGCTGATCAAACCCGGGATGAAGTTCAAGCCGCTGATTCCATCGGGCCCGAAGGCGCCGCCGACCGGCCTTGTGGGCCAGAGCACCACGCACTCCGATCCCGCGCTGCTGACCAAGAACCGGTTGAACAAGAAGGAACTCGACAAATACCGCGAGGTCCTGCTGCGCAAGCGGGCCGAACTTATCGGCGATGTCGCGAACATCGAGGATGAAGCTCTCCGCCAGAACTCCGGCTCGCTCTCCAGCCTGCCTCAGCACATGGCCGAACAGGGCTCGGACACGTTCGAGCAGTCGATCTCTCTCGACCTGGCGCAGGTCGATCGCAACCTGATCCGTTCGATCGACGAGGCCATCAAGCGGATCGACGCGGGCACGTATGGCCTGTGCCTGCGGACGGGCCAGCGCATCAGCGCCGACCGCCTGGCCGAGATCCCCTGGGCCAAGTACTCCATCGAGGCCCAGCGCGAACTGGAACGCGGTCCCTATCGGGAGTGAGTGGCGGCTCGACTTTTCCCCCCTCTCCCCCTCCCCCGTCCGCGGCGAGCCGACCCCGACGTGACGACGTTGAACCCCACGCCCTCGACCACTCCCGCTTCTCAGGCGGCGGTTTCACACACCCCGAGCGTGGACGGCTCCGAACGAGTCACCGTCCGCGGCAAGCGCACCTGGCACAGCCGCGCCGCCTGGGTGACGCTGCTCGCCGCGGTCTCGCTGTCGATCGCCGTTGACCTGGTGAGCAAGCACCTGGCGTTCTACTACGTGGCCGATCGGCCGGTCGTGGTGGACCGGGCCCGGGTGCTGGCGGTGAGCATCGCCGACCCGAGGCTGGTCAACACGCTGGTTCCGCCCCACCCGCCGGTGGTGGTGATCCCGCACGTCCTTGAGTTCACGCTGGTGCTCAACCCCGGGGCCGTCTTCGGCATCGGGCCCGGGAAGCGGTGGTTTTTCATCGCGTTCACCGTGGTGGCCCTGACGTTCGGCCTGCTGATGTTCGCCAAGTGGACCGCGCCCAAAGACCGTTCGGCCCACGCGGCGATCGGCTTGCTCATCGGCGGCGGCCTCGGCAATCTCTACGATCGCATTGTCCACGGGTGCGTGCGAGACTTCATCCACCCCCTGCCCGACCTGAACTGGCCCGGCGGCATGACCGTCCTGGGCAACACCGCCGTCTGGCCCTACGTCAGCAACGTCGCCGATCTGCTCCTGCTCATCGGCATCGCCATGCTTCTGGTGCACCTGTGGCACAAAGACCGCCGAGAGGGCGACACCGCCCGCGGACGCGACCACGCCGCGCGAGCTTGAACCCCCCTCCCCCCGGCTTACCCCCTACCGCTCCCCGCTTACCCCCTCCCCCCTCCCCCCTCCCCCCCACCTCCCATGCCCTCCATCGACGCCGTCAGCCGCATCAACTTCGCCGAACTGGACAACGCCGTGAACAACACGCTCAAGGCGGTGGCCGCGCGGTTCGACTTCCGCAACTCGCCGGTCGAGATCACGATCGATCGGAAAGAAAAGAAGATCAAGATGACCGCGCAAGACGACGGGAAGATGAAGGGCCTGCAGGAAATGTTCACGCACGCGGCAATCAAACGCGGCATCGAGATGAAGGCCGTCGAGTTCGGCGAGATCGAGCCCGGTCGCCACGGCGAGGCCAAGCGCGACATCAAGCTGCGCGAGGGCCTGACCAGCGAGAACGCCAAGGCGATCGCCAAGCTCGTCAAGGAATCGAAGATCAAGGTACAGGCGAGCATCCAGGGCGACGAAGTCCGCCTGAGCGGTAAGTCGATCGACGACATCCGCACGGTGATGGCGATGCTCGACAAGGCGGGGCTGGATCAACCTTTGCAGTATGTGAACATGAAGAGCTAAGAGTTGGCGGCGGGCGACGCCCTTCCCACGCCGCACGATCCGCGTGCCGGCTTATCCATTCGGCGTGTCGAGCAGCAGCTTCAGCCGCTCCGCCAACGGTTGCGACAGCCGCCCAAGCCAACCGGCATCGACCAGTCCGACCTCGATCAGATCGCGCAAGTGCGTACGGTCCTTGTCGCGGAACGCCGTCAGCTTGATACGCACAAGCGCCTCCAGCGACAGCACGCGGAACAGGCCCGCGTCCTCGGACTCGGCCACGTCGGGGTTCGGGCCCGGCTCGTGCGGACGAACCTGCTCCCCCGCGAAGACAACTTGTACGGCGTCTCGCGGCTTGGCCGTCGCGTGGTCCAAGAAGGCGTCAATCCCCGCCACATGCCGATAGGTGAATCCGGCCGCTTCGAGCGCCGCTTTCGCCGCATCGAAGTCGGCCCGACGGATCAGCACATCGACGTCTTGCGTGTTGCGCACCGCGGCCTCATCCACCCGAGAGACCCAGATCGCAACCGCGTTGCCGTCGGCGACCGCGTACGGCACGTTGGCGGCCCAAAGTGCCGCGGCCGCCTTGAGCAAGCGCTGCCGGGCTCTCTCCACGGCGTTCACCACCCTGTCAAGCGAGAACTGACCGGGGATCGTGGCCATCGTCTCAATGGTACGCCCAGGTCGAATCTGAACCGCTCGCACTTTCACGGCCTCAAAGCAGGCCGTGACTGTGGCACAACGTATCCATCGCTCATTTCACCGTCGGGATCCACGCCGCGAGAATGTCCCGCGCCGCGCCAAGGTCGTCGCGGTGGATCATCTCGGTCACCGTGTGGATGTAGCGCGTGCCGACGACAATCCCGACGGCCCGCGCCCCGCCGCGCGCCTGCTGCGCGGCCGCGCCGTCCTGGCCGCCCCGCCCGAGGATCGTCCTCTGGCAGGGGATCTTCTCTTTGATCGCGATCTTCTCGATCTCGCCGACCAGGCGGTGGTCGCTGATGAAGCTCGAATCCATGATGTGCAGGCCGAAGCCCTTGCCCTGCACGGTGACCTGCTCGTCGGTCGGCACGCCGGGCGTATCGCAACTGAGCGTGACGTCCAGGCCGATGGCGATGTGCGGCTCGACGCCGAAGCTGGCGGTGTGGGCGCCGCGGAGGCCGACCTCCTCCTGCACCGTGAACACCACATACACCTCGCAATCGTGCGGCTCGCCCGATTCCTCGATCGCCCGCACGCTCTCGATGCCCAGCCAGCAAGCGACGCGGTTGTCCATCGCCTTGGAGACGAGCTTGTCGCCGATCTCGATGAGCGGCTCGTCCATCACGATGAAGTCGCCGATCTTGAACTTCTTCTTGACCTTTTCCGCGCTCATGCCGGTGTCGACGAGAAACTCCTTGACCTCGGGGATCTTCTTCTTGTCCTCTTCGCTGGCGATGTGGATCGGCCGGCCGCCGGGGTTCATCACGGCCTTGTGGTCGCCGTCGTCGGTGCACACCAGCACGCGCCGGCTGAAGAGGTTGCGGGTGTCAAACCCGCCCGCCGCGTTGCAGCGGAGGAAGCCCTGGTCGTCGATGCCCTTGACGTAGAACCCGATCTCGTCCATGTGGCAGAGCAGCAGCACGCGCGTCGCCCCGCCCCCGCCACCCTTCTTGCCCCTGCTCGACCGCGACTCGCGCTTGCAGATCAGGTTGCCCATCGGGTCGGTCCGCACGTCGTCGAACAGGCCCTTGATCTCCTTCTCGATCAGGGCGCGGACGCGCTCCTCGCGGCCGGGGATGCCAGGGGTCTCGCAAAGGCGCTTGAGCAGGGCGACGTTGAGCTTGGACACGATGGACGCTCCTTCGGTGAGTTACGGGCCAAGAAGCGGCCCGGCCCGCAAGAATCGGGCATTGAGCGTAGCGGATTACGGGGCCGCGGGAAAGCCGCCGCCAATGTGCAGCACTCCGCTGGAGATCGGGTACAAATGACCGGTCATGGCCACACCCGGACGGAAACACCGGACCCGCGCAACGGCGGCAGGCCTGATCCGGGCCGTGTGGATGCGGGGGTTTTCACCGGGACTCCTCGTTCTCTTGATCGCGATTTACGCGACGTTTTTCCTGGTGAACTGGCAGGCGCCGCTGCGCCCGGGGGCGACCCAACCGTTCCGCGCGTCGCTGCGCCGGGGGGTGTTCATCGCGGGCTGGGAACCAAACGGTGTGTGGCGGAGCCGCCCGCCGCGTTGGATCCTCGGAGTATTCATCAACCCTGACAAGACACCCAAGCCCGGCTGGGTGGGCGACCCGCTCAGGCCCTTCCACCCGATGCTCCGGCCGGACTTCGTGCCCGAGTACGCCCCCGGCCACCTCAAGGTGCCGCTGCTCCCGCTCGCGGCCGCGCTGCTCGTGCCTCCATCGCTCTTGGCGTGGCGTCGCGGCCGCCGTAGGCCCGCGTGGGCGTGCGCCGCGTGCGGTTACGACCTTCGCCAGACGCCGCCGGGCTCGCCTTGCCCCGAGTGCGGGCGCGTGCCGCGGCCGGTCCGTGGCTGAGACGCCCACGGCTACCATGCCCCCAGGGTTCCCAGGAGCGTGGCTTGAGCATCCCGTCGCCGCTTGCAGACATCCACCGCGAGGGCGATGCCCTGTTCGCGCCGTATGGCCCGGCCCCTCAAGTCGCGGACACCCGCGACAGCGGCGTGCAGCTCGTGCAGGCGTTCGATCCCGTCGAGATCGAGTACGCCGCCATCCGCCGACACGCGGCCGTCTTCGACGCGGCGCACCGCGCGACGCTCGCCTTCACTGGCCCGGACCGCGTGAGTTTTCTGGGGCGGATGCTCACGCAGGAACTCAAGGGCTTTGAGCCCTTCACCGCCCGGCGCGCCTTCACGCTCAACCGCAAGGGGCGCATCGACGCCGACCTGCGCCTGGTCAACCTCGGCCCGGGCGCTCCCGGCGACCTGGCCGGGGCCATGCTCGCCGACGTGGACGTTTTCGCCGCCGATCGCGCCCGCACCGAACTGGACAAGTACCTCATCACCGAGGACGCCGCGATCACCGACGCCACGGCGGATTGGAGCGTGCTGAGCGTCCACGGCCCGGGCGCAGCCGCGTTGATCGCGCGGCTGTCCAAACCCATCGTCGGCGCGCCGGTCGCGGCGATCCAGCCGGCGCAGGTGTCCATCGTCGAGATCGCCGGGGCCGCCGTCGTCATCGACCGCTGGGACTGGGCCGGTGTCATCGGGCTGGAACTGCGCGTTCCCCGCGCCGCGGCCTCGACGATCTACGGCGCGATCTCGACGCCGTGGAGCGTCCGCCCGCAGACCACCGGCAAGGGTGCGACCGCGGGCGTGGCCCCCACCACCGACCTGGCCCGGCGCATCGGCTGGCACGCGTTGAACATCGCGCGCATCGAGGGAGGAACGCCCCTCTACATGCTCGACTTCGGCCCCGATTCACTGCCGCACGAGTGCGGCGACGAGGTGCTGAACGACCGCGTCTCGTTCAAGAAGGGCTGCTACCTCGGCCAGGAGATCGTCGCCCGGATGCACTCTCGCGGCCACCCCAAGCACAAGCTGGTGCCGCTGAAGTTCGACGCGCCGGTCGGCACAAGCACGCCGCCCACCGGTGATTTCTCGCTGAGCTGGGGCGACGCGACGCCGCAGGCGGTCACGGGCACGCCGATCGTCGAGGCCGACGCGCCCGGCGCGGGCGTGGTCGGCGCGGTGACCAGTTCGTGCCTGAGCCCGCTGCTCTCGCAGACGCCGATCGGCTTCGCGATGGTCAAGCACTCGCACACGCAGCCCGGCCAGCGGCTGTGGGCCCAGCTCGACGGCTCGCGGGTCATGGCGACGGTTCAGGACCACATGCGTTTCGTGTAACTCCAAGCGTGCTCGCCCGGAGCATCCCGGGCTCAGCCCTCTTTCGATTCCTTGCGACCCGGGGCCTCGCTCGCCGGTGCACTCTCGCCTCCCTCCGCCCCACTCCCCTCCCCCCCACCTTCTACCCGCTGTCGGCAGTAGCGGATCATCACGTCGTCTCCGAGCCGCCTTACCCGCATCGGTCGGAACAGGCGTGCGTCCGCCAGTCTGCTGATGGCCCCGCCGCGGGCGACGGGGACGGCCGCCTCGTCGCCCAGCAGCTTGGGCGCTATGAACACCACGGCCTCATCGACGAGGTCGCTCGCGAACAGACGCCCCAGGAGCCCCGCGCCCGCCTCGATAAGCACGTTGGTCGCGTCGTGCTCCGCGGCGAGGTACCGCAATAGATCGGCCACGGGGATGGGCCCATCGGCCACCGACGCGATGACGTCAACACCCGCGTCGGCCAGCCGCCTCGCCACCGCGCCGCGCCGGATGAGCGCCGCCTGCGTCGTCGCGACCATGACCGGGCCCTGGTGGGCCGATTGCACCAGACGGCCCTCGACGGGGATCTCCAACTGCGGATCGATGACCACGCGCCGGGCGATGCGCCGGGGCGCGTGGCCGAGCCGGGCCGTGAGCAGCGGGTCGTCGCTCAGCACCGTGCCGATCGCCGTGACGATGGCATCGACGCGGGCGCGGAGGTGGTGCACCCGGTGGCGCGAGGGTTCGCCGGAGATCCACTTGCTCTCGCCCGTGCGCGTCGCGATCCAGCCGTCGATCGTCTGCGCCCACTTGGCGATCACCCACGGAAGCCCGGTCGAGAGACGCTTGGCGAACGGATCGGCCAGGTGCGTCGCCGCATCGCTGGAGTTGTCGAAGTCGCACACGATGCCCGCGGCCCGCAGCCGCTCGACCCCGCCCGCGGCCGCAGGGTTGGGGTCGCGTCTGGCGCACACCACCCGCGCGATGCCCGCCGCGATGATCGCCTCTGTGCAGGGCGGTTGCTTGCCCGTGTGGTTGCAGGGCTCGAGCGTGACGTACATCGTCGCCCCGCGCGGGTCACACCCGCGCCGGCGGCAATCGACCAGGGCCTCGACCTCCGCATGAGCCTCACCGAAGAACCGGTGATGACCGAGCCCGATGATCCTGTCGCCCGGCTCTCCCGGGCCCGGCGCGACCAACACGCACCCAACCAGCGGGTTGGGCTCGACGTCGCCGGCGGCCCGCATCGCCAGCCGCGCCGCCAGGTTGAGCATGTCGCGCGATTCGCTCACCGCTCAGGCCCTCCGCACCAGGGCCCGCCGCTCCTGCGGCGAGATCGCGCCGTGCACGTCGCGCAGCCAACGTCTCGCATCCAGCGCATAACCGGCCGTCGGCTTGAGCTCCGGGATGCGCGAGCACCAATAGCGGTTGAACCTCGCCATGAGCATCTCCCGCGTGAGTTTGGCGATCATGGACGCCAGGGCGACGGGCAGGTGGGCCGACTCGGCCTCCACCACGAACGCGATGGACATCCGCCGCGGGCCGGACCGGACCTCGTACTTGCTCTGGGCGGCGGTCTCCGCGATCGTCGTGACGGTCGCGTCCGGGAACGTGCGGGCCAGCATCCCCGCGTACTGCGTCCGCCCTCCCTGCCGGTCGCACACTACGCGTACCCCGCCCCCCTGTACTTCTTCGCCCGCGTGCCGCTCCCACACGTCGGCGAGGTATCGCACCAGCACCGACTCGGTCACCGCGGCCTTCGTGCCCGCGGCGTCGAAAAGCTCGTTGAACACCGACTCGGACACGGCCTCGCAGCGCACGCCTTGCACCGCCACCGCGGCCTCGGCCAGCGCCAACCGCAGCGTGTTCGAGGCGATCGCGAGTTCCTCCGCGCTCGAACCGCACGGGCACGGCGCCGGGTCGAGGCTGTACCAGCGCTCGGTCGCCGCGGATACGCCCGCGTCCGCGAAGAACGCCTGATCGGTCTTCGGCACGGGCGGGCCGTTGGCGCGACCGTCCACGCAGGCCATGAACGAGAGCACACCCCGTTCAAGGTGGTACAGCGGGTGCCGGCGAACAGACGAGTTGGCGAGTTTGAGTTTCTTGGAGTCATCGACCGCGATGCGGCGCCGCTTGTCGGCACCCTCGCGGCACACGGCCCGGCTCAGCATCGACCACAAATCGGGCGCGGGTTCGCCCTCGGTCCAATCATCGACGCGCAGCACCGCGCAACCGACGCACAGCGGCCCCAGAGTCGGGCCGTAGCCGGCTTCGTCGATGCCGCAGTAGATCAGCGCCACGGGGGGCCATGGTACCGTGGGAGGGGCTGGTCAATCCGCCACGGATCGCACGGAGCGACACGGATTCTCTCGAAGTGTCAAGAGACGGCTCCGCGTTGGCACTTTCGGATTCATGCAGGATCAAGGACTCCCGGGCCTGATCCGTGTAGATCCGTGGCCATTCCTCCCGAATCAAATCCAAAAAGAACGCCGGGCGACCGATTCTGGTCGCCCGGACGGGAGTTTCATGCGGCCGAGAGGAGTCGAACCTCCACGGGTGTGAGCCCACTAGAACCTGAATCTAGCGCGTCTGCCAGTTCCGCCACGGCCGCGTCGAGTTGTGGGCCAAGGATAGGGTCATCGATTGGAACAGGCAAAGCGCGACGGGGGAAGACGATGCCCGGGAGTCATCGCAGGATCCGGTTGGACCGGACACCCATCCGGATCGGCACCGTGACCTCGTCGACGACCTTCCCGGACGCGTCCTCCTCGGTCACAACGATGTCGGCCTCGATCCGCTGCGCCGGGTGCTGAGGGGCGACGCCGAACACCCGGACCCGCAGCGTGCCCAGTTCGTCCCCCGGCTCCACGTCCAGCGCGATCGGCCCCATGCCCCGGTCTGGCCGGGCCTCCAGGCGCACGCTGCCGTAAAAGAGCGGCCTGTTCGATCGCGTGGACACGACGAAGGACGCGGCGTACCGCTGCCGCTGCGTGAGCCACCCGACCGAGACGTGGTCGAGGTCGGTGGTCAGGTCGCCCACGACCTCGGCGCCGATCGTGGTCCCCATCACCGGCCGGTCGGTGTCGTTGGTCTCGGCTTTGACCACGGCCTTGAAGTCGCCCAGGGGCAGGCCCGGCTTGAGGTGCACCTTCACGTCGTACGCGCGGCAGGCGTCGCCGAGGTCGTCAAGTTCACGGACCGGCATCAGTTCGGCTTCGACCCACGGCGACTCGGTCTTGACCGACTTGACCTCGAAGCCGGGCTTGCGCCCGATGAACACGACGGTCGCGTCGGTCCCATCGGCGCGCAGCACATTGCGGAGAGTCAGGAACTCGGGGCGCACCATGAAACGCGGGTGAACGCCGGCCTTGAGCTGCAACTGCACGTGTGAGTCCGGCTCTCCGGGGATCGAGACGTCCGCTGTGGTCTGGATGTCGCCGTGCTTGCCCAGGGGGTCGAGTTCGAGGATCACAAAGCCCGACTGGCCCGGCTCGTACACCGGTCGATCGGTCTCGGGCGCGGGGCAGAAGTGACAGTGCTCGATCGCCAGTTTCGTCCGGCGCAGCCCGGAATAGACAAACGTGAACGGCTGACGGATCACGCTCTCGTCGCTCACCGGACCGAGGTCGATGATCGTGCGCTCGAAGGTCAGCGACGGGCCGTCGCCGGAGGTCACCGCAGCCCTCAAGTCAGATGACTTTGAGGCCGCAGGAACGAGTGCGAGCGACAGCGCCACAAGGGCGGCATGGATGAACATTGAGCAACTATCGCCCCACAACGGCGCGCCGGCCAGTCCAGGGAGGTTGATACGAGCGGCGAACAACCTCTGCGGCGACCGATAACGGCCGATGGAACCGTTCACTTGGGCGTGTGGGCATCGAGCGCGACGGCCGCGTCGATCACGCCCAGGTGTGAATACGCCTGAGGGAAGTTGCCCAGCGCGATACCGTGGCCCTCGTCCCATTCCTCGGCAAGCAGGCCCGTCGGGCCCGCCAGCGTGACAACCCGATCGAACAGCGCTTTGGCCTCATCCACGCGCCCGATCAGCGCGAGCGATTCCACCAGCCAGCACGAGCAGATGACCCACGCCCCCTCGCGCCCGGGCAGTCCGTCGTCGCTCAGATACCGGTGCACCACCGGGCCGTCGCGAAGTTCGCGATCTACGGCCTCGACGGTGGCCGCGAAGCGTGGGTCGTCGGAGGGCAAGAGCCCGCGCAGGCCAACGTGCAGCGCCGAGGCGTCCGCCGAGTCGTCGCCGTAGGCCGCCGTGAAGAACCCCGCGCGTTGGCTGAACCCGTGCTCAAGGACGTCCGAGGCGATCTTCCTGCGCAGTTCGACCCAGGCCGGTCGCGAGGCGCCCATCGCGCATTCGGCGACCCGCAGCGCCCGATCGACCGCCAACCAGCAGGTGACCTTGGTGTGCACGTGGTGTCGCTTGGGCCCGCGGAGCTCCCAGATGCCGTGGTCCGGCTCGGTCCATCGGAGTTCGACGGCCCGGACCATCGCCTCAACCAACCGCCACTGCTCGGGCGTAACCGGTGCGCCCCGCTCGGCCAACATCGCGACCAGTTCGACCACGGGCCCGAACACGTCGAGCTGCACCTGGTGGGTCGCGGCGTTGCCGACCCGCACCGGCCTGCTGTCGCCATACCCGGAGAGTTCGGGAATCTCCGCCTCCGGGCCGAGCAGGTTGCCCGTAACGGTGTACAGCGGGCGCAGCCGCTCCGGGCATTCGCAACTTTCCACCACTTGGACAAACCAATCAAGCAGTTTCAAGGCAACGCCCGTGTTCCCGAGCCTCACCAAAGACGCCGCCGCCATCGCGGCGTCGCGGATCCAGCAGTAGCGGTAGTCCCAGTTGCGCACGCCGCCGAGGTGCTCGGGCAGGCTGGTGGTGGCGGCCGCGGCGATGGCGCCGCTCGGCCCGTGGCAGAGTGCCTTGATCGCCAACGCGCTGCGCCGGACGAGCCCGGTGTGCGTCCGCGGCAGGCGCAGCGTGCCCGCCCAGCCTGACCAG
Organism: uncultured Phycisphaeraceae bacterium; assembly: GCA_964630785.1. Taxonomy (GTDB): domain Bacteria; phylum Planctomycetota; class Phycisphaerae; order Phycisphaerales; family UBA1924; genus JADLCX01. The sequence continues at coordinate 12,269 of CAZVZG010000023.1, read as the reverse complement.
AACCGACGTGTCTGCTCCCGCCGCGCCGATTCTTCCAGCATGGACGAACGGAGGCTGGCTGTGCCGTAGCGGAGTTCGAGCGTCACCGGGCCCGCGGAGAGATCGATCTCGGCGCTCGCCGTGTCGTGCCCGCCCTCGTTGACAACCCTCCACGCCACGCCAGGCGATCGGAGCACGACCGGATCGTGCCAACCGTCGATTTCCAATCCGCCGTCCCGCACTTGCAGGCGCGTGGGCGCACGCCCGAAATCCAGACGCGGCGCGAACCGCACCGCGGCGACGCCGCTCCCTTCAAGCACGCGCACCAGCTCGTCCCGTCCGGCCCGCTGAAACGGGCGCCCGGCCGTGCAATCAAAGTAGTCAACGACCCTCAGCGTCGGCCCTTGGTCTCCGTCCCCCTGCCCAGTTCCTCCCCATTCGGTCACCAGGACGAACGAGTCGCCATCATATTTCTGCGAGGGTGGTGTCTCCGGCCGGGGCGAGGGATGCACCGAAAACAGGCCGCGTTCGCCCCCGTCGAGCAGCGACGAGAAGACCGGCGCCGAATCGATCCGCGGAAAGCACGCCCAAACAAGCGTCGCCTCCGGGTCGAGGATGGCGACCGTGCGCTGGTCGCTCAGCATCGAGTGGTGGTTGATCGGCGTGAGGCGGCGCGCGGCGAGCCAGGCCCGCCGATCGGCGAGCAACTCTTCGAGCACGCCCGCGACGTCGGCCTGTGAACCGACGCGCATGTCGGCGGCCGTCTCCGCCGAACCGACCTTGATCCCCACCTCGTCATCGCGGAGCGCCGCAAACACGCTCTCGTCGGTCGTGTCGTCGCCGATGTACACGGTCGCGGTCGCCCCACAGCGCTGGCGAAGTGCTTCGACGGCGTTGCCCTTTCCGGGGACCACCACGAACAGTTCGAGCACGTGATCGCCAGTCAGGACGTGCAGGCCCAATTCCGCCGCACGCGCGGTGATCTTCTCCACCGAACCGCGGGCCTTATCCGGTTCCGCCATGCGCACGTGCAGCGCCACCGATGCGGGCTTGCACTCGACGAGCGACCCGGGCAGCGCGGCCGCCTCCGCCTCGACGAGCGACCTCGCGCTCGCCAGTCGATCCGTGCACTCGGGGTCCAGCCGGATCGCCGATGACCGGCCGTCTTCGAGCCCGTGGCTGCCCACGACCTTCACAGGCGACTTCAGCAACTGCGGCACGCGTTCCAGCACGTCCGCCCGGGCCCGGCCCGTCACCACGGCCGCGTGCGTGTGCGGCAGTTCCGAGAGCGTCCGAAGAGCCTCCCAGGCCCGCTCGTCGATCCGCGCGGCCGCGGGCCGGTTCACGATCGGCGCCAGCGTGCCGTCAAAGTCGCTGGCGACGAGCAGCACGGGAGATTTCGCGATGGCCGCCAGAGACTCGCTCAGACCGCTCATGCCGTGGGTGCTCCTGGGGGTGGTCGGACGCGGGGAAACAACCATAGAGCGGCCAGAGAGCCCAGCCGCGCAAGCGGCGGGTCGAACGAAATCGGATAGGGGAGGACAAGAAAAACCTGAGAGATCGCGGGTGATACAGACCACCAACGGCGTTCCACCGGCCACCGAATGGGCCCTGTGATGGTCGCGCTGTCCTCCCCGACCGATCGCTTGCGCGATCGGCTCCCTGAATCGGACCGCGATCGACGATATAGTGCGCGGGCGAGGGCGCCCCAGCGGCCACGGAGGGCTGAATCATGCCGGCGATCGCGGAACCCGATGTAGAGAACCCACGCGTGAAGAAGAAGCCTGCTCCCGGCCCGAAGGTCACGGCCGAGACGATGGCCGCGCGCCAGCGCGACATCTCCGTGTCCGAGTTCTTCGCCAAGAACCGCCATCTGCTCGGCTTCGACAACCCACGGAAGGCCCTGCTCACAACCGTGAAGGAGGCCGTGGACAACTCGCTCGACGCCTGCGAGGAGGCGGGCATCCTGCCCGACGTGTCCGTGGTGATCGAGGACTTGCAGCCCGACCGACCGTCGAGCGCCAAGCAGTCTCGTTACCGCGTGACGATCGTCGACAACGGACCGGGCATCGTCCGCAAGCAGGTGGAGAACATCTTTGGGCGGCTGCTCTACGGCTCCAAGTTCCATCGCCTGAAGATGTCGCGGGGGCAGCAGGGCATCGGCATCTCCGCCGCGGGGATGTACGGGCTGATCACCACCGGCAAACCGATGATGATCCAGACCCGCCCCAGTTCCCACAAGCCGGCTCATCACATCGAACTGGCGATGAACACCAAGACCAACCGGGCCGAGGTGACCGTCGACGAAGAGACGGACGACTTTCCTCTCTCCCGGCTCCGGAACGTCACCGCCGGCACGCGCGCGCTGGCCGAGAACGGGGAGTTCCTCTCGCCCCGCGACTACCCCACCGGCACGAGCGTGAGCATCGAGCTCGAAGGCCGCTACCAGAAGGGGCGCGGCAGCGTGGACGAGTTCCTCGAACTCACCGCGATCGCCAACCCGCACGCGAGGATCACGCTGGTCCCGCCCAGCCGCGAGAGCGCGGCCGAGGACGACGACGTGCCGCTCCTCAAGGGGCGCGGCAAGAAGGTCGCAGAGCAGCCGGCCGAAGCACCGCCCTCGGACAGTCACGAAGACTCTGCCGCGGGTTCTTCGCCGAAGACCGAGCCCGAGGTCACAACCGAGTCCGGCGGCGTCATCATCTTCCCGCGCGCCGTCGAGGAGCTTCCGCCCGAGACCAAGGAGATTCAGCCCCACCCCAAAGGCATCGAGCTGGGCATCCTTCTTCAGATGCTCAAGGAGAGCGAGCAGGAGGAACGGGGCTACACGCTGTACAACTTCCTGCAGGACAAGTTCAGCCGCGTCAGCGCCAACACCGCCGGCGAGTTCTGCAAAGCCGTCGGGCTCACCAGCCGCACGAAGGTCGGCGACGTCGACCACCAGACCGCCGAAAAACTCTTCAAGGAGCTGCAGGAATCTCGCCTGCCCCCGCCCCCGACCGACTGCCTGGCGCCCATCGGTGTGCAGCAACTGCTCAAGGGCATGTTCAAGGGCGTGCGGGCCGAGTTCTACGCGGCCTCCAGCCGCGACGCCGCCGTGTACCGCGGGCGACCGTTCCTCATCGAGGCCGCGATCGCCTTCGGCGGAGAGCTCGGGGCCGACGACTCCGCCCGCGTAATCCGCTTTGCCAACCGCGTGCCGCTGCTGTTCCAGCAGTCGGCGTGCTCCAGCTTCAAGGCCGTCGCCGAAACCAACTGGCGCAACTACGACCTCCAGCAACCCCGCTCCAGCGTGCCCGTCGGGCCGCTGGTCATCATGATCCACATGGCCAGCGTGTGGGTGCCGTTCACCAGCGAGAGCAAGGAGGCCATCGCTGATTACGACGAGATCCGCAAGGAGATGAAGCTCGCGCTCATGGAGTGCGGGCGCAAGCTCGGCACGTACCTCCGCAAGCGGATGAAGATGAAGCGTGAGGCCGAGCGCCGCGACGTCTTCGAGCGGTACATCGGTGAGATCGCCAAGGCCGTCAACGCCATCAACGGCACGGAGACCAAGAAACTCTACGACGCGCTCCTCGCCCAGGCCAAGAAACGCACCGCCATCGCCGACGTGCAGCTCGACGATGAGGGTAAGAAAGTGAAGGAGGAAGACCCCGCCGACCAGGAGGGCGTGATCGTCGTTGAGTCCGCCGGCCCCGCGGCCGCACCCTCCCCTTCTCCCTCCCCACGCTCCGGCAAGGGCAAGGATCCCTTCGCCCAGTCTGCGACCGAAGCCGCCATGCTCAAGGTCGCGGCCATGAACAAGGACGACGACGAGCCCGCCCTGATCGACACTAAGCCCGTGAAGCGATCTCGCGGCAAGCCGGAGAAGAAGCCCCGCACGGTGCCGGACACGGGGTCACACAAGCGAGCTTCCGCCGCGCCCCCCACCCCCCCTCCGGCTGCTCCCCCCTCCTCGCCTTCGAAGCCCGCCGCCGGCGCCAAGGCCCCCAAGCCGAGAAAGCGGCTGGTCAACGGCAAGCTCGTGCCGGTGGACGAGCCGCCCGGTCTGTTCTGACAGATTCGGAGACGCCCAATCCCGGTCGGCCATGCCATCGGACGCGCCCTGCGGCGATCGCCCGCGGGGACCCGCCTGCGCGTGCGAGAACCTTCCCCCCCTCTCCCGGGAGCCTCCGAATGCCGTCGCCCTCAACCGTCCGCCCGTCCCGACCCCGTCCGCTCGCCGCGCTGTCCATCGCCGCGCTCGTTACCGTGTGCGGCCTGTCGGCCCCCGTCTCGGCCGCGCCCGCGCAGCCGCGGGGAGGGGAGAGAGGGGGGGCGGGGACAGGGGCCACCGCGACGCCCGACTCCAACATCATCGCGGGAACGATCGACGCGGTGACGGTGTACCGGGGGCAGGCGCTGGTCACCCGTATGATCGACGTGCCCGGCGGACCGGGCCTGCGCGAGGTCGTCGTCACCGATCTGCCCGAAGCCATCATCCCCGGAAGTCTTTACGCCGAGAGCACCGACGGTGTCGAGGTGCGGAGTGTGAGCTACCGCGTACGGCCCGTTGGTGAGGACAACCGCGAGAGCGTCCGACGGGCCGAACAGGCCGTGCGCGACGCCAGCGACGCGCTGAACGCCGCCAAGGCCCAGCAGAAGTACTTGCAGTGGGAGCAGCAATACCTCGACAAACTGGAAGCGTTCGTCGCGCCCACCGCCCAGACCGAACTCAAGAGCGGCGTGCTCAACGCCCAGACGCTCACGCAGCTCACCGACCTGATCACCACCCGGCGAAAGACGCAGTCCGACGAGGCCCAGAAGCTCGCCCTCCAGCTTCGCACACTCGGTGATGCGGTCGATCTGAAGGAGCGAGAGCTCTCCGCCCTGACAGCCTCGACCTCCCGCACCGCGAGGGAAGCGGTGGTGTTCCTCAACGCGGCCAAGCCCGGCCCCAAGGTGAGGCTGAGCTACCTCGTGAGCGGCGCCAACTGGAGCCCGTCGTACAACCTGCGCATCGCCGGGACCGGCGCCGACTCGGCCTCGCTCGAATACCAGGCTTCGGTGCAGCAGATGAGCGGCGAGGACTGGTCCAACGTGCAACTCACGCTCAGCACGGCCACGCCCGCGCTGGTCGCCGCCGGCCCGTCGCTCCAACCGCTCTCGATCGCGCTGGCCGCGCCCGATCAGGGCGAGCAAGACGCCCTGGCCACGCTGCGCGACAAGGACTACGCCGCGGCCAAGCAGGCGATCAGCGAGCAGCTCCGCGCCGAGGAGCGGAACCGCAACATGAACTCCGTGACCCTGCAGTTCACGCCCACCGCGGCCGGGACGCCCGTGCAGGCGGGGTCCGGCGGCGCTGACCAGCCCGCCGAACCCGGCGCCGTCGTGTATTCGCTCGACGACGGGCTCAACAACCTCGCCGACCAGAGCCAGTTGCTCGACCTGGTCTCCAACAGCCGCTTCGATCGCAAGAGCCGCGCCGAGCCGGTCGAGGTGCGCCAGGGCGACGAGGGCGTGAGCGTGACGTACAAGGTCGCCTCACGCACGAGCATGCCCAGCCGCGCCGACCAGCAGCTCATCCAGATCGCTCAGATGACCCTTCCCGCGACGCTGAGCAAGCTGGCCACGCCGACGCTCACGCAGTATGTTTACAACGAGGCCCGCATCACCAACAACGGCGGGTTGCTCCTGTTGGCCGGACCGGCCGCGAGCTACGTCGCGGGCGAGTTTGTCGGCTCCGGCGGCGTGCCGACGGTCGCCGCGGGCGAGAGTTTCCGCGCCGGGTTCGGCATCGACACCTCTCTGCGGGCCTCCAAGGAGCTCGTGGAGCGCACCGAGACCGTGCAGGGCGGCAACAAGATCGTCGAGTTCACCTACAGGCTGTCGATCGAGAACTTCGGCAAATCGGCGGCCCCGGTTCGCTTGCTCGACCGCCTTCCCAGCCCCAAGGGCAGCGAGATCAAGGTCACGCTGGTCTCGCAATCGCCCGAGCTCAGCACCGACAAGGACTATCTGGAGACCGAGCGCAAGCACAACATCCTGCGTTGGGACCTGCCCGTGCCCGGCGGCAAGACAGGCACCAACGCGGAGTCCGTCGAGTACAGGTTCCGGCTCGAGTTCGACCGGCAGATGACGCTGACCGAGGGCAAGTGACGCCCGGTGACGCGCGAGCACGCTCCGTCGAGGCCGCCGGTGCCCGCGCGCCGGCCGCCGGCGTGGTAGGCTCCGGCCATGAGCCCGCACACGCCACCCCCGCTCCGTCGATGCGTCCTCGCCGCCTTACCGCTGCTCCTGCTGGCGGCCGCGATCGCGCTCGCCGGATGCGCGGCCAGCCGCCCCGCGCTCAACACGGACGAGCTCCGCGCCGTCCGCGAGCGCTACCTCACCGCCGCCCGCGCCGACACCGTCGGCGCCAACCGCAAGATGCTCGCGCGGATGCAGCAGGAATACGAGAAGTCGCAAGCCCCGACCGACGCCGACGGCCCAGCGCCTGAACCCACGCTCGACATCCTCGTACTCTCCGGCGGCGGCGACTACGGCGCGTTCGGGGCGGGGTTCCTCAAGGGTTGGGGAACGGTCAAAGACCCGCAGTTCGTCCGCCCCCACTTCGACGTGGTGACCGGTGTCTCCACCGGCGCCCTGATCGCGCCCTTCGCCTTCATCGGCGACGACCCGTCGTACGACCGGCTCGTGGACTTGTATTCCTCGCCCAAACCCGGCTGGTTCCGCACGCGCGGGCTGTTCTTCTTCTTGCCCGGCAACGAGTCGTTCATGGACGACGCGGGGCTCAGAAGCGACCTGGAGGCGAGCATCGACGCCGCGATGATCGGGCGAATCGCCGCCGAGTCCCGCGCCAACCGCGTGCTCGCCGTCAACGCCACCAACCTCGACGTAGGCGCGATGCGACCCTTTGACCTGGGGCGCGAGGCCGAAGTTGCCGACGCCTCGGGCGACAACGACCGGGTGATCTCCATCCTCATGGCCTCTGCCGCGATCCCCGCGGTGCTCCCCCCGGTGGTCATCGACGGCTCGCTCTACGTCGACGGCGGCACCACCAGCAACATTCTCTACGGCGCCAACTGGCTGAGCCCCAAGGCCCCGCCCGCGCTCTGGAAGGCCGCGCACCCCGACGAGCCCTTTCCCAGGCTCCGCTTCTGGGTCATCATCAACAACCAGCTCCACACCGGCGCGCAGATCGTTCAGCCGACGTGGCTGAGCATCACCAAGGCGAGCCTGGCCACCGCCATCCGATCGAGCACGGCCGTGGAGCTGCGTCACCTGTATTCACAATCCCAGGCCATGAACGAGAAGGGCTACGACGTGGAGTTCCGCTACGTAGCCATCCCTCCCGATTGGATCGCACCCAACGGAAACACCTTCGACGAGCGGGTGATGCGGTCGCTCGCCGACCTGGGGCTGAAGATGGGCCGCGACCCGGGGAGTTGGCGACGGGACTTCACCGAGTGACCGGCGGGGCCGGCGGCTTACGCGACAAGCGCCGCCTCCCTGACCGCCGGCGCGCACCGCACCTCCGGCCGCGCTTCCAGCCAGGCGTCCAGAACATCCGCGAACACCGCCTCTGCGGTCGGCCAACGACCCGCGCCTTTGCCACGGACCGTGTGCGTGCCCGCTTGAAAAGGCGAGCGTGTGGCCACGATGAGCGCGTTCCACTCGTGGCGAGTCTGCGCCAGCGGGTGCGCCGCGTCGATCGCGATCGGCGCGACCCGCGCCGAAACGCCCGCCCCCCCTCCTCCCGCTCCCCCCTCGCCCGTGCGTTCCAACGTCGCGACAAACTTGACCACTTCCGTTGCGGCCGCGCCCGCGGTGGCCGCGGCCAAGCTCTCGGCGTTCAGGCCAATCCGGCGGACCCGCTCCGGGTCCAGCTCAACGCCCCACGCGAGCCTCGAAAGGACGGCGAGTTTGTCCGCAACATCCAGCCCTTCCAGATCGCGCGACGGGTCGGATTCGGCCAGCCCCGTGCGCTGGGCAATGCTCACCGCTTCGCCGAACGGGCGTCCGGCCGCGACAAGTTCCAGCACGGTGTTGGTCGTGCCGTTGATGATCCCGTCGATACGGACGATCTCGTGGCGATCTCGGATGCGGCCGATCGCCTCCAGCACCGGGGCCGCACCACCCACCGACGCCGAGCAGCGAAGCCGCCCGTCCTCGATCGCCTCCTGCCAGAGAGGATCGGCGGCGTTCGCCGCCAGCGCGGCCTTATTGGCGGTCACTACCACGGCGCCCCGCCGGAGCGCCGCGTTGATACCCGCCGTCGCCGGCTCGACACCCCCTAACGCCTCGACGATGACGTCGGCGTTCGGATCCGTTGCGGCGGCCACGGCATCGTCGGTCAGCAACGAACGCTCGACGCCGGCGGCCGCGGCCTTTTCGAGGTCCCGCACCGCGACCCGCACTACGCGGAAGCGCTCCGGCCAGAACGTGAGCAGTTGGTGAACGCCCAGCCCGACCGTGCCGCAACCCAGCAGCGCAACGCCCAGCGGGCGCGTCGCCCCGCCGCTGCCCGACGCGAACGCCAGCGGGTGGTCGCCCACGAGCGTCGGGTCCGGCCGCAGGATCGAGCCGACCTCGAACCGAACCCGCCGCTCGGCCGCGAAGCGGATCGCCTTGTGCTGCACGATCCCGCCGTCGAGCTTGATCGCCTCGGACCACGGGAGCGTGGCGTACCGGCGCGGCGCGGCCCGCCCGCCTCGACCCCCTCCCGCGGCCGCGGGATCGTGCTCGTACAGACCGTCCACGTCCTTGACCAGGCGGCACTTGAGCGCCCGCAGCCGCTCGGCCAGGAACAGCGCGCTCAGATCCGATCCGCCACGCCCGAGCAGCACTAGTCGGTCCCGTTCATCGAGCCCTATGAACCCCGGCACAACCACCGCGTCGTGCTCGCCCAATAGCCGCTCGAACGCGGCCCGGTCGATCCCCACCGGGAAGGCGTCCAGCGGATCGCCCTCGGCCCGCAGGCCGACGGTCCACGGCGCGGCCACGGTCGCGCCGATCCCCGACCGATCCAGTGCCAGGGCCAGCATCGAAGCCGAGCTGAGCTCGCCCGTCCCGGTGAGCAGGGCCCGGGCTTCGGGTGTCGGGGCATCGCCGTAGCGATGAGCTTGGGCCACGAGCCGATCGGTCTCGCCCTCGAACGCCGACACCACGGCGACGACCTTCCACCCGCGCCGGACCCACGAGTAGACCTCGTGGGTGGCCGCGTGCAGGTCGTCCTCGTCACGCAGCACCGATCCGCCGAACTTCAGAACGATCAGCGGGCTGCTCACGCTACACCTCCCGCCCGTGTCGCGGCGACGGTCTGCTCCGGGCCCACGCCGTTGCCGATCCTCGCATCCTCGTGCGCCGCCGCGATCGCCGCGGACAGGTCCGCGATGATCTCCGCCGGCTCTTCCAGGCCAACCGACAGGCGGATCAACCCGTCGGTGATGCCCGCGGCCCGACGCTGCTCCGGCGGCACGTCAGCGTGCGTCATCGTGACCGGGTGCGTCAGAAGTGTCTCGACCGAACCCACGTGCTCCACCAGCGAACACAGGGACGTGCCCTCGAGCACGCGCCGCCCCGCTTCGGCGCCACCCGCCACCTCGAAGCTGACCACGTTGCCGTGCAAGCCCTCTGCGTGCTGGCGTTCCGCCAGGTCGCGCTGCGGAAAGTCCGCCAGGCCCGGGTAGTGGACCACCGACACGTCGGGGCACGCGGCGAGCCATTCCGCGACCGCCTGCGCGTTGCGGGACTGCTCGCGGATGCGCAGCGGCAGCGTCTTGATCCCCCGCGTGGTGAGCCAGGCGTTGAACGGAGCCTGGATGCCGCCGGTGCACTTGCGGACCCAGCGGACCTTGTCGAGCAGGGCGCCGTTCCTGGCGATGATCGCCCCGCCGCAGGCCGTCGAGTGGCCCTCGATGAGCTTCGTGGTTGAGTACACGCTGATGTCCGCGCCCAGGTCCAGCGGACGCTGCAGCACCGGCGTCAGGAACGTGTTGTCCATGGCGAGCAACGCGCCCGGCCCCGTCTCGCGCACGACGGCCGCCACGGCCGCGATGTCGGTCAGTTTCAGCGTCGGGTTCGCCGGCGTCTCGATGAACACGAGCTTGGTCCGGGCGGTGATCGCCCGGCGCACGTTCTCGGGATCCGTCGGATCGACGAACGTGGACGAGATCCCCAGTTCGCTGAGCACCTGACGGAACAGGCGGGTCGTTCCGCCGTAGATCGCCTCGCCGACCACGGCGTGGTCGCCCGCACGCAGGATCGCCAGGAACAGCGCCGCCTCGGCCCCCAGGCCCGTGCCAAACGTCACGGCGGGCGGGGCGTCCTCCAGCGCGCCGAGCACCACCTCCAACTCGTCCACGCTCGGGTTGGCCACTCGCGAGTACGTCGGCCCGTCGCACGCGCCGATCCGCGACTGGTGGAAGGTGGTGGACTGCGACAGGGCCCCCACCAGCGGCCCCGACCTCCGCGAGCGCCCCGCGCCGGCGTCCGGCCGTGCCGGCGGCCCGTGCAGGGCCCTCGTGGCGATACCGGCCTCCGCCGCGCCGGCGGGCCGCTCGGTGGGTCTGGACGGTGAATACGACTGGTTGAAACGCGACATGCCGTGAACTCCTCACGGCATCAACGAGCGGCTCGCTTCGCGGGGATGGTGGCGAACGTCGCCACCCGTTTTGTCTTCGGGAATCACCCACGGGTGATCCGTCGGACCGCATCGCTCCCCCGCAGAGGGGCTGGCCTCGGCACCGCGACCGTCGATTCTGACGCCGGCTCGGTTGCCGCCCGGGTGAGTAAGGCTTCCCGGGACTCTTGATGCTGGGCCAACGCTATCACGCCGCTGGCTGGCTGTCAAACCCCTCTGTCCCTCCCAGATCAAGATGTCGCACAGCCCGTACACTCTTGCCGAATCCAAGTCGCCCGTCCCCCTTCCCCCAACACGGTTCACTTCGCGGCCGGAATTTCACCACAGAGGCCACAGAGACCACGAAGACGTGCAGGAATCCCATCGGAACCAAGGCTCTTCTCTGTGATCTCGGTGTGCTCAGTGGTGAGATCGGTGCCCTCAATGAACCCCGCCCGATTCCCGTGGCAACGGAGTGCCCATGGCCAAGAAGTCCGCATCGAGCCGCCCGTCCGTCGGCGGCACGTCCAAACGCATCCAGGAACGCGACGCTCGCACACTCGGCAAGATCGTCGAGTTCGCCGACGATGTCGCCAAGAAGTCCTTCGCCGGGCGCGAGCCCAAGCTCGACATCCCCCTGCGCACCCGCAGCAACACGGTCTGGAACAAGAAACAGGGCATCCTGCAGATGGGCGACGCCACCGCCGAGCGCCTGCTCTTCAACCTCAACCAGGCCAAGCAGTTCATGCAGACGTGCCTGCACAGCAACTCGGTCAAACAGCTCATCGACGCGGACAAGACCCTCAGCCTCCGCGCGATGTTCTACAAGGGCCTGCACACCGTCGCCGGAACCAACGGCGAAAAAACCTTCGCCGATCAGGACGAGTCGGACGGCATCCTCGAAGACCTCGAGGTCAGCCTGCAGGCCCTGCGCGAAGAGCTCCACATCTACGCCAAAAAACGCGGCACGATGGTCGGCAACATCACCATCGTCGACAACGGCGACGAGATCGACTGCCGGCGCATGGGCACGGGCGGGTACGCCATCCCCGGCATCGTCGAGCCCGACGTCATCCAGTTCAAGAAGTGCGAGGCCAAGTTCGTCCTCCACGTCGAGAAGGACACCGTCTGGGGCCGCTTCAACGAGGACCGCTTCTGGGAGAAGCACAACTGCATCCTCACCGAGGGCAGCGGCCAGCCCACCCGCGGCGTGCGCCGCCTGCTCCGCCGCCTCAACCAGGAGCTCGGCCTGCCCATCTACTGCCTGCTCGACTGCGACCCCTGGGGGCACTACATCTTCAGCGTCATCAAGCAGGGCTCGATCTCGCTCGCCTTCGAGAGCGAGCGTCTGGCCATCCCCGACGCCAAGTTCATCGGCATCCGCTCCAAGGACTACAAGGCCTGCCAGCTCAGCGACGACGTGCAGATCATGCTCACCGACACCGACACCAAGCGGGCCAAAGAGATCGCCGCCTACCCGTGGTTCGAGGGCAACAAGGGCTGGCAGCGCGAGATCCAGGGCCTGCTCGACAACGGATTCAAGATGGAGGTTGAGTCGCTGATCACCAAGGACATCAGCTACGTCACCGAGGAGTATGTCCCAGCGCGCCTGAAGGCCAAAGACTGGCTGGATTGATTCCGCGGCAAGGACGCCCACCCGCCCCCCACCCGCCCCCCACCCGCCCCC